>CP010425.1:0-1157690 GCA_000830295.1 archaeon GW2011_AR15 | reverse complement strand
AATGATAAGCAAATAGAATGTGATATTATAGAAAAAGACCCTCTTTGTTTATTTATGTCAAGAATAAATCTTTCTCGTAATAAAAAAATTAAAGTTAACTACCTAAATGAAGATTTTCTATTTTTCAAAAATAAAAAAAAATACGACTTAATTATTGCTAATCCGCCGTACATTAGGTTTCAAGGCGTAGGTGAACGAGACCAAATAATTACCCAATTAGAAAATGAGCTCTATATTAAAGTAAGTAGATTAGTTAACTATTATGCACTCTTTTTTTATAGGGCTATTTCCATGCTCAAAGAGAATGGAAGATTAGTCTTTATTACGCCTAGTGATTATTTAAATTTTAACTATGGTGTAGATTTGAAAAGTTTCATAAAAAAAAATTGTGAAGTAGAATCAATAATAACTTTTGATAACGGTTCTTTAATTTTTGAGGATAATTTGTCTTCTGCGTGTATTACAATTTTGACTAAAAGCAGTTCTGATATTAAAACTAAAGAAGCTAAAATGATAAAGCTAAGTAGGTGGGATGAAAAAATATTATTAGATACATTACATGATAATAATCCTACTTCCACCACAATTAGATTATTTAAGTATAAGCAACATGATTTAAATTATAAAGAGAAATGGAATAATTATTTTGAAGTGAATGAGACTTTTAACGAGACAAAACATAATCTCGTAAAATTGTCTAATTATGCAAGAGTGTGTAGAGGAATTGCTACTGGAGCTAATGAATATTATATTTTATCCAAATCAGACCTTTCTAACTGGGGGATTGAAGAAAACTTCACGCGTCCTGTTTTAGAGAAATCTTTAAACTGTAAATTTCATACTTTCAATGAATCAGATTTTAATAATATTGTTATTACAAACAAACCTGCATATTTATTATATGTTTTTTCTCAACCATCTAATAACCTATTAAAATATATTAAACATGGTGAAGCCCAAAAAATACCAGATAAATATTTGCCATCAAAAAGAAATCCTTGGTATTCAATGGAAAAACGAGAACCTGCAAGAATTTGGGCGGGCACATTTAGCAGAGATGGTGTAAAATTTATTTTAAATAATTCTAATTGTCTTAATTTAACTACTTTTCATGGCATTTATCCTAAAACAAAAGATGAAAATACTATCAAGTTTCTTGTAGCTTTTCTAAATTCATCAATTTGTAAGGAATTAATCAAAAGAGTGATAAGTCCTATGGGTGGAGGATTAGATAAATTACAGCCAAAGGATATTGAAAATATATTAGTTCCTGATATGAATAAAGTTAGTCAAAATGATATTGACCTTATTGCAGAAAAATTTGATGAGGCAACGCGATTAGCACGTAAATCTGAAGAAAATTCACACTTATTAAAACAAATTAATGATATTCTTTCTAAGATTCTAAAGTAGTTTGGCTCACTTGATTTCTTTTTTTCTCAACAGACACTTTATAGTGTGCCTTTATTTGTTGAAGGAACTCTTGATTAGTTCTAAATTGAGTTTGGTCATACTCACTTGATTGTAAATTATTGTTTCTTGGGTTACAGTATATATCAGGAATCCATGCGATATTAAATATTATTAAATTATTTTCGTGATTTAATATTAAGTGAGTATTTTTAAATATCACTTTTAAAACAGCAACAAATAAGGTATAATCTGAATCACTCTGATATAACTCTATTAATTTATCTGCTTTTGAAATATCATCTTTTGTCTTTTTTGCACCAGCACTACTAGTTTTAAGATTAAGATAATATATTTTAGATTCTCCTCTAAACTTGATCGAACAATCATATAAGCTTACATTACTTGGGGGGTCTTCAACTTTTTCAATACCTAATTCATCTTTATACTTCCTTATATTTTGAACCATTATTTGTTCCACTAACCAACTTACTGAACGGGCAAGAGGTTTTAATCCTTCGGGGGCTAATTCTTCCTTAATAATAGAGATATCTCCAATTTTGACTATGACTTTCTTGATTGCCTTAGAGATTTTTTGCATAGCTTCAAAATCTCGCTTTATTTGAGCATTATTAGGAACGTCCATATAATTATTGGTATTTCCAATAAGATATAAAATCTTGTCAGCAAAAGTGGAGACAAATCATTAAATATGGATATACTTATTTAGTATATTATGGAAGTAAGAATAAAGGTTAATCAAGATAATGTGAAAGATAGTGCTAAAAAATTTGGAGCATTAAAAAATGAAAAACATATTAAAATACTACTCTTTGTTGAGAAGAATCAAAACCTAAGCATGGATGAGATACATTCATTTGCGAAAAAGAATGAAATTTTCCTAAATAGGCAGTCCACACATAAGGCACTTGAAAAACTTACAAAAACAGGTTATTTAAAAAAATTATACGATGAAGAAAAGAATAAGATTGTATATCAGTTAAAACTTGAAAAATGAAATTAAGACAAATAAGATGGAGGGTTTTTAGAATAGCAATTCCTCTACACATAATGAGAAAAGTAGAATGGCAAAAGAATGATTTGTTAGATATATCTATTAATAATGGCGAATTAATTATAAAAAAATCTAAAAATTCACTCAATAAATTGTTAAATATAGGTTCATCATATATGATTACAATACCTGTAAGTCTTATTGATAAATTAACATGGTCGAGTGGAATCGAGATTGATGTTAAAAAATGTTCTGGCGGTATTTCTGTTAAAAAAAGTGTGCCCCTTAGTAAAAAATAATTTCTTTTGCGAAGCAAAAGGCAATATGTCCGAAGGACAGGAACCCCCTCGTTTTAGTCAAAAGGAACTCAAATTTTATTGAACTTAACACTTTATATGCGAAGAAGGCTGGTTTTGGGGGATTCGGGGCGTTAGTGGTTTGGTTCTGGATATCTGGGGCAGAAAAAGTGTTTGGATGACAGAGTGGTAAAAATAACCGGCAAGGAGAAGCATTTTTTCGAGTTTTTAATGGTGGGGCATATTAAGGCAGGCCGGTTGTGGCATTTAATGGCTGTTGATATAATCTACAACATGAGGAGAGAGATGCTTCGCAGGGGCATGAGCAGGAAAACAGTCAAAACATACCTGATTTACGTGAAGAAATTCCTGCTGTTTGCAAAAGAAAAATCTCCAAGGGAATTCTCAAAAAAAGATGTAAGGGCTTTTTTATACAGGATGCAGGAAAAGGGAGTGAGCGGGAGCACTCTCAATGTGGCCCATAATGCCCTGCGCTTCATGATGGTTGATATCCTGCATAAGGCAATGTATCTCAAGATCAGGTTCAGCAAAATACCTGTGAAAAAACCTGATTTTTTGACAGAGCAGGAGATTAAGCAGGTGCTGGAGGCCATCAGCAATAAAAAGCACTGGCTGATTGTTGCCCTAATGTACGGGGCAGGCCTGAGGGTGGGGGAGGCTGTCCGGCTGAAAAAATCAGATTTTGATTTTGAGGGCCTTGTCGGCTGGGTAAGGCAGGGCAAAGGAGGGAAAGACAGGCCTTTTATCATTCCGGAAGTCTTGGAAAAGCCATTGAAAGAACTTGCTGGCCAGTCTGACAGCTATATTTTTCCGGGAAGAAATCGTGCTCATCTGTCAGTAAAGGCTGTGCAGGAGATTGTCAGGAAAGCAGGAAAATCATCCAGGCTGGGCAGGCATCTCCACCCGCATATGTTCAGGCACTCATTCACCACACACCTTTTAGAATCAGATGAAGACATATCTACAGTCCAGGCCCTGCTCGGCCATGTGCATCCGGAAACAACATTTGGGTATTCGCACGCCGCAAAGCCAAGGCTGATAAAAACAAAGAGCCCATTAGACAGAATAATGCATTCAGACAACCAAAAAGTATTTAAATTACAACTACAATAGAATAGTAAACACAAAGACCAGGGGTTTTTTTAAAATTGGGTTGCGGATATCCCGCGGCCTTTTATTCTCTATTTTTCCCTTATGCAATATATTTATAAATGAACCGCGTTTTCTTCACTCTGGTGATATTCATGAGAGAACCGGATTCAAAATTTATCAAAGTAAGATGCGGGAAGTGCAAGAACGAGCAGATTGTGTTCGGGAAAGCAGCTTCTGTAGTCAACTGCCTTGTGTGCGGCAAGCCAATTGCGCAGCCAACAGGCGGAAAGATAAAGGTTGATGCAAGAGTCTTAGAGGTACTTGAATAAATGTTTTACAGCAAAACAGGATTTCCTGAGGAATCTGAAATCGTGATGTGTACAGTTACGAATATACAGTATTCAAGCGTTTTCGTGAAGATTGATGATTACAACATCTCAGGCATGATACATATTTCTGAGATTGCTGCAGGCCGTATAAGGAACATAAGGGATTATGTAAAGGAAGGCAAGAAAGTCGCCTGCAAGGTTCTCAGGATCAATGAGGCAAGGGGCCATGTTGACCTTTCTTTGAGGAGGGTAAACGAGAGCCAGAGGAAGCAGAAGGTCAATGAGATAAAGCTTGAGCAGAAGGCAGAGTCGATAATTGATTATATTGCCAGGCAGAACAAGATTGACACAAAAAAGCTCTATGACGAGATTTCCGGGAAGCTTTTCAAAGATTACAGCTATATCCACCACGCTTTTGAGGATGTCATTGCAGGCCACCTTTCTGTTTCTGATTTTGCAGACAAAAAATTTGCTCCTCAGATGGAAGAGCTCATTAGGCAGAGGTTTACTCCCAAAGATATTGAGATTTCAGGCGTTGCAAGCCTTTCAACGTATGAGGGGAACGGCATAGAGACAATTAAAGGCGCCTTAACAGGCGCAGAGAAAATAAAAGGGGTCAGGATCACATACCTGGGAGGAGGCAAGTACAGGTTTTCTGTTACTGCTCCGGACTACAAGGAAGCAGAGCCGAAGCTGAAGCAGGCATCTGAGATTGCAGTTGAGTATGTGCTGAAGCACAAGGGACAGGCAGAGTTCAAGAGAACTGAGAAGAAATAATTTAAAATGAAACATATTCTAAAATGCC
Source organism: archaeon GW2011_AR15 (assembly GCA_000830295.1). GTDB lineage: Archaea > Nanobdellota > Nanobdellia > Woesearchaeales > GW2011-AR15 > GW2011-AR15. The sequence continues at coordinate 1,152,722 of CP010425.1, read as the reverse complement.
ACTCTGTTTTAATAAAACAGAGGACAAAACAGGTGCGGCATTCGCTAAAAGCTCAGCCCCACATATGAAAAATGAAACACATCCTAAAATGCCAGAGCTGCGGCAAATACACTCTTTCTGAGAAATGCGGGTGCGGCGGGAAGGCAATAGAGAACAAGCCTCCAAAATACAGCCCTGAAGACAAATACGCGGATTACAGGAGAAAAGTCAAGGAAGTGCAGTGGAAGAAAGAAGGGCTTATTTAACCAGCGTCCCTGCAAATTCCCTTAATTCTGAAACAGGAGCATTATACACAAGATTAGCAATCTTCTTCCTGTAAAACTTGGAGTCTTTTTCCCATGGGAATGTCAGCCATCTGTTTGGTGCGTCAGGATATGCACAAAACTTGAGAGAAGCTTTTAACGGATTGTTATCCGGGAGAGCGGCAAAATCAGGCTTCCTGCAGAGCACAGCAGTGAAAACATAATTGCTGAACTTTTCTTCATCTATATTCCCATACCCCTTTATATCCTCTCTTGCAAACTCAAGGGTCTCGCCCTTGTCAGCAAGCTCATCAAGGTGTATAGCCAGGTTGTCCCTGTTTATGCTCTTTGCTATCATTATCTTGTCTAGCCGGCTAAGGTCTTTTTTTATCTCTATTTTTCCGCCAAAGCCGCTCTCATCATATCTTCCGTAATGAGGCGAATAAAGGTTGACAAAAAAGCCCCTTTCTGTGAGCATATGCCCCAGGATTTCCCCGGGCAGGCTGCCCCCGTTTTTTATATAGAGGATATTTATTTCATCAGAGCCCAGCTTATTGTAGACTTCAGCTATCTGGCCTGCGATAACAGAGCAGCCCGCAACCACCTGCTCAAGAGAATAATGTTTTTTTCTTGGAGGCCCCATATCTAAGTAATTTCAGAACCAATATTTAAACTTTCTCAATCATGCCAAAGAGCGCACTCAGACTTATTTCAAAAGCAGCAGCAGGCATCTCAACAGAGAAATTGCTTATTACCTTAGGGCTGACTTCACCTATTACCCCTATCTCTGTCTTTCCGCAAACCACTTTTCCGCACCTGCCTTCAATGAAGCTCGGGTGGCTGGCTTCTTTTACAGCGCATTCAAGCCCGAGAGAGGCAATCAGGTAATCAAGGACCTGCCGGATCTTTGTGTAATCAGCATCCCTGTCGCAGAGCACAACAGCAACCTTGTTTTCTTCAATAACTCCGGTCTCAGAATCCCCTGTCCTGAAAACATAGCCTGACTCAAAAATGTTCTGTGGGTATTCGTTGTGCGTGTTCTCCTTAAGCACCTGCATGAGGTTTGCAAGCATTGAATGCCGCATTATATTGTACTCCTCTGACTTTGAATTTTCCAGTTCAACATAATCTTCTGCCTTCAATTCCATGAGCCTGAACTGGATATCTTTTCCTGAAATATGATATGAGTTTAGCTCAAGAAGATTGAGGCCGGCCAGCAGGCTGGATACTTTTTTCCTGAATTTTTCAAACTCATCCTCTTTTGCCACTGTGCCTTTTGTGGACAGCTCTGGCCTAAAATTCTCATAGCCGTATGCAATGGCAATGTCCTCTGCCAGGTCAACAGGGTGTATGACATCGGGCCTGTAGCAGGGAATTAAAGCATGACCTTTTTCATAGCCATAACCCATTTTTTCGAGCAGGCTTTTCAGCTTTTTCTCATCAAGAGCCAGGCCGAGCCACTTGTTTATGTAGGAAACGCTGAATTTCATTTTTCTTGCTGAAAGGTCAGGAGTGACAAGGGTTTTATCAGGATAGACAACCTCCATTGAGTAGATATCAGCGCCCATGTCCGCAAGGCTGGCAGCCATTATGTTCAGCACATAATTTGCAGTGTGGAGGTCAGAGCCGCTCACTTCTAAAAATGCCTCTTTTGTCCTGTCTGTAATCTTCCCTGTGTGGTGGGAGTTTATAACAGGAGTAAAACTTAATATCTCATTATCTGAACCGTGGAATACTGCATACTTTTTCATGCCTTTTACAAGATGCTTATATTCAATCCCTGTAGGATGCTGCTCAAGTATCTGCTTTGCATTAATCTCTTTCTTCCATTCAAGGGGCCTGAAAACAATATCCTCGGGCTTTCTCGCGCAGAAATATATGGGCAGTTTTATGTTCTCCAGCGGATAGATTCCGATTGCTGCTTTTTTCCTTCTCCTGCAGAAGGTTATGTGCAGCTTTTCCTGTATCTGTATTATCTCCCTTACTTTCTCATCGTCCAGCTTAAGGTTTTTTATCAGTGCGCACACAGTGTAGGGACGCACGCTCTTCATTTCCTTTGAAACAATGACTTTTTCCCCTGATTTTTTCACAGTGTATTTTCTCAGGCCTGTTTTCTCCCCTATGAATGAGCTCAGCGCCCTTCCGAATCCCTGCTCTGAGAGCATATCCGGCCTGTTGGGGAATATCTCCACAATGATATCATCTTCTCCCACGCTCTCAAGGTCAGTGCCGAGCATTGAGATCCTGTCTTTTAGCTTTTTATCAGGCAGTTTCTTCCCTATTATTTTGTCCAGCACTTTCCTGTTAATTGTTATTGTCGGCATTTTTCACCATCTATTTCAGCCATATCTTCATTTCCCTTAGCTGCTTAAGGTCATTCTTGTAAAGCTCTCTTATGTCTTTTATATTCCAGTTTTCCTTTATTATCCTGTCAAGCCCAAGCCCCCATGCGAGGACAGGGACTTCTGTGCCGAAGAGGGGTTTTGTTACTTCCGGCCTGAAAATCCCGCTTCCCCCAAGCTCAACCCACTCTTTTTTTACAGGATGCCACACATCCACTTCAGCAGAAGGCTCTGTATAGGGGAAATGGCCGGGCCTTATCCTGACATCAGGGTAGCCCATTTTCCTGAAAAATTCTTTAAGGTAGCCCAGGAGATTCCTGAAATTTGCATCAGGGTCAACAACAATCCCCTCAACCTGGTAGAACTCAAATAAGTGCTTCCAGTCCATTGTTTCGTTCCTGAAGCATTTTCCCACTGCGAAAAACTTGGCAGGCAGGTCTTCTTTTTTCAGTGAGGCAATTGTCTGCGCACTTAATACGGTTGTATGCGTCCTCAGAAGGTTCTCCTTTGCTTTCTCAGCATCCCATGCAGATTTCCATCCCTGCGAGCCTGTTGTCCAGCCGTTCTCATGGGTTGCCTTCACTCTTTTCACAAACCGTGCGTCCGGCAGCTTTCCTTTTTTCGGGGTTTTCAGGTAGAATGTGTCCTGCATATCCCTTGCAGGATGGTCCTGAGGAACAAAGAGGGCATCAAGGTCCCAGAAGCTTGTCTGCACCATGTTTCCGGTCATCTCCCTGAATCCAAGGTCCAGCCAGATATTTTTTATGTATTCAACCGCCTGGTTGGTGAAATGCCTTTTTCCTCCTGATATTTTTGGCACATTGATCTCGACATCGTATTTCCTGAACTCTTTTTTCTGCCACGATCCCTCTTTCAGCATTTTTGATGTCAGCTTGTCTGCAACATTATCAGAAATCTTGAGCTTTGAGAGCTTTTCTCCTGTCCCTGTCAATGAAATCTCCCTCATGGCCCTCCTGTCTTTTTTGACAATCTCCTTTCTTTTCATGAATTCGTCAAATACAGCCTTCTGGTCCTTTTCAAGCTTTGATTCCTCAACCGGGAAGTGCAGGTCCAGGAACTTTTCTTCAGCTGTCTCTTTTTTGAGGAACTCTTTTCCTTCTTTTGATATGCTTACAATGAGCTCTTTGTCTTTCTTTACATCAATTGCATTTTTTTTCCTCAGAAGCCCCATAGAGATACTCAATTCATTCTGGTCAAGGCCTGCCTTCTTCCCTATTTCAGCAAGCGAAAGCGCCTTGTCCTTTACAGCATCCAGAAATCTTTTTTCAGGCAGCCCGTTTTTCTTGTAGTCAAGCCCGTTCCTGTCAAGAGATATAATCTCTTTTTCCTCTTTCTTTACTGTGACAATCCCCTTGTTCTCCATCCACTGGACTGCCCTCATAACCTCTACTTCCTGCATGCCGCACTTCTCGACAAGCTGCTCAAAAGAAATGGTTTTTTCAAGATTGGGGAGAACTTTCCTTTCAAGGGGGTGAAGTTTCCTTGACAGCTCAAGCATATCCATGGGGATTAGCTAAATCACGATTATTTTTATATGTTTGTATGCTGAGCAGGGCAGCAAATAGAAAACTATTTATATCCAAAACAATATGTTAGTATAGAAATTAGTATATTATTTAGAGCTATAAGGCTAAAATGGAACTCAAGATACCCTTCCTGCAGAAAAAGAAGAAAAAAGAGAAGACTTCTGAAGACTTGAGGAAAGAGATACACCACCTCGAGTATGAGCTGGATAAAAAGACAGGAGTTACTTCAGGGGGAGACCCGGTGCAGTCACGCCTGAGGAAATACGGATTTGTAAACGCAAAAAATCCTGTAAAAGGAGACCTTATCAAGGCAGGAGAGCTTAAAGCTGATGATGCAGACCAGGAATCATTCGAGAAATTCCAGCACAGGATAGTGCCTACAGAATTTCCGGATCCTGCAAGAAGATTCAGGCTGGTTCTTGAATACCCGGAATTCAACATAGAGCAGACATATTACTGGTTCCTGCGTTATTTCAATGAGTCATGGGGATTTGAAAGAGTGGACAAAGTAATTGACACGCATGCATCAAGCGTTGCATCCAGCACATTCGGAAACATGCAGACCAGGCTGGGGGCGCAGCAGGGGCAGGCATCGCAATACCTGAAAGGAATAAGCGACATGATAAAGGGACTGTTCCAGATGGTAAGGGAGCTGAGGATCATAGATGAGAGGCTCCAGTATTATTATGACAGCGACGGGGATAAAAAAGGCTTTCCTGAAAATGCATTAAGCTCAGAGATTGTCCTGAAAGGATTGTGGGTTGACCAGGTTGAAGGCGGCTCCAAGAACCCCGGCTCAATATACGGGCTTTCTGCAACAATGGGGTTCACCATACTTCCTGATTTGTTCTTCAGGATACAGATAAAAGACAGGAAAAGCCTGGAGAAAGAGGTTGATGCCATAAAATTCAATGAGAAAATCAAGGAAGTCCTGAAGAGAAAGCTGAGGCAGTATTACGAGTGGAAATGGAGGACAAAAAAGGAGCTGGAAGTAAGGAGGGACTTTGAAATAAAATACTTCAAGCAGCATTATGATACTATCAAGATGTACATGGCATGGGTAAAGCCGTATTTAAGAAATGCAAGAAGGCTGCAGCTCTATGAGAAGAACATGGAGAGGGCAGAGATAATAAATGCATTCGAGTCGCAGATAATAGAGCTTGAGCTTCTCTTCATAAGGGATGATTTCGGGGCAGGCGGGAAACAGGGGCATTCTGCTGCTGTTGTCTCAATGCACCTTTTCTTCAGGGTAAAGCCCGAGCTTTCTTTCCACAGCTATGAATACCAGCACAAGGGCCCGATATATGCAGGAATGGCAGATATCACTTTGAGGGCTTATGCATGGGACCATGAGCAGATTGAGAACTACAAGAAATACAGGCAGGATGATGAGATTGACCTTATGAGTGCCATAGACGGCTCTGTTGAGGCAGCAATGAATGCACTTGGAGATGACCTGAAAAAATACCTGAAAGAGGCAGACCCAACTTTGCATTTCCCGGGGGATGAGGAAGAGCACTACAAGCATGAGAAAGAGGGCATGAAACTCCCTGATGTGCTTGACCCCTTTGTCTCAATATTCAGGGGATTCGGGGATATAGCAAAGGGATTTACAGGCAGCCCGGCAAAAAAAGAGAAAAAAGACGACCATGACGGAGGCCACGGCCATAAGAAGCCTGATGCAAAAGAGGCATTCAAGCACCATAAAATCCATCACAGGGCAGAGCATTTTGCAGTTGAGGCGTGCTTTGAAGGATACATGAGATATAAGATGGGCCCGGGCGGCAACCTGTACTGGATTGATCCTGGGCAGTAGGTAAAAAATGAATGAATATTACACTAACATGGACAGGGAAATGGCTCCGCAAAGCAGGGAGATGAAAGAGATAGACAGGGCCATGGATGTCGGGATTGAGGAGATCGGAACAACCTCCAACCCGTTCCAGCACCAGACAGATGCGCTTAAGGCAAGGATTTTTCACGGAGCCAACAGGGTGGAAATGACTTTTTTCGGCACTGAAAAGGGCAGGAAAGAAAACCCAACTCCGGAAACATTCGGTAAGAGGGAAAGGAGGGATATGAGAGAGCTGGCAGAGTTCAACAAGGTAGAGACAACGACGCACGCAACAGTCGGCGTCCAGGGGCTTTCAGGGCTGGATATGAGGCAGCAGGCATTTTCAGATGAGCAGAGGAAGCACGCAATCGATGAGATAAAGCGAGCAGTCCATTTCGCAGCAGAGGCAACAACAGGAGGAGCAATAGTTTTCCATACAGGAGAGGCTCCAAGGTCATTCTACTCCCAGCTTCCGGACAATGCAAGAAACGGCGATAAGCTGTTTGAGATGTACCCTGAAGAAAAAGAAAGGGAGCAGTTCTTCCTCGCAGACCCGCTGACAAAGAGAGTAGTGGGCGTAAAAAGAAACGACCTTATACCGGTGCCGATAATAAAAAGAGAGAGCGGCAGGTTCGTCTACCTGAAAGATGAAAACGGCAATTATATTGTGGATGAGTCATTGAAAAAATATGACCACGTGCACAAAGGGAAGACGCCAGTGTATGAACTGGAAAAAGACGGCACAGTCAAAGTCAACCTTATGAAATACAATGACTGGGTTGGGCACAGAAAAAAGGAATATGAGGCAGCAGGCCAGTCAGTCCCCCGGAGTGAATCAGAATACTTTAAGGATTTCTACAGGACCCAGGCCCTCAATCAGGTCCAGTATTACATAAACTTCGGCAGGTTCCATAAAGGGGCTTATGAGAAAATGCTTGAGGAAAGGGAAAAGATCCAGAAAGCACTGGTGTTTTACAGGGACCTGAAAAAAAGAGTGCCTGAAAAAGACTGGTGGCAGGTCCAGCGCGAGACGCAAGTGGGGCTGTTTATCCCTCCTAATGTAGTAGACCCCGTCGAATATCTTGAAGAGATGGTTTCACAGGTGGACAGGAATATACAGAGGCATACTGAGTATGATATAATGGGCAAGAGGCAGTCAATGGAGACTCTTGAGATGGTTGAGAGGCTAAAACCCGCATCAGATTTTGCAGTTGAAGAAAGCTCAAAGTCAATGGCAGACCTTGGGATTTACACATGGCAGATGTCTGAAAAAGCAAAGAAGCAGCAGGGAGACACACCCATGAAGCTGAAAAATGATCTTTACCTTGCCCCTGAAAACCTGTTCCCCGAGATGTATGGGAGCCATCCGGATGAGCTGAGGAAACTGGTGCAGGACGGAAGGGCAGCCATGGCAAAAGAGCTGAAGTCCAAATACGGAAAGAATGAAGAAGAGGCAAAGAAGCTGGCTGAAAAGCACATAAAGGCGACTTTTGATATAGGGCATATCAACATATGGAGGAAATATTTCAAGAGCAAGGAAGGAGAATCCCTTGAAGACAGGGACAAGAGGTTCAACAAATGGCTGCTGGACAAGACACAGGGGCTGATAAAGGACGGGATTGTAGGCCACATCCACATAAGCGACAACTACGGCTTTCATGATGAGCATCTTACTGCAGGGGACGGCAATGCACCGATAAAAGAGTTTGTCGAGCAGGCAAAAAAAGCAGGCATGAGCGAATTCATAGTTGAGTCCGGTTCTTTCAACCCTCTGACAAGCCTGCCGGATACATGGATGCATTTCAACAGCCCGGTCTACGGCATACATGTTGCAGGCTTTACGCATGACAACTGGACAGACCCGAGCGCAAGGCCAGCATGGGGAGATGTCTACAGGAGCTATTTCGGAAGAACAGAAGGCCCAAGATACCTGGTGGGAGACATGGCGCCAAGCGAGGAGTACAAGGGCTCACCATTCTATTCAGGATTGTCACTGGAATAGAAATCAAAAGATTAATAAACTCAAAAACAAGAGGAGAAACATAATGGAAGCTGAAATAAAGGAGAAGGATCTTGACAACAGGAACAAGAGCCAGTATCCGGATGATGATCTCAAGCACGCCTACAGGTTCTCAGCAGAGCTTACAAGAGAGATGGGAAACTTCGTAAAGGGGATAATACTTTTCGGCAGCAGGGCAAGAAAGAGCAAAGAGGCGCACGATATTGATATCCTGGTCATAATTGATGATGTCAGCATATTTGTCAGCAGGGAGTTTGTGCAGACATACAGGATAATAGTGCAGAACCTTGTCGGGAAAATTTCAAAGAGGCTGCATGTAACAACATTCAAATATACATCATTCTGGGAATTTGTAAGAAGCGGAGACCCTATTGCCATCAACATACTTAGGGACGGCGTGCCTATAGCAGACAGGGAGTTCTTCAGGCCGCTGCAGCTATTGCTTTACCAGGGAAGGATAAGGCCTTCCCAGGAATCAGTCTGGAACTACTACTCAAAAAGCTCCCAGACCCTCCATGGCTCAAAGTTCAGGATGATCTCAGCAGTGATGGACCTTTACTGGGCAGTCATTGATGCAAGCCATGCAGCGCTCATGAGAATAAATGAGATACCCCCTTCGCCTGCCCACGTTGCAGATATGATAAATGAAAAGCTTGTAAAGGCAGGCCTTATTGAGAAGAAGTATGCAAATACAGCAAAGAAATTCTATGACCTCAGCAAGAAAGTGGAGTACAGGGAGATAAAAGAAATAAGCGGAAAGGATTACGACAGGTATTTCGCTGAAGCTGAGGAGTACATCAAAAGGCTGAGAAGATTTATTGAAGAGTATAAGTAATCATTTCTTGTTTATTATCTTCTTATATGCTATAAACAGCACAAGAGCAAGCTCCAGCAATAAGATCAGTGATTTCAGGTATCTGTTCAGCTCTCCGAAATTCCGGATAGTCCCATAGACCATTATTATGATTCCAGAGTACATAAAGCCAGAGCCGATGAATTCAGGCCTGAAATACACCCCGAAGATTATTGCAAGCGCACCAAGAGGGGCAAGCACGAGAAACAGATTATTGGAATAGCCTTTGTCTGCCTTGTCGAATTCTGAATAACAGAAATTGCACATCTCGAATGTCCTGCACCCTTCAGCATCAACGCCGTATTCTGGGCTTCCACCGCTGTCATAGCACTCATTCTCCTGCTCTGTTAGTGTTATGTTGCACTGTTCATCAGTTTTTACAGGGCTGAGAAAGGGCCTTTGGCTATTGCAGAAATCATCAATCTCGGGCTTTGGATAGAAAGCATCTACAGTAACTATCACAAACATGGTAAAAAGCACAGCAACGGCAAATGTAATTGCAATCTCCTTTGGATTCATGGACCATGAATATCCTGCACGGGTTATAAATTTTTTGGAAATGCTTAATAACTGGAAACCGCCTACCATCATTCATGATTGAGATAGACGGCTCATATCTTGAGGGCGGCGGCCAGATAGTGAGGACAGCGCTTGCACTCTCCACACTGACAGGCAGGCCATTTAAAGTAAAGGACATAAGGAAAGGCAGGCCTAAATCCGGATTAAAAAACCAGCACCTTACAGCAATAAAAACCCTTGCAGGGATGTGCAATGCAGAGGTAAAAGGAGCTGAGCCAGGCAGCGGCTTTCTTGAGTATTATCCAGAAAAAATAGACTTCAGAAACCTGAATATTGACATAGGCACAGCAGGCTCAATAACATTGCTGCTCCAGGCAGTGCTTCCTGTATGCCTTTTTGCAGACAGGAAAATGAAGATACAGGTTAAAGGTGGCACAGATACAGAGCACAGTATGCCTGTTGATTATTTTATCAATGTCCTTGTTCCCCATCTCAGGAGATATGCGGACTTTGAAATTACTCTGGAAAAAAGGGGATATTATCCGAAAGGGGGCGGCCGCTTAACAATAAGGCTGGCCCCAAAACATGAATTAGGAAAAAAAGGGTTTTCAGAAATTCTCTCTCAGCTGAGAGGAAATCCAATAAAAATTACAGAGCAGAGCAGGCTCGTTGCAGTGTTCGGGGTAAGCCACGCTTCAAAGGACCTCATGAAGGCGAATGTTGCGGAAAGGCAGGCAAAATCAGCGAAATTTCTGCTTGGGAAATATGATGCATCAGCAAAGATAAGCGTGCAGTATTCTGACACGCTTTCAGCCGGTTCAGGCATAACATTGTGGGCAATGTTTTCTGACAGGGATGAGATGGATTTTTCAGATCCAGTTATACTTGGTGCAGATTCCCTCGGTGAGCGCGGGAAAAAAGCAGAGAACGTAGGCATGGAGGCGGCAGAGAGGCTGGCCAGGCAGATTGACAGCAATGCTCCAGTCGATAAATACCTTGCAGACCAGCTGCTTCCCTATCTGGCATTTTCAGGAGGAGAAATAAAGGTTTCTGAAATCACAGAGCACGCAAAGACAAACATGCATGTCATTGAAAAATTCCTGGATGTGAAATTCAAAACTAAACAGAATATTATCTCCTGCCTATATCAGCAAGGTTGATATCGTCATACAATGTCCTTATAAGATTATGCACAGCTTCCTGCTCCTGCTGGTTTGAGAATTTAGTATCGTAATACCTTTCCCTCAGCTGGTTGTAATATATCTTAGCCTCTTCAACCCTGTTGCTGCCCAGCATCCTTTTTATCTCATCTGCAAGCTGGTAGATTGATTTTGTCCCTTTTTCAACATCTGCAACATTCAGGCTGTTCATAAGCTTAACATCGCTGTAATTCACGCCGGAGCCGGGCCTGTTCACCTGGTCATGCACATAGTGGCTGAACTCATCATCAACAAGCTTGCCTTTCTCTTCTTCAATTATGTTCTTGGCGTATTCAACTGCCACACTTTTCTTGTCAACATTTCTCTGTCTCTTGTAAATCTGCTCTTCTCTCAGCTTCACTTCTTTTTCTTTCTTTTCAAGAGATACTCTTTTATTCTCGAGATTTTTTAGTATATTCCTCTCGTGGTTTTCAAGTATATCAAGCTTTTTCATGTATTCAGCTTCCCTCTTCTCAAGGTCGTCTTCTTTCTCTTTCAGTATATGATTGTGCTTCTCTATTTCTTCCATTATCTTCTGGAACTTCTTCTCTTTTGTGCTGACAGTTATCTCCCTGTCCTCAAGGTCATTCAGCTCTTTCTTTAGCTCGTTCTCTTTATCTTTCAGTGTTTTCTCCTTTTCGTCAAGCTTTTTTGAAAGCACCTCAATCTCCGCCCTCTCCTTTGCCAGTGTCTGGGCCTTCTGGAAATATTCCCTTTCAAGCTCTATAAGGTGGCCAGTCCTTTCCCTTATATCATGATCAACGTTCCTTTTCATCTTGTCGACATAATCCATGTCTCTCCTGTAGACGTCATCATGCCCCTGCAGCTTCTTCTCTTTTTCCTCAAGCTTTTTCTGCATATTCAGGAGCTCATTTCTCTTGCTTTCAAGCCTTTCCAGAACCTGGACTACCTCATTATGGCCTTCAAGGTCAACAATTTTCTCGCCCCTGAATTCAGAATCTTTTGCGCTCTCAAGAGTTTTCTTTTCTTCTTCCAGCCCTTTTATAATATCGGAAATTGACTCTCTCCTTTGCGCCTTTGAGGAAGTTATCTTCTTTGCATGGCTGACTATTTTTTTAGCCTGGCTTATAGGTATCTTTGCTTTTTTTGCAATATGCACATGGTCATGGGCTGCAAGATGCTCTGCGCTCTTTATGCCTGCTTTTTTCAGCTTTTTCTCAATCTTCGGGCCGATGCCTTTCACTTCAGTAAGCGGGGTTGTCTTTGCAAGGTAGCTCTCCCCCTCTTCTTCCATTTCATTCTCTCTGAAAGACTCGCCTTCAGCAGCCATTTCCTCTTCCCTGAATTTCTTTCCTTCTTCCATCCAACCAGGTTCTTCCCCGGATGCACTGCTACCAGGCACGTCAAAGCTTGGAGGAGCTTCAAGGTTAAGGCCCGGCAAGGATGCCTGCGCATCTTTTGATTTTTTTCTGAATATTTTTGAGAACAACCCGCTGCTCTTTTCAACAATATTGTCAAGTATCTTGTCAGGAGAAGCTTTTTCTTTTTTTGGCAGCGCTCCGAAGACCATATCCTGCGGCAAAGGACTGTCCTCTGCCTTTGGCAGTTCAGGCAATCCTGCAGCCTCTTCTATTGTCTCTGAATTTTCTGCTCCCGGGAATGTTTCAACAGAACTCGATACTGGAGGTTCTCCCATCTCTGAGAAATCCGGCGGAGGCGGCAAGTCCTCAGCATCAAATTTAGGGGGCTCCGGTAGTTTTTCTGCCCCTTTCTTGACTATTAGTTTATCCCCCATTCTTATACTAAAAGGTATATCCTCCTTTATATATTTTACTCATATGCAGTAGGAAATCAGTAGCTTTTGGCGAATAAAACTTCGTATTTTGCAGGCTTTCCGCAAAGCACGCACTTCCCTAATTTTTTCGGCTGCTCAAAAGGTATGCAGTTTGTCTTAAGCCCGCCGCTTTTCTCTTTTATTGAGGCTTCGCAGTCAGCATTGCCGCAGTGATGCGCTTTAACCCATTTCTTGTCATGGACCGCCTTCATGAATTCTTTCCAGTCTTTTACATCCCTGATGCTTTCCTTCAGGTGCGCCTTTGCCTTTTCGTAAAGGTTTTTATGCATCTCATTCAGCAGCCTGTCAACGCCTTTCTTCAGGTCCTTCCATTTTACTGCTGTCTTTTTTCCTGTGTCCCTTCTTGCTATCATGACCTGCTCATTCTCAAGGTCTTTTGGCCCGAGCTCAATCCTTAAAGGCACGCCCTTAAGCTCCCATTCATTGAATTTCCAGCCGGGCCTGTAGTCAGCCCTGTCATCAAGCTTAACTGTGTAATCTTCTGAAAGCATCTTCTTCAGCTCATTTGCCTTCTTCAGCAGCATGTCTTTTGTCTTGTCAAACAGAATGGGTATGATAACAGCGGTTATAGGTGCGACCCTTGGCGGAAGCACAAGGCCTTTATCATCCCCATGCATCAGGATCATTATCCCTATTGTCCTTGTTGAAAGCCCCCATGAGTTCTGCCATGCAAGCTTTGTCTCTCCGTCCCTGTCCACAAACTTAATGTCAAACGCCTTTGCAAAATTCTGGCCAAGGCAGTGGGATGTCGCGCCCTGGATTGCTTTTTTTACAGGAAGGTAAGTCTCGACTGTTGTTGAATACAAAGCGCCTGCGAATTTTTCAGACTCTGTTTTTTTTCCTTTTATCACGGGGATTGCCAGAAGGTCTTCAAAAACCTCGGCATAGTAATCAAGTATCTCAAGCACTTCATCCCCTGCATCTTTCTGTGTTGCAAATACTGTGTGGCCCTCCTGCCACAGGAACTCCCTTGTCCTCAGGAAAGGGATAGCGTGCTTGAACTCCCACCTCACTACAGAGTTCCACTGGTTTATCCTCAGAGGAAGGTCGTTGTATGAGCGTATCCATTTGCTGTATGAGTCATACATTATTGTCTCTGAAGTCGGCCTGATGGCCAGCCTCTCGCTGAGTTTCGTGTCTCCTGCATGAGTCACCCATGCAACTTCAGGAGTGAATCCTGCAACATGCTCCTGCTCTTTCATAAGCAGCGATTCAGGGATGAACATGGGAAAATATGCGTTATCAACTCCGGACTTCCTTATTTTTGCATCAAAGAAATTCTTTATGTTGTCCCATATCTGGTAGGAATAAGGCCTGAATACAATGCAGCCTGATACAACAGAATAATCAGCAAGCTCTGTTTTCTGTATGACCTGGGTATACCATTCGCTGGAATTTTCGTCTTTTTTTACGCTTAGTCCTACTGTTGTCTGTTTTTTATCCTCTTTTGCCATCCTATCCCATCACCACAATACTAACTATTCTGAAACCGCCATCTATATTTAAATTATTCTCTTACCTGGCCGTCCCCTTTAATGATATATTTGGTTGTTGTCATTGCCTTCAGCCCCATCGGCCCTCTTGCATGGAGCTTCTGGGTGCTTATCCCTATTTCTGTGCCAAGCCCGTATTCATAGCCGTCTGTAAATCTTGTCGAGGCGTTTGAGTAGACCGCAGCAGCGTCCACTTCATTCAGGAACTTATCTATGTTTTCCCTGCTATTGCTTATTATTGCCTCTGAATGCCTTGTGCCGTACTTGTTAATGTGCCTTATTGCCTGCTCAGCATCATCAACAATCTTTATTCCGATCTTAAGGTCAAGGAATTCAGTATGCCAGTCTTTCTCTGTGGCGGCAGAACAGCCGATAATCTTCTGCGTCCTTTCGCAGCCTAATATCTCAACGCCCCTTTCTTTAAGCTCGCCAGCTATTTTTTTTATGAAATCCCGGCCCACATTTTTGTGTATAAGCAGCTTTTCAGCTGCATTGCATACGCTTGGCCTCTGCGTCTTTGCGTTTATTATTATATTGAGGGCTTTTACAGGGTCATGCTCCTCATCAAGGTAGATATGGCAGTTTCCTGTGCCTGTCTCGATAACAGGGATTTTGGAATTCTCCCTTACAAATCTTATAAGGCCTTCCCCGCCTCTTGGTATGATAAGGTCTATATGTCCTGTTAAGTTCATCATCTGTGCTGTTATCTCCCTGTCAGATGACTCAACAAGCTGGAATGCATCTTTTACAGGGCATGCCCTGCTAAGCAGCCCAACAAGAACCCTGTTGGAGTTAATTGCCTCTTTCCCTCCCTTGAGTATTACAGCAGAGGAGCTTTTCAGGCAGATTCCGCATACATCAGCAGTCACGTTCGGCCTTGACTCATATATTATGCCTATAACTCCGAAGGGGACTCTTTTTTCAGTAAGCACAAGCCCGTTTTCAAGCGTTCTCTCGCTGATTATCTCTCCAACATAATCTTTCAGCCCGGCAAGCTGCCTGAGCGACTCTATCATTAAATCTATCCTGCTCTCGTTCAGCTTCAGCCTGTCGATTAAAGAGTCTTTTATCACGCCCACTGCATTCCCAACATCAGTATTATTTGCTGCAATTATCCTGCCCCTGTTTTTATCCAGCGAATCAGCCATATCCAGAAGAATCCTGTTTTTCTGCTCAGCTGTCAGCCTGGCAAGCTCTAATGAAGCTTCCCTTGCCTTTGCCGCCATCTCTGTTATCATTTTTTGCCAGCCAGGGACCTGCATTTCCCTATTGTCTTCTCAACAGTGCTCTCCAGTATATCAGAAAGCCCTTTCTCATCCATCTCCCTGAGCCCCTGCTCTGTTGTGCCTCCTTTTGAGGCAATCTTCGAGATGATGGAATCAGCAGGCTCCCCGCTCTCCATAAGCTTCACTGCGCCTTTTACAGTTTCATAGACTATTTTTTTTGCCTCTTCCTCGCTCAAATCGTATTTCTGCGCAGATTTCACGAAGACATCAATTATTTTTATGAAATAGGCAATTGCGCTTCCTGAGACCCCTGTTACAGTGTCTATAAGCGATTCATCGCCTGCTTCAGCGACATAGCCGAAGCATTTCAGCACTTTTTCAGCTGCTTTCTTGTCTTCCTCAGTGCAGTTTTTCCCTGCAATGAATATGTTGACCCCCTGGCTGTATTTCAGCGCCATGTTTGTCATTACCCTCACAAATCTTGCTTCTGCTCTCGATTCATAGAATTCAAGAGGAAGGCCTGCTGCGAAGGTTATAGTGAGCTTTCCGTCCAGGCTGCCTTTTATTTCTTCTAAGACAGCAGCCATTACCTGGGGCTTGACGCACAGTATTACAATATCAGAATTCTCTATAACAGACTTATTATCTGATTTTATGGCTATGCCTTTGTATTCTCCCTCGACGGCATCGCTCACCAGAGGCGTTATCTTATTATCGGTAAGCGCATCAATCATACATTTCCCAAGATTTCCTGCTCCTATCAGTCCAATCCTCACTTTTTTCTCCTCCGTTCAGTGCCAGATGAGTGCCGATGATTTCGCCACTCACTATTTTACTTATTATCTCTTCTGAAGCGCCGTTTGCAATCACAGTGTGCTTTTTCATTATCCGCGCAGCACTTATCTTTGACTTCATCCCGCCCCTTCCAAGTCCTGAGCCTGAAAGATTCACGCAGTTATAAATATCACTGCTGAGTTCCTCTACAAAATCTATTACTTCTTTTGTTTTATCGCTCCTGTAAAGCCCGTCCACATCAGTGAGCAGTATGAGAAGCTCTGCACCTATGAGGTTTGCTACATGTGCAGAAAGTGTGTCATTATCGTATTTTGTTATCTCTTCCCTGGAGATCGCATCATTCTGGTTTATTACAGGGATTATCTCCATCTCAAGAAGCGCATTTATCATGTCTTTTATGTGGCTGCTTTCATTCCCCAGAAGGTCCTTATGGTTTACTAATATCTGCGAGACATCGAGCGAATGCAGTGTGAAGCAGTCTGTGATGTGTCTCATCATCATGTTCTGGCCTATTGAAGCAAAGCACTGCTTTAATGTGTCGCTGCTGTCTGCTAGCCTGCTTGTCATCCCCAGGCCTATGGCTCCGCTCGCTACAATGACAACTTCCTTTCCGCTCTGCCTGAGCTCTTTCACCTGTTCTGCTATGCTGCCCATCACAGCGCTGTTGAAGCTGTTGCTGCTCATAAGCGTACTTGTCCCTATCTTGACAATGATCCTTTTTGTTTTCCTGAGCTGATTCCTGCTTGTAATCGTAACCACCATTGTTTATTTTTAACAGAATATTCAAAGAGTATGATGTTTTGAAAGGCCGATGACTAAAGAGAACTGGGGGGCAATAAAGATTTATTGTAATCTAATTTTATCATAGAACTTTAAGCTATGGTGTATTTCCTATATAAATGTTATTGTTTTTTTCCGGAAATTCTGCGCATTTCAATAAGCCGGACAATGAGGTTCATATCCTCCCCGCGGAATTCCCCGTGTCCAAGGTCGTCAAATACAGCCACCCTGTAGCTGCCTCCCGACCCGTATTTCTCTTCTGCCAAAGAGGACAATTCCTTAAGGGTTTTTGAAGCATCATTATTCTCTATTTTTGCCAGCATCCTGTCTATTACCCCTCCATAATCACCAAGAGTCTCGTATTGCTCGTGGACAGGAAGAGGTGCCGGAAATATCATGGAGGCTTTGTATAATCCCAGTCCATTTTCTTCTTTTATCAATCCGAGCAGGGTTGCCTCAGGGTATTCTTCTCCTGCTGTTTGCACAAAAACCTGGGTGAGGTTATTGAACTTGCCTGAGTTTGCCCTTGAGTGCATCAGGGCTTTTTCCATATAACCAGCAGAAAAAGGCGCATCCAGCTCAAAGCCGTCTATCCACTGCAGCGCATCCATGCTTCCTATTCCGCCGGCATAGCCATTATTATAGGATTTAAGGATAGTAAAGCCAGGAGGGTCTGCAAGATTAGGGTTTTTTACCGGAACATAGCTGTTTTCTGCAGGCTGGTATGCCGCAAGAAGCGCATGCTTATCATTGAAAACAATACCTGTTACAAATACAATTTTTAACCACCCGAAAAATGAAAAATAAAAGTTATATAAAAATCAATGCCTAGATGCTGGTTGTGCCTGCCATTGACATGTCCCTTGAAGGATGGTAATGGTTTGTCTCAGGAGTATTTGCCAGCCCGACCATTGATAGGACGTTTGAAAGCGCAGTATCAGGCGATATCATTATCCCGTGGCCGTTGTGGCCTGCATCTATTGTTACCAGTCCATTTGGGTTGACAGCATTCAGCTGGTCAAGCGGGCCAGCAAGGTAGCTGCCGTCCTTTGTGTAGCCGTAGGTTGCGCCTGTATGCTTTATTATTTTCATTTTTTCCAGGATAATAGGAAAGACATCCATAATCCCTGTGCTGTCAATCATCAGGCCCATAAAGTAATCAAGATTTGGGCTTGTGCCGTTGAATTTCAGGTCTTTTCCGGCCATCATCTTTTCAAGGTCGAATCTGGGGTCATTGTCACCCGCACATCCCACTATTATCCTGCTGCTTCCTCTTGATTCCCTTGAAAGGTAGACGCCTGTCTGCTTGCTGTTGCCGGGCTCATTTGAAGTCATGTAGACAATGAAAGGCTCAAACTGTCTCAGCTCGTTTTCATCATATCCCCCTATGTGCGTAAGCTGCCTTGCAACAGGCCTGATGCTGAGGTCAAGCTTCCCGACAGTTTTTCCGTCCAGCTTTACCCTCCCGTTAAGCCATTCTGTGAATGAGCCTGTTGTCAGGCTAAGCCTGTCTGTCTCATGCTCCTGCATTTCCTCTGGTGCGCTTGGGTCAGTGTATTTTGTCCTGAACCTTATCCTTTCCCCTGGATTGATTATTATCTCTTCAACACTCTGGTCATAGTGGAACTTCACCCCAAGGACATCTTTCCCATATCTTTCCAGGGCATTCACTACATTTGTCGGCTCTATGTGGCCGTCTGTAGGCCCCATGTAGGC
Source organism: archaeon GW2011_AR15 (assembly GCA_000830295.1). Classification (GTDB taxonomy): domain Archaea; phylum Nanobdellota; class Nanobdellia; order Woesearchaeales; family GW2011-AR15; genus GW2011-AR15. The sequence continues at coordinate 1,134,340 of CP010425.1, read as the reverse complement.
AAACTCAAAACTTTCCTTGTTTATCTGGAGGTCAGGCATCAGCATCTCCACCTGGCCCGGTGTAAGAACATATGTAGGTATGCCGAGCTCTGCCAGGACTTTGTGGTTTTCTATTATTCCGTCCAGCACGCCATTCTCTACTTTTTTACCATCCACCCATTTGTGCCTTGACTCGAAAAGCCACAGGTAGCTGGCTCTCTCAATTCCTGTATGGACATCATGCACCCACTCAACTCCTGATTCTCTTGCCCCTCTTGCCAGGATATCAGCAAGATTGTCATAGAACATTGAAGCGCCTGCTGAGCCTCTCACTTCTTCCCTGCTGTATAAGGAGGTCCTTATCCTTGCAGCACTCTCCATTGTTGACCCAAGCCCTGCCCCTGAATTTTTGTCCCAGACATGAATTTCCCAGTTTAGATTATATAGCCTTGATAATTCTCCTGCCATGTAGGCAGTCATGACTCCTGAAATGCCGCCGCCGATAGTGTCTATCCTCATGCCTTTTGTTTCCTTCAGCACTTCTTCAAGATTATCAGGCAGGCTGTTTTTCATGTATGCCATCATGTCCAGCACACTGGATTTGTCAAAGCCATCAGGCAGTGCCAAGAAATTGTCTATTTTTTTATATGTCTCAAGTCTGGCATCCCTGTCCAGCAAATGGCCTATAGGTTGCCCTACCAGATCAATGTTTGTCATTTAACCCTCCACAAGAACACAGAATTACTCTGTGGTCCCCTTACTGATATCCTTAGATTAATTGGGCTAGAGATATATAAATATTTCTAAATTCTTGTTACTATATAGTGACTAAGTGCACAGAAGTCTCCCTAGGGTCAACCCTTAGCAGGGAGTTTAATAAATGGTGGGGTTACCAGGATTACCACATAAGGGTTTCACCCTTATCATCCCGTGCCCTATTCAGCTTCGCTGAATAGCCCATATTTGGTATTAACCGTAAGGTTAAATGGGGTTACCAGGATTTGAACCTGGGTCTCGTCGTCCCAAGCGACGGATGATAGCCAAGCTACACCATAACCCCGATTTGAATTTTAAAAACTTCGCCTGTTATTAAATTTTTCTTAAATAAAAGTTCCGTTTATGTAAACTTTATATACCAGTAGCATTTTAATCCAGCTTTATGGGTGAGGATAAAAAGTTCAGTCCTTTGGGAGAGAAGAGCGCAAGAATAATAGCTGAAATAGACAAGTACAGTGCAACCAATTATTCTCCTTATCCGTTTGTTGTTGAAAAAGCAGAAGGCCCGTGGCTTATTGATCCTGAGGGAAATAAAGCATTGGACTTCCTGTCAGCATATTCAGCAATTTTGAGCCACAGGCATCCTGGAATAATAAAAGCAGTGGAAGATGAGATGAGGCACGGCTCTGACTTAGTGAGCAGGGCATTGTACAGCGCAAGATTCGCTGAGATGGTCAGGGCTGTCACAAGGCTGACAGGCTATGACCGGGTGCTTCCAAAAAGCGACGGAGGCTCAGCAGCAGATTCTGCAATAAGCGGATTATTGATGCACGGCCATGAAAGGGGAATAAAAAACCCGGAAGTCATACTCACAAAGGACTATTTCCACGGCAGGACATGGATATTCGCATCAAACGCATTGTTTGATTCTGACCAGTCTTTCAGGAGGCTTCCCAGGGCGCAGGGGATAGTTGTGGTTGACAACACCCTTGAGGCAATAGGAAAGGCGATAAACAAAAACACAGTCGGCATGTTTTTAGAAACACATAAAGGGGAAGGCGGCCCGATATTTTCGAAAAAAGAATTCCTGGTTGGAGTGAAGAAACTTTGTGATGTGCATAATTTGTTTTTAGGGCTGGATGAGATACAGACCGGGCTCGGAAGATGCGGCTATATTATGGCATGGCAGGAATACGGGGAAGAGGCAAGGCCTGATTTTGTAACTCTCGGGAAAGCATTGGGAGGCGGGATCATCCCTGTTTCAGCTGTTGTGGGCACAGAAGAATTCATGAAAGTGTATACGCCGGGAAGCGACGGTAGCACCTATGGAGGCTATCCCATTGCATGCGCAGCAGCAGTTGCAGCGCTGAAATATATTGAAGAGGAGGATATCCCGAAAAAATCAAGGGAGCTTGGGGATTATTTTGTGCAGAAACTGAGAAAGGAGATCCCCGGCATTGCTGTTGAGAACAGGGGCCTGCTGATAAGGGTTGAGCTGAAAGGAGTAAAAACAGCAGAGCACGTCTGCCAGGAGATGCTCCTGGGAAAAAGAGAGCCGAGAATTTTCATGAAGCATGGCCATTATGATAAAGAAAAGGATGTTGCATACACAAGAATAGCGCCTCCTCCCGGAGCAATGACAAAAGAACTCATAGATTTGGCTGTTGAAAATACAATTGCACCAACACTGAAGAACTTAAAGTAATTCTATAAGATTAAGATCATGTTTTGAGGTCGTCACTATAATCCTGTCTTTTCTCTTTACAGCGTATTCTCTGCCCACGGAGTCAGCCACAACAATTGCAGGCATATCAGGGATTATTTCTATTTTTTCCCCTTCAGCAAGAATCCCGCTCTTTAGCCTGTAGCCGGGAGTCAGCCTGCCCTTATACAATTCCCTTGAGGCATACTGCATCCCCCTTTCCTCTTTTTTCATGACTTTCCCTTCTGCAGATTTTAACCAGGCATGGCTTCCTGAGGCAGTGCCTATCAATACCCCGGAGCTCCTATGGTATTCTGTATCTTTTCCGACTTTCATAAAATAATTGAACATGGTATAGGGCTTTGCATCCCCGATGTAGACTTCATTAAGTGCTAACTCTTCTATCTCTTTCCCGTTTATTAAAACACTCAGCCTCTGGAGCTTTGACAGCCTGTATTTTCCGCCAAGGACTTTTTTTATTTTTTCCTCAAAATCATTTTTGTCAGCCTGCATGAAAAACCCTTCTTTCTCGCCTGGGGCAGGGTTGATGCCGAACATGGGTATCTTGTCATTGAAATGGCCTGCCCTCAGGAAAGTCCCATCCCCGCCCACTACAATAACAAGCTCAATATTGTTGTAATGGGATCCCAGAAGATCCTCCCTGTCCACAATATTATATTTATTGCCGCCAAGAACCTTTTTCAGCCTTGCAAGAGTTTCCAGGTAAAATCCTCTTGGCCGGACTACAAGTATATTCATAGGCATCAGAATAAACAATTACTTTATAAAATTTCTAGTTATCTCTAACTGCAAAAAGACATCACTATAGAGTGAATAATACCACCATAGCTTTAAATATAGCCTGAGATTCTCCCGTCATATAATTAGGCTAATAAAAATAATGTGAGGGGGAGACTTTAATGACAACTGTAATTGATGGCAAAACATACAATTTTGATGAGATATTCCAGAAGATAGCTTCTGCTATGGAAGAAGCAAAGGGCATTGAGTATGAGCTTTTTCCCAAATTCGAAGGAAACGGGGATTTTGAGATAGGAGGATACCGGCTGAGGCATGAGCAGGTTGTGGTTACACCAACAGGCAAGGCAGATGATGACGCTGCAAACATACTTATAGCATGGGTGGACTCAATTCCTGATCTTGAGAAGATTGTCAAGACAGTCTCAAATTCCACAGATGCAATGAGAGACCTTTCCAAAAAGAGAAACAAACTCCAGAAAGAATTCAACAGGAAATCTCCGTACACATATGCCCAGACCAGGATTGCAATGCTTCCATATGTGGGAGAAAGCATTGATGAGGGAGTCAGTGCCGTTAAAAAGAAGATAAATCCGATGGCACTCGTTGACAAAGCCAGAGACAGCCTTCCTTCAAAGCGCGGGCTTGAGAAATATGTAGACAATGTAAAAGAAAAGGGGCTGGCAAGCCTTTTTGATCCTAAGCCACTATTCAAAGGCGGCAAAACATTAACAGAAATTTCCTATGAGCTTCTGGACACAGACCTTGGATATATTAATGAGATGGGCAACCAGGAAACAGTTATCAGGAAACTCCAGGATTTCATAGTTGACCAGCAGGCATATCTTGCTGCAGTGCTTTCAACAGCAGAAAAGAATGTGGATCTCGCCTCAGAAAAATATGAGATATTGAGCAATGCAAGAGCAGAGGCATTCAGCCAGCTTGGGATAAGCAATGCACATGAGGTCTTCCAGAAAGGAGGAAAGACAAAAGAGCATTATGAAGTGCTGAGGGAGCTTGTTACAGGAGAGAGCCAGGCTGCATCTGCAAAAATGGTATTCAGGCAGCTTTTCAATGCCAGGGAAGGGCTTATGAAAGCCTATTCTGCAATGCATCACTTCTATGAAAAAACGCTTGAGGAATCAAGGAAAGTAAGGACAAACAGCGCGATTGATCTGCTCCAGACAGGTCCTGCCCAGATACTTGGCTCAGCGTCAGCTGATATACTGAAGGGAATACAGCAGGGCAACTACAACTATATTGAAAGGGAAGAAACACTCTATGCCACACTGCGCTCTTCAATGATTGAGCTAAGGCAGCTTGTAGATGATAACAGGCAGATATTCCTCAGGCTGGAAAGCGGCGCCACTCTCATGCTTGGAGAGGATCCCCTTCACATAGTCCCGGACAGGATGCCAAGAAGCCAATATAAGATAGGCCCAGGCAACAGGAAGCAGCTGAAGGGATAAATTTTCTTTTTTATACTTTTTAACGGGAAAGCGATGGCAGAGCTGATAACAAAAATAATAGCAGATGAAGAATTTGAGAGATACAAGTCTCAGCTTCTCAGCATACTGGCCGGAGTGACGCTCGACAGCTATTTTCCTGAAAGGGATGACGCAATAGAGAGATTTGAATATATATTCAGCAACACAAAAAGCAGTGTTGCCAGATATGCTCTTGATACAGATAACGGGCTCTCAATAATGGCTGCAACAGGCATGCCGCAGGTGATATACTATGCAGAATATTTCAGGAATGCCAAGGGCAGCCCGGACATACTTGGTGATAGTAAAATAAAGGGGTACTTCAATTCCCAGTGGAGATGGAAAATAAACCCTGATGCAGAAGGCTATGCAACATACCTTCTGGATGCTGAGATTATGACGCCATACGCGACATTTTCGCACATCAAAGCTGATATAGAACACAGGCAGGGCAGGCTGGACAGGTTCTTCAAAGTAAACAAAAAGAAAAAAACCGTAGAGCCCACGCCAGAATTCAGCGGATTCCTTAAGACTAACATGGCCCTGGATGGATTTAGTTTCTATAACGCCCTTGACAGCTACGGACACAGGCCCCACATTAGAGAGATGGCAGGGGACATAAGGATCAGGAATATATCTTTTGGCAACCTTGGATATTTTTACTTTTCCCAGACTGCAAACCCCGACTGGATTGCTGATTTTATAGGGGAGAATGACGCCATGGTTGCAGTTTTTCCTTACCAGGAAATAGGGGAAGACATAAAACAGAGGAAAACTGCAGTGCCTGATTTCAACTCAATGATGCTTCCTCCTGTTAAAGAAGAGATTCTGGCAAAACTTCCGGACAGCATAGGCTACAATTTTGGGGCAATATATGCAGTGCATGAGAAAGCAATTGCAGACAAGCTTGCAGAAATGCTGGCAGACAGCGGAATAGACAGGTCTCCGCAGATATACTACCCGGGCAGGAGGTAAAATGGACACGAAACTCCTTGCAGAATACCAGAAAATAATCAAGCACGTTCCGCCTGAGCTTGCCCCAAGGGAGGAGATACAGAATATGCAGGATGCGAAATCAAGCAGGCTTGAGATAATTGTCGGGTTCACAAGCATACGGTCTGAAAATATAGTATACCCTTTTGTTATGTATAATGATAACGGGATAGGCATGGACTACAGTGTGCTGAAAGAAAATTATCTTGTCCTGTTCTCAAGCACAAAAGACAAGGACTTTACACAGACCGGGAAGTACGGCATAGGAACAATGTGCAAGCTCGGCCTTGACTGGAAATACACTATTGTAAACACCACGCCCAAGTTCGGGGAGAAAAAGGACTGGACAGAGATGGGTATCCCAAAGGGAGAAACACCTGTATACAGGCTTGTATTCACAGACAACAATCCCCAGAAAAATTTTCCGAGAATAGAGCAGTACATATTCACAAAAGAGGATTTCTGGTCGTCAGAGGGCACAAAGGGGGTAATTCCTGAGAATTTCGGCACTTCCATAATGCAGATGTTTAACCCGATACCAAGCGACAGGGAAGATAAGTTTGTTGAGAGTGTCCTGGGCGTAATCCAGAGGTGGACGAGCAAAATTGAGGCCCCATTATATTTTGGAGTAATCCCGTTTGACCCCCGGAAAGAGGAAGGCGAAGGCTGGGAATTCCTTGATATAAACAATGATGACAAGGGATTTGCAGATGACGGCCAGGGATACAGGAGCTATAAAATTGTGAGTGGGCCGAAGCCGGAATTTGTAAGGCTGAACATCGCAGCGAGCCATGAATCAGAGCTTGACAGGATAATTGCAAAACTTGTATCCCCTGAATTCAGGGGGGTGGTTCCTGAAGGATTCAGGTCTCTTTCCAGATACGGCTGGAGATCGCAGGCTTTCTTTAACCCTAAAATGATACTCGCGCATAAGGATAAAGTAGACGGTTCATACAGGGCGAAACTGCTGGATGCGCTTGACAGCATAAGGCTGGACAAGGAATTCAACGGCACAAAAATATCAATGGTCATAGGAAAAGAAACAAAAGAGCACACTGCCATAGAAGTAAGGAACAAGGGGATTCTGCTGTGGGAAGGCAAGGAAAAAGACCTGCCAAGCAGCAATATCACTATCTATATTGATTCTCCCATGATTCACCATGACCTGACAAGAGAAGGGATAGCAAGGGAGGGGGAGAAAGGAAAGCAGTACAAGACAATCCTCCAGCAGATTCCTGAGATGGAAAAGAGGCTATACACAAAATTCTTTGAAGCCATTGACGCCTCAAAAGAAAAGCCAGTGCTGCCCCTGTCACCAGATATAGCAGTTGCCGCACTCGAGCTTGTAACCTCAATTGATTCGAGGGTAAAGCAGGGAAGTGCGATGGGCCCTTTCAGAAACAGGCTGGCTGTTAAAATAATCAGCCCTGATTTTTATAAGAACCGCATAAGGCAAAAAGCCATCAGGCTGGTAGGGAGCTATACAAACTCACTTGCATACGAATCAAAATTCATCCCCCTTGCTGAAAGCCAGGAAGCAAAGTCATGCTCCCTTGATGACCTTATCAGGGTAAGGAAGGAATTCGGCTGTATTTTCACAGAGGGCCAGGAGGATAACACAGGCATAGCAAAAAAACTTGGCGAATACAGCATTCCAGTGATAAAGGCAGGCACGCAGCATGCAAGAAAACTGGGAAGCATGGGGATATTCAACTTTGAATCCTCGGAGAACATAAATGGCCTGTTTTTCATCCCAAATCAAATTGAACCTACAGACAGGGAAGAGAAATTCCTGGATTACCTTGTCAGGCAGCTTCCTTTTGATTACGTGAGGTTTGCTGATTTTACAGCTTCAGGCAGCATAGAATATGAGAAAATTCTTGTTGCCAGCGGCAATGGAGGCGGTGAGATGTATTACAAGGGCAACGGGAACTGGAACAATATCAGCAGGGAGCTTTTTGCGTCTGTCGGAAAGGAAGGGAGATTAATTGAGGGAAGGCAGAGGACGCTTTTTATTAATTATAATGACGAGAGAAACAGAAGATTCATTTCCCTGTCAAATGCAGGGCACCCGGGAAGGGCTGCAAAGATGTATTCAAAAATCCTGAAACTGGAATACGGGGTTAAATAAAAATGTCAAAGGCAATCGGCACGCTTAAAATAGGGATTGATGAAGCAGCAAGGAGAAGGAAGCTGCTTAAAGAAACGCTTTCAGAATGGACAGAATCTATTTTTTCCCTATATGAGATTGCAGTCAGGAATAATGCGAGTTTCTTCAATATCTCCGAAAGCGTATTTTCCACGAGAATTGAATTTGACGGGAAGGGGATACCTCCGGAGATTATAGAAGACCCGTTCAGGATATACGGCTCAGAGGAGGAGCTGTTCAATGTTTCCAACGCATTCCAGAAAACTGTGGCAGGAATAATAGGTATAGGCGGGGCAGAAAACATGAATGTCTATACGCACTGGAATGGAAAGCACTTTGCAGCGAACCTTGATGCAGGCAAAGAGGCCGAAGACCTGGCTGTAAAAACCATCAGGCCAAAAAAGAAAGAAACGACATTGATATACTTCTCGAATGACCTTTCAAGGGGCGTCCTCCCGGAGCAGCGCAGGCCTATATACAAAGCAATAAAAGACCAGCTGTATTCACCTATTCCAGTAAAATACAACAATGTAAAGGACATCTCAGTCGGGTTTAATTTTCCCCATTCAAGCTTCCAGCACAGGTTTTCTGCAGACGGGCTTGAGGGAATACTGGCACTCGAGAACCCCGCAGAAAAGCACAGGATAGATATAACGAATTTCGGAAAGAAAGTCTCAAGCACGGCTGTTGAGGTAGCCCCGGGGGTAACACTGTCAGGCATGGCTGCTTTTGACGATCTTGAAAAGGATATCAGCGGCAAAGTCATCTCCGGCTCTTTTTATAAGGAGAGGATGGCTATAAGGGGCTACGTGGATGAATTCCTTGCTGAGCTTGGGAAGAATTTCAGCGATATAGGGAGCATGTCCAAATACAAGAAGCCGACAAAAGGGGACATGGCATACGAGAAACAAAAAAAGGAGATAGCAAGGATAGCAGGATTCAGCGTCTTATACAGCAATATGTTTGGGTTCCAGACAGAGCATATCTCGGAAAAAGCCATAAAAGCGCTGCTTTCTGCACCGCTGTTCCAGGACCATACAGGAAAGGATGCATATTCATACGAAGGCCTTGTCAAGGCTTTGCTGAAAAATAAAGGCAGCAAGACAGCCAGAGTATACTACACAACTGAAGCATTCCCCTTCCCGAAAGAAGGAATTCCACTAGTGTACATCCCGGAACTGCAGGCAGTGAGAGGAGAGTATGATAAGTCAAAAGAACTGTTCCACAGGTCTATAAAAAATATTTTCTCAATTATCTCAACAGGAGAGCAACTGCTTGCAGAATACCTGCCGTTTTCAGGCAAGGAAGATGTAGTCATGGCCCTTATTGAGAAGAGATTTAAAGAGGCAAAAAAAAAAGTAGAGTTTATCAATCTGACAAATTCGCTTGCAGTAGAATACAGCGCTTACCAGTTTGAAAGGCAGATCAGGCTCAGCCCGATCCTGCCATACTATGATAAGAACCAGTTCTTTAAGATATCCTTCGACTATGGCAGGACAAGAGGAGAACTTGCAATACCTGTCAACAAATCCGCAAATGGACTGGTAACTATTCTTAATGACGGCCGTGAAGTGAAGAAAATAAAATTTTCTGAGATACTTGACCTGCCTTTCTACGGTATAGTTAACAATGACGAGCTGAGGCTTATAGATGCCATGACAGACCTTGTGCCTGGAGAGAAGGAAAATGAGAATTTCATGGCTGACCTGAAGAAGGCAGCAGCTGAGCTGTATGTAAATGCCTTCCTCAAAGTAAAGAGCAAGCCGACATACAGCACAGAAAGGAGCAGGGATTCAGAGAAGACAGATTTCGAAAGAATGGAAGCCATGATCAGGGATTTCATAATAAACAGCCCTGAATCATTCAGGAATTCAGGAGAAGAACTTATCACTTCATTCCGGGAATTTCCTATATTCAAAACAACAAGTGAGGATAAGGTTTCAATAAATAAGCTGGCAAAGGACATAGAGGATTCTCCGAAGAGGGACAGGGGCCTGCTGTTCTATGACAGCTGGGTTGGGAAAGATGAGACCTATGAGACCATGTCGAACAGGATTGTCCTGATGAATGAGGGCACTAAGATAGTGCAGTTCTGCGCAGACATGCTTGGGGAGATGGGATATGAAGTGGCGCCGCATGATTACACCCCCAGAAGAAGATTTGAAGAAAGAAAGCCGGAATACTATTCATTCTGGAGAAGCCCATACAACCCAGGCAAAAATGTCAGCCTTGATATAGATGGCTCGCAATACGACCTGTCTATGAGCATTTCAAGGGACGTTGAAAGATTCGGCAAAAACACAGTCCAGTTCAAGCATTATAACAGAAAGGTATCTGAAACCACTATAGAGCTGCCAGTTTCAGGATTTGAAATTGTTGTTGAATCCCCTGACCTGCCTATGATATTTGATGATGAATACTCTGGTGCGAAAATCGATTCGGGAAACCCGGAATATTCTGTCCTTCTCGAGAAAATCAGTGAAGAGGCAGTCGGATACTTCAATCAGCTCTGCAGCACATATGTGGGGAACCCCCTCATAAACTTCTTTCAGCTGCGCACAAATAACCAGAACATGACCAACTTCCTGATATATAATTACACAAAAATGGGGAAATTTTCTTTTTTCGGCGGTGGAAGCAGATGAATGACAAGCAATTGATATCTCAACTCATGAAGATTGAGGGAGTGAAGAAGCTGGACGGTACAGCACTTGACCTTGAAGAGCTTGTAAAACTTGCAGGCCGGACGGGAGGGGAGATAGAGTATGTTACAGACAGGAGATTCATCGGCTCAAAGGCGCTGAAAATTGCACCGGATGCAGTATATATCGGGAATGGAGAGCTCCTGGAGCTTCTGCAACAGCTGAAGGGAATCAAAGGATTCCCTATACAGCACCTTAATGAAGTCAACAAGGACCTTCAGACATCTGTCTACAGGCAGAGATTCCTTGAAGACACTCCTGAATTTAAGTTTAAAGAGAAGAACATACTGATTAAGGACTCGGTTTCACTTTCAGGATACCAGTTTGATTTTTATGTTCCGAAAACACCGATTATGAATTCTGTATACTACAGCAGCTACGGGACCTTCTATTCAGACTATGTACTCAATATGGATGAGAAAAGTGAAATCCGCTCAGATATAACAGTGCTCTACCATGACCGTTATCTTGATACCATAAGGGACTACTCACTCCTGCCGGCCACGGAGATAGTCATGAATACAAAATACCAGATATACGATGAGAAATTTACAGGCCTGGACAACGGCAAGGAAAAGCATATTAAACAGACCATAGCAGACCAGGCAGTTGCGAAATTCCTGGCAAAAGCGGCATCTAAGTATGACCACAATGAAAGGGCGCATGTGAAATACCTGAGGCCAAGGATAATTTCGGCACTGGCGCACTATAGGCCGGAGAAAGATGATGATTTTGATTACGAGGAAAAAACTTTCGGCGCAGACCGTGACAGTTTCTTTGAGGCAAAGTTTTTCATGTCAACTGCAGGAAAAGCAGTATCGCTGGAAGATGCAATAAAAAACAGGAAAGTGCGCTATGTCCCGACATCTGAAGCAGAAAAGCATGAGTGTCTGGACGGAGGCATTACACTTGTTATTGGCCAGAAAGAAGCGGCCGCTATCCAGATGCTGCTCGGAAGCAGAGATAAGCTTGTTGATTACAGTGAAGAATTCAGTAAAGAATTGCAGGCCAAAGCAAGGATAGAGGCACCAAAAAGAAAGCCAGGGCTGAAGGGGAGATATCTTTACATGGCAGAGATAGAAGATAAGGATTTCCATGGCTTCTTCGGCATGCCTCTCAGGCCTCGGCGCCATTCTTTCACAGGAAACATGGAGTTCCTGAAAGAGGGAGTTTACATAGACAAGGTTGACAGGAACCTGTTCACCGGTTCAATGCTTGGGGTAGAGGCTTCCATAGAAGCACCAGAGCTTGAAGTAACCAGATGGCTCTGGGATAAGGTAAACGAGTCCAGCCCGCTTTACAACAGGATAATAAGAAAGCTCCAGAAGGAATACCTGGATTTTGTAGTGCAGCTCCCTGATTTTATGAAAAAAGGGGGCATGTCAGAAAAGAATGCCGCGCTGAAATACCTTGTTGACTTTGCCAAGATTTACCACACATACGGAAAGAACAGGGAATACAAGAACGAAGATACAATAGCAGGAGTGTATGACAGGATATCAAAAACAGTAATGTTCAGCAATGTAAACAGCAAAAATATCACGCTCGAGGATTTTGTCTCTCTTCTTGACAACCCGAGATTCGGCTACATGGTTAACAGCATATGGACGCCTTTTATATCGCAGATGGAGAAGAGCAATATAATCAGGGTGAACCCGCTTGACAGAGGTCTTGTAGACCTTGTAAAAAGCGCAAAACCAACCAAAATGAAGAACTATGATATGGAAATACTCAGAAGGACAATACCTGCGACTACCCGGGCAGCTAGGGATGCTGCATATGCAGCAGGGCATGCTGTAAAAGGAGTTGCAAGAGGCGCAGGAATTGTGGTTGGAGGGACTTTTCTGATAGGCACAGGAGTAGTGACAATCATGACAGTCGGGGCAGGTGTGCTGGCTATAGGGGTTCCTCTGGCTGTCGGAGGCGCGGCAATATATGGCATAGCAAGGGTAGGGGAAACAATAAAAAGCAAAATGGACCAGAGCAATGGCAAAAGACAGGGCGTGCCCCGGTTCCCGACTGTAATAGAATACACCCCGGATGAAACAACATACCCGGGTATAGCTAAGCTGAAAGACTTTATCAGGGACGAAATAATCAAATGCTTTGGCTATTATGATAAGGGCAGCATTGAATATGAGGTTATGAAGCACAGCAGTCCTGCTTATGGCCACGACAGGAGGGATAGGGATAATACAATGCTGGCAATCTACAATATGGGGTATTATCTCGGCAAAGAGACCTCACTTCTTGGCAGGGGAGAGCCGCTTTTTGTATACAAGACAGAACCCGGCACAGATAATGCAAAAGTCCTGCTGAATGTCAGGCACAACAGCTTTGAAGATATGCTTTACATGTTTAATAACGGCGATAAGTTCCCGGCATACGATGCTCTCTCGTCAATACTTGATATTAAAGAATTTACTCTGGCGGTGTCCAGGAAAACGACATTCCTCGACAACCTGTCAATGCAGATGCTTAATTATGCTGTAAGCGAAAACACCAAAACAGAAAATAAAACAGAAAAATAAACCAGAAAAATAAACCAGAAATCTAAGCTTCTGCTTTCCTTCTTGTGTCAGGCAAAGGCCTTCTGATAGCTATAGGAATAAGTTTTTTCTCGAACTCGAGCGTTGCTATCTTGATGGGATTGTATTTCATGTCTTCAATCTCTTTTTTTGAAAGCTTTATCATGAAAGGGGCCCCCATTGCAAGCTGCAGTGCCCTTGCGCCGATCATCCTGGCTCTTTCGTATTTTGTGTAATTCATTTCCTCTTCTGCCATTGCCTTCACCTTAAGTATCCTCTCAGCTCTTTGGATTTCCTGACAGCAAGGTCAACCATCTCCTCAATCTCCTTTTCTGAAAGAGGCTGCTCGCCGCCTTTCTGCAGGGCGCAGATTGTGTTGTCCTTTGTAAGGGCAACTGTCAGCCTTGCATCAAGGACATCTTCCTCATCAGAAACAGGGTCCACAATATAATGGTTTCCTATTTTGAGAACTGTTACTGATATGGGTTCCTCAAGCATAGGGACTTTCTGGTCTGTCTTTGACTTGTAATCTATCTTGTTGTCCTTCAGCTTCGGCATTTTTGCGTCTTTTATCGCAAGCAGCACTGCAAGCGCAGATGCGTCAAAAAGATTGCCGTCAGCATTCAGAGGGGTTATGTCAACTATGACAGTCCATACAAGCTCCCCTTCTTTTATGCAGAGCTTTTTGTAGTCGATTGCATTTGACTCCCTTATTCCCCTGTCAACGACACGGGCAAGCTCTATTGATTCAATGTTCGGAGGGCCTGATTCGAACCTGGGGTTGCTCATCGGAAGCAGCTCGGCGTTCACCATCATTGTCCCCTTGTCCAGCTGATCCGGATATGGGGCGCCGACTTCAAACTTGACTCCTGCCAGCACAACAGTCTCACCAATTGTTACTTTTGCAGAGCCTTCTGCTGTTGCAGCTATCCCGGTTTCAACTGTGATTTTCCTGTACTCGTCTTTTTTTCTTCCGTCATACCTCACATTCTTGTTAAGGTAATTCAGGACGTGATCTTGTTTTTCTTTGTTCATTTTCTGCTAACCTCAAATTTTGATTTAAGCGCTTTCTTCTGCACTTCTATGATATGCATGGCACCCTTTTTTGCCATCTCAAGGGCTTTTACAAGGTCTTCTTTTTTTACCTTGCCGTCCATCTGCAGCAGCGAGAACTTGTCAAGGCTTGGTATGTATGCGACAGGTATGTCTGCGACATCCCCTTCCTCGTAAGCTTCTTCGTCATAGTTCAGGTCCAGCACTACCTGGCCGTCCACTACCCCTGCGCTGACAGCTCCTACAAGGTCCTTCATTATTATGCCTGCGTCAGCAAGAGCCATTGAGGCTGCGCATATGCCTGCACATCTTGAGCCTGCGTCTGTCTGCGGAAGCTCTATGAAAACATCCACTACAGAGTTCGGGAACTGCTCAAGGTCAACAACAGGCAGCAATGCCTTGTCTGTCACCAGCGAGATTTCCCTGCTTCTCCTGCTCGGACCCGGCCTTACTCTTTCGCCTGAGCCTGAGAAGGGAAGCATGTTGTAGTTGCATCTCAGCAGCCCTTTTTTAGGGTCCTGCATGAATCTCGGATAGAGTTCCCTTGGGCCGTAAACAGCTGCGTATGCAACAGTCTTTCCAATCCTGAAATATGCTGAGCCTGTGGCGTTCTGTATCACGCCGACTTTTGCTTCTATTTCCCTTAGCTCGTCAAATTTCCTTCCGTCAAGTCTTTTCTTGTAAACCATTAAGCCTCACCTGTAGTTTCTTCTGTTACTGTTTCCAAAACTGCCTTCCGGCCCTTGCTTTCCAGGAATTTCTGTATGATTCCTGTAAGCCCGGAGACATGGCTTTCGTCTTCTATCTTCTTTATTGTCTCGACAGTTATAAGCTCGTCCTCAGGGTTCAATCCCTTTATCCAGACTACGCCGTTCTGCCCGACAATTATATTGCAGTTTGTTGCTTTCTTTATCATGCTCACCATTGAGCCCTGCTTCCCGATTATCCTTGGGACTTTTGGTGAGGCGACTTTCATTATCCTTCCTGTTGTAAGCTTCCTCAGCCCGGGGCCTTTCATTGTAAGGTCAATCAGGTTCTGGCTTGTCACGTTGTATATCTTTGTGACAATATAGTCGCCTATATTGAAGTACTTTGTAAGGTCTTCCCCCCTCCTTATGTAGTCAGAGGTTGCGTCTTTCATGGAAAGCATTGCTGCATATGCGGAGTTTGTCTCAACAGACCATCCGCTGAAATTAATGTCAGCCACTTTTCCCACTATCACGTCCCCTCTTTTGGGGAGATAGTTTCCTGAGAGAGGGATTATCTTTATGACTTTCCCCTCTATCCTTGCCAGTCCCAGCATTGAAGCGATAACATGGTTATCCTTCCTGTATGTCCCCTGGCTCGGCAGGTAATCCATTCCTTCTGCCAGTATCTCACCGGGAACAACAACATCTTTATCATTTATTTTTAAGTTTGTTTTATCCATTTTTTTGTTTCACCGTTTATTTCAAAATTTTTGATTCTACTGACCCGTGTGTCAGCTTGTTTAAGGCGTCGAAAAAATCGTTCTGCAGCCCTGCCGGAATCTCGACAGTGCACGCCCATGAGCCGTCCGTAAGCCAGCTGTCGTTAAGTATCCTGCCGAATTTCTCTACAGTTGAATATGATTTCCCCGCATACTGTGTGGGAATCCTCACATGTATCTCCTTCATCCCTATTTTTATCGGGATTATGGGCTTCAGCTTTGATACTATATCGTTTATCTGGTCTTCAGCGCTCTTAAAATCATCAATCCTCACTTTTGCCTCTTCCATTGCAGCCACTATCCTTGTCCTCGGATGCGGCAGGCCTGAAACAGGGTCAAGCGCGTTCCTTGTGATCATGTCTATTATTCTGTTCAGCTTTTCCTTCCTCTTATTGTCCCTGTATTCCTGGGTGAACTGTATTTCGCCCTCATTCAGGATTGTCTCGGCCACTTTCAGTATGTCATTTGTGCCGAACACATTCCCGATAAGCTCAGAAGAAGCCTCAAAGCCTTTTTTTGCGTCTGAGAAAATCTTTTCATACATAAGGACTTCCCTGGCAGCTGCCTTTTTGCTCCTGTAAAGCACAATCTTGTCAGGGTCTATGATTACCTCGAAGTGCTCCCCGCCCTTTTTCAGCTTGGCTAGGTTGAGGGATATCCTTTCCTTTTCTATTACACCTGTCGGCTTCATTTTGCGTATGCAAGAAGTTTCTCCTTTTTCACCTTTGTGAATTTCTGGTCCTTCAGGGAAATAAATGCCGCATCCACCCTTTCAGTGTCAAAATTCTTGTCAAGGGCTTTCTTGAGGCATCTCATTGCCAGCCTGAAGCCGTCTTCCATGTTCATGCTTTCCTTGTATTCCTTGTAAAGCACTTCCTCGACCTGTGGCTCGCCTTCCCCTATCACAGTTGCCTTGTACTGGAAATATATTCCTGTCGGGTCTGTCTCGTATAATTTCGGAGTGCCGTTGTCAACGCCTGCTATCAGCAGTGAGACGCCGAAAGGCCTGTACCCTCCTGACTGCGTTGTCCACTGCTTCAGGTTTGCGACATCCTTTACAATGGATATTATATCAATAGGTGAGTCGTATGTCACCTTGTGCTGCTGCGCCAATACCTGCGCCCTTTCTATAAGCACCCTGCCGTCGCTTATTATTCCTGAGGCTGTGACGCCTATGTGCTCGTCTATTTTCCATATCTTCTCGACGGACTCAGGGACTATCAATTTGTCGACAATCCTCTTGTCAGTGACAAGGATTATTCCGTCAGTGCAGACTATTCCGATTGCAGTGCTGCCCTGCCTTACTGTTTTCTTTGCATATTCTACCTGCAATAACCTCCCGTCAGGAGAGAACATTGTAATTGCCCTATCATAACCCATCATCTGGTGCTGTAGTGGTTGCATTTTGTGACCTCCTTATAACTTTAATTTTGCTTTTCTTAGTATTCCCGAGACAGCTGCGGTCCTTATGATGACTTTTTGGGTGTTTATTGTTTTTATCATGGCCATTGCTGCCCTCAGGTTATCTACGTATCTGTGGTTTATCTTGAGCATTCCCCTGCTGCCCGCATATATCCTTGTGTCGAGTATTCCTGCTTCAGCAAGCCCGAATGTGCCGAAGCACTTTGCATATGACTCTATGATGGCCTTTACAGCCTCCCTTGAGTCTATAGCCTGCTCTGAGACAACCTCATACACGACATATCTTTTTTTTATCCTTAATGTAGGCAATAGTGGTTTTCCTTTCATCTCCGCCACTCTTGAGAAAGTGATCTAATCGGTTTTTTCTCTCTCTGCTACAGGAAAATCAGTGGTCATTTATAAAGGTTGCTGTAATGATAAGCTTAACGCTTCCCCGAATCACTCTTAAAAAACAACATAACCACAAACCCGAAGAATGCCAATAGCAGGCCGACAAGTATGCCGTACAGAACACTCTCGAATATGGGTATCATGATTAAAGGAAAGCCGATAGAAAGCAGTACGAGAAACCCGAGTGATTTCAGCAGCTCTTTGTTAACCACAAAGACAATATGCAACCCTAATATAAATATCTTTTTGAACAAACTTTATATACCACCCCTTCTCTAAACCCTGCATGGACAAAAGAGGGATGACGTCTGCATTCGTTATAATAGGGCTTCTCCTGGTCTTCATTGTGGCATTCATCATCACCTTAGACCCTAACAGCCTCCGGAACGAGGGGGAAGAGGCAGTTTTGTTCACTCAGACAAAAGAATCATTAAAGGATTACGTGACAGGGTGCGTGCATTTCACAGTATTGGAGCTGAAAGAGAAGCTGTGGGTTGTTGACGACCCGGAATTAGTGGAAGACTATCTCAAAGACCACTACATGGATTGCATTGACGATTTTAAAACCTTTAAAGAAAAGGAATACAACGTAAATTACCAGACTCCAGCTTATGAAGCAGAATTCATAGGCAATAACCTCTTTGTATACCTGGATTTCCCTATAGAGCTGTCAAAAGCAGAGCAGAAAACAAGCTTTGAGGCATTCGAGCACAGGGAGCTGGACTACAAAAAAGTGGAAATCCCCGAGGGCTTTGAGATGATTTACAGGAATATAATCTACAAGGAAGATGATTATATCACAGAAGAGGGATTCCCTGTGCACTATTACGTCGTAAAGATTGCATTAAGAGACCCGGGGACAAGCTTCCTTGTGACCCCTCATCAGACAGGCCTGCAGCCGGCTATTGATTTCCAGAGGCAGCAGAGAGTGCAGATAGCAATCAACGGCGACCAGTGGCCCTGGCCTCCTGGCACAGTATACAGCTCGAACGCAGATGTTGCAGGGCTGGCAGCCTCGCTCGGAGACCTGTATGCAGAAAGGCCGGAAGATTCAGGGGAAGTGCCAATCTTCATCTCAGAAGACAATGAAGTCAGCATCGGAAAAAGGCCTAATGTGGTTTACAATGCAATCTCAGGCTCGACAACACTGGTGGTAAAAGGAGATGTGAATGCAAAAGTTAAGGACAAGGGCCATCCTGACCACAAGGATGGGTATGAGACAAGAAGGCCGAGGACATCAATAGGCCTGGATGAAGAGAATGAGCATCTTGTACTTGTTATATCAGTAGGGGATACAGGAGATATGCCAGGGCTCAATTTCAGGGAGCTTGCATATATACTGCTGGAAAACCAGGCAAGCCATGCAATCAATATGGACGGTGGGGGATCCAGCTCACTGATTATAGAGAACAAAGGCGGCATTGTCTATACAGCGGAACTGGGAGGCAGGCCAGTTGCCAACCACCTTGGGATTTACGGCACGCCTTATTCAGTCACAACAGGCTGATAATCACTTAATCTTGTGCCGTCCTGGAACTTTACGCGGCCGGCTATCTCTGCATCAATTTCCCTGCTTTTCTCTTCCGCTATCTCAGCAGCAGGCCAGTTCTCCCCGCTGTTTTCTGATATAGTCCTCTCAAGGTCTATTACTTCTGTCTTTTTCCTGAGTCTCCCGTTTTCAACAAAATACCTCGGCTTGACAGCCACTATCCTGTAGGCCGGCTCATCGTTCTTCTCATTTACCACAAGTGCAAGGAAATATTTTACCACATCATCAGGCGCTAAATGCCCCTTAACCTTTTTCTCAAGGAACATCGGGAAAAAAGAGCTCTCTGCTATATTTTTCCTGCCGAGAAGGGTTTCATCATCCTCTGCTGAGAAGAATGTGCTGAAGCCGCCGTGGGAATGGGCCCAGCCTATTATCCTCTTCCCTGATTTTTTTGTATCTCTCAGCGACTTCATCACACCCTCAGGGGTTATGTTGCACCTGCCCTGGGTCACAACCTGCTCCTGTGCAACATAAATATCAGTCACGACATCATCGTCATTCTTTAAAGAGCTGCTCAGCATGTACATGCCTAGTTCGTACGAACCGCGCTTCCCTGCTTTTGATGAAAGCTCTGAAATTTTTCTTGCAGCATAATTCGCTTTTTTCAGGGCGTAATCTGTTATCTTAATGCTCTTTGCAGCATCTGCAACTGTCTTGTCTATCTCCCTGTTGGAATCTCTGGCAATCCTCCTCCTGAGCTTTTCTTTCAGCAGCTCTCTCCTTTCATTAAACGCGCGGCTCCTGATATAGGAAGATACGTCAAAGCCATAGTCATTACAGAACTCTGTCATTGCTGCCGTGCTCTTTATCATCCTGCTGCTGTATTCTCCGGGCTCAGACGGGTTTTCAAGCCTGGATTCAAGACACTCCCTGAACCTGTACTGATATCTCTGCATCTTCATGATATACTCCGGACCGTCATCCCTTAAATTGAACCTCTCAGAATAATCAGGTCTTGACGAATCATAGGCATCAGAGCCAGAAGAGCCTGCAGTTTTGTAAAAATATTTACTGAGTATATCATCAAGCAGTTTCATTTTTCAGCACCCGTGTTTTTTTGCAAACCTTGTTCTTTTATTATCTATATACAGCCGCGAATCAGAGAAGGGGTCATATCTCAGAATCCCGTTCAGGGGGGCTGCACCGGAAAATATCCTTACTGCCTCGCCGACCATTGCGCTTCCTATAACCATATTTGACATGACCACGCTGGCATCTGCCTCATGGCAGTGCATGGGAATCCTTTTGAGATGCTTCAGGTCGAGCTGGCAGTCCACGCAGCTTGTGTTTCCGGGAACATACACAGCAACCTGGCCGGATCTGGCAGCGGTTCCGCCGTCAATATAGGGTATTTTGTTATTAACAGAGAAATTGTTGAGCCATATTCTTGCATACTTGTTGTCAAGGCAGCCGAAAATCATATCATAGCCTTTTTCTGCGATCTTCTCATCAAGCAGCCTGTCCTTTTGATAGCCGAAATTCTTTTTTACATAATCCTCAAACCCAGGATAATCAGGCTCTCTTGTATTATCGTCTTCCTGCTCCCACAGCTTCCTGTCTGTCTCATACAGCTCTTCCAGCCATGGCCTGTCCTTTTTCATGTCTATCTTCCCAACCCTGGCGGAAAAAGCAGAAGCATCTGCATGAGGGTCTATTAGGGCTATCCTGCCAGCCATCACTTCAGCCTTCAGCTCACCCTGCCTGCCGTAGAAAAGGAGCTGCCTGTTCAGGTTGTGCTCTTCGACAGAATCAAAATCCACTATATCAATAGAGCCTACACCAAGCAGAGCAAGATTAAGGCATACAAAAGTTCCAATGCCCCCTGCCCCGGCAACCAGCATTTTCCTGTGCCTGAAATACGAAGCTATGTTTTGTGGTTCAGAAACTCCTGTCCTGGACTCAGAATTCAGGTTATACATGATTTTTTTCCTGTTTTGGAGGGGAGTATCTTTTTTATCATACGCAAATATCTGCTTCCTCACTTCCTCGCATGCAATCCCTGCTATGACCCCGCCCGCCACAGGAGACTGCGTCTCTTTATAGAATTCATCCATGAGAAGGGAATCAAGGTCAGCAGAGCTGTGCATTGGTTTTATTTTCCTAGCCGGAGAAAAAACAGAAACAGCAGCTTTTGAACTCCCTGAAGAGGCAGATATAACAGGAATCCTGTACTTGGCTGCATATTCAGAAGTCTTTTTCTTTGTTAGCCGGTCGTTAGTCGCGTCCACTATTATATCCGGCCGGAGAGGATAGGCCAGGGCTTCAGAGAATCTGGAATGGATAGCTACAACCGCATCGATAGAAGGATTTATGCTTTCCAGCGTGCTTCTGATATGGCTGGTTTTTTTCTGCCCGATATCTGTATTGGTCTGTGAGCACAGAAAATCGTAATCTCCCCTGCTTACCCTCCTGTTGTCCATGAGATGTATGCTGCCTATGCCCAGTCCCGCAAGTCCTCCAAGCACCATCTGGCCGAGTATATCTGTGCCGGCAACAAGGACCTTTGATTTCCTGAGCTTCTCCTGGTTTTCAGCCCCCCATGCAAGCTCGTTCCTGCTGTTCCTTTCTGCCATGCCATGAAGATACCGCAGGGTTTTAAATTGGTATAAACGGGAAAGCCGGATAGCTTCCGGGATTATGCATGAAAAATTACAGGCAGAAAAATTTATAAGGGACATCGGAATAACCTGCATCACATGATTGAGATACTCCGCCCGACCCAGAAAAAGCTTGAAGTTCTAGATAGGCTTGAAAAAAACTGCTGGGTAAACGTTATCTCGCCGACTGAAAGCGAAATCACCAGAATAAAGTCAATGCTCGACATACCGGAAGAGCTGCTCATATCGCTTAAGGATATTGATGAAGTGCCTGCAATAGAAAACTATGAGAAGTTCACTTTTATAATCATAAGGACACCATATAATAATCTGGGAAAGGATCTGGAATACTATACTGTCCCGCTTGGGATATTTTCGACAAATGAATTTGTGCTTACTATCTGCTTTTTCGAAAACGACACTATTTCAAAACTCAAGACCCAGAACTTTCCTTTTAGGAAGACACAGCTGGTTTTCAGGCTGCTTTTGGTTTCTGCCAGGCTCTACCTGGCATACCTTTTAGATCTTAAAAACAAGATGTACAATGCTGAGGACAAGCTTGCCGAATCACAAAAAAACGAACTGGTAATGGATTATCTCCAGCTTGAAAAGAGCTTTGTATATTTCAACACGTCGCTTAAGTCAAATAAAATCCTGATTGAGAGGATTGCTGAGGAGGGGCGCAAGAAGAAAGGCCGCAAGGAAAACGGAAGGACCAAGTACGGTGTTTCAAAATACGGCATAAGGGTGAAGACTGATGAGGATGAATACCTTATTACAAAAATCATAGATGAGACAAACCAGGCAATCCAGATGACAGATATCTACTCAAATATATTGTCAAATACTCTGGATGCATTTGCCTCAATAATATCGAATAATCTGAACGTCGTGATAAAAATCCTTACTTCAATAACACTTATAATCTCGCTCCCTGTGCTGATTGCAAGCATATACGGGATGAACATACCACTGCCTTTCCAGCAGTCCCCGCATGCATTCGGCATTGTTGTCCTGATATCGCTTATCTTCTCCTCTATCTCAATATGGGTACTATTCAAACTTAAATATTTCTGACATAATTTTAGAATAAAAAATGCGGAGGCCAGGATACCCACCAATCCTTATCAGCATTGATGGAGCTGTGTGTTTCCTCACTCTGTTCGTCAAGCACACATAAAGAAAAGTGCGGAGGCCAGGATTCGAACCTGGGTAAGCACTAAGCTAACAGGTGTCTTACATTCATCGGCTTTCGCCTCAGCACACCTTAATAGTGTTGGACTGACCTAAGCCTGTCCCGTTTGACCGCTCCGGCACCTCCGCATAAACATAGATTCCGCCGGGTGTATGAATGAACTTTTACTTCTTTTAAATATTTTACTGAAATAGCAGGAAAAGAGTAATTAAGAATGTGTGAGCTTTTTCTTTTTCATCCAGGCGTACGATCTTATCCTTGGGGAAACGCCATAGCCGCATGAGCTGCAGTTGTTTTTTCTCCTGTGGTATGTCTTCTGTCCGCATCTCCTGCACCTTATGTGGGTAGTCTTACCGGACTTCTTACCCATTGATGGCGTTCCTTTTGTCATGTTAACTCACTTATTCTGCAGAAATCAGGATTATTGTGTCCCCTCTTATGAATACAGTGCCTAGCTTCCTGCTGACCTGCCCGTCAACCATTTCTTCTGTTTCATCAAGGACAACATTGATATGGATATCAAAAGCATTCAGCTTGCCCGCAAGCTGCTTGCCGTTCTTTAAATCAACTATTACCCTTTTATTCCTTGCCTTGTTAAGGGCATCCAGTGGTCTTGCGCTTTCCATATCATAACACCTCGAAAATGTATACTTTCTGGATTAGGAGATGCTTTATAAAGTTTGTGATTAAAAGATAAAAAGAGTTATGGTTGCTCTGTCGGAGTCAACTCTCTGAAGGTATTTCTTATTTCATCAGATGGCACCCCACATACATAAGGGGGAAAATTAAATTCTAGAAGCCCTTCAACCTTTCCATCGTATAATTCATCTCGCATATCCAATGTCAGCCTTCCCCAAAGCTCAGTTTTCCAAAGCTCTGATGCTTTATAGTCGCTAGTCCTCTCAACATACCCTCTTACTATATCCATGAGGACAATTATATGGATTGGCCCATCACCCATAAATTTAGATAAATAATCTTCAAGTCCATCTCTCAAATTGTCGTATCTAATTGATGCTCTTTCAACATTCTCTGGAAGGCCGGAATAATCATAGATGTAATATTGGGCATCTTCATCCGCGCCAATTTTTTTATCAATGCTGAGAGAGTTTGAAAAAAGTTCATAATAAATCCAAGAGTCAAGTGGACTGCATTCTTTAGGATTAAGTCCTGTTCTCCTTATTTCTTCATCAACATGGTTCTCATAATCGCTTTCTAGTAAATAGCCACCATTTTCCTGAAACGACTTAATTAAACCAGTTCTTGCTTCAGATATGGCATCTCTGACCGGAAGATTCATTGGAGTGGATGTGGGGATTACCGTTGGTGCTGCAGTATAAGCTACCGTTGGTGCTGCAGTATAAGCTACCGTTGGCTCTAATGTAACAGTAGGCTGAGGTGCCGGAGAAGCACATGCTGCGAGAACAATTCCGCCGGCAATGAGAACTGCAACAATGCCTGTATGCCTATTAATCATTTCCATTCCAATGAGATTGTTATACTTAAAGTTTTCTAAGACTTACTCCCTAACTCTTCTTTCAAGATTTATATCAGCATGGATCTGACCGTTTCCAACGTATTTGATATTAGAAATTTGGTCTCCTGTCAATCCTGCCATCTTTGCAATCTCTGCAGCAGTTACAGGGTCCCTTTCAAGCGCATGCCTGTAGAGGATCCTGCTATAAATTTCATGGTCATAAGCATCAATATAGTCCCCCATAGAGGAAAAGAAGAATACAATGTTATATAAAAATGTAGCTAACAAAATTTAAATATAAACTAGTTTTATTAATGAAACTATGCAGGACCAAACTTCTCTGAAGGAGAAAATTGAAGAGGCACTTAAATCCCCGAAAGTTGACCCGTACATGATGCACCAGTACCATATCCTCATGACAAAAGATCCGGGCATTGACCTGAATACAACAAAAGTTCATTTTCTTATGCGGGCAAAATCCGGACTGGATTTTAAAGGCAAAATGGGTAGAATAGGCGGGATATATGCAATTGGCATGCCTTATGCAGAACTGCCTGATTTAATAAATAGCCCGGATGTGTACAGGCTGGAAGCAAGCAGGCCGGGCGGCAGCTTTGATAACTGACTTCTGGAGTTCCAAAATATTTATAAACTTATGATTAAAATATTTAATCATGCAATCCAAGCAGGTAGACACACCCTTAGCAGAAATCACATTAAGGAGATATGAAAAGCCCTATAATCTTAACAGCAGGGAGCTTGTAAGGAAATTATGCCTCAGCCTCGGGCTTCTCAACCCGGGCGATTCAAGGGATATAGTGGTTGATGTCCTTTATGTATTGCTTGAGGCAAGAAAGGAAAATAAGCTGCTTTCTTCTGACGGGATAAGGGATGAAGTGCTGGCATTCAGAAAAGAATATAAGCTGGGTGATGCAGGAGCAGCTGCCTCAAACATAAGAAGGCAGGTAAGAAGGCTGAGGAAAGTCCTTATTGTGGAAAAGGTCAAAAATGAATACAGGATAAGCGAATTCTCTCCTCTCCAGGACATATTCAGGGAAAAAATAGAGAGGTTCCTTGTGCCCAGCATTATTGAAAGGCTCAGGGAATACCTTAAGGCTATAGATGAGGATTTCCAGGGGAAGAGTGGATAATAATGGCAAGCTTTGACAATGTGACTAAAACCGGCCTGAAAAAAATAAAAAAATACGGATTTAAAGAGGAAAAGCCGAAATCAAAGCATGAGGAGATAAGGCTTTCCGGCAGCTGCAGCATAATCCTTTACAAGACGGGAAAGCTGCTTGTGCAGGGCAAAAAGGAGAATACAGCAGAGGCAGAGAAACTTCTTCTTTTTACAGGAGCAATAAAGAAAGAGAAATCCAGGCCTATGTCAGTCGGTTCAGATGAAACCCTGAAGGGAGACACGTTCGGTGGCATTGTTGTTGCGGCATTCATGGCAGATGACACGATACGGAAGGAGCTTAAAGGACTCGGCGTAAAAGACTCAAAAAAACTGCTCAAGCCGCAGATAGTGAAACTGGGGGAAGAGCTTATCGGGAGATACCCGAAGAACTATCATGTTGAATCCTTATATCCAAGAGAATACAATGCGATGATAGCAAAAAATAACACAACAAAACTTCTTGATAATCTCCACCTTAAATGCTATAACAAGCTTTCAAAAAAAGCTATTCATATAGTTGACTTGTATCCCGGCTGCTCAGTAGGGGACATCAGGGAGAAGAACGCGGATTCAAAATACCCTGAAGTTTCTGCGGCATCAATTATTGCTAGGTATTTTGCCCTGATACAGATAAGGGAACTTGAGCACAAGGCAGGTTTCTTCATTCCTTTCGGCAGCACGAATGTGGAATCAGGGCTGCTTGAGCTGAAGAAAAAATCACTCGATCCGGCAGATTATGTCAAGATGAATTTCAGCAATGTCATATCTTTTTTTCGATAACATTAATATAGAAATTTTTCAGGCCTTTTACCAGCAGGGCTATTCCCCCGATGCTTACGAAAATGAAAACATAATACAGTGTCGTGTTCCTGTCATGGAAATAGAACATGTAAAGGAAGCCCATTGTCAGTGAGAATATTCCCAGTGCAAGATACCCGTAGAAGCTTTCTCTCTTATTTTCCTTATCCTCAAAGGGCTGCCTGTTGCTTACATGCCATATGAGCATGAATACAAAGCCGGTTAGCATTATCACAAGCCCAAGGAGGAGAAAGAGCACATAATATGTTGTGAATATGGCAATAAGCCTGAGGCCCTGGTTCATTATGGAGAGTATGAATATAAGGAATCCAAAAAAAACCGCGAAAAGCGATGAAAACAGGAGCTGGTCTTGTTTCATAATTCTTATTGATTAATGTTGGGTTTTATATATTTTTCTTAGAAATCCCAGTTTATCTTTTCTGTTTCTATTTTCACAAAGTTCAGTATTCTCTCAGGATTCCTGATGAATGACTTCAGTATCATAGCCATGCCGATGATAAGGAGTATTGAAAATATTATAGTCACGTCAGTCCAGAATGAGAAATTGTTAAGGACCATTGCTATGGCAATACCTATTGCAGGAGCATGCTGCATTTCCAAGACAGTCATTGCTATTACTGAGGCTACACCAGCGACGGCAACATTAAACAGTACTGAGCCTGGGACTCTTGCCATGATAAACCCGATTACAGAGGCTGCTATATATGCCCCGATTATTTTCCTGTTTTCAACTTTCTTTTTTGAAAGTATCATCATGACTGTTGCGCCGAATGATGCAATGGTTATTCCGTAGTCAGTTACATTAAAGAGGAGCATGGCTGCAAATACCACGACCAGCAGGCCGAGGACTAGGAAAAGAGTGATAGCAATTTTTCGGTATGCTTTTTTTTGATCCATATAACTATCAGAATTTATGGATATATCACACAGGTATTTAAATTTATCTATTTTTTGTATATTAATATGGAAAAAAGTATACTAAAATGTAAATAAGTACACATGATAAAATAAATAAAGCATGAATATATCCCTCAGCAGATGGATAGGATAACAGATGAAAAGCTGAAAAGATATTTTTCAGTCACAGAAAAGGCCCTGAAAATGGCTGAAGGCAGGTTTGATCCTGAGAGGAGAAAAGAGGCAGAGGATTTCTTTGATATGGCCTCAAGATATTTCAGCGATGCAGGGCATTTCCGCAGCAAGGGAGATAAGGTCACTGCATTTGCCGCCCTTAACTATGCGCATGGCTGGCTGGATGCCGGCGCGAGGATCGGCCTGTTTAAAGTTAAGGATTCTAAATTGTTTACTGTAGATGAATAGTAAGAAAGACAGCACTATATTTTTTTGACGTAAGGGTTTCACCCTTACCAACCCAGTGTATTATTAAGTTAACGATAAATAATGTGGGGCTACGCAGATTACAAACCAAGCCTTTAAGAAACGCTTGAGCCAAACAGGCCCAGTCCTGTTAGCAGGCTAACAGAACGAAAAAATGGGGCTACGCAGATTCGAACTGCGGTTACAAGACCCCCAGCCTTGTGTGATACCAAGCTACACCATAGCCCCTTATTTTCTTTTAGTGGGATTAAGCCTTTGGAAAAGGCGCATGTCGCACATGCGGTGCCAACTGACGCATAGCAGTTGCACCATAGCCCCTCTAGTGTTTTGGGTGAATCTCGCTTTCTTTATATATCTTAAGCCTTTTTAAGTAAATTTATATATTTGGCGTCTATTCCTTTTGCGATGCCGGAACTAACTATTGGGGGGCAGGCTTTGATTGAGGGAGTCATGATGCGCTCCAGCGACAAGTATGCCCTATGCGTAAGAAGGCCCGATAAAAAGATTTCTACAAAAATAGTGAAAATACAGGAGCCGAAGCACTGGTTCCCGAAGATTCCGGTAGTAAGGGGGGTGTACAGGTTTGCTGAAACCCTCTCAATCGGTGTTAGCAGCATATCATATTCAGCACTTGAATCCCAGGGAGAAGATAACCAGGTTATGTCCTCATGGGAAATTGCGCTTACAGTTATTCTGTCAGTAGGAATGACCATACTCCTTTTCTTTGCCGCGCCTCTTTTTATCGCAAGATTCCTTGCAGGCAGCACAGGAGCAGCGCTGAACCTGATAGACGGAATAGTAAGGATAGCTATATTCCTGATATACCTGTTGCTAATCTCATTTATCCCTGATATAAGAAGGATATTCCAGTATCATGGTGCAGAGCACAAGACAGTATACTGCTATGAGAATAAGGAAAAGCTTACAGTAAAAAATGTCAAGAAATACTCAACACTCCATCCGAGATGCGGCACAAATTTCATACTTATTGTATTTGTGCTTTCAATAGTCTTTTTCACTTTCGTAGATGCAGGAAATTATTTCCAGAGACTGGGCATCAGGATACTCCTCCTGCCCGTAATTGCAGGAGTATCATATGAATTCCTGAAATTTGCAGGAAAGCATTTTGACAATATCCTGGTTAAGATAATTATATCCCCTGGCCTGCTCATCCAGAAGATAACCACAAAAGAGCCGACAGATGACATGATTGAAGTGGCTATAAAATCACTCGGGGCTGCTCTTGCCTAGAAGTTTTCTGAATTCTTCCTTTGTCATGTATTCTTCAAAATTAAACCTCTCAAGCTTCCTTTTCAGCTTTTCGAAATTTTCTTTGTCTGTTTTTGTCCTGAAATCCATGACAGTTTCTATAAATTCCGTTTTCATGGACTCCATCTTTTTATGCATTTCCTTCAGCTGGGTAGCCATGATCAGCAGCTCTCTTTTCACTTTTGACATAGAAGTGTGCCATTCAAGCGACTCCATCTCAACGGATACCCTGAGGCGCTTGTCGTCTCCTGCAATCTCATCAACCCTCGCTGAAAACTTATCAAGCTCAGGGATTATTTTCTCACTATAATCAAAAGCAGGCTGGTTCATCTGCATATTGTGTTATTATTGTACAATATAATATTTTTCATTTTTACCTAGACTGCTTAGGTTACATTTATAAATGCAGAAAACATATTAAACTATAGGAAGCACAAAAAGGTCTTGTTGAGAGAGAGGCTCTAAATAAAAACAAGGGGCTGTGCCCTAGGCGATACGCCGACTGACCTCAAAATTCTCAAGATAAACTCTTTGTGCTTCCAGTTCTAAGAAATTATGCCGTAGCCTATAAGCCTGAACCTTGTGCCGATTCTTCTTGATATTGTAACTCTTGAACCCCTGTCAGCGCAGACCGGGAGCTTCAGCCTGCAGTCTATCCTGTTTTTTCCCAATTTTACAACAGCCCCGACTGTCGCAGCTGAGTTGACATTAAGCATAAGTACCTCTCCCATTTTCAGAGGCTCAACTTTGGCATCCTCTGATGTTCCTACCACTCTTTCAAGCAGGTGAACTTCAAGCATAAGGTTATCCCAGACTTCAGGCAGCTTGCCCTCAAACCCTACAATATTTCCTGTGAAACTGTCTGATTTGACAACAGACGGGTCAAGGTCTGTAAGAAGGGCTATTGAGCCGCCCGGGCCTGCCTCCTTAATCTCTTTGCTGCCGGTCATGATCTTCTTTACATTGGTCTTTATCGGCTTCCAGACTTTCCTGTTTGCCTCCTCATAAATTTGTCCTGGCCTGATTTCAATGGTATCTCCGGTCTTTATCATCCCCTGCTGCACTGCCCCTCCAAGCACCCCTCCCTTCAGTGTGCTTATGTCCTGGCCTGGCTTGTTTATATCGAATGACCTAGACACGAACATCCTCAGGTCAGCATCCCTGTTCCTCTTAGGAGTAGGTATGTATGTTTCAATAGCTTCTATAACAGCATCCACATTAATATTGTGCTGGGCAGAGATAGGAATTATAGGGGAATCCTCATAATCAGTCCCTTTCAGGAATTCCTTTATCTCCTTGTAATTGGCCATGACTTTTTCATCAGAAACAATATCAATCTTGTTCTGCACTATGACAACATTTTTTATGCCGATTATTTTTAATGCCATCAGATGCTCCCGTGTCTGGGGCTGTGGGCACTTCTCGTTTGCTGCAACAAGAAGAAGGGCACCATCCATCACATTGGCTCCGCTGAGCATTGTTGCCATCAGTGACTCGTGCCCGGGAGCATCCACAAAAGAAACTTTCCTCAGAACAGTATACTTTTTCTTTGCTTTTTTGGCCAGCTCTTCTGTTGTGTATTCTTTTCCGGCTTTCACAAAAACAGTGTCTGCATATCCCAGCCTGATGGTTATCCCTCTCCTCAGCTCTTCGGAATGGGTGTCTGTCCATTTTCCTGAAAGCTTTTCAGTCAGCGTTGTCTTGCCGTGGTCCACATGCCCCACCAGGCCTATATTGACTTCCGGCTGAGCTGATTCTTCTTTCTTGGGTGCCATCTGAAAAACTGAAAAATCAACAGCTTTATAAAAGTTGAGTATTGATAAAGAATTAACCTTCAAGCAGGTGCAGCGGCCTGCCAGGAGAAAGTTTGCCATCAGCAATCATGTATTCTGCGGGGATATCATATCCTTGGTAATTCTCTGGGAATGGTTGCTGCATTAATCTCCCATAATATTTCTTGACTAAGGGAATATTCCCCCAATGACTGTCCACCAGTATTTGCAGATGTGTTTTTGCTTGTCCAACTTCATGCATCATTGCATTCCCCATTGGACCAATAAAGGGCTCGTCACCGTCAATCAGAGTTAATGCAGGCCCGACGCCCGGAACATTTATACCGAGAACCCAATCTCCTGTTCCCTTTAAACTATCCATCTCCCCAATAATCTGCAAATATTTTGCAAGGTGAGCAGTATATTGCTGATAGGCCTGGACAATACGATACCCGCCATTCTCATGTTCCAATATGTATTCAGCAATATCTCCCATACCCCAATGTAAATTTTGTTTATATTTAAATTAACTGGAGAATTATTCTATCAGTAACATTTATAAACACCCCAAATTTCCTTTAAAATACCTAATGAATTATGACGGCCAGATGGCCCGAAAGAAGGTAACATTTATTCTGGTTACCAATAATGGGGAAAGGTGAAAACAAATGTCAGAAAGTGAAAAAGCTTACGAAGCAGTTGAAGTTGCCAGGACAACCGGCAAGATTAAGAAAGGGACCAATGAGGTAACAAAGTCAATAGAGAGAGGCACGGCAAAGCTTGTAGTCTTTGCAAAAGATGTCAATCCTCCAGAAGTAATAATGCACATTCCTTTGCTCTGCAAGGAGAAAGGGATACCATGCGTTGAAGTGCCAAGCAAAGAAGAGCTTGGAGCAGCAGCAGGATTACAAGTGGGGACAAGCGCTATTGCAGTTTCCGAACCAGGGGAAGCATCAGCGCTGATTAAGGAATTCAACAAGAAAGGCTGATTTTCATGGCAAGAGAAGAAAAGACTCAGCAGGCTGAGCAGAAACAGGGAGCAGAGCAGGAAAAGGAAATAAGAGGCAAGGTTACCTTTACAGTTGCTGTTCCTGCTACAGTCGAGGAAGTAATTGGAAGGACAGGCACAAGAGGCGGAGTTACCCAGGTTAGGTGCAAGATTCTTGAAGGAAGGGACGCCAACAAGATAATAAGAAGGAATGTCGTAGGGCCAGTGCAGACAGGAGATATCCTTATGCTGAGAGAGACAGAAATTGAGGCCCGTCCGCTTAACAAGACAGGAAGAGGGAGTGGATAGAAATGAAAATCAAAGATTTTCAATTCTCAAACACAGGAGGTGTTTAAGAAAATGAAATGCACTTTTTGCGGGAAGGAATTCACTCCGGGAACAGGTAAGATGTACATCAAGTCTGATGCAAAGATACTTTATTTTTGTTCAGGAAAATGCGAGAAGAACATGATAAAGCTTAGCAGGAAGCCAAGGTTGACAAGGTGGACAGAAGAACACCGGAAAAACAAGAAACAATAGGAGATGATAAAAATGCCAGACCTTATAGAGAGGACATTAGTGCTTTTGAAACCTGATGCAGTTGAACGGGGCATCGTGGGCAATATCATAACCAGATTTGAGAATGTCGGGCTTAAGATAGTCGGCATGAAAATGGTGTGGGTTGACAAGGCTTTCTCAAAAAAGCACTATTCAGAGCATGTTGCGAAGGCTTTCTACAGGAGTCTTGAGGAGTTCATAATCTCAGGGCCTGTTGTTGCTATAGCGGTTGAAGGTATACACGCAGTTGAGGTAGTGAGGAAGATGACAGGCAGCACAGAGCCAAGGCAGGCTCTCCCAGGGACAATAAGGGGGGATTTTGCGCATCATTCATATGCATATGCCGACAATAAGGGCACAGCAGTGAAGAACATCATTCATGCTTCAGATACATCAGAAAATGCAAAAAAAGAAGTTGCTTTGTGGTTTACGGACAAAGAGATTCATACATACAAGACAGTGCATGAGAAGCATGTTTTTTAACTTTCAAACAGGTGACTAAATAAAATGGCAAAGATGGTTGACAGGGTAACAGCAATTATGAATAAACCTACTTATATAAGGAACATAGCTATTTGCGCTCACATAGACCACGGGAAGACAACATTTTCAGATAACCTCCTGGCAGGCGCAGGCATGATTTCAGAGGACCTTGCAGGAAAGATGCAGGTGCTTGATTTTCACGAAGATGAGCAGCAGAGAGGCATCACAATCGACACATCAGCAGTTTCTATGGTTCACACTCTCAACAACGAGGAGCACCTGATCAATCTTCTGGATACGCCAGGCCACGTTGATTTTGGAGGGGACGTCACAAGGGCAATGAGAGCAGCAGACGGAACAATCGTGCTTGTCTGCGCTGTAGAAGGCATGATGCCCCAGACAGAGACTGTGCTGAGGCAGGCCCTTAGGGAAAGAGTAAAGCCAATCCTTTTCATAAATAAAGTTGACAGGCTGATAAAAGAGCTTCAGCTGACACCTGCACAGATGCAGGAAAGATTCGCAAAAATTATCACAGGGGTAAACAGGTTTGTCAACAGCATCTGCCCTGACGAATTCAGGGGAAAATGGGATGTCAATGTGCAGGACGGGAGCGTCTGCTTCGGCTCTGCTTTCCATAACTGGGCGCTTTCCATACCCTATATGCAGAAGAACAATGTCAATTTCAATGACATAATAGACGCATACAGCAAGGGAGAGGAAGAAGACATCAAGGCTTTAAGGAAAAAAGCCCCGATCCATCTGGTCATACTAAACGCAGTAGTAAAGCACCTCCCAAATCCCATAGATGCACAAAAATACAGGATCCCGAAGATATGGCAGGGAGATGTTGAGACAGATTTCGGGAAATCCCTTCTGAGCTGCAATCCAAATGGTAAAATAGGGTTTGTGATAACAAAGATTGTCGTTGATCCTCTTGCAGGAGAGATATGCACAGGCAGGCTTTTTTCAGGAACAGTGAAAAAAGGGATGACAGTTCATCTTATTGCAGCAAAGGAAGTTGCAAGAATACAGCAGGTCTACATATTCAACGGAGCAAAAAGAGAAGTAGTGGACAATGTTCCCGCAGGAAACATCATAGGCATTGCAGGGTTCAAGAAAGGATTTGCAGGGGAGACAGTCGCAGAAGACACAGACGCTGAGCCTTTTGAGCAGATCAAGCATTTATTTGAGCCTGTTGTTACAAAGGCTGTTGAGGCCACAAAGCCTAGCGACCTTCCAAAACTAATTGAAGTGCTGAAGAAGGTTGGAAAGGAAGACCCATCCATTACAATCCAGATTAATGAGGAGACAGGAGAGCACCTGATGTCAGGAATGGGAGAGCTGCATCTTGAAATCATAGAAAACAGGATTAAGACTGAGAAGCACCTTGATGTCAAGACAAGCCCGCCTGTTGTCGTATACAGGGAGACAGTAACAAAGCCTTCCCAGGAATATGAAGGAAAATCTCCGAACAAGCACAACAAGTTTTATTTCAAAGTTGCTCCTCTTGACCCAAAACTAAGGGATGCAATAAAATCAGGAGAGCTTGCTGAAGGGAGAATCAAGAAGAAAGTGCCGCAGCTATGGGAAAAGCTTTCATCACTCGGATTTGATGCAAAAGAGGCAAGAAAGGTCAAGAATATCTATAAAGGGAATATCCTCATAGAAGACACACGTGGTCAGGTCCATATGGGAGAGGTTATTGAGCTCATAAACGATATGTTTGAGGATGTCATGAGAGCAGGGCCGCTGGCAAGAGAGCCATGCATAGGTCTGCTTGTAACTCTGGCTGACATGAGCCTGCACGAGGATTCAATCCACAGGGGGCCAGCACAGGTATACCCTGCAGTAAGGGAAGGTATAAGGGCAGCTATAAGGGGCGGCGGGGCTGTGCTTTATGAACCAGTGCAGGTGCTCCAGTTTGATACCCCAACAAGATTCATGGGAGAAGTCTCAAAGCTGCTTTCATCAAAGAGAGGGCAGATGCTTGAGATGGACAGCAGAGGAGAATTCACAACAATAAAAGGTAAGCTTCCAGTTGCAGAGATGTTTGGATTAAGCAACGACATAAGAAGCTCAACAGAGGGAAGGGCAAGTTTTTCAGTTGTTGACCAGGGATTCGAAAAGCTGCCAAACGAGCTTCAGCAGAAAATAATAAACCAGATAAGGTCAAGAAAGGGAATTGTCGAGGAGGAAACTACAGCAGAATAAGAGAAATGCTTATAAAGTGTTATAATTTCCTAAAAATAGACCTAATGATTGAATTCGGAGGATAGAAAATGGCAAAACAAAAAGAACATTTGAATCTCGTTGTTATTGGTCATATTGACCACGGCAAATCAACTACAGTAGGAAGGCTGCTATTCGACTCAGGAAATATTTCAGAGCAGCAGCTGAGAAAGCTTAAGGAGCTTGCAGATGCCCAGGGAAAAGGCGGATTTGAGTTCGCTTATGTCATGGACAACCTTAAGGAAGAGAGGGAAAGGGGTATTACAATCGACCTTGCCCACAAGAAATTCTCAACAGCAAAATATGATTTCACAATAATCGACGCACCAGGCCACAGGGATTTCGTCAAGAACATGATTACAGGAGCATCACAGGCAGACTGCGGTGTGCTTGTAGTTGCAGTTACTGACGGAGTCATGGCACAGACAAAGGAGCACGTTTTCCTTGCAAAGACACTCGGTGTCAACCAGCTTGCAGTAGCAGTGAACAAGATGGATATGGTCAACTATGACCAGGCAAAATTCAATTCTGTTAAGTCACAGGTTGAAGGCCTGCTTAAGACAGTCGGCTACAAGATAGAGGAAGTGCAGTTTATTCCGATTTCAGGCCTGAAGGGAGACAATGTTGTCAAAAAGTCAGAAAACCTGAAATGGAACGCAGGTCCGACACTTGTTGAGGGACTTGACAATTTCAAAGTACCGGAAAAACCAGTCAACCTGCCGCTGAGGCTACCTATCCAGGATGTCTATAACATCACAGGTATAGGAGTTGTACCGGTAGGAAGGGTAGAGACAGGAGTTATGAAAGCAAAGGACAAGATTGTTGCAGTTCCGGGAAGAGAAGGAAAAGGAGTTCTTGGAGAATGCAAGACAATAGAAATGCACCATGAGCAGCTTGACAAGGCAGAACCAGGGGACAACGTCGGATTTTCAGTCGGCGGAATGGGAAAGAAGGACCTGGCAAGGGGAGACGTTATAGGTCATCCTAACAGCTGGCCTACTGTTGCTACAGAGTTTACAGCACAGATGGTAGTCCTTAACCACCCTACTGTTATCACAGCAGGATACACTCCGGTATTCCACATCCACACAGCACAGGTTGCATGCCAGATAGTTGAGATTGTAAGGCAGCTGGACCCAAGAACAGGCGCAACACTTAAGGAAAAGCCTGACTTCATAAAGAACGGGGACGCAGCCATAGTAAAGATAAGGCCTACAACACCTCTGGTAATAGAGAGGCAGAAGGACATACCGCAGCTGTCAAGGTTCGCAATCAGGGACAGCGGAACAACAGTCGCAGCAGGCATGTGCATAGACCTTGTCGCAAAGGACATGAACAAGAAGTAAATTTATGTTTTATTTTTTATTTTCATGATAATTTAAAACTTATCATGCAGGAGAAAAAAGATGCAGAAAGCAAGGATAAAACTGGCAAGCATGGACATCAATAAGGTGAACCAGGTTTGTGCTAGTATAAAAGAGATTGCAGACAAGACAGGGGTAGTGATACGTGGCCCCATACCTCTTCCGACAAAAAAACTAAGGGTTACGACAAGGAAAAGCCCGGACGGAGAGGGAACAGAAACATGGGAGCGCTATGAGATGAGGATACACAAGAGATTGATTGATCTTGGCATCGATGAGAGGGCGCTGAGGCTTGTTATGAGAGTGCCTATCCCGGACGGCCTTAATATTGAGATTGAGATGATTGACGTATAATTCTGTTAACATTCCTGATTGATTCTTATTACTAATTAAGCAATATTTAAATATAATTTATTCCTCCCCCAGGGGAAATGTACAAGCCTAAATTCAGTGAGATGATCCATACTGTTATGGACAGCGGGTATGGGCCTATAGGCGTTATAGCCTCTGGCGGGGTATTTAAGCTCCAGGGAATAGATGCGGCATTCGGGAATGTGCCAAGGGAGCACGTTACTGCTAACGACCTCATCAACAGGGAGAAAGGCATTGACCTTTCAATTGTGAATAGGCTTTCATACGATACATGGACAATTGTTTTGTACAAAGGAGCAGAGTTTTCATTAGATGAATATCTTCTTGCACAGGGGCTTGACGGCACCGCAGCGCTTGATCCAATAATAAAGGTGCTCTACATGGAGCTAGAGGATAAGTGCGAGAATGAACTTCAGAACTCAACCTTCCAGCTTCCTGATTACGTGATTGGCGGAATGGGTGCAAGAGGCAGAATACGTCTGGACAGAGAGAGCAATAAGGCTATTATTGAGGAAGATCTTGAATATGATATCCATCTCTTTTACCTGGGAGACGAGGGAGAGGATATTGAGACACTCAAAGCAACTGTTGACATGATATATACTCCTAGCTTTAGCGTGAAAGAGGAACCTATTGGGCCCTCATTAGCTGCAT
Organism: archaeon GW2011_AR15; assembly: GCA_000830295.1. Lineage (GTDB taxonomy): Archaea > Nanobdellota > Nanobdellia > Woesearchaeales > GW2011-AR15 > GW2011-AR15. Next base: position 1,097,147 of record CP010425.1, on the reverse strand, counting down.
TTCAAGAGTTCTTCGATAGCAGGCCGGATGCATTTCAGCTATAGAATACTTTAAATATAATTTCTTCTCTTAGTTTTCTGATGGATAACAAAGGGTATACACCAAGGTTCCCAACAGGCTATGCCCTTCATGACCAGGAAAACTGGAAGATTGCAGCTATAGACTCAAAAGGAGTTTTTGCTCTGTATCTTGATGAATTTTTTCTTGGCCAGACTAAATTCTTTACGGACCTTGAAGATTTCCTAGAAAAAGAGAGCGTTTCCAAGCCGGACATAAAAAACAGGCTGAGCTGCGGAGCTAATATTCTTACACTGCACGAAGGCTCTACCTTTCCTCTGGAGCAAAGCCTGCTCGAGGAGGGTTATGATGGCCTTGCAGCTCTTGTTCCGGTTATAGAAGCGTTTTATAATGCAGCACAGAACGGCACTCTTGGAAGCGCTGCTGAAAAAAGGCCTGATTACATAATGCCCTCAAAGGGCGCATACGGGAGCCTTGTAATTGACAAAGCGAATGGAAGAGTTATAGCCAGGAGTAAGGTAATATACGTGTTTTATTTTCTGTACCTTGATATGGATGCTGACCTGAGAACAGACTGGCATGATATCCTGCATGATATTGACTCAACATACAGGCTGAATTTTGACCTTTCCGAGGCAGATTATACAAGCAGGCTTTCTGTTTTTGAAGAATTTATAAATGAGAAAAAATTAGATATATAGCATTATACTTGAAACTGATTAACTATGAAAGTCATTCTGGTAAGACATGGCGAAACAGAGGAGAATTCTGCGGGCATTTTCCAGGGGCATATTCATGGAAAGCTGACAGAGCAGGGCATAGATCAGGCGAGAAAAGCAGCCCTTAGGCTGAAAAATGAAAAAATTGATGCAATATTTTCGAGCGATCTTGCGAGAGCAGCAGACACTGCAAAAGAAATAAGACACTATCATAGAGATGTACCTCTTATTCTTACTGAATCATTAAGGGAATTCAGCATGGGAATACTTACTGGGAAGAAGAAATCAGAAATCGGCCCAATTGATTGGAAAAATAAGAGGCCGGAAGGGGTCGAATCTGAAGAGCAGACAAAGAAAAGACTAAGGGGATTCATAGATGAAACCTATAAAAAATATCCAAAGTCCACTGTTGTATTTGTAAGCCATGGAGGGGCAGGCAGGCAGATGCTTGCCCTGGTACAGGGTAAAAGGCTTGAAGAGATGCCTGAGCTGGGAAATGCAAGTATCAGCATATTTGAGATAACGGAAGATAAAAAACATAGAATCCACATGATAAACAACACAGGGCATTTGAGATGAGATTTCCCACAAGAGAACAGTGCCTGAGATGGTACAAAGAGCTTGGAACACCGCAGAATATAATAGACCATGTAATTGCGGTGAACAAAGTTGCTGTCTTTCTCTGCAAAAAACTTAAAGAAAAAGGCATTGAAATAGATTCTGAAACTGTTGACAAAGGCTCGCTTCTTCATGACCTAGACAAGTGGCTCTGTATAAATGATAAATCAGTGAAGCATGGTTTCAGGACAGAAGAAATATTGGCAGAAAAAGGGTATTCGGAACTGGGATTTTATGCCAAGCAGCACAGGGGTGATTTCATAAAAAGCCTGAAGACCTGGGAGGAAAAAATAATTTATTATGCAGACAAAAGAGTCCTGCACGACAAGATAGTTTCGCTGAAAGGAAGATATGACTACATAAACAGAAAATACCCGGCCAGAGACAGCGAGAACAGGAAAGAGGATATTGCGCTTGTCTATAAGCTGGAAAAAGAAATTTTTGATATTATTGGAGAAGCTCCTGAGATTCTTTCAGGGAATGTTGAAAAGTAAAAATTTAAATATACGATAATACTGTAAGATTTTATGGGTAGCACAACACTAGTTGATCTTCTTAAGGGTAATGTTGTAAAGACCGAGGATTTTGAAACAGCTTTGAATGAGCTGCTAAAAGAAGAGAGATTTTCTCAATACAGATCAAATATCAGATCAAACCACGAAAAAGGTGTTCTCTCAGCAACAATAATAGGGAAAGGGTTTCTTGGAAGGGGATACACCATACTTCGAGTAAATGCGCCAGGCATGTTTTATAAAGACTGGGAAGAAGAAGTCAATTATAAAGATTCATTTGTAAAATTGCTCTATGAAAAGATTCACCAGGAATATAATCCCGCTGAACTGGAAAGTTTAAGCAAAGCAAAAAAGAAATAAAAAAATTATTCTGCAACTACTAATGGCATTGGCCTTCCGTAATCATACTTAGTGTACGGAAGCTCAACCTCATTCAGCAGTTCAAGGCTTTCAAGGTCGCTCATCTTGATTGCTTTCATGGAAACTGTGTAGAGCACGTCATCCATGAACAATGACCTCCTTACAGTGTTCTGATAGTCATAGTAATAATCAAGAGCCTCATCGTGAGAGACTTTGCCCCTGAGCTCAAAGCCGTTTTCGTCTATATCAAAGACATAGGCTCCCTGCCATGTGTCCTGCCTGTAGTAGCCCATCCTTGGGTCGTATTCCTGTTTTCCTTTCATTTCCATTATAGGAAGCACAAGAAGGCCCTTTTCCTTGTCAAACAGGAATGCCCTGTGGTCATACAGCGCCTCTGAATCTGTTCCCTGCTCTCCTATCTCATACATGTCAACCAATTCAGGGCTGGAGACATCAGATACATCAAACAAAGCTATTTTCACGCCCTTGACTGTTGTCTGGCCGTACTCGTTCTCTCCTGTTTCCTTTCCTACGCCTATTATGTGATTTTCATCATAAGGATGGAGGTAATCTGAGAATCCGGGGATTTTCAGATATCCTAGCACCTCAGGGTCTGCTGCATCAGACAGGTCAATCACGAAGAACGGGTCAATCTGCCTGAAAGTGACCATGTAAAGCCTGTCTCCCATAAATCTTGTTGAGTAGATACTTTCATCAGGCGCAATCTCTTCTTCTGAGCCTATTATCTCAAGGTCTTCATCAAGCACATATACATTATTGTAGGTAACAGAGCCATCCCTAAGCCATGTGCTGAATGTGGTTGCAACTCTCAGATTGCCTTCATGCTCATCCATTGAGAACTGGTCAAGAAGGTAGCCTTTTACTTCTCCTCTGCTTTCATAGGTTATATCTCCATTGTCAATCCCGATTTTGTGGATAACGGTTTTCTGCCTCTCCTCCTGCTGCTTTATTTCATACTCATTCACTGCTTCCTCTATTTCTTCAACAAGTTCCTGCTTGTCGTCCTCATCCATATCGCTGTACATTTCTTCAAGCACATTGGAAATCCTGCTCCACTTCTCAGTGTCGCTTATGTCCATATTCCTTATCGTATTTATTTCAGTCCTTGCGCTTACAGGGAGCAATGGAACAACCACATTATAGAACCTGTCCCTGTTGCTTTCCTCATAATACCTGAAAGGAAGGTTTTTCTGGTAAGTCACATAGATATTGTCTTTTGAGACATAGATTGTGTTTGCATAGCCCATCATAAATGTCTCTGCATCCGTCTCCCCGGATTTAAGATTGAAAGACATGATTGTGTTAAAGTTGTAATTATCTTCAGGATTATCAAAATAATAGATGTCAGGCTCGGCTATTATCCTTGAAGATTCCTTTACAACAGGAAGGTCAACAAACCCGTCATAGTAATAGACATTCTCCTGAACAATAAGATAGACATTGTCGCCGATCATCCTTGAGTTTACATAATAGCCTTCCAGCTCGTATTCTTTTTCTATTTCAGGATTTTCCCTGTCGCTTATGTCATAGACAATTGCCTTTGTGTTCTGCTTGTAGGAAGGCATTGGAAGTATGTCATATTCAGGGAAGATATATGTTTCACTGTCAACCTGGGTGAATACCACCAGCTTGTCATCATTCAGGAAAAGCTCAGTCGGATACCCTTCTATATCTGTTTTTGATATAATCTCTGCATTTTCAGCAGGGTATGCATCAACAATGATAAGGTTGGTGCCGCTTACTATGTATATGTATTTCCCGTCATTCTTGATAAAGTCAGCTTCATCAACGCCCTCAACCTGTATGTTTGTGGTTGAATAGTCCGATGCGGCCTGCCCGGAACTTGGAGCGGCAGTTTTTACTGCACCGTCAGATTCAGCAGCTCCCAGAGCAGCGAGATCCCTTCCGAATGCATAGCTGTTGCTGCCATAATTATAGGCCTGGTTTGCCTCAAGGAAATCAATAATTTCCTGCCTTGACTCAAACTTTTTCAGTTCGTCGGTTGTCTGCAGGCCGGTTCTGGTGCATGATGCAACTAAGATTAATACTAAAATGAGCCCGATAATGTATGTTTTTCTCATAGTTTTCACCTTCTTTTCAATGGTGAAGCATATGAGTTTAATATACCTTTTGTAGGCTTTAAATTGAGTTGAAGTTATTTAGTTATTTTGCTGCTTTGCAGAATGAATTCACAATGCAATTTTTACACAGCGGCTCCTTCCTGCAGTATCTCTTTGCATGTTCTACAATAAGGGCGTGATACTCATTGAACAGCTTTTCGTCTTTCTTCAGTTTAGAGTGGAAAAACCTCTGCACGTCATCGTAGTCCCTCTTTTTATCAATCAGGCCAACCCGGGAGAATATTCTTTTGGTATATGTGTCCACCACAAACACAGGCTTTCTGAGCGCATACAGTATAATGGAATCAGCAGTTTCAGGCCCGATACCTTCTACAGATAGCAAGAGCAATCTCAATTTTTTTATCTCCAATTTTTCCAGTTCTTTTAAAGGGTGCTTTTTCAGGAGAGCGGCAACATTTTTCAGCTTCTTTGCTTTCTGGTTAAAATATCCTGAAGATTTTATTGCCAGGGCTAATTTGTCAGCGTGAATTTCAAGCATTCGGTCTATATCAATCAGCCTGCGCCTATTTAGCTCAATTATGGCTTTCTCAGCATTTTTCCATGAAGTGTTCTGCGTCAGGATGGCTCCAAATATGACCTCAAGCTGCTGTTTTTCTGTTTTTGGCCCGCCTGAGTATTCCGGCTTTTCTTTTTTTGTTACAGGCCACCATCCCTGAGCACCATACTCAGCTAAGAGTCTGCCATATATCTGTTTGAGCATGGATTGTTTTAAGAAAACAGAATATTTAAAGACTATCCTTTGAGCATCAGAGCATCATATGCAGGGAAATGCTGTATCCCGTATACCCTGGCTAATTCAGGGAGGAGGCTTAGTCTTTGCTGCTCAACTGCAATTACCTGCCTTCTTGCCAGGTTCCAGTCATCTCTTTTTACCCCAAAGCCAGCTTTCCCCAGCCATTCCAGCATATACACTTTTGATATGTCAGAATTATCAAACACGCCTGTAAGCAGGTAGTCAGCTGCTGATTTGCATGTATCGCATGGCTGCAGCAGCGTGCGACCCTCTTCCGGCCTCTGCACCAATTCTTTATCCTCTATGCTGTAGCCTGAATAGCATAAAGACAGTCCGAATACAGCAAGATGGTACTTTTCTGAATCCTCACCGGCAAAAAAGCTTAGCATCCTGTTTTTGCCCAATAATTTTTTCCAGATAGGCTCATGAGGCACGAATTCGCTCTTCTCAAACCCTGACAGCAAAGAGATCCTGTACTTTGCCAGTACTGCAGGATAATTATCCATTGCTCTTTTGGCAAGCTCTATCCCCTCCTCCGGGGAGCTGGTGAGAGAAAGAATTGTATCAAGGGAGAATCCAAGGTTGCTGACATCCTTACTGCTGATTACAGCAACAGGATTGTGCTCTTCAATGTGCTCCCTTTTAGGGAGTTTGTCGCCGTGCCAGTAAAAAAGATAAGCGGGGAATTCCCTTTCAGGCAGATTTGGAAACTCAGCTTCAGAAAAAACATCACCTAAAACATAGATTATTGGATTCGGGAAATTAGTGCCGGGCATAATCTAGGTGTTTTTATTTTATTTATAAATATAACTTAAAAATAATCAAACAAGAACTGCATTGATTACGCCATCCTGACCAGGCCTTGAAGTAACTCTTGCGTTTCCCTTGTCAGTCTTTATGATTGTGCCCTTTGTCATGATGTTGGCCCTGACATAGTGCCTGTTTCCCGGATTCTCGACAACCTGGATTATTTTTGCCTTTGTGTATTTCTTTGTTTTAGGGTTGTATACATTGGCAGAATCAGTCCTGAGAAGCCTTGTCTTCACACTGCCGCCCCTTACCCTTATGCCCACTTTTGCAGAATCTGAGGCTATTTTTGTAAGGGTTGGGCTTCTGCCCATTGTGTGCTTCTTCTTCTTATGCTGCCTTTTATACCTGGCTCCGGTTTCCTTTCTCCTGCTTCTCTGCTGGTCTAATGCCATACCCTGAAAGAAAAATAAGGTCTTTATAAAGTTTATTGTATTTGTTAAGGAATTTGCATTGATTTTTTAGTGAGGGATTCCCTCACACTCCATTTTAAATCTCTAGAAGAAGATTGTCCCCTTCTGATTTTATATTGTATTTTCTCACACTTACCGGAAGTATGACGTTTTCGCCTGTTTCCAGGTCAAATTCCCAGCCGTGCCCCGGGCAAGTTACAATCTTGCCGTTCAGGTAGCCTCCGGCAAGATCAATGCCGTGATGCGGGCATCTGCTGTCTATTGCAAAGAACTCACCATTTACATTGAATACAGCTACTCTGTTTCCATTTACAATAAAGAGCCTGCCTTTCCTGTTCTGCACATCAGAGGTCTTTCCTATTTTTACGAACGGCATTTTTTAAAGGAAGAAACTGCCCAATTTAAATCTTGCTCTGTGTGCAAAGTTATTTATAGTGAATCAGCTATATTAGTTATGATGGGGAATGAGAATCGCTATTATTTCTGACAGCCACACAAAAGAAAACATTGATTTCATATACAACTATATCAGGGCTAAATCTTCATGGAAGCTGGACCTGATCATCATAAACGGCGATGTATTGGGTGAAAATGAGATAAGGGAAGGATATGGCTATTCTTTCAACAAAAAGCTTTTTGACGCCTCGCTTGACAAGGCAAAAGTATTGCAGGATATAGCGCCAAATTACGCAGAATTAAAAAAAATTTCTGTCGCATATGAGCAGGCAAGCCAGGATGAGCAGCTGAAACTGGAGCTTTCCAGGCATATAGAAGAGTATGTCCATCACCGGTACGAGCAGCTGCTTAGCATACTGCAGAAATTCTCAGCCATAGCAAAAACATGCTTTAACATCGGTACATATGAGTCTCCGCTGCATTACAGGGTGCTTGATGAGCTTGCTTTCTTGCTTGAAGTCCCAGAGACATATATAAGAAGCATTGCCCTGCTGTCGGATTACAGGGAGACCTTCAAGGAGTTTCTTTCTAAAATAAAAGACCCGAAGCAGAAAAAACTTGTCTATATAGGCGGAAGCACATTGCTTGCAGGAGATCTGCTTATTGCAGCTATCCCCGGGCTCAATTCAAGCTCAGGGGCAATGGATGCGACATCAGAATTCCAGGAAAAAATAACAAGAGATATGCTCAATACTGTAAGGCGGCAGCTAGGCTATGTGAACAAGCTTCTGCTGCTGAACCAGACGCAGGGCAAGCTGAGGAAAGACCCTTTTGCATTCAGGCCCGCAAGCATGGCTGTGAGGGAATTCATAGAAGAAATGAAAGGAAAGCTGAAATTCAAAATATTTGTGCAGTCATACCATCATCTCATGACCACCCACTTTTACAATGCGTCAGAGTTCTACTTCATGCTGAATAACTCTGCTGTCAACAACTGCCTTTTTAATATACTTGAAATAGGGAATAAGGTAATCTGCTATGATGTTGACCCCAAAACGGATATTGTCAGAAAGCTGAAGATCTACAACTATAACCTTGCGGACTACAGCACTCCAGAAGAAAGGCTCGGGCTTAATTATGAAGATGCCAAGGAGGTTGTCAAAGAGAGAAAACTTGAAGGGTGCTACTACATTTAGAGCTTGTTTCCGCATACCATGCATACCTGGGACATAAGCTTTTCATTGAATTCTGTATTTGTACCATAATCTAGCACAATGCCGCACTTTTCGCATCGCGGCTCCAGATACTGTGTTGAATCAAAATAATTCATTCTAGGTCATCGTTTTTTTTAAGAACTATTTCTGTTAAGGTATATAGCAGACTATATATTTAAATGTTGTGCATTTTAAGCAAAAGGTTTATAAATCATCTCGACAGTGCAAGATAAATTAATACCAAGGGTGATAAAATGTTAAAGAAATTCGAGAAATGGTGTGAAAAGAATAAGTCCTATGCGCCTCTTGTGCTGAGAGTGGTTCTTGGCCTGGTTTTTGTTGCGCACGGATACATCAAGCTTACAGGCATTAATAATGTTGTGGGATTCTTTGCAACTATAGGGATACCTATGGCAAACTATGCAGCATGGCTGGTGGCAATAGTTGAATTTTTCGGCGGAATCGCCCTGATACTTGGGTTATGGACAAGAGTAGCAGCCCTGCTGGTTTCAGTGATTATGGTTGTTGCCATCATCAAGGTAAAGCTTACAGCTAATTTTGCAGGAGGATCAGCATACGACATCATGCTTCTGGCTACAGCGGTCTCAACAATGCTGACAGGCCCGGGAGACTGGTCGCTTGATGCCAGGCTAGGCAAGAAAAAGAAGAAGTAACTTTCATTATTTTTTTAATTTCTTTCTAAAAATAAAAATCCCTCCTCCCAGATTCGAACCGGGGACCTTTCGGTCACGGCTGGCTTATTTTCATCCTTTGGTTAGCACCATGTCAGATAAGCATCTACAGCCGAACGCTCTAGCCGCTGAGCTAAGGAGGGTTTTATGTCTGTGAAAATTCATTTTGCTTTTAAATGTTTCTTATAGAATAAAAAAGAAAAAGCAATCATTACTCTAATGAGATGAGAGTTTGGTACAATTTCTTGACAAAAGGGTCTGAGGAGTTTGGCGGCACAACATAGCTGATTTCATCATTGATAAAGGATCTCCTTAAATCAAGAACAGGAGTGTATCTTGTTTTGCTCATCTCCTGCACCAGAGCAATGAATTCCAGCCCTGCAACTATAGCCTTTCCTATCTTTCCTTCTTTTGCGAGGGCATATATATTTTGCTCTTTTTCATCCAATGGAAAATCAGCAGGCCTTCCAATTGTAATCCTGTCTGTTGTGCGGCCATGCGTGGACCTTACATAATAGTTTTCAGGAAACCGTCTGCCTGTCTCTATAACCATGCTGCAGAAAGCAGGCCAGCCATTATCCTTTATGAATTTATCAATTGAATCAGCTTCATCCATAGTCACCATGAAGTATGGTAAACCGAACATATATAAAAATATATTCAAAAAATTTAAAAACTGGAGAACTTCTAATCTTTATATGGCAAATATACCAATTAATATCCCAAAAGAGGATCTACTCCCAATAATCTTCATTTCTATAGGTGTAATACTTGTAGCAGTTGCAATATTTACCTGGTAATTATACTCCAAGGCCTCTTAAGAAGAATCCAACGCCATAAGCAACAAGTGCTGTAATCCCGCCTACAAAAAGCATCTCCAGTCCCGAGCGCAGCCAGGATAATCTTGTAACCAGTGAGCGCATTGCGCCTACAACAAAAAGCGCAAGGCCTGTAAGGAATATGGAAACCATAAATAGGTCTATAGTGAGGCTTGGAATTAATATTTTCAAGACAAAAGCAAGCAGAGGTATGAATCCGGCAATGACAAAAGCAGTAAATGTCGCAAGCCCGCTGATTACAGGGGTTTTTTCCTCTTCAACAAGCCCAAGCTCTTCTGTCATCATAGTATCCACCCAGATTTTTTTGTCAGAAGTTACTATTCCTGTGGCTCTGTCAAGATCTTTACCCCTGAAGCCTTTTTTATGGAATATGTGTCTGATTTCCATTTTTTCTCCTTCAGGGTAATTTTCTATTTCCCACTCCTCTCTTTTCCTTTCTTTCTTTATATAATCAAGCTCTGATTTTGTGCTTAGGTAATTCCCCACACCCATTGAAACGCCGTCGCCAAGCAGGTTGGCAAAACCCAGGATAAGTATAATAGAGCTTGAAAGCTGTGCGCCCTCTACACCGGAAACTACTGCGAAAGTGGTTACTATCCCGTCAAGTGCACCATACACAAAATCACCCAGGTGCTTCCCGGTCTTGTGGTTCTCAGCATGTTCTATTGCATCTTTTGTATGAACTTTCTTAGTTGATTCAATGTCGCCTTTTTCATAGGCTTCCTGCGCTTTTTTAACTCTCTTGTCAGCCATATTACTTTCTTTTCTTTTTTCCTTTATATTTCTTTGCGTCCCTGAACGACAGGATTATGAGCCATGCTATGCCTATGAATATTGAGGAATCTGCAATATTAAAGACAGGAAAGAAGTGGAAATTAAAGTAGTCGACAACATAGCCAAGATAGAGCCGGTCTATCAGGTTGCCGATGATACCGCCGGTTATAAGAGCATACTGGAGCCAGTATTTTTTTTCTTTATTGTAGAAATGAAAAAATATGAAGAGCGCAGCAGCAGCGATTGCTGCAAAGAGCGCATTGTTCCCTTTCAGCAGGCCGAATGATATGCCTGTATTCTGGAGGTAGGTTATTGAAAAAAAGTTTTTGACCAGGAGTATTGAGCTTTCAGAAGTAAGAGATGCTCTTATCACAAACTTAACAAGCTGGTCAAGAGAAACTATGAACAGGACAATAAAAAAGAATTTTCCATGCTCTTTCATACATTTCCGGAAGCCCCCCATGTTGATAAATATTTCTGAATTATGCATTACTCTGCCTATCCAAACATTACGCCAATCCATTCACCTACATAATGGGTTATTAATATGACTATCAGGGCAATAGCAAGGTGCTCAGCCACCACTTTCCAGGTTTTTGTTTTCTGGTCTTTGGCAATGTAGATGCTGAAAATCCCCAGCAAAGACAGACCCCAGATTGCGCTGACAATAACTGCAGTGGATAACTGGAAAAACAGGAGAGGAATAACAAAGGACAGGGCAAAGACAAATTTAGCAAGGAAAGTATAAATTGTTGACTCCCATATCTCTGCAGGAGTATGTTTGTTCTCTGATTCTTCAGAAACATGTATGCCCAGTGCATCTGAGAGTGCATCTGCAATGGCAATCGTAAATATACCTCCAATAACAACCAGCTTTGAGTGAGTGCCTGAATTCAGGCCGACCATCAGCCCAAGAGTGGTGATTATTCCTGAAGTTAAGCCAAAACTGATGCCTGTTTTGAGGGAATGCTTCATAACAACAGCTTAAAATTTACTCTCCTTTTAATAATCTTGCGGAGAACTACTATATAGTTTATCATACATCATCATACTTTCAAAAGATTTATATTCTAGATGGGTTTTTCATGCCATATGAAAGAAAGGCTGACAATAACACTGGATACAGACACATTGGAGTTGCTGGATAAAGAAATAGATGGCAAGAAGCTGAAGAACAGGAGCCATGCAATAGAGGTGTTCCTGCACAGGGTTTTGGGAAATAACAGGCCGAAGAAAGCCCTGCTGCTTCTTGGAGGAAAAGGCACGAGATTCAGGCCAATAACCTATGAAATGCCAAAAGCCCTGCTTCCGCTGCAGGGAAAGACAGTTCCCGAGCATCTTATAGAGCTTTTCAAGAAATACCATATAACAGACCTTGTTTTCTCAGTCGGGTATAAGGCAGATAAGATAAAGGAGTATTTCGGAAGCGGCTCAAGATTTGGGGTAAAAATAACTTATGTTGAGGAAAAAGAACCATTAGGGAGCGCAGGCGCAATAAAGCTGGCTGCCCCTCTGCTTAACGAGACATTTATTGTGACCAATGGCGATGAGCTTAAGGATATTGATATTGAGGAGATGTATCATTTTCACAAGCACAATAATGCCCTTGTTACAGCTGCCCTGACAACAGTAAAAGACCCGTCAGCATATGGCGTTGCAAAGCTTGAGGGGAACAGGATACTTGAATTCGTAGAGAAGCCTGCACCCGGAAAAGCCCCTTCAAACCTTATCAATTCAGGACTGTCAATATGGGAGCCCGAAGCCCTTAAGGCAATTCCCCAGGGGTTTTCCATGTATGAGGAGGATGTATTCCCCAAGCTTGCAAAAGACAAGAAGCTATTTGGCTATATTTTCTCAGGCCAGTGGTTTGACACAGGCACTCCTGAAAGATATGAAAAGGCAATAAAAGAGTGGAAAGGGATAAAATGAGCATATTCAAGGCTTATGACATCAGGGGCATCTATAAAGAAACAATTGATGAGGGGATTGTCTATAAGATAGGGAGGGCATATGTCCTGAAGTTCCGGCCGAAAAAAGTGACTGTGGGCAGGGATGTGAGGGTTTCTTCCCCGAGCCTGTTTAAGGCTCTTGTGAAAGGAATAACAGACCAGGGCTGCAATGTTGTTGATATCGGCATTGTGACTACCCCTATGATGTATTTCTCAGTCTGGAATTACGGCCATGAAGGTGGCCTGATGATAAGCGCCTCCCACAACCCACCGGAATATAATGGAATTAAGATGGTTAGAAAAGATGCAGTGCCAATAGGAGGGGAAACAGGGATTTACGAGATTGGGGAGATGGTCAGCAGGCTGCCGGACAAGCTGCCTGGTAAAAAAGGGAAAGTTGAGAAATTAAATGTTATGGATAGCTATATAGCCCACTCACTTTCTTACTTAAAGAAAAAACTAAAAAAATTCAGGGTTGTAACTGACACTGCAAATGCAGTCGGAGGCCCAACAGCTTCTAAATTTTTCAAAAAGCTGGGCCTTGAGCTTATACACCTGTTTCCTGAATTAGACGGGAATTTTCCAAACCATGAGGCCAACCCGCTGAAAGAGGAAAACCTGAATGACCTTAAGGAAGCAGTATTGAAAAATAAGGCAGACATTGGCATAGCCTTTGACGGCGATGCAGACCGGTGCGCATTTGTGGATGAGAAAGGGAATACTGTCCAGTCTGATATGATTATAGGGCTTGTTGCCAAAGCAATTTTAGCAAAAGAGCCCGGAAGAAAAATACTTTATGACGTCAGATGCTCAAGAGCAGTGGAGGATATTATCAAGATAAGCAACGGGGTACCTGGAAGATGCATGGTAGGCCATTCTCTTGTCAAGGCGCAGATGAAAAGGGAGAAGGCAAAATTTGCAGGAGAGCTCAGCAGCCATTTTTATCTTGAGGATGAGCATTATGCAGAAGCCCCTTTCTTTGTTATCATAAAAGTGCTGGAGATGATGACTGAAGAAAATAAGAAGCTCTCAGAACTTGTGGCTCCTCTCAGGAAATATTTCCAGAGCGGGGAGATAAATTCCCAAGTTGAAGACAAAGAAAGAAAGATGAGGGAGATTGCAGAGAGGTTTTCAGATGCAGAGGTAACATGGCTTGATGGTGTTACAGTTGAATATGGTTCCTGGTGGTTTAATGTCCGCCCGAGCAATACTGAGCCGTATCTTCGCCTAAACCTTGAGGCAGACACAAAAAAATTAATGGAAAAGAAGAGAGAAGAGATCCTTTCAATAATCAGAAGCTAGTCTCCTCCGAAGAGAGACTGGTAGGCATCTTTCACTTTCTTCCCAAATTCACTCAATATGTTTACCCCTGAATTTGCCACGGCCTGGAATAAATCCCCGGTATCCAGTTTTTCAATTCCGTAAAAAGTAAGTTCTCTCTGCACGTTATAGTCTGATTTATCCATAATCGCCTCCATTACTGCAGTCCTTTCTTCAGGCATAAGATGCATCAGCACACTATCGCCTATATATGCATTGTCGCTGCTCTGCAGCTCTCCGTTGTCAACAATGTCTTTTATCGTTGTAATCTGTGTATCGTAGTCTGTATCCAGGAACATGGCTGCTGCATATTCATTTCGGTTTTCCTGAGGAAGGCTCTGGTAGAGATTATCTATAACTTCAAGCTTTGCGTCTGTGAGAGAGCATGCTGTGGCGGTTAGTGCCAGTATTCCAGCAGTCAATCCTCTCGCAGCTATACTTTGTAGGCTTGCCATTTCAGGCCTCCTGATGCATTCTCAACCACAAGAAAATCCATTCTCTGGTATTTTAGCTCCTCTCCTCCTTCTCCGAGCTCTGTATCATACTTTATAATCCTGGTGTTGTAATCAGAGACTATATCTGAAAGGCTGACATGTATCTCCTCAGGCGGCTCTGTATTTGATATTGCATATATATTGACATTTCCAGGATTCCTGTTTGCCTCTGACAGCCTGTGTCCGAGTATCTCAGCAACTGCTTTTTCATTTGCATTATACCCGAGTTCATTTAATTCATCAGGACCATTGTTAGTAAGATGTTCAAGCAGTTCGCCGAATGTTTTGCTCTTATAGTCCTCGCTTACTCTTTTCACAAGGTTATCCTGATAACTCCCCACATCTACAGTTACATATATTGGCTTTTCCATTTTGATTACCTCCAATACCCCTTTTGCATACTGTAGAAAAACCAGTTTTAAATGGCTATTTTGTAAAATTCCGGAATGTTTTCGGATAATTTAGTTACCGGGTAGTATGAATTATATAGAAGGGTATGCTTGCTAATACAACGGACAGGACAATGTCCCTATCCTTTGATTACACCCATAGGCCTTAATCTTGCCACAGCCCTGCTGATGCCTGCTTTTTCTGTAACCTTGATTACTTCATCAATATCCTTGTAGACTCCGGGGGCCTCTTCTGAAACACCTCTCCAGGAAGCGCTTTTGACATGGATATTTTTTCCCATAAGCTCTTTTTTTACAGATTCTCCAGTAAACATCTGGTTTGCCTGCTTCCTTGACATTATCCTCCCTGCACCATGGGCAGTGCTTCCGAATGCAATATCCATTGTTCCTGGCATTCCCACAAGGATGTAAGATGCAGTTCCCATGCTGCCCGGTATAAGCACAGGATGGCCGACTTCCCTGTATGCCTCGGGTATTTCAGGGTGATTTGCAGGAAAGCATCTTGTTGCGCCCTTCCTGTGGACTATAACTTTCTGCTTTTTTCCAGCCACTTCATGCTCTTCTATCTTGGCTATGTTATGCGCGACATCATAAACAGTCTTTAATTCAGCCTTTTCAAACAACCTCTTGAATGATTCCCTTATCTGGTGGCCTATTATGTGCCTGTTTGCCCAGGCAAAATTTGCAGCGCATGCCATTGCCCCGAAGTAGTCCTGCCCGATCTTTGATTTGAAAGGCGCATAAGCAAGGTCTTTTTCAGGAAGCTTTGCAATCAGGCTTGCATATTCATCCTCCATCTTTCTAAGATAATCTGTACATATCTGGTGGCCAAATCCCCTGCTTCCGCAGTGTATCATAACAACAACTTGCCCCTTTTCCTTTATGCCGAATTTTTTGGCAACTTCAGGCTGATATATCTCATCTACAAATTGTATCTCCAGGAAATGGTTGCCTGCCCCAAGCGTCCCGAGCTGCTTTCTTCCCCTTGCCTTTGCTTTCTGGCTCACTTTGCCCGGATTCGGCCAGTCAAGCGCTCCGTTTGATTCGCAGTGCAGCAGGTCTTCTTTGTTCCCATATCCCTTTTCAACTGCCCACTTAGCACCCTTCAGCATGACCTGCTCAAGCTCCTTGTCATCAAGCTTTATCTCCGAATCCCTGCCGACACCGCAAGGCACCCTCTTGAAAAGCTGGTCAAGAAGCTCATCAATCTTTTTCTGCACCTCCTCTTTTCCGAGGTTTGATGCAAGCACCCTGACACCGCAGTTTATATCAAAACCTATCCCTCCAGGTGTTATTATGCCAGTTTCAGAATCAAAGGCAGCAACTCCACCTATTGAAAATCCATATCCCATGTGCATATCCGGCATTGCAAATGAATGCTTAAGGATGCCAGGCATTGCAGCCACGTTCTTTACCTGCTGGATTGACTTGTCCTCTTTAATCAGCTCAAGAAGTTTCTCACTTACGAAAATCCTTCCTGAAACATTCATATCCCCTTCTTTAGGGATTTCCCAGGTTACATCATTGATCTTCCTGAGCTTGATATTTTCCATACAATGAGAGAAAAGAACATCGTTTAAAAATATTGTTAAATAATGATGAGCCTGCGAGGATTTGAACCCCGATTTCCTGGTCCGAAGCCAGACGTGCTATCCAGGTTACACCACAGGCCCAAGAAATTAAAAAATAAACTAGTATAAATTTGTTTATACTAATATCATCAAGAAAAAATCTATTTGCTGCTTTTTACAAGGATAATCTCGATTGTGGAAACCCTTACCTGCTTCCCTTCCTTGTTCTCAAATTCCTCGGAATCAATCTTTACGTCCTTTACCTTGACATTTTCTTTCAGAAATCTCTTGGATGCAACCTCTGAAACATCCACTGCCCGCGCAATGAACTTCCCACGTGCCTTGACTATGACTTCATCAGCATTCTTGGTTGTAAACTGCATCACTACACCTGTAACATAGTTCATAAAAGGCTTATCGCCGATAAAAATACTATTATCCTTTTCTGTCATTTCTGATCACCCTAGAGTGTTTCCCTGGACTTGACAAGCCTGGTAACATACCCCGTGATTATGTTTCTGAGCTTCTTTGATGGGATGTCTGTATGCATCTCTACAATGCCTTTGTTTTTGTTGAAATCCTCACTGAACTCGCTGAAATGATTCTCAACCAGTTCCATAGTGATTCTTTTCACTGCTTTGGTTTTTATACGCCCCATTGAGCCTAAGAAAATTCAGTCAGTTTATAAACATTATGATAATAAAAATTCACACCAGATTTGGCTGTGATTTTCAATAAGATTAATAAACGATTTATTTTTCTATACCTCCTGTGCGTCTGTGGTCTAATGGCTATGACTCCGGCCTTCCAAGCCTATGCAAAGACAGCCGGGTGTCCGGGTTCGAATCCCGGCGGACGCAGTTTATATAACTTCTTCCCTGTTCAGGAACCCTTCCCTCTTCAGTTCATCAAGTATATAATGTGTCTCTATCTTCTTTACCTTGTGCTTCTCCTCCAGAATATCAAAAAACCCTTCTGCATCGTTCAGGCCCTTAAAATATGCATCAAATACATAGTCAAAGCCATTATTGACTTTATAGAGATTGTTTACGCTATCGTGTTTTTTCAGAAATTCACCAAGACTTTGCTTTGAAGAAGAATCAGCTTTTATGACAGAATGGGTTTTTATAGGATAGCCGAGAACCTCAGAATTAAGGATTATTGTGTGCTTTCTTATAATCCCCTCACTGAACTGCCTGAGCTTTTCATGGATTGTGGACACTGGGATTTGTGTTATTCTTGAAAGCTTAGTGAGCTTTTCCCTTGAGTTTAATCTGAGGTAAATCAGCAGCTTCAGTTCCTCATGCGTTATTGCGGTTTTCATTTTGTACAGCTCTGGCTTAATCTTTATTGCAAAAATCCTAATTTCAAAACAAAACATTAAAGATGTAAGAAGCCAATGATTACATTACAGGGGGCGGAAGTATAGGGTTAAGACCTGTTTGCATAGAAAAAGGGTAATAGCATTTTATATTTAAAGCTTGCTTTTTGATGTAATTAAAGAGTAATAAAAAGAAAAAG
The DNA here is from genome assembly GCA_000830295.1 of archaeon GW2011_AR15. Lineage (GTDB taxonomy): Archaea > Nanobdellota > Nanobdellia > Woesearchaeales > GW2011-AR15 > GW2011-AR15. The sequence goes on along the minus strand of CP010425.1, from coordinate 1,079,625 downwards.
GAATGCTTATGCACTTACTTCTTCCATCTCTGCAATCATGCTCTTGAGATGCTCGATTGTCCTTGAATTATCCTGCGGATTAAGTATGGAGCCGCATTCAGGGCACTTATAGTTGTTTTCCATGGCTTTTTCGAAGTTCATCCTTGTGCATAAATTTGGGCAGATATACAGACCTTCCCTGTATTCCTGCTCTTTCTTTAGCTTCTCTTTAAGGTTTTCAAGCCTGTTGACCTGAAGCTTCTCATAGACTTCCGTAAATCTCTTTGTATTGAGAGTCCAGTAGCTTATATACCATCCTTTCTGCCTGTCCTTTTTCCTCATGTATGTGGCAAGATGGAAGTTATTAAGCCTGTACAGGATATTCCTTACAAGATGGACATCTACTTTAAGCTCATCAGCCAGCTTGAATTCTGAGATGTTTTCCCTGCCTTTAAGCTTGAAGACCAGTGGAATGGCATCCTCTCCTATGGCCTCTTCAGTTGTTTTCGTTAATATTTCCTTTGTGATTCTCATTTTTGTTACCTCTTTTTTTTGATTTGCATAACTCGGATTAGATAGTGCAACCTACTGGTTACACCCCCGAATAGTATATTTCTGGAGTTTAGTATTTATAAATCTTTCGAAAACATTATTGGTTTAGTGGTTTTTAAGATAGAGTAATACACAATTTTTATTTCAGCAACTTTTATAAACCATGTAAAAATTCATCAGACTTACTTAACAGCACGTCATAAAACATAAGCCTCGGTGGTGTAGTCCGGCCAATCATCCAGCACTTTCGACGCAAGAATGCCAGCATTCTCTGGCATCTTCACGGAAGATATGCTGGGACCCGGGTTCAAATCCCGGCCGAGGCAGTTTATTGCCTGGCAGGTTTCCGAATGAGCAATGAGGATATCGGCCGAGGCAGTTTTTTCAAAATGGAGCTCCCGAACATTCTTATAATTGCAGGAATTGCTTTGATTCTTGCAGGATTGCTCTGGCAGTTCGGCAGCAAGCTTGGATTGGGCTCACTTCCAGGAGATATAAAGATAGAAAAAGAGAATTTCAGGTTTTACTTTCCCCTTACAACATCAATACTTATCAGCATTGTGCTGAGCCTGCTTTTTCTGCTCTATAATTTTTTTAGCCATAAATTTTAAATATAAGACAGGCTTATCTAGGCCCATGATAGCAAACAATCTATTAGATTACCTGCACTTAATTCTTATGCCAAGAACGGCAACGTACTAATTCTCTCAGTGGTTAAATATTTATACTTGCTTTTTGTTTAATAAACTCAAAAGGTGATATTCACATGCCAATCATAAAAATTCAGCTTCCAGACGGATCAAAAAGGGAATACAGAAAAGGAGTTACAGGACAGGAAATAGCAGAATCTATTGGAACAGGCCTAGCAAAAGCAGCCCTTGCAGTTAAGGTCAATGGTGAAGTATGGGACCTTGGAAGGCCAATGAATAACGACGCAGGCATAAGCATACTTACTTTTAAGGACCAGGAAGGCAAGAAAGCACTCTGGCATTCAGCAGAGCACGTCCTTACACATGCAATGATGAATCTCTGGCCAGGTAAAATAGAGATGGCGATGGGCCCAGCGACAGAAGAAGGATTCTATTTTGATTTTGATTCATCAAAAAAATTCACTCCGGATGATTTCAAGAAGATAGAAGAAGAGATGGCTAAGCTGGTTAATCAGGATCTTCCTATTGTAAGGAAAGAGATTTCACTGGATGAGGCAAAGAAACTTTTCAAGGGCAACAAGTACAAGGAAGAATGGCTTTCTGAAATAAAAGAAAAAGGGGAAAAAGTTACTGTTTACTGGACAGGAAAAGATTTTGTCGACCTGTGCAGAGGACCCCATGTTTCTTCGACAGGCAAGATCGGCCATATCAAGCTTTTGAGCCTGGCAAGCGCATACTGGAGAGGGGACTCAAAAAACAAGCAGCTCCAGAGAATCTATGGAATTGCTTTCCAGGACAGGAAAGAGTTGAACAGGCACCTTGAGATGCTTGCTGAAGCTGAAAAAAGGGACCACAGGAAACTGGGAAAAGAGCTGGACATTTTTGAGATTGATGAGGATATAGGGCCGGGACTGGTGCTATGGCTTCCAAACGGGAACATAATCAAGGAAGAGCTTGAGAACTGGGCAAAAGAAACTGAAAAGAAATGGGGGTACAAGCGCGTGACAACCCCTATAATAACAAAAGAAGGGCTTTTCCACACATCAGAGCACCTCCCGCATTATAAGGAATCCATGTTCAGCCCTATGGATATTGACGGTGAGAAATACTATATCAAGCCGATGAACTGCCCTTTCCACCACAAGATTTTTGCAGCAAGGACAAGGTCATACAGGGATTTGCCATTAAGGCTGGCTGAATACGGTACATGCCACAGGTATGAGCAGTCCGGAGCAATCACAGGGCTTATGAGGGTAAGAGGCATGGATATGAATGATGCCCACATCTACTGTACAAAAGAGCAGGCTGTTGACGAATTCATTGATGTGATAAAGCTGCATGAGTACTATTACAAGAAACTTGGAATAACAGACTATTCTATGGAGCTGGCATTAAGGGACCTTAACAGTGATAAATATCATGGTCATGAAAAAATGTGGAGAGAAGCTGAAGAGCTTATGATGAAGGCCATGAAAAAATCAGGAGTCAAATTTAAGGTAGAAAAAGGCGGAGCGGCCTTTTACGGCCCAAAAATTGACTTCCAGATAAAGTCAGTTATTGGAAGGGAATTCACAGCCTCCACAAACCAGATTGACCTGTTCATGGGAGAGAAATTTAAGCTGAAATATGCAGGAGAAGACGGCAAAGAGCACACTCCTGTAATAATCCACAGGGCTCCGCTTGGGACACATGAGAGGTTCATTGGTTTCCTTATAGAGCATTTTGCAGGAAAGTTCCCTGTCTGGCTTTCACCAGTGCAGGTTGTTATAATGACAATCTCACAGAAAATGGAGAAACACGGAGAAAAGCTGAGAAAGGAATTTGAGGAAGCAGGCATCAGGGTAGAGCTTGACAACAGGGCAGAATCAATACCAAAGAAAGTCAGGGAAGCCCAGCTCAGGAAAATACCTATAATGCTTACAATCGGAGAGAAGGAAGTTGAAAATGATACTGTTGCTCTCAGGACTCTTGACGGTCAGGTTAAGTTTGGGGTTAAGCCTGAACTCCTGGTAAAAAAACTGAAAGAGAATATAAATAACAAAGAGCTTAAGTTTGAGCTCTGATTTTTTCTTTTGCATTATAATTTAAATATAAAACAAACTGGAAGGTTCTGAATCCGTGGTATTCAGCTCTCCCGAGAATGAAAAACCCATTTCCGAATGATATGTATCGTTAATTTAAAATGGAGATTTATTGGCAATATTTTTAAATAAGTTCTCCTCTTAGTTTTATACATGCCCGACATTGATAAAGCAATTGAAAGGTTAGAAGCAGAGTTTCTGGTTATAAAGAATAACCTAGATTCAGCAAAGAGATTAAACTCCCGCATTGATATTTCTTCACTGACTCATCAGGATTACCAACTGATGTTGAACAATGAAAGATTTTCTTTAGATACTCTAACATTCATGGTTATGGTTATCTACAAGGATAAGAAACTAGGCATGAAAGAAAGAAATGAAGCCATAAGAAATTTTGCTGCTCAGGGAGAAGAATTGTCGGGGAAGATTATGGATTATATCTGCTCTAATTTCCCTGAGCATTATATTGTTTTTCTGATAGATTCAACAGATATAGCTGATAAACTGTTAATGAGGCGAATGCCACAGCAGGAATATGAGGGCTATCTAAACGGAAAGCTCCCCTTTGCAAAATTTGACGGGAAAGAATATTACCTCCCTGCTAGCCAATCTTAAGCTCCTCATCCTGCACATAGTCAAGATTGTATTTCATTGCAAGATATGCTTTCTCAAGCTCTTTTCCAAGATACGCAGCATGATCCAGCCTTGAGAGCAGGCCTTTCTCGCAGGCATTGAAATAGACTTCCTGCGGTGTCTTTCCCAGAATCATGACCTCAATAACATTATCTTTTCTGCAGTATCCCAGCTCCAGCAGCCTCTTTTTCCTGTTAACCCTTATCAGAAAATATCCTTTCGGGTCCATGACCCAGTCTTTGATGGGATGATAGCTTCCCTCAATTATCTCAACATTTTTGCTAAGAACTGCTTTTCTCTTATCCATTTTTCTCACCCTTGCACGAAGGAATTTGGTTTTCCGGCTTTACGGTTGCGGCACAGCCAGGGAGTCGCACCCTGATTTCCCTCTGAGAATGTGAACTATGTCGGATTTTTAAACTTTTGGATATTGGGTTATTATCCTGTACATCTCTTCAATTTCATCTGTCTCCATGATGAATATTTTTGCCTTGGAGCCAGAAGCATGGATAAAGCCTTTTTTATTCCTTGAATTTTTTGCTGTATCAAGACTAATGCCAAGCCCGGCCAAATCCTGGCAGATTTTCCTTCTCATCTTCACAGAACCAGAGCCGACTGCCCCTGTAAATACAAGCACATCCAACCCGTTGAGCGCGGCATAATACGAGCCTATATACTTCTTTATCTTGTATGCATACATGTCCATAGCTAATTTTGATCTGCTGTCCTTTAAATCAATAAGCTCTTTTACGCTTGAGCTCTTTCCTGACACACCAAGCAGTCCAGATTCACTATTCAGCATTTTTAAGAGGTTTTCAGCAGAAAATTTTTTCAGGAGATAGAAGACAATAGACGGGTCAATGTCCCCGGATCTGGATGCCATGTAGAGGCCTTCCAGGGGGCTGAAGCCCATTGAGGTATCTATGCTTTTTCCGTTCTTTACTGCAGTTATGCTGCAGCCTCCTCCCAGGTGGCAGATTATAATCCTCTCCGGCAGTTTGGAAGATGATTTCAGATGCCTGATGACAGAGCTTGCTGAAATCCCATGGTATCCATACCTGTAGATGCCGAATAAATCAGAGTATTTTTTTGGGATTGCATAGTATTTCGCAGCAGACCCCAGAGTATAATGGAAAGCGCTGTCTGAAACAGCGATTATCCTGGCTCCCCTGAATTCTTTTAATATTTTCTTCAGCTCTCCAAGCACAGGTTCAATATGGAGCGGAGCCATGCTCCTTGATTCCTCCAGCTTTGTGATGTATTCTCTATTTATTGGCCTGTTTTTCTGGAAGAAATTCCCAGGGGAAACAACACGCACAGCAATTTTCTCAATTTCTTTTTTTGATGCTATCAGCTCTTTTTTCATCAGTAGATTAAGAACGTATTTTGCTGAATCATTGTATTCTTTTCTGCCGGCTTTTAATTTTGAGACCTTGCCATTCGCCTTATAACCGCAATCCAGGTCTATGTTTAGGGTAATTCTTATTAGTTCCTTATCAGAATAAAGAGCATACTTTTTGGAAGTGCTTCCTATATTGACAATCAGTGTTTTCCTTTCCATCGCCAGTATTTAATCTCATCAGGGTCATCACCAAATTCCCTTATGAAATCAGAGTGTTTCCTTATCTTTTCTTCAAAAAGCACAGCTAGTTTTTCGGCTTTGGCAGAAGTTACAATTTTTTTCGCTGATAAAATACTTAATGTTTCAATTACCAGATGGTACCTGCTTGTCTTGTTTCTTATGTGCATATCGAAGGGAGTTGTGGTTGATCCGCTTTCAGTGTAGCCATGCACCCTGAACCTCTTAACATTATCATATTCCAGCAATAATGCTTCAATATCGCTCCTGTATCCATGGTAATTGAATATCACCGGCTTGTCCTTTGTAAAGTAGCTGTTAAAGTCAGCAGAGCCTCCTCCAAATCCCAATGCAGTGACTTCCATGACATTTACAAACCTGACTTTTATCTCAGGTGCGTATTCCTTTAGCAGGGAGATAGCTGCAATGCACTCTTTTGTAAGGTAATCCCCTATTCCGCCAAACACAATATCGGGATTGCTATCGCTGCAGAAATCCCACACCATCATTCCGGCCTTAAGCTCTTCTTTGGCTTTGGTGAGGGTAAGCCATCTCGGTTCGACAGTTTTTCCTGCAACAATGACATTTATCCTGTTCCTTGATTCCAGACATTGCTTTAATACTACCAATGTGCTGCTTCCGTCAGGAGGAAAATAGACCCTGCCTAGGCAGCCTGCTTTCTCCAGGAAGCCGCTGATGAATTTAGGGTTCTGATGGGAAAATCCGTTGTGCTCCTGCCTCCATCCTGAGGAAGTCAGGATGTAATTTAAGGAAGCGATTGGCTTTCTCCATGGGAAGTCCTTTGATGCTTTCAGGAATTTCTCATACTGGCTTGCCATGCTGCTTACAATCTCTACAAATGCTTCATAAGAGGCAAAGACAGCATGCCTTCCTGTCAGTATGTAACCTTGGCACAAGCCCTGTAATGTATGCTCGCTGAGCATCTCTATCACTCTTCCGTTTCTTGAAATGTCCTTGTCCCATTTTTTCACAGGCCAGACAAAAGACCTTGAGGTTGTGCAGAAAACCTCATCCAGCTTGTTTGAATATGTTTCATCAGGCGAGAAGAGCCTGAAATTATGCTTATTCAGCCTGAAAACATCATTAAGGTAAGCTCCTGCCCTTCTCATGCTGCTGCTCCCTATAATCCCGGGAAGTGAAGAGTCTTCAGAAAATTTTGCCGGGCTTGGCAGCCTGAGCTTTTGGTATACTTCTCCTCCAAAAGCATGCCTGTTCTGTCCCATGCAAAAATCAGGTTTGGGGACTATGCCTGTAATCTCTTTGGCAAATCCATCCTCTCTGCCAAACAGCTCTGTGAAATTGTATGACTTCAGCCATGCTTCAATGCTCTTCAGCTCGTGCCCGCTTGTCTTTGCTTCCTTCCCGACAACCTGGTGTGAAAGGCAGTTATCCTCTATTTTTTCCCCATTCAGCCTTTTGATGCCTGTCCATCCCTTCGGAGTCCTTAAAATAATCATTGGGAATCTTGGAGATGCAATCTCTTTTTTTTCTCTGGCATGCTTCTGTATTCCCTTTATTTTCCTGTAGCTGTTTTCCAGCACATCAATCATCCTGCCGTATATGTTCCCTTCTTTTTCATCAACAATCACAGGATCATATCCATAACCGTAAAACAGGCTTTCCAGCTCCTTGTTGCTCATCCTTCCGAATATTGTCGGCCCTGATATCTTGTAGCCGTTGAGATGGAGTATCGGCAGCACAGCGCCGTTGACAGCAGGATCTATGAATTTGTTGATATGCCAGGCAGTTGCAGTCGGCCCGGTTTCAGCCTCTCCATCACCGACAAGACAGGCAACTATAAGGTCAGGATTGTCGAGAATTGCACCGTAAGAAGTGCTCAGGGAATATCCCAGCTCTCCGCCTTCCAGAATTACCCCGGGGGTTCCGGGGTTGCTGTGGCTTGGAAAGCCGTAGGGCCAGCTGAATTCTTTGCCGAGATATATCAGCCCTTTCAGGTTGGGTTTTGCTCTTGGATAATACTTGGCCAAGGTCCCCTCTATAAACAGGTTTGCCTGTAATGCAGGAAAGCCATGCCCAGGACCGAGGACAAACAGCATGCTCTGCCTGTGCTTTTTTATTAAGTAATTTAGATTAGCATAAACAAAATTGATTCCCGGGCATGTTCCCCAGTGCCCCAGCAGCCTTGGCTTTATATGCTCAAATGCCAGCGGCTTTTCAAGCAGGAAATTATCCCGGAGGTAAATCTGGGCAGCAGAGATATAGTTGGCAGCCCTGACATATTTTTTTATAGAATCAATTGCCATCTCTTTTTTCATTATATTATAAGTATAATTAAAATTCTGTTTATAAATCCTGCGAAACTATAAAAGTCAACAATTACCAAATTGAGGAAAATTATTTAAATCTCAGTATACTTCCTTGTATATTAGGGGGTATATTTAATGGTAATATTGTATGACAGGTTTAACCTGCCAGAGGATATATTTGAAGTAATATTTGCCACAAAACAGCAGACAATAGTTGCCAAACTTCTCCTGAATTACATGAAGCAGAATAACAGCCAGATTACCAAGACAGAGATGTCTCTCTTTGCAACAAAGCTGCATGACGGAGAGCTTATAGGGGAAATTGATGAAGAGCCGTACAGGGGAAAAAAGGTAAAAATATCATACAACAAAAGGCAGTTTTATGACAGGATATTAACTCCTATGAAGAGCATGGGTCTTATTGACTATGACCTTTACAACAAAGTCTACAAGATCTCTGAGAAATTCAACAAGGACATGATGAAGATAGGTCTTATGTGGCTGCAGGAAGTCAGCAAGCCGGCGTATTCTTTTGAAAGCAGGAAAAAGTAATCTAGAAGACCATGAATTGGTTTATTTTTAGGATTTCATATTCATTGTTTAGCCTTGAGATTATACCGAGATAATGGGCATCTCCAACAGAAACAAGGATATTATTAGCATCTTCTTTTAACAATGAAGATAGTTGTCCGTAATAATAAGAATCTCTTCCATAAACATTTGATTTGAACAGGTCCAGCTTCTCAAAAAAATTATTATATCCTTTCATTTGTCCAAACATATATTTCTCATAATTTTTTGTTCCTGGTGTCAGGGTGTCTCCGTTCGTTTTTATATCCTTATATATGAAAGGTGCTCTGAATATCGACATGGTGCTTACTAGGAATATCATAGCCTGATTTATTATCGGATAAGATTTTGCCATATCATAATCCAGCCAGCGTATCTCTTTTCCCAGTTCTTCTGCAATATCTTTTACACTTGGATTAAGAAAGGACCTGTCAGATGCAAAGGAATATGCCAGATAAAGAGGTAGAGACATAAATGCGACCAGTCTAAAAAGCAAAGAAGACTCCGCATTATTATTCCCTTCCCTCAAAAGGATATCATAACTTGGCATGATTTGACTGGCAAACATGACATCTTTGTCATTGTAAATATGGTTCTCTCCTAGAACACCTATTCTTTTTTCTAAGCCGCCAACGTCAATAGTGTAGTCTATGTATCTCATTTTTTGAGGTGATTTTAGCTTATATTAAAATCCTGCCGTTAAAATGGCAAAACTTTATAAGAAAACCCCGGTTTTTATCAACAATGGTTTTAGAAAAACTAGGAAGCTCGCTGAAAAGCACGCTTGAGAAGATAGCGAATTCTGTTTTTGTAGATGAGAAGCTTGTGAACGAGCTTGTTAAGGATATCCAGCGCGCTCTTCTGCAGAGCGATGTGAATGTCCAGCTTGTTTTTGACCTGAGCAGCAGCATAAAGAAAAGGGCTCTTGAGGAAAAAGAGCCTGCAGGCATGACCAAGAAAGAGCACATAATCAACATCTTATATGAGGAGCTTGTCAAGTTTTTAGGAGGGGAAGGGCACAAGATAGAGATAAAGAAAAAGCAGTTTAAGATAATGCTTGTCGGGCTTTTCGGCTCCGGAAAAACAACAACAGCCGGCAAGCTGGCAAAATTCTTCCAGAAGAGGGCAGGCAAAATAGCTTTAATCCAGCTGGATGTCTGGAGACCTGCTGCATTCAGCCAGCTTGAGCAGCTTGGGAAAAAGCTTAGCATTCCCGTATTTGGTGATCCGAAGGAGAAGGATCCGCTGAAAATTTACAGGAAATTCGAGAAAGAGCTCAAGAATTTTGATGTTATCATCATTGATACAGCAGGCCGTGACGCATTATCGGACGAACTTATAGCAGAGCTTAACAGGATAAGCAAGGCTGTAAAGGCTGATGAGAGGCTGCTTGTAGTAAGTGCAGATCTGGGCCAGGCAGCAGAAAAGCAGGCAGTAAAATTCCACGAAACATGTAACATAACCGGAGTTATAATCACAAAGCTTGAGGGAACTGCAAAAGGAGGCGGGGCACTTTCCGCGTGCGCAGTAACAAAAGCGCCTGTCAGGTTTATCGGAGTCGGGGAAAAGCCCGATGATTTTGAAGAATTCAACCCAAAAGGATTTGTTTCAAGGCTGCTTGGGATGGGTGATATTGAGGCCCTGCTGAAGAAAGCAGAAGAAGCCATCACAAAAGAAGATGCAGAGGATATGGGGAAGAAATTTCTCAAGGGAGACTTCAACCTCATTGATCTTTACGAGCAGATGCAGGCAATGAAGAAGATGGGTCCGCTTTCTAAAATAGCAGAACTGATACCCGGGATGGGGCAGCTGAAGCTTCCCAAAGATGCCCTTGAGGTCCAGCAGGAGAAGCTTGAAAAATGGCGTTATATAATGGATTCCTGCACAAAAGAAGAGCTTGAGGATCCTGACAGCATTTCAGGAACAAGGATAGAGAGGATAGCAAAAGGCTCAGGAACTTCTGCGAAGGAAGTCCGCGACCTTATGAAGCAGTACAAGCAGGCAAAGAAGATGATGAAGATGTTCAAGGGCGGCAACATGAAGAATATGGAGAAGATGATGAAGAGAATGGGCGGAATGCCTAAGATGTAATCATCCTGTCAGGATTTCAAGAACTTCATTATATATCCTTTCCAGTTTATTTTTTGGCTGAATAAAATTTTCAACCTGATATCTAAAATACCTTCTTGATCCTTTGTTATTTATCAGATAGTCATGCATTACTATTGGCGGAGCCTTATTTAGGTTTTTAATGTCTGCCAGATCTCTTGACAGGGCCTCTTCTCTTGTCAGCGGCCTTTCTGGCCTCTTTTCAAGCCGTTCATATTTTGTTTCCATCGGGCAGACCACGGCAACTATCTGTATTTCAGGAAATCTATCTTTTAAATGAAGAACTTCTTCCCAGCTGTACACCCCATCAATTACAACATCACCCAATTCCCTAGCTTCTCTTATTTTGCCCTCATTTAGCACTGCATATGCAGCCATTCCGTATTCTCTCCTGACCCCTTCCCGAACAGCTCTTTCATTTTTTTCATTTACCTCTAAACCTCTTTCTTTAAGAATGTCCATAGTTATATCTCCGAATCTGATATACCCATAGCCATGTTCGCGGAAAATATTAGAAGCTTCTGTTTTCCCAGAACCTGCCAATCCCACCAAAGCCACAAGATCCATTAGTACACCCCAATAAAAAGCTTATATTAAAGCTTTTCCGCATAAAACAAACAAAAAACAAATCACAAAGTTTATATATTAGTATACATTTCAGTATACTAATTTATTGTAACTATAAAAACAAGCTTTAAGGTGGTATAAACATGACTAATATGAATACACTTGCAGAAACACTAGCCAAAACAGGTCTTGCCAGCAGCCCTACAGAGGCACAAAGGATGGCAGAAAGCATTATGGGCACTGAAAAGAGAGTATCAAGGCATTTTGAAGACGCAAACAGGCCTACCCAAAGTGAGGGCAGAAAGAAGACATATGAAGAGGAAATCGAGGAGCTTATCCAGAAAACAAGCCCTGAAAGGAAAAATTTCCATATCATGGTAAGCGGTTATAAAAGAGACAATCCTCCAGAGTTTAAGGAGCCAGAGGCTGTTCTCAGACCTCAGGTGCAGGTTAAAGAGGAGTCCCGCAACACTATGACTATTGAGATTAATGAAGTCCTTTCTGTCGAAGAGACGCGAAAAACACAGCCAGCAGAAGCAGTAAAATCTGTCTATACAGACATAGGGGATGAGAGGCCGCTCAAAGACCTATTGGCTAATAAAGAGGAACCTGAAGATTTCATAGTTGAGCAGTCAAAGGAAGAGAAAAAGGAGTTTAAGAACCCTATCCCCCAGGTCAACCTGATGGACCATTTTAATTTTTCTTAATCTTTTTTACTTTTAAATAGTAACGCTACATAAGATTTATATATAACTGGTTATTCTCAGGCACTATAGATTTATGATTTTAGCAGGTGGTATACCATGAAAAAACTGATAATATTGTTTTTGCTGATGTTTGCAATTACAATAGCAAGCGCTTTTGCTGCAATTGAAGCCTCAAGCTCAACAGTGGCGCTGGGAAGCAGCAGCCAGGAGAGAGGCGAGACAGATTCAGCAAGCATTACAATAACTAACACCGGAAACGAGACAGTTTCTGGTATCAACGTCACCTCTTCAGGTGTAGATTCTAAATATAGTGTAAATTACACATTGTCAGATACAACACTGGACTCAAACGAGTCAGCAACGCTGACAATCAATGGATATGTTCCTCTTGACCTGGATGCAGTTGACAGCCAGGGACAGGCAACAGCTTTTGATATAGGTAACATTGTTGTGAAAAACTCAACAACCACATTGCTGACAATTTCTGATTTCACAATGCAGGCTGAAAACCTTCTGAGGTTCGGAGATCCAAGGATAACCATCGATGGTGACGACAATAGCCTGGATGACGGAGACAGCTATGATGAAGTCGGCAGAAATGATGAAATTGTCCTTGATATAGACATAGAGAACAGGTTTGACAATAATGGGGATTGCGATGATCCTGATGACTACGGAGACTGTGAAATACAGGATATCGAGGCAGAACTTGAGCCTGCAGATTCTGAATTTGATGATGACACTGTAGATTTTGGTGATCTTAAGGCAGATGATACAGCTACAGAGACACTATCCTTTGATATCCCTAGTGACCTTGATGAGGACGACTACGACTTTGAGCTATGGGTAACAGGAGAGGACGAAAACGGGGCCCTCCACGGGGATTACCTTGAATTCACTCTTGAAGTGCAGCTTGAAGATGATGAAATCACAGTAACCTCAGCATCACTTAGCCCGGCAAGCCTTGCATGCGGCGAGACCCATACAACTCTTAGGGTTACAATAGAGAATACAGGAACAGATGACCAGAATAAGGCATCTATCTTTGTTGAATCATCAAAACTGGGCATCCGTGAAGAAGTCTACAATATAGAGATTGACGAAGGGGATACTGAAACAAGAACCTTTGACCTATCTATACCCTCAAGCACAGCTGCCGGTGAGTATGTCATTGCAATAGAAGCAAACTACAATAATGACGAGCAGACAGACCTGGAGAGCGTTGTGCTTACAGTACAGGGCTGCAATGGCGGAGCAACACCTTCTGATGAGGAAGAAGAGGAGGACAGCGATACGGTAGTTGTTGTAGATGAGGTCGGGCCTTCAACAGGAGTCATATATGGTGAAGAAAAGCAATCTTTCTTTGAATCACCACAGTATCTGATACTGCTTGGAGGATTGCTATTACTGGCACTGGTCGTATTCGGTATCCTGGTAGTAGCAATATTAAGGAAATAATTCCTCAAAAATTTTTAATTTTTTTCTTGTTTTCTTCAGTTTGGAATTAGCATAATAAATCAATCTTTTAAGATAAGCTTCTTCAACGATCATGCTGCCTTTCTCAGATATAGGCGCATCCATCTTTTCCGGAAAAAGAATCTCAACAATTATCCTCTTCTTTATGCCGATTATCCCTGACCTTCTGAACCCCGAGTTATTGGCTATCTTAATCAGGGTTTCAGCAGCATTAATATCCCTGCAGCATACATGGAATATCGGAGGCTCCATTCTGAACCACAAAGTTTCTTCAGGAACATCCGCCAGATGTCTCCCTATTTCACTGTATTTTACAGCTTCATGACTTGAGAAGACCCATTCAACCCCGTCTTTTCTTTCTGATTCCTTCAGGATCATGACCCTGCCTGCACAGGAGCTTGTTGTGTAGTAATCAGGATTTTTATTTACTTTTTTTATCAAAGAAAGAATCTGCACATCAATTTCCCCTTTTTTTGATTTGTCCAGCTTATTCAGGGCCTGTTTTTTTTCATTATCAAAATCCATCTTTTCATGCATAATAGTTATATATTAATATTTAACTTTATTTCAGGTTGCCATGGATAGGGTTATGGTCCAGAAGCAGAGGGAGACATATACTTTTGACAGGAAACTCCATCCTGACTCTCGTGTCAGAGATGACCAGCTGAAGAAGCTCAGCGAAGTTGTTATGCACAATGCCTGGAAAACTTCAGAGCTGGAAACTGAGATTAAAGGACTGGTAAAGTACTTCCCAGAGAAGTCAACAGAACCCCATTTCTGGGACAGCAAAAAAGGGATACTGCATATTGTAAACACAAGGGGAGTCATGCGAAAGTTCAGGGACACTGACCTTGTGGAAAGCCTAAGCGAAATCCTTGGAAGGCAGCTCACGCTTAAGGTAAACAATTACAAAGATGATGCTGCAATGGCGGGCAAAAGATTCGAGGAATTTGCATTTTCGCTTGTCCTTGAGATATTTAAGGGCATCAATCCTAAAGATATTGTGAAATCCAAGGAGATAGTTGTTATGCTTGGCCCGCACAGATCCCTTAAGTTCAATGGCATTAAAGCCATAAGGGAGAATACTAATGAATACCTTAATTACAAAATCCTGAAGCTAAATAATAAGCTGGTCATATGTTTTGACTATATTTTTGCTGATCAGGCCAGGAACATACTTTCCCAGATTTATTCCATGACAAGCTCATACTTTTTAGGGGTTGACCTGAACATATTTCATTTCGGCAAAATCGGGATATTGAATCCCGATCTTAAAGTTGGTGATATCTGCATTCCCATAGCAGCCCTTGACGAAATGAAGGTTGTAAAAGGGGATTTCAGGACATACCCAATATACAACCAGCTTGAGTTCAACAAAAAAGTCTCTGGGATATTCAGGAAAAGCATTGCGGAAGAGGTTCATGCAGGCACAACAATAAACATGACTTCTGTGCTGAAACAGAGCAAATCCAGCCTGGAGCATGGTCTCAAAGCAGGGGGGGATTTTCTAGATATGGAATGGTCAGTTATGGCTTCCCTTGATCATGGATACCATAGCAATTATCCAAATCTTGGCAGCATAAACTATTTCTTTGCCGGTGTGGGCTCAGACAAGCCTCTTGAAGGAAAGACACTGGCAGAAACAAAGTACCCGCGAGAAAAAGAGGAGAAAATAGCTGCTGCATTCCTAAAGATAATAGAATCCATCTGATTATCCCATTATTGCAGATAAGAAGGGTGCAACATTAGAGAACAGCAGGATATTTATCAGTATGTTTGTCCCGCTGTACATGATATTCTTAAATGGGTCGTATCTAAATGCAAAATGGTATATTGAGAACACAAAAATGTTGTGGATTACATTGACTGCAATCCCAAGGTAGGTTATGTTTGCCTGCGGGAAGAAAGAGGCAAGAAAAGCCATCAGGCTGTAGCCGAACAGCATGGGCACAGTAAAAGGACTGAAGCTCGTGCAGTATATAGTGTATGCTATCCCGCCGACTAATGCAACTATGAGCCCTGCAGCCAGGCCGTACTCAACAGAGCAGAGCACTATTCCCAGAGATATAATCTCAAATTCTATGGGGATATAGAAATACCTCTTGTATAATGTCAGGATAACGCTGAAAATGATGAATCCAAGAACAAATAGGGTTGCCCTTGCGCCCCTGAAAGTGGCAAGGATCAGGACTGCAATTATAGATAAAATTATGAAAGAGATTACTTCTTTCCTGCTGAATTTTCTCAAATCCATTTTAACTGAGAACAACGCCTTTATTTAAAGTGTTTTCTCTTTTCCTCTAAATCACCGACCAGCTGGAGCGGCTGGCCCATATATATCTTAATTTTGTCTCCAAGAGCAAAATCGTACCTCAGGTGCTCTCCATCTATCCATATCCCACCTTCCCTTGTCAGTGATTCTATCTCCAGTTTGCCAGCAAATCTGAACATATCGTGCTCTTTCCTGTTGCTTCTTATGTGATACTGCATATACCCAAAATCAATAGGCATGATATTGCCGTTTTCCTGATACATGAATGCAGTTGACCCTGCGGGAGTGCATATAAGCACACCGCTGCTGTTTCTGAACATCTCTTCCTGATTGTTCATATATAGCTTAAACCTCGTATTTGCGGCAGGATTTGAATGGGCTATTAATATGTCATTGAGCACCAGCTCAGGCAATATCTCCCTGTTTAGCATTATTTCAAGCCTGTTCAGTCTTGTCATTTTTGTATTACTGAAATTATCAATTAAATAGCCAAAATTCCCTGAATTTGCCATACTGAAATATCCCGTGCTTCCGCTGCTGTCGGAATTAACTCCCAATACAGGAATATCTGTCACATAATGGGACACCTCCAATAAGGTGCCGTCCCCTCCTACGCTCACAATAAGATCATATCCGTTTAGTTTCTTCAGCTCTCCGCTTAATTCTTTTAAATCAGCTCTGTATATTACGTGGTTTTTTATGTTTCTTTGGTTAAGCTCGTCTGCTACAGTCTCAAGAGTTTTCTGCTGCGAATCATGGCTTTTTTTAAGATATTCAAGGTTATCCCGGACATACTCCCGGGTTTTCCCGTCAGGAGAATTGCCATAAAGCTCAAAAGTGCTTTTCTTATACACTACGAGTACATTATTCATTTTTCATAGCTCTCCGCCATCCTGTAAAGCAGGTTCAGGCCGCTCATTATGGATTCCTTGTGCATGCATATGTAATCACCGAACATGAAATTCCTGTATCCCATCCTCATAAGGCTGTCAACATCGCCGATATCCTGGCTGCTTATTTCCTCCTGATAGGACAATGAGTCAAATATCCTTGAGGCGACAATTGCATCCTTGTCTTTCCGGATTATGGACTCTGAAGCTTTTATTATGTCATGAGGCATATCCAGCTCAAGATACAGGTCTCCCCTGGCTGCCATCAGCCTTGCATCATTGTTCCAGCTTCTCATTACATAATCAAGCCCTTTCTTTGACTCGATTTTTGCAATAATCTCAGCTTCGGAATATAATTTTTTTAATAAATCTATGTCTGTTTTTGACTCTACAAAAGAAAGCATGTATTTTTTGGTTCCTGTCTTTTGTCCTGCCTCAATATACCTAAAATCCGTCTCTGTAAAATAGCCGTCAATTGAGAGGTTTTTACCCCTTATGTTAAGGGATTCCCCGGGGCCGACAACCCTTCTTGGGCCTTCCTGCATTATCAGGCGGTTCCCGTCAACCTCCAGTATTGTTGCGTACTCCTTCCCGTCACTGAAAACAGCAGTTGCTGGTGTATCGACCTTTATTGTGTGAGTCAGCTGTATTTCAGTGAATGGCGGAACCCAGTATCCCTTTGTCCTGAGCTGTCTGCCTTTAAGGTCAATCCACAGATCTTTATCTCCGGTGGCATTATTAAGCCTTTTAAGCATGTCTTCTAGCTTTTCCTTGGTTGGCATTACAGTATTCAGCCTTATGCCTGAGACAATGGGGTGCTTCACAACATCGCTTAAGTATCCGGCGTATGGTGGCATTGTTACAATGGCTTTTGTTTTCATTTTTCCCTCCAAAAATAAAAATAAAAAATTTATTTGCTGCCAAGATCGAGCAGTGACTTGGTTTTTGTGCTTCCTTTAGCATCCATAACCGAATGTTCAGTTGTGCCGTCCGGAAGATACCTTATTGACATATGGACTTTGGTCTGCTCATCATCTGGCTGCCTGGCCCCAAGGCTTAGGCTAAAGTCATCATATTTTCCCCAGCTTTTGGCTACAATCCCCATCATTATGTCAACAGTCCTTTCCATGCTGGGAAGCTGTATCACTCTTTCTTTTCCCAGGGCCTTTTCCCAGGCTTTCCTCACTTCAGCATCTACACTTGCCTCTCCCCCATGGCCATAAGGCTTCTGCAGGAAGAACATATTGTATTTCTGCGACAAGGCAGCCCATAGCCCAAGAGAATCTATTCCTGACTGCAAAGTTGAACCGATATAATGCTCAACCTGATCAGGATTCACAGCAGGGTAGAACATTTCGTCTCCCAGGATGAAAAGGAATGGCGAAAGTGCATTTGGAGTTTTGACATTGTTCAGCATGTAATAGCCGAATAACTCATAGCTTTCTTTTATCTGTCCTCCTCCGCCTCCTTCAGCGCCAAGCGCCTTTATGTGATCCTCAAGGTCAATCCCTTTCCCAAACTTATTTACCTGCAATGGATAGCTGTCGCAGGTTGCATCCCCTATTGCAGCAAAGCAAAACTCCGCGTCATCCCTGTACTGCGCAAGTGTTGTTGCAAAAAGCGGCAGCCTGTCAAATATCTCACCAGGCCAGCTGGCCATTGAGCCAGTAACATCCACGCCTACAAGTATTGGGTTTGCACTGTAGGATTCAATTTCTTTATCTTTAGGGTCCACCATCTTCATGTTTGGCGTGCTGCTTGAGGAATATGTCCTCGCCTTTTTTGCTCTCGGATCGGCTTTGTAGGGGTTTTTGTCAAATTTATACGCCCCTGCTCCTCTCCAGTTTGTTGTATCTCCGCTCCACGAATACATTTTTATCAACCTCATATTATTTCATGTGTCTTCTTCCAAAGACCTGTTCTCTTATGTCTGACAAAGCTTTTGCCAAGTTCTCCTTTTCCAGGCTTGGTCTCTGCATAGGGTCATATCTTATTAGCCTGCTGCAGAATTCTTTTATCGGCTCAGGAGTCTCGTCCCTGAACTCCTTGCTGTCAACATCACCTCCCAATGCATAGAGCATGATCATTCCCGTACCATAGACATCGGATTCAGGAATAGGCGACTTGCCATCCCTTATCTCAGGAGCTACATATCTCGGGGTATATCCCATCTGTTTGCTGGTACTTTTGGGCTTGTATGAGGCAAGGCCCCAGTCTATGAGTTTTACATCATGATGTTTTGCTTCAATGAAAAGGTTCCCAGGTTTTATGTCGCCATGAACAATCCCCTTGTAAGTAGAATACTGCAGTGCTGAAAGAAGCCGTTCGGTAATCCAGGATGCATCTTCAGGATGCATTCTTGAATTCTTCTCAATAAGAGAGTCAAGGGTAGGGCCGTCTATGTAATCCATTACCATGACATATGAATCAGCAACAGGAAAGAAATCCTTTACAGTAGGTATTGAATGGTGTTCGTTGAGCCTCCAGAGTATTTTTGCCTCGTTGTAAAGCACATCCTCGAACTCTTTTGCCTTGTTCTGCTTTATGCATGCAAGCTCATCCAGATAGATATGCTTTGCCTGGAATATCCTTCCCATTCCGCCAACAGGTTCCCCTTTGCTGTCAATTGCTATTTCCTTTATGATTTCATAATTCCCTATTTTTGCCATTTTACACCAGTGTCCTCCTGTATTCTGTTTCAGCATCCCTGGCATAGATCCCCTCAGTTGCCATGCTGGCCAGAGTTTCAAGCCCGAATTCTTTTCTAAATCTGTCAACAAGATTTTCATAGCTTCCAGCTTTGCCGGGCTCAGTCAGATAATCCGCTACTTCTTTTGAAACAAGACTTTTCCAGTCGCCATTTTTTGCCATTTCAACCCTGACCATTGTCCCGCTGACCATTATCTGGCTCTCTTTAGGAATAAGGCTGGAAGGTCTTGCAATTTTATAATCCTCTTCAAGCAGTTTTTTTACATAGCCGTTCTCCACTATGAAATAATCCAGCTCTCCAAACAACCTGAGAACATTCTTCCTCCATGCCTGGCCATCCTGATATTCAGGGCCGAGGTGGGCAAAATCAGGGACGTGGACAACAGAATAGTTATCATATCCTGAGAGAGCCCTGCGTATCATCTCCTCTGTTTCCTCAGCAGTAAAAGGATTTCTTACATCATACTTATTTGAGCTTCCGATTCCGATTATGACTTCACCTGCCTGTGAGCATATGGTTTCAAGCATAAGCTGGGCCCCCATATGGAGAGGCTTAAACCTCGCGATTGTCCCTACTCTACCTTCTATCGTTGCCGGAATAGTCATAGAACATCCTCCTTGAAAAATAGTGTTTTAGTATGTCTTCATGGTCAAAGGCAAATTTGTTCTTGCCAAACATTTTCTCTATCTCATCAGGCCAGAATTCATGGACTGCCTTTGCATCATCTCCGGCAGCCAGCTTGCCCGTTCCTGTAGCTATGTAAATAAGATCAACTACTCTGCTTCTGGGATCTCTATCAGGAGATGAGAAGACTATTGGAGTATAGGGGTTATGAATCAGGATCTCTAGATTCGTCTCTTCTTTGGCTTCTTTTTCTCCATTTTTTACCCCAGTCAGGTTTGGCTCGAGAAAGCCTCCGGGAAGGGCAAAGCCGTACGGCGGGTTTTTTCTTTCTATAAGCACGTACTTATCCTCATGCTTTATTATGAGGGTTGTAGCTACATAGAGCTGTGTTGGTTTTGTCATTTTATTCCCTCTCTACCTTTTTTATTGTCCTCCAGATCTCTTTGCCGTAGTATAGGGATACAGGCGCTGCAGGAGGGCTGACAATACCTGCCTTAGCCTCTGCAACAATGTGTCTCTGCATTATGTCTTCTATAATCTCATATGCAGAAGTGAATTTGGCTCCCTTATAGCTGATTTCTGGTTCAATCTGTTTTTTTACCTGGGAATAATCAGCCAAGTCCCGTGGGTCAATGCCAAGCTCCAGGCCTCTTATAATTAATTCAGCCGTGTCATAGCTGTAGCCCAGATCCTTAAAGTCTGTCTGGCCGGGCTCAAGCCCTGCAGTAGGCTCCCTGTTGACAAAATAGGAATCAATGCCAAGATATTTTGCCATCTCTCTTACAAGCCTCTTTGGAAGATTGCCGATTGGGCTCATGTGTACAGCCCCGTCGCCGAATAAAGTATAGTATCCCAGGCCGAAATCTTCATCCCAGTTTCCAGTGCCGGCAACAAGTTTCCTTTCTGTAGCTGCTTTTGTGGAAAGGATGTTCCCCCTAATCCTAGACATAAGGTTTCCTTTGTGGTATTCTACATCAAATGCTTCGGGATTTGTTGTCCTGTATGCTTCTACAACGCCGTTTATATCCAGAACCTCATATCTTACCCCAAGGTTTTCTGCGACCCTTATGCCGTCTCTCGCATCTTCAGGGTTATTGATATCTGAAGGCATGATATACCCCACAATCTCAAGCTTGTTCCGTTTTCTTCTGAGATTATGCCTGTCAAACGCTCTTTTTATCAGTGTAGCTGTGGTTGTGGAATCAATGCCTCCTGATAGCCCTATAACACATCCTATATAATCCCCCTCCTTTACCTGTTGTATGACAAAGTCGCCTATCTCATCGCTTACAGTTTCAGGATCCATTTGTGCCAGCAGTATTTTTTGTTCGAGCATTTTAACCTCCGATGTAATTAACTGCATCTTCTGTTCTGATCAGTCTGGCTCCTGCCTTTACCCAGCCATCAACTGGTGAAGGTATATTTGGGAGCTCTTTTATTGCATCCTCTACGACATAGACTTCAAGCCCTCTTTCCAGATGCCCTCTTACAGCATAATTGACGCAGACATTCGTTGCAACACCATATACGATTACCCTGTCCGGGCCCAGTGCATCAACAATTTTGTCAGTGTGCGGGTTTCCTGCAAAGACATCGAACATGTCCTTGTATATTACAATCTCTTTTGCTCCTGCAATTGCATCAAGGTCAGCCTTTTCATCCTGCCAGTCGACATAGAGCGCATTTGCTGGCTTGGTTGCGCCGACATAATCCGCTCCATGTGTATTCTGCATGCAGTGCTCCGGAAAGGTATTGACAAAATCAGGTGTATCTGAAATTTCAGCAGTATGCTCATTATGCCAGTCCCCTGTATTTACTATTGCTGTCCCTTTTTTTCTGAAAAGGTTTGTCAGTTTCTCAAGGTTTCCCTCAATCTTTTCTGCATCCTGCACATATAGTTTCCCGTCAGCACGCATAAAGTCGTATTGTGTATCTACATTCCATGCTATTGTTTTCATCTTGTTTACCTCCTTGCTATTTTTTTCTCCACTCGATTATTTTCTCCATCTTCCCGACTACAGTAACTTCCCTGACCTTGTTTGTGAAAGAACCGCTCTGGTAGAAATCTATTAGTTTGCCTTTTGGATCATATGACGCATCATCTGAAAGCCTTCTTGCCTTTACATTCCATCCATCAGGATAAGGATCATGGCTGCAAGGGCCTGAACCGCCGCCAAGATAAGCCTCTTCAACGAGGAATTTTGCCGTTCCCCGAGAAGGGTCATACGCGGCAATATCTATTGTTATCAGTTCATCAGGTTTCCCTCTCGGTATCTCAGGGTTTGAATACTGCACCTCCAGAGTTCTTGTGTGCCCGTCTACACTGATATTATACTTGTCAAGCCTCAGGTGCTTATCATCATCGTAGAAAACACCGTATTCCCCAAAAGCAAACTCAGGAGAAGTGATTATATCCCCGGCTTCTGCTTTATGTGTGGTATATTTCCTGAATCCTTTATCATTAACAACTTTGTTCAATGTTGTTTTCATTTGCTTCACCTATTATTGTATTTTTTACACTTATTGATTTATTGAAATTGGATGAACTACGCTGTAAAAAGGAAGGCTTTGGAGATATTTTTCCCCAAGCTCATCTATAAGGCTAGTCAGGCCTTCTGATTTTCTTACCTCATACTTGTCTGCAACTCTGACCTGCTTCAGGCTGTCAGGAAGCCTGCTTACTGAATCAAGAGCATATTCCCTTATCTCTTTCAGGTCTCTTCTCTGGCTTATTCTGTATCCGTTCTCAACAACTTTTTCAAGCAATGACCTGCCTTCTATTTTTTCAGATTCAAGAGCCATTACATCATACAGGAAGGTCCCTTTCTCATCACTTATCCTATAAATCTGTTTCTTTCCTGGGTTGCTTTCCTTTCCCGGTGAAAATTTCATCTTTGGGCCTGCTGTATCTTCAACAAGCTTGTAGACTCCGGATATTGCGGAGACCGGCTTTGCTGTAATCATCTCTGTCCCAACACCGAAAGCATCTATTTTTGCCCCATTCCTCACCAGGTCTTCAATCTTGTATTCATTCAGGTCATTGCTTGCATATATTTTCACATATCCAAGACCTTGGCTGTTGAATATGTCTCTGACGCCTTTTGAAAGCATTTCAAGGTCTCCTGAATCCAGCCTGACTCCGACAAGCCTGTGCCCCTGCTTTTCCATTTCCTTGGCTACAATTGCCGCTTTTTCTGCACCTTCAAGAGTATTGTATGTATCAATAAGGAAGACAGACCTGTCAGGAAAAGTCTTTGCATATGCCCTGAAAGCATCCGCCTCATCATCAAAGCTCATTACATAGCTGTGGGCCTGAGTCCCGCCAGTTGGAATCCCATATTCTTTTCCTGCTTTTACATTGCTGGTGCCTGAAGCACCGCCAATATAAGCTGCCCTTGCGCCCTCCATCCCCGCGTCCTCACCCTGGGCTCTTCTCAGGCCAAAATCAAGCACTGTTGATTCTCCGGCAGCATTCACAACCCTGTTTGCCTTTGATGCAACCATTGTCTGGAAATTAATTATATTAAGTATGGCAGTTTCAAGAAACTGGGCTTCTGTTCTGCTGCCGGTTACTCTTAATACCGGCTGGTTTGGAAAGACAATTTCTCCCTCTTTAACAGAATATATCTCACCATTAAACCTAAAACCCCTGAGGAAATCAAGGAAATCTTCACTGTATTTTCCCTGGCTTCTGAGGAAATCAATATCGTCTTTACTAAATTTGATGCTTGTTGCATAATCAATTGCATCTTCTATGCCGTTTGCAATAAAGTATCCCCAGTCTTCAGGAAGCCCTCTGATAAACATGTCAAATGTTGCCTTATCATCAATATTATTATCAAGGTATGATGCCATCATTGTGAGCTGGTATTCATCTGTAAGCATGGTTTTGTTTGTCATTTTAGCCTCCCGTTCTTACTATCGGTTTTGTGAAATCAGGTTTGTATCTCTTTTCCTGTGTCACTTCCAGTGCTTCGGTGTATTCTCTGTATCCGCAATCATTCAGGCACATCCTTTCCCATCCGATTCTTGTTTTTGTTTCGTATTTTAAATCAGGGATTGGATCAGAACCGCAAGGTATATACCCAACAATGTAAGGCACTTTATACTCTGTTAAAATTCTGTTAGGCTCTCCGAAAACATGGTTGCACAATGACCTTTCATGTTGTGCCCTTTCCAGTTCCCTGCTGAGCCTTTCTATCTTCATCCCAAGGTTTTCATCCATATTTTCACTTCTTGTATTTTTTACACTTATTTTCATCCAAAAAAAGCCCAACCCTGTTTTCAGGATTGAGCTTGATTGTCTTACTTAGTGTATAGTAAACACTTATTATATATAAATGTTTTGATTTTAGTATATATTTATATATAATTTCAATAAACTACCACTGATGAATAGTATAATTGCGGCAAATTTGCATTACAATGATTATGAGGACTGGAAGCCCTCTCCATCAAGAAAAAGATTTATTGCGAATTATGCCAGGGGAGAGAGTCTGCTTGAGATAGGTTGCGGCAAATATCCTGTGTCTGTTGATGCAGCAGTCCCGAATAAAGTTGGTTTGGATATTTCTATTTATGCATGCGAGGAAACACCCGGGGGATTCCAGAGAATCATTCACGCGGATATCACAAAAATAAAGAGAGAGGATAATATAGGGGTTTATGATACTGTTATTGCTTCCGAAATCCTGGAGCATCTTAAACACCCGGAAGAAGCTTTAAGAACTATAGAGTTCCTGTTAAAAGATGATGGAAGGCTTCTTATCACTGTCCCAAACCCGCGGAGCATAGCAGCCAGGGTTGATAAAGCCCTGCATTCAGGCAACTTTTATGATTTTGAAGAGTTTCACAAAGGTCATGTATCCATGCACACAACAAAGGAATGGAAAAAGATGTTCGCTGCGGCAGGATACCAACCAGTCGCTGAAGAATACAGAAGGGCGTGGATTGTTAAAGATATTAATCCTCCTTTTGCAAAAAAACTGAGCAGAATGTGTCCTGATCTATTCGCGCATCAGTTTTATTTTGCTCTTGAAAAAACTATGCAAAACTAAAAAATGAACAGACTCACAGAATTGATTGTTGGAATGCTCCAGGAACATAAGGGAGGGAAGAGATTTTATGAAAACCTTGATGCAGAGATAGGGAGAAATTTTGATATTTTTAACTGCCTATATTCAGCAGTCCCTGAAAATGCAGGAATTATTGTGTCAGGAAGATTTGGGGAAGTTTTTTCAGATTATGTTTTAACAACCAGAAAAACAAAGAACAGGCTTCTTGTTGTAACAGGGGGTATCAGGACAGGAAATGATATAGAGGATTTAGCCGGATATATAGCAGAAGGGGAAGGATATTTCTTCCTTGATGACAGCCTCTGGAGTGGCAGGACAAGGACCGGCATAAAAGAGGCTCTGTCCAAGAATGGGGCAAAACTAATAGGGACCTATATTGTGTATGATGGTTCAAAACAAAGGCATCCGGAAGTTAATAGCATGTATAGGTATTACGACCATCATCCATTAACCAAATCAGCTTAGCAGAACATGCATCCTTTCCTTTAAATTTTCATATTCCTTATCCCTAAATTCATATAGCATTGCAGGCCTGTGTGCTCCCTCCATAAATTGCTTTCCGGTTTCTTTTACCAGTTCAAGCTCCCTTATTTTTTTCCTGAAATTCCTCTTGTCAAGCTTTCTTTGGAGGATATTCTCATACAGTGACTGGAGATTGCTTAATGTAAATTCTTCAGGAAGTATCTCTCTTGCGATATTTGTGGTTTGTATTTCGAACTTTAGGACTTCAAGAGAGTCGCTTATTATCTGCCTGTGGTCAAATGCAAGCGGAGGCAGATCATTTAACGGGGCCCATTTAACTTTCGCTGCGTCTGTTGCGGCTTTTAGGTTCTGGTCATGGCTTATCAGTGCAAGAAAGGCTATTGAAATTATCCTTCCTCTGGGATCCCTGCTGACTTTGCCATATGCACCTATCTGCTTTACAAATATGTCTTTCACGCCGGTTTCCTCAAAAAGCTCTCTTTTTACAGCCTGCTCAAATTCCTCATCTGGGTTCACAAATCCACCGGGAAGGGCAAATCTCCCCTGGAACGGCTGGTTTCTTCTCTCTATAAGAAGTATCTTTAGAACATCATTTTCCACTGTAAATACAACTGCGTCAACAGCTACCTGCATCTGGCCTCTTAATTTTTCCATCTCTTAGTGTAATGCATACACAATATATAAATATTCTTATTTTGAATTAGACAGAATCTCAAATTTTCTAAACTTGTGTTCATTCTCAGAAAGCTTTTTAAACATGCCTTTAATCTAAAAAAACAATGTCATTAAAAAAGCATGATTTTGTGGAGATTGAATATACAGGATGGCTTGAAGACGGCACTCTTTTTGACACTACAGATGAAAAGACTGCCAAAGACAATAATCTGGCAAGAGAAAATTCTGTCTTCGGGCCGGTTGTAGTTTGTCTCGGTGAAGAGCACATTCTTAAGGGAATGGAAGAAAAGATAATGGAAAGCAAAGTTCCCGCCACTGTTAAAGTTACACTGGAGCCTGAGAAAGCATTCGGAAAAAAGAACGCAAAACTCCTTAAGCTGATGCCTATGAAGATATTCAGGAAGCAGGAGATACAGCCTTTCCCGGGCCTTGAAGTAAATATTGACAACAGTTTCGGGACAGTCAGGTCAGTCTCAGGTGGGAGGGTTATAGTAGACTTCAACCACCCGCTGGCAGGCCGCACCCTGAGATATGAGGCAAAATTAACCAGGGTAGTTGAATCGCCCCTTGAGAAAGCAAGGGCAGTTTTCAGGAACGAGCTTAATATAAAAGATGCTGAACTTGAGCTAAAAGAAAATACTCTCCTTATCGGCGAGGAAAAGTTCCCAAAGGAAGTCCTTGATGCAGTAAAGAAAAGAGTGACTGAACTTATCCCGGATATAAAGGAGGTTATGCTTAAGAAAGATTTCAAGGAATCAAAGCCAAAGACTGAAAAAAAGGAAAAATCTTCCGAGAATAAAGAGAGCAAACCAGAATAATTCTTTCAATACCTTTAAATATAAGCTTACTATTGATTTAACTAGGTTTTAGCTGGGCGAGGTGTTTATTTTGCAAGTTGAAGTTAACGAAGGTAAAGACGCTTTTCATAGTTCACCAAAAGGAGTTTCTATTTCAAGGCCGCATGCAATTGATAAGGAGCTGGAGGAGATACTCTCCAGGCAGAAGGCTGCTATAAAAGTCGTTGGCACCGGCGGAGCAGGGAATAATACTATAAACAGGATAACAGAAGTGGGTGTTGCAGGAGCAGAGACAATTGCAGTCAATACAGATGCGCAGGACCTTCTATACACAAGCGCAGATAAAAAAATCCTGATTGGAAGGGATCTGACAAAGGGACTGGGAGCAGGAAGCATACCCAAAATCGGAGAAGATGCTGCAAAAGAGAATGAATCAGAAATAAAGGCAGCACTTCAGGGAGCTGACATGGTCTTCATCACATGCGGGCTTGGAGGCGGAACAGGAACAGGATCTGCCCCGATAATTGCGGAAACCGCGAAAAAGATGGGAGCGCTTGTGATAGGTATTGTAACAATGCCATTCTCAATGGAAGGCCACAGAAGATATGAAAACGCCCTGTTTGGGCTTGAAAGGCTTGAGGCAGTAGTTGACACGTTAATTGTAATTCCAAACGATAAGCTTCTTGAGCTTGCTCCTGATTTGCCTCTGCACACAGCATTCAAAGTTGCAGATGAAATTCTTACAAATGCAGTCAAGGGGCTTGCAGAGCTCGTTACAAGGCCGGGGCTTGTCAATCTGGATTTTGCTGATATAAAAGCTATCATGAGTTCAGGGGGGGTCGCCCTTATAGGTGTAGGTGAATCTGACACAGAAAACAGGGCAATAGAAGCAGTTGAGAAAGCAATCGAGAACCCTCTTCTTGATGTTGATATAACTGGCTCAACAGGCGCATTGATAAATGTTTCAGGCGGACCGGATATGACACTTGAAGAAGCAAGAAGAGTTGTTGAAACAGTGTCAAGCAAGCTTGATGAGGATGCAAGAGTTATCTGGGGAGCGTCAATCTCAGAAGACCTTCAGGGGACAATAAGAACAATACTCATTATTACCGGAGTGAAAAGCACCCAGATTTTCGGCAAGGATAAAAAGCTTGTCACAAAGCAGAAAGAAGACATGGAAACCGAGCTTGGGATAGAGTTTGTCGACTAATCTTTATTTCTAATATGATAGCTGGACTTGGTTCAGATAATGACATTGATATATTCCTGACTTCTGGAGAGATAGACAATCTTGAAAATAATATATTGGAAGGGACAATAATAAAATACGCAGATACCAGGATACAGCTGCCCCTTGAATTTGGTGTTGATGAGGTTAAATCAAGACAGGGGCTTTACCTGAATGGTTTTGGTGTGCACAGGCATGATGCTTCTTATCAGGTGTTTATGTCACCAGAAGTTTATTCAATAATAAAGGAAAGGGATTACGGCGCCAGATATGGCACTCTCGGATATAAAATAACAATAATCTCATTATCACGGATGGATAATTCTGAAAGACAGGTATTTGAAAATCTTCAATTTTATCTGGGACTCTATGGCCACCAGAAAAATCCATCAAAACTTTTATAAACTTTCCGCCATTGGGGGTTTAATTATGGGGTATGATGACTTAAAGCAGCATGCTAAAGATATCAGAAAAAAAATAATTCTCATGCTGAACAAGGCAGGAAGCGGCCATACTGGCGGATCACTTGGCATGGCGGATGTTTTTGCAGCTCTCTATTTTAGGGTATTTGAAAAAAGCATTCACACTGATAAGGAAGATAGGGACAGGTTCATTCTTTCCAACGGCCATATAAATCCTGTCTGGTATGCTGCTCTTGCCGAAGCTGGCTTTATCCCTGAGAAAGAGCTCATGACATTAAGGCAGGTAAACTCAAGGCTTCAGGGTCACCCTGCAAATATCGACATCCCGCTTGTAGAGTTGTCAACAGGCTCTCTTGGTCAGGGATTCCCTGCATCTGTAGGTCTTGCAATAGGCTATAAGATGGATAAAAAGAAAAGCCATGTGTTTGTCGGACTTGGTGATGGGGAGATGGAAGAAGGCTCAATCTGGGAGGCTCTTATGGCAGGAGCTCATTATAAACTTGGCAATCTGATAGCTTTTGTGGACAGGAATATGGTCCAGCAGGCAGGAAAAACAGAGGAGATGATGGCGCTTGATCCTCTTAAAGATAAAGTAGAGGCATTCAACTGGACGGTCTATGAAGCAGACGGACATGATTTTAAACAAATAATTGATACTTTTGAAAAAGCAAAAAACAACAAAAAAGGCCCTTCTTTCATAATATTCCATACACACATGGGCCAGGGTGTTTCATTTGTGCTTGACAATTTCGAATGGCATGGCGTTGCTCCCGATGACAAGCAGAAAGAGCAGGCTCTGAAAGAGATAGAGGAGAAGTAAATGTACAACCTAAAAAACGAAAAAAAGCTGGCAACAAGGGATGGATTCGGAAAGGCCCTGATCAGGCTTGGAGAGAAAAATAAGAATATTGTTGCGCTTTCAGCTAGCGTAGGGGATTCAACAAGGGCATACGAATTCAGAGAAAAATTCCCTGACAGATATATTGAGGCAGGAATTGCCGAGCAGAACATGATTGGCATGGCAGCAGGCCTTGCACTGGCAGGAAAAATACCTTTCCCAAGCTCATTTGCAACCTTCCTTCCCGGAAGATGCTACGACCATATAAGGCAGTCTGTGTGCTATTCCAACCTAAATGTAAAGCTTGTCTCTACGCATGCAGGGCTGACAGTAGGGCCGGATGGAGCCACGCATCAGATGATGGAAGATATTGCAATGATGAGGGCAACTCCCAACATAAAGGTCATTGTGCCTGCAGATGCCCTTGAGGCAGAAAAGGCAATAGAGGCAGTTGCAGAAATGAAAGGCCCGGCTTATGTCAGGCTTGGGAGGGAAAAAACACCCGTATTCACAACAGAAGAAACGCCTTTTGAGATAGGAAAGGCAGTCCATCTCAGGAAAGGAAAAGATATAACAATAATCGCCTGCGGGCTGATGGTCTATTATTCACTTCTTGCTGCTGAATCCCTTGAGAAAGAGGGAATCTCCGCTGCTGTAATAAACATGCATACTATAAAGCCAATAGACAGAGAGGCAATAATAAAAGCAGCAAAACAGACAAAAGCTATTGTAACAGCAGAAGAGCATCAGGTAAACGGGGGGCTTGGAGGAGCTGTTGCAGAAGTGCTTTCCCAAGAGTATCCAGCAAGATTAAAAATCATAGGGATGGAAGACAGGTTTGGGGAATCAGGGAATGCAAAAGACCTTCTTGAAAAATACGGATTAACTGAAAAAAGGATAATAAAAGAAGTAAAAAAGCTGCTTCAGTAGCTGTATTTTGCATCCATACTATCACTTAATATCATGTCGCTGTCCATATTCTTTTTTGCTATTATCTTTCCTTCCTGGCCGCAGTATGGGCAGTGCATGAACAGAACAGACGCCTTTCTCTTGAATAAGTAATGGCAGTTATTGCATACATACTCAATTGTTTCTTCAATCTTGTCAATTTTAGGCTCTTTTACTTCAGCATGTTTTTTTGTGCCAAGGCAGTAAACGCATACCAGTTTTCTGTCAGCATTTAACCTTATTTCATCGCTGCCGTATTCTTTTTTGCATTTGTAGCAAGTGTAGTTTGTCATTTTGACCACCTCTATGAGGTCATTTTACTAAATCAGTATACTAAAAGATGAACTAGTTTAAATATTTATCATTTTAACGGCACTTTTCCTATGAGTTTGCATTTAAAAACCTGCGCGTGCTTTAAAGAGGTGGGAAAGCGCTGGCATATGTATGGCTTGGTCTCATGTATTTGGCAGCTTCCGTCGTCTGCCAGGAAAATACAGTCATCATTGTGCCTCTTCTTTATAAGCTGCCGTGAACCTCCGATAAGGGGATTAATGGACAGCAGTATATCCAGCCTTTCCTCTCTTTTCCATCTTTCTATATCAGAATCAGTCAGCCTTATGTCTGTCCCAACACAGCAACTCCTGCACGATTGGCATATTTGAAGTATATCCAGTAATTTTATGGATGTGAGTGGCAATTAAAAAGCTATCTAGATATAGCTTTAAATATAACTTTAATCTAGCTCGATTAAAATGAGCAATTCGGATTATCTAGTCTATATTAATACAACAATAGGTCCCTTTGGCCTTCAGATGGTTCCTAAGCACCCATATGGTAATACTGTTTTTGCTGTTGACGAACCTAAATCAGGGGTTAATCTTGTAGAAAGAATTGGTGATAATTATCATGCGCTTCTCAGCTTTGATCATTTCGGGAGCAAAGGGCCATATTCTGAAAGAACTAAACTTGGCGAGCTTATGTCTGATATCTATACGACAATTGAACAGGCAGACGAAAGGATTAGGAGAGATACAATATATTTCCAGATAGCTCCGGAAAGAGGCATAGAGATTCCTTTCAGCGAGCTAAGAGTACTACATAGATTAAGAGAAATCGGCCTGACACATGATATTGTTGATTTATCAGTTCTTGCTCTTGGAGAAAAACCAATTGTATATGCAATGGGAAATAATCCAGTGAAGAAAGCTGAAAAAGAACGGGTTCTTGCCAGCTAATAATCTACTTTTTTTTATGGGGCCTTCTCGGGATAGGAATGATGTTAATCAAGAACCCCCTTGTTGGTCTTATTGTCATTATCTTAAACAACAGTTTGTCATAACCAAGTGCCGGCACTTCTCTTTCTTCCTCTATCTTGTGCACAAAGATTAATGGTGCAGCAAATC
This sequence comes from archaeon GW2011_AR15, assembly GCA_000830295.1. Taxonomy (GTDB): domain Archaea; phylum Nanobdellota; class Nanobdellia; order Woesearchaeales; family GW2011-AR15; genus GW2011-AR15. The sequence goes on along the minus strand of CP010425.1, from coordinate 1,048,069 downwards.
TAAGCAGCCCGCTGACTACAAAAAGCAGTTTGTAGCCCGAGAATATGAATGGCAGGGTGGCAATCCAGCTGCCGAGCAATGCTCCGCTGATATTTGAAACACCATAGACTACATTATAGTATGCTATCATAGCTGCCCTCTTGTCATATGGTGTTGTATCGAACATGAAGTTTACAGAAGCAAGCTCAAAGCCTGACCATATGAATCCTGACAGGACCTGGGCAAACATAAGATAATAGAAGTTTGCGCTGAAAGCCCACATTATAGGTACTATAGGAATAAGATACCCTGTAAATTTCAGCACGATTCTTGCTCCGTATGTGTCTATTATTTTTCCCCAGCCAGGCATGGACATATATTTCACAAGCATGGATGTAGCTGTAATAACTGTAAGGGTTATATAATCCATTTTGAGATCATTCAGCATATACGGGATAAAGAAAGGGGCAGCAATCTGGACTGAAAAGTTCAGTATAAACATATAGAGGGTAAATGTCCCGAAATTTGATTTGAAGAGAGAAGACACAAAATGCCTGAACTTATATCTTTCAGCAGGGATTTTATATTCCGGCTCGTCCTGTTTTAGCAGGAAAGAAAAGGAAACCATCCTTGAGACAAAGGCAATCCCAAATATCAGAGCATATCCCAGATATTGATACTGCCCTCCAAACCACTGGAGCAGCAATCCACCAAAAATATATGCCACAAAAGAAGCAACACCTGCAATCTTTGTCCTTCTCCCGAAATATCTCCCCCTTTCTTTTACAGGCACAATATCGCTCATCCAGCTGTTCCATGGGGGGGATATTATCATCCCAACTATCCAATAGAGGGATATAAAGAGGATAAGCAGAGGAATCTTACTCCCTCCAAAGAGGAATATAAGCATTACCGGGATATACATAATTCCCTGGATGAATGCACCTATGAGAACCATAAGCTTTCTTGACTTTATTATCCTAAGAAGCCTGTCTGAAAAAATCTCAAAAAAGTATCCTAGTGACTGGGGCAATGAGCCTATCAGGCCCTGCTCAAAAATGTTTGCCTTGAGAAAAACACCAAAAGCCATGAAAAAAGACTCTCCGAAACCGACCATAATCGAATAGAATGTGCCGTCAAATATCGAATACAGAAGGTTTTTCTTCGTTGTTTTTCTGTCCATGCCTAATCTGATTTTGAATTTCGTTAAAAGCTTTACTGTTTGGGATTCCAGATTTCCTAAACATTTTTAAATCCCCTGAAATTTTGCTCTTTTCACGGGTTCATAGCTCAGCCTGGTCAGAGCGCTCGCCTCTTAACTTTGGAAGAAAGCGAGATGTCGGGGGTTCGAATCCCCCTGGACCCACTCAAACAAGCCTCGGTAGTGTAGTCCGGCCAATCATAAAGCCCTCTCGCAATCCAATTGGAGAAAGGCTTTGACCCGGGTTCGAATCCCGGCCGAGGCAGTTTATTGCCTGGCAGGTTTCCGAATGAGCAATGAGGATATCGGCCGAGGCATATTTATTTTTAAGAATGATGGAGTTCAGCATATCAAAGTTGTTTGGGATGGAGCTTGAGTTCTTCCTCCTGAACCACGAAGGGAAAATAGCAAACAAGGCAGCAGCAATATTAAGAGATTCAAAAAGGCAGCTCAAGGAAATTGAGTTAAAAAAAGAATGCGGGCAATCAATGCTTGAAGTTGCAAGTTTTCCGCATATGTCCTCCAGGGAAATATTCGGTAATTTTTTTCGTGATTTTGAGTCATTGGTCTATGAACTGGAAAACAACGAGCTTGGGATATACTATTATGGAAGCTATCCCGGGAAGAACACAACAAGAATAACTGAAGACAGGAGATATTTTGCAAAAGAGAGAATACTCGGAAAAAAAGAATTTGAAAATGCAAGAAAATGCATTGGCTTCCATTACCACTATTCGCTCCCGAGAAAATCCTTCAACCTGATTACAAAATATTTCTACATTGACCTGAAAGAGATCCAGCAGCAGAAGATTCTGAATCTTTACAACCTTTATGTTGCACTTGACCCGGCAATTACGACATTTATGCAGTCAAGCCCATATTATGAATCCCGGCTTGAAGGGAAAGATGGCAGGGTAATAGCCTACAGGGGGGATTCAGAGTTTGGTTATGAGAACTCCTTATATTCCCGATACCCTGAGTTTGGAATGCTAAATAGCTATAAACCGACTTTTAAAGCAGTTTCCGAGAGCACACTGGAATTGTCAAGAAAGTGGTCTTCACTCCTTAAAATCCATAACCTTACAAGGCAGGATTTTGCAAAAAAAGAATTTTCGCTCCTGGATTCATCATGGAAGCCGGTAAAAATAACAAGCCATGCAACTATCGAATCAAGAGGCTCAGATATGAATACGCTGAACAATGTCGTTGCCATGACCAGCGTGCTGAATTCACTGTCAAAATTTGTCCAGAATAACAAAGTAAGGGTTGTTCCGGGAGAAGCAGGCAGTCATGAGCCTTTCAAACTTGAGGATAATGAGCTTTATGTTCCTGATATGGCAACTTTGAAGCTGCTTGAAAAAGAATCAGCATTTTATGGTTTTGAATCAGAAAAGGTGTACAGATACTGCAAATCCCTCCTTAGCCTGGTTAAAAAGATAACGACCATTGAGATGAGAGCTCCGATAAAGAATTTCATGGAGATGCTCTACAGGAAAGAGACAAAATCAGATGAAATAATAAATTTTGTAAAAAAGAGGCAGGGATATACTAATTTCAGTGAAATAGAGGAAAAAACTGCAAGGGAATTTGCAGTAAAGACTTCAGAATCAATTTTTAAAGACATTATTATAACAAAAAAGATGGCAGACAAATCCATGATTTATTTCTAGCTTCCTGTTTTCTAAATACAAAAGCTTTAAAAACACCAGGTTTTTCCTCAGAGAGGTATATAAATGAAAAGAAGCTCTAGGAGATGGAAGAAAAAGCGCCAAATGCGCTGGAAATGGCAGCGCAAGAGGATGAAGAAAGAGAGACGTAAGAGAGCTCAGAAATAATAATGTTTATATACGACCTAAAATTTCATTGATTGCTAGCAATCACCTCCAAATAATTCACAAATTATCAGCTAGTTTCTGTTCACAGAATATGTGTACAAGATTCATCAATCTTGTATGAAAAAGGCATCTGCTTACAAAATAAGCAAACTCTCGTTAATTACTACAATTAACAAAGCGAAAACATACGACCGTGCACAATAAAAAGGATCTAAAAGGACAATTGCGGCTTTCAAAAAACAATTGTCCAATCAATACCCGTTGATCCTGCGGGAGGTCGCTGCTATCAGAGTTCGATTTAGCTAAGCTAGTCAAGGGGTCGCAAGACACCGGCGGAAAGTTCCGTAACACGTCGTTAATCTGCCCTTAGATCCAGGATAGTCTTGGGAAACTGAGTTTAATACTGGATATGGGATTGATACTGGAATGTTCTTTCCTTCAAACGTAAGGTCTAAGGATGAGACGGCGGCCGATTAGGTCGTTGGTGGGGTAATGGCCCACCAAGCCAACGATCGGTAGGGGCCTTGAAAGAGGTAGCCCCGAGGAGGACACTGAGATAAGGGTCCTGACTCTACGGAGTATAGCAAGCGCGAAACCTTTACAATACACGCAAGTGTGATAAGGGAACTCTGAGTGCCCATGCAATGCATGGGCTTTTGCCGAGTGTAAATAACTCGGAGAATAAGTGGTGGGCAAGACTGGTGCCAGCAGCCGCGGTAACACCAGCGCCACAAGTGGGGACCGCTTTTATTGGGCCTAAAGCATCCGTAGCCGGATTAGTAAATCCTTTGTGAAATTGTTCCGCTTAACGGAACAGCGTGCAGAGGACACTGTTAATCTTGAGACCGGGAGGAGTTAGAAGTATGCGTGGGGTAGCGGTAAAATGCTATAATCCCTCGTAGACTACCTGTGGCGAAGGCGTCTAACTAGAACGGGTCTGACGGTGAGGGATGAAAGCTGGGGGAGCGATCCGGATTAGATACCCGAGTAGTCCCAGCTGTAAACGCTGTGTGCTAGGTGTTGCATATTCTACGTGAATGTGCAGTGTCGAAGCGAAGGCGATAAGCACACCGCCTGGGTAGTACGGTCGCAAGACTGAAACTTAAAGGAATTGGCGGGGGAGCACAACAAGGGGTGCGGCGTGCGGTTTAATCCAACTCAACGCGGAGAATCTCACCAGAGGCGACGGCAGGATGAAAGTCAGATTGAAGGTCTTACTTAACAAGCCGAGAGGTGGTGCATGGCCGCCGTCAGCTCGTGCTGTGAAGTGTCCTGTTAAGTCAGGCAACGAGCGAGACCTGTACCTACAATTGCTAACGACATCTTTAGATGGATTGAGCACATTGTAGGAACTGCCTTGGAAACAAGGAGGAAGGTGCAGGCAACGGTAGGTCTGTATGCCCCGAATCTTCTGGGCTACACGCGCGCAACAATGGTATGGACAATGGGATGCAACTCCGAAAGGAGAAGCTAAACCTCTAAACCATATCTCAGTCCAGATTGTGGTTTGTAACTCAGCCACATGACGCCGGAATCCCTAGTAACCAGACGTTAGCATCGTCCGGTGAATATGTCCCTGCTCCTTGTACACACCGCCCGTCAAGCCAACTGAGCAGGTTCTAGATGAAATCTAACTTTAATTAGAATGAATCTGGGATCAGTGAGGTGGGCTAAGTCGTCACAAGGTAGCCGTAGGGGAACCTGCGGCTGGATCACCTCCTTTTTTTTATTTCATACATTTCCTGAAAAGGGCCCTGCCCAAGAATAGGAAAAAGAGAATGCTGAAAACTGAAAACAGATGCCTTTTCATAATCACAAAGGTCATGAAGAGATATCATGGCCGTCACAAATCAAAATCAATGGGCTCGTAGCTCAGTTGGCTAGAGCGCCGCCCTTGCATCTCTCTGGAGAAAGAGAGGCGGAGGCCTCGGGTTCAAAATTAGCCCAGTCCAGCTGGGTTACAATGAAAGTCCCGACGAGTCCATTTATTGTAATAAACAAATCATACATAATAACTTGGTGAGAACCAATGGTTCTCACGCACTCCTATAAGGGAGTGTGAGGGAATCCCTCACTAAAATTCAAGTTCACTTTATCATTAGTGAAATGGATGAGCAGTGTTTCAACATGCTGATCTAAAGGATTAGATAATCATCGACTTCATGATTATTGATGAAACCGTGCATAGAGTGTTCGAGCTGTTAGGTGGATGACTAGGCTCATAGTGGTGATGAAGGGCGTGGCAAGCTACGAAATGCCCAGGGTAGGCGCATGCAGCCTCTGATCCTGGGGTTCCTGAATGTGACTTCACTATAGATCCGTAAGGATAGCGAGACGCAGGGAATTGAAGCGTCTTAGTACCTGCAGGAAAAGAAATCAAACGAGATGCTGTAAGTAACGGCGAGTGAAAGCAGCACAAGGCAAACTGATACTTTGCAGTAATGTAAAGTAGATGACGTGTTCGGACTGCTTTTTATCCTTTTTTGTGACCCAAATACTTCTGGAAAGTTGGACCGCAGAGGGTGATAGTCCCGTAGGGGAAATGAAAGGGGATTTTAGCAGTATCCAGAGTATCAGCTATTGGAAATTAGCTGAGAATCCGGGAGGCATCAACTCCCAACCTTAAATACAATATGAGTCCGATAGCGTACGAGTACCGCGAGGGAAAGTTGAAAAGTACCCATAACAGGGGGTTAAAAGTACCTGAAACCTAACAGTGATAGTGAGATACGGCTCTACGGAGTTGTATCGTTCGTTTCGAATAACGAGCCAGGGAGTGTGTCAATATGGCAAGGGCAATTCTTAAAAGGAAGGACCCGCAGCGAAAGCAAAATCGCGCAGCCTGCAAGGCGAAAGGTATAAATAATGCCTTTAAGTCATATGGGCACGATCTGAAACCGGGTGATCTAACCCAGGACAAGGTGAAGCCCCCGTAAAAAGGGGTGGAGGCCTGAAGGGGTTCTGTGAACAAGCGTTCCTCTGATCTTGGGCTAGGGGTGAAAAGCCAATCGAACCCGGTGATAGCAGGTTCCTGCCAAAATTGGCCGTAGTCAAGCCTTGACCGAGATTGCAATGAAGGTAGAGAAACGGATTTAGAATTTAGGGCCCGAAAGGACTCGGTTCTTTGTCCAACTCCGAATTTTATTGCATCGTAGACGTCAGGAAACGGGTAATCTTGGGGTAAACTTGATTACCGAGAGGGGAACAACCCAAACTACAGTTAAGGTCCTTAAGTGCCGATTAAGTGCTAAAGGGTGAAGGGTGTCTTCAGCCTAAGACAGCAAGGAGGTTGGCTTAGAAGCAGCCACCCTATAATAAGTGCGTAACAGCTTACTTGTCAAGGTTGATGGCCTTGAAAATGGACGGGGCTAAATCGGTCACCGATACTGTGGACGCCTGAAAAGGCAGTGGTAGGCAGGCATTCTGGTCAGGCAGAAGCATTTCCTGAAGGATTTGTGGACTGACTTGAATAGAGAATCCTGGCGGTAGTAGGAACTGAGCACTGTGAGAATCAGTGCCACCGAAAGGGCAAGGGTTCCTTGACAATGCAAATCAGTCAAGGGGTAATCGGTCCTAACCAATCTCCTAATAGGAGTAATGGGAAAGGGAAACAGGTTAATAATCCTGTATTGTCTATTTATGTGCGGCAACGCAAGCTTTATTCCCGACTCTTCCGGCTAGATCAACAGATATCATCTTATCTGCTAATAACAGAAAATCAGAGGAGTATCGTAATGATGAGAACCTGATTAAGGTTAGAATGGTATCCCGTATGGGGTATTTGGTTCATGCCTGGAGACCGTGAAAAGGGAAAAAAGAAAAACTTTAGATATCCGTACCAAGAACCAGCACAGGTGCCCCTAGGTGAGAAGCCTAAGGTGTGAAGGATTAAGGTAATTGAGGGAATTCGGCAACCTAGCCCCGTAGCTTCGGTTTAAGGGGTCCCTGCGGTGGTCTTCTTTTGAAGGCGATTGCAGGGTGCAATGACAAGGGAGGTCCGACTGTTTAACAAAAACTTAACGTTCTGCAAGTCTGAAAAGATGTGAATAGAACGTGACACCTGCCCAGTACCAGTAATTCAAACTCTCTTTCAAGGGAGCTAAGATCTGGCAAACGGCGGGAGTAACTATAACTCTCTTAAGGTAGCGAAATGCCTTGCCGTTTAATTGACGGCCCGCATGAGTGGTGCAACGAGATCTCCGCTGTCCCCAATTAGCATCCTCCGAACACTCTGTCTGGTGCAAAGGCCAGAGTATTCCAGTGGGAAGTGAAGACCCCGCGAAACTTTACTGTAGCCTGTTGTTGTGACGTGAGTTTTGGTGTGTAGAATAGATGGGAGTTGCTAAAGCGTGATCGCTAGATTGCGTGTAGACGCCGTTGAAATACCATCCTCCAGAACTTACGCTGCTTACTTGAAAGAGGACAGCAATTGGTGGACAGTTTGGCTGGGGTGGCACCCTGTTGAAAAGATATCAACAGGGCCCTATGGTTGGCTCAACTGGGTCAGAAATCCGGTGTAGAGTGCAAGTGCAAAAGCCAGCCTGATTGGATTTCCCAATCTACGAAATCCAACCACGAAAGTGTGGTCTAGCGAACTCTTGAACCTCCTTGATGGGGGTCAGGAATGACAAAAAAGTTACTCCGGGGATAACAGAGTTGTCCCGCCTAAGAGCTCATATCGACGGCGGGGCTTGCTACATCGATGTCGGCTCTTCCTATCCTGGCTGTGCAGAAGCAGCCAAGGGTGGGGGTGTTCACCCATTAAAAGGGATCGTGAGCTGGGTTCAGAACGTTGTGAGACAGTTTGTTTAATATCTACTGGAATTGTTTGATATCTGAGAGGAAGGATCTTTTAGTACGAGAGGAACAAAGGTTCGGCGCCTCTGGTCAACCGGTTGTCTGATAAGGCAGGCCGGGCAGCTACGCGCTAAGGGATAAGAGCTGAAAGCATCTAAGCTTGAAGCCCGCCTCGAAAAGAGATATCATAGAGCTCCTGTAAAAGACAGGTTTAATAGAACCGGTGTGTACACGCCAAGGTCACGAGGCGTTCAGCATGCGGTCACTAAAAGCTCATTACTTACTCTATGCACGGTTTCATCTTTTTTTTTTCTTTATTTTAATTTCATAGTCAATTTGAGATAGCGGGAGCTATAATCATAAAAATTTGAGAGAGTATATAATCAATTTTTAAAATCTAACCCAGATACAATATCATCTGTATTTGATTCAGCAGACTTAAATGGATTCTCTTCTTTAACGTCTTTCCCATCCATTATTTCTATTCCCAGAACCAGCAAGCTATACAGTTATTTCTTCTGCTTTCCTGTAATTATAAGATTTCCCCTGCTCTTAGGGTCTTCCATGACCTCAAGATATTCAAGGTTATTTATCAGGATATCAGAGCCTGCAAGCAAAAAGCTCAGGTCAAGTCCCCTGAAGATAATCTTATGTATTTTTGTGTGGTCGTCAACAAACTTTTCAGGGACTGCAGCGGTCTTGTGCGGATCGTTCTGGTTGAAGAGGTGAATGAAAACAGGGCCGTTTCCGTCTTCATCCCTTTTTCCTGCCCTTCCAATTATTGCGCTTTTTGTTTTGTATTTCATCTTACTTCACTTTTGATATTAGCTCAGGCAACCCTGTTCCTACGGGGATTGCCTGGTTTATCATGACGTTCTCAACAACGCTTGTCAGGGGGTCAACCTCCCCTGTCAGGGCTGCCTCAACCATATGCTTTATAGGTGTCTCGAATGACGCCCTTGCAAGCACTGAGGATTTGTCAGAGACAACTCCATACCTTGTTATCCCCCTTACCTTTCCTGAGAATGACATCACGTCAGCTATAAGCATGATGTGCCTTATATCTACATTCAGGCCCTGATTTTCTATAACATTGTAGACTTCATTGATTACAGCCTGCCTTGCTGCTTCAATGCCGAAAAGCGCCTGTATTTCGAAGATGTCGTTTGTTGTTGTTCTTGTCTTATCCACATACTCAAGTTTCATGACATCCTTCAGGTTGCTTCCTGCTGTAACAATCACGAATTCGTCTTCCCTCTTGACAGGCAATACCTGAAGTATGCCCTTTATGCCTGAGACATAGACGCTCTTGATTTTCTCCTTTAATTTGTATAGTTCTGCTATATTATCCTGCTTGCCTTTTGATTTCAGGGTAAGTGTATCATCTTTCAGCTTCAGTGTAAACCCTTTCAGGGATTTTTCAAGAACTTTTCCCAGTTTAGCTTCATTCAGACCAAGCCTTTTCATTTTTTCAAAGTCTATTTTGATTTCAAGAGTTGCCTCTGTAATATCCAGATTTATCTCCTTCACAATATCCTTGAACTGAGTCTGCTTGATTGACTCTGCTATTGTCTTTATGTCCTTTCCCTTTGAATATGGCTCAACTAGGTAGATTTCCATCATCGGAGTTGAGATGTTCTTCCTGCCGTCAAGTATCTCAATTATTCTCGGAAGGCCGACTGTAACGTTGAACTCAGCTACTCCTGCAAAGTGGAATGTGTTCAGTGTCATCTGTGTTCCCGGCTCCCCTACTGACTGGGCGCTTATGAGGCCGACAGATTCTCCAGGCTCTATCATTGAATTCCTGTACTCTTCATATGCCAGCTCAATGACTTTCTTAACCTGTGTCTTGTTGAGGTTTCTTGATTCTGCAAGTGCCTCTATCTCTTCCAGCACTACTGTTGGCAGCTTGTCTTTATAATCGTCAAAGAGCTCTTTCATTTGCTTCCACCTTCCAATACCTGATCTACTATCCTGTTAACGTTTATCTTTCCGCCTTCTGATTTGGAGACATCCATACTGTCTTCCCCGTAGCTGAACTGGACTATTTTCTTTGATGAGTTCCTTACTGTGTAGTCATATTCTACCTTCAGGTCCTGCATTGCGTTTGCAAGCCTCCTGTAAAGATATCCAGACTTAGGTGTTCTCAGTGCAGTGTCCATCAGTGAATCCCTTCCTGTCATCGCCATGAAGAAGAACTCATGAGGCTTAAGCCCCTGTCTGAACCCGTTCTTTATGAATCCTTTAGGGCCTGCTCTCAGGTCGCCTTTCTTAAAAGCTGACAATGTCCTGCCGTTGTATCCTTTTTCAATTCTCTTCCCACGCAATGCCTGCTGGCCTACCACAGTTGCCATCTGCGCAAGGTTGATGATGTTTCCCCTTGCTCCTGACTTTGACATGATAAGAGTGTTCTTCATCTCGTCAATTGATTTTGCAACAACAGCTCCTGCGTCGTTCCTTGCCTTGTTAAGTATCTCAAGTATCTTTATCTCGAGTGTCTCTTCAATGCTTCTTCCCGGGAATGCATCAAGCCTGTTTTCTTTGTAAGTATCAATCAATTCGTCGACTTTCAGCTCAGCTGTCTTTAATATGTTCTCTATCTCAGCCTGGCTCTGCTCTGACAAGTCAGTATCAGAAAATGCTGCTGTAAATCCGTGCATAAGCAGAGTCTTAACTCCCAGCCTGAATATTGAGCCAAGTATCTTAAGAGCCTCTTCGCTGCCATACTTTTTCTGCAGATTTCTTATAAGAAGACCTTTTCCGCTTCCCAAATTAGCTGAATCCATGAACCCTTCTCTCAGTTTTCCGTTTTCTATTACAACTTTTGTGCCGTCTCTTGCTTTACCTATAAAGTTAAAGTCTTTTGGAATAAGCACGCTGAAAACATCTTTTCCTGATACTGTCTCTTTCTTTGGAAGGGATGAAAACTCTTCTACCCCTACTAAGGCAAGAAGCTGTATTGCCTGTTCTCTTGACAGGTTAAGATATTTTGTAAGCATGTAGTTGCCGCCGATTGAATCGTGGTTGCATGCTATAATTCCAAGCCCGTATCTTGGTGAGATAAGCTGCGTCCTTACCTCCATCAGCATCTCTGCCTCTGCCCTTGCCTCCTCTGTCTGAGGGATATGAAGGTTCATTTCGTCACCGTCAAAATCTGCGTTGTACGGAGCGCAGACAGCCGGGTTAAGCCTGAATGTAAGGCCAGGGATTACCTTGACCCTATGGGACATCATGCTCATTCTGTGAAGTGAAGGCTGCCTGTTGAATATTGCGATATCGCCGTCTATAAGGTGCCTTTCAACCTCAAACCCTATCTCAAGCTCTTCAAGAAGCTGCTCTTTTGTTTCTTCTGTTATTTTTTTCTTTTTTCCGTCAGGCCTTACAACATAATTGGCCCCTGGATAGACAGATGGGCCTCTTTTTACATATTCTTTCAGGTATTCCTTGTTCCATTCTGTCACTTTTTCAGGGATTGTAAGTTTCATTGCAACTACTTTTGGCACGCCGACTTCATCAAGGTCAATCATTGAATCTGGGCTGATGACTGTCCTGCTTGAAAAGTTTGTCCTCTTTCCTGCCAGATTGTGCCTGATTCTTCCTTCCTTGCTCTTTATTCTCTCTGTAAGTGTCTTAAGCGGCTGTCCTGACCTGTGCCTTGCAGGCGGAAGCTGTGCTACGTTGTTGTCAAAGAAGGTTGTTATATGATACTGAAGCAGGTCCCAAAGATCCTCAATTATAATCTCGGGAGCTCCTGCGTTGATATTCTCGAATAGCCTCTGGTTAATCCTTACTACATCGCCCAGTTTGTGTGTCAGGTCATCCTCGCTTCTTTCCCCGGATTCCAGGGTGATTGAAGGCCTCATTGTTACAGGCGGGATCGGAAGCAGCGTAAGGACTGACCATTCAGGCCTCATTACATTGGGGTTAAGTCCGAAAAGCTCAAGGTCCTCATCAGGGATTTTCTCAAGCCTTGTCCTTATCTCAATAGGGCTCAGTCTCTTTTCATCTTCATAGTATGTTGTTGGTTTCTCAAGCTTTATCTTGCTCAGCTTTGCCTTGCAGTGAGGGCACTTAAGAATTGTCCTCAGCCTTACTATAGTCTCTTTAACAAGCAGCCTCTTTGCCCTTTGCGTCCTTATTTTCTTTGTTTTCTCAAGCTTTGTAACTGATTTTTTCATCTCTTCTTCAGGGATAAGCACTCTTCCGCATTCTTTGCAGGTGCATCTCATGAGGTCAAGTATAAGCTTGGCGAACTTGATATGTATTACAGGCCTTGCCAGCTCAATGTAGCCAAAGTGCCCAAGGCTTTCCTTCAGCTTAAGGCCGTCGGTCTTGCAGACAAGTCCCGGGTCAATCACACCAAGCCTTATATCCATAAGGCCTCCGTCAACCGGATAGCCCTCTTTGTCATACAGCTCTGGTGTTACGATTTTTGCAACAGACATCTGTTTAACCATCTTCGGTGAAAGTGCACCGAATTTGATTGCTTTTACCTTGCTTGAAACGTGTATTTCCATTGTGATCCCTCAGTACTTCTCCTTCAATATCAGCTTCGGATATATTCCGAGCGACTTGAGCTCATCCAGCAGTAATTTGAATGCATAACTCATCTCGACATATTCCATGTCCGCCCCCTCCCCAAAAATAGGCGACACGAGCCTGTCTCTTCTTTTGTCATAATAGCCTATAAGCCCTGACTTTACGCAGACAGGGACTGCGACCTTATCAGAGTCAAATCTCTCCTTAAGGACCATTGTTGCCCCATGTGAGACAAATGTATCTTTCTCCATTTCTCCCAGCCTCAGGCCTCCTTCCTTTGCCCTCCCTTCTGTAGGCTGCCTTGTAAGAAGCTGTATAGGCCCTCTTGCCCTTGCATGGACCTTGTTTGCGACCATGTGCTTAAGCTTAAGGTAGTACATGTTTCCGACATATATCTGTGCCTTGAACATCTCTCCTGTTCTTCCATTATAGAATGTTTCTGTACCATCTTCCCTGAATCCGAGGGAAGCAAGCTCTTTTCTGAGATCTTCGTGGTTTTCGCTTTCAAATGATGTTCCATCAATGTATCTTCCGGAAAGTGCCCCTGCTTTTCCGCCCAGAAGCTCTATCAGGTGTGACATGGTCATTCTTGACGGAATACCATGCGGATTGAATATAATGTCCGGGACTATGCCTGATGCTGAATACGGCATATCAGGAGTATCAACAATGAGCCCGACAACTCCCTTCTGTCCGTGCCTTGAAGTAAATTTATCCCCTATCTCCGGAATTCTCTGGTCCCTTACTCTTACCTGCACCAGCTTGTTTCCCTCAACGTTTTCTGTCAGCAGTATAAAATCAACAACCCCTTTTTCTCCATGCTTCAGTGTCATGGAGCTTTCCCTTCTTGAGCTTGTTGTAAGATTGTATTCGTCAAGGCTGCTCAGGAATCGTGGAGGGCTTGTCTTCCCTATAACAACATCGCCTTCAGCCACAACAGCCTCGGGGTGTATTATGCCGTCTGCCTCAAGCATCCTGTAATCATGCTCTGCCTTGTATCCTTTCACATCCTTGTCCGGGATTGAGATTTCATCTATAAGGCCGCCTGAATACCTAAGCTCCTCACTTATCACAGGCCTGTAATATGTTGATCTGGCAAGGCCCCTTTCAATAGATGCCTTATTAAGAAGGATGGCGTCTTCCATGTTATATCCGTCAAAGCTTAAGATTGCAAGGACAACGTTCTGGCCCGAAGGGTGCTTTTCATATTCGCTTGAATCGTGCATTATTGTTTTGACTATAGGAAGCTGAGGCGTATGAAGAATGTTGACATCCATGTCCATCCTTACAAGGTAATTTGCAGCATATAATCCAAGAGCCTGTTTCTGGTTCTTGCTTCCTGCATTCAGCCTTGTGCTCTGGTTGAAATTCCCGAATGGAACAAGGCTTGTGCACAGCCCCACTATTGCCAGGGGAAGGATTTCCATATGGGTATGCTCAGGCGTAAGCTCTCCTTCAAAGAAGGCTACCAGAGCACTTTCTTCTTCCATTGCATCAAGGTATTCTATAACTCCCTGCTTGACAAGATCTGAGAATATGAGCTCGCCTTTTTCTATCTGCTCAATATGCTTGTCTGTAAGCATAGGCTTCCCGTCCTTTACAACTACAAGAGGCCTTATTGCCCTTCCCCTTGAAGACTCAATGTTTACCTGGTCAAGGGCCCCTTCATACAATACGTTTATTGAGTAGTGGATTTTGCCTTTTCTCCTCTCTTCAAGGAATGAATCCGTAAGCTTTTTCGCGTCAGAGACAACCCCTATAAATTTCCCGTTTAAAAATACTTCGCTCATCTTGTTCACCTTGACAGCTTGACGCCTGATGATTTCAGCAGGCCTATCAGCTCTTCTTCATTGTAATCCTGTGATATTTCAGTAAGCAGCGCCAGGTTTTTCCTGAGCCCGATGTTGGTTCCTTCCGGAGTCTCTATAGGGCAGAGCCTTCCAAGATGCGTGCTGTGGAGCGCCCTTGCCTCGAAATTCTCCTGGCTTGCTGAGAGTGGCGAAACAACCCTCTGAAGGTGTGAAAGAGTCTCTAAAAAGTTCAGCCTCTGCATTCTCTGTGCAATACCCTTTCTTCCGCCGACCCAGTTTCCTGTAGCCATTGAGCTGTATATCCTCTGTGTCAGCAGCTTATCCCTGATAATGACTTTTATTGAAGGGAACTTTCCCCTCTTGACAATCCTCTGGAAATTGTATAGCAGGTCTCCTATAAGGACTTTTAAGTTGACCCTGAAAAGGTCTGCCAGGAGCACTCCTGACATCTTCAGCCTTTTGTTCATGTAATGGTCCTTATCATCCACTCCAAGCTTGCCGTTTGAGACAGCGAGATACCTTTTCAGCAGCTTGCACAGGTTATATGATTTGAATATCCTTTCTTCTGCTGATGTTCCAAGATGAGGGAGCAGATATTTGTCAAGGATTTCTTTCATCCTTTCAACCCTGATTTCTTTAGCCTGGGTTATCCCTATCTTCTTTGCTATGTAGTCAAGGGCATCATCTTCATTCTTTATGCTCATGAACTCGAAAAGGTTTATGTAGACCTCATCCTTGAATTCTGTGCCTATTAAATTCATGATTTCCTCGTCTTTCACAAGACCGAGGGCTTTCAGTATTACAATTAATGGGACTCTTTTCACCCTTGTGAATGTAAGGTAGAAAATATCATCCTTTAATTTCTCGAGAGTGTGAGGAATCTTGTATGCCCCGTGCTCGCTGAAAAGTTTGCCTGTGAACCTGCTTGGGCCTATCTTGTTCTCTTCTACAAGCATCTTGTTCGGAGCAAGGTCTTCTACGTTGATAAGGACTTTTTCTGTTCCGTTGATAATGAAATACCCGCCTGGATCATTAGGGTCTTCACCCTTTTCAATAAGCTCTTTCTCGTTAAGCCCGTGAAGGTGGCAGAACTTTGACTTCAGCATTATAGGGAAGCTTCCGACCTGCGCTGTAAAGGATTCTCTCTGGATGCCGTCAACATGCGCGCTTACCTCAATATATAATGGGGCGGCGTATGAGATCTTCCTTAATCTTGCCTCAAGAGGATATACCGGCCTTTTTGAGCCGTCTGCTTCTGTTATCTCAGGCTTTCCTATTGCGATCTTACCGAACTTGATCTTAAATTCGTCGATTGTGTGTGGGATGATTGTGGGAAGAATTGTGCCGTTCTCATCGACAATCTTCTGCAGCTCAAATTCAATAAAATTGTTGAATGATTCTATGTCTGAGCTGATAAGTGAGACTTCATCGAAATATTTTTTTATCAGGATGCTCCTTTTATTCATTTTACTTTACAACCCTCCTGTAAAAGACAGTAATCTTTGCTGTTGCGCTTGGCCTCTCAACTTTGATGAGGTCATTTGTTGTTACATCAAGACCTGCTATTGCAGGGTCAGAAATCTGTATTCTCGGGAATTCTTCGAGAGTTACCTTATACTGCTCGATAACCCTGTTCTTTTCTGCTTCTGAAACCTTTGAGTGCTTTGGGACTAAGAAATGTTTTGATACATCAAGAGCCTCTTTTTTGGCTTTTGGCTCTGATTTTTCTTTTTTTGTTGCCTTTTTTTCTGCTATGTTGACCACCTGTTTTTATGGGCCGGACGAGATTCGAACTCGCGACCACCTGATTTCTCCCTTAAAGGTAAAAGTCAGGTGCTCTACCAAGCTGAGCTACCGGCCCGTCTTAATATAATAAGACGCCCAAGCCGGGACACTCAATGCTTAGCTTTTGACTATGGACATATTTGAACCCGGGTCAAAGCCTTTCCGCGCAAAGCTCGACAGGGCTTTATGATAGGCCAGACTACACTACTTGGGCGTGTCTTATTAGTGTCGTTTTGCAGAGATTTTTCTAGCGTTTTATTGGCGTCAGCTAGACTAAATTCGTGACGCTAGCAGAAAAATCCCCGGACATGTGCGTTTGGAAATTTCCACCCTTTATAAAGATTGCTGTTTTCAGCGGATAGAAGCGTTTTCCGGGATTTTCTCGAGCCGCCTTACCAGCCCACTGCCGTAAATCCTGCCCTCTAACTGGTGCTTTTCTTTAAAATCAGGGGGGATGTAATTAAAATCCGCAATGCCCTTTATGCTGTAGAAGACTTTTACCCTGTCTCCCTCTCTTAACCCAAGAAGAATATCAGCATCGTTTTTTATAGGCAGGAAATTATATGTGATAACATCATCTTTGAGATTATCGAGGTAATAAAAATCGTGCCTGAAGCTTCTGTTGAGCACTGCTTCTGTCTCTCTTACCTGATCCTCAACCACAAACCTTCTCTCAAGTGTAATATATGGGTCAATGCGATAAAGAAGTCTATCCAATAAGCTTATATCCATATCTTTCTCTAAATTTAATCTATATTTAAAATTAACTTTTGATACCAAAAACTTTTTTAACTGTCTGGATTACTTAAAGATAAATGGCAGATTTTAGAAGTCACATTATTGGAATTGTCAATAAAACCTCCGGGCTGAAGCTTGATGAATCTGTCCTTGAGATTCCGCCTGATGAGAATATGGGGGATTATGCCCTGCCGTGCTTCACCCTTGCAAAAGAGCTGAGAAAATCTCCTGCCGAGATTGCAAAAGAGATTGGCGGGAAAATAAGCCCTGATAAGTATATTGGCAGCGTGAAAATAATAGGGCCTTATGTAAACTTCTTCGTGAAAAAGGACCTGCTGGCTGAGGATGTGCTTGCTGAAATATATAAAGAGAAAGAGGGATATGGCGCCGGAAAAAAGAGAAAAGAAAAAATAATGATTGAATCCCCCGGCCCAAACACAAACAAGCCGCTGCATCTTGGCCATGTGAGGAACATGGTATTGGGCAACTTCCTGGTGAACATATACCGGTTTCTCGGGTATAATACAATAAGGGTTGACATTGTGAATGACAGGGGAATCCATATCTGCAAGTCCATGCTCGCCTATGACAGATTCGGGAAAAACAAAGAGCCTGACAAGAAGCCGGACCATTTTGTTGGGGATTTCTATGTGAAGTATGATTTAGAGGCAAAAAGCCACCCTGAATTCGAGCAGGAGATACAGGATATGCTTAGGAAGTGGGAGGAAGGCGATAAGGAAGTCCGCAAATTATGGAAAAAGATGAACAAGTGGGCAATAGAGGGGATGGCTGAGACTTACAAAAGGTTCGGCGTAAAGATAGACAAGGCATACTATGAGAGCGACCACTATACAAAAGGAAGGGATATTGTGCTGGATGCCCTGGAAAAGGGCATTTTCAAAAAAGATGAGAAAGGAAATGTTGTGCTCGAGAATGACAGCATCGGCAAGAAAATTGTATTGCGTGCAGACGGCACCTCTATATATATTACGCAGGACATCGCGCTTGCAAAGCTTAGGTATGAAGACTATAAAATGGACAATATGATATATGTGGTTGCATCTGAGCAGATACACCACTTCAAGTCATTGTTTGAGATATTCAGGCTGCTGGACTATCCGTTTGCAGAGAACTGCTATCACCTTGCCTACGGCATGGTCTATCTTCCAGAAGGGAAGATGAAGTCAAGGGAGGGAAATGTTGTTGATGCTGATAATTTAGCTGATGACATGAACGTGAAATCAAGAAAAGAAGTAGAGAAGAGGCATAAATTATCCGGGAAAGAGCTTGAGAGGAGGGCAGAGGCAATAAGCATGTCTGCAATAAAATTCTTTATACTGAAATATGATGCAATGAAAGACTTTGTTTTCAATCCGAAAGAATCACTGTCTTTTGACGGCGAGACCGGACCATATGTGCAGTACACTCATGCGCGCTGTTCCAGTATATTAGGTAAATACGAAAAAAAGCCTTCTGATAAGATTGATTATTCCCTTCTGAATACAGATGAGGACAAGGCCCTTCTTAAATTATTGAAGAGCTATCCTGAGATTGTTAAGATGGCTGGTGAGCAGTATAAGCCGAGCATGGTTACAAGGCATGTTCTGGATTTAAGCCAGGCTTTCAATGAATATTACCACAGGCACCAGATACTGCAGGATGACAAGGAGCTTGAGAAAGCCAGAGTGCTGCTGGTGTATTGCGTCAGGGAAGTCATCAGGAGCAGCCTTGGGTTATTGGGCATAGAAGCGCCTGATGAGATGTAGAACTATTATTGTGATGGTATTTCATATCCTCCTTCTGGATAATTATCAATAACGTGTTCCAATGCGTTCACCATCAGTTCCATATTTGAATCGCTAACTTCCAGTATCTCATAGAAATTTCCCATTTCAAGGGCCTGTTTGTATAATCCAGCACGACTATCTTTTGAAGACATGGATGTTTTTCCTAATTGAACAGCTGCATCCATTAAGCGTATAAGACCCGTTCTTGTTAGGAGCGGTAAACTTTCTCCAAGGTAGAAATATCCGGAATCCACCAACATCTCAACCCCTTCTGCAATTTCAGGTGAATATATTTCATATAGTTTGTCGATTGTTAATCCTTCTTCACTCATAGTTTCTTTTCAAAATTATTTTATATTTAAAACTATGCTTACTTGCAATCCAATACATTTATAAACCCCTTCTTTTTCCATTGGCATAGTTTAAAGAGTCTACGGCGAACAAGTGTTCCCCGACAACTGGCTGAAAAGCCACATAGGAGAAAAGAAAAATGGTTAGCATATATGATGTTCCGCCAAGGGAATTGATAGAGGCCCTGGCAGCTGAGCTTGAAAAGATGCCTGAGATGAGCCCGCCAGAATGGGCAGCATATGTAAAGACAGGAGTCTCAAAAGAAAGGCCTCCGGTTGAATCAAACTGGTGGTTCATAAGATCTGCTGCAGTGCTGAGGGCAGTCTACAAGTACGGCCCAATAGGTGTTTCAAAGTTAAGGACAAAATACAGCAGCAGGAAAAACAGGGGAACTGCTCCGGACAGGACATTCAAGGCATCAGGAAACATTTTAAGAAAAATTCTTCAGAAATTAGAGATTGTCGGCTTTGTCAAGCAGGTTGAAGTCAAGGCATACAAGGGCAGGGCCATAACACCTAAAGGAATATCTTTTGTTGACAAGATTGCAGTCAAGATAAAAAAGCCTTACGTAGCCAGGCCGAAAGCAGAGAAAATAGTTAAAGAAACTGAGGTTCCAAAAGAGCCAACCCTTCCTGCACGGGAAGAGAAAAAAGAGACAAAGAAAGCTGAAGAAAAAAAAGAAGAAACGCCAAAAGCAGAGAAGAAAAAGGCTGAAAAAAAAGAAATAAAGACGGCTGAAGAGAAAAAGGAAGAGAAGGTAAAAGAAAATGACCAGATATAAGCAGCCGGCAAAGAAGAAAAGGCTTGCAAAGAGCCTGAAGCAGAGCAAATGGGCTCCTTTCTGGACAGTTCCAAAGATATACGGGAAAACAAGAAGAATACACCCCGGAAGGCACACTCATATTAAAAGAAGTTGGAGAAGGAGCAGGATCAATCCATAGTGATAAAGATGGCAAAGCTTGAAAGAACATACAACGTGCCCTTAAGGAAAGGATTCCAGAAGGCTCCAAGATACAGAAAGTCAAAAAAAGCAGTAATTACGCTAAAGGAATTTATTGCCAGGCACATGAGATGTTCAGCTGACCAGATAAGAATAGGGCCGGTTCTCAATGAGAAGATATGGGAAAGGGGGATAAAGAACCCTCCTCATCATGTAAAAATAACTCTTGTAAAAGATGATGAGGGCATTGTGAAGGCAGAGCTTTTCGGGCACAAGTATCCTGAAAAGGAAACTGAAGAAAAGAAAGAAAAAGAAAAGGAAACAAAGGAGAGCAAAGAGGTTCCAAAAGAACCAATAGCTGCTGAAAAAGAAGAAAAGAAAGCAGAAGAAAAGCCTGCCAAGAAGAAAACTGCCAGAAAACCAGCAGTTAAGAAACCGGCTAAAAAAGCTGAAGAATAACTATTTCATTACCTGCGCTTCTAATTTTTTAAGGGATTCTGCAACTGCAACAAAAAGATTTATTTCTGTGACCTCAGAATTTATCGGCTTGCCTTTCACCAGCAGCATTGACTTCACTTCATATTTGTTGGACGTTTCAGGGCCTATATGCTTCAGGTGCATGCTTAATTTCTCATAGTCCTTGATATTATCAGAGAATTTTCTTGCATATGAGCCGATTATTTTTTTTAGCACTATCAGCTCCTGGGTTTCAATCTCCTTGAAGCCTACAAGCTCAATATTACCCCCAAGCTCAATCATTCTTCTTATCAGGTATCTATTTACGCCGGCAGAATATATAAAACTTATGTTTTAAATATATTAAGCTGGTTTTGGCTCAAGCTGCTTAAGAAGCTCAAGCATCGGCTTTACCCTCTGGTACGTGTTAAAAACAATATCTTCAACTGCCTTAATCGGCTTTATCAGCACTTCCTCTTTAGTCAGGCCTGCTGCTGCACCGGCGCTGAACATTGCTGTTTTAAGATATCCCACATCCTCAGCCTTTCCTGCTGCTCCTGCATGGACCACATACTGCCTTGCATCATGGAGCCAGTGGTGCTTTTCTGCAAGCCACTTTAGCTGTGACATGTTAATCCCTATCTCATTAGCAAGCCTTACAGCAGTATCCAGCTCGCCATAGAATGGTATGCGGCTGTAGAAAAGGGACATTTCCTCAGCCTCTTTATTATTTATTAAAGACTCCATAAGCTTATCATAAATTTCAGGTGTTATCTCAGTTGACTGGAAAGGGGTTTCTCTATTGGTCCAGAACATTTCCTGGATTGTTTTCAGCGCATATTTTGCATGGTGCCTGTATTTCATGTTTTCCAGCAGAGTATCTATTAGCTGTCCGTCAACTCCTGTTGATTTTGCCTCATCCAGCTTTTTCTGCATATGGTCTTTTTCCCCTTTTATATGTTCGTCTATAACATCTTCAGGAGCTACAGAGGCCAGCTCGGAATTCCCGAAATCCCTATAGGAATCATAAACCACAATATAGTACTCCAGGGCATCTTTAACCTGCAGTCTCTTATCTATATCCCCGATTCCACGATACGACTCGCTTATCTTCCTGTCCAAATCCGCATGCTTCTGGCTTAAGTCTGTCTGCAGCGATAAATAAAGGTTGTGCATGGATGTCAAATCTTCTTTTATTATCCTGTTCAGGTCAGAAAGCGCCTGCTTTAAGTCGCCTTCTACAGAAGCATACAGGTCTCTAGCTATTTCCCTTATTCCTTCTTCAGAAATAACAATCTGCACCATTTAAAGAGCATAAAACAAAATTATTTAATAATCTTCCTATTATATGTCCACAACAACCCTGACTGAAAACTTTCCTTTCTCCTCTTTAATCAGCATCTCGTTGTATGTTGGGGCTTTTACATCCCCGTGTGTCCTGTAATTGGAAGCCAGATCTCCCAACGCAGTGCATTCAAAGAAATATAAGTTATTCTTCTTTGCTATTTTCATATCTTCGAACTTGCTGAATATAATATGCTCTGTATCAAGATAAAACAGCAGCTCATCAAGGAAATCAAAAAGCAGCTTCTCTTTAGTGTCTGCTATAATCCCCAACTTGTATTTCTTCGCTGCCTTTACTTTCTCTATGTCTGTAAGAAGGTTGAACATCGCAAGGGCTGCACTTCCAAATGCCTCTTCCAGCGTTTTTCCATAGCCTTCAAACATCACATCAGCTGTATGGTCAAAGTATTTGAAGCTCATACAACAGAGAAAAGAAGTGAATTTTAAAAAAGCTTCTACATCATGTCCATGCCGGGCTCTGGCTTGGGAGGCTCTGGGCTGCTGCCTGAGGCAATCACGTCATCTATCCTCAATATCATAGTGGCAACCTCAGATGCGCTTGAGATAGCCTGTGTCTTTATCTTGGCAGGCTCTATGATTCCTGCTTCCCATGCATCAATGACCTTTCCTGTGAAGACATCAATGCCTGCCCATACCTTGTTCTTCTCGTGGCTGCTTTTCAGCTCTGTAAGCGTGTCAATAGGGTCAAGCCCTGCATTTTCTGCAAGCGTCCTTGGTATTACTTCAAGAGCCTCTGCAAATGCCCTGACTGCAAGCTGCTCCCTTCCTGATAATGATTCAGAATAATTAAGCAGCCTTTTGCTCAGCTCCATTTCTCCGCTCCCTGCGCCTGCAACAACTTTCCCTGTCTTCAGGGCTGCTGCCAGGTCGCCTATTGCATCCACAATTGCCCTTTCAGCTTCTTCAACAACATGCTCTGTGCTTCCCCTGACCAGGATAGTTACTGCTTTTGCATTCTTGCAGTCCCTTACAAAAGTCATGTTCTCATCGCCGACTTTTGATTCTTCAACAAGGGCTGCATATCCCAGGTCCTTTTTTGTAAGGTCGTCAAGGTTTGTCACAATCCTTGCTCCTGTTGCCTTTGCAAGCTTTTCCATATCGCTCTTTTTGACTCTTCTTACTGCATAGACGCCGTTCTTTGCAAGGAAATGCTGGGCCAGATCATCAATTCCCTTCTGGCAGAAGACTGCATTTGCCCCTGAATTGAGCAGCTTGGTTATCATCCCCTTAATCATCTTCTCCTCCATATCTATAAATGCCTGCATCTGCTTAGGGTCTGTTATCTGGATTTTTGCATCTGTTTCTGTATTCTTTATCTCAAGGGCTGAATCAATAAGAAGAATGTTAGCCTTCTTTACCTGCACTGGCATGCCTGAATGGACTCTTTCCTTGTCAAGGACTATCCCTTCGATAAGCTCAGTATCCTCTACGCTTGCACCCTCTTTTTTCTCAACTTTTATATCCTCAATATCTATTCTCCTGTTCTCTGACATAACCTGCCTTACTGCCCTGACAGTAATGCCTGAAAGCTTTTCTTTGCTTGCCTCTGCGCCTTTCCCTGTCATTGCAGTCTGGGCTATTTTTGATAATAGCTCTGTATCTTTTTCAGTTATCGGCCTTGCTATCTCATCAACCAGCTTAAGCGCCTTTTCAGCTGCCATCCTGTATCCCTTGACTATTACAGTAGGGTGGATTTCCTTGTCAAGAAGGTCTTCTGCTTTCTTGAGCAACTCTCCTGCAAGCACAACAGCTGTTGTCGTGCCATCTCCTACTTCATCCTCCTGGGTCTTGGCAACCTCAACAATCATTTTTGCAGCAGGATGCTCAATATGCATCTCTTTCAGTATGGTAACCCCGTCATTGGTGACGACAACATCTCCCATAGAATCAACAAGCATCTTGTCCATGCCCTTCGGGCCCAATGTAGTCCTTACTGTTTCTGCCACCAGCTTGGCAGCCATTATATTATTTCTCTGCGCATTCCTTCCCGAATTTCTTCTTGTGCCTTCCGGCAATATAAAAATAGGTTGAACATCTTTAGCCATATAAATCCCCCTTGCTGCAAGAGAATAAGTGCCCTAATTTAAATGTTTTGAAAACTCCAGTTAGGATTATAGAAGGTTGTATTTTATGTACATCTCAATGATTACGAACAAAACATAAAGCATTATCAGCGACAGGCCTTCATTTAGTGTAATGCCGTTGTCGCTTTCAGCAAAAGTGAAGAAAATAAAGGCGCTGAACAGCATGAACAGCGTGCTTGTGACATACAGCAGCGAGTTGAGCTGGATAGGAGTAATAATTGCGGTCATTCCAAGGACAAGAGTGGAGTTCGTTATTATGCTGCCGACCAGGTCCCCTACTGCCATGCTCGTGTGGCCGGCAAGTGCAGCCTTGGAGGTAAATACCATCTCCGGCATAGTAGTTCCAAAAGATACAAGGAAAAGGCCTATCAACAGAGGTGAGAGATTAAGCTCTATAGAAAGGTTTTCTGCTGCGCCTACAACAAACTGCGAGCTTCCAAGCATAAAAACTATGCTTATAAGGAACAGCAGCATATCCTTAGCGAGCTCTTTTTTAGTTGTATGGTCAACTGTTTTTGAAAATCTTGTCTCCTGCCTGACCATCCTGTATATATAATATACAAAAACCGCCAGCAGAACCACTCCATCCATCCTTGAAATTCCCGGTACCATGCCGGGGAATAATCCTATCCAGCTCCAGAAATAATGGTCTATCATCAGCACAACAGGCAGAAAAGCCAGGAGAAGCATGAATATCATGTCTTTTTTTACAATCTTGCTCTCTATATCTATTCTTTTTGCCAGAAGAACTGCAATCCCGATAATAAGAGTCAAGTCCAGTACATTGGCACCTATGACGTTTCCTGCTGAAAGCTCCGGAGTCCCGTCTAAAGCTGACATTATCCCTATAAATGTTTCAGGCAGTGAGGTGGCAACAGCTACAATTATGAATCCTATTGTAAATTCATTAAGATTGAGGAACGATGCTATTTTAGCCAGCGATTTGACAAGAACACTGCTGCTTTTAACTAAAATCAGACATCCCACTATGAATACAGCTAGGTTAACTAATAACATAAAAGAGTATATCAGTATACTTATTTATATACTTTTTTATTTACTACGCAGAATATGATTGAAGGTGGAATTAACTTTATCTATAATTGAAGTGTCAAATTCGCTTATTGAGATTGGGTCAACAAACCTTTTCTGGTCAAAGTTGCCGAGTTTTTTCCTATCTTCATCGTTCAGTTTAAAGTCAAATACATCCATATTCTCTTTCAGATGCTGTTCTGTGCTTGCTTTGGGAATTACCACCATATCCTGCTCAAGAAGCCATCTTAATGAAACCTGCGCTGCTGTTTTTTTGTATTTTTCAGCAATCCTGATTATTGTATCGTTTCTGAAAACAGCTCCTCTTGCTATCGGCGAATATGCTGTTACCTTTATCCCTTTTTTGGTGCAGTAATCAAGCAGCTCTTTCTGGTAGAGAAAAGGGTGGAACTCAACCTGGTTTACTACGAGCGGGATTTCAGCATGCTTCAGGGCTTCTTCTATGTGCGCTATTGTAAAATTGCTTATGCCGACTGCCCTTACCTTTTTTTCATCATAAAGCTTCTTCAGCGCCCTGAATGTTTCGCTGATAGGAATCCTCCTGTTGGGCCAGTGTATGAGATAAAGATCCAGGTAGTCTGTCTGAAGCTCGCTTATTGTGTTCTCATATGCCTTCAAAACATCATTATACCTTAAATTGCCATGCCAGACTTTCGATGTTATAAAAAGCTCTTTTCTCGGGAATCCCTTTATTGCCTTTCCTATTTCCCTCTGGTTTCCGTAAATTTCTGCTGTATCTATATGCCTGTATCCCAGCTTAAGGGCTGATTTCACTGCATTCCCGCATGTCTGGCCTGCAAGCTGCCATGTTCCAAGTCCTATCTGCGGTATTTTAACCCCGCTCTTTAGCTTGATTTCAGGTATCATTTATCATAATGCAGCACGCTGTGTACGTTGTAGCCCTCCAGTTTTTTTCTGCCGTTAAGGAAATCAAGCTCTATAAGGTAAACAATCGCGGCTACGTTTCCTTTTAGTTTTTCAACAAGGGTTTTTGCGGCTACTGTTGTTCCCCCTGTTGCAAACAGGTCGTCAACAAGAAGCACATTTTCCCCTGCTTTTATTGCATCCTCATGCATTTCAAGCGTGCTTGTGCCGTATTCCAGACTGTAGGATTCTGAGATTATTTTGCTTGGAAGCTTTCCTGGCTTTCTTATTGGGACAAAAGAAGCATTAAGTTTGAGTGCCAGTGGCGCTCCAAAAATATATCCCCTGCTCTCAATGCCGACAACTTTGTCAATCCTGTAATCTTTTACAAGCTCATACATCCTGTCAACGCTTTCCCTGAATGCATCCGCGTTGCTGAGTAGAGTAGTAATGTCATAAAATAATATCCCCGGCTTCGGGTAATCCGGCACTTCCCTAATATAAGATTTCAAATCCATTTCAAACACCCCTTGCTTTGAGTATAGGAATATATTTAAAAATATTATTGTTCTCTAAAAGATTCCGCAATATCCTTGAATTATGCAAAAAGTAGAATTTGTTTAGGAACTTAAACTATCTCAGTCTGGTTATCTTCTGTCTGGTTTATCTCTTCGCTGGTGCCATCCTGCTCTTCAGTTTCTCTCCCTGCGAGGAAATACCACCATGGCGTTTCAAATTCAATAAGCTCGCCTGTATCAGCATCAACTCTTGCTCTTAATTTTGTTTCGACTTTGAACAGGCCGAGAAACCTTACTGTTCTGTTGCCTTCAATGTCATAAACAACGCTTAAATTATTCCCTTCTCCGACTTCTTTTAATTCAATAGAGAGATTCTTGTTAGTCTTCAGCCTTTCAATTGCTTTCTCAGAAGCAGTGCTTGGCATAATCTTTACTTCATATTCATTCCCGTTGGAAAGTTTTGTTTTTAATTTCCCTTTGTCAGAGCTGATTTCAAGCTCTGTCTCTGCCTCAACACCCTTGACTTTTATTTTTTGAAATACTTCTCCATTTTTTATTTTTGTTTCCTGCTTTATCTCCACTTCAACTTCTTCGCCGTTCTCATTTATATACCTGTACTTTAGCTCATATTTCTCTTTTATCTCCTCTGATTTTCCTTTATTTTCAGATTCTTCGTTCTCATCCTCTTCTAAATTGTCTGAATCATCATCTAAGTCATCATCTAAGTCATCTTCGTTGTTATCAATATCCTCAGAATTGTCGTCTGCGGAATCATCGTCTAAATCGTCCTCTTGATCTTTTGAATCTTTGCCGGAATTGTCGCCAGAATCAGCTGACGTGTCATCATCCTTGGCATATGCTACGCTGACAACACTAAAAACCAATATCAGGAGAATAAACAAAACCCATGCTTTTTTCATGAAGGTTACTAACATATATCTCCTATATAAATATTGCGTTAGTATTTCAAAATCTTTATTTCAAAATCTTTGGGCGTTGAGACACATGCTTTCGTAAAGTTGGCTGTGTCAAAACCTTTTTAAATTGTGAACTAATTACAAGCATTGATGGGGAAAATGCTTGAATCTCTGAAAAATACTGACAGAGCTGTATATGACGCTGTAATCAATGAAACAAAGAGGCAGAGAGAGGGCATTGAGATGATTGCCTCTGAAAACTTTGTCTCAAAGGCTGTTCTGGAAGTTGTCGGGACAACGCTTACAAACAAGTATTCTGAGGGCCTGCCAAACAAAAGATATTATTCAGGCAACAAATATATTGATGTAACAGAGCAGCTGGCAATAAACAGGGCTAAAAAATTATTTAATGCTGAGCATGTGAATGTCCAGCCACATGCAGGCTCACAGGCAAACGCAGAAGTCTATTTTGCACTGCTGGAATTAAAAGACAAGGTCCTTGCAATGGACCTTAGCCATGGCGGCCATCTGACTCACGGGAGCACTGTCAATTTTTCAGGAAAATTCTACACAATGGAGCATTACGGCGTTGACCCTGAAACAGGAAGGATTGACATGGACCAGGTCAGGAAAAAGGCACTGGAATTCAAGCCGAAAATTCTTTTGTCAGGATTCTCCGCATATCCAAGGAAGCTGGATTTCAGGGCATTCCAGGAGATAGCAGAGGAAGTCGGTGCATACCACATGTCTGATATTGCGCATATCGCAGGATTGTGCGCTGCAGGAGTGCATGAGAACCCTGTCCCTATAGCAGATGTTGTGACAACCACAACGCACAAGACACTGAGAGGCCCGAGAGGGGCAATGATAATGTCAAAGATTCAAGACAGACTGAAACCAAATGATAAGAAAAATCTTGCCCAGAAAATAGATTCTGCTGTTTTCCCGGGCATGCAGGGCGGCCCGCTGGACCATGTGATTGCAGGCAAGGCTGTTGCATTCAAGGAGGCTTTAGAGCCTGATTTCAGAAAATATGCAGAGCAGATAGTGAAGAACGCAAAGGCGCTTGCAGAAGTCTTCTCAGAAAACGGAGTTACAATGGTAAGCGGAGGCACTGACAACCACCTGATTCTGCTGGATGTCGAGAAGAGCTTCGGCATAATGGGCAAGGAGGCAGAGACAGTGCTTGATGAAGTCCACATATTCACAAACAAGAACATGATTCCCGGAGACAGAGGAACGCCATTCAATCCATGCGGCATAAGACTTGGGACACCTGCGATAACAAGCAGGGGGATGAAAGAGTCAGAGATGAAGCAGATCGGAGAATGGTATGTGAGGACACTGAAAAATCCAAGTGATGAATCTGTAAAGCAGAAAGTAAGGGAAGAAGTGCTTGAATTCATCAGGGAGTTCCCTTTGTATCCTGATCTCGGCTATTAAAATTCTTTAAGGGCTGCAGAAAATAGCAAAAAATTATTAAAGTGCAGGCTCCATGATACACTATTATGGGAATTTTTGACAGCATAAATCCTTTCAGGAAAAAGGATGAGCTTGCTCTGCCTCCACTTGATAGCATGGGTGGCAATGACACATTTAACCCTTCTTCCCAGGAATATGGCGGTCCTCCTTCAATGAGCCAGCCTGAGCCCATGGATGACCCAAGGATGAGGATGCCGTTGGGTGAAAACATAAGGCAGGGCAGGATGGAAGCCATGTACGGAAGCGATGATGGCTATCAGCCTTCATCCCCTGGATTCCATGGTCCTAATCCTCTGCAGAAAGACCTTGACCTGATTTCTTCAAAGCTTGACTATCTGAAAGCCGGCATGGAAGCAATAAACCAGAGGCTTGCTAATTTAGAGCACATGGCCAGGCAAGAGCAGGAAAAGAAAAAGTGGTAATCCTAGTTTCTTCTCGCTAACAGCACTTCATCAAGATTCGTAAATACCTTACTCTTGATTTCTTCCCTGTTGCCACGAACATCCAGGTTGTTGTAAAGCGGGATGCTGTTTACCCCAATGTATGCTTCCTCTTCTATGTAAAAAATCCCGACAGGCCTCTGAAACCTCACGATTTCAATCAGGGGAGAATATTTTTGTTCTGGCACACCTGTAAATGCTTCTATGCTGCAGCCATATGGGTCCCCGTATGCTAAAAGATGTGTTTTCAGCTCCTCAACCTGGCCGGCATGGCTAAGATTCCTAAGTTTATCATACAAAAGTTTATGATCTTCACTTTCTTCAAAATCATCTTCTTCTTCAGGACCCTCAGGCTCTTCATAATCCTCATAATCATCATATTCTCCACCATAGCTTTCAGGGGGTTTTATCCTGAGCCTGTACAATGCAACTCTTAAGAACTTATCTTCAGTGCCGTTCCGCTTATAATTGGAATTATAGAGAATCTTGATTATAGGCTTAACAATATTGCTGTTTAACCCATCATCCCCACCCATGCCATTCCCAATATTTTCTTTATATTTAAGATTTACCAAAATCTTTTTATATCAATCTCCTGTTTTTCAATGAGGGGGATAGATATTCAGAACATAATCATACTTGACGAGGCTCTCATAAACAAGATAGCTGCAGGAGAAGTTATTGAGAGGCCTGCTTCTGTTGTAAAAGAATTAATAGAGAACTCCATAGACGCAAATGCAGAAAAGATATTTGTAGAAGTAAAGGAAGGCGGAAAATCTTTCATAAAAGTAATAGATGACGGTGATGGCATGTCAAAAGAAGATGCTGAGCTTTCATGGCAGAGGCACTCCACCAGCAAGATAAAAAATATAGATGATCTGTTTTCTGTAAGAACACTCGGATTCAGGGGAGAAGCACTGGCTAGCATAGCTGCTGTCTCAAAACTCACTATTATCACAAAGCCAAAAAAAGCTCTTTCAGGGACAAAAATCGTTGTTGAGGGAGGAAAGAAAATAATAAGCGAGGAATACGGATGCCCTGAGGGGACAATAGTTGAGGTTAAGGAATTGTTCTTCAACACTCCGGCCAGGAAAAAATACCTGAAATCAACTGAGCAGGAGCTTTCCCATATAGCTGACATTGTGACAAGGTATGCACTTATACACCACAAAGTCCATTTCAGGCTGAGCCATCATGAAAAGATACTTCTCGACAGCCCTGCAACTGAAGACAGCCTGACAAATTTCACGCATATATACGGGAAAGACGCAGCAAAGCAGATGCTCAGGGTTGAGCATGGCGATGACATAAGGATTACCGGCTATATCTCAAAGCCGTCCCTGACAAGGTCAACAAGGAACGAGCAGTCTGTCTATGTCAACAGGAGATACATAAAAAAGAACAGCGGGATAAGCGAAGCAATAAGAGACGCATACAAGACTCTTGTGATGGTGAACAGGCACCCTGTTGTTGTGCTCGACGTAGAGATTGAGCCTGAAAGGGCTGACGTCAATGTCCACCCGCAGAAATCGGAGATAAGGATAAAGGATACAAAAGGCATCTATGACGCTGTTTTCAGTGCTGTTAGAGAAACTATAAGGAAGAACAATCTTATCCCTGAAGTCCTGGAAAGCACTTCAAAAAAGCTAAGTGATTTCAGCGGAAAAAATAACAGCGGCTACCATGTTGAAGATATAAAGCAGAAATTGCTTGTAAAAGAAGATAAGAGAGCAGAAGCAGAACTGCTTCCTGAGCTGAATGTTCTTGGCATAATAAACAAGACCTACATACTGGCTGAGATTACTGGCAATCTCCTTCT
Organism: archaeon GW2011_AR15; assembly: GCA_000830295.1. GTDB lineage: Archaea > Nanobdellota > Nanobdellia > Woesearchaeales > GW2011-AR15 > GW2011-AR15. The sequence continues at coordinate 1,017,308 of CP010425.1, read as the reverse complement.
TATTGACCAGCACGCTGCTGCTGAAAGGATATTGTATGAGAAATTTACAGAAGAGCTGAAAAATAAAAAAGTTAGCATACAGAAGCTTCTCGAGCCGGTCATAATTGAGCTTCCTCCAAAGCAGTTCAGCCTCAGCCTTGAAAAAAAGGAGCTGCTGGAAGGCATGGGATACAAGACTGAGGAATTCGGGAACAACACAATAATAATCAGGACAATTCCTGTCCTGCTCGGGAGAAATTTTGACAAGAAAATATTCATGGATTTCCTCGACGAGCTTGGAAAATTAGGCAAGATAGAATCGCTCGCAACAATATTCCACAACAGGATTGCAAGGATGGCATGCAGGACTGCAATAAAAGCCGGCGACGAAATTACTCTGCCTCAGATAAAGCAGTATATCAGAGAGCTTGTAAAGAAGAACATTCCTTACACCTGCCCGCATGGAAGGCCTATAATGATAACGTGGTCATTCTACGAGCTCGAGAAGATGTTCAAGAGGGTTGTCTAATATCAGCTTTTCCTAAAAACCTTAAAATACTAGCTCCTTATCCATAAATAAATGGTTGATAATAAGATAAGATATCTGGCCCTTGAAAACGCCCTGAAATATAAGGGCAAAGCAAACCCCGGGGCAGTCATCGGGAGCATACTTGCTCTTGAACCAGGGCTTAAGAAGGATATGAAATCCCTCTCTAAAAAGATCCAGGGAATAATCAAAGAAGTAAACTCTATGTCTGCTGAGGAGCAGGAAAAAGCACTGAGCAGGCTGCCAAAGCTGGAGAGGCCTGAGAAAGAGGAAAAGAAAGGCCTGCCTGAACTTCCGGATGCTGTAAAAGGAAAAGTTGTTACAAGGATCCCACCGGAACCAAGCAAATACACTCATCTGGGGCATGCGCTTTCATTTCTCATAAACTATACCTATGCTAAAAAATATGACGGAAAATGTATCCTGCGCTTTGAGGATACCAACCCTGAAAAGTCGACACAGGAGTTTGTGGATTCAACGCTTGATGACCTCAATTATCTTGGCATAAAGCCCGACAAAGTCATTTATGTAAGCGATGAGCTTCCCATGTTCTATGAGATGGCTGAAAAGCTTATCATGAAAAAAAAAGCCTATGTCTGCCACTGCAGCAGGGATGAAATGAAGAAAAACAGGGATGAGGGAAGAAGATGCTGCCTTGACAAGAGTGATGCAAAAGAAAATATGGCAGAATGGAAAAAGATGCTTGCTGGAAAATATGAAGAGGGGGAGGCAACATTAAGGCTTGCAGGAGACATGGGATCAAAGAACCATGTCATGCGCGACCCTGTTATATTCAGGATAAACAAGGCAGAGCATTACAGGCAGAAAAAGAAATACTGTGTCTGGCCGCTTTATGATTTTGAGAATTCCATATCAGATTCTGTAAATGGCATAACACACATACTGAGAAGCTCTGAATTCGGAAGCATGAGGATTGAGCTGCAGGATTACATAAAGGACCTGCTCGGCCTGAAAAAGCAGGTTGTTGTGCAGTATGGCAGATTTAACATAAAAGGCGCAACGACAAAAGGAAGGGAGATAAGGGAGCTGATAAAAGAGGGAAAAGTTTCAGGCTGGGATGACCCTTCTCTTGTAACAATAAAAGCCCTGAGAAGAAGGGGGATAGTTAACGAAACTTATATTGAGCTTATGAACCAGATGCGGCTTTCCAGCAACACTGCAAAAAATATTGACTGGAGCATGATATCCTCAATAAACAGGGCAATACTCGATAAGGATGTAAACAGGTATTTCTTTGTTGAGAATCCTGTTGAGATAAAAATTTCAGGGGCTCCTGAGCAGCAGGTTGAGCTGAAGCTGCACCCTGATTTTCCTGAAAGGGGAAGCAGGAGATTCACTGCTGGAGAAAGTTTCTATGTTGCAAAAGAGGATTATGAAAAATTCCGGGAGGGAAAACTAATAAGGCTTATGGACTGCCTGAATTTCGAGATTACAGGAAAAAAGTATAAGTTCCATTCAAAGAGCGTCGAAGAGTACAGGAAGAACGGCTCGGCAATAATACACTGGCTTCCCAAAGAAGAAGAACTGGCTAATGTGGAAATAAGGATGCCTGACAATGAAATAAAAAAAGGCCTTGCAGAGCCTTCTGTAAAAAATCTTAAGGCCGGGGAAATTGTCCAGTTTGCAAGGTTCGGTTTCTGCAGGCTGGACAAAAAGGAAAAGAATAAATTAGTGTTCTGGTTCACTAACAGGTAAATGGCAGTATCAGAATTCCTACTTTTTGGCGTATTTGCCGCGCTTATTGTCTTTGTTATCACCCTGCTCATGAATTACATAAAGCAGCCTTATGTAATAGGCTATATCATTGCCGGGATGATAATAGGTCCCTTTGGCTTTTCTATGCTGGAGAAGACTCCGTTTGTTGACCTTACAGCAGAGATAGGCATAATCCTTCTTCTGTTTTTTATTGGCATGGAGATCTCCATCTCAAAGATTATCTCCAGCTGGAAGGTTGCTGTTTTCGGGACGATTTCCCAGATAATCCTAAGCGTGCTGGCTGTATTTTTTGTGGGCAGTTTTTTTGACTGGAGCTTCCAGAGGATTCTCCTGGTCGGCTTTGTTATAAGCATAAGCAGCACGGCAGTTGCCATGAAGCTGCTTGAAAGCTGGAACGAGCTCTCTACTGCAGTCGGACAGAACGTGCTGAGCATACTGCTTATCCAGGACCTGCTGATTGTTCCGATGCTTATACTGCTGAACTTTATGTCCGGACAGGGAAAAACTGGGAATTTCCAGCTAAGCATAATAGGTACAATTATGGTAGTATTGACTTTCATAGTCGCCATGTTTATCAGAAGAAAAAAAGTCATGAATGTTCTTGTCGGAAAGCTGGAAAAAGACTATGATCTCCAGATTTTTGCTGCAATTATCCTATGCTTTGGCCTTGCCTCAATAGCCCTGTTTTTTCAGCTTTCTGCTGCCCTGGGAGCCTTTCTTGCAGGAATCCTGGTTGCAGAGTCCAGGGTAACTCATTGGGTCGTGAAAAACCTTGAGCCTTTCAGGGCCCTGTTTGTCGCTGTTTTTTTCATCTACATTGGGCTCATATTTGATTTATCTTTCCTTTTCAGCAACTTCCTCATCATCGGGCTCATAACCCTGGCTGTCTTTGTTACAAACAATATTATCAATACAGTTATCCTTATGATGCTTGGCAACAGCAGGAAGGAAAGCATTTATGCGGGCGCGCTGCTTGCACAGATAGGAGAGTTCAGTTTCCTCCTCGGCACTGCGGGCTACAGCATAGGATTCATAGAGGAATCCGGCTACAAGCTCATTATTTCAGTTATATGCATGGCGCTGCTCCTAAGCCCGCTGTGGATACTGATGGTTAGGAAATTATTAAGAATTAATAATGAACCCAAGTTCATAGAAATGTGAGGTGGTCATATGTACCTGGTAACAAAAGCCCAGATAAAGCAGATTGTAGGGGACGTTAATATCTCAGAAGAGTTTTACCCTGCACTCAATGTGAAAGTCGAGAGCGTCATAAAGAAGGCTCTTGAAAGGGCAACTGCAAACGGAAGAAGGACACTAATGGCAAGGGATATCTAATTTCTGTGGGCTTGAGCGAAGCGAAACCCACTTGTTTTGTCCTCTGTTTTCTTAAAACAGAGACTCTTATGGCAAGAGATATCTGAGGTAGTTAATATTCGTGGGCATTGGCTTTTAATTCTTTCAGCAGGCTCTCGCATCTTTCTATCCTGTTATTCAGCACTTCCAGCCTTCTCTTATCAGCCTTGGTGGAGATTTTTCTTCTCTTTATTGTTGCATACCTCTTCTTTAGTTTTTTCAGCCTTAGCTCGTATGGAAGAAACCTGTTTCTTGTGTGGTGCATCTTTATCTTCACTTCAAGCTCTTCTTTTCTCTCATCTGTTATTACAGAAAGCCTTTCTGCACTGCCAGGTATATGGAGCCTCTCAGGCCTCTTCCTTATTGCCGGAACAAGCCTTTCTTCCCGCTGCTCTCTCAATTCCCTGATTACTGCTCTCTCAGGCTTATGTTTTGCCGCAGCGTGCACAAGGTATTTTAGAAAAGTCTTTACTCTTTCCGTGTTATACTGTTCAAAACCGGGCATTTTAACTCTTGAAATTCAGAAATGTCTTTTTCCTTTCATCTTTAGGGATATCATATGTTGGCAGCTGCTTTGTGCTGCCCATAGCTGGCGGAGGGGTTGCGCTTGCCAGGATTGATTTTGATTCGCCCTTCTGCACTTTGGCAAATCCCTTTTCCTCAAGCATGTCCGCTATTGCCACAATTCCCTTGGCAATCTTCTCATTATGGGTTTCCAGCCTTTCCAGCCGCCTCATTATATTATCCATCTTTTCCGATATAAGGACAGCATCCCTTGTGTCCATCTTGAGGTCTTTGGATGCTTCCTCGAATATCTTCAGCAAAGAATTAACAGAGCGGGCAAGCGAATCCCTTGTCTGCATATCATCTTTCAGTGAATCAATATCTTTTCTCAACCTGCGAATGTCATCTTCCGGCATGCTATCACCTTCTGACTATTCCCTAGTAGAGTATTGTATATAAAATTTGCTATTTTTGCAAATTTTATTTTCCGAACATAAGCGAGAAAGAGCTCACATAACCCCTACCGAGTCCCTGCCAATTGTGCTGTCAGGATAATTATCGTTGATATATTTTTTCAGGAAATCTAAATCAAGAATTTCCGGTGGCTGCGCCTTTTTTACTTTCCTAATCAGATTGCTGTCTTTTAGAACCTCTGCGCTTGCCAGGGCTTCCTGGTATTCTCCAATCTTCAGGCAAGCTTCTATGTATTTTTCAGAGCCATGCTGGGTCCTGTTTAATCTCCACCAATTCTTCTGAGCTTCCCTCAGTTCTTCAATCCATGAGTTATAGGCAACATAATCAACCTCTTTCTCAGATTCTGCCACTAATCCTACAAGTCTTTGCTCAAGGCTGTCTGAAAGTGTCATGTGGTCTATTTCATTTTCATCATGCAGTGCTTTGCCCTGAATAAGCCCCATTGCTCTTGCAAAACTAGTTCTGCTTTGCAGGGCAATCCTGTAGCATTCCAAGGCAGGGATTATGCTTCCCTCCCCCGCATATCTTAGGCCTAATTCCTCGTAGGCATCAGTCAGCAGCATAAATGGAGCAGTTTCTGGTGCTCGCCTTAACAACATCCTTGAAAGAATCTCATTTGTCCTGAATTTATTTCCAAGAACAGCAGGCATAAAATCATAAACAATTGCTTCATCCCTAGAAATTTTTTTCCCTGTGCCCCTTTGCGGAATTTGCTGGGATAACGTAACTGTGGAAAGCCTTTTTATCATATCTTATCAACTCTGTAGAACTGGACGGCCTTGTAGATTATGTTTCTGGGAGTGCGTACAGAGCTGCCAATGACATAAGCATTTGCTCTCGGCGGCCTGAAAGCTTTTATATAATCTGTGGCCATAGCTTCTTCTTCATTAAAAGCAAGAGGATCTCTTTTCATTGGGTCTTTTTCTCCGTCTGTCGGGTTTGTAGAGAACACAAATATTGGAAGTCCTAATGGCATTGCCTGAACAGGAGAATTATATAATGTAACACTTCCTTCAAGGTCAATATCAAGCTTATATAAATCACTCATGGATTCAGGGACAGAAAATTTATATTTAAAATTATGTTTTAATCAGAATGGCCATGTCTAGAAAGCAAATTCAGCTCTTCATATTCTCCATACTCTCCTTTCTGTGGATCAAATAATTTTGCTAAAACAGGCACTCTTTCTTTCCAAGGATTATGTTTAAGAATAATCTCAAGATGTCTTCTTTCCTTCTCTGGTCTTTCGTCAGGAAACTGGAAGCTCATTAAGCCGGCTATTTTGCCAGGCGTGGTCCCATATCCCCCCTTAAAATGGTCTCCTTTCATATATCCTAAATTATTTTCCAGTATGTATTGTCTTAATGTGGGATGGCTAAATACTGTCATGAAATTCTCAATTATTTCAAGTTGACCTTTTTTAACATCTTCGGGAGGAGAAACATAAATGAATAACTCTTGGTCTAACTCATAGATTCTATGATTATTTATCTCTTCCAGCTTTTGGCTTGTCTCACTCATAAAATAATCGCATATCTCTCTCCAATATCCCTCTTTTGGAACATGATCCTTAAAACCTTCTATTCTGGAAAAGTTCGCTGCAAGAAATTTATTTTGCAAGTCTTTAGAAATATTATCTTCCTCCAGCATTAGCAGGGTAATTCCTTTAGAATCCATATATTCTAAAGATTCATCAATAGTTCGGTAACGTGAATCTTGGGTCTTACTAAAATAATGATCAGTGACTGATCCAAAATAATATTTGTCATGAAGACTGCTATGCGTATGCATATTTCCTGAATATGTGACTAATAATCCTTCTTCTATTCTATTTAAGCCCCGCATTATGAATTGAAGAGGTATCCATGGATCAAATATCTCTTTGTCATACCCTTGATTCCATTTGTCAATGGTCTGATCAGAGGTAAAGAATGTGTTCTTCTCCTCAATAAAAAGATCAATATCCTCTTTAATTGCTGTCAAAATTCTGCGTGCCAATCCTCTCTGTTCATTAACACCATGTGATTCGCCAAAGCTTAAGGTTCTATAATCTCCACCGCTAGTTTCTTTGATCATATCAATAAATGCAGGAACTGAGTAGTTTTTTCCAGAAAGTATATCATCTAAAAGCAAAGTAGAGTTTTGACTACCGCCTAAGAGAGGCATAGATAACATTAAATCAATAGAACGGAGAGCCGGTGTAGCTAAGCACAGCAAACTCAAATTTAAAAACTCTCTTCTGCTAAGTCCCATTTTTTCAGCGAGATAGAATTTATTTATAAGCTTAACTGGTTTTTCTTATTCTACACACAAAAAAACCCTCTGTATTATTATCCTGCGGCCACAATCTTAAACATTTCTTGACTTCAGGATTGAATTTCTGACCTTCAAATTCCATGACAGGCTCAGACCTCTTTAAATCCATCTTAATCTCTTCAATTTTTGCGGCTTTGCGGCTTTCCAACAAATAAGAAATAACTGCCTCATTCTCTAATGGTTCTGTTGAGCATGTCGAATACACCATAACTCCGCCTTTCTTCAGGCTTTCAAAGCCTGTTGAGATAAGCTTTCTCTGGGTTGCTGCCAGCCTTTCAATCATCCCGGGATTCCATATTGTAAGCGTCTTCAGGCTTTTCCTTATCGTGCCTGTGCCTGAGCACGGAGCATCGACAAGCACCCCGTCAAACTCTATTTTTCTCCTGCTGAACCACTGGCCGTACATTTTCGTGATAATTACATTAGTAAGCCCCATCCTCTGGATGTTTATGCCGAGAGGCTTCATCCTGTCTCCTGTGAGGTCATTCGCTATGAGAAGGCCTGTATTCCCCATATACTGCGCTATCTGTGTTGTCTTGCTTCCCGGAGCAGCGCACATGTCAAGTATCAGCTCATGCTTTTTTGGGCCCAGCACAATCGGGGGTATCATAGAAGCCGCTTCCTGGACATAATAATAGCCGAGCGCGTGCTCTCTTGTATTTCCGATATCAATCCTTCCTGTTTCATGCTCAACCCAGAAGCCTTCTTTGCAGAAAGGGATCTGATAAAGCTTCCATCCCTTTTCCTCCAGCCTTCTTCTCACATCTTTAACAGAAGCTTTGACTGTATTTACCCTTATTGACCTTGTAAGAAAAGAAAGCGAATACTTCATATACTCCTCAAACCTCTCTCCGAGAAGCATCCTGTACCTCTCCTCAAAGGCTTTTTTCAGCTTTATGTCTTCCTTGTCAGGGAAAGCTTTTAGTTCCATATTTGCGGAAGAGGACTGCCTCATTTAAAAAATTAACCATAGCTGCCAAGAAGGAGTATCAATACCACAGAAACAATGCCTGCAAGCAGCATCTTCAGTGCATTCTTCAGTATGCTTTCTTTTGATATATGCCCCAGGAACCCGCCGAGTATTATAAGGAGCACAAACGCCAGTGCTATGCTGATTGAATATGCAATCTGAAGGTTGATAAGGTTAATAAGGAAAAAAGGTATGAGCACAATCACTGCTGAAAGGAATGGCGCAGCTCCGTCTATGAAAGACACTATTATTGCAGCTGCCCTTTCCGCTTCCCCAAGCTTGGTCTTCTCCAGGTCCACCATGATATGCTTTCTTAAATCCTTCAGCTTCTTTTTTCGCTCTGCCTCTTCAGTCAGATATGTTCCCCACATGCCTGAAACAGCCATGGCAATGCTTGCTGCAATTCCCGTGGAAATGATAATGTGCGGGCTCTCCACTTTTGCAACATAGGTTCCTATGAGGATGCCCAGTATAGTAAGTATGCCGTCAAAAGAATTCATTACAAAGTATCTTCTTGCTATCTCAGAAATTTTTGCAATCCTGTTGTATTCCTTTAATTTTTTTAAGAATTCCATGAGTTTTCATCTGGATTAAGTATCCTGATGGGTATGGGCCTCCTCAACAATCACAGCTCCGGTTGATACCTTGTCGATACTGTGTATAGAAGCGCCATTCTCTTCCATTATTTCCTTGACCTGCGCGAAATCAATATCCTTGCCCTGCAGCGTGACTTTTACGTTCTCCACTTTGCTGTCTATCTCATATACCGTAATATCTGCGCCATCAACTCCCTCAAGGTCGCTTAATGCTGTAGCAATCCGCATTATTGACGGCTCGTGTGGTTTTAGAACGTCTAAAACTAACAGTCTTATTTTACTCATAACCCGAAAAACACCTTATAGAATTGTGTGAGTATTATATTCTTTAAATAATTTTGGGTAATTATGCATAGGTAAGGTAATTTTTACCTAACGGAGTTCTTGAGTCCTTGCCGCATCTGTCTTCTTTCTTTAGATAAGGGCATATATATGCTTCTTTTAATTCAGGCCTTTCTACATACATGTTGCACTTCCCGCGCTCATTCATAAGAAAAGGGGGATTGCAGAGAGTTTCGCAGAATTTAACAGAAGAAACATCAATGCCAGTAGCAATGCTTGTCTTGATATTAATAATAATCTCATCCAGGAAGCCCTGGGCATTCGTCATTTCAGTGACAATGAAAAAGAGGATATTTAAATTTATCTGAATATCAGAGTAATTTTGCCATGTATGGTCCTTGTCTCTTATATCCAAGCTTCCTGTAATATTCCCTTACTCCGACCCCTGAAATGACGACCATCTTGCTCTTGCCATTCTCTAAGGCAATTTTCTCTGCTTTCTCAAGCAGCTTTTTCCCCATGCCCCTGTGCTGCACATTCCCTTCCCCCCCTATCCCTGTTGCTGTTCCCACAACATGCAGCTCCCTCAGCAGTGCGCTCCCCTCTGTTATTTCTTTCCTCAAAAACTGCGAGGGGAATCTCAGCCTGCAGTAGCCGAAAAGCACTTTCCTGTCACGGCTCTCAAAAGAAATAAAAAATTCTCTTCCCCTGCTTGCCTCGTATTCTTCAACAAAAAGCTCAGGAATAATTTTGCTGATGTTTTCCTTTCTTGAGACAAGTCCCGCTTCTCTGCACCTTATGCATCTGCATGCAATTTTTTTCTGCCTGAGTTTTTCTTCAACATACTGCCTGAGATTAGTCCTGTCAACCCCGGCTTCTGTGACATATGTGGGAATATCCCTCTGGACCCTCATTATCCTCACCCAGCGCGGTATGTAGCGCTTGAACTCTGAAATTATTTCCGCTGCTGTTTCTCTCGTCATTGGCAGGTATTTTCCTTTTTGCCACATCCTGTAAAGCGCTGTGCCTTTCAGCACCATTGTCGGATATATCTTGAACATGTCCGGCTTGAAATCTGGGTTTTCTATTGTTTCCCTGAGCATCTCAAGGTCTTTTTCAGGGCTGCTGAGCGGAAGCCCTGGCATCATGTGATAATTTATCTTGAATCCAAGGTCTTTCAGTATCCTTGTGCTCTCTACTGTCTCCTTTATGCCATGTCCCCTGTTTGTGAACCTCTGTATCCTGTCATCTGTTGCCTGGACTCCAAGCTCGACTCTTGTGCAGCCATATTCCAGCATCTCGTTTCCCTGCTTAAGGAGCCCCCAGTCAGGCTTTGTCTCTATTGTGAGGCCTACGCATCTTATTCTTGAGCTCTCATTTCTCTTCTTTTCTTTTTCAAGCCCGGAACTCTTTTTTAATTTCAGCACTTTCTGCTGGACTCTGCTGGTTCTTTCTGCATCCTTTATGTCTCCCGGCAGCTCAAAGAATTTTTTGAATGAGACAAAATCAAACTTATTATTTTTGTAGAACTTGTCCGAAAAATCATTCATTGCCTTGAATACATACATGACAAACTCTTCCTTATACTTATCGTCAAGCGAAGGGAATGTGCCGCCCTGTATGATGATCTCTGTCTTTTCAGGGTTCTGGTTGAGTATGAAGAACTGCTCAAGCCTGTTGAAAACAACAAGATAAGGGTCATAATGGTTTCTTGCAGACCTCATTGTGCTTGGCTCCCTGCCTGTGTATGACTGTGGGACATCGCCAAAGATGCTGCCAGGTCCTCCGGGGCAGTATATGCATGTCCCGTGCGGGCACTTATGGGGTCTTGTCATCAGTGCTATTGGAGCGACTCCTGACAATGTTCTTGTCGGCTTTGTGATAAGCTCCAGTTTTTCTGCATATTCAGGATCAGCATTAAGGATTATATCTGCGTCTGTTGGAATCTTCCTGAGCCCGTATTTTTTTGAAAGCTTGGTCTTCAGCCTGTTAAGCTCTTTTTTCGAAAGCTTCTTCTTTTTCAGCACTGATACTATCTCTTCATAAAATCCTTCCATAGCTTCTGGGAAACTGGCTGCTTTTAAAAATATAACCAAACTCTTAAAAAGATCTGAGATATCCAAAAATATATGCCCGGATTAATCGACCTGAAAAAACTGCAGGCATTGCTGCAGAGGACTCCGGAGGAAAAGAATCTTCCGAAGCATGTCCTGATAAACCTTTATCCGCTGAATTCAGCAGAAGAGAGCAAAGAAGAGGACTTCAGGAAACTTTTAGGCTTCTTCTCTGAACTAATGGATCTTCAGAAAGAAAAAAACATTCCTATTCTTACAGTATCTCTCGGAAAAAAAGAAAACATAAGTGAAAAAGCGCTTTACGGAGAGTGCAAAGTGCTTCTGAAAAAAGCCATAGAGCATAAGATGAACATAAATGTCTTTGGCAGGTGGTATGATCTGCAAGGGCAGCTTGTTGAAGAGCTGAAAAAGCTCAGCAGCGAGACTCATGATTTCGACCACTTCTTCCTTAACATATGCATAAACTATGACCCTAAGCAGGAGATTGCTGATGCGTCAAGAGTGATAATAAGAAAAATACTGGACGAGAAGCTTGACATTGATTCAATAACTCCGGACATGCTGAAAGAGAATATCTACAGCTCTTTTTTTGTCCCGCCAGATATGATAGTGGAGCCTTCAAGGAATTTTTCAGGGACTTTCCTGTGGGATTCTGCAGGCTCAAAAATATTCCAGCTCAATAAAAAAGTGGCAGAGATAACAAAGCATGATATAGCCAAGGCTGTTGAATATTACTCATCTGCTGTTTCCGAGAAATAAAATCTGCATATTTTCTATCACTAAATTTAAATACCAAGTGCATTTTACGGTTTAGAATGGCTGAAAAAAAGGCAAAGGGGCTCAAATTCAGGACTACAAAGGATATACCTGTTTCCAAAAAAATTGTGGACCAGGTAATAGGACAGGAGCATGCCGTAAATATAATAAAAAAGGCTGCTGGGCAGAGAAGGCACGTCCTGCTTATAGGAGAGCCCGGAACCGGAAAATCCATGCTGGGCATTGCTCTTGCTGAGCTTCTGCCAAAAGAAAAGCTTGTTGATATCCTGTCTTTCCCGAATCCCAATGATGAAAACCAGCCGCTGATAAGGACAATGGCAGGCGGAAAAGGAAGGGAATTTGCCATGAAGGCAAAGATACAGAGCAATACCTCAATGAGCCATATGAATGTAATCATGATAATACTTATAATAATTTCAACACTTGTGCCTTACTATTTGTGGAAGAACGAATTCTTTGTTCCGGGAAACCCGACTGCAAACGCAATAATATATTCTGCATCAATGGTGACAGGAATCGTGTTTGTGTTCGGATTTATATTCATGATGAACTTCGGGAGGAAGATGGAGCAGAAAACACTTGCTCCAAGGGTTATTGTTGATAATTTTGGGAAAAAACAGGCACCATTCTTTGATGCAACAGGTAGCCATGCCGGAGCTCTGCTTGGGGATGTCCTCCATGACCCGTTCCAGTCCGGAGGGCTCGGCACTCCCAGCCATGACAGGGTTGTTGCGGGAATGATACACAAGGCCCATATGGGTGTGCTGTTTATAGATGAGATTGCAACACTGCAGCCGCAGACGCAGCAGGAGCTGCTTACATCACTGCAGGAAGGCAAGTATGCAATTACAGGCCAGTCCGAAAGGTCGGCGGGAGCTATGGTAAGGACAGAGCCTGTACCATGCAAATTCATTCTCGTGGCAGCAGGCAACCTTGAGACTGTAAAGCACATGCATCCTGCTTTAAGGTCAAGGATAAGGGGATACGGCTATGAGGTTTTCATGGATGAGACTATTCCGGATAATGAAGAAAACAGGGAAAAGCTGGCTGTTTTCATAGCCCAGGAAGTCCAGAAAGATGAGAGGATCCCCCATTTCTCAAAAGCCGCTGTCGAAGAGATAATAAAAGAGGCAAGGAAAAGGGCCAACAGGAAAGGCCATCTTACGCTGAGGTTAAGGGATCTCGGAGGGCTTGTAAGGGCTGCCGGTGATGTTGCTGCTGAAAAAGGAGATAAGCTTGTTGAGCCTGAACACATAAAGAAGGCAAAGCAGATTTCAAGGACACTTGAGCAGCAGATAGCTGACAAATATATAGACAGGAAAAAGGAATACGAAGTGATAAGGACATCAGGAAAGCAGGTCGGAAGGGTAAACGGGCTTGCTGTAATCGGCGGAGGAGCAGCTTTCTCAGGAATTATACTCCCTATTGAATCAGAGGTTACGCTTGGCGGAAAAGAGTCTCAGGTAATTGCAACCGGAAACCTTGGGGAAATTGCCAAGGAAGCTATAAAAAATGTCACTGCTATCGTAAGGAAATACTTTGGAGAGGATATCCAGCACAAATATGACATTTATGTCCAGTTCCTCCAGACTCACGAAGGTGTTGAGGGGGATTCAGCCAGCATTGCTGTTGCAACAACAATAATCTCCGCGCTGAAGGAAGTGCCTATCAAGCAGGATCATGCAATGACCGGCTCACTCTCTGTAAGAGGGGAAGTGCTGCCTGTAGGCGGTGTGACAAGCAAAGTGGAAGCAGCAATTGAAGCAGGACTTAAGTATGTCATTGTGCCCAAGAGTAACATGAGGGATATTATAATCTCTCCTGAGCAGCTTTCAAAAATAAAAGTCATACCTGTGGAAAACATTCTTGAAGTCCTTGAGACTGCCCTTGACTGGAAAGGGCATGAAAAAGTACTTCATCAGCTCAGGGCAAAAACAAAAAAGCATTAGTCTCCCGTTAAAATGAAAGAATCAACCCTGCTAAGGATAGCTATACTCGTATCACTGGTCGGGCTATGCCTGATCTATGCTGTTGCTGAGTCGATTGAGATAAACGACACAACCATAGACAAGATAACTAGTGGGGAAACAGAAGAATCTGTAAAGGTAGCAGGGAAAGTTGTTTCAGTAAGCCGGAAGGGAGAGGCAACACGTCTTGTGCTGGCAGAAACCACTGAAATAAATGCTGTTGTCTTCTCATCTGATATTGAAATTGCCCCTGGCGACAGCGTAGAGATTGCAGGAAAGATATCTGAATACAATGGTGAAAAAGAGATTATTGCTGAAAGGATTATAATAAAATAAGAGAACTGGAATAAAATTAAAATACATCCTCCAAAGTTAAATGTTCTCTTGCAAATCTCTCCTCCTTGAGTTGATGATATATCTTTCCAAATTCACTGTCTGGTTCGTACATTACCCCGGTATACAGAACATTAAGAGGATCGTTCCCATTTCTGATATTTAGATAATATCCTCTATTAGGTTCAGGTTCCTCTTGCCCGGGTAAAAGAACTACGCGCCCCATCACCATGTGATAGCTTAAGTTTAAGTTTAATGGTGTCCCGTTAGGACTCTCTATATATGCTGCAAATGTATTTGCTTCTTGAGTTTGTTTCCATGAGTCTATTGGAACTGATTGTAAAATTTTTAATGCTTTTTCCAGGTCCTGATTTGCGTCCATTTTTTCACCTTCTTAAAAGATACTATCAAAAAAAGCCGGCTATATTTAAAGATTCCTATTTTTACTATCATTAAGTAAATACAATATTTTTCTATTAATTAAATGCAGACAACAAATCGAAATATATATAAACCATCACAGAACAATTTATTCTCCTGGGGATTCTTGTGGCTAAAAAAAAGACTGGAAAAAAACAGAAAGAGCTGAAAGAGCTTGAGAGACAGATTTCTGAAAGAAAGCAGGCTCTTGAGTCTCTTCACAGCAGAGTTGATTCTAAATTGAGGGATGCTGCAAGAAAAGAGCTGCTTGTCAGGCACAGCCTGAAAAGAATATTTAATGAGAAAGAATCCAGGAAAAGAGAGCTGTTTAAAGTTGAATCTGAGAAAGAGGCTCTTGAAAGAAAGCACAGGCATATACAAAGGCACAACAAAAAGCTCTCTGATAAGAAAAAGAAGCTTGATATTCTGGGCAAGGGGCTGAAAAAGAGATTCAGTGAGCTTGACTATAAGGAAAAGAAGCTGAAAGAGCTGGAAGATAAGCTGCCTGGGCTTGCAGTAAGCTTTGAAAAGCACAAGAAGGATTACAAGGCAAAGCTGACAGGCGTGAAACTGTATGAAAAACATCTTGCTGAGTATGAGGCGCTTCTTGAGAAAAAGTTTGAGCATACAAAAATAAGGGAGCACAAGGCAAAGCTGATTTACAGGCATGCACTTGAGGAAAACAGGGTGCTTGAGAACAGGCAGATTGAGCTTGGAAAAACCCGTGAAAAAATTGAAAAGCTGATGAAAGAGATGGAGGCAGAGGAGGCTTTGCTTGAAAGATCCTCCAAAAGCCTCAGGAAGCAGGAAACTGAGCTCAGGAAATATTCAAATGCGCTTGGTGAGAAAGAGTCTGAGATAAAGCAGAGAGAAGTAATTATTTCCGGAAAAAAAGATTCTTTTGAAAAAGAAAGGAGCGCATTTGAATCAAAGAAAAAAGACCTGCTGAGGTTTTCTGAAATACTAAAAGAGGAGTCTTCTGACTTAAAGAAAAGGCAAACTCACACTGATGTCCTGGACCTTGAGCTTAACAAGAGGGAAAGCAGAGTCATCAAACTGGAAGAGAAACTGGCAAACAAAACCAGGGAATTTGAAAAAAGGATAGAAGACTTCCAGAAGCTGGACAAAACAATGAAAAAAGACAGGCTCGCAAATAAAGCTGAGCAGGCAGAATTTGAGAGAAGGAATAAGGAATTAGACAGCGAAAAGGGAAGAATTGCAGAAAAAGAAAAAGCACTTGGGAAGAGAAGTGAAAAACTGAATATGCTGAGGACCCAGCTGCTGGAACGGCTTGACCTTGTTGCTGAAAAAGAGAAAGTCCTCGGCTCTTATGAAAGTGATTTCCAGACAAAGAAAAAAGAGCTGGATGCTGAAGTGAAGAACCTGCTGGATATGCGAAACAGGGAAGAAAAAAGGCTGTCTGAACTGAAGCTTGAGGTTGAAAAACTGAGCAATGACAAAAAGAACATAAAAGAGCATATCAGGAGCAGGACACAGGATATTGAGAAAAAGGAGGCTAAAATAAGAAAAAAAGAGCATGAGCTGGTAAAGGGAAAAGAGAGCCTCGACAAGATAAGGGCGCACTATGTCTCTGAACTCGAAAAACTGAAGGAAAAAGCAGAAGAAATAAAAAAATACAGGGAATCAATTTCAAAATTCAAGGAATATATTGAGATTTAGAGCTATTCAAATTCTTTGTCAAGGTCATCGTCTTCTTCCTCAGCGGAGTCCTCCTCATAGCCTTCCAGGAATGCCTGCTCTTCTGGGGTAAGCTCATCATCATCAAGAAGATCCTCGCTTGACTCCTCTATTGAATCGTCATACTCGTCCTCAACGTAGTCATCTGACATTTTATATCAAGAACGGGGTGTGAAGCTGTTTTTTTTAAATTTTTCGGAAACTAAGGGGGTTTCCGGGAACTCTAGGGAAAGCATGAAGCTCGGCTATTGCAGGTAATAATGCCTTATAGGCCTTATATCTTCATCAAATTCATATACGAGAGGGATTCCGGTGGGTATTTCCAGCTTAGGTATATCGTCATCAGAAATATTGTCGATGTGTTTTACAAGCGCCCTCAGGCTGTTGCCATGGGCTGAAACGATTACTCTTTTTCCTGATTTTATGCTGGGCAGTATTTCCTCCTCCCAGTATGGCAGCACTCTTGCAACTGTGTCCTTGAGGCTCTCGCATGCAGGGATATCTTTTTTATCAACATCCTTATAGAGAGGATCTTTTCCAGGATATCTTCTGTCTGTCTTCTCCAGTGCAGGCGGCCTTGCATCGTAGCTCCTTCTCCAGGTAAAAACCTGCTCTTTGCCGACTTTCTCAGCCATCTCTGTTTTGCTGAATCCCTGAAGGGCACCATAATGCCGCTCATTAAGTCTCCAGCTCTTTTTCACAGGAACCTTAATCCCCATTTCGCCAAGAGTAAGCTTAAGAGTATCTATTGCCCTTTTCAGGACAGAAGTATATGCAAGGTCAAATTTGTATCCCTTTTTCTTCAGAATCCTGCCGGCCTGTTTTGCTTCCTCTATGCCTTTCTCTGAAAGCCCGACATCTGTCCAGCCGGTGAATATCTTTTCCTTATTCCAGACGCTTTCGCCGTGCCTCAGCAGAACTAATTTGTGCATATATGAATGTGATATTCAGGGCTATTTAAATTTTGTTCCTGCTTAATATCCGATAGTACATTTTTCGCATCTCGCCAATAAGCAGGTCTACATAATATGGTTTGAACTCCATCATAAGAAAGAGCAGGTAAAGCACAATCATTGCCACTGCTGAGCCTGTTTTTCTCGCTATAAATATGGTCAGCCAGATGGCAAAAAAAGACAACCCTGTTACCAGATAGACATATATGTATTCCATCTCAATATGGCTGATTTGCCCCTGACTATAAAAAATTATCTGTCATATACCCATTTTCAAGAGCACCGAGGCAAATTTATAAATAAGATGCTAATCGCTCTTTTTATGGTGCAAGTTCCGACCGGTAGAGGAATTCCAGATGATGTATTGGAAACACTGGCAAACTGCGGCCCTACCTCAGCTGCAGCTTACCTGAATAAATCATGCATGGAAGTAATTGAGAGGTCTTATGCCTGGCAGGAGAAAGGATGGATTTCAATAAAGCCTATGCTTGAACTGCTGGGAGAATTCGGAGAGCCGCATAAAAGCATCAGGACAACAGGAGAGCCCCAGCTGCCCAGTGAAGCATTCGGCGAATTTCCTTCGGGGCTGGCATTTATACAGTTCACAGGGTCCGGGGGGAAATATTCAGGCTGGAAAGCATGGGCTCAGGCCTATTCCCATACGCACTGGGTTGCATATGACTGCGGTCTTGTCTATGATTTCAATATAAGGCACAAAGACGGGACTCCGGGAGACTGGATTCCTGAAAAAGACTGGGTAAGAGATATAGTTCCCATTTTAATCCCTAGAAATGGGACAGGGCATTATGTAAGAAATATATTAATCCCAAAAATATAAGATTCCTATTCAGTTCCCAATCCCTTAGTCTTCTTCCACTCAACCCCTAAATTATCAAGAATTCCTATTACCCTGTTTCTGTCATCAGCTGACATTCCTTTCCAGTCTATGAGCGCATAGTCCACTTTTTCATGCGTTGAATCAATCATTTTCTTTACCATTGTCTCATCAAGCTGTGAAATGGAATGCTTCGGGCAGATGTGGCTCATTGCAATTTCCCTGCTTGCCTCAGCTCTGTTGAAGCTGTTGCAGTAGTGAGTTCCCCCGAACCCGATTGCAGTCTCATATTTTTTCTCTGGGTTGTAATTTTTAATCATTTCAATTATTATTTTTGCCGTTATCTTTCCTGCTCTGGCATCTGACCACTGCTCTTCCCTTGAGCCGATTTCAATAAATAATACCGGCTTCCTGATGAACGGGCCATGGTGCGTTGCCTCAAGCGTTATGCTGAAGCCTATGTCTTCAGAAGCAGAAAGCAGCTTAAATCCCTCTTTCAGCAGTCCTGCCGGAGCTGTGCATAACTCCCCTGTTCTGCCCCCATAATCAGATGCCTCGCCGAAATTTCCGGGGAAGTGCACTGAAAGCGTCTTTTCCCCTGACTTGCTCTGGTGCCTTGTGGCAAAAATAAAATAATCTGCCTCTATCTCCTGCTCTGCTGCCTCAAAAACAATAGTGTCTCCGTCTATAGTGTATAATGTTACCATGTTTTTATCAGAATTAAGGCTGTATGTTTTGCTGCCCGGGAACTCTCCGTTCTCAGAAAAATCAAACATCTCCAGCAGGTTTTTCCTTATGTTCATGCCTGCTATATCTTTTTTTGAGACAATGATTGCAAAGTGCATTAGAACTGAAAATTCCTGATGATTTATTTATGTTTTCTTTTTGGCCTGGATTTTCTGTGCCGCTTTACAAACTTCTGATATACCTCTTCTGACACTTTCTTCTCTTTTTCTCTCCACTGTTTTCTCCTCTGTGCATCATAATCAAGGGCAAATGAGATAAGGGTAACATAGAACAGCACAAGCACCCCTGCCATGTAGAGCATCCTGATTTTGATATTGCCATTGAGCGCCATGAGGGCCAGCAATACGCTGAATATTACCGAGCTGATGAAATGAAATTTCATAGGTTGTAATTATCATGAGAGGTATATATATTTTGTCCTCTCTAAAACCGATAGATATAAATACTGTATTTAACAAAAGAGTTAGGATGAAAGACCTGTACAGGAACTACGGTCCTCTCTTTATGCTGATTCTGCTTACCTATCTCTCCTTTGTCATGTTCAGGCCTTACTTAATGACCATGCTTGGTGCACTGATCATAGCATATCTGTTTTATCCTCTCTACAAAGTAGCCAGGAAAGCCATAAGATACGACTGGCTGGCCTCTCTCCTGATATGTGTGCTTGTGCTTCTTATCATTACAATCCCGGTCTTCTATGTTGTGAATGTCCTCATAAAGGAGATCCCTTCAGTATATATATGGCTTTCAGGCTATGCCAGTGATACAGGGACTCTTGTCAGCTTATACCAGAATATCCTGAGCAGTGTCGGTGTGGAGTCAAATTTTAACGGGGTAATTGACGGATTCATCTCTTCCCTGCTGGAAAACCTCCGTGCAATCCTCACATCAGTTCCCGGGAGGATACTGAACTTCACTCTGGCCATTCTTTTCCTGTTCTTCTTTTTCAAAGACGGGGATGTGTTGGTAAACAGCATTAGGGCATATCTCCCTTTCGGCAAAGCAAAGAGCCAGATATTGATAGGCGAAGTAAAAAATACAATGGATGCTGTAATATATGGACAGGTGGTTACTGCAATACTCCAGGCAATACTTGCGACTGCTGCATACTATGTTCTCGGGCTTCGGGTCCCACTCTTCTTCGGCCTGCTGACTCTTGTGTTCTCAGTCATACCCATGGTAGGGCCTGCATTTGCCTATATCCCCATAAGCATAACAATGATTGTTGTCCCCTTGATTTCCTCAGGCTCAACAGCCGGCGTGTTTAGGGGGCTTGCGCTGCTTGCATTCGGTATTGGAGTGATAAGCATGGTGGACAATGTTGTGAAGCCTGTTGTCATAAGCGGGAAGGTTAATGTGCATCCTGTGCTTATTATACTCGGCATTGTCGGCGGAATTACCACGTTCGGAATCATCGGGGTTGTCCTCGGCCCAGTTATACTGTCTATTATGACTGCACTGCTGAAAATATACAAGATAGACTCGGCCTAAAACATAATATATAAATACAGGGTTTTTTTCTGTCTTTTGTATGCCAGCGTCGCATAACCCGGTATTGCGCCAGCCTTGAGTACCTGAGTAATCAGGAAAAGCAAGCTGGTCCCTTCGGGGATTCCCGGTTCAAATCCGGGCGCTGGCGTCTATTTTTTAGATTGCCGGATTTGAACATGCTCAAAAATCACAGATTTTTGGCACCCATTCGCTTTGCTCATTTGGGAATCCGGGCGCTGGCGTTTTTTTCTAGGAAAGCAGACCCAGCACAAAATTCCCGTAGATTGTAAAAAGAAGTATATTTGAAGCTATATTCACAGCGCTGAATACAAGGAGAGTCACTGTATTTGCCCCCATTAATTTTGAAAATATAAATGCAAAGAAATTGTATATGGAGGTAATAAGTACACCGAGGGCAATAAAATCATAGCTCCTATAATAATAGGCAGCGTACCCTGCAATTGTATAGAGCAGGATAGTTACTATAAAATACTCTGAGGATCTGCCTTCAGCAAGATAGTTTACAATCATAAGAAGCCCTCCCATCACTGCGCCTGTTTTGGGCCCCATTGCAATGCTCGTTGCAACTGTGCATATCATTATTATTTCAAGGCCGAAAAGGTATTTTCTTACAAAAGAAAACGGCACCTTTCTCTTTAAGAAGGCAAAGACATAATTTGCTGTTATGAACAGCATAAGGACTGTTATTTTCCTGAATGCACTAAAAGTAAAAATGAGAAATAAAAATATTGCAAACACAAGGAAAAGTCTAAGTATATACTTATTTCTCTTGCTTTTCTCTGAAAACAGAGAATGTATTTCCAACTTCTCCGACAAGAAGTGCTTTAGTCTTTTGAAGAACAGTATCAATAATTTCATTTTTATCCTGCTGGCAGTTATTCAGTATTTTTATCTTTATGAGTTTCCTCTTTTTAACTAATTTTTCTATTTCAAGAAGCACATTTTCATTCAGGCCGTTCTTCCCTATCCTGATTATGGGCTCAAGATTCCTGGTTTTCTCTTTTAATTCTTTTATGTCAGCCATGCTATCTCTTCTGCATCAATGCGCTTCCTACCGGGATAACTTTTATTATGTCATCCAGGTCATCAGAATTAAGTATTGCCCTTAATTTTTTTGCCAGGCTGCTTGTTTTTTCATCGCCCTGCCTTATCTGGATATACTCTTTACAGTGCTTTTTCACTGCTGATTCTGGACCAGGCATTATTTTCCCGTCATTAGTTTTTCCGATGAAAAGCTTCAGCTCTGCTGTAACAATATTTTTCTTGCCGTAAATCATGAAAGAGCCCTTGCCTATGTATTCTCCTGAAGGCGCTTCTTTTGTAACCTGGTCCGGGTTCACATAGAAAACATCAGTTATGGTGCTTCCGCCTTTCCATGCCTTTGAGTAGCAGGCAATGAACTGGCTGCACTCCCGGACGGCTTTTTCCCCGGGGATCCTGCCTTCTGTTTTCAATGCTCCGAAGGGGCTGCCTGCCATCTCTGAATGGAAAACAAGGTCATTCTTCTCTGTATGTTTCTTTACTATAATCTCATTTGTAGTTGCATCCCTTCCAGCTATGAACAGCATATCATCTGATGTATAGAACCACCTGAACTTCTCATACCACTCTTTTTTTCTTTCAGGCCTGTCCTGTATCTCCTGCTCTTTTTTTATTAGCTCGTCTATCCTGCTAAGCTTTTTTCTTGTTTCCTCAAGGGCTTTTTTAGCCCCCTCTATTTTTCTCTTGGCTTTTTTTGACTTCTCAAAGTATTCTGCTGCATTCTCTTCAACAGATTTTCTTGGATTAAGCGAGACTTTCATACTATGCTCAGAAACAACTATGTTTAATAAATTTGCTGGAAAATCACATCATTGCATCCTTTAATGCCTGGTTGCACTGGGGGCAGACTTTTGTATCGTCAATGTCCTGCACAACTGCCATAAGGAGCTTCCTTACTTTCTCTATGTTCTGCTTCATTGTCTTCAGAACTTCCTCATTGCTCACAGGCTTGTCATGCCAGACATCGTAGTCTGTAACCATTGCAATGTTTGCGTAGCACATCTCAGCTTCCCTTGCAAGCACTGCCTCAGGAACGAGAGTCATATTAATTATATCAGCGTCCCATGACCTGAAAAGGCTGGATTCTGCCTTTGTGCTGAATCTGGGGCCCTCTATTACAACGCATGTTCCGTTCTCATGAAAGTGGTATCCTAGCTCTTTTGCCCTTGGGACAAGCTTTCCCCTCAGCCCCCTGCAGAAAGGCTCTGCAACTGAGATATGGCAGACCTTATCTTCTTCATAAAATGTCTGATCCCTTTTTGTTGTCCTGTCTATGAACTGGTCTGTGAAAACAAAATCACCGGGCTTTATGTCCTCTTTCAATGAACCCACAGCAGAGACAGAAATCAGTTTTGTAACTCCGAGCTGCTTCATGGCCCAGATATTTGCCCTGTACGGCACTTTGCCCGGATTGAAAGAATGCTTGCTTCCGTGCCTTGGGATTATAACTATATCCTTGCCTTCAATCTTCCCCTTTGTTATGAGGCCAGATGGCTCTCCGAAAGGCGTCTCGACCTTTACCTGCTCTATACTTTCAAGAAGATCCGGGTCATATACCCCTGTCCCCCCAATAATCCCTATCGCCATACCTGTAAATCACCCAGCACATACATGCGAAAAACCACTTTAAAAATATATCTGTTTTTGAGAACATATGTGGTGGAAAGGTTTAATAATAATCAAAAAAATGATTTGGCAATGGGGGCTTATGGCAGATACACTGGTTCTTTAGATTTAAGAATCGACATGGCTCAGAAAGGCTCTCCTGATTATGGTTTATTTTCTGGCCTGGTTGTTGCTGACACCCTGGACTTCAGGGAGAGGGTTACATTAAAAGGCTTTACTGATCCTGATCTGGATGCTGCCATAAGGGCTCTTTCAATTCAGGGCCATATGTCCAGCGGCCATCTCAATAATGCCCTTAGATTTTTGTTCAAAAACAGGAGAAACATGCGCAGAGAGTATAATGTAAAGGTTCCAAGAGATATAACGAGCAAAGAGGAGTATATGGATGCAATAGGCATGCCATATGTCAATACAACCCCACATGACATACTGGCTGTATGGCATGAAAAACGGTTAATGAAAAAAACACCGCGTGAACTGATGCTTTCTGTGCAGAATTATATCGATAATTACAGGAATTCACTTGTCAATATAGCTAATGGCGGCAATGACAACAGGTTTGCGAGCCAGAAGGAAGCTGATGCATATCTTGTTACAAGTCTTATGAGCCTGGGAGTCATGGACAGTGACTACTGGAGAGCAATCTCCGGAGTTAAGGAGATAGGGGCAGGAACAAGCGTCACACTGAGCAGGAAAAGGCTGATAGAACAATATGGCATTGATGGCTTTGCCCATGATATGAAATCGCTGTCCCAGACAGATGTAAGAAAGGAGCTTGGCCTTGATGAAACTGTTTCCAAAATGGAAACCCTGCAAAGATTCTACAATGCTTATTTGCCTAGCTTTCATGATATGGGAATTGTTGTCCCGGGAATTTCAGAGCAGAATGAAGACCTAAGCAACGGATATATAAGAGTATTCAAAGCCCCTAAAAATGCAGGGACTTCTGATTTCATGGCGAGAATATGGGGATGGTTCCTTTTTGGGAGGAAGGGCTTTGACGGCATAAATGACGGCGACCTAGAGGACACTCTTGAAAAAGTTGCTCTTCTCAGCTATGATGGCGGGCAGGACGAACACATTGTAAAAGACCTTCTTAAAATACCTAAGGTAAAAACAATGTTTGATGGATACTCTGATGAGTCGAAAAACCTCATAAAATGGGCATACGAGAATCCTGAGGCTGATTTCAACAATATTGAGAGCTGCTCAATAAGATATTTTCATATGCAGGAAAGAAGAAGCAACGGAGATGTTTTCAATACTCTTGACATGCAAAAATTATTCATGAAAAATTTCATCAGGCAGTTCAGGACAGGCACAGTTGACCCCGGAATACCAAACTACACTATTGGCTTTGGGCGGGCTCCTTCCAGAGGGTATTTCAGCTATGCTTTGGACTTGGCAAGAGAATTCAATAAAATGGGTCTGTTTCCTGAATGGAGTTGGGCCAGCAAAAACCTAAAGGGTCAGGAATTCATGTATGAGAATATTCCCTCTTATTCTTAATTAGAAACCTTTTTAAATCCCCCTTTTTTCCAGAGTAGCATGAAAATGCCCAAGACAAAGAGGACTTACTGCCCTACATGCAGGAAGCATACAGAGCATAAAGTCTTTGAAGTGAAGAAAGGCCAGCCCAGCAGTCTCAGCTATGGTTCTAAAGTAAGGGCAAGAAAAAGGGGAAGGGCCAGGGGTTTCGGTAACCTAGGCAGGTATTCCAAGCCGGCTGTCACAAAATTCAAGATGACAGGAAAGAAGCAGACTAAAAAGACAGATTTGAAATTCCAGTGCAGTGTCTGCAAGAAATACCACCTTCAGAGAAAGGGTTTCAGGACAAAGAGATTAGAACTTGTCTAAATTTTTATTGCGTGTTCTTTAGTTATCAGGATATTCGCAATGTCCTTATCCAGCTTTGCAGTATCACCTGGATTAAAAGGCCCGAGAACCTCAGCTTCTTTCCCTAAGAATTTCGGGACAGGCTTTGTGAATTTCACCTCAATCAAGATTACTTCCTCTGCTTCCTGGACCATATCTTCCTCTTCAGGCTCAGCTGCTTCCTTTTTTTCCTGCTGCGGAGATCCTGAAGGGAGCTTTGCATTCACAAGGCTGAGCAGGATATCTTTCCTGTAAGTGTCAAGAATCTCTGTCACTTCATCAAGCAGCATTCTCTCATGCGTGAGCAAAGTGGTTTCATCAACTTTCCTTATCCTGCTTTTGTTGATTGCAAGCTGCAGGATTTTCCTTTCCCTCCTCTCATAAATCTCTTTTATGAGCTTCCTCGCGCTTACAATCTGGGTTCTGATTTTCTCGGCTTCATCAGGATTCAGGTTCTTGGCTTTCGCGTCCTTGTATATGCTTATTTTGGTGTTGAGATAGCTTATTATCTCGCTGTGTATATCTGGGCTGAGTTTCTGGATAGCCTCATTTACTTTCTCATTTCTCACGAGATTATAAAGCGACTCAAAAGTGATTGCTGAATCTTCCCCCATAGAAAAAATGACAAGTCAGAGTAGTATTTAAAATTTAGTATTCATCCAGTTTGGCATCCCTTTCATATTTCACTATTGTGGTCGTGCCCTCTGTTCCGCCGAGCTGTTTTTCTGTTGAGATGAACTTGTTCCTGCTGAGGAATTCTATTTTTCTCTGGAATGTCTTGTACACTCCCTCCCCTCCCTTTTCCTTGTAGATGCTGAAAAGGTCTCCTATTTTCTTTCCTGAATTGTTTTTTATAAGGTCAAGTATTGCCTGCTCGTCATCCTTAAGCTCTGCTGTCTTTTTAACCTTCATCTCAGAAATTTTTTTAATGGCTTCTTCTGTGTCTTTAGACTCTATTTTCCTTGATGCCCTGTTCTCTGCAATATTGCCTGCTTCCCTGAGTATGTAGAGCCCTGTCCTGATGTCGCCTATCTCAGCTGTCTTCTCTGCTGCAATATTGAATGCCTCAGGCTGCCAGACATCAGGGACAAACGCATACCTGAGCCTCTCCTTCAGTATCCCTGTAACTTCGGCAGGTGTGTACTTCCTGAACTCGAGAAATTCAAGGGAGAGCCTGGATTTTATCCTCTCATCCATCTCAATTGCCCATGACTTGTAGTTTGTTATCATGATTATGGTCTTCCTGTATATCTGCTCCAGCAGCATATAGAGGAAATCAAGGTCTTCCACCTTGTCTATCTCATCAAAACAGAACACCACGGATTTCTTGTTAAGGTCCTTCTGGACTATGTTGAAAAGCTCTTCTGTCTTCTTGTTATGCGTGAATTTATAGTCCAGCTGGTCGCACAGCTCAATCACTATCTTAAATGTGGTGTTCTTCTGCCAGGTGTTTATGTAGATGGGGATAATATCGTCTGTCTTCTCGCCAAGCTCATTGAGGACATGGCGCACTGCAACGGTCTTTCCCACTCCCGGCGGACCATGGATAAGTATGTTCTTCCCGTTCCTGTTTGAAAAAAGAGGCTTTATAGCAACAGCTATCTGTTGCTGCTCTTTCTCCCTGTACGGCACAAGTTTAGGCATGAAATCATAGTCAAGTGGAACAGGGTCCATGAACAGCGATTCAGAATCCCCAAGCATCCTGTCAAAAATACCCATAAGAATGCTTAATTCAGGTTTGTATTTAAAATTTTGCCTTGAAAAACCAAAAGTCCTGCTCCCAGCCTCCCCAGAGTTATAGTAAAAATTAATAAAACAAAGGGTTTCTGCATAATAGTGATGAACCCCATCATCGAGTTAAGAGATGTCTCTGTTTCTTACAACGGCAGGAGTGTTCTTAAACCTGTTAGTGTTGATATATATGAGAATCAGGTTACTGCCATAATCGGTTCATCCGGCTCCGGAAAATCTACATTCATAAGGGCAATGAACAGGATGAACGAGCTTATCCCGCACAGCAAAACAGAGGGCCAAGTGCTATACAGGGGACTGAATATATACAATCCTGACAGTAAATCAGTTGACCCTGTGGAGGTAAGAAGGCACATAGGCATGGTATTCCAGAAGCCGAACCCTTTTCCGAAATCCATATATGAAAATGTTGCATGGGGAGCGAGAATAAATGGCTATAGAGGAAATATGGACGAGCACGTTGAATACATACTGAAGAAATCTGCATTATGGGATGAAGTTAAAGATAATTTAAAAAAATCAGCTTATGCATTATCAGGAGGGCAGCAGCAGAGGCTCTGCATTGCCAGGGCGCTTGCAGTGAACCCTGATGTTATCTTAATGGATGAGCCGTGCTCTGCGCTCGACCCGATTGCAACAAAAAGGATTGAGGACCTTATCAATGAGTTCAAAAAAGAAAGGACAATCGTGCTTGTGACGCACAACATACAGCAGGCTGCAAGGATTGCTGACTGGGTAATCTTCCTCAATGTTGATGACAGCGACGGCAGCAGGAAAGGATACCTCCATCATTTTGGAACCAGGGAAGATACATTTGTCAATCCAAAGGACAAGACTCTTGAGGATTATGTGACCGGGAGGTTTGGATAGTTCAGCTATAATGTAGGATTTTCTACATCTTTTTAATTTTCCGAAATCTTTCCATCACCCCTAAATGATTTCCATAAAACACGGATAATCTCCATTATCACGGGAACAATCTATTTTAAAACATTCCAATTAGCGTTTCTGCATGAAATCAAAAGATTACCGGATTATATCGCACCTCAGGAAAAATGCAAGAGTGCCGCTGACAAAGCTGAGCAGGGAGACAAGCATACCGGTTTCTACAATATTTGACAGGATAAAGGCAAATGAGGAGAATATTATTGTCAGGCATACAACTCTTATAGATTTCAGCACCCTCGGCTTCCACACAAGGGCACATATCCTTGTAAAAGTAAGCAGAGAGTTCAGGGCAGAAGCAGGGAATTATCTCCAGAAGCATCCTAACATAAATTCTGTCTTCAGGATAAACAACGGCTTTGACTATATGTTCGAGGCTGTTTTCAGGAGCATAGTGGAGCTTGAGGGTTTTATCGAGAAGCTGGACCAGAAATTCAAGATTGAGGAAAAAGAGACATACTATATTGTTGAGGACATAAAAAAAGAGGAGTTTATGGCAGAGCCTGATCTGCTGAGCCTGGTGACGGATGTTAAATAAGTTTTATAAGCTAAATCATTGTTCTTGAGGATATGATTTCACTCGGCATAGAATCAACAGCCCACACTTTCGGAGCAGGCATAATAGATGACAAGGGAAAAGTTTTGGCTAATGTGAAAGACCTTTATACAACCAAAAAGGGCGGGCTGATTCCTGTGAAGCTGGGAGAGCACCATGCTGAAGTGTGCGACAGCATACTCAGACAGGCTCTTGAGAAAGCTAATCTGAAGATGAAGGACGTTGATATCATCTCTTTTTCTATTTCCCCCGGCCTTGGCCATGCACTGAGAATCGGGGCTGTTGCTGCAAGGACACTTGCATTAAAGCATAGGAAGCCATTAATTGGTGTTAACCATGCTATTGCCCATCTCGAGATAGGGAGGATGCTTTCGGGGTTCAAAGACCCGATCCTGCTTTATGTTTCAGGGGCAAACACCCAGGTGATTGCATATGACGGCGGCAAATACAGGGTCTTCGGGGAAACCCTTGACATCGGAGTCGGTAATTTCATAGACAGCTTTGCAAGGTTTCTGGACCTGGGTTTTCCGGGCGGGCCTAAGATAGAAGAGCTTGCAAAAAAGAGCAGAAAATATGTTGAGCTGCCCTACACATTAAAGGGGATGGATGTCAGCTTCGGCGGCCTGCTCACAAACCTGAAGACAAAATACAGGACAGGAAAATACGGCGCAGAAGATCTGGCATATTCAATGCAGGAGACTGTCTTTGCAATGCTTACAGAGACTGCTGAAAGGGCCTTGGCGCATTGCGAAAAAAAAGAGCTTGTGCTCGGCGGAGGAGTTGCCTGCAACAAAAGGCTGCAGAAGATGTGCAGGATTATGTGCGAAGACAGGGATGCTAAATTCTACTGCCCTGAAAACCAGTTTCTGGTTGACAACGGGCTGATGATTGCCTGGACAGGCTTATTGATGTATAAGGCAGGCGAAACTATCTCCCCTGAAAAATCAGCAATACGGCCGTATGAAAGGACTGACGATGTTCAGGTTAGATGGCGTTAAGTGGGCTTAAATATAGTGAGACCATTTGTTTCCAGCCATTTGCCAATCTGGCTTAATCTCTCCTCTGATTCATAAGGTATTTTTCCTGTTCCGTCAGGACCTATGTTCAAAAGGAAATTCCCGCCTTTGCTTGAAGTGTCTACCAGGTAATTAATAAGTTCTTTAGTGCTCTTCCAGCTGTTGCTCCAGCTTTTATACCCAAATGAGTCATTCATAGTCATATTAGTCTCCCAGTCTCTGTGTAGTGCTGTTCTCGAGACAAATTGCTCTGGTGTAAGATAATCACCGTATGGGTTCTCCGTATATAGTCGGGGAGCAAATCTCACATATGCAAGCCATGGCCTTTTTCCTACCCTGTCGTTGATTATAATTTTTGGCTGCAAAGACCTGCAATATAATTCAATTTCCTGGCCAAGTTTATGATTCCACTGAGGCATCCAGTCTCCGTCAAAAAAAAGGATATCTATAGTACCGTAATTCGTCAGCAACTCTCTTAACTGCTGCTTCATGTAGTTTATGTATTCTGGAAAGTTTTTATATTTCGGAAACATGCTTAGCCTGTCTGACATATGCCAGTCAAGCTGGGAATAGTATATCCCGAATTTCAGCCCTTCTTTCCTGCAAGCTGAAGCCAGCTCTTTAATTACATCTCTTCGGAAAGAGCTGGAATCAACAATATTGAATTTAGTTGATTTTGTCTCAAACATGCAGAAACCGTCATGATGCTTGGCAGTTATAATAACATATTTTGCTCCGGATTTTTTAATTATGCTTGCCCATTCTTCCGGGCGATAATTTACAGGGTTAAATTTTGCGGCCAGTGATTCATATTTCTTCTTTGGGATCCGTGCCCTGTACCTGATCCACTCACTGTATCCAGGGATTCTCCTGCCTTCCCAGATCCCGCCTAAAAGAGAATACAGGCCCCAGTGGACAAATATGCCAAATCTGGCTTCTCTCCACCATCTCATCTTTTCTTCATTCAACTGTCCAATCCACCTAGGCATACTTCTTTTGAGTTAGGCATATATAAAAATTTCTTGGAGGAGTAAGTATAATTAATATACTTTTTACTATACTAATATCAAAAAACGATATATTTATATACTAATTATATCATAAAATCGGGCATGGATATCGCAAAAGTACAAAAGCTGAACAATCTTGCTGTAGAGTTGAAAAGACACAATCTCGTCTTCAACAAAGAAGACGCGCTCTCCCACGCCGAAAGGATATATGGGAATGAAAATAATTTCTCAACTGAGTTCGCTGACGAGGAGCATTTTGATGACAGCGCCGAGCTCAAGAAGGATGTAAGGAAACTGACATTTGCGCTTAAGGATGCTATTCTTGAAATAAAAGACCTTAAACTAAAAGTCGGAAAGCTTGAAAGGGAAATTAATGATGTAAGGGTGAACGCCAAGCCGGTCTATGTTGAAAGGCCTGTGCAGAGGGAAGAGCCGCAGACACAGCTTGTCCAGGAAAAGAAAAAAGAAGAGAAGGTTGAGCTGGCTGTCAGCAGGGAAAAGTTCAAGAATGATGATTTCTCAATAGAGAAATACTTCTACTTCGGCCAGAAATGATTATTCTGTGACCTGTGCTGGCAGACCTAATACTGCCTGGCATGTCCAGGGACTTAGATCAAAAACACCGTCAGGCATATACTGCGTGCTTACAATATAAGCCATCTGCGCATTGCTGTACGGGTTCTGCCAGTCTTCCCAAAGTTCAGGGAAAGTTGCTGCGTGGACCGGATGAATCTGCCACAGCCCTCTTTCCCCTGCCCCGCCTATGGCTCCTGTATTCCCATCTTTTACTTCGCATTCACTGCTAAGCCTTGCAAAATATTCTGCCACATTAGCAGGAAATACCTGGAACGCAACTTCCCTTATTTCTTCCATTGACAAATTTTTTGAGTACTCTGGAACCGCGGGATTTTCTGCAGGGCTTTGCTCTTCAGGGCTGCTTTGTGCATCATAAGCCGGTTCTTCTTCAGGGGCATCCTGATTAATATTAAAATTATTATCGGGGCAGTAAATCTGCTGGCCTGCTTCAATGATGCCCGAGTTTTTAATATTGCTGAGCCCTGCAATGACATCTACCAGAGTATGATCATAGCCGAGCGTGTTGACAGTTATTTCAGAAAGCGTGTCTCCGGGCTGAACAGTATAGCATAAAACACCAGATTGCTGATTTGCTTCATCCACTGATGCTTCAGCATAGACTGGCTGTGGCTCTGCTGCCTTGGCTGCAGGCATGCTGTCGGCCGGCTGCATAAACCCATAATATACCATTCCGCAGACTGAGAATGCCAATAGGCCTCCTGCGGCTGCCTTTATAATGCTTCCTAAGCCCATAAGCAGAGAAACTTCTGCATGGCTTATAAATGTTTCTATTTTTCACTACTTTATAGTAAATAAAAGAAAAAATTATTTAATTCTTTTTACTGCTTCCTGAACCTCTGCCGGGCTCCTTGCTGCCTGTAACTGATTCATGGATGCTGCAAGCTGAAGCACCTGCCTGTGGATATCATCAGGATTGACATCTCTTGTCACTACTCTTCCCATATCCCTCTGGACATTGGTAAGCTTTGTTTTCTGCATCTTCAGGTTCTTTACAAGGGCCTCTGCCTGCCTGAGCTGGTCTGTGACCTGCGCAAGATTCCTTGAAACTCTTGCCCTTGTCGGATCCAGTGCATGAATTGTCTGATTTTTCTGCAGTTCAATGGTCCTGAGCTCATTTTCAAGACTTGCTATGTCTTTTGTGATATCTGCCTTGCCTTCCTTAAATGCGGTTCTCATTGAGCCGATTCTTGTTCTCCATTTCCTGAATGCTCCTGCCTGCCTGGCTTTCCATGCCTTCAGTCTTTCCAGCCCAATAGCATCTCTTTTAATTTCCCAGTCAACCACTGCTACAAGCTTCTCTGTAAGCCCTGCCTTGTTTGCATACATAAGCCTCAGGCCGCTCACAAGCTCTCCCTCAGCCTGGATAAGCTTATTTAGTTCCATCTCATCATGCTTTACCTGTTCCATAGCTTTTACAGCTGCAGGGGCCTTTCCTGTAAGTTTCCTGTTAAGCCAGTCTCCAACTCCCATTTTATCTCACCTTTCCGGCCTCAGCAGCCAGTTCATCCACGCCCCTGGCAATTGCCAAGGCATGCTTTTTTATTTTAGACACCCCTTTTTTCGGATCAAGAATTTCAGCGTATTCAAGCACGAATGAAAGATAGACCTTTGCCGCGTGCTCCAGCTCGTACAATTCTTCAGCAGGAATTTTTGCTTTTGATTTTTTAGAAACTTTTTTGGATTTCGCCATTTTTTATACCTCAGATTAATTTTAAGATTCAATTGGCTTTGCGGTATTTAAACTTTTCTCTGAGAATTAATTCAGTGCGTCCAGGAGTTTTTGGAAGCCGCTGTATATTTCAGATTCCTTTACAAAAAATACATTCCCTATTGCGCCGGCAGCTTTCTCGTCATAATCATTATATGTGAGAAAAACTATAGGAGAAT
The DNA here is from genome assembly GCA_000830295.1 of archaeon GW2011_AR15. GTDB lineage: Archaea > Nanobdellota > Nanobdellia > Woesearchaeales > GW2011-AR15 > GW2011-AR15. Next base: position 984,928 of record CP010425.1, on the reverse strand, counting down.
CGCTTTTTTTCCTGAGCCTGTCAGCAACATAGAACCCTGACGTGGAATACAGGCCGTGCTCATCAAGCTTTGCCTTTACACTTAATGGGAGCTTCACATAGTCTATCAGTGTTTCTATCCTTTCCAGGGCCTTTGAAAGCGAATTCATATCCGGGAATCTTCTTGTGCCCGCATCATAATTCGCATTTTCCAACTCTGACCTTATTTCATCAGGAAGCTCCTCTATACTTAACCTGGATAAGCCTGGCTGGTCATATAGGAGCATACCAAGCATAAGCATGTTTCTTTCTGTCTGGAATTCCCTGAATTTTCCTTTTCCGAAGATTGCTTCATATGGGTAGATTTTTTCGGATATATCTTCTCCAGTCCCTGCTAACGGAGGCCAGTACGGAGTTAGTATTACAAAATCAAATTCCCCTTCAAGCAGCTCTTCTATTGAAGCGGGATCTTTTGAATATGTAAGCTCTGCCTTCTCCTCTACAAGCTTCTGCAGTTTTAGAGTTCCCTCATCCCTCACAGCAGAGTTTCCGTAGTCTCCCCAAAATACTTTTTTTACCATTACTAATGAGTAGTGAAAAGTTATTTATAAATATGATGCTCAAATTCTATAGTGCAATGCTTAGTATTGAATAAAGATACAAATATTTAAATAGTATATCTCAGTTATACTATTTTATGGCAAGCCCGAGCAAAGAAGAAAACGTGCTGAAATTAATTTTAGAGGACAGCCCGTTAAAAGAATGGCACTTCCAGGAAATAGTCAGGAAAGCAGGGGTTACAAAAGCAGTTGCTAATAAATGGCTAAGGAAATATACTGCTGAAGGGCTGCTTAATTACACAAAGGAAAAAGGAAAATTCCCTTATTTTACAGCCGGAAGCAATAATCACATTTATTACTCTCTAAAAAGAATTTATGCTCTGGAGCAGCTTCACAAAAGCGGGCTTATACCAAAGCTTTTGTCGCTGAAATCAGCGAGAACAATAATACTTTTTGGAAGCATTGCAAAGGGAGACTGGTATAAAGATTCTGATGTCGACATTTTTGTTTTCGGAAATGTTTCGGATTTTGACAAAAATCTTTATGAAAAAAGGCTGCGGAGAAATATAGAGATGCATGTCTTTGAAAGCAAAAAAGAAATCGATCAAGTTAGGACAGGACTTATGAAAAATATCATCAATGGATATGTAATAAAAGGACAAATACATGATATTGCAGAGGTTGCATAGATGAAAGCCAGAGTGGATAACCTTGAAAAAACATACATGCAGTGCATAAGCACTGGAATAATAAAGGAAAAATCTGTAGATATTGAGCTTATAAAATCGCTGAGGACTGTTGCTGAAAAGGGGCTTGAATTCATCAATAGCAAATCAAAAGGCATCCCAGAAAGCAGCACAGACTGGACATTTGTATTCAGGGAGCATTATGAATCATTAAGAGGGCTGATTGAGGCTTATCTCCTCTTTGACGGTATAAAAGCAGATAATCACCAGTGCAAGAATGCTTATCTCTGCTTTAAGCATCCTGAATTAGAGCTGGACTGGGATTTTTTAGAAATAATCAGGCTAAAAAGGAACGCGATAAATTATATGGGGCAGCTGCTGAGATATCGGGACTGGAAAATTCTAAAATTGAAATTTGAGCTTCACATCAATGCTTTAAAAAAAGAGATTGAAAAAAAGCTTATTTAGCCTGCCTCATGAGTTCTTCCTCAGCCTTTTTCTGCCTTTCAGAGGCTTTCAGGGCTGCCTTCATCAGGAGCATGTTTTCCTCCTTTAGCCTCCTGATTATTTCATCTTTTCTCTTTATCTCTTCGTAGAGAATATCTGTTTTTTTAGGCATTTTATCCAAGCATTGGCTTTTTTGTTATTACTAAAAGGATTATGACAGAGAAAACAAGGTAGAATAACACCGGATAAAGATTGATTCCCAGCAGGATTGATGCCGAGGCCAGCAGGACAGGAATGGTAAGTGAGAATGCTGCTGCCCTTGCAAGCTTGAACACTCCTGCTTTCCTTTTCAGTATCAGGTCAAATATAATTCCTATTGCTACAAAAAGAAGGCCTAATAGGAGGTATTTTACTGAGGTCATCACAAATGCCACAAAGAAGTATGAGGGCAGCAGGAACAAAAGCAGTATCCAGTAAAAGTATCCGGGGATCTCTTTTGTTTCCTGCTCGAATAATCTGAATGTGGAGATATTAGGCTGGAATTTCCACTGCACAATCTTCTCTTCTGTGATTATAAGCGCCTCGTTTGTGAGGTCCTTTTCCCCTGGCGTGAAATCCAGCACTACTTTCGGCTGCTGGAGGACTGTTGTCTTCTCACCTATGCCTGTAAAGTTGAATTTCTGGATTGTCTGTGGAAAATCGTAAAAAGAGGGGATATTGATTACCGCTGATATGAGAACAAACAGTATCATAAGGTAAGTAAAGTAAAGGGCGGCATCCCTTTTTTTCCTGGTTATCAGCATGGTGTACTGCTGCGGGCTCAGGGACTTCACGAACAGGAATACAAATTCTTTGATTCTCATGGCCTATCTTATATGGAACAGATATTTAAGGTTTTTTAATTTCTGGATTAGCTTGTTCTGCAAAATAACTTTTAGGGCATATATTTATAAATAAACTTAGGCTACCTCTACTTAATTTATCGGGGGTTACTAGAATGAAAACCACTATTAACTTGGATTCTATTTACAACGACACGATTAAGTTCGCTGTTCTTTCTCTTATATTCCTTTTAACCCTCGCGTCTGTTTTTGCTGTTGTTCCTGATCCTACGATTAGAAATGTACCTGGAGAGTATGCAACAATTCAAACTGCAATTGATGCTGCAAACCCCGGGGATACAATAATTATCGCTGCTGGGACTTATGATGAAAATATTGTTATAGATTCTAAAACAGATTTGACAATACAGGGTGTTGGAGATACTACACTGATTGAACCTTCCTTAGGAATAGGGTTTGCAATAACAGATTCCTCAGATATAACAATAGCAAATCTGAAGATACACACTACAGGAACAGATTCGCACGGAATCTGGGTTGGCGGAACGCCAAACGAGTATGGAGCAACAACAGGTCTAACAGTACAAGATACTATAATAGTTGTTGATGGATACTCCACAGGAATATATGCTGAACAAGTAAGTTCTCCTCACACAGGCTGGTTAATAGGAGGCTCAGAACATGGAAATTTCATTACAATAAATGACGGCGAAGGTGGAACAGGAGACGGCCTTGATCTGCATGATGTTTCAGAGTCTGAAGTGAGCTATAACGAAATAACCCTAAATGATCCAACAAAGAGCACAAACGTCCTCTGGACAGCTGAATTATCAGATTTAAGCAATCTTGCTTTTGAACACAATACTGTTAGCGGCTCAAGTGGAAGTGAAGTAGCGGTGCTTACAAACTTTATCGAGACAGAAACAGATTACGATATTTCCGGGGTTTCATTTGAAAACAATACATTCAGCAATTGGGGATTAAGGGCTATAAGAGTCGGTGCTGGAAACGGAGATGGCATAATAAGTAGCATAGAAATCAATTCAAACACATTTGAAATGACTGAAGATACAGAGGAAGTTATCGGCGGAACAGCAGCATCAGATGCAACCGGAACAGGGAATACATTCAATGTCGAATCCCCGGCAACAATACAAAAAGCTATAGATGCTGCATTTGAGGGAGATACAATAAATGTTGCCGACGGCACCTATGAAGGAGGCATTGATATTGAAACATCCGACATAACCCTGCAGGGTTCCGGGTTTGAGGAAACAACAGTGATTGATATTACAGAAGATGGCTATGGTTTCAGCATTTTTTCTTCAAACATAACTATTGATGGTTTTAGATTTGAAGGGGATGATGGAACAGGTACAGGCGTAGAGATTAACTATGAAGGGGAAGAAGCACTTGACAACATCATTATTTCCAACAGCGGCTTCTTTGACCTTTATTACGGCGTTTATTCCTGCTGTTACACAGAGCGCATTACTGTTACGGCTGATGTGCCGGGCGGGACAGTATTTCAGGATATAACCGGAGGTGCTGTTTGGCTGGAAGATGACTATGCAGGGGGTGTCTTTACAGTAGAGAATACCCTCATGAACAATATTGGGGAAGACGAGGGAGACGGCATCTTCATTTATGGAGCCAACCAAGTCAGTATTCGCAATAATGCGTTGGCTGGTATAACAGGTGACGGAATTGTTATCGGCTCTGCTGAAGATGGCTTTGAGCTTACAATTGCCGACAACAATGTCACAACTGAAGGCTATGGTATCTATGCCGGAAAAGATGACTCTGTTTCCTACGAGACCATTAACATTTCAGGGAACATCATTGAAGACAATGATTATTCGGGAGTCTATCTCAGCGATACCTACTTTGATATACTTACCTTCTCAGAAAACACTATTTCAGGAAACAGCGAAGGCGGCATATATGTATATGAAGTTAGTGAGGGCGCAGAGGCCACATTTTCCAGGAATAGAATTGAAGATAACGGCAATGAAGATGGATGGGGCGACGGCATTTATGTCGAATATGTAAGTGGTGAGGGAAGCACACTTAATATTACTGATAACCCTGCGATTTCCGGCAATATAGGAAAGGGAATCTATATTTATTCAATCGATGCCCTAGTGACGATTTCCGGAAACAACACTATTGAGGATAACGGACAAGCCGGCATCTATGTTGAATACATTGAGGGTGATGAAGAGCTCCCTGCAACTCTTACGATTGAAGAAAACACCATCTCAGACAATGGCGGGGAGTCTGAGAGAACCGGTATTCACCTCCTGTATGTTGAAAGTGCAGACGTCTCTATCAATCAAAACTCAATTACTGATGACAGCAAAGGTTTGATTGTTGAGGATACAGACAACGAGATTGACGCAACAAGCAACTGGTGGGGCGACACAGAGCCAAGCGATAATGTTGAGGGAAATGTCGACTACTCACCATACTGCACAGATTCCAGCTGCTCTGCAACAGAAGAAGAGGGGCAGACAACAGTAGATGAAGAGATAGAAGAAGAGCTTGACCTGAATAACCAGACAAACAACGCAACAGACGGCAGCATTGTTATAGGGGGAGAAGTAAAAGATATTGAAGATTACACAGGCGGAGACCTCAATAACACTAACGTGAGCTTAGAGACAATAGGGGATGTAAACGTCAGCATAGATAAGGCAGTGCAGCTGACAACATCATCAGGGGCTACAATAAATCTGACAAATGCCAACCTTACAGGTGTAACCGTATCCATACCTAACGGCACAACAATACTTGCCTCATCTTCATGGGACGGAATACTGTTGCCTCCGACAAGCGGCACCAGCAATGGCACTGCGCCATCAGGGTTCTCAGTAGGCGGAACTGTGATTGAAGTCGGCTCATCCAGCTCAGTATTGATATTTGATACTGCAGTAACAATCATGCTGAACGGCGTCACTGGTTCTGTCGGATACAAGCCGGCCGGATCATCACAGTGGGTGCAGATAACAACTGTGTGCGGCGGAACATATGATGCGCCTGAAAACCCAACTTTCCCAGGAGAATGTTACATAACAGACGGCACCAATACAAAGATTGTGACCTACCACTTCACATCATACGGAAACCTGAATTCAAATCCGAGTGACAGTGGCTCTGCAGGATCAACATCAGGCGGAGGCTCAAACAGCGGAGGAACTGCATTCTCATATGGCGAATCTGGTGAGGAAGAAGCACCTGCTGCAGAAGAGGCAGCACCAGCTGAAGAAACAGCACCAGCAGGAACCACAGAAACACCTGATACTGGCCTTACAGGAATTACAGGAGCAGTAACAGGGGGAGCAGGAGCAAACCTTGCTACATACCTGATTGTATTTGCCATAATAGTAGGCGGGCTGCTGCTTTACATGAAAGTCCGTAAAGCAAAAGAATAGTTTTTTTCTTTTATTTTTTATTAAATTAACCTTACAGAAAAATTTATATACCGGCTATCCATCAGTTCCCTAAATGAAATTGAAACTTCTGTTGATTGTTCTCGCAATGCTGCTTCTTGTGTCTTCAGTAACTGCAAAGACCCTTGACGAGCATATGAATGAGCTTCTTGCAAAAGACGGCTCAGATGAGAAGCTGCCTTCAGGAGTTTCCCTTATTCTTAGCGGAAGCACAATACAGGCATACATAGTGCCGGAAGAATACTATTCTGACTATGCTGCAAAGCTTGATGATGACCCGATATCATTTGTCAGTTGGGAAAACAAAACATTTACTTATGCAATTATAGCGGAGACAAAGTCAAGCAGGCTGAAATCCATAAAGGAAGGCGAAATGCTGGATGAAGAGCCGGATGTCATAATCCTTGCATCCGAGGCTTCTGCGCTCAGGGTATTTGAATCTGAAAACGGGGCAAAGCAGGCTGCTGCTGAAGTCGGAGATGGGAATATCATCTATGAGATAACTTCAGGATGGCTGAGATTTAAAATGAGTATGCTGGAAGCACTTGCCAAGTTCCTCGGCCTATTCTCGCAGAGCATAAGGGACCTGCTGCCTATTTTTGGTTAAGGTATTTAGAATAATTGTTCTTGTAGCCCGGAGCAGCTGCAATTGCTATTATGGGCTCTGCATTGGCAAAATTCCTCTCATAAATGTCAAGGATCATATCCTTGTTTATTCTGCTGGCAAGTTCAAATTCCTCCTTAAAAGAGTAAGGATATTTACCAAAATAATGCAGTATCCATTCTTCGCATAATTCGTCAGGGGCGTATGTCTTCTGCGCAATTGTTGACTTATAGTGCGTAAGTTTGCCTTCAAATAACTCCTTATCTTCCTTTATCTTTTTAGGAAAGCTTTCAATAACGTCAAGAACCAGTCCAACAGTCTGGTCAATCTTTTTTGCCGGGAACATTGTAACATGGAGCTCCATAACTCCGCAGTTCCCCATGGAAAGATAAGTGGATCCTGCGTCATATGTAAGTCCCCTTCTCACTCTTATCTCTTCCATCATCCTTGAAGTAAAGCCCTCTCCAAACATAAATTCAATAAATTCAAGCCCGAAGCTGTCAGGATGGCTGACAGGCGGAATCCTGTATGAAACCGAAAGCAGTGCCTGGTCAAAATCCTCCCTGCTTCTGACAATGAGTTCATCGTATTCTACATACTTAACTCCAGGCCTGAAATTCCAGTTTTCCTCTATCTCAACCGCCCTCTCATCTTTCATTTTGCCGAATACTTCCTCAGCGTAATTGAAGAATTCATCCTTATTGACTCTGCCGGCTGAAGCTATTATGATGTTGCTTTCCCCCTGCTTTGCCTTTGTCTTATAATTTCTCCTCTTAAAATCTATAAACGTTGGTATGGTCATCTGAGCCAGTGATTTATGGGTGCCTACTTCATCGTGTGCATATCCTGTCCCGTCAAAAACTCTTGAAGTTACAACCCTTGAACCAAACCTCTGCACAGGGTCTTTATCATATGTCTCAAGCTCAGAGCCTATTACTCCCCTGACTTCCCTTGTTGTCTCCTCATAGCTGTAATTCTCGTTTCTTATAGTATTATCAAGGAAATCAATACCCGTATGAAGCAGCTCAGGAAGGCATTGCACCTCATAAGTCGTATAGTCATTAGAAGTATGGGCGTTGAAATTAAATCCTTTAAACTCCAGATACCTTGCAAGTGAGATAGGATCTTTTCTTATGCCATCCTCATTCAGAACCATATGCTCCAGGGCATGCGCTTCCCCTTCAATCTTGTCCCCGTTAGCGCCGACATGTATTCCCACTGTTGTTGCAGAATATTTTATTTCCGGGTCTTTAGTCGGGTCAGCAACCGCCATTACCCCGTTATCAAACATCACTGTGTTCTCATCAATCCGCTGCATTTATCAACGGAGGAACAGCTTATATTTAAATCTAATTTAAAAAACCTAATGGCCTGCTTCTTTTTTCAGCAGAGCAGCCATATCTGTCTTTTCCCATGTGAAATCCGGGTCATTGCGGCCGAAATGACCGTATGAGGCAGTTTTCTCGTATATTGGCCTCCTTAATTTCAGCTTCTCAATTATCCTGGCAGGCCTGAAGTCAAAGTGCTTTTTGACAAGGCTCTCAATCTTCTCTTCGGGAATTTTATTAGTCCCGAAAGTTTCAACCATGACTGAAACAGGCTGTGCAACTCCGATGCAGTATGCAACCTGGACCTCGCAGACATCTGCAAGCCCTGCTGCGACAATGTTCTTTGCCACATACCTGCCGAAGTAGGCTCCGCTTCTGTCAACCTTGCTCGGATCCTTCCCTGAGAACGCCCCTCCTCCGTGCCTTCCGACTCCGCCATATGAGTCAACGATTATTTTCCTTCCTGTGCAGCCTGCATCAGCAACAGGGCCTCCGATGACAAACTTTCCTGTGCCGTTGACATGATAGATTGTTTTGGCATCAATCCATTTCCCGCAGACAGGCTTTATGACATGCTCTATCACATCCTTCCTTATCTGCTCCAGTGTGGCCTCTTCATCATGCTGTGCAGCAATCACGACCGTATGCACCCTTTTCGGCTCTCCGTTCTCATATTCAACTGTAACCTGCGACTTGCCGTCCGGCCTCAGATATGGCAGTTTCTTGTTTTTCCTTACCTCCGCAAGCTTATGTGTAAGCCTGTGGGCAAGCAATATAGTGAGAGGCATCAGCTCAGCAGTCTCGTTTGTGGCAAACCCGAACATCATGCCCTGGTCTCCTGCACCCTGCTCATGATTGCCGGATTCATTAACTCCCTGAGCTATCTCAGGGCTCTGTTTGCTTATATTGATCCAGACGCCCACTGTCTCTGACTCAAATCCGTAATGGTGCTTGTCATACCCTATCCTCTTCAGCACATTGCGGGCAATATCCTGCATCTCAACATAAGTGGAGGTAGTGACTTCTCCCCCTATCATGACACTGCCTGTCTTTGTAAGGCACTCAACAGCAACCCTGCCATTGGGGTCTTCCCTGTATATGGCATCAAGTATTCCGTCGCTTATCTGGTCGCATATCTTGTCAGGGTGGCCTTCTGTAACGCTCTCTGATGTGAATAAAAATTTCTTCTTGTTGTTTATCATGATGATCCCTCCTATTGGGTTCTGGTTCCCCGCTTTTAGTTATAAAGCTTACTGAAAATAATATTCCTATTAGAATATTAAATGGTTATTTTCAGAACAACGAAAAAAACTGCCCTCTGAGAAACATTTCATTCCGCTATGAATAAAAACAGAAAATTAATAAATAAACCAAGATTAACCTGGACTATGGAAGATATTTCAGAGATAAAGAGAATGAGAAAAAAAATTGGGCTGACCCAGTCTGAACTGGCTTATAAATCAGGTGTATCCCAGTCCCTGATTGCAAAGATTGAGTCAGGGAAAATCGACCCCAGCTATACCAACGCAAAGAAGATATTTGAGACCCTGAGGGGCATGGATAAGGGCAGCGGGCTCACTGCAAAAGACATAATGTACAGGAAAATCATATCCGCAAAGGAGTCAGACACAATAAAGGATACTATACTGAAGATGAGGCAGAAAAACATTTCACAGATGCCTGTTGTAAAGCAGAATAAGGTTGTAGGCTATATATCCGAATCCCTTCTCCTTGATAAAGTAATAGAGGGTAAATCTCTTTCCCTTGTCCGTGAGGTCATGAAAGGCAACCCTCCTGTAATGCCGCCCTACACTTCGCAGGAAGTTATAGGAAATCTGCTGAAGGATTTTCCCCTTGTCCTTATAGAAGAAAGGGGAGAGCTGCTTGGCGTCATAACCAAGGCTGATCTTCTCAAGGTGCTTTACAGCAGCTGATTACAGCAGCTCTTTTATTTTTCCAAAACTCCTTATTCTATCCGCAGCCACAAAAACCTCAAAGTCTTTAATATTCTGCTTCAGGAACGGGCTCAAAAGTTTTTCGCTGAGCACATCAGTGCCTTCTGTAAGCAGGTTGAATGACGGCAGCACCAAGAGTGTTTTGTTCTTATACTTCCCTCTGAGAAAGCATTTGAATCTCTCAACTCTGCCATTCTCTCTTAATCCTATTGCAGGATGCTCATGGCCTATGATGACTGCCTTTGCTTTTTTGAAATCGCTGTTTTCCGGGATTTCGTGGCCGTGGCAGAAATAAATATCCCCCACGACATAGTAATCCACAATCTCAAGGTTTTTTTTCTCAGCAATCGGCCCGAGAGTCTTGTCATGGTTTCCCCTTACCAGCACCAGCTCTGCTTTCTCTCCAAGGAAGTCTATAAGCTCAAGCGTATATCTCCACTCTGTCCCGCTAACCCTGCCGAACTCGTGCTTCAGGTCTCCGTTTATGATTATTTTCCCGGGCCTGCATATCTCCACAAGTTTCTTTACCCTTTTCATAAGGTCCTTATGCTGGAACCTCGGAAGCATGATCCCCTGCTTGTTAAGAGACTCCTCATAGCCTATCTGCGTGTCTGAAATAGCAAGAATCCCGTAATCCTTCAGGTAAAGCCCAAGGTCAAGCATCTCAATATGGTCATATATCTCCATATTCACTATAATTTATAATTAGAATAAAAAGTTATTTCTTATCAACATGTTTATGCGGATTGTGAAATACCAGTAATAATATAACAAACACAATCATTCCTGCTCCCACGATCCACCATCTAAACTCAGAAATTTTTTCTACAATAGGCTCAATAATCTTATTGAATGTGATTTCTTCCCCCTCACCATTATCTGCAGCTTCAGGTTCATCTTCTGCCTGCTCTTCCGGCTTTTCATCTGCAGCAATAGCATAATAACTGAAAAATGCTGTTGTGGCTTTGTAGGTGTATTTTTCTTCGCTTTCGTTTATCAGCCCTGTCTCAAGCCTATTCCAGGTATCACCAAAATACTTGTATAGGTAAACAGAATTTTTGTCCTTCGCGTTTTCATCTACCCATGATTTTTCTATAGAGAATTTTATTTCAACATCACCTTCAATATCTGACTGAGTGAAATTCTCAGGTTGAAATTCAAGATAATTAAATGAATTTTCAAGCTCAGTTATGCTGCCTGGCTTTATTTCATGTACAATCACTTCCAGAACCATTAGGGAGATATCATTTTTTGAAGTAAACACTACGTCATCAACAGGTATACTGATGCTGTTTGGTTTAAAAGTCAGCACCTGCCCGGCTCTGACAGCCGTCCATGTCATTTTCCTTGAAGTTTTATCTGAAGCCGCAGAACTTCCCCCTCCTCCGCCTGAGCTGCCGCCCCCGCCTCCGCCGCCTCCGCCACCGCTGCCTCCACCGCCATTATCTTCATTGGTGCTTGGCTGGCCTCCTGCCCAGACAGAGAATTCACAGAAAGGTATCTCCCAGATGCAGTAATCGCTGCCTGTTTCATTTAATGTTGCTTCATCTGTCCTGTCTACGCAAGTAGTTAACTCGTCGTTGCAGTGCCATAATTCTGTACAGCTTCCTGTCCCGGGTATCTTTATCAGGCATTGTTCCGGATATAGATTATTTATGATTTTATCTCTTGTGTCAGATACCATACCAACATAGCCTATGTTATTTCCTGATGCATCTGTTGTGGTTCCCTGTGCAAGAGCTGATGTTGATTGTATATTGCTTATCTTACTGCCAAGTCCTGTTTTTGTCAATCTGGCATCTTTAAATTCAATCCAGGAGGTGTTATCTGATTGTTTAAGCAGTATATTTGCTGCTCTACCTGTGCTATAATTAGTCTTCATACCCGCATTAACACCGCATACTTCACCCTGGACATGTTCATATGTGCCGTCCTGGTCAAGGTCATAGCTTACAACCCATCCTGCTGGCGTCTGCAGCCTTGTAACAAAGTTACAGAAACCGCATGATGCTGTAGTTTCTGTCTTAAATGATGAGCAGGCACTTTTTCCGCATTTTCCGTCCTCATCACATATTTCTAACTTAAAGTAATATTTTGTATCTTCTGAAAGAGCGTATGGCAGTGAATCTGCCCCGCCATCGTTATATATCTCAGCTACGTGCGGCAGTCTGTAATCTCTCACATATGAATTGTTAATTCCTGTATCGTATATTGTAGCATTCTCTGTTGTGCATGTGCTGTCTGTGCTATAGAAGTGCAATGTTCCGTTAGCTGGCTTATCTGTGAAATAGTTTATCAGTGCAGCATCCCTGTAGGTTTCTCTTGTAATTGCCTTTATCTTAGGCATTCTTGTATCCTCAAATCCTGCAGCATGCACGCCTAAAGAGTTAGCAACACAATAAGGATGGTTCATACATGAATAATCTGAACATCCTGATGACGTCCAGCAATCTGCATCATACTGTACAAAGCCTTTGAAAGCATTGTCCTGGCCTTTATTATTTGAATTATTACCCTGCATTTTAAATAGGTCAAAGGAATCAAGTGAGAAATCAATTGCTCCCGGAGTAGCGAATCCTGGGCTTATGTAATCACTTACAGAAGTGATATTATTCCCATCTCCGGCTGTTGCTGCACTAACTCTCAAATCTGCGCTTGCATTATATAATATTGTGAATTTTTCTAAATCTGTTTTTTCAACAGCTACCATGCCTCCGCCAATCTCATTGCATAACATGTTCCTAAATACGCTTAATTTAATGTCTGTAGCAACAAAGCTTCCTGATGAGCATTTAAATGAGGTCATATTCTCGCTTATATCATTGCTCTGCTGGTCCCATCCGACAGCATAAGTAAAGTAAAATTCATATCCTGTATCTGAGATATTATGTTTAGCTGCACAATTATTTGTTTTATCACCATCTGCATCAAGATACCAGAAGAATTTTGTTGTGTTTTTTCCGGCCCCCTTGCCTCCGTTTCGCAGATTCATATTATTACATACAGCTGCATTGGCCAAATCAACAACTGGGATGCCAAATCCAAATGCATTGCCCATATCTTTCATTCCCAGTCCAATAATATCAGTCTCATTGGTGCTTGCATCTCCTACAGGGTCAACTCCAAGCATTACAGGCTCTCCTCCCTCCATATCTTTAAAGAACTGTGTATTCAACCCAGAATCGCACCAACCTGAAGTCCATCTGCATGCAGGTACACTTGAACTATTTAATAAGACAGCTCCACAGGCAGATTCGTCTTTATTTCCAACAAAACAGCTAGGCTCACAACTATATCCAGACCAAGTACAATGTGTTGAGTTTGTACATGATGCGTTGTCATTTAATTGGAAACAATTAAATATTTTTGAATCACACCATCCTCCTCCAAATCCATCAGTTTTCCATTCACATTGAGGGTTGTTTATACAGCTGGTATTATCATTCCAGTATTGTGGGCAATCACTGCTGAAATCAACATCGCAGAACGGCTGAGGTTCAGGGAACCAGCCGCATCCTGTGGTATTTGTGCATGCTGTCTCATTGCCTGTATACTTAAAGCAGGTCTGCGCAAATCCTCCTCCACTGCCACCTTGACCGCCAAATCCTATTGGATCACAAAGTCCTACTAACCAATTACACCCTTGACTTGTACAGGTTGATTCATTTTCAACATTCCAACATGATGATCCTCCCTCAGATTTGCTTTGACACCAATCGCCCCATTCATCTGAACGCCATTCACACCATTCAGACCTGTTAACAGAATCCACTACATCAGTGCATGATGTTTCATTTTTATAATTCCAGCATGAAAACTTAACATGGTCGCACCATCCTGTATTCACTCCCTGGGATTGGCACCAGGTATCATTAACCCAATTGCATGCAGGATCAGCTATACACCCAGCTTTGTCTTCCTGTCCCCATTGCCCGTAAACCTGCCAACAGTCTTTCCAGTCATTCCCTGTAGAATTCCAGTTTGTTTCACACCTTCCACCAACCTCCTGGCACCATGTATCAACTATCCATGTACAGTTGCCTGTGCAGTCGCTTTGGTTATTAAAATTAAAGCATGTATTGAACTCTTCTTTTTCCCAGTTTTCTTCGCATTGTCCATTTCCTGAGAACGGATACCACTGGCAGCCTGACTGGCCCTCACATACTGATTCATTTGTAGTGTCAAATTTCCAGCAATTTGCTCCGGGTATATCACACCAGCTGCCCCATGCCTCTTCTACCCAATTACAATCATTCGCTATACAAGTCTCATTATCATTGTTATAGTTCCAGCAATTATTATTAGTTGAAAAAAAGTCGCCGCCACAAAAAGGATCTGAAAAACACATTGAATCAGCACAATCTACGTCTCCATTATTGTTATTATCTATACCATCAAAACAAGTCTCCATCTGATCGCCGCCACTTAAAGGATTACATTTGTTCTCAGTTGCGCTCCAGCTACATTGTTTTGATAGAGAAGAATCACCTTTTTTGGCTCCTACATCCTCACAATTAGTTTCAATGCATTTATCACATTTGTCATTGCATGTTTTTTCTGACAACCCAGTGCATTTTCCTTTGCTCTCGTCTGTCGGGTATAAAGGGTCGGGCAGCCATTTGCATCCTTTCGCGCTCTCTGCACAATAAGCAGAGGGTCTATTAGTAGGATCTGATGATGTAGGGTCTCCTGTATATGCGCAAGCACCACAATCATCATCACAGGTTTTCCCGCCTAAGTTCTTAAATCCCTGTTTGATATTGCAAGATCCTAACCCATTAGGTGCACCTGAGTTTTCTGTAAATTCACACACTCCAAGTTTTGAAGCTGTACATGCATCCTTTGCCTTCTGGACAGTGCTCCAGTTAGTGCCATCTGTCTTATATTCACACGCAAAACAGGATTTATCACAATTTCTCTCTTCATCAAACTTTAATTCGCACCTTCCTGTAGGAACTGCTGTAGCGCCTTCACAATAGCTTTCAGTTATCCATTTGCCTCCTGCATATTCACAATTCTGTTTATTGTCTATAAGCATAATGTTTTCCTTGCCTTCTGTAAATATCTTATCCAGTTTTGCCTCACATCTAGCTGTTCCGTTGTTCCACCTGCAAGGCATGAACCATGGGCTTCCGGCTATCTTCGCACATAGGTCGTCATCAGTAAAAGCCTTATAATCTTCACAGAAGGCTGCTCCTGCAGGAGGCTCCTCAATAGAATCCCAGCATGTTGTCTTATACCTATCAGTCTGGCAGGTGTTATTCACCCATGAACAGCAGCTGCCCAAGGCAGGGATTGTATTGCATAGATTTGCACTATTTACATTTCCACATGATAAACCGTTTTGTTGTATTGTTGAATTTCCATTGCAGTCTAGGGTTGGATTATCCCATGTGCATCCCAGTGTAGAATTGCATAGTGTCTCATTTCCATCAAATATATAGCATCCTGGATTCCATTGATTAAAGTCTGTTGTAATGCCTGCGAAACCCGGCTCTAGACAATTTGTCGTGTTCCACATACAATAGAAAGTGTCAAGGCACTGTTTTTCTGACAGGTAATTAGTACAGCTCTTAGCACTAAAATCTTCATAACACCATTCATTTCCTGTGCTGTTGTCCCATGTGCAACGAAGACCTGCATTATTACCCACACATGTTGAATTATCTGTTCCGTCAAATGACCAACACCTCACTTCTTCACACCATCCAGTCTCATCATATGTTTCCCAGATGCATGAAGAGGTTGCATTGCAGGATGCCTCATTGTTCACATTCCAGCAGCCGTTGTCTGTGCATGTGTTGCCGGCGGCCTCATATTTGCAATTCAAAGAAGCTGTATTATTCACACAGAAGGACTCATTTTTTCCTGAAAAATCTGAGCACCATTTATTGCTGCAGTACTGGTTATCCCATTTGCAGCTGTTAGCTTCACAGGTTGATTTATCAGTGTAATCCCAGCACCCCGGCTTATAACAATAATTGTACTGCGTATTCCATTTACAGGTGGTGTTCTGTTCTGTTGAGGCTTCACACTCTGTTTTAGAATTCGAATCCCAGCATCCCTGCTCTTCACACATACCCCAGCTGCATCCCGCTACTGCCTGGCATGCAGAAGAGTCTGTATATGTCCAGCATTGTTTTGAACTTGGACCAGAACATGGAAAATCATACTCTGAAGCATTATATTCATCAATCCATTCGCATGATACACCCACGGAATTATTTACACATGAGTTTGCATCTGTGCCGTCAAATGACCAACAACTTACTTGACCACACCACCCACTAGAACCTGAACCGCTTGTTCGCCAGTTGCATGTTTTATTTATAAAAGCAGAATTAGATGAATTGGAAGCTTGGTTACAATCATTTTGGCTCCACATGTTCCAGCAACTTTTTTGCTGGCACCAGCTTCCCCACGGGTCTTCTACCCAGTCACAGTCAGCTGCTGCTTCACATCCTGTCTGGTTATCATCATAGTTCCAGCATTGGGTTTCAGCTACAGAAAAACTTGAGAAGATGGAGAGAGAAAGCAGCGATACTAAAATCAAAACAGCTGTTTTAAATTTCATTGTATGTGTACGCTAATCCTCCCGGTTGCCCACAAAGCCTTTGTAAGGCCCAAATTAATATAACTCTAATTTTAATGCTATAATGCCTATTTAATTATTTTGATTTAACTTTAGAGTAGTATCTGTCTATTTTTTTCAGTATAAGATTTATATAATAATTGGGATTTTCTAATGCGTATGAAACTTTTGGATGTCCACTGCCATCTTGACGAGTTCTTCTACAAAGAGGATATTGATGAAGTCATTGATAGATGCCGGCAGAATAATGTGTCTGCTGTGGCAGCAGGAGTAAATCCCGGCACAAACAGGAATGTGCTGATGCTGAAAAAAAAATACCCTGATGTGGTCCATGCAAGCCTTGGCATATATCCTCCTGACGCACTGAAAAAAGAGACCGAGGGATCAGAAAATAAGCTGAACCTCGACTATGACATAGACAGGGAAATAGAATTCATAGAGAAAAACAAGGACAATATTGTGGCTGTCGGGGAGGTCGGAATGGATTTCAAGGACGGCACTGACTTTGAGATGCAGGAGAAAACTTTCAGGAAGATGATTGAGCTGGCCATGAGAATAAAAAAGCCTATAATTATCCACTCAAGAAAAGCAGAGTCAAAAGTCATCGACATTTTGGAAGAATACAATTATAGCAAGGTGATAATGCACTGCTTCGGCGGAAAGCATTCACAGGTGAGGAGGATAAGGGAGAACAACTGGTATTTCTCCATCCCAACCTCTATTGTGAGGGACGAGCATTTCCAGAAGATAGTGAAGGAAACACAGCTGAGGCAGCTTCTGCTTGAGACAGACTCGCCGTTCCTGAGCCCTTTCAAAGACAGGAAAAACGAGCCGAGCTTCATAACAGAAACAGTAAAAAAAATATCAGAATTGAAAAGGCTGCCTGAAATAGATGTCTCAACAATGATAAACAGAAACTGCGAGATACTCTTTTTTGATGCTTAAGCCGTAAATCTTCCGCTTTCTTCAGGACAACGGATATTAAAGATAATCTGATATAGATAGCAATGCACGACACCATAAGACAGAGATTAAAAAAGAAGCGCCGCAGTTTGGAAACTGCTGTTTCTCAAAACACACATAATAATCTTAATCTGCGGGATGATAATTTCAGCCTGGAAAAGGAAAACCCCGGTAATACCCTGGTCAGAAGAGTACACAGCGTCACCTCCCAGAATAGCGGGGAATACTACGGCCTTATGGCTATTGATCATTATGTAAAGAGGATAAATGAGAACCAGAAGCAGCTTGAAAAAGTTGCAAGGATGAGCAGGTCTGCTGTCTACAGGGGCATGGTCACTTTGTCTGATGCTGTTCTCGGACTTTTCGGAAGGAAACCGCTGAGGCAGGGGATATATGACCTTTTTGTGCAGCAGCAGGGAAATGTCAGAAGCCTGAACCACAACCTTGCATCAATGATAAAATCCTACAGCTCCAACCTGGAGGATATCGAATCAAGGCTTTACAATATCCTTGGAGATGCCGCAAATGAGACGCTGAAGAGGAACGAGCTGAAGACCATAATCCCCCAGGAGATTAGCCGGTATGATGCAGTAAAAACAAAGCTTCAGGAGATCAGCAGGGATGAGCAGCCTGAAGAATATTACGGGCTTATGAAAAAACTTATAGATGTTGAGGCAGCTGTAAGAAAGCAGGGGTTCAACTACAACAGGAGCTCATTCGGGAAGAAGCATTATGAAAGCCAGGTGGAAAACCTGAAACTGCAGAAAGCACTGTTCGAGATGACGCTCTACAGGGTAATGGAGATGGCTGTGAAGACAGAGTTCTACCAGCAGGCGCTTGACAATAATTTTGTAGCATGGCAGCCTATAATAGACCTGGCAAAGGTGGTGGGGGTTGTGAGCGACGGGATAGCCTCTCTTTCAGAATACAACAGGCAGCTGAACAGTGCATATGTAAGTGCTGTGAGGGAAATATCAGAGGTAGTGGACAGCCACCCGGGTGTAGCCCTTATTGCAGAGACCAATGATGAGCTGAGGTTGCTTGTAAATGACGTCAACTCAGGCAGCCTCAGGAATTCCCTCCAGTACATGGATTAGAGAATGTGGATTAGAGAATGGCAGAACTACCTGTCCCGAATTTCCTAAAGAATTTTTATTATTCCGGGGAGTCTTTTGCAGTTGCCAATAACAGGCTGTACACTTTCGGCGATAAATCTGAAAATACAGGCAGGCATATCTCTCTGGAGGAAGGAACATTTTCCCTTCATGAATCTGAGGAAGTTTCAGAACTTGAAAAAATGCTTTTCAGAGCAGACAGAGAATTTGCGGATTATCTTGTGGCTGGATTTAATTTTATCATAGGAGATATAGAGAAACTAAGGGGGCAGCTTAAATCAGCAGAAGATGCCTACCTCTCTATTTCCGATTATTCAGTTGAGAAATTCATAATGATTGATGTGCTGAATGCCTATAACCACAGAACAGGGAAAGCAGGAATTGATATCCTTCAGGAAATAAGCCTTGCCATGCCGAAGCCTGAAGATTTTGCACCTAAAAATCATATAGCTTCCCTCTTTGGCAATAAAGCCGGGATTGCTGCACATAAAGGAAAGACTTTTTCCCTGGAAAAATATAACGGAGGAAAAAAGCACCTGCGTGTAAGCAGCAGGAAATATTCACTCAAGCCTTATAAGAGCCTTAAGCAGCTCTGCGAGGAATATAATGAAGTCCTTAGGACTCATATTTCATCAAAAATGATGGCAGAAGAAAACAAGCTTCTTAATGTCCTTGATGCCATAAACAGAAAAAAAGAGAATGTTGAAAAAGGGATAGACATGCAGAAAAACTATAAAAAATTTGCAGGAAAAGGAGACGGAAGCATAAAAGTAAGGAAGCTGGGTATGGATGAATATATGGTCCTCTTGTCTGTCCCGCCATATATAATAGAGAAAGACAGCAGATATTATTATTTTAGAGAAGCTGAGCTTGGAATGCCTGTAAGGTCAGATGGGCACAGAGTCATGGTGCTTGAACCCCCAAGAGTGCTCAATGTTCCGTATAAGCACCCATTTGTCTACACCTCTGGAAAAATATGCTACGGAAATTTTGACTGGTCAAAAAACCATCTGAAATTCAGCCAGTGGTACAGCCTGTCAGCAGGCAGGGGGGAAAAACTTGCAAAGGGGATTGCAGAAATGATAAGAAGAGGAAAAATCTTGCTTGAGAGAGGCTATGTGGGGAATCCAATACCTGTCAACCTTATCTCAAACTGTGACTGCAAGATTGCTGAGGATAGCGTAAATGCCGGGTTCTATGCACTGAACAATGACATAAGCCCTGACAGGATAATAAAAAACGACTAATAAAGAAAAACAAATATAAATGACCTGGTTTAACCTATAAAATGATGGACTTTTACAGGGTGGATTTGGGGGAAATCTATAAGGAATTAGGCTCTGGAGAGAAAGGACTCTCTGCTTCTGAAGCAAAAGCCAGGCTTGAGAAATACGGCTATAACAGGATAGAAGGCAAAAAGGGAATAAATCCTTTTATATTATTTCTCCAGCAGTTCAATGACCCTGTCATCTGGGTGCTTATAGGGGCTGCCATAATCTCTGGGATTCTCGGCGAGACCATAGACCTCTATGTTATTCTGGCCATTCTTATGGCAAACGCAGTCATAGGGTTCATACAGGAATACAAGGCAGAAAAGGCCATTGAGGCACTGAAAAAAATGGCATCACTAAAGGCCATTGTGGTAAGAGACGGTGAGGAAAAGGAGATAAATGCAGAGGAGCTTGTGCCGGGGGACATAATAATACTGCATGCAGGGGCAAAGGTGCCGGCTGACGCAAGGCTCATCAGCCTGAACAATCTCCAGGCCCAGGAAGCTTCCCTTACAGGAGAATCACTGCCTGTAAAAAAAGAGATTGCTACCTATAAAAGAGAGCTGCAGCTTGGCGACATTAAAAATATGGTCTTTTCAGGAACTATCATCACTGAAGGCAAGGCAGAGGCAATCGTTGTCAGGACAGGAATGAAAACTGAAATCGGGAAAATTGCCACTTTAATTGAGACTGCTGAGGAAACCATGACCCCTCTTCAGATAAAGCTCGAAAACCTCGGAAAATTCCTAACAAAGCTTATCCTCGGAATATGCAGCGTGCTGTTTGTAATTCTTTTCCTCAGGAAAGAAACATTTCTGGTTGCAATAGAGACTGCTGCCAGCCTTGCTGTGGCTGCAATACCCGAAGGCCTCCCTGTTGTGGTGACTGTATCGCTTGCCCTCGGAGTGAGGAAAATGATAAAGAGAAATGCTCTTGTCAGAAAACTTCCCTCTGTTGAAACTCTCGGAAGCACCGATGTCATATGCACAGACAAAACAGGGACCCTGACAAAAAACGAGATGACTGTCAGGAAGATATATGTTGACGGGAAGACAATTGAAGTCTCAGGCTCAGGCTATGAGCCTTCAGGAAAGTTTTCGGAAAAGACAAAAGACCTCGACCTTCTTCTGGAAATTGGAGCGCTCAATAATGACGCCAAGCTTGTGTCTGAAGACGGGAAATATTCTGTTATGGGGGACCCCACTGAGGGATGCCTTCTTGTCTCGGCAGGCAAGGCAGGCATAGATTACCATGCCCTTTCAAGAGAAAATCCGAGAATCGATGAGATATTGTTTGACTCAACAAGGAAGAGGATGACTACAGTGCACAAGATAGAAGGGAAAAAAGTATCTTATGTAAAAGGGGCTCCTGACATAATCCTGAATCTCTGCGACAGTATAATAGTAGACGGCAGAGTAAAGAAGCTTGATGATATATCAAAGAAAAAAGTCCTGAAGGCAAATGAGGAGTTTTCATCCCAGGCTTTGAGAGTCCTGGGATTCGCCTACAGGGAAGTCTCAGGAAAAGATTATGAGTCAGGGCTGACTTTTGTCGGGCTGCAGGGAATGATTGACCCGCCAAGAGAGGAAGTAAAAGAAGCTATCAGGAAATGCAAAACAGCAGGAATAAAGGTCATCATGATAACAGGGGATTACAGGGGGACTGCTGTGGCAATTGCAAAAGAGCTCGGGATAGAAGGGAAAGCTATAACAGGAGCGGAAATCAAGGATATAGATCTTGAGAAAGAGGTTGAAAATATAGGTGTCTATGCAAGGGTTGACCCTGAGCACAAGATGCATATTGTAAGCGCCCTGAAAAAAAGGGGACATGTTGTGGCCATGACCGGAGACGGCGTCAATGACGCACCCGCCCTCAAAGCCTCTGATATAGGAATATCAATGGGGATAACGGGCACAGATGTTGCCAAGGAAGCCTCTGATATGATACTAACAGACGACAATTTCACCAGTATAGTCAATGCAGTGGAAGAAGGCAGGGGAGTTTATGACAACATAAGAAAATATTTTAGCCTGCTGATGTCAGGGAATGTAGGAGAGGTCCTGATAATAACACTTGGAATCCTGCTTGGCTGGCCATTGATCCTGACTGCAACACAGATACTTCTTATAAACCTTGTAACAGACGGCCTGCCTGCTGTTGCCCTGAGTGCTGACCCATTTGAGCCTAATGCAATGAACAGGAAGCCAAGGAAGAAGAATGAATCAATCTATGCAGACCTTACCCCTTTCATACTCTACGCACCAATTATACTGACTATTGTAGCCATGTCTATATTCGCATGGATATACTTTGGTTCTGGCGACCTGCTTAAGGCGCAGACAGCGACATTTGTAACAATAAGCCTGTTTGAGCTCTACCTTTCTTTTACATGCAGGTCAATCATCTACCCTGTCTTCAAGGTCGGGATTTTCAAAAACATATGGCTTATTGCAGCAGTAGCTGTTTCACTGGCCATAACCGGGGCATTGGTGTTTATCCCTGCTCTGGGAAGCATAATAGGGATTGTCCCTCTCCATACCACAGAACTGCTCGCAATACTCCTGCTTTCAAGCTCAGGGGCAGTGTTTATAGAAATATGGAAATACATGAAGCATGAAAATTAGAAGAATTATTTCTTTTTGAGCTCTGTCTTAAATGTTTCAGGCAAATCTATCACATACTTTCCTTCATCAAGCTTGTAGACCAAAGGCCTGTCCCTGAAAAGGTTTACAAGGTCAAGCTCATATTTCCCTGGTTTCAGTACCCTTATTGACTCAAAATCAAGAATAACAGGTTTGCTCAGGCTGTCTGAAACCCCGATTAAGTCAAACACATCCTCCTCAATCTGTTTCTTCTCGCTTTTTGTAAGCTTATACTGGGCCGCCTGAATCTCCTGAAGCCTTTCTTTCTTTACAAAAAAGAATAATCTGCCCCCGCAGTCGCAGCCTGACATAATCTCTTTGCTGCCATCATCATAGAATTTTCCGCATCTTACGCATTGGTGAGGCATTTATTTTCTCCCAGAAGCTCTTTTCTTCCTTCTTGTACTGTCTTTTGTAAACAGCTGTATCTTATTTGGATCTTTTTTTATCTGCTTGACTACATTCGCAGGGCCGATTATTGTAAACCCTTCCCTTTTGCCAAGAAGAATCCTGGCAAGCATGGTCTGCACTATCTTATAAAAAGAAGTATCATTTTCTGCAGGGTTTATTACCCCAAGTTCAATTCCTGTGAACTTGTCGTTTATTGATTCCATTGTTTTCTTTATCAGTTCTCCTTCTTCCTCTTCCTTGAGCCTGCCTTCCAGAAGGACTATCTTCTCCTGCTTCACGACATTTATCAGTTTCTTTATGCGTGCCTCAGAGTCAAGGCCTGCAATTTCCGTATACGGTATAAATTCCAGTGTCAGCATAAGCAAAGACCCCCAATGGCCAATACACCAAACCCTGAATGCTCCATTGTTTTTCAACCTCTTTTTATGAAACCTTAATTAATTCTTCGTAAAACTCATCCATATGCGTGCCGAATTTGGCTGATATCCCTAAAACCTTGTACTGTGGGAATGCTGATTCAATTCTTTTTATGCTTGCCTTCTTAAGGTCAATCTTATTGGCAGCTATTATTACAGGTATGTTCCTTGCCTGCAGGTTGCCTATTATAGTTATATTAACCTGGCTGTAAGGGTCCAGTGTTGCATCAAGCACAACTATCACAACATCCATATCATCCAGCCATTTTATGGCATCAATAACTCCCTTTGTTGCCTCCTTAGCCCTTTTCTTGGCTGACTTGGCATCCATGTATTTCAGGAAGTCCTCGTAATCAATCTTTGTAGCAATCCCGGGAGTATCCACAAGGTTAAATGTAAGCTCCTTGCCCTTTGATTTTATTGTTATCTGTTCTTTTATCTGGATTTCTCTTGTCTCATGGGCTATCGGAGAAGTCGTTCCCATATCTTCGCCAAGCCAGTCCTGGCATATTTTGTTTGCCAGAGTTGTCTTGCCTCCGTTTGGAGGCCCGTAAAGCCCTAATTTAGCCTTCTTCTTCCCTTTAAAAAGTCTGTTAAAGAAGCTATCTAACAGGCGCTTAAACATATCAAACATATTGAAATTACCATTTACTCTCAAATATAAAAGCTTTTTGGTTAAGCTATAGTTTTCACGAGAAGAAAAACGCCACGGCCCGGAATTTCATGCCGGAGGAACTAACCTCCTTGGCTTTTGAACCGGGAATCCCAAAGGGACAGGATCATTGGAAACCAAAGGTTTCTGATGTGCCAAAAATCTTTGATTTTTTAGCATTCCAATCCTGCGCAGTACCAGATTGTGCCACCGTGGCATTGTTAGTACTTGAAACAAAAGAAATCCACGTTCTTTATAAAGTTTATAGAAATATTTTTATTCTGGGGGCTTTACTTTACATAACGGGGTGAAACATGTCTGAAATTGTAAGAATAGTGCCAAGAGAAATCCTTGATTCCAGGGGAGACCCTACTGTTGAGGTTGAGTTATTTACTAAGGAATTTTCTGTCAGGGCAGCTGTGCCGTCAGGGGCATCAACAGGAAAGCATGAGGCTGTTGAACTCCGTGACGGAGGAAAAAGATACAGAGGGAAAGGGGTTTTAAGGGCGATTGAGAATATTAATATGAGGATTGCCCCGAAGCTTATAGGCCTTGATGTTACACAGCAGCAATTCATAGATGTACTGATGACAAGGCTTGATTCAACCCCAAATAAGGCAAAGCTTGGTGCAAATGCAGTGCTGGCTGTGAGCCTGGCAGTCTGCAGGGCAGGCGCAAAGGCAAAGAACATGAAGCTCTATAATTATCTAAGCGAGCTTGCCGAGACAACCCCAAAAATGCCTATTCCATATTTCAATATAATAAACGGAGGGAAGCATGCAGGCAACCTCCTTGACATACAGGAGTATATGATTGTTCCTGTCGGAGCAGAAGATTTCAAAGAGGCCCTGATGATGGGTTCAGAGGTTTATCATGCCCTGAAAAAAATCCTGGAAGAGAGATATGGGATTGATGCTGTCAATGTAGGTGATGAAGGCGGATTTGCCCCTCCAATAAAAGACAACGAGGCCCCTCTGCTGCTTATAGAGGAAGCAATAAGGCAGTCTGGATACAGGGGAAAAATAAAAATTGCGCTGGACTGCGCTGCATCTGAGTTTTACAGGGGAGGAAAATATGTGCTTGGAAGCAAAGCAAAGGCAGGACAGAAAGAGCTTGACGGAAAAGAGCTTGCGGCCTATTATATGAAGCTTCTTGTCAAATACCCCATACTCTCTATAGAGGACCCATTTGCAGAAGATGATTTTGAATCCTGGAGCTATTTCATGAAAAAAGCAGGAGTCACTGTTATCGGAGATGACCTACTTGTCACAAATATCGAAAGGATAAAGCTGGCTCTGGAAAAAAATGCCTGCAATGCCCTTCTCCTGAAAATCAACCAGATCGGCACAGTGACTGAAGCAATACAGGCAGCCAAGCTCGCTTTTGGAAACAACTGGAAGGTTATGGTAAGCCACAGGAGCGGGGAGACTGAGGATACCTTTATAGCGGACCTTGCTGTCGGCCTTGGCTGCGGCCAGATAAAAGCAGGGGCGCCATGCAGGGGAGAAAGAGTTGCGAAGTACAATCAGCTGCTGAGGATTGAGGCTCAGCTTACATAATTCTGCCAGAGTAAAATATAAAAATCAGACCAATAAGTATAAAAACAGACAGTTATCTGTATATTGTCGTATATAATCTCGAAGGGGCAGACATTGACTAAGATAAACAAGATTGTGATGCAGGGGTTCAAGAGCTTTGCGAACAAGACAGAAATAATACTTGGAGATGGGTTCAACTGTGTCCTTGGCCCGAACGGTTCAGGAAAATCAAACGTCCTTGATGCGCTGTGCTTTGTCCTTGGAAAGACTTCTGTCAAATCATTAAGGGCTGAAAAGTCAGCCAACCTGATATATAACGGCGGAAAGAAAAAAAACCCTGCCAAGAGCGCTGAAGTCACCATATATTTTGACAATAAAGACAAAGTGTTTCCTCTTGAGCAGGAAGAAATAAAGCTTTCAAGAACTGTAAAGGCTTCCGGAAGCAGCACCTACAGGATAAACAACGAAACTGTCACAAGAAACCAGGTGGCCGAGCTTCTTACAAATTCAAGAATCAACCCCGACGGGTATAATATTATTCTGCAGGGAGATATCGTAAGGATCGTGGAGATGTCTCTTCTTGAGAGAAGAAGAATAATAGAGGAGATTGCAGGAATATCCATATATGAAGAGAAAAAGCAGAGAGCTATAAATGAGCTCAACAAGGTCGAGGAAAAACTGAAAGAATCGGATATCATACTTGCTGAGAGAGATGTTTATCTGAGAGAGCTGAAAAAGGAAAGAAACCAGGCCATGAAATTCAGGGAGCTTGATGACAAGATAAAGAGAAACAAGGCGAGTGTGACATATGATAAACTGTCTTCAAGAGAGAAAAAGAAAGACCAGCTGGACAGGGACATAAAAAAGAAGGAAGACGAGATAAAGAATATAGAGGGGGAAATAGCAGGGCTGAAGAAAGAGCTTGAAGACAGGAAGAAAGAGATTGAGGAGATAAACAAAGAGATAGAGAAAAAAGGCGATAAGGACCAGGTTGAGATACAGAAGCAGATAGAAGAGCTGAGAGTTTCTATAGGAACCAGCAGGACAAGGATAAGCTCTATTGAAGACAGTCTCCTGAAGATATCTGAAAGAAAAGCAGGGCTTGAGCAGGGATTCGCTGAATTGAGCGAAAAGATAGAAAGGCTGAAAAAAGAAAAGCAGGAGTTGGAAAAATCTGCGTCAGCCAAAGAAAAGCAGATGGCTGAAATTGAGGAGAAGATAGCGAAGTTCAAATCAAAGCACGAGCTGAAAGATTCAGAGAACCTTGAAAAAGAGCTGGAAGAGCTTGACAAAAAAGCAGAGGAAAAGCTGGCAGAGATACATGCATTAAGAGAGAAACAGCAGAACCTTCTCAGGGAAAAGGACAGGCATGAGTACCAGATAAGCACATTTGAAGAAAAAATAACCAAAGTCCTTGAGATAAAGAAAGAGCACAGCAAGGACCTTGACACGCTGAAGCAGAAGAGGCAGGAATTCAAAAGCTCCACTCTCGAGCTTAACAAAAGGCTGAATGACGATTCTTCAATAACTGCCCAGCTTGCAAATGCTCGCTCGCGGCTGCTTAAAGCCAAAGAAGAGCTGGCAAGGCTGAGCGCAAAGCAGTCGGGAATGAAGGATAATGCAAGGGACATTGCAATCCAGAAAATCCTTGAGCTGAAGAAAAAGCTGAAAGGGATATACGGAACAATTTCAGACCTCGGCCAGGTAAGCTCAGAGTATGCTGTGGCACTTGAGGTTGCAGCAGGATCGAGAGTGAAAAGCATTGTTGTTGAATCTGACAAGATTGCTGCCGAGTGCATAAAATATCTCAAGACAAACAAGTTCGGCAGCGCGAGCTTCCTCCCTCTCAACAAGATAAAGTCAGCAAAACCAAACCCTGAAATAACAAAAATCCTGAATGAGTCAGGAGTGAAGGGCAGGGCGATTGACCTTGTTAAGTTTGATGCAAAATACAAAAGCGCATTTTCATATGTTTTCGGGAATACTGTTGTTGTCTCTGATATAGACACTGCAAGAAAAATAGGCGTGGGTAGGGTCAGGATGGTTACACTTGACGGCGATCTTACAGAGATGAGCGGAGCAATGCACGGCGGATACAGAAAAAAGGCTGCCGGCCAGGCATTCCAGGAGAAGGAGATTGCTGCCAAAATAGAGGAGTTTGAAAAAGAAGAGCTGGACCTTGAGGCTGTTGTCTCAAACCTTGAAAGCAGGAAAAATGACAATGAAGCTGAGATAACAAGGCTTAGGCACCTGAAAGCTGAGCTTGAGGCTGAAATAATAAAGCTGGAAAAATCCCTACATCTTGAGGATTCTGACCTTGATATTACAAAGAACCAGAAAAAAGAGCTTGAATCAAAAGTTACGGAGATGGACAAGGAGCTTAGGGAGCTTAATACAGGCATAACAAAGGCGAACATGGAACTTGCAAATGTGAAATCAGGCAAGCAGGCATTGAGAGACAGGATAAATGCCCTGAAGAACCCTGCACTTTTAGCAGAGCTCAACACCTTTGAGCAGAAGAAAGGAGAGCTAAAAGAGGAAATCATGCAGGTAAAGGCTGATATGAAGAATATAGATGTCCAGATATCAACAATACTTGAGCCTGAAGAAGGAAACACCAGAAGAATATTAAAGCAGCATGAAAAAGAGGAGCTGGATTTCAGAAATGAGATTAAGAAGCTTGAGGCTCTGATAAAGAACAATGAAAAAGAGCTGAAAGAGAAAGAAAGCACCCAAAAAGAGTTTTATTCAAAGTTCAAGGGATTGTTCAAGAAAAGGGATGCGGTCAATGATGAAGTCAATAAGCTGGAGAATAAGATATACAAGAAAGAGAGTGACAGGAGGGATGAGGAGCAGAAGAGGAATGTTATCTCGCTTGACAATGCAAAGATAACAGCAGAGCTTGAAGGGGTCAGGGAAGAATACAAGGAATATGAAGGCGTCCAGATATACAAGGACAAGGACTTTGAACAGATAAAGAAAGAGATATGGGAATTCGAGAAGATGGTAAAGGATATGGGAGCCGTCAATATGAAAGCCCTGGAGATATACGATGCTGTTGAGAAGGAATATAATGAGGTAGTGGAGAAGAAAGCCAAGCTTGTAAAAGAAAGGCATGATGTCCTTCTGATGATGAATGAGATTGAGACAAAGAAAAAGGACCTGTTCATGGAAACATATGACCAGATAAACAAGAACTTCCAGAATAAATTCTCGCTGCTTTCAACAAAGGGGGAGGCAACAATGGAGCTTGAGGAGCCTGAGACGGTGTTTGAAGGCGGGCTGAACATAAAAGTAAAGCTGACAGGAAAAAAATTCCTGGACATAAGGAGCCTTTCAGGCGGGGAAAAGACAATGACTGCACTTGCCTTCCTGTTCGCTGTCCAGGACCACGAACCTGCTCCGTTCTATGTGCTGGACGAGGTTGATGCAGCCCTTGACAAGAGAAATTCAGAGAAGCTGGCGCAGCTCGTGAGGCAGTATGTATCAAAAGCCCAGTATGTAATAATCAGCCATAATGACAATGTTATTTCTGAGGCAGACAACCTTTATGGAGTATCCATGAACGAGCATGGGATAAGCAAGGTAGTCAGCCTGAAGATATAGTAATTAATTATAATAAAAAATTCAGAAAACTAGTATGGGTTTATTCTATTATCCCCAGTATGTTGCCGTTCAAGTCTTTGACAACAAGTGCTGTTGGTGGTATTTTTCTGTTTAACATCTGGTCTTTGCCCCTTTTTATTAAATATATCTCAGTATATGAATATGTATACCAATATATAAATATTTCGTTTATAAATAATATATAATAATTTGGTAATAAGAGAAGTTTTTAGACGCCAAACATGGCTTTGAGCTCTTCAGAAGGCTCCCAAGGCGGGTCAAATGTAACATCTATCTTTACTTTCTTGATGTCCTTGTGCTTGTCTTTTATAGCATCCTCAATCATCTCAAGAAGCATGGGACCATAAGGGCACATCGGAGTCGTGAATGTCATCAGGATCCCGACATTGGCCTTGTCAACATTTATCTCATATATGAGACCGAGGCTCCATACATCCATATTAAGCTCAGGGTCATCGACTTTTTTCAGGACTTCAATGATCTGTTCTTTTGTAGCCATTAATTTGGAGATGGGGGGATTTTTTATAAAGGTTGTGTTTTGAATGAAAAGTTATTTATACTCAAAACCAAACAACAATAATCATGGTTGTAATTAAGATAGACACAAAAAAAGATTCTGCTGATGATATAAAAAAGACAATAGAGTTCCTGCAGAAGTTCCTTGAGCCAGGATCATCAGGCAGCTATGATAGTATAGCGCCCGGCACTATGGACATATTCTCCAAAGATGATAATAACGACAATAACAATCTAGACTCTGATGAGGATGAAGAAGAAAAAGAAGATATGAAAATAAAACCTATGTTCTACTGATTTAACGCAGGCAGTCGCATGCGCTGAAACCTTCATTGAAAGCCTTTGTCTTTGTCCTAAAGATTACCTTGTTCTTTGGCTTTATGTTCTTTCCGAACGGACAGTCCATGCTGTGGACTTTCTGTGTTGTCTTAGCTCCAACATATGTCTTTTTTGCCCTTATTACCTTTGTCCTAATAACTTTTGGCTGCGCAACTTTGATTGTTTTAACAACTGTCCTGGCTTTTTCCAGCTTCTCTATTCTGGCCAGCAGTGTTTTCTGGCTGTCGCTTAGCTTCTTTATGACTTCCTGCTGCATCTTTACAGCTGCCCTCAGGTCATAAATATCCCTTTTTGCAAGTATAAAAGCGTGTCTTATCTTTGAGTCAAGTTTTCTAATTGTTTCCAACATTAGGCTCACCTTTATAGATGTGAGCAGCTGCCTATATATAAAGCTTTCTGTTTTGTTACTACTAATAAGTAATATAATTAGAACCCGCTAAATTCATCCATTTCCTTGAGCAACCCTCTTTTCTTAAGAAGGTTTATCTGGGCCTTGGAGTATTTGAAAATAATATCCCCCTTGTCATCCTGGTTAAGCTCCCATGGCTCAACAAGCACAACATCTCCGGGCCTTACCCATAGGCTTCTTTTCAACCTTCCGGGAATCCTGCAGTTTCTTGTTTTTCCATCCATGCACCTTACTAAAGAACGCGAGCCTCCGACCCTTTGGTCAAGCACACCTATTACCTGGATTCCTCTTGGCAGCTTGATTCTTCTAAGCTCTTCCTGAAATGCTTCCTGGGCTGCCTGCTCTTCTCTTTCTTTTTTACCCATATGTAGCTGAAATCCCGTGCTATTTATAAGTTTGGCGGTAGAAAAACATGAGAAGAGTATTGATATTTATACCATAAAGAAGCTATGGCTTCAGATAGTTATCCTGGCCTCGTTTATCTATTTCTGCATATAGTGCTGCAAATCTTCCTGCCATTTTTTCATTCAAAGCTTTTTTTCCTAGTTCTTTTTTTATTTCACGCTCAAGCAGCATAGCAGTATATCTTATTGCAAATGCGAATTCATTTTCTGTTACACTATACTTAGATGCTGATTTTTTAAGCTCATCCATTAGAATATTCATCTTCTTATCACTATTGGCGTTGTTCATCTTTTTTCTTACATTAACATAAAACTTTGCCAGAGCCTCAACATTCAGTATCCCTTCTTTAAAGGACTGAACTACAAAGTGATATGCCTTACCTATTGGTGACTCATCTACATCAAGGTCCTTAGTTGACATAGCTATTGTCCAGAGTTTTCCGAACTTTTCAATTGAGCTTTCAAGGTTTTCCCCGTAGTAATGCGCTTTCAGGAATTGCCGGTCGGTGCTGCTCTTGAATCCAAGATCTAAAAGTGCCTGACTGAATGCTTTTATTCTGTGCCCTGCATATTTGTAGGAGCCTGGTGAAGTGTCTTTATATCTGATTAGTATCATTTGCTGGCCGGATTCAAATGAGGTTACTATTTCAAACGCATGAGCCCCAAGAGATATGCTACCAAGAAGTTCTTTTCCTGAAACAAAAAGGTTGCCGTCTTCCCTTCCTTCATTCCTTTTCTCTATTGATGAATATATAGAGGCTATTTTTGCAAGCTGCGGATTTACCACATCTTCTATGCTAAGATTATAATACTTATCTTGGGCGCCTTTTCTTATTGCCCCGCCTATGTCTATGATATAAAGGGCTGCAGCGGTATGGTGAAAATCTCCCATGGAACGCTTTTTTGAAGTAGGTGCTTTTGGCAGCTTAAAAGCATTTTTTATTCCAAGCTGATGGAGAACACGGATTAACTCATGGATTGTTTTGGTTTCAATTATAGACTCTGCTCCGGAATCGGAAAACTTCTCCCTGATATCCCTGACTCCTGTTATATACCTTTTATATTCTTGGTTGATTTTTTCCTGATTTTCAGAAAACACGGCTTGGTCAAGCTCTGCAGCAATTTCTGCTGCTATGCTCTGGACTTTGCTGATGTGCCTTTTCTCTTCCTTCTCGAGTTTTTTCCGCGAAACTCTCTCATATGTATCTATCATCCCCCCAATACCCTGTATGCTGCGGGTAACACTAGCAGATATGCTCCCGGGAGAATAAAAAAGATATCCGCGCTCTAAAATCTCTATTGGCATCTCCATACTATCCAGGGCAATCTCGTTATAATTGTTCAGATTTTTGAATAGCGCCACCTTATCTTCTATAGAAAGCCTGCCTGGTTTTTTTTTAGCCATGATACCTCAACTTTACACTTTCTATAATTGATAAATCTAATTTCCCCGGGGAAATACTTACATAATCTATGCCGATATTGTGCAATCTTCCTATCTCATGCGCTGCCTGCTCACCGCAGACTGATATTGTAAATTCCCTGCCTGATTTTTTAATTTTTTCTCTTGTCTCATCTATTCTTAGCTCCATCTCCCGGATAAGCCCCTCATCGAGTCTTGAAAACGGCTCTCCTATGCTGATTCCCCTTGAAGAGTATATGCTGCCTATGCTGTCTGCTGTTTCCCTGTCAAGTCCCATCCATGCCTGGGTAAGGTCATTTGTTCCAAAGCTTATCCCGTCTACTGCTTCAGCTATCTGAGGCATCCTAGATAATGCTGCTGGAGTCTCAATCATTGCCCTTATCTTATAATCTATATGAATTCCGTAGCTAGATTCCGCTGTCTGCCTCATTTCTTCAATATAGCCCCTTATAATATTAATCTCTTCAGTGGAATTAACAAAAGGTATTAAAATCTGGGGAATAACTTTTTTGCCTTCTTTTTTTGCTCTTGCGGCTGCAGTCATTATAGCGCCAATCTGGGCTTTGTATATCTCGGGCCTTTCTATACCAACCCTTACCCCTCTGAGCCCTAGTGCTGGATTAGCCTCCTCCAAAGTTTTAAAATCCGGCTTGTCGCACTTGGCACATACCCCGAGGTTATACGAGAATTCATTCCAGCCATACTCCTGGATATCTCTTTTTATAAATTCATGGAGCGGTGGATCCAGGAGTCTTATAACAACAGGAAGCCCATCTGCTGCAGAGTACATCTCCAGGAAGGCATCTGAGAGGTATTTTCCTAAGAGAGAGAGGTCTTTTTTCATGCTATGCTTTTCTATCTTATGCTTCTCATTATTGCAGTTATATGCACTTAGTATAATCCTCTGCAGCATCTGCATATAGGGCGGATGATAAAACATTCTTTCAGTTCTGCAGAGACCAATCCCTCTGGCCCCATTCTCAAGTGCTTCCCTTATCTTTTTCGGAGAATCTGCGTTTACATATACGGAAATACTTTGGTTCTCCTTTATAATCTCAAACAGTTTCTCCAAACCCTTATTTTCTTTTTTTATAACCTTGAGTTTTTTAGGATATATCAGGGAGTTACCAAAATCAACGCTGACAGTATCAAAATCATTAAAATATTCTTCTTCGCCTTCTGAGACTTGCATCTCATCATTATCAATTTTTAATGATGGGCTACTGTGCAATACCGGGATGTTAAGATTCCCCGCCAGAATAACGTAATGGTGGGATTTGCTTGCTGTAGGGTTGATATAGCCTACGCATCTCTTATCATAAAGTGCTTTGCCAATATCCGAATCATCCCTTCTTGATACAAGGATAAACTCCTGATTCTTAGCCAGTTCATTAATTTTTTCAGCAGAATCCAGTATTAGTGTGCCTATTGCAAGGCCGCTTCCTGACGGAGTTGCACCTGTCTTCACACCTTTAATGCCTTTAGTTTCAAATTCTTCATAATGTACTAGAAGATCCTGCGTTAATTTACCCATTAAATCAGAAATACTTATTTTTTTGGAATTATATGCCCCCATGAGTCTTTCTAACCTAATCTCCGGCTCTGTATATGGTCTTTTGCTTATTCTAAAGATATAGTTCCCTTCTGCTCCAGCGGAGATTGTATAAATAAATCCCTTGTCATCTAAACTGGTTTCAGCCTGCATAAGATCTCTTTCCAGCTTAGTGACTGTGTCAAACAAATGACCTATCTTTTTTTTATATCTCGCAAGGCCGATATCTCCAAATTTTAGCTCAGCTCCATTAAATCTTATCATCCCATGAAGCCCGTCTTTTTCACCTGTGAAAGAAGCAACAGCCACCTTCCCTCTTATGCTATCCATTGAGAAAGGAATATATGATACTGTAGTCTCCATCCTATCCCTCCCCTTATATAGTTCCCTTATTGCTTCAAGAATATCTCTTAAATTAAGATCCTGGGGTATATAGTCGCGGGTTATTTCTCTTGCAATATGAAACGGCTCGTAAGTGCCTCCTTTCTTCATGATTTCTTCTTTGTAATTCCTGGATTTATCCTCCAGTTCAGCAGTAGTTTGAAATAGTGGTTTTTTCTCAAGAAGAGAGTAAAGTGAGGCTCCAAGCCTGACTAGTCTGGGTGCTGCTTCATTTGCACTAATGCCATATTCGGTAAGCTCCTCGGGAGTTTTACTATCCAGCCCAATATCAGGGATAGAAAAAGGGTATTTTATATCCAGTTCTTCATCCCATAACTCAATCCTGTAAGTGCCTGCTTTAATTTTACCAGGGTCGGCGCTTGTCCCGATGCTTTTTCCGTCAAGAAAGAGTAAGGAAGTGCTTTCTGGGAACTTACTTTTGGATATGGCTCTTCTCAAATCAGAGGAGGCCGTATTCTTAAGTATCGCCTCTAATCCATTGACACTTTTAGCCATATCCCCTCTTTCCTCGGTATCTGCCGGAAATATATAAAGTTTTCTAAGTCTTAACTACTATAAAATAATAACAGTCTGAAGATCGTTTTTACCTTGCAGGTTTAGGTCAAGGAAATACAATATTGCATGGCTATCATCTGAATAGGCTTCTCTGTTATCCCAGTTCATTACTCTCCTGAAACCGAAGCTTTTTGCTAGGTAGTTGAATCCGCCATTCGGCCATGCATGGGCAAACACATACTTTTTATCGTCCTCCAGATTATTCTCAATCCATCTCAGCCTGGCCTGCGTTAGCATACCCCCTATATTTTTCCTTCTTTCTTCCTTTATTACCCCCAAACTTATAAGAACACCCACTCTGGTTGCTTCCAGATGGATCCCAAGTTCTTTTTCAACATCAGAAACAGGGCCCATGAGCGCTGTCCCGCTTTCCTGGATGCCGGCAGCCGAGTAACCTACAATCCTTCTATTATATTCAGCAACAAAATACTGTCTTTGGCTATCTTGGTTTTTAATCTCATCAGATATATACCTCCTTGGATACCTATCGCCAGGGAGGAAAGACTCTTCCTCAACCCTCATTATGCCGTCTAAATCTCCTGACTCTGCCTTTCTTATTATTATCTCTTCTTGCATTAAGGACAAAGCCATCCGCCTTTTGGCCTGCTTATAACATACCCTCTTGCCTTTCTTCCCTGTATATTCTTAATTCCTTGGGTTGCGTGCTCAGGGTCCGCAGCACTGAAATATCTCGGGTTACCTGATGGCATAAATGCATCAAGGTAATATCCAAACTCATAGTTGAATCCCTTTGGTATGGCCGAATCCCCAAGTTTTTTCCAGAAAGTGACAGTGCTTGTCTCAACTTGGTAACCATTTTCCTTTATAGAGCTTATAAATTTTTTTGTAAATTCTTTTCCTCCCGGATTATAAAATCTTGGATTATAAAAAATATAATCGTGCTCTGTTCTGGCAGCCAGATTCAGAAGCCCTTCTTTCAGCGTTTTGGTCCATGTATTTTTATCCATCTCCCTTAGAGGCATGTCTCCTGCAAATCTGGTGTCATAGCTATGTCTGTAGGCCTCTACAGAATCAACAAGAAGATATCTCTCTTTTTTGCTGTTTTTTGTTTTCTTCCCAATCAGATCCGCCATTATAAGCAGTCCTGAAGGATGCTCCAGCCTGTTTTTTCTCTGAACCTGCAATGCCAGTATCCCAATTTCAGGATCAGCCATATAGAGTAAAGATGCATGGTACCTTGAGTTAAGATCCCTCTGATAGTGGGGATTATGGCCGCCCTCAAGAATGCCCAAAAAAGCACAGCTTCCTGTTTTGCCTTTGTCCTGGGTATAATCTATCCTGGGGGTATTTACTCTTGCTACAATATACGACGCATTTTCAAATTTATCAGATTCTATGGCTTTCTTGATATAATCCAGGATTCTCTCCAGCTTGCGGTTGTTAGGGTTTAGCCCATCTCTGAATATAGCTATGAGTTCTCTTGCTGAGGCTTTATTCAAATCCCCATTAAGATATGCCCTTATTTTCGAATATAGGCGCCTGCCGTTTATGTTGCTTCTTATAGTATCAAGAGAGTTTTTGTCAAAATACCTGTACATTTCATGTAGTGTTTTATTATTCATTGTTATTATGGCTCTAGAAAATAATCCCAGCATGTCATAAGGACTTTCCGGAAGTTGCACTATCCCTTCTAGACCTATAACTGACCTGCTGTATTCTCCTTCAGGGAATGATCTCTCGAATTTCTGCCTATTCTCTACAATGGCCCGGTATCTTGTCAAGATTTGTTCCTGGTCTTTCAAAAAGAAATGATGCAGTCTTGGTTGTATGTATTCAACAAGAAAGTCGTGCTCCTCGTTCATTAATCTGGTGTCAGTGAGCAGCTCTTCAAGTTTTGGTGTCAATGCCATTTTAACCTAGATTTGTTTTCCTATGATCAAGAAAATATTCTCTGGAGGCATATTCTGAAGCATCCTTAATTTTATCTAACATGCCGACTCTGTTCATTCTATTGCGCAAAGCATCACGGATTGAGACCATATCATTTTCATTTTTCACGTCCAGCTGATAACCCTCCTGAAGAAGAGCCAATATCGCATCGGTAGGGGGGTTGAATGATTTCAGCTTTTTTTCTGCCAGCCTCATCAGTCCTTCCAGTGACGCTTCTCCCTGTTCTTCCAAGATATGGTATACATTATCCAGACTTCTACGGTTTATTCCCATTAGATTGAGGCTTCCTGCTATCTTGTAAAGACTAATACTAAAGGAGTCTTCCCTTAGCTTTCTTTGAACTAAATCAAAGAACTGAAAAGCATAATCCAGGGAGATATTATCATGCCCGGTTTTTTCTCTTATGTTGTTGCCCCTAAACAGCATATCTGAGGCTTTGGTTACTTCATATATCTCTTCTTTCCTAGAATCGCTGCGTTTTATTTCCCTGCTGTGTTTTCTTAGGTATTTTGAGCCCGCGTATATTGTGAATATCTCTTCTGTGTTCTCCCGGTAGCTTCTCCTTTCTAGTGCCGATTGGACTATGTCAAGTATCCTTTTATTTCCTGACTTTGGATGCCCTGTTTCACCTTTTAAATAAGCCGAATAAATAAATCTCTCCCACATTGCTTCATTATGCCTTTCAATTTTCTCATAATCTTTTCTCCATTTTTTTAATGTGATGTTATTTGCTTCATCTGGAAGTGGAGGTATAATTTGCCTGGACGAATATATTGTATCAATTATATTTAGAGCACTGCCTTTTCCTGATTCGTTTAGGCTGCCATATTCTGCTATCAGGGTCTTTGCAAGCTCCCACATTATATCCATTCTGTCTGATATTTCCCTTTGGCGGGAATATCTCCCTTCTATTAGGTTTGCTGTCTTCCTGTGTTCAATAATTTCTTTATGTTTTGCTATCTTTCCAGTAAGTATATTGGTTACGGCCTCAATCATAGTCTCTCTGCAGACAATATATTGCTTAGGGAGGCGAAGAGGATCTGTGACCTCTCCTGGAAGATTGGCAAATTCTGTCATTAGGTAAAGTTTTTTTTCAAGGTCCGTTATTTTTTTGCCAAAATCTCTCATTAGGGTGGTATAATGTGCCCTTTCCATAACGAGAACGAGGCTTGCATCCTTAAGGTCTTTTTTTACAAGCTGCCTTGGTTTCCTGTTTATGTATCCCTCTGAAATTCCCCCTCTCCATTCTTCAAGGACGCTTAGCGTATCTTCGGATATCCCAATACCGAGACCAAGTCTCTTTATGCTTTCTCTCATATGTTCACCGTCAAAAAAAGGTATATCTGAAAATCTGTCAAGTGAATAAGGATCTATACTAAGGCCTGCTGATTTGACTTCTGTATCTAGATCTGGTCTTAATTCCCCAGCAAGTTGCCTGTATATAGCCTCGGCCATTGGGCTTCTGCATGTGTTTCCTGTGCAGACAAAAAGTACATTTTCAAGCAGTTTTTCTAGATCTTTCATTCTTCTCCCTTTATCTTTTTCAGAATTTCCGTCCTTCCCCTTCCCAGCAGATTGTCTAAAGAAGAATTGGTCAGCTTAAGCAGCATGTTATTCACTTCATTATCTTCTGCAGCATCTGAAGTATATTGAGGCAGCAGGTTTTCTATTACTGCTAACCACATTTTAACAATCTGCCTATCTTCATTTGCTCTCGGCCTCATAATATAAGGCAACCCTATGCTTGAATAAGGAGCGGCTGATGGGGATATATGGTCAATTGCCTCTTTTATTTCATCAAAGGTTTCAGTATACGCCTTTTTTCTTTCTGAGTCAATCTCTATGGATATCTCAAAAGGGCTCTTTACAAAGTGGCTCGGCCTAGACCGAAGGTTCCTGATTTGCGAAAGCGTTACATTTTCCAAGGTTTCAGAGTATACGCAGAAAGAGAATCCCCTCCTAGCTATCCATTCATTAGTTCTGAAACTAATACCCCTA
The DNA here is from genome assembly GCA_000830295.1 of archaeon GW2011_AR15. Taxonomy (GTDB): domain Archaea; phylum Nanobdellota; class Nanobdellia; order Woesearchaeales; family GW2011-AR15; genus GW2011-AR15. Next base: position 946,340 of record CP010425.1, on the reverse strand, counting down.
TTGCCTTTTTTCTCTCTTATTTTTTTTGCCTTGCTTTCAAAATAACCTTTTATTTTTTTCAGGTAGTTTCTTCCCAGTTTTTGCATCTCTATGTCTGTCTTGCTTAAAAGTAGACTGGTAAGGTTTGGTATTGCTCCTGCGCCATAGGGGTCAACAACATCAATGTCAGCTGAATCGCTGTAATGGCTGACTGAGTTTGCATACTCTTTTAGAGTGAATACCTTCTTTTCGAGATCCGGTATATCCTGAGCATAAATCAGTATATTATCTTTGTGGGATGCTGTCATAGTTAAGACTATATCAGCGGATTTAATTTCTTCCCTCTTCAGTGCCATTGATCTATGGGAGCTTATAGCATCATTTTGCTCCGGCAGTCTTTTGGATATTACTTCTATAGTCCCGGGAGATGCCGTTTCGCTCATAGGAGAGGCGACGAGCTCTCCGAAAAATTTTTCAAGGAGCAGCTCTCTGGGCTTTAGTGCCCTTGAGTGGAAATTAATGATCCTGTCAAGGCCATATGCTTTTGAAGTGTGCTGAGCATAGACCTCAGCCATTGGGCTCCTGCACGTGTTTCCTGTACAGATAAAATAGACTTCTGAAATTTTTCTCACCTTCTCTTTGTATATATCACTTCGCAACCATATCCCGAGCCGTCTCTACATATTGTCTTCTCAAGCCCATGCTCTTGTTTTAAATACTCGCCTAAGCTGGAATCCGGGTCTGGATTATCCCTAAATTCCTTTTCAGCGTTCCACTCATGGTTTATTATGAGTGCCCCTCCGGGATTTAGGAGCCCGCATACCATATCAGCAAATGGACCGAATACTTTAGAATGGTACTTTTTGTTGCCTTTGGAATCTTTCAGGTGATCTGGGACATTTGAAAGATAGAATAGATCTGCTTTCTGCTCTGCATCTAGTGACTGCTCAAGAAATCTCGTGGCTTTTCTTTTATCCCTCTTAAAAAAATCTTTTGAAAATATCCTATATTGCTTTACTCCAAGAAGCATTTCTATCATCTTAAAAATATCTCCTGGAATAAATGCCGTCTCTTCCATCTCTAAATTCCTGCTGGCAGATTCATACAGCCTTCTATCTTTTAGATAGCCATTCAGTTCCGGAAATGCACCTGTATACCCATGACTTCCTCCCCTGAAGAAATCTGAGGACTGTGATGTTCCATCTTCCGGGATTATGCAGGAGATATAATCCTGCCTTAAAGAATGGGGAGGTGCACCTTGCGGTATATTGTCAAAAGTATAGTTTCTGAAGAGCTCCTCAAATATGCTACCGGCCCATTTTGACATCTGCCTTATGATGGCGTCAGCAACTGTACTGTTTTTTTCTATGGACATGTATGGCATCCCGGATTGGGTTTTAAACCCCTGCGATTTTGCATCTATGCCTAGATTAGGCTTATTGAGTTTTAGATAATACTTTGAACTCCTCAATAGGTTAACCTGCCCAAGAGAAGCAAGGGCATCATGATGCGTGAGGGTTCTAACCATTGCGCATTTAAACTCTGTCCAGGCCACAGCTTTGTATGAAGAATCAAAAGCTATATTGTAGTCAGCTCCAAGAGCTGAAAAGAGGATAAGAGGGTCGCCCGAGCATGCAATACTGAAAACTGTTTTTCCTGACAGATCTATCTCGGCTTTCTTAAGCCCGTCTACTATGCTGTCAAGATTTTCGTTTGTAAATTTATATGCCTGTGCGCCTGGGCTGAAATTCCTGTCTGCCTTTGGTCTTGGAGTATTAGCTGCAATTTTGGCTTTAGGGTCCAGAGTTAAGTCATACAGCCTATTTGCTGGCAGATTACAGAGTTCTTTTACAGTATAGGGGTTCAGCACACCAATCGCCTTCTAGTAACTACTTTTTAATGATAAAATAATGTCCAGAAACCTGGTTTAATATATAAATCTATTTCCAGGATAAGAGATTAAAAAGCTCAGAAATGGAACAACATTTATAAAAGATATAATTTTCTGGAACCCTATGCAGCGGGGTAGGGCAGCCAGGAGTGCCCGACGGGCTCATAACCCGTAGGTCGGAGGTTCAAATCCTTTCCCCGCTACTTTTTTATAAAAGAGTTCTATGTGAGCTTGACTGAAAGGAAACTCACAAAGTGTCAACTGATTTCTCAGTTGGTTCTAGATCCTTTCCCCACTATCTTTTTTTTCATTCAGCGCTGTCTAATTTTTCAGTCTTATTTTTTTAAAATAAGTAGAATAGGTATACCTACACTAGGTGGATTAATTATTTATTACTACGTCCGCCTCTTAACTGGTTGGTAGTAAGGACAAGGTAAAAAAATGGATTGTAGACAACCACTTATAGATCACAGGCGAAATTATGCTAGTACAAAAATAGATGGGATCTCACCTGCAGATGAAGAAACAAGATTAGTAGTCCACAAGCATGCCTATGAATTAAAGATATGGACACAGAACAAAGATAAAAAAAAACCTTACACTGCTGTCATTATTAACCCAATAGAGCTGAACGACCCGAGTCTGTACAAAGAATTCAGGGAAAATGACGATGAGACTATGATTGGCCTGGGCTATGGCTTATCTGGCGAAAAAATCGTGATAATAGAAATTGAAAGGGATAAAGGAAATTCTTCCATTGTCCTGAGACCTTCTTTAGATTATGTAATAAACATGATATACGATGCCTCTGGTTATACCCCAAACGGGCTGGATAAAAGCCTTTGGGGGATTCAGTACATGATGGAAAGCCTGCCAAAAGAAGGAAAGATTCCAAAACATATCACTGCCCTGACAGGAGATGAAGGGCTGGCAAAAGCAGTAAGAGAGCATCTGCCTTCAGTAATAAATTAAGGGCCATCGTTAAGCAAAGTTTATAATTTGAATACTCTTTTTTTCATTTATGATTATATGCGGTATTGACGAAGCCGGGCGCGGGCCTGTAATCGGGCCGATGGTGATGGCCGGTGTTCTCATTGATGAGAAAGACGAGGAAAAGCTGAAAAAGCTGGGTGTAAAGGATTCCAAGCTTCTTGAGCCAGAAACAAGGGAAAAGCTTTTCAAAAAAATTCTTGCTGTTGCAAAAGACTACAAAATAATAAGTTTGACGCCGGATATAATTGACGACGCGCTCAAGTCAGATAACACGAACTTAAACAGGCTGGAGGCTGCAACAACCGCAGAAATTCTCAACCATTTAAAGCCGGACAGGGCAATAATTGACCTGCCTGAAAAAAACCCGAAAAGATACCAGGGCTACATAAAGGAAAATCTAAAAACAAAAGTCGAGCTGGTAACAGAGCACAAGGCAGACTTCAACTATCCTGTTGTGGGAGCTGCCTCAATCCTCGCAAAAGTAACCAGGGACAAATACATCGAGTTCCTTAAGGAAAAGTTCGGGGACTTCGGCTCAGGATACATGTCTGATGAGAAAACCCAGAAATTCCTTGAGAAAAACTGGGACAACCATAAGGTAACTTTTTTCAGGAAAGAATGGGTCTCATGGAAGAACATGAAAAAAGAAAAAACACAGAAGAAGATATTTGACTACTGATGAAAACATATTTATAATAAATAATTAAATCCTGGCAGATGGCAAATAAACTATTCCAGTCTCTGACTGACAAAGGAAAGCTCTCTTTGGCTGCTGTGCTTAGCTGGATATTGTACGATGCTGCCAATTCATTCTTCCAGCTTGGGGTCGGAACGCTGTATTTCCCTCTCTGGATTGTTCAGGATATGGGCCTAAGTGAACTGCATTATAGCTGGGTTGTTGTCTTTACCCAAATAATAATTATCCTGACTGCTCCTGTTGTTGGCGCGCTGCTGGATAAACACCATAAAAAGAAATGGTTCCTGGTTTATTTCACATTGCAGGCAGTAATATTTACTGCATTGTTTGGCTTTGGCGGGCTTTTGTTTTCTATTATATTCTATGTGCTGGCATACCTTGGAATGCAGCTAAGCCAGGTGATATATGATTCATATCTTGTTCAGGTAAGTACCGAGAAAAACCGAGGACTGATATCCGGAATAGGCATTGCATTCGGACAGGTAGGATATTTAGTGATTATCCTGCTCCTATTGCCTGTAGTTACAAAATCCGGCAGAGGCGCGGCCTTTTTGCCGATTGCATTTCTATTTTTAATGTTTGCACTGCCTGCATTAGTGTTTTTAAAAGAGAAAAACAGGAGTATTAAAACATCTGTCAGCATTAAATATTCTGTTAACAGAGTCCTGAAAACAATCAGAAATTTAAAGAAATACCCAGGCACTCTTAGATATTACATCAGCAGGTTCTTTTACAGCGATGCAATGCATACAGTATATTTTTTCCTGGCGATCTATTTTACATCTGTGTTTGGCTTTTCAGATACTGAGGTCCAGTATCTTTTTGCATTCCTGATAATATTTTCAATTATAGGGGGTTTATTGTCTGCGCACCTTATTGACAGGCTCGGAGTTAAGAAGTTTCAGAGAACTGTTCTGTTTTTTCTTGTAATTTGCTTATTTAGCCTGGCTTTGGTGAAATCCCGTACATTAATTATAATATTCGGAATTTTGTCCGGACTTATAGAGGGATGCATCTGGAGCGGCGACAGGATAATTATTACAAAGCTCTCGCCCCACAACCAGCTTACTGAATTTTTTGGACTGTATGCGATGTTAGGCAGGTTTGCATCAATTATAGGGCCTCTGATCTGGGGAGTTACAGTACACGCGCTGGCAGTATTCGGAACAGAAATTTCCCACAGAATAGCAATGGGTTCGCTTGCAGTTATGGCACTAGCAGCATTGATAATTTTCCTGCCTCTAAAAATACCTGATTAAACTAACCCACAGAACCTTCCATCTGCAGCTGTATAAGCCTGTTCATCTCTATTGCATACTCCATTGGCAGCTCTTTTACAAGCGGCTCTATGAATCCGGAGACAACCATTGACCTTGCCTCATCTGCAGACAAACCTTTGCTCGTAAGATAAAACAGCTGCTCCTCCCCTATTTTTGAAACAGATGCCTCATGGCCGACAGTAGCATCATCCCCGTTTATCTCCATATAGGGGTATGTATCCGAGCGGGATTCCTCATCCATCAAAAGGGCATCGCAGACAACATTTGATTTTGCGCCATAGGCGCTTTCCTTGATATCCAGCAGGCCCCTGTATGAAGCCCTTCCTCCCTTCATGCTTATTGACTTTGCAGTTATCTTGCTTGTTGTATGCGGGGCAAAATGCAGCATCTTTCCTCCTGTATCCTGATGCTGATGCCCTGAGGCAAATCCCATTGAAAGTATCTCACCGTGAGCCTTTTCCTCAAGAAGGTAGCATGACGGGTATTTCATCGTAACTTTGCTTCCTATATTCGCATCCACCCATTCCATTTTTGCATCCCTGTAAACGTATGCCCTCTGGGTTACAAGATTATACATGTTATTTGACCAGTTCTGGATTGTGGTGTACCTGAACCTTGCTCCCGGCTTCACAACTATTTCAATGACTCCGCTGTGGAATGAGTCTGTAGTGTATATGGGTGCAGTGCATCCCTCAACATACTGGGCTTCTGAGCCCTCGTCTGCTATAATCAGTGTCCTCTCAAACTGCCCCATGTCCGGGTCATTGATCCTGAAATATGCCTGAAGGGGCAGGTCAACCTTGACGTTTTTCGGGATATATACAAATGAGCCTCCTGACCAGACAGCAGAGTTGAGAGATGCAAACTTGTTGTCCTCTATTGGAATGATCTTCCCGAAATATTCCCTGAACAAATCTGGGTGGTCCCTGAGCCCCTGCTCAATGCTCTTGAAAATGACGCCCTTCTTTGCAAGGCTCTCTTTTATGTTGTGGTAGACCATCTCTGATTCATACTGCGCTCCGACTCCTGCCAGGAATTTCTGCTCTGCCTCTGGTATCCCGAGCTTCTCAAATGTCTTTTTTATGTTTTCAGGAACATCATCCCAGGATTTTCCTTCTTTTCCAGCTGGCTTTGTGTAGAAATATATCTCATTGAGATTCAGTCCCGATAAATCAGCTCCCCAGGCAGGCATTGGCCTGTTTTCGAAATGCTTCAGCGCCTTTAATCTGAAGTCCAGCATCCACTGAGGCTCATGCTTATGCTCTGAAATCTGCCTGACAACCAGCTCATCAAGGCCTTTCCTGCTCCTGAAGACAGGCTTAGAGGTATCTTTAAAGCCAAATTTATACTCATCAATACCTTTCAGTAAGTCACTATCGGTCCCCATGTGAGGATAGTATGTTTTACAGGTTTATAAAATTGCGCTAGTACTAAAAAGTAGATTAATAGATGCTAAACAACATCAAACCCTGCTTCGACATTCAGGCCTTTTATTGTGTCCTTGCTGCTGTGCTTATATTTCTTTTTTGCAGGCTCAGTCGAAATTTCCAGGGATTTTGCTCCGACCCTCTCTTTGATTTCTTTTTTGAACGGCAATATCCTGCTGTAAATCTCTTTGTCCAGCTTTAGGTAGAGCTCAATGTCATCTGTTTTCTTCAGGCCTGCATCTTTCCTGAAAGACTGTATCCTTCTCAGCACTTCCCTGAAATACCCCTCTGAAACAAGCTCGTCAGGAACATCTGCTGTCAGGAAGACATTGCCTAAAGGAAATTCTCCTGTAAAATACCCTTTTGGAAGTGTTTTCTCAAGCACAAGGTGCTTTTCTTCAAGAACATGCTTTCCTGCTTTCAGCCTGCCGTCTTTGAGCTGGCTCACAAGGGCTGAATTGTCCGTCTCTGAAAGGTATTTGATTATCTCCTTTGAATCTTTCCCGAATTCTGGGCCGAGTGTCTTGAAATTAGGCTTTATGGTTATGTCAGCTTTGTCGAATTTCTTGACAAGCTTCACTGATTTTACATTAGCCTGATAGAATATAAGCCCTTTGAGGTCCTCAACCGCCTTTTTTACATCTGAATCTGAGGTCTCGATTATGACTTCCTGCAATGGCCATCTTGTGCCCACTTGCGCTCTCTCTCTTGCACCCAGCACTGCCTGTATGACTCCTTTTATATTCTCCATATCTTTTTCAAGGGTTTTGTCTATAAGCTTCCTGTCTGCTTCAGGCCAGTCATAAAGGTGGATGGACTCTTTTTTCAGGCCAAATTCTTTTTTCATATTGAGGTACATCATTTCAGTAATCATAGGGGTTACGGGCGCCATCAGTATGAGCAGGCTTTTCATCACACTGTAAACTGTATAAAGCACTACTTCCTTCTCCTCATCAGTTCCTGCGTTTGCCTTTTCCCTCACAAGCTGGATGTATGTCCTTGACAGCTCCATGTAAAGCTCTTCTGTAATCATTGGAATTTCATTCAGATTGTAGTTGTCAAGCTTCTCTGTCACAAGCGCGATTGCTGAATTCAGTTTTGACAAAATATATCGCTCTTCATCACCTGCGCTTTTCAGAACTGTGCTTTTTAGTTTTTCAGGATTGAGGCCATTTGTTTTTGCCAGGTCAATTACAAAATTGTGCAGGTTCCACAAAATGCTCAGGTTTCTTCTCTTGAGCTCAACATCCTCAAAATTATAGTTAAGGTCCAGGCCTGGGGCAGTTGCGCCTATTGAATAATACCTGAAAGTGTCTGCGCCGTATTTTTCTGTAATCTCATCAGGGCTTATGACATTGCCAAGGCTCTTTGACATCTTCCTGCCCATTGCATCATTGACAAAGCCGGTCATGTAGCACGCCTTAAAGGATATATCTTCCATCGCCAGCATGCTTGCCACAAACAGCAGGTTGAACCACCCCCTTATCTGGTCTTTCCCTTCTGTTATGAAATCAGCAGGGAATAATTTCTTGAATAGCTTGTCATCATGCGGATATCCAAGTGATGCCCATGAATCAACTCCTGCATCTATCCAGACATCCATTATATCGGGATTTCTGTGCATTGTTCCCCTGCACTTCCCGCAGGGCAGTGTTACTTCATCGATCCAGGGCTTGTGAAGGTCATCCGGGATATGGGATGCTCCTAGTTTTTTCAGCTCTTTCCTGGATTCAGCAACAACATAGTGGCTACATGAATCGCATTTCCAGACAGGAAGAGGAGAGCCCCAGAATCTCTGCCTTGTAATTCCGTTATCCCTTAAATTCTCCAGCCATGAGTCAAACTGCCTGTTTCCTGCCCAGTCAGGCACCCAATACATCTTCTCCTTATTCAGCTTCCTCATCTTTGGGATAAGGTCCTCAACCCTGAAGAACCACTGGCTTGTTGTCCTGTATAATATCGGGTTTTTACAGCGCCAGCAGTGGGCGTAATCATGTGGATAATCCTCCATGGCTGCAACTGCGCCTCTTTTCTCTAAGTCTTCTACAAAAACAAGGTTATTTTTCTTTACATGCAACCCTGAGAACGGACCCATTGTATTATCATAATATCCTTCTTCATTGACCTGGTTGAAAGGAGGGAGGCCTTCCCTGTGGCCGACTTCATAGTCCTCGCCTCCGCATCCGGGAGCCATGTGCACCAGACCTGTTCCGTAATCTGTTATGACATACTCAGTGCTTGGCACAACAACATGAAGCTTTTTTGCTTTCTTCCTCAATGCATCAAAATGGTGCTTCAGGACATCTTCCATCGGATGTATGTATTCCGTGCCCACAAGCTCCTTTCCCTTGAATTCCTCAGCTATCCTGTACTTTTTTCCTGCTTTTTCCTCAATGATTTTCACAAGCTCTTTTGCAAGGACCCATGTCTCGTTGCCCACTTTTGCTTTTACATAAACGAGGTCAGGATTGACCATGACTCCCAGGTTGTAGGGGATTGTCCAGGGCGTTGTTGTCCATATAATCAGATACTCGTCTTTTCTGCCCTTTACCTTGAATTTCACATAAAGGGATTTGTCAACAACATTCTTGTATTCAAGCTCATGCTTTGCAAGGGCTGTCTGGCAGCTGCCGCACCAGGTCATTGTCATCTGGCCTTCATACAGCCTGTTTTTTTCATGGGCTTTTTTTACAAGCCACCATGTTCCCTCAATATAGTCATTGTCTATTGTCTGGTAAGCATTGTCAAAATCAAGCCAGACCCCAAGCCTTTTGAAGTCCTTGTTCATCTGCTTCAGGTTGGTAACAGCCCATTCTCTGCAGTCTTTTATGAACTTTGCAAGTCCATATTTGAGGATCTCTTCCTTTGTCTTCATATCGAGCTTGGCCTGCACTTTACCCTCTGTAGGAAGGCCGTGCATATCATAGCCTGCCCTGTCCCAGACATCAAATCCCCTCATCCTTTTGTATCTGGTGACCATGTCTTTGATAGACTTGTTCCATGCAGTTCCAAGATGGATCTTGCCGGAGGTATATGGCGGGCCGTCAAGAAAATAGAAGGGTTTCTTCCCTTTGTTCTTTGAAACAGCTTTTTCCCTTATCTTTTCTTTTTCCCAGAATTCAAGAATTTTCTTCTCTTCAGTTACAGGGTCGTATTTTTCCATCTTCGTGCTTATCTGTATTTTTGTTCTGTTTTAAATAATTTGCTCTCTATCATATTAATTACCAGAGCCCTTTCAGAGCCCCAACTAGATAATAATGATAGAAACTACGATATTATCTGAAAACATGGGGAGAAGTAGGTCGGGTCTATATATAAAATTTATTATAATTGCTGCCTTATATTCTCCAGAAACCTGTCAAAATCAGTTGCCTTTACCGCAGCTCCGCATGCATGCAGGTGCCCGCCGCCATACCCGTCAATTCCCTGAAGAGCTTTCTTAAGGATAATGCGGACCTTGTATTTTGATGACCTGAGTGAGCATTTCATCTCTCCGTTCTTTTCCCTTGCAATTATTATAAACTTTTTCGGATATCTGAAAAGAAGCTCATTGCTCATCTCAGACGTTAATGAGGTTTTATCACTGGAATATTTAAACAGGATTATCTTATCCTTAGTAACTTTGACTGATTTTATCAGTAAATTGTATATGCTGTTGGTCTTCAGGTATTTTTTCCAGATAAACTTACCTCTGGAAGTGCTCTGCTCCAGTATATCATTTGGGTGCTGGATTCGCGTAAGCACTTTAACGCAATCCATTACCTCTTTTGTCTTGCCTTTCAGGATGAATGAAAGCGCCCTTGAGAGTGTTCCTATTTTGCTTTTGAACAGGGCATCTTCCGGCTTTTTTATCTTCTTGTCAATAAGCCCGGGATATTCCTCATCAAATTTTTTCCTTATATCCGGAGGAAGGAACCAGTCTCCCACGCAGCCTGTCATTGCCAGCCATGAGCTCTCCCCTGTAATCTTATACGCCCAGTAGCTTATGGGCTTGTTGTCCTTTCCCTTACTTTTTATCATAGGATTGTAATATTTCACATTCTTCCTTTCAGAAGGTGAATGGTGATCAAGCCAGTATGCGTTTTTCACCTTATCCAGAAACTCCTGGTCAACATTCGCAATATCAAGTATGAATATTGCATCGGGGTGATATTCCCCGACTTTCCTCAGGAATTCCGCATCAAGCGAGCCTGCCTTCTTGAAGACAACTCCGTGGCATTCAGGGTTCAGCTTGTAGAACTGGAGGAAAGAGCACAGGCCGTCAGGGTCATCATCAAAGAAAACCAGCGGCCGGGTAGAATTTACAAGCGCTTCCCTCAGCTCTTTAATCTCTGAATCCGGAATCATTGCTATAGAAGAAAAAAAATGGGTTATTAAGGTTTTTGAATTTCAGCTGCCATCCACAATCTTTAAATTTAGCTTATTATTCTGCTCTCTGGTCATGAAAAGGACCGGGGAGATACTTGTTGTGCTTGTACTGCAGCTTCTTGCAGCCCTGCTGCTTGTATCTGGCTTTGATTCTGCAGCTCTTAGCCTTGGGCTGCTGTTCCTCAATGTTGTGCTTTTCGTATTCCTGGCTCTTGAGCCTTACTGGAAGATCGGGGCATGGCTGGTTTATCTGGTAATTGCCGGAGTCTCTTTTTACGTGCTTGACCTGATTCTTCTGAACAGGTATCTTGCATATTCAGGCTATCTTGCCATAGCTGCGTTATCGCTGGGCATCCTATTGGTCTTTATTGCGCACAGAATGAGATTGAAGGAAGGAGAATATATCCCGAAAAATGCCCCTAAGGACGGTTTTGAATTTGAGGACAGCGGACAGCCTTTGCCAATGCACAGCCCTAAGCCAGAAGAACCAAAAGAAGAGCCGAAAAAAGTTGAGATAAAATCATATATCTCAACAAAAGATAACATTATTCATGCTGAAGGATGCGAGCTGCTCAAAGACGAGAAAGATACGAAAGTTATAGGCTCAAAAAGATATGCTGCTTCTGGTAAGTTCAAACCTTGTGAAAAGTGCAAGCCGTTCTAGGCCGCAAGTTCTTTCCATAACTTTTATAAGAGCAGCCTTATTTTCCATTTATGGGTGATATAAAATGTTTGAGCTTATGAAAATGAAAACCACTTTTCAATATTCAAAAATTTCTGGAGGTGATAAAAATTTTTGAACTACCGAAATTACCATATGCATACAATGCGCTTGAGCCGCATATAGATGCAAGGACCATGGAAATACATCACAGCAAGCATCATGCTGCCTACACAAAAAATTTCAACGATGCCCTGCAGGGAAAAAACATATCAGGGTCTGCTGAGGAGATTGTAGGAAACCTTAACAGCCTGCCAGAGGACATAAAGATGGTTGTCAGGAACAATGGCGGGGGATATGTTAATCACAACCTTTTCTGGGCAATAATGGGCCCTGATGGCGGCGGCGAGCCATCTGGAAAACTAAACGAAGCTATTGTGAGGGACTTTGGAAGCTTTGATGCTTTCAAGGAAAAATTCTCAAATGCTGCAAAAACAAGATTCGGCTCAGGATGGGCATGGCTTGTTGTCAGCAAAGGAAAATTAGAAGTATACAGCACAGCAAACCAGGATTCTCCTTTAATGGAAGCCAAAACGCCACTGTTGGGACTGGATGTCTGGGAGCATGCCTACTACCTCAACTACCAGAACAGGAGGCCGGATTATGTCGGGGCATTCTGGAATGTAGTGAACTGGGAAGAAGTTGCAAGAAGGTTTGACGGGGCTTAATTTTTTATTTTAATTTTGTCTTATTATTTCTGCTGCCTGATATAAATCAGGTGTAGGGAGCCGGAATCTGGCGATTTCAACTGCAGGCTGTTTTGCATTGTATGTGGCAATGCTTATATCTGCCTTTGCAAGGGCTTTGGCATCATTTGCGCCGTCTCCTATATAGATCATTCTTGCAGGCGCATGAGCCATAAGAATATAATCCATAATATCATGCTTGTTCCCGTTGACATTCATAAGGAATTTCTCAGTTGTCCTGTTGTTATCATAGACAAGCTCATTGGCCCAGTATACATCGGCTCCCAGTCTCCTTGCTACGGTGTATGCAATATCTGAAAATCCGCCGGTAATTATTGCTGTCACATACCCTAATTCCCTTATAAGTTCCAATGCTCCCTGCTGGAGAGGCATCTCATATCCCGCCATGATTACTTTTTCCCTGTGCATGCCTTTCATGATCCCGAGCCTCTGCCTTACAGAATCCTCAAATCTAATTTTCCCCTGCATGCCAAGCTCTGTTATTTCAGCTATTTCTTTTTCCAGGCCGAAAAATCCTGCAAGATAATCCAGTGACTCTGGCGTGAGGGTGCCATCCATGTCAAACACAAGCCACTCCGCATTTCTCGGTATGTCTCCTTTTTCTGTGATATAATAACAGCCGTAATCCATAACACTTCAGGAACAGAAAAAGATTTTTTAAAAGCAACGACACAAATCAGATAAATATTTAAATCATGACACATTTTTATTAAATATGACAAATATACAGAATGAAGTGACAAATTTCATCGAGCAGGACGTTTCCATAAGAAGAGGCCTCACAAGAGGAATAATCAATACAAGGGCGCTGGCAAAGTACATCCACAAGAACCTTATGCTTTCATCTTCCATAGATGCTGTGATAAGCGCGATAAGGAGATACGAAACAAAAGAAGAGCCAAAAGAGTATATAAAGAAAAGGTACAAGCTTATTGCAGGAGCAAAAGTCTCCTCAAGAACAAGAATGGCTTCTGTGCTCTTCAGGAAAGAAATGGACGTAAGGAATTCCCTGATAAAATTATATAATAAAATTGATTTCTCAAAAGGCGAAGTTCTGAGGATACTGGAAGTGAGCCAGTTCGTAAAAATAGTGATAGATGAGGCCAACCTCAAAAAAGTAGAGGAGCTTTTCACAAAAAAAGATATTGTTGAGATTGAGAAGAAAATAGGTGAGATAAGCATTATTTACTCTGAGGATGTAAAGGAAACTCCCGGGGTTTTCGCTGCGCTGACAAGCGAGCTTGCGCTTAACGATATAAGCATTATCGACGGGGTAATATGCGGAAGCGAACATATCTTCATAATCAACGAAGACGACCAGATGAAAGCCCTGCAGGCCCTTCACGGCATTTCAAAGTGGGGAGAGAAAAACTAGTATCATACTGTATTTTTGGTTTAAGATAGCCAATAAGCCTCAAATTTTTTAAATAAGTCCTGCTTCTCGAAAAGTATGGCCCAGGTATGGCAGGTCGCAGACCTGTATGCTGTAAATAACTTTCCTATTTACCTTTATGTAGACCACAGATTCTACAGGGTAAGCATGATCAAATCCTCTACAGAAGAAACATATTCGGCGCTGCCGATAGCTGATGCTGAGACAGAAAGCCTGGATAAACTTCTGGAGCCATATTCCCTGAACAAGGACATAAGGCTCCCGGAATACGATACCCCTGGGATGAATACAACATACGACGGGAACAAATGGATATACAATGCTGTGGAAGAGATTATAGAAAGGGCGGAAAGCATAAGAGACGCTGAAGTCCTTGCTGCTGTAATAGGGAAAGTAAAGCCGAATTCTGACCACCCTGCTGATTTCTGGATGCCTGAACTCATAAGAGGGGTTATAAGCGCTGTTAAATCCGGCGAAATCCCTAAGAGTATGGTGCTGGGCCAGTCTGGAGGGAAAGGATTTTTTTACGGCAGGCATACTGGAATAAAAAATTACTCTGCGCTGAAAATGGTCAGCGATGCTGTCCCTTTCTAACCAAACATATTTAAACAGATTTTAATTTTCGGTCGTTATGGCAGAAGAAATAAGGGACGTAATAATTATCGGCGGCGGAATATCAGCCCATACTGCAGCATTGTATACTGCAAGGGCAAAATTAAACCCGCTGGTTCTTTCAGGCCATGACCCTGACCAGCTGAGCCTGACAACCACAGTTGAGAATTTTCCGGGGTTTCCTGACGGGATAATGGGACCTGTGCTTGTGGAGAATACACGAAAACAGGCGCAGAAATTCGGGGCAGAGTATGAAGGAGTATATGTTGATTCTTTTGAAAAGAAAAAAGATTATTTCGAGCTGGGTTCAAACGACAGGAAATTCAGGGGAAGGACAGTGATAATATCCACCGGCGCTTCTCCAAGGCTTTTGGGGATTCCGGGAGAGGATGTTTATTTTGGAAAAGGAGTGTCAACATGTGCTGTGTGCGATGCTGCACTCTATAAAGGGAAAGAGGTTGTTCTGGTTGGCGGCGGAGATTCTGCAATGGAAGAAGCAATGGCACTATACAAGTTTGCAGATAAGGTTACCTTGGTCCACAGGAGGGATGCACTCAGGGCCAGCAAGATAATGCAGGACAGGATATTCAAGCTAAAGGATAAAGTGAATATTAAGTGGGACACTGGTGTGGAAGAAGTTATGGGAGACGGCAAATTTGTCACAGGAGTAAAAGTAAAGAACCTGAAAACAGGCCAGGAAGCAGAGATAAAGGCAGACGGCTTTTTCCTTGCAATCGGCCATATCCCAAACACAAAAATATTTGAGAAAAAAATCAAGCTTGATGAAATGGGGTACATAATAACTGATAAGAGGGCCCATACGAATGTTGAGGGAGTATATGCTGCCGGCGACTGCCAGGACCATGTCTTCAGGCAGGCAGTCACATCAGCAGGAACAGGATGCATGGCTGCTATAGAAGCAGAAAGATTTATAGAGCATTTGAAGGCAACTGGGAAATATTAGGAATTAAAGCTTATTTCTGAATTGTCGCCGACATTGAGCTTCTCTATTATGTTCTGGACAATTGCGTTTTCCCCTATCAGGGACTCCTGAAGCTGGGCATTTTCTATCACGGCATTCCTGTTTATGATGCTGTCCCTTATTATTGAGGTTTTTATGATTGCCCCGTCGGCAATAGAAACATAGGGTCCTATTATGGAATTCTTTAACATAACCTTCTTGCCTATGAATACAGGGGGGATTATGACAGTGTTTTCAGCAACTACTTTTGTCTTCCCATTGCCTTTTTTTCCAAGAAGATACCTGTTCGTAGAAAGAAGCGTTTCCGGCTTCCCGCAGTCAAACCATCCCTCCATCCTGAATGTTGTGAGGCTGGCTTTTTTCTCCAACATGATCTTAAAAGCATCTGTAAGATAGAATTCTCCCTTGGTCATTCTTTTTGTCTCTACCATCTCATCCAGTGCATCAAACAGCAGCTTTGAGTTTCTCATAAAGTATATTCCGATCATTGCATCCATTGGCCTGACATAATCGGGCTTCTCCACTACGTCGACAACCCTGTCGCCTTTCATCCTGACCACCCCGAATCTTCTCGGGTCACTGACCCTCTTTACTGCTATTGCCCCGTCTTTTTTCGTCTTGAGGCATTTCTTCATATCTCCTACAAAAATAGTGTCGCCATAAATTATGAGAAGAGGATCCCCATCTTTCACAAAGGGTTTTGCCAGATATATTGCATGCCCCGGGCCAAGCGCTTTCTCCTGATATGCAAAGTGGAACTTTATCCCTGGGTGTTCTTTCTTTGCATACGCCTCTATCTTCTCTCCAAGATAACCAAGGATAAGTATTACTTCCTTTATCCCGAGCTCCTTTACCTGGTCAAGTATATGGCCGAGTATGGGCTTGCCTGCCACATGGAGCAATGCCTTGGGAATCGTATGCGTGTGCGGCCTCAGCCTGGTGCCTATGCCTGCCACCGGTATTATTGCTTTTATTTTGGCCATCTTAACCAGAAAGTTGGATAAACCTATATTTAAGTGTTTATGATATAATACTTTATCTTACCAATATAATCATAAGAACCAGACTTATAGCCCCTGGGGTCGCGCAACTTTATTATCCGCTGTCAGAAACTTCATTCAGCAGCCTTGAGGCATAATTGTCCTTCTTTACCTCAACTGTGCCTTCCTTGCCGCAGTACGGGCATTTGCTAAACCGTATATTCTCTTTCCTTGAGAAGTCATAATTGCAGCTTGTGCAGACATATTTTATTTTTTCCATATTGCTGTCCAATGATATCCTGATATTTAAATCTTATTTTTTTACTGCCTCAGCCAATAATATAACGAGAGTTTCTTGAATCTTGTGTCTGTATAATTGCCAGTAAAAACAAGAGAATCGATATATACGGTCTGTGGGGGAAGCTGTGCAGATGTAGCGACTGTGCCAGAGCAGAGGAGATAATCATAGCTTGTTGTCATATATCTCATGAGAAGCGTAGCCGCGGGACTATCCACTGATGAATTAAAGCATCCTGTGGTGTTCTGGATATACTGCCGGAACTCCTCGTTTTCCTCAAGTTTAATGAAGTAGTCCTTTACTTCAGCCTGATTTAGAGATGCGGGCTTTGAGAGAAGCATAATAAGGAATATTGCGCTCAGCACAATAACTATGAGCATCTCTATTGTTTTCATGAATGCTTTTTTTACCATATCCTGTAGTTCACGCTTATCGGTATCAGGCTTCCGTTTGCTGTGAGCGCAAACGAATCCTCGGTTTCCGCATAGACATTTGTTATGCTTGAGCTTTCTATCCCTATCTCATAGGTCGGCTCAGCAGCATAGATAAATGCCGAGCTGTTCTCATATACCCTGATATTGAAATCTTTGGGAAACTGCCACTCAGCCTTGAGAGAGGCATAACCGGTAGTTATGTTGTCCAGGTTTATCCCTGTTATCACTTCGCTGACCCCATACCTGTAATCAAATTCCCTTCTTGAGACATTCTCATAATCTCCTTCGTGGAATACATATTTGTATTCATAGCCGTTCGTGAGAGGCATTCTTACCTCAAGATCAAGTGTCGTGTTATAGGCTGAGAAGTTAAGGGATACATTGTTGTCAAAAAATATCGACAGCAGGTCATGCCCGTCATATACAGTAACGTGGTCCGCTGTATAATTTATTATCTCACTCCCTTCTGCATACGTGAAGTTCCCGAAATAAGTATTGTCAGTGTAGTAAGACTGGTAATCATCGAGGACAATATCCAGCGCCAGCGTATATTCGGCATCACCAGTGTTTACAAAATTGTATATCTCTTTCCCGCCTGAGAATACAATCGTCGTGTGGTTTATCTCACTGTTTGACCTGTAAAAGGCGGCAAAGCCATAATCTTCAAAGCTTGTATTGTCCGCAAAAAGAGCCTCATTGTTTACCCTGTACTGCACATCTGTTATCTTTTCCTGGTTCCTGTAATTTACATAGTCCAGGAGCATGTTTTCAAATCTTACAGTCATATTCTCCACTGTGGCCTGGTCCTCGTCACGGTCAAATCCTGTGGACTCATAATTGTGGCTGTAGCCGCCTCCTTTTGTCACCCAGTATGTTGTCATGTTTGGCGTGAGGTTCGCCTGGAATATGAGCTTGCTGTCCCAGATTACGAATTCTGTACCATCCAGAAAGCGTATATCTGAATTATTAGGATTGTAATCAAATACTATAGGATAAAGCCCGCTTTTTTCTGACTCAATAAAGACAGGGAATTTGTCAAGCTCCCAGCTGAACTGGTCATGGAAATTATCTTTCAATACTATCATCAGGGAGTCCTTGTTTGCACCCAGGGAAATCTGCGGGCTTATGAAGACAAAAAACCACCCTATATAAAGAAGGAAGAGAGCGAGGCTCATAATCCAGTCTATCTGAGAAGTCCCTCTTTTTTGCATGACAGACCAGATATTGGCTTCAAAGTTTAAATAGTTTTAGGTAGATTTTTATAATACAACATCCTACAATGGCTAATGAAAAACATGCTGAAAAACCTGTCAAAAATAAAAAGAAATGTTGTAGTTATGGACATCATGTCATCGCCTGTCATAGGAATTGACAGGGATAACAGCGTGCACAAAGCAGCCAAAATCATGAGCGAGAATTCAATAAGCACCCTTGTTGTTTCTGAGGGTAAGCATATCCTCGGGATAGTAACAGAGAGGGATCTCACAAAAAAAATTGTGCTGCCCGGCAAGGACCCAAAGAAAACAAAAGTTTCTGCTATCATGACAAGAAATCCTGTGACTATCTCCCCGGGCTCACCAATATTAAGCGCCGGAAACCTGATGAGGGAAAAAAGAGTGAGGAAGCTTGTGGTTGTGAATTCTGAGGGCGAAATGGTGGGGGTCATATCCCAGACAGACATAATAAACAGCATGAACAAGATTTATAGTGCCTACAAGATGCTGCTGTGGGACTCAAGGTTTTATTTCATCCTGTTTCTCATAGTAACGCTGTTCTTCTTGCTCAATTACCTACTGTTCAGATGAAAAGGAGAAGGAATGCCAAAAGAGAGGATAATCTAGCTATAGGACGGATTATACAATCAAAGAAGTTCAGGTTATTTCTTCTCGTGGCCTTTATTCTGGTGCTTCTGCTGTTTGCAAAAAAAGCTTCTTTCTACGTGCTTTTTGTAGGGATAAATGCTGTTATAATTTACTATTCAAAGCTGTACCATCTGCCGATTGATGTAAGCCCTCTTTTCTTTTTTGAAATAGTGGTAACAAGATATTATGGAATTACATACACCCTCGCTTTTATCCTGTTCGGCTATATAATCCCTAAAGTCCTTGCCGGGCAGGGCATGAAATGGGAATCATATGCTTTTGTTGGCGTGTCGGTAATAGCAAATTTAATCTCGCTTTACATGACAGGGTTAAGCCTTCAGACAGTAGGATTCATAACAAGCATACTCCAGTACATCGGAGGCATATTCATCAGCCTTGTGATGAAGCCTTTTGTGCTGGCAGCTGCTGACGGTATAGCAAATGTAACAAACAATCTTATCTGGTTCCTCATATTCAGCGATGTAATTGTATGGCTACTGCATTAGCCCGATCTGCTTCATAAGTTTCTTTTTGTCAAACTCTTCGAGATCATCATACCCCTGGCCTGTGCCAAGAAACATTATGGGCTTTCCGGAGACATAAGAAACAGAAATAGCAGCTCCGCCCTTCTCATCAGTATCTGCCTTTGAAAGTATAATTGCATCTATTCCGACCTTGTCATTGAAATAATTCACCTGCTCCACAACGTCATTCCCTGCAATGCTCTCCCCGACAAATATTTTCAGGTCAGGCTTTGAAATCCTTATTATCTTCTCAAGCTCCTGCATCAGGTTCTTGTCGGAATGAAGCCTTCCTGCCGTATCAATAAGCACGACGTCCTTCCCTCTTGACTTTGCATGCTCAATAGCATCATAGGCAACTGCTGCAGGGTCAGAGCCGTAATCCTGCTTTATCAGCTTTACCCCAAGCTTTGCCGTGTGCTCCTCAAGCTGCTGTATGGCAGCCGCCCTGAAAGTATCGCAGGCTGCAACTACTGGCTCCAATTTGTTCTTCTTCAGGAGATGGACAATTTTTGCAAGAGTGGTTGTCTTTCCGGAGCCGTTTATGCCTATTATTGCAACGATATACGGCTTTTTCTTTTTTGCCTCTTTAATCAGGTCAATCTTTTCAACATCAAACAGGCTCTCAATGGATTTCCTCAGTGAGTCTATAATCTGTTCCTGAAGATTTTTCCTTGGGATTAGCTTGTCAACAAGGTCTTTCTTAAGGTCCTGCTTGATTTTTTCAATGACCTCGACCGCAACATTATTCTCCAGCATTATAAGCTCAAGCTCCCAGAACAATTCATCAAATTTTTTCTCAGAAAGCGAGACTTTTGTAATCCTCTCAGCTATCTTTTCAAAAAATCCTTTTTTCTCCTCAGGCTCTTTTTCCTCGGGCTCTTCTTTCTTTTCTGGTTCCTGTCCTGGCTTCCCAGCCGGCACTTCCTCAGCTTCTTTCTTTCTAAACAGTTTGCCAAAGAAGCTTTCCTTCTTTTCTTCTTTCTTTTCTTCCTCTGCTTTTTCTTCTTTGGAGTCATCGATTGGTTCTTTTAGAACTATAGCTTCTTCTTCCTCAATTTTCTCTTTCTTTGTTGTTTCCTTCTCTGGTTTACCTTTCTTAATCTCTTTTTTCTTTTCTTCTTTTTTCTCTTCTTTCTTTTCCTTTGGCTTTTCTTTCTTTTCAGCAGGCTTCTTCTCTACGGGTTTCTCTTTAATCTCCTCTGTTTCCTCAACTACCTTTGCCTCTTCTTCAGCCTTCCTGGTAAACCTGCCAATGGCTTCCTTAAGCTTGTCTTTCAAAAATCCAAACATAGAATTCAGGAAGAAATGCATTCCTTATAAATTTATAGAAAATTTTGCAGAAATTTTCTAGCCCGAGAATCCGCTGTTAAACGAGAGTCGTAAATTCCGGGGTTTAGCTTGAGAATACTTGGTAGCGGATTTTCGTTATTCAAACTCTTTCTGTATCTCTTCAATTCTCTTTATTATTGTGCGCATCTGCCCGACAAGGCTTTCCCTGTAGCCCGAAAGCTCGACAAGCTGGGAATCGAGGATTTTGGCAACTTCTTCTGGGGTCTTTTCAACGGATACATTTGCCCCTACATTCACCATGAGGTTTTTTGTATCTGCCAGCTCTGCTTTTACATATATGCCGGATGACAGCAGGACCCTCAGCTCTTCTCCCTTTTTCAGCTCTGAGAATTCATTGACAACTCTTTTTGAAGAGCCCAGTTCAGAAAGCTGCTCATCTATCCTCTCAAGATGGGAATTGAGGGCCTTTACTTCCTCGTCAAGGGCTTTCAGCTCTGTGTATAATTCTTCCTTACTTGTGCCTGACATCCACTTTCTCCTCCCATGAGAATAATTCGCCTAGGGACTTATGGTCATGTATCCTCTGTATAACCTGCGCCATGAGCTCTGCAACTGAAAGTATCTTCAGTTTTGATATTCTCTTTTCTTTTGGAATAGGGACCGTATCTGTTACAATAATCTCCTTTGCCCCGCATTTTTCAAGCTTCTCTACTGCGTCCCCGCTGAAGACTGCGTGTGTTGCAGCAATATAGACTTCTTTAGCTCCTTTTTCCATCAGTGCATCAGCGCTTTTTGAAACAGTCCCGCCTGTATCAATCATATCATCAATAAGAAGGCAGATCTTCCCTTTTACCTCCCCTATGACATTCACAATCTCTGCTTTGTTGTGCACCTGCCTTCTCTTGTCTATTATCGCCATCGGGCATTCCATAAGCTTGGCGAATTTCCTTGTCTTTTTTGCAAACCCGGAATCTGAGGCAACTGCAACAATATCCTTAAGATTCTTTTTCCTGAAATATTCCGCGAATAGGGGATATGCCTCAAAATGGTCAACATCTATATCAAAGAATCCTACTGTCTGCGGGCTGTGCAGGTCAACAGTCACTATCCTGTCTGCTCCGGCTGCTGTAAGAAGGTTTGCGACAAGCTTTGCAGTTATGGGCTCCCTGGCAGATGCCCTCCTGTCCTGCCTTGCATATCCATAGTATGGCACAACAATGTTTATCCTGTTGACGCTTGACCTCTTCAGGGCATCTATCATTATAAGCAGCTCCATCAGGCTCTCATTGACAGGCCTTGATGTCGGCTGGATTATGAAAACATCCTCCCCCCTGACTTTCTCCAGATATTTAACATACGTTTCAGAGTCATGGAATTTTTTCAGTATTACTTCTGAAAGGGATATTTTAAGGTGCCTGCATATCTCTTCTGCAAACTCCCTGTGCACGCTTCCTGAAAAAACCTTTATGTCGGACATATCTTACTCACCCCCTGTATCTATAAATCCAAGAGCTTCATCAGCATTCTGTATCTCAGGTCCGCCTGAGGCCTCGCCTATTATGAACCCGTTGGAATTGCATACTACTCCTGAGCTTATATATGGAGAGCCGAAGTTTACTGTCCCTTTTTTTACGGCAATCTTAAGCTTGTCCTTCAGGAATTTTTCTTCAAATGGCTCTATCTCCGGTGTTACGAGGCAGCTTCCCCTGCCTATTTTGACAAGGGAGCCAACTGTATTCAGTTTAGATATTTTTCCGCTGACAGCTTTTACTCCAAGGTCTTTTTCTATATTTTTCAGCATGCTTTCTGTATAGTCGGGGTTTGCTATGCAGGCTTTTTCTGTAACAATGAGGTTATTGCCGAGTGCTGTGAGTTCCGACTCGATAATCCTGTAATTGATTTTCAGCCTGCGCAACTCTGCAAGCTCTGAATCAAACATTATCATGGGCACCAGAAGAACATCGTCATTCCCTGAAAAAAACACGCCAAGCAGGTCTGTTCCTGCCGCCCTCATCTTATGAACCGGCACTTTCAGGATTTTCTCGAATTTTGCTGAAAGCTTGTCCGGAAAATCTGACGGGACCAGGCAGTACTTGTTATTGGCATAGCAGAAAAGCCCTATGTTCGGATTTCCATTGTAGTCAGCTGTGTCAACATGCATGATATAGGGGAAACATGGGTGTTTTATAAAGATTTGCGAGATTTCTTGTCCAGCATAAGTCTACTCGATCTCTTTTCTTACCTTCATGAAAAACTTGATTATTTCATTCTTCCATGCATATGGCACTGCACCTTTAAGCAGTGTATCCAGCCAGTCCCTGAATTTCTTGCTGACATATGCCCTTTTCCCGTTTATAACAGCCTTTCCCTCAAAATATATGTCTGCATCGAATCTTACTTTCCTGTATGCATCCTCAAACTGCTTCAGCAGCACACTGTTGTAATCATGAGCCTCTATGTATTTAAAGACAAATTTCCTGAGCCTGTTCGGAAAATTGAGTTCGATTTCTTCTTTGTATTTTTTGAAATTGTCAATTACTCCCTGCTCAACATCCTCTCCTTCTATCATCTTTACTATCTCTTCTTTTGCAAACATGGGTGCTTTTTCAACATTCCACGCCAGTCTCTTCAGCTCCTCCTTTTCTTCTTCTTTTTCCTTTTCCCTGCCCTCTTCCATCTTCCTCCAGAGTTCATGGTAGTTAAGCTCTGTCTTTTCCTCAGGGTTCTCTATTTTTTTCAGAACTTTTTCATGCATCCTCTTCAGGAACTCAATCTTATCCTCAATCTTGAATATATCAGAATACCCCTGCATTACAAGATGGAAGGAGAATGGGCTTGGAAAATCCTTGTATGATTCCACAACCTTAATTTTCCCCTTTTCTATCTGCTCAAACACATATTGCGCATTATCTATATCCATCAGGTCCTCAAGCACTTCCCTCCTTGCTTCCCTAAGCATAGGGAAATCATTGGATATCCTCTTCACAGCATTGAGAAGCAGCATTGAGCTGACCTGCTGCCTTCCCACTGTCTTTCTTCTTCCCATGTAGTTCCTGAGTATCATCAGCCCTCTTGAGGCAGTGTGCCTGAACCTCCTCTTTAGCACTTCTGTCTTTTCCAGGGCAAGCTCCATTATCTTCCTCAAATCCGAGCTTTTGATTATCCTAAGTGCATGGAGCGCCTGCAGGCTGCCGTGATAGCTCAGCAGGAATCCGTTGTCAGAGATTGAGATCTCAACATCCTGCTTCTGCTTCCTTGAGATAGCATAAGCAAGCGCCCTGCTCATGACATCATTTACCCTTCTCCCGTAAAGCATATGAAAGACAATGTACTTCTTGTTTTCCTCTTTGAAATGCTCGACTACAATTTTCTTGTCATTCGGTATCTCTGAATAGAGGAACTGCTCCCTGAAATACTCATATATTGAGTTGGCCCCGTATTTGTCAACATAGAGGTAGCCATTAACAAAATCCAGAATTTCGCTTTTTTTCTTGTTTGCCTTAAGCTGCTCCTCCATGAGTCTCCTGAATTTCTGTATCTCAAGCGCAAGGTCAAAGCTCAGGGGGAGCATCTCTGAAACCCATGACGGCACTGTGGGGGGCCTTCCTGCACTTGTCTTTACAACAGCAGACATGCCTCTCGCATACAGGAACTCGTAAGTCTCTCCGCCAAGGACAAAGACATCCCCTCTCTTCAGCTTTTCAAGGAAATTCTCATCAAGCTTTCCTACAATCTCTTCCCCGAGCTTTACTGTTATATACGATTCGTCCGGTATAGTCCCTATATTTGTCATGTAAATCATCCTTGCAAGCTTCCCCCTCCTTCCAACATTGCCTGTTTCCTTGTCAACCCATATTTTTGCATACACGTTCCTGTCTTCAAGGGAAACATGCTCGCCCGCCAGGTAATCTATTACAGAATCAAAGTCCTTTCTTGTCAGGGTTTCATAATTGTAGCTTCTCTTTACAGTCTCATAGATTTTGTCTATGTGGTATACATCCTCAATCGCAATCCCGAATATCTGCTGCGCGAGGACATCAAGGCAGTTTTTTGGGATGCTGATCTTGTCTATCTTTTTTTCAATGGCTGATTTCAGGAGCACTGCACATTCCACAAGGTCATCCCTGTCCAGCACTATAACTCTCCCCTTGGCTGTATCGTGCAGCTTGTGCCCGCTCCTTCCTATTCTCTGGAGCGCCCTTGCAACTGACTTTGGGCTTCCCAGCAGGATAACGAGGTCAACATAGCCTATATCTATCCCAAGCTCAAGCGAGGTTGAAGAGACAATGGCTTTCAGCTTCCCTTCTTTCAGCTGGTTTTCTATCTTAATCCTGTGGCTTGCTGAAAGCGAGCCATGGTGCGCCCCTATAAGCGATCTTGAATCCTCTTCCCCGGGGTTTTCTGTATAATGCCCGGGGAATTTGTCTTTTAGGTAATGGACAACCCTCTCTGTTGCAGACCTTGTGTTTGTAAATATTAATGTAGTCTTATGGCTCTGGACAAGGTCATCAATAATCTCATACATCCTCTGGTGTGTCTGCTGGTGGCTTGTCCTTATTATGTCTTCAACAGGGCTAAGTACTTTCAGGTCCATCTTTTTTATGAACTGCGCATCGACTATTTTGCACTTCCTGAAACTATCTCCCTCTTTTCCGGCGAGAAATTTGGCGACCTCTTCTAGCGGGGCTACTGTTGCAGAAAGCCCTATCCTTGTAAAATTTGTCAGGTTCCGCAATCTTTCAAGGGAAAGCGAGAGATGGACTCCCCTCTTGCTTGATGCCATGGAATGTATCTCATCAACTATCACCCAATCTACTTTTGCCAGGTGCTCCCTGAACTTCTTTGATGTCAGGACAATTGCAAAGCTTTCCGGAGTTGTAATAAGGATATGGGGAGGTGTCTTCAGCATCCTTGATTTTGCGCTCGTGCTAGTATCTCCTGTCCTTGCCTCAACCCTTATGTTTATTTTTTTCTTATCCTCTTTTGCTATTTTCTTTATTTCTGAGAGCGGATCCGTAAGGTTTACCCTGATATCTCTTGAAAGCGCTTTCAGCGGAGAGATATAGACGCAGTAGACCCTGTCTTCCAGCTCATTTT
Source organism: archaeon GW2011_AR15 (assembly GCA_000830295.1). GTDB lineage: Archaea > Nanobdellota > Nanobdellia > Woesearchaeales > GW2011-AR15 > GW2011-AR15. The sequence goes on along the minus strand of CP010425.1, from coordinate 920,805 downwards.
TTTCTGCCAGGAAAGAAAGCTCATTTATTATAGAAGTAAAGGCAGTAAGCGTCTTTCCCGTCCCTGTAGGGGCAAAAATAAGGGTGTTTTCTTTGTTATGGATAGGCATGATGCCGTATCTCTGCGGCTCTGAGAAAGCCCCGAATTTATCCCTGAACCATTTTGCCAGAAAAGGATGAAGAATACTGTAAATTTCCCTGTCAGTATTGGGTTTTTTTATGAACTCCAGCATCCCCTAATTGAAATCCGGAGGGTTTTAAAAAGATATGCCTTCAGTATGATACAAAGTGGATACTATATTATCAACCATATTTATCAACCATATGCCGGGCCTCTTATACTCTTGCGCCGCATATAGGGCAGAATTTATGCTGTTTTAGCAGCGGTGTCCCGCACTGTGAGCAGAAGCCTTGCTGGCCTTTGGGCGGGCTATTGCTCTGCTGCTGGGGAGGAGGAGACTTGGGAGTTGGAGAAGGTGCCTGCTGCCTCTGCGCCTGCTGCGTCTGCTGATGCGCCTGCTGGTGGTGCTGGCCAGACCTCTGTCTTCTGTAGTCATCCATGTTAATCTCTGCTTCGCTGTCCCCTCTTGATGAGTGTCTTTTTCTCATCTCATCGACAAGGCTCTCCTGATTCCTGTTCCTTAAGAAAATTTTGATGCCTCCGAAAACAAGCATGCCGATGCCGGCAAAAATCATCAGTATAAAGAATGGCTCACCGCTCCTGAATACAATTATAACTGAAAATATGGATACAAAGATTCCAACAACAATCCATACCAGTGCGGGTATCTCGGCCATAGTAGAATCTTGTTGTGCGAGATTTATATAATTTACTGTTCAATGCTGCGCTTCAGCTCTCAATCCCTAAAAGACTTTTGAACCAATCTACAACGCTCTGGATGATCCCTTTTTTCTCAGGTTCTGCAGGAGGCTCCGAGACTGCTGTCTCTGCTGCCGGCTCATCCGCAATCACACTAACTGTCACAGTATTTGAGAATGCCCTTGCCTTGCCGTCAAGATAATCATAGTCGAAAAATACCTTCTCAATCGTATAAGTGCCGGGTTCATCATACTTCATCTCTTTTTTTATGATATATTCCTCATCTATGCCCACTATTTTGTTGTCAATAGTCGCATAAACCCCCTCCGTCCCTAGACTCGTCAGCTTTATTTCAGCTTCAAAAGATTCTCCTGCGTTAATTTTTTCCGGAGCAGTTATTTTTACCATAAGGACGGGCCCTGTTATCCTGGCTTCCTTAATAGTAAGCGCGGGGGAATTTGAAGTTTCTGAGAAATTCTTGCTGTATTTGTTATAATATTCAAGCCTGGATTCTGCTATGCTGAAAGTGCCTTTCTCTTTTGCCCTCAGCTGGTCTGCATCAAAAGTTATTTTCTCCCCGGGGTCAAGCTTCGGTATAAAATAACTAAAGAATGACAAAGTATCCAGCCGGTAGTCCTGTGTTGTAACAAGAGTAAGGTTGTATATAGATATATCATCCTCATTAGTTATTATATAGCTTGAGCCAAACTGCTCTCCCTGATACACCTCACTTTTATCAAAGGATTTTTCAATTTTCACTTCTGGCTTTTTTGGGACAACTGTTATCTCTATTGCTCCTGCATTGCTGTACTGGCTTCCCTCCACCGTATAATCCACAAACAGATCTATCTCATATTTCTCTTCCTTCTCTGCAGTTCCAGGAGTTACTGTAAAGGATATAATTTCAATGCTCTCACCATTGTTAAGGCTAGCTGATGCGGCTGTAGATCCCTTGACAGAAAATATATCAGGTATAGATGCTTCAATTGAGATTAATTCTATGTCCTTATCTGAGGGGTTTGAAAGCTCTACGCTGATTGCTTTTGCCTCTCCTTCTTCAAGTGTAACTGACGTCACGCTCGGGGTTATTGCAACCTGCTTAAACGGCTTTACAACAATTGTTTTCTTCAGCTCGCCTGAATATGCCTGGCCGTCTTCGGTTGAATAATTTACATAAAAAGCAACAGGGAAAGAAACCTCTTCATCCGATTTGGGGACACTTATTTTTGTGTTCAGGAGCAGAACTGTATTATTTGCTCCAACAGAATCAATATATGTAGTCCCAAGCCTCGCTACCTCTGTCTCTGCTGAAAAAGCGATATTCTTTATTTTTGAATAGAGGTTCTTGTTCCATAGCTTGACCCATATAGAAAGCTCCTGCTCTGAATTTACTGTCTCAGTGTCTGAAAGTGATGTCGTAAGAGCTACCCCCTCATTAGACAAAGAAAATTCCTTGTTTGTATTCTCTATCCTGTATTCCTGATCCTTGTATTCATATACAAGATTAACAATCACAAATGACTGGCCGGTTTTGTTGCTCTTCAGCCCCAGGCCAAATGTCTTAGTCTTATTCTCTTCAAGTTTTCCAGACCAGACAAGTCCAAGTTCACTTTTCTCCATTGTGCTTTTATCTGTAACCTGGATGGTTGTTGGCACCAGTATGCTGAGTGATTTGACCGTGACATCATCATCGCCGCTGTTTTCGAGGCTGAGGTTGAGCAGCATCTCTTCATTAAGCCCATACTCTTCCTTATCAGTCACAAGCTCCACAGTAATTACCTGCTCTGATTTCAGGTTTATTTCAGTGGAAAAAACCTCCTTTTCCTCAAAGCCGTCGAAATAAAGAACGCTTGCTTTCAGGTACGTATTAACAATTCCAGTAGATGTTACATCATACTCGAAAGTCATGCTTTTTCCTGCTGCAAGGTTTCCCTTCCAGTAGATTGCCCGCCCTGCAGCATCCGCATTTTTCACTTTTGTTATTACGATATTGCTGGGAAAATCCTCTGAAAAAATAACATCCTTTGCATCGACGTCTCCTGTGTTTTTTATAGTTACAGTAAATGTTGCCTTTTCCCCCACGTTCATCTGGTTGTTTGTTGCTGTCCTGGTTATGGTTATCTCAGGCTGCCTGTAGTAGGCATATACATATGCCTTGTATTCCCCCAGATCTGAGTCATATTCCGAGAGGTTATAGCAGAATTTTGTCACGCCTTCTGTAGAGCAGGTATTGAGAGCAAGATTTATTGACTTGTTTGATAAAATCAGAAGATTCTTGTTTGCTGATATGAACGTCTTATATGATGTCGTGTCCAGGTTAAGCGATTTGTTGTTATACACCCAGCCTTCAAATGCCAGTTCCTCGGCTGAAACTGCAGAGATGCTGATAAGGAACAAAAAAATAATTAGTAAGACTGGTTTCCTCATGATTTTTTTCCTCGGGTAAGATATCTTAGTGTCTTGAAGACAAATGTCTCAGGGTAGACAAAAAGCTTTTTTTCTTTGTAGGCCTTGAATATATAAAGAGGGTCGCTTCTCATCTTATCGATAATATTTATGATAATCTGGGCTGTGGCTCTGTCCGGAACTTTTTCTGCCACCCTGGCTGATATATTCAGCGCAGGTATTCTCTTCTGCAGGAAGCTAAAGATAATTCCGGTCTTGTTCTCTTCATCTACTTCCTCCGCTTCCATAAAAAAAACTCTTTTGTCAGTCTCAGCAATCTCAGTATATTCTCCTCTGCGGTAATATGCCTCAAATTCATCAAGCTGCCTCCTTTCAAACACAATAGTCTCGTTATCCTCTTTTGTAAGGCCGGCAACTATGTCTCCGCTTTCTGTGAAAAGTATAAGTGTCCTCCCTTCTGAAAAGTCAGATGCTATGTCCTGTGCATCTTTTATGAAGAAATAGCCGAATACCGCAGTAGAGAGTACTAACACTATAAGGGAGACTGCGATAAGTTTCAGTGCTATCTTTACAATCTTCAATGCAAGTATAACAAAAACAATCCCTAAACCAATTATCAAGATAAGCGTAAAATCCATTGTGGCACCTCTCTACTTTTTCCCATATCTGGATTGTTTTTAAATTTTGTGAAAAAAGAGGAAAAATATATAAGAATAATTCATATTGCACTGATTGGATGAGAAGGATAACGGAGAGGTTGAAGAATAAGAATGTTACTGAGCATGTTTATAAGATTGGTGCTCTCGTTATCGGGTTTCTCTTCCTCCTTCTGATATTCGCAACAATAAGGGCATCTTTTTTTGGAAACCTGGATCCTGAGAAGCATATCTACTTTGAGATTGTATTCTTATTGCTCCTGGCAGTGCTGGCTGAAGTTGCGGTGTTCTATTTCAGGCAGCAGACTGTAGTAGTGCTGATGATTTTTGGGATTCTTATAGGCCCCGGGTTCCTCAATATAACCTGGGACTTCCTGCACTCGCTGAACCTGCCCTTCCAGATCTCAGCAGAGGCTCCAGTCTTCTTCTATCATGAAGAGGTTATCCACCTGTTTGCACAGCTCGGAGCCATAGTGCTGCTGTTTAAGGTTGGCCTGCACAGCAAGATAGAAAAGCTCTTTTCAAAAGAAAACTTGCTGACTGCCCTTGCAGGAATTGTCTTCCCTTTTGTGGCAGGCTATTTCTATGCTGTACTTAGCGGAGGCAGCTTCGGATATTCCATGTTTGTGGGAGCTGCGCTGACTGCGACCAGCGTTGGTGTGACTGTGGGGATACTGAAAGAAATGAAGCTGCTCCAGAAAAAATTTTCTGAAATCATAATAGGCGCAGCGGTTATAGATGACATCCTCGCCCTTCTCCTGCTTTCAGCGGTTACAAATATTGTCGATATCCAGGGAAATGCTGTTGCTTCACTAATAAGGGTGTCTGTAATCTCCACTATATTCCTACTGGGTGCAATCGTAACCGGAAAATATTTTATAGGATATATTGACAGGAAAGAGATGGGGACAAAAAGGCTCCTGCTGTCCCTGTCATTCATGCTTCTTCTTGCCTATGTCGCAGAAGTGATAAACCTGTCTGCAATAGTCGGCGCTTTCCTCGCAGGCATCATTCTTAACAAAAGCAAGAATCTTGCTATACTTGAAGAAAAGACTTTTGCCCTGGAGCTTGTCTTTACACCCATATTCTTTATATCGCTTGGCCTTCTTGTTGATGTAAAGGCAGTTGTGGCATTTTTTATACCAATCCTGATACTTACTGCCCTGGCCCTCCTCACAAAGCTGATTGCGTGCGGCGGAATGGCGCTGCTTTCAAAGCTAAGCCCAAATGAGTCTCTTCTTGTCGGAATAGGCATGGCTCCAAGGGGAGAAGTTGCGCTTATAATAGCCTCAATCGGACTTGCCAATGGTGTGCTCCCTGCAGCTGAATACTCAGTAATCTCAGCAATGGCCCTCCTCACTTCCTTCATTGTGCCCCCTCTTCTGGCTTATTTCATAAAGAGGTCAACTAACCTTTCGGATGCGTAAGACCCTCCTTTTTCAAAAAGATTTTAATATGCTGTATGTTTCACAACACACTATGGTGAGAGAATAATGCTTGATATCAGACTTGTAAGAGAAACTCCTGAGATAATAAAAAAAGACCTGGAAAAAAGGGACAGGCCGGACCTCCTGAAAAAGCTTGAGGAAGTAAGGAAGCTTGATGTGGAATGGAGGGAATCCCTGCAGGAAGAGCAGAAGCTGAGACACAGGAGGAATATACTCAGCCAGGAAGTCGCTGACCTGAAGAAGCAGGGGAAAGATGCTGCTGAGAAGTTAAAGCTTGTGAAAGACATACCTGATAAGATAAAGAAGCAGCAGGAAAAAACAGAAGAGCTAAAAGGCAGGATAGACCAGATAATGTTTTTGCTCCCGAATATCCTGCATGAGTCAGTTCCTGTCGGAGCAGATGATTCCCAGAACAAGACAATAAAGACATGGGGCGAGAAGCCAAAGTTTGATTTCCCGCTGAAGAGCCACGTTGACCTGCTTGAGGAAAAAGGCCTTGCAGACACTGCAAAGGCTTCTGAAATCGCAGGGTCAAGGTTTTATTACCTGAAAAACGAGCTTGTCCTTCTTGATTATGCACTTCTTAAATTTGCGCTTGACCATCTCTACAGCAAAGGATTCATACTTATGGAGCCGCCATATATGATGAGGAAAGCACCATATTCTGCGATGGTCTCCATGGGCGATTTTGAAGAAGTAATGTATAAGGTTGAAGGAGAAGACCTCTATTTTATAGCAACCTCAGAGCATTCAATAGGCCCTTATCATATGAATGAAACCCTCGAGCTGAAAGACCTTCCCCTGAAATATGCAGGAGTATCGCCATGCTTCAGGAAAGAGGCCGGAAGCCACGGGAAAGATACAAAGGGGATTTTCAGGGTCCACCATTTCCACAAGGTTGAGCAGTTTGTTTTCTCAAGCGAAAAGGATTCATGGAAGCTCCACGAGGAGCTGCTGAAAAACGCGGAGGAGATATTCCAGAAATTAAAGCTGCCGTATAGAGTTGTGAACGTCTGTACCGGCGACATGGGCGGGATTGCAGCAAAGAAATATGATATTGAAGTGTGGATGCCCGCACAAAAGACATACAGGGAGGCTGTCTCATGCAGCAACTGCACAGACTACCAGGCAAGAAGGCTGAATACAAAATATCAGGAAGGTAATGACAGGAAATTTGTCCATACCCTTAACTCAACTGCAATCGCGACATCAAGGGCAATCGTTGCAATCATGGAGAATTACCAGAACAAGGACGGCAGCTTTGATGTACCAAAGGCACTGCACCCATACATGCCGGTCAAAGTAATCGGAAAGAAAAAATAAATCTTATTTTCTCTGCTTTTTTTCCTTTAATGTCTCATTTAATATCTGGTTGCTCGGGTGCTTGTTCATCTTGATATTTATCATGCTCTGCGTATACACCCTGTTATTAATCCCGTTTACATATACCTGTATATTGCCGGGCCTCTGAAAATCTATGGTATTGTCCTGCCCTATAAAGTTTAAAAGTTTAAGGACTGAGTATCCTGATGCTGAATAGATGTTAATCTCATAATTTCCGGGATATTCTGAAATGTCTATCCTGCCTGAGACATGCCGCTCCGGAAGGCATGGATAATTGTCATTATTTATTATTGCAATCCTATCATGCATGCTATAATTGCTGAACCTGACATCAAAAGTAGACTTGTTGGCAAGAATCTCTAGAGAGCCTACAGGACGGTATTCCACTTTTGTGCTGTAGGCCGTCCCTTCGGAATTCAGGTCAAATCCAATCATGCCGAGCTTTCGCCTGTTCTCATCTGTCATACCATACTCATTGTCTCTATCCAGAAGAGCGAATTCTTCCTTTAATCCATTGAGAAATTTCTCAAGCTCGCTGAGATAATTGGCCTCTCCTTTTTTTGCAATTGATTCAGACAGGTATTTTATATTATGCTGCACATCCCCCTGGGAAAGTTTGAGTATCATAGATTCAGTATTATTTAGGTAATCTTCTACTGTCTCAAGGTATTTATCCGGAGATGTAAATTTAACCCTGCTATGGAGCAGTTTTCTTTTTGCCAGGTGATTACGGAAATTGTGCTTCAAAAGCTTCCTGTATCCCCATTTGTTCTGGTTCAGCAGGAATATGCCAAGGCTTCCTTCCTTGATATCATCACTGGCTATTGTCCTTTCATGATATAGTATGTTGTACCTGTCAATATAGAACCCAAGCTCCAGCCACATAGTCTCAAACTGTATGAATTCAGGGACATATATGCCCTTAAAATCTCCTGATTTAAGAAGAACATGAAAATCGCTGAGCATGCTCTTGGTTCTTTTTCCAATCGCTGCAATCTTTTCCTCAAGACTTTCTTCATCGCTCATAAATTTGCGGGAACTAAATTTTATATTTAAAGTTAAGGAATTGAAGAGAAATATTTATATACCATTGTATCAATTTTTATTTCATGGTTGACTTTACTTCATTCCTAAACTCAACTTATTTTTCTGCTCTTCCTGAGCTTATAACAAAAGATATTGGGAGCAACCTGACAAACCTGGCTCTCTATTCCCTGGGGATGTTTATCTATGTTGTTGTCATATGGCATTTCTACAGGCACCTGGCAAAAAGAGAGATAATAAGCATAAAGCTCAAAAAACCAAAAAATAATTTCTTTGCATTTTTTGTCAGTGCCTGGGGGGTTGTGGTATTTATAGTGAAGTCCCTTGTGATATACCCATTAATAACGGCATTATGGTTCCTTATTTTAGGCGGCTTCCTGCTTTTCCTTTCAAAAAGCCATGAAGTAGCTACTGTGCTGCTTATTTCAATGACAGTCATTGTGGTTTCAAGGATAACAGCATATTATAATGAGGAACTGTCAAAGGAGGTTGCCAAGCTCGTGCCTTTTGTGCTGCTTGGTATTTTTATAGTTGATACAACTTATTTTTCCATTGAAACCACAATCGAGAAGTTCATGTCCCTGCCCTTATTCACGCATATAATAGTCCAGTATCTGATAGCGATAGTCCTCCTTGAGTTTGTGCTGAGCCTGTTCCACAAGCTCAGGCATGGCTTCTTTTCTGAAGAAAAAGAGAGCACAAACTAGAATTCAGGACATATAATCCTGCAGTCCTTTCTGCCTGTCTCTTATGTCAACCTCGGGCTGCTCGATCTTCTGGCTCTCATCAATTATAGGCACTCCATAAACGCCGTCATATCCGGGAGTGACTTTAATCTGCTGGTTCCTGTTTTTCATAATGACTTCAGCCAGTTTTTTTCCTGCGTGTTTCTCAAGCTCCTTTTCAGGAACTGCCCTGAGAACATCATACTCACTTCCAAGTTTTCCGACCAGCTTGTAATATTCAGCCCAGACTGCTTTTGTTGCCACAGCTTTTCCTGCGGCTGCTGAAATAAGTTCTGAAAGAGGAATATATTTTTTGAATGGGATTGGAGTTTCAGGCTTATACCCAACAGGCCTGTCTGCCAGCTCTTCGACCCTGTTCTCAACCCCTATTGTAAGAGGCCTTCCGCATTTGGGGCAGAGTTTATTGAGTCTGTTCGATTCTCTCGGGCTCAGGGAAACATTGCAGTTCCTGTGGCCGTCATAATGGTATTTTCCATATCCGGGGTCAACCTCAATTGTTTCCTTCAGGCCTTTTTTTGTCCTCAGCGCTTTTATTATGTTACCATAAGTCAGCTCTTCAAGCTCAAACACTGTTGCCTCCCTTCCAAGCCTCCACGGCCAGAAGCTGTGGCTGTCTGAAAAGCTTACAACAGCGAACCTGTCAAGCTGCGAGAGCCTCCAGTTCATTTCCGGGTCTGAAGACAGGCCTGTCTCAACTGCATGTATCTTGTCTATCCTGTCACCGAATGCCTCCCTAACAGAATCAAATCCTGAATTGCTTCCGAACAGGCTGAACCACGGCGTCCAGATGTGCGCGGGAATTATCTCTATGTCTTCGTCAACGCCCTTCATAAGGTCAACAAATTCAGGGCAGGTCATGCCGAATATCGGCCTTCCGTCATAATCAATCCTGCCATGCTTAAGCAATGCCTGAGAAACCTGCGAAGCGATTTCAAGGCTTTTGCACCATATCACATTATGGACTTTTCTTCCCTTTCCGCCTTGTGAATAGATAAGGGAAATCTCGCTTGTCAGCATAAAAGGGAAACCTGTCTTTGTCCTCAGTATTCCCGTGCCATCTTCTGCCAGCTCTTTTTTCAGTTCCTTCTGCCATTCAGGGTGCTGGAAATCCCCTGTTCCCATAAGATTGACCCCCTTTATCCTGGCATATTTCTCCATATTCCTGATATCAAGGTCTTTGGAGCATGCCCTGCTGTATTTTGAATGAAGATGCAAATCAGATATTATTTCCATTTTCCCCTCTGCTGGATAATTGGAGTGCTTATTTAAAACTTATGCAATCTCCTTCGCTGCCGGCTGCCTGAAAAAAGGCAAACTATTTTAAAGAAGTAAAAAAGGCTAGATTGTATGAAATTCAAAAATTTTATTCTTGACCCATTCCAGGTTGAATCAATTGAATCAATAGAAAAAGGCCATTCAGTTGTTGTGTCTGCTGCAACCGGAACAGGAAAGACGCTTATTGCAGATTATATAATTGACAAGTATATACAGGGCAGGCGAAGGATTGTCTACACTGCTCCTATAAAGGCCCTTTCCAACCAGAAGTACAGGGATTTCAAGAGGGACCACGGGGAAAGCAATATTGGCATAATGACCGGCGACATCGTAATCAATGCAGAGGCCCCTGTGCTGATAATGACAACAGAAATATACAGGAACATGCTTCTTACGAAGGACCCTATAATCGAGCATGTGTCCTATGTGATTTTTGACGAGATCCACTACATAAATGATATAGAAAGGGGCACAGTATGGGAAGAATCAATAATCTTCTCGCCAGAGCATGTCAGGTTCCTCTGCCTTTCTGCAACAATACCAAATGCCCGGGAGTTTGCAGACTGGATAGAAAGCATAAAAAAGCATACGGTTGATGTGGTGAAATACAGCAAAAGGGCTGTGCCGCTTGAACACTTTGTATACGATACCCATCTTGGCGTCACCAAGATAGAAAATATAATGAAAGACAGGTCAACGACTGAATTTCTTAAGCAGCAGGCGAAAAAAAACAAGGGAAGAGGAATCCAGAAGTCATCACACATTGACCTGATAAGGAAAATAGAAGACAAGCTGCCCTGCATATTTTTCAGCTTTTCAAGAAAGGACTGCGAGGATAAGGCATTAGAGCTCGCAAAGAAAAAAAATTTCCTCAGCGACAAAGATAGAAAGTACATAATAGAAATGTCTAACACGCTCATCTCCAGCGAATACAGGTCTCTCTTAAGCATCCAGAAGCTGAAGCAGGCGCTGTCGCACGGGATTGCTTTCCATCATGCCGGCGTGCTTCCGAAGGCAAAAGAGCTTGTTGAAGTGCTGTTTTCAGAAGGCCTGATAAAAGTGCTTTATGCCACAGAAACTTTTGCTGTCGGCATAAACATGCCTGCGAAGACAGTATGCTTTGCCTCTGTTGAAAAGTATGACGGCATTACATTCAGGTATGTGAATTCAAAGGAGTATTTCCAGCTGGCCGGAAGGGCTGGAAGAAGGGGGATAGATAAGATTGGCTATGCAATTGTGATGATTGACAGGGTGCACACGAATTTCCAGAAGATAAAAGAAATTTCTACAAAAGACGATATCCCTATCCAATCTCAGTTCAAGCTCAGCTTCAACACTGTCCTCAATCTCATAAACAACCACACTCCCGAGGAAAGGGAGATTATCCTGAAGATGAACTTTGATTATTTCATAAGAAGGCAGCAGAGCAACAGGCAGGTAAGGGTGATGTCTTCTTACAACCACAAAGTCAAGATACTGAAAAGTATGGGCTACATCCAGGGAGAGGGCCTTTCTGACAAGGGGCTTTTTGCCACAAAGATATATTCAAACGAGCTTCTCGTGACGGAAATGTTTGCAGATAATATCTACAAGGAGCTGTCTGATGAAGAAATAAACGTACTGGTCGCTGCTGCAATATACGAGCCGAGAAGAAAAGACTATTTCTCGCTGAAAGGTATAGATAAGACTTATGCCCATATAATGAGAGTCATTTCTAAAAGAAGCTATGTCTCAAAAAACCTGAATAAGCTCTATGTGAAGAGGATGGTAAGGGTAATAGGCGATTTTACAGCTGGAACGGATTTCAGGAATCTCCTGGAACTGAGCAGCCTGGAGGAAGGCGACCTTATAAGGCTGATAAGAAGGGTCATAGATATGCTGAGGCAGATAAGGCATGCCTCAAATAGCCATGAGCTTGTAGAGAGGCTCCATATTTGCCATGAGAAGCTTTACAGGGACGTCATAAGATTTGAATTCTGAGAAAGATTAAAGAAAAATAAAGTTAAAATAAAATTGCTTATTTCTTGGACCAGGCAAGTATTCCCCACATCACAAGATACCATATCAATCCGACCATAGGTATGAGCGCAAAGAGCGACCACCAGCCGGGCCTTTTTCTTGCCTCAAGGATTTTCCACATCCATATGAATGCGAAAACTGCAAACACCAGGAATGCCACCTGTCCCAGAACCGGTATCCACCATGCCAGCAGGAGCAGTATAGGCCACCACTGCATTTTTGCCATTTTGGACATCAGATAAAGATTTCCTATTGGCACCCATGCCAGCCATGCTGGCTTCGTCTTCAGCCTTTCAGCTACTTTCATCAGAGTAAAGCTTGTATACACATACAGCCCGACAAGCAGCGCAAACATCAGAAGCATTGAACCTAGCATAAAGCCGAGGAATCCCATCCCCAAGGGCCCATACCACTCAGGGCCTGCCTGTAAAGATATTAAATTCAGATACATTCTACCACCCCACGTTGTTTTAGAATCTTAAGACGCGCTAATATATAATTGTTTTGAATAAATAAAGAAAAATTAAGGTGTTTGTGGTGAATATCCAATATCCTGCCATGGTCCTGTACAGGAATAATCACGGCCATCATATTGAAGGGCAATCACAGAGAATCTCTCCTGATTATTTTCGTTTGCCTCTCTTTCCACAATGACTTCATAATACCATAGGTTTTGGTCTGGAAGCCTGGGAGGGGCATTACAATAGTTGTTAGCAAGGACTTCAACCTGTAAGCCAGACTGCCTTTCTCTTTCAAGTATTCTCTCTCCCTGGCCGCTACATGCTGTCAAGACAGTTGCAGCAAGCCCTGCTGCCAAAATGCCAGTTTTCAGTTTTGCGTTTAGTGTCATTTTTGCCTCTTTTATTTTTGTATTGGTCTTAGATTATCTTCAGGTGCATATCCAACCGGCTCTTCGCCGCAATTGCTTGGTTTAATAGATCCTTTAATAGGATGAAAGCAAAGACCAGCCAAATCGATTTCAGGAACTTCTTCACGGCAGTCTAATTTATACCATCTTTCAAATTCATTGCCTTCTCCTGCATATGGCATCCTGTCAGTTACCATGCAGGTTGCACCATCAGGGACCTGTGCGTATTCCCCTATAGTCTTGCCCTCTCCGGGCGGGTCATATCTGTTTCCTTCTGAAAATGGGGCGTATGCTAAATTGCCATTAATAACCTGAACCCTATCACCAGCTTCAAACTGGTATGGCTGCATTGGAGCGCATGCTCCAAGCACTGTTCCGCCGATTATTGCTACAAGTCCTGTAATAACAGCGCCTTTTCTTAGTCTTGAAGTAAGGTTCATCTTTATCACCTGAAATAAATTAGAAGATGTAACTATATAAATCTTTCTATTTTTTAACTACTGTTAAGTAATAAATAAATTAAAACTGTGCAATATACTCAGTAAGCTTAACCTGATCTTTCGGAGGGCCCCTCTCGTTGTCGTAGCCGGATAATAGTTTTATGAAATAAAGATTGCCCTTCTCGCTGCTGGCTCCCTCTATTGGCATGGCCCTTGTTTCGTCCAGGATAACAAGTCCGTTCTCTGTTCTTCCGACTATGTCCTCTTTAACCTGTATCTCGCCTTCATCATTGCTTTTAAGTGTGCTAATCCTGCCTGCATATGCCGGGTTGCTCTCGGCTTTTAGCATGGCTTCATTTATGGATTCAGCTGTAAGCTGGCCTTTATACCATGCCACCATGTTCACCTCGGCAATGCTTCCGTCAAGAATCGGGACCCTGTATGACATTCCGTCCATCCTGCCCTCTAACTGTGGGAAGAGTATGCTGGTTGCTTGTGCAGCCCCTGTCGTGTGTGTATAGACGCCGGAAAGCACTTTTAAAGTCTTTTGGGAAACTGTTGCTGCATGGACTGTGCTCATATAGAGTCCTGCAATATTAATCCCTTCATCTAGCAATACACGCAAAGGTGCTGCAATTGCTTTTGTTGTGCATGAGCCGTTTGAAATGATATGGTGCTTTTCAGGATTATAAATCTCATGGTTTGCACCCATAACAAGAACAACATCAGAGGATCTCTTTGCCAGATATGACTGGACAACCTTTTTTGCACCTGCATAAAGGAAATCTTCGCTTTTTCTAATCCCCGGGTTTTTCTTATCATCCCCGTAGCGGCCTGTGCACTCCTCTACAATATCAACACCCAAATCCGCAAAAGGGATAGTCTTAATGTCCACTCCTGAATACACCCGTGCTCTTAGCCCGTCTATTTCTATTGTGAAGTCGTCAACCTTTGCAATGTTCCAGTCGAATTTGCCGTGAACGCTGTCGTTTCCTGACAGGCTTGCTACAATCCCGTCAATTCCAACTATATCATTAAGAACTGCAGGTTCAAGCATCCCCTCTCCAAGCTTTCTTGCCTTCATAATTTCGTATGTAACTGCCCTTCCAATCCTTCCTGCAGCCCCATTAATCATGACTTTTTTCTGCATTTTTTCACCTGCTATTGTGTAAGTCATATTTAAATCCGAATGATTCTGCCAGCTCCTTTTTGCTTTCAGGACCCCATGCAATCATCTGGGCAAAGTTTGCACCTGCGTGCTTTTCTTTAATTCTGCCATTAACTTCATATAGTTCAGGCTGCCTTCCGATAAAATCAAGTGTGAGCGGGACTTCCCCCGGCCCTCTTACCCTTAGGGCGGTATCTCCTTTTCCTACAAGGTTGGCAATATTCATCCACCATGGCTTTTTTTCCCTATATTCTGGAACACCTAATTCTACGGGATTCTCAAAGCTGAAATCAGGATAAACTGTGTGTATCTCTACATCCCCAAAGTTTTTTCCGCATTTTGTCTGCTCCTGTATCGGGGTAATATCGTACTTCCCCTCTTCAACAGGACCGATATTGTACCACAAATAGCCCGGGGTTTTTCCGTCAAAAAATTGGTCTATAAAAGCTGCTCTTTCTTCAAGGCTCATCTTTATGTCTGTCATTTTTATTCACCTTCTGTAAGTATAGAACCGGGTAAAAATAAGTTAAATTTAAACCTACTTATTTTTAACTACTGGAAAAGTAATAAATAAAATTAAAACCCGTGCCTGCTTGTATAGAAATTAAGGCCGTACTCTCCTGCTACTTTTGCAAGCCTTATAGGGCCATACGCTTTCATTTTTGCAAAATTCACTTTCAGGACTATCCCCTCCTTTGCTTTAGGTGCAGGATACTCAATATGGTCTGTTGTGGTTGCAGCATATAATTCAATAACCCTGTCTGGCAGCTGAAGCCCCGCAACCAATTCTTTGGCATCTTTTACAAGGAGTGCCTTATCTTCTTTCCCTATTAGCTTTGCAAGAGGCATCCACATTGGCTCTTTGTGCCTGTACTGCGGCACGCCAAGAGGTATAACTCCTCCTCCGAGGTCATTTGGATATACATCATATACTTTCATCAGATCGCTTATATGGCCTCTTATCCCGGTCTGGTCTGCTATCCCGGCTATGGCTGTGTCATTAAATATGCCTGAGCTGGCTGATCCGAGATTATACCAGAGATACTCTGGAACTTTGCCGCCAAAGAATTCTTTCATAAATCCTAATTTTTCTTCAAGAGTAAGTTTTTTCTTCATTTTGTTCCGCCTCTCTCCATATATAAACAAGGTTATATGTACTTTGGGGTAAAAATACCTTATATTTAAAGCTACTATATTAATAGAATCTGACAGAACCCTCGTGATATATCCCCTTATGCAGCTCCAGTGGTCTCCAGTCATCCATAACAACTTCTGCGTCCAGCCACTCCCCAAGTTCCTTTGGGTTTCCTATTGTAGCAGAAAGGGCAATAAACTGGGCTTTTTTAAGCACTTTCCTCAGGATAGTTATCACGACTTCAAGGGTCGGGCCCCTGTGGGAATCATTCATAAGATGGATTTCATCTATGATTATTGTGGAGACGTAGCGGAGCCAGGGTGCTTTATGCCTTATCAGGGAATCCAGCTTTTCAGATACTGTTATTATTATATCATATCTTTCCAGATACGTGTCAGAGGAGTCTGTATCTCCTATAGAAAGCGCCACTTTGATATCTTTGTACTTGTTCTTAAAATATTCATATTTTTCAGATGCCAGCGCCTTCAGGGGGACTATGTAGACCGCTTTCCCTATATTATTGTATATGGCCTGCATCATGGCAAGCTCTGCTATAAGGGTCTTTCCAGACGCTGTCGGCGTGCATACCAGCAGGTTTTTCCTTTCTAAAAGCCCTGCTTCTATGGCTTTTGCCTGTGCCGGCCTGAGTTCGGGAAAGTCCTTAGAGATTATATTATACAATGCAGGGTGAATCTTTTTTTCAATAGAAGATAACCTCATATCACACCTAAATAGGGAATGGTTTAAATAGTTATAGCCGGTATTAAAAACACAGAATATCCGTCTTTAAAGCCTGTTTATAAAGCTTTTTGAAATAAGACTGATTTTAAAATTTAGTCACTACAAAGTTATCACAACCTAAGATGGCTGATTTCGGGGGATTCAGGCTCTGAAATGCTTGAAATGGTCCGAAAGAAACATATAATTGCGAAAACTTTATAAACAAAACTCAACATTCAAACATCAATTGAGCATATTTATAGAGACGACAGTGTTTAACGTGCAGAGAAGAGGAGAGAACACGATTAATGCTTATTAACACGGAGGTGTTAAGTAAATGGAAAAACTAAATTGGGCAAAGAAAATAGCTGCCCTAGGAACAGGCGCGCTGATGCTCGGAGCAACGCTTACGGGCGCATTGGCGGTAGCTGACCTGGCTGATTATCCAGCACCATTCGTCCAGAATGGCGTGCTAAGCGACACAGTAATTGTTGTCGGCGAATCAGCAGCAACAGCAGATGTTCTAGGAGCTGTAGATATAGCTGCTTCATTGCAGGCATCCGCAGTATCCGCAACAGAGACAACAACATCCTCAACTGGTGAAGTAACCATCAGCGAAGGTGTCAAGGTTTCACAGAGCGGAAACAAGATGAACTACGACGAAGAGATTGCTACACTGCAGACTGTCTTTGATGACGCAGAGCTGCCTGACGTACTGGCAGATGAAACATTAAAAGACAAAAAATATACGCAGACACTGACAATAAGCGCAAGTACAGCAACATTCAAATATGATTCACCTGGTAAGGTGGATGATGTTGAATACGGTGCTGGTGATTACCTGTACTTCCCTAAAGGAAACCAGGTTTACAGCTATGCGCTGACAATGGAGTCAACACTGAATGAAGCTGCAGCAGAGCTTGAAGGAGAAGCCCTTACAATACAGGGAAGAGAGTACACAATCTCCTCAATAAGCTATGGAACAAGCGGTGCATACACAGATATGACACTTCTTGCTGGTTCAGCAACACACAACCTTGTACAGGATGAGCCAATCGGATTCGGCGACCACACTGTTACACTGGGAAGCGTTAACGAAGCAGAAGACAAGTGTGTCATCAATGTGGACGGCGTAAGCAAGACAATAGATGTAGGAGACACAGAAGCAGTCAGTGGTCTGACAGTTGGTATTATCTCATCATTCTATTCAACAAACCTGAAGACATGTGAAGTGACTTTGGGTGCTGATAAGCTTGTGCTTAATTCAGGCGGAAAAGTTGAAAGGAATAGTGTAGATATTGATGGTTCAGCCGTTACCCTTACAGGTAACAACACAGCTGGAACATTCACAGGCTTAACAATAGTCTACACAACTGACAAAGACGACATTGATCCTTACATGCAGTATTTTGCACCAGGCGAAGCATGGATTGACCCTGTTTTCGGAAACTGGGAAGTGCTGTTTGAGGGAACAACAAAGAAAACAGAAATGTTTAAGCTAGAGAGAAGCGCTGACGAAGCAGCCTTTACCTTCAACAACAAGAAGGGACAGGAAGTTGTACTTGAATGGCACTATGATAGTGCAATCGCACTTGGAGACAGTTCAAGTGGACCACTATTATGGCAGGCAGTTGCAAACCAGAACGCTACATTCAACGGAACAATCAGTGTTGATACTGATGCTGATCCAGATGTAAAGCTGTGGTTTGTACTTGAAGGCGGAGAAGTCCACATTCTTGAATTCTCAGAATGGGACGATGACGACAACAAGGCAACATTCGATGACCTGACATCAGGAAACGAAGTTACATCAGCAGCATTCACTGCTACCGCAGGTGCACTTGAGTCTGTTGTGCTTGGAAGCCTTGGTTCAATCCAACTGGCTTTCAACGAAGCAGATAATGTGCTATGGTTCAACGCTACACCTTATGTAGCTGAAACAGAACTTGGTGCTGAGTTGAGGATTATAAACGCAACAGCGATTAACATAACCTCACCTGATGAAGATTCAGACAAGCAAACAGCCGATGACGAGTTTAGGCTACAGTTGACATATGACTCAAGCGATACAGAAATCGACGTGTCAGCACCTACTAACTTATCAAGTGCTTGGATTGCAAGCTCTGAGAACAAAGAGTACAACGACAACGATGTACAGATGTACGCAAGTACAAAGGGTCTAGTGTTCGAGTATGACAACGATAAGAACTCATACTTGTATGTAACATACCCTGAGGAAGACGTATATGCAAACGTTTTCATTGCACCACTAAGCGCAACAACCAGCGTATCAGGCACAGGATCCGGTGAACAGGTTAATCCTTTCAGCGTAGGTCTTGCTGTACTTGATTCAGTAGCTGAGAGCATGGACAAAAACATGGTAGTTGTTGGCGGTCCATGTGCTAACACAATAGCTGCTGAACTGATGGGCGACCCAGATGTCTGCACAGAAGGATTTGAAGCCGGTAAAGGCATGATCAAATTCTACGACAGGGGTTCAAAGAGCGCTCTGCTAGTAGCTGGATACAGTGCTGATGACACAAAAGGCGCAGCTTATGTTTTGGCTGACTATGACAACTACGACCTATCAGGCGACGAAGTTGAAGTAGTTTCAACAAACCTAGCTGACCTAAGAGTCAACACAGTCTAAGAGAAATAATTTTATTTTTTCTTTTCTTTTTTCTGAAAATTCTGATTAACCAACTCATGCTGGAACGGCAGAAAAAATATTGTCCTTATCTCTTATAATTCTGGCCTTTACATGCCCTTTGAGGTTATCCGAGCTTATCACTGTTACAATCCTTTCTCCTGCAACTGCAATATAAGAGTTAAGAAGCCTTCCCCTGGCCTTTATCTCCACATTAATAGTATCGCCCTTCCTGAAAGGCTTTTTCAGCTTAGTATCCACCTTGAACCCCAAATCCTCATTAAGCGTGGTAAGATTGACTTCAAGCTTTTTCTCCAGCTCTTTTATCTTCATAAAGAATAATTTCATAGGCATTGGGTTCACTGGCTTCTTCCCGAAACTGTATTCCAGGTAATTCTGCACTCCCAAATCAGCTCCAATCTCCTTTCCGAAAAGAATTACATCCTCCACATCCTTATCGTTTATTCCTGCCATCCAGACAGGCACAAGAAGGAGATGCGCGTGCTTTACTATATACCTGCATGTTTCCATGACTTTTTTGACAGGATAGGGTGCGTTGGCCAGCCTAGAGGCCCGCTCCGGATCAAGGCTGTGCAGGGAGATGTGAAAATGGGTCATTCCTGCTTTTATCAGCTTGTCTGCCATTGTCCTATTGATAAGAATGCCATTTGTAACCATTGAGATTGCATTTACTTTTCTTATCTTCCTTATCTCCCTTACAAGCCTGACAAGCTCTCCGTATAAAGACGGGTCCCCCTGGCTCCCTATATGGATATTGACCCTGTTTTCTTTCTTCTCTATGACCTTTTTCAGCTCTTCAATAAGGTAATCTGTCTCAACAACAATATCCGAGTGTCTTTTGAGATGGTCAACTGAGCAGAATATGCAGTCTATATTGCAGGTGGTGAGGGGCTTTATCTCTATTGTATTCGTCCCTCTGTCAATGATGCCGAAATCATTGCTGCCTATAAGCGGGATGCCTGAATTCCTGTGCACATAAAGCGCAGGCTTTCCGTTGACTGTGCTTACAAGGTGCTCAAAACCCTGTGTCAGCATAAATTCAAACTTCTGCCTGACATTTTCCTCTCTTTTGTCAGTCCTGAAACTGATGGAATGCCTGTTTACCCTGAGTTTGCCTATCTTCTCAAGCTCTTTCCTGTCCAGATAAAAGTAATATATCTTAAGGAATAGTATTCTTATCCTGCCTTCTTTCTCTGAAAAAGCCAAATTCTGGTATTTTAATGTAACCATGGTTATTGTTAAGAAAAACCGGCTATATAAATATTTATATCACTGACATCAATGCAAAATCTATAGACCTAGACCAAGAAGAAACCTGTTTGACCTTACTATCCTTTCTGTTCCTTTCTTTGTGACAAACCTTATCTTACCCGGGGGTAGATTAAACCCTCCTACAACAGTCATCTTTGTCTTTATCCTGTAAGTTATTATCCTTTCCTCAAATGGGTCAAGGGCTTCAAATTCCCATCTAAGCAGGGTTCCTTTCTGCTGATGCTTTATAACCTTTGAAGGCGAAAGCGTGCCAACCCTCTTTTCATCCACATAATCGCCCAGAGAGGGAATAAGATCAGTAAGTGTAAGGTTTTCTATAAGATCCGGGCCCCTGTTCCTGAGATGCAAAAGGACCTTCAGTTCTGATATGCCGTCTTCTGAAGAGCCGGTGATTACTGATTCCTTTTTCAGTATAACAGGGCTCCTGTAGATGAAATACATCATTACTGTCACTATTACTATAAGTATTGCATAAATTGTCGGCCTGAAATTCCTTACTACCCTTATATTCACTTCTTCCATCGGAGCCAGGTCAAGTTCCCATTCAATATAGCTGCCTCCAAAGTCAAACCTGTCGGGCCTTACAGAGAAAGAAGTAAATAATCTCTGCAGGAAACCCATGCTGACTCTGAAGTTGTCTGTTTTTCTTATATTGCCCTCATTCTTAACTGTATATTCTGTTGTCTCCTTGAAAAGAGCTTCTGTGATGTCATCCTGCACTACAAAAGTTGAATATCCAAGGATATTGTACTCTATAGACTGCCTGTTTATTATCCTGTCTCCGGAAAAGAGGTTTACCTGGAGCTGGTGCTCTCCTGCCTCTGCAGCATTGTCAATATCAAACAGGAATTTTTCAGTCCTTTCTTCAAGAGGCCCAAATGAAAGCGTCTTGTTGTCTGAAAAGAGGTCTGAGCTTAGAGTAATCTGAAGGTCCTGGTTATCTCTTTTATTCCTGTTTCTAAGGTATACATCAAGGGAAAGGCCTTCTCTTGGGTCCACTACCTCAGGTATGGTAACTATAACCTCTATGGACGGGCTGTATTCTCTTTGCGCAGAATCATAAGATTTTACAAATACAGGGAGTTCAAGCACGACCTTGTCGCCTGATCCACCATTTGGGTCTTCAACATTGACTTTCACTATCTGAGAGCCTGGCTGAGCCCATACATTTGGAACAAGCATGAGGTCAAAATTGATATCAGAGTTTGCTTTTATTGTTGTTACCTCTGGCTCGACATCAACATACCATCTCAGGTCTGTGGTATATACGTTTATTGTTTTTGCATTAGGGTCGTGGTTGCGCACTGTAACTTTAAACACTGCCTGCTCATCCATGTATATATTGCTCTTTTCTGCTTGGCTGGTCACAGATATCTTTGCATAGACAGGTAGGCTTAGAAGTATTATCAGAATCGCCAAAACCAGTAATTTTTTACCCATTATTTTCTCCCTGGTAAAATTTTAGGTATACTTGTTTATATTTTTTTTGTTTCATCCGTGAATAATCGTGCCTTTGAAGTCCTTTTCAAGCAGGTAATTGTCCAAATTCTGCAAATCTTTTCCGTTCAGTATGACTGCTTTAAGCTTCTTTTTCTGTGCCTCCCTGCTTGCTATCGGGTCAAACGGAAGGTTGAGGCGCGGGGACCATTTGCTGCCTGCTATACGCCTGTATTCCCTCCAGCTTATATCCAGGAGCTTTTTTGCATCCTTATTTTTTCCTGGATCCTTGTCATAGACATAATCAATGTTTGTCATGTTGATTATCTCTGCAGCCCTAAACTGCTTTGCCAGCAGCACACTGTCATAATCCGTGGACCAGCCGGGCTTATATCCAGCTGCCACGATTATTTTCTTATCTGTCTTTATCTTCTCTTTTGGATTATATACCACGTTCTCACATGCCAGCTCTCCAAAAATTGCCCTCACAAGCTCTCCGTTCAGCCTTGTTGCCATGATACCTATCCAGTCAAGGCTTTCATCGCTCATCCTGGAAACCCTTCCGGCTGCCTGCACGTAATAGGATGCTGTCTTCCCTCCGCCGCATACAATAACGAACCTGTACTTGTCCAGTCTTGATATCACAAAATTCTTGAATTCCCTCAGAAAAAAATAGTCCGGTTTATCAGGAGCTATAAGCGAACCTCCGAGAGAAAGAATCAGGGTTTTCATGATATTGCTAAATACACTATGATTTATAATGGTTTTTATTGGCTGCTCCCGGAAGTCACGTATGTAATGTTTTTAATTTTCTGCAGAATCCTTACTGTCTTCTCCACTTCATCATCGCTTTCTGCCTTTATATTCATGGAAATATGTATTGTCCTTTTGTGAGGCTTCATGTTTATTGACAGCACATTTATCCTGGATCTTGTAAGCGTGTTCAGTATCTGCTCTACCATGCCAAGCTTGTCTTCTACATAGATATCTATTGTTTTTATATGCTCTGCCGGCACGTTCCATCCTACCTCAACCTCCTTGGACTTATCAAGCGTATGGATATTTGGGCAGCCTTTCTGGTGGACTGTAATGCTGCCGTCCTTGGTCCGGAAAGCAACAATATTCTCCTTAAATTTCGGGTTGCAGCATTTGGAGAGCTTGAGCTGGGCTTTCTTTCCCTTATAGGAAATGTATTTCTCAAGGCTGATATGCTCTTTTTTGTCTCTTACCTGCTTTGGGTCTGTCTCCACCTCTATACCCAAACTGGATCTTATTTTCTGCTTGGCTTTGCTTGAAGTAACAAAAGACAGCCAGCTCCTGGAAGGCTTTGCCTTAGGCGAAGTAATTATCTGGACTACATCCCCGCTTTTCAGCTTATAGTCAAGAGGGACCAGTTTCTTGTTTACGCTTGCTTTTGTGCAGGCATTTCCCACATTTGTATGGATCTCATAAGCAAAATCAACAGGAGTGGAGCCTTCCTGGAGTATAACCGGGTCTCCCTTTGGCGTGAACACAAGTATCTCGTCCTGAAACAGGTCAACTTTAAGTGTTTCAAGAAACTCATTCGGGGCTTTCCTCTTCCAGTCCAGCACCTGCTCCAGCCAAGATATCCTCTTATCAAATTTCCTGTCCCTTTCAGTCCCTTTGTAACGCCAGTGCGCTGCAACCCCGTAACGGGCATTGTAATCCATCTCAACTGTCCTTATCTGCACTTCCAGCACTACATCAAAAGGTGTTGCAACGTCTGTATGCAGCGACTGGTAGCCGTTTGACTTGGGAACTGCTATATAATCCTTGAATCTCCCGGGTATCGGCTTCCAGAGATGATGGATTTCCGCCAGGACCCTGTAGCATTCAGGGATGGTATTCACTATAATCCTTATTGCAATGAGGTCGTATATCTCATCAAAGCTTTTCTTCTCAATAACCATCTTCTTGTATATGCTGTAAAAATACTTTGCCCTACCTGAGACCTCCGCTACCTCAATCCCTGCATTTTTAAGGCCATCTGTGACAAGCTTCATTATCATCCTTGCCTTCTCCTCTCTTTTTGTCCTCTTTTCATTTATCTTGCTCTTCATATACTGGTAGATATCGGGCTTAAGATACCTCAGGGAAAGGTCTTCCAGCTCTCCCTTCAGGCTGTAGAGCCCCAGTTTGTGGGCTATGGGCGCATATATCTCCATTGTCTCTTTCGATATTCTCTTCTGCTTGTCAGGCCTCACATGCTTTAAGGTCCTCATATTATGCAGCCTGTCAGCCAGTTTTATCAGTATAACCCTGACATCCTTTGTTGTCGCCAGGAGAATCTTCCTCCAGTTCTCTGCAGTATAGTCCTCTGCGCTTTCAAACTCGACTTTGGCAGTCTTTGTCTCGCCTTCCACAAGCATGGCAATCTCTTTCCCAAATTCCCTCTTCAGTTCTTCCAGCGTATGATCTGTTTCCTCAACAACATCATGCAGGAGTGCCGCGCATATTGTTTCTATATCCGGCCTCAGCTCAAGAAGGATTTTTGTAACTCCAAGAGGATGGTTGAAATAATCCATGCCCGAATGCCTTTTCTGGCCTTTATGCGCATCCTTTGAAAAATTATATGCCTTTTTTATAAGCTCAACATCCGCATTCTTATCATAGGATACAACTTCCTTTATGAGTTCCTGGAGTTCCGGGTCCATGGCAGGTGTAAACCTCTGATTATTCTTAAATTTTTGTATTGACAAAGAGAAGAAACAATAAATTTTAATGTAGTGGAGGGATACCCTCCACACCACCCAGGGAAGCGTGTAGAGGGGAGCGTGAGGGGAGTCTCCCCCCACTAAAAATTATTAGAAATCTGATTTTAATTTCTACAGAATCCAACTGCATTATATCCAGTTAGGGATTGGTATAAATGAGCCGAAGAACATCCAGACATATGAAGAGGCGAATAGAAGTGCTCCTATTATCAGTATGTGGTAGAACCTCTCCCCGACCCTTCCTGCAATGGCGGCGGCTGCTCCTATCTTTATCATGCCTATGATGGCTATTGCGAGCCTGACTCCCAAATCAATAAGGAATGTCTCTCCTATCCCGCCGAAAAATCCCAGCACCCATGATACATTCATGCTTGCGAATGTGAACAGGATAGTGAAGGGAAGTGCATGAAGCCCGTGCATGAACCAGCCCATTCCAATCTCATCAGAATGGACAAAAATCATCTCTACAAGCCCTATTACAAGCCCAAAGACTATTGCCGGGATTATAACAAGCTCTGCCATGGAAGAACCTTAGATAGGGGGGTATATATATTTTTTGGATTCAGCCGAGATAATCAAGCCTTTTTTTATCAGCTATCTTTGAGGCTGCTGAACTCTGTTTCATTATGGACTTAAACTTCTCTTCTACTTCCTGCGCCTGTTTAAGCAGCGGCCTGTAGTCAACCTTTAAGTTGAGGTATTCGTCCAGTGCCTTTATTATTCCGGCTGCTGCCCTGCTGTCAGGTGTTTCTGTCTTGGTCTCTCCAAGGAAGCATGTGACAGGAATGGCTGAGCGGAGCAGCATCGCTCCTGAAACTCCTACAATCACTGACTCTTTCAGCGGGTAAAGGCCTGCTTTTTCCAGCTTTTCTTTGGTCTTTGAGCTTGTGGAGTAGAAAAAAACTCTGCCTGAGTCAGATTTCTGCAGAGAGGAGACTCCCTCAAGGCCTATAATCTCAGCAGCTCTCAGCTCTTTTGCCATTCTGTTTATATTTTCTGCAATGGCCCATTCAAGCCCTATAGTATCAAGTATTGTATGCAATATCACAAGGTTGTGCTCCCGGCTGTAGAAGACGCCCATCGGATCAACTATCCTTCCACCATGCACAGCAACTGTGGCAGGCAGCTCTGTATAGTGGAATGAACCTATTTTTTCTGCCTTAAGATGATCTATAAGAAATTCCGTTGAAATGGTGCCAATAAGCCCAAATCCAGGAAAGCCTTCTATTATCTTCGGCCTTAAAGGTTTTCTGGACAGCCTTATCTCCATACAGAAGAAAATATGGGGAATGGTATAAAAATGTTTGGTTATCCTCTGTCAGAATAGGAAAACGAAACATTTATATAGTAATTGTTACTAACAAGTAAATAATAACCACGTTTAAGTGGTAAAAAGGTGAAAAACAATGGCATCACTTATGTCAATAATAAGAAATTCAAGGTTTGGCAAAGCATTCAGCGCAGCAAGACATGCGCCAAAAGGACAGAAAATGAGGGCTCTTAACCTGAGTCTTTCAGGCGGAGTGCCTGCTGAAAATTATGCAGAAGTAAAGAAAAATCTTGATTACAGGACAAATTCACTGGAATCAATGTATGGCCCAGCCCCTAATGTAGCCTCACTTGATGTTTCTACAGCATATAGCGATATGCTAAGGCTTTCAGATTTGCTTGAGGAAACTTCCCAGATACAAGGCACAAGAGCAGAAGATGAAGTTTTCAAAACAGGGCTTCTGTTTGATATAAGCACATACCTTGAAGCATTCGGCAAGACACAGGTAGCTGATGTCGCTGTTGATTACCAGGGGATAGAAATGGATACTGCATGGGGAGCAGATAGTTCCCGCGCAAGAGTAGCTGTGGTAGAGCAGCTTCTTCATGCATCACAGGCAAAAGCAGCCTACCATTCAACTCTGGAAAATACACTCTATAACGGAACAAATGCCAACCAAATTGAAAGGGCTCTTACAGAGGCTCTTGGAGATGAAGATATCCATCTGAATGTATGGACAGGAAAGCAGGGCATTATTGATACGCTCAAAGCAGGATATGCTGTGCTTGAGAAAGTTGCTGAAGCCTATGTTTCACAAAAAGGCCCGGGCTATATGCTTGACGGACACCTTATGGATGCAGCTGCAATTGCCCTGAAATACAAGAATGTAGCAACTCTTGAAGGAGAGCTTGGCATACCGCAGCTTGCCCAGGAAATGGCAAGGGTAAACAGCAATCCTGCATTAAGGATAGACAGGGAAAAGCTGTCAGGATATGATGGCGAACTGCGTGTATTAGACGGCGTAAGGCCTGTAGCCATGGCTGAGCCGACAAGCGACCTGGATTACGAGATATAATTATTTAATTTTTTATTCCTTTCTTTTTTAGAATTACTTTCATGCCCTAGCAGCAGTTTTTCTGCTGACTTCTATAGACTTCAATGCCCTTTCTTTCTGTGATAATACCTGTATAAGCTGGTTCACTGCGCTATAGAAGTTTCTCGTCGTTTCAAAATTAGTTACAAGCAGCCTCCTAAAAGCGATTGCTGCATCATCAAGTCTCTTTATGATTGCTATAAGCTCAAGGACGTGCTGCTTATTGGCAGTTATCCTTTTTTCAAGGGTCTCTTTTTTCGGGTTCGGGCTTGTCAGGCCTTTGAATATCTCCTCAACTTTCTTCTTCATACTATCCATATATTTCATTATTTCTTCTTCTGAATGCACTGCCTCTTTTTCCTTTCCTGTCAGCTCTCTCTCATAGGCAATTATCACCTGGATTGGCCTTTCCAGCTGCTCAAGCATTCTCTCTAAATACTGCTTTGCACCAGGATCAACATCCGGCCTGTTTATAAATTTCCTTACATCTTTCCCTAAAGTGTTGTAGTGCCTGTATTCCAGCCTGGAGAACCTGTAAATAGTCCACAATGCCCCCTTCATAGCATTGTGTGATTTGGAGAATTCTTTTCTCAGGCTGTATATTCCTCTGTGTATAGTATTCATTTTTTTAAGGGCTTCAATGCATTTGTCTTCCGGAAGCTTAGAGGCATACAGCAGCCCTTCCCTTATAGGCACAAGAAGGTCATGAAGTTTTTTTATGTCCCTGAATTCCTCATCGTCAACAGCCTTTATTTCCTCAAGCTCATGCCTTGTCCTCTCAAAAGATTTAACGAGTTTTTCCAGCTCCTTTTCAATAGTCTCTTCATCATGGGAGCGGTCCTTCTTCTCTTTTTCCTCAATTTTATCAATTTCTTCTTCAGCCTTCTTGCCTGCTTCTTCTGCAGCATCGAGCTTCTTAATAGCTTTCTCGGCCCCATCTACGCTTTTTCCAAGCTCATTTCCTTCGCCGGGTATCTTCTCTCTTGATGATTCCAGCACCTGCTTGAACTTCTCCATTTCTTTTTTCAGCAATTCAATAAGAGGGTTAACTCTGGCAAGATGCATTTTATTTTCTTCCTTTACCTTCCTTATTCCTTCCGGTATGTTATGTCCTGGGACTTTCTCCGGATTTTGGTGTTGCTCTGTCATGTTGGCTCCTGTGCTCTTGCCAGTCTTTGAGCGTAAACAGTATAGTAATCTGCTACATCATCCGCATAAGCAATCAGTTCATTGCTCAGGTTTGTCAATGCAGTTGCCTGGGGAGCTGTTATTGATCCTATTGCTGCATGGCCTCTGACAGTTGCTATTGCATTCACTGCATTTGCAAAGTCTGTCATGATAAGGCTGTGCATCACATTATGGAAATTTGTTGCAAAGTTATTGTTTTGGGCCTGGGCAGTGGCATTATTATCCCTTATTGCATTTGCATTATTTATGAGATGGGTATTTCCGGCAACAATAAGCTGTGTATGGATTTTGTCATACACTGCCCTTACAGCAGCCTGAGCTGCCCTGAGAGGCACATCAAGCGCATTGCCTGCATTTACGAATGCGGCTGGCGGAGGTGTTGCGGGCGTGGGTATTGCCCCCGGAGCTCTCCTGTTTAAAGGATTAAACCCGAACCCCAGTCCTCCCCTTGCTGCACTGAACCCGCCTGAAAGTATCATAATAAGGCCGACCAGCATCAGTATGGCAGCTCCCAGCCTCATCCAGTTTATGAAAAATCTCATTGAATTACTTGGGCCTGCCAAAAATGAGTTTGAAAGTATCAGAAGCAATATGCCGAGTCCTAAGAATAATATCCCTCTTATGAGTGAGGACTGCACATCTTTTGTCGCATAGAACAGCAAAGCCGGAACAAGAAGATAAAGCGCGATTGCGGTTATGAGTGCATACTGGTCATATATCAGGTTTATTACATTGGTTGGGATTCCCAGAACCATTATAAGGGAAAGCGCAAACGCAATCACATTTCCTCTTCTGTTCTCGGTTTGATCTTTCAGGAAGGGGAGGTTCTTGACAAGCGTAGTCAGAAGAGCGAACAGCAGCATCCACAGCAGGAATTTCCTGAACACTATCTGCGTGCCAAGCTGATTGAAGATATAATCAAAAAGGTCAAAAAGAGGATCAAATATCTGTGAATAATTCTGGCTTTGCGCGTATGCAAAACTAGACAAAAGAACTAATATCACTACCGCTGCAACAAATTTTCCATTAATTCTCATTTAATGACTCAATTAATCCCCTCTGAAATATTTAAACCTTTCTATAGAGGGTATACGGGGGTATGTTTATATGCAAAAATTTAAATAGGAACTATCCTATTAAATGGCTATGCGTGAACCTCATCCACAAAGGCATTATAGCGGACCAAGGACCTCTCACTTTGAGCTGCCTGCCCAGTTTATCCTTGGATTTCTGTTTTTAGCTACTGGTGCTTTACTATTATTAAAGAAACTCGGAAACGACCTTATCCCTTTTATTCCTGAATCAGTCCTGATTTATATCTGTGCAGGAGGAAGCGTGCTTGGCGGAATTTACCTGATATTCCACAAACTGTACAGGCCAAGGCTGTATCTCTAAGAAAAATTTATATAGGATGCAGAAAGATTCCCTTCTATGATTATTGACTTTTTCATTATTACTGCCCTGATAGCTATTGTAATAGGCACCTATACAGACATAAAGACACGGGAAGTCCCTGACTGGTTCAATTACTCGCTTATAGCTATTGGGATAGGGCTGAACCTTATCTATACAATCATATATTCGGATTATTCATACATCCTAAAGGGACTTACCGGCCTGGGTGTTGCGCTTGCCTTGGGCTGTTTCATGTATTATACAGGACAGTGGGGCGGGGGAGACAGCAAGATGATTTTCGGCCTTGGAGCCATGCTTGGCCTGGGCTTTCCGCTCCTGGATGACTTTTTTGTAAAATTCCTCATAAATATGTTCTTTGCAGGCGCCCTGTATGTGACAGTATGGACAATTATAGAAGGCATAAGGAACAGAAAGAAAATAGGCAGGAATTTTATGAAGCTGATGAAAGATGACAAATTAAGAAGATTGAGGTATTATTCAGGTGGGGTAGTCATTCTGGGGCTTGCAGTAATATTTTTTATTGACATACCCGCGGGCATAAAGATTATCTTCGCATTTATGTCTGTCTTCCTCTATTCCGCCAACTATCTTGTTATAGTAATAAAGGCAATTGAAGAAGCTTCCATGATAAAATCCGTGCCACCTGAAAAGCTGACCGAAGGGGACTGGATAGTTGAGGAAGTCAAGGTAGGCGGAAAATACATAACAGGGCCAAAGGAACTGGGAATAAAAAAAGACCAGATAAAAAAGCTGCTGAAGTATAAGGCAGAGGGAAAAATAAAGACAGTAAAAGTGAAATACGGCATTCCTTTCATACCAAGCTTTCTTATAGCAATGATTTACACGACTATTGCTGATGATATTGTGCTTTTCTTATTTATAAGATAGAAATATTTAAAATCCCGGACTGCATTATATATATGTAAAAGGTGAGGAGAAATGCATGATACCAGGGAAAGGATGGATGAGATAAAGGCAAAGAAGAATCCAAATTCTGTCGAGGTTCTGAAATACATAAGGTATGCCATAAACGTGAAAAAATATCCAAATGAGAAGATATACGAGATTCTCAGCCACTGGGATAAGGATAAAGTGAATTCTGCCATAAGCAAGGTCGAAAAGGAAAACGCAGCCCCAAGGCCGAAAAGATATTATGTTTCGCTGAAAGAGCCTCTGGAAGACCCTAACTTGAGATAGATAAATCTGAAAAATCTAATGAGATTGTTATCTCTTCTTTTTTATCCTTTTGCTCCTGAAGATTGTCTCTCTTTCCAGCTCTTCAAGTCTTAGCTGGATAAAGCTCTTTGTCTTCTCAAGCTTCGGGATAACCTCAAACTCAAGCGCATTGACCCTTCTCTTAGTCTTGTCAATCTCCTCAAGCAGCCGTATCATTGCAGTCTCAATTTCTGCTACAAGGATAATGTACTCGAGAAGTTCTTCATAGGCATCGCTGGCCTCGTTTATTGCTGCGCTTGTTGTAACAAGGCCGTATCCTCTTGTCTT
This sequence comes from archaeon GW2011_AR15, assembly GCA_000830295.1. Lineage (GTDB taxonomy): Archaea > Nanobdellota > Nanobdellia > Woesearchaeales > GW2011-AR15 > GW2011-AR15. Next base: position 890,135 of record CP010425.1, on the reverse strand, counting down.
CAGGGTTTTCTTGACATTCCTGCTGTTTATTTTCGGGACAACAACACCCATAAGGTTCTTGTTCTCAACTTCAATAACCGGCTTATCTTTTATGGCCATTGAAACAGACTTAATTACAATATCACCATCAAGAATTCTTGCCATGTTTATTTTTTTAATGGCCTCCCTATACTTCTCAGTCATCTCCTGCCTGACGGATTTTGTTTCCTTAAGTATCTCAAAGAACTCCAGGATTAACCCGTCTCTCTTTTTTTTCAGGAGCTTATACCCTGATTTAGCCAGCTTAATCTTGTTCTTGAGCTTAATCAGCTCGCTCCTGGTTGGTTTTATGTCTGTCATATTGCAGTTTTATGGTTTTTGTTTTGCCAGGGTCATCAGAGGGCTCTGCCCTCCGAACCTCCCTTCGCTAATTATTTGGCTCTCTTAAGTTTTTCTTCGTCTTCATCGGATTCAAGAGGAGTTTCATGCTTCTGGCCGTCAAGAGCAACTTCCTCATTGCCATAATACTTTTCTCTCAGCTCTGGGCTTACCCTTGTAAGCTCTTTCTTCGGAAGCATTCTCAGCAGTTCCCAGCCGATCTCAAGTGTCCTGTCTATGTCCCTGTTCTCTTTTGTGCTCTGCCGGACGAACTTCTTTTCGAATTGTTCTGCAAACTTAAGCAGCCTTTTATCCCTGTCAGACAGGGCTTCTTCACCGACAATTGCTACAAGCCCTCTTAAGTCGCGGCCTTCTGCATAGAAAGCATACATCTGGTCGCTTACCTGCTTGTGGTCATCCCTTGTCTTCTTTGCCCCTATTCCTGAATTCATCAGCCTTGACAATGACGGAAGCACGTCAACAGGAGGATAGATGCCTTTCCTGTGCAGTTCCCTTGAAAGCACAATCTGGCCTTCTGTTATATATCCTGTAAGGTCAGGAATAGGGTGCGTAATATCGTCCCCTACCATTGTAAGAATCGGCACTTGTGTGATTGATCCTTTCTTTCCCTCAATCATGCCTGCCCTTTCATAGACTGATGCGAGGTCAGTATACATGTACCCTGGGAATCCCCTTCTTCCGGGAATTTCTTCTCTTGCTGCACCTATCTCCCTTAGTGACTCGCAGTAGTTTGTCATATCTGTAAGAATAACAAGTACGTGCATATCTTTCTCAAATGCAAGATACTCTGCGGTTGTAAGCGCCATTTTCGGAGTGATAAGCCTCTCGACAGCCGGGTCGTCTGCAAGGTTAAGGAAGACAACTGCCCTCTGCAAAGCTCCTGTCTCCTCGAAATCTCTCATAAAATACTGGGCTTCCTCGTTCGTGATGCCCATTGCTGCGAATATTACTGCAAACTTTCCCTCGCTGCCAGGAACCTTGGCCTGCCTTGCTATCTGCAGTGCAATCTCGTTGTGCGGCAGCCCGGAGCCTGAAAAAATAGGCAGTTTTTGGCCTCTTACCAGCGTGTTTGTCGCGTCGATTGTTGAAATTCCTGTCTGGATGAATTCAGCCGGGCTTCTCCTGACATGCGGATTTATGGCTGCCCCAACAATGTCAAGCCTTTTCTCCCCAACAATTTCAGGACCGCCATCCCTTGGCTTGCCTGCCCCTGTCAGGATTCTTCCAAGCATCTTCTCAGATACAGGAAGCTTGATTGTCTCTCCGAGGAATTTTACCCATGATGCCTTGTCAATCCTGGATGTCCCTTCGAAGACCTGGACAACAACCAGGTCTTCGCTTGTATCAAGCACCTGGCCATTCTTCAGAGAGCCGTCTGAAAGCTTTATAGCTACAAGCTCACCATAGCCAACCGGGTGTGTCTTTTCTACAAAGACCAGAGGCCCTGCAATTCTCCTGATTGTCTTATATTCTTTTTGTAACATTATTGACCACCCTGCTCAACTTTATTGAATTCCCTGTCAATGCTCAGCTTGATTTTGTTAAGCTCTTTTTCATAATCCTTGACAAATTTCACGTTTGCAATCTCATCCTTGCTCTTCAGGTTAAGGAGGGTGGCGATTGCAATTCCCTCTTCCAGGGCCTGCTTTGCCCTGTCTCCGAAGTAAAGGATTGTCTCTGCAAGCATATATGTCTTCTTTGGCTCGCAGTATGTATCAATATCGTGAAAAGCGTTCTGCTGAAGGAAAAATTCCCTTATCATCCTTGCAACTTCCAGTGTAAGCTGCTGTTTTTCCGGCAGGGCATCAGAGCCTACAAGCTGGACAATTTCCAGCAGTTTCTCTTCTTCCTGAAGTATAGACATTATCTCTGCCATCATTCTTGACCAGTTTGGATTAACATGCTCAGAATACCATGGCTCCAGTGTCTTGTTGTAAAGGCTGTAAGATGTAAGCCAGTTGATGCTCGGAAAATGCCTTCTCTGGGAAAGCTTTGCATCAAGGGCCCAGAATGTTTTTGTAACTCTCAGGGTATTTTGTGTAACAGGCTCTGAAAAATCTCCTCCGGGCGGACTTACTGCTCCGATAACTGATACTGAACCGATATCTCCTGAAAGTGTTTTTCCTATGCCTGCCCTTTCGTAAAATTCTGCAAGCCTTGTTGATAAATAAGCAGGATAGCCTTCTTCTCCGGGCATTTCCTCAAGCCTTGATGAAATCTCCCTCATTGCTTCTGCCCACCTGCTTGTTGAGTCTGCCATCAGGGCGACTGAATATCCTTGGTCCCTGTAATATTCTGCAATTGTGATTCCTGTATAGATTGAAGCTTCCCTTGCAGCAACCGGCATATTTGATGTGTTTGCTATAAGCACTGTCCTGTTCATCAGCGGCTTGCCTGTCTTCGGATCCTTCAGATGCGGGAATTCTGTAAGAACTTCTGTCATCTCGTTCCCCCTTTCCCCGCAGCCGATATATACCACAATATCCGCGTCAGACCACTTGGCAAGCTGCTGCTGTGAAACTGTCTTCCCTGCCCCAAACGGCCCGGGGATAGCTGCCACTCCACCTTTTGCAAGAGGGAAAAGTCCGTCAAAAATCCTCTGCCCTGTTATAAGCGGCATATTCGGAGCTGATTTCTCTGCCAGCCTTCTTGGGACCCTTACCGGCCATTCATGGCTCAGTCTTAATTCTGCGCCGTTTTCAAGCTTTCCCACTACATCATTTACTGTAAACTTGCCTGACTTGATTTCCTTTATTTTTCCTTCATATTTTTCTTCTGGCGGAGCAAGTATTCTGTGCTTTATTGTTTCTGTTTCCTGAACCTCCCCGATAATCATCCCAGGAGAGGCTTTATCGCCTTTCTTGACAAGTGCCCTGAACTCCCATTTCTTTGATTCATCAAGCCCTGATGCTGTAACTCCCCTCTGGATATAATCCCCCATTTTCTTTGAAAGGACCGGGAGAGGCCTCTGGATTCCGTCATAGATGCTTGTAAGCAGCCCTGGCCCGAGCTTTACTGAGAGAGGAAGGCCCATATTTACCACGGGCTCTCCGGGCTTTATGCCTGAAGTGTCCTCATATACCTGGATCGTCACCCTGTCGCCGTCAACCTGAATAACTTCTCCCATCAGGTTTTCGTTACCGACTTTAACAAGGTCATACATTCTTGCATTTATGCCTACTGCCACTACAACCGGGCCGGCAATCCTTACTAGTTTTCCTTTTTCTTTCATCATGATTCACCTATTATCTGTTCATTAAATCAATTCCTATTGCTTTTTTTATCATGTCCCTAAGGTTCTGCTGTGCTGCCATGCTTGTGGAAAGCACAACCGTGACCGGGCTTATTGAGTTCTCAACATTTCTCCTGAAATTAAGGTCAAGCTTTCCAAGAGCCTTATCATTTGTGACTATTATTCCTGTTGTCCTATCTGACAGTGCCCGGCTGAATGAGTTTTTCAGCTCTGCTGGCGTCTCTCCTTCAAAGATTTTTTTTATTCCTATGAGCTCGAACCCCATTACGAATTCGCTATCCCCGACAACTGCCAAATCTGCCATTTATCTCACCATCACTAGGTCCTTGACATAATCTTCTGTAAATTCCAGTTTTTTTGATTTTATTATTATCCTCAGATTCCTGACTTCAATCTCTTTTGCAAACATATAGCCAAGAACTATATCTACTGTAAGAGGATGCTGGTGAAATAATAATATGCTTTTCTCAAGAAGCATCGAGTCAAGTGCAATCTCTGTCCTAAGAAGTGCTCCCTTTTTCCCTTTCATATCCGGAAGTATTCTGCTGTATTTCGTCCTGCTTAGGGCATTCATAAATTCGGAATAATTCTCTGCCTTCAGAAGCGAGTTAAGGGCAGCCTTTGATATGTTCTTTCCTCCGTATATGACGTATTTTTTTACATAGTCTTCAGGAAGCTCAAAGAATATCTTCCTTAGCAGCAGCTTTAGGTTGTATACATCAAATTCATGCCTGAAAAATTCCTCGAAAAGCTTCCCTTCTTTAGGTATCTTTTCTGAGAACTGCAATGTATCAATATAATAATGGTAGTCAAACAGGTTCTCAATCTCGCTCAGCTGATGTGTCTGCTCATAATTGTTTATTGCTGAAGAGAAATCCTTCATATTAACCACGCCTGACGATGCTATTATCTCTCTTGCCGTATCCTTTCCAAAAAGCTGCCTCAGTTTCTCTGTCCTGAGCGAGCCGACAGGCAACAGGAGATCCCTGACTTCCTCTTCCCGGGCTCCTGTCTGTTTTGCCCTCAGTATTGTTTTCAGGTTGTAGAAATCATACCTTTTCAGATACTGGTTCATAAGGAATTCAATGCTTGGGTCTGAAATCAGTTTCAGCTTCAGAAATATTTTCTGAAGGTGCCTGCTTAGGGCGACTTCCACAAGCTTCAGGCCTGAATACCTTATTGCCGCATCGCTTATCTCCTGGCTGTAGACTCCCTCCTGGAGAAATTTTACTATCTCTGAAGTGTCCATCTTCATTATCTTGTCATAATCTTCTTTTTTCAGGAGAAGGGACCTCATAGCGCTGATTCTGGCAAATGTATACGGATTAAACTTATACCTGAATTTTTGCTCTGTCATTTTTATTATGCAAACAATGTCCTGACAATCGCTGACATTTCCTCCTTCTTAACTTCTTCAAGAAGCATATCGTAGCTCAGATCTACCCTTGTATCTCCCTGTTTGTTTTCAAGAACTATGCCTCCAAGAATATCTGCTGCTTTCGGACTATATTTCTTGAGGTGCTTCTGGTCTTTCAGAGAACAATAGACCGTAGGGTATCCAAGCTCCTTTATCTTTTTTGAAAGCCTGTTTAGGTGTTGCTCCCTCTTTTTCTGGCTAAGGCTGCCAAGCTTCTCGGCTGCACTGGAGAAAACCTTGCTGATAATCTTCTTCTCAAGGGAAAGCCTCTCTTTCTTGACTGCTGATTCTGCCTCTGAAAGCACAGAGGACCTGTACTGCTCAACTGTCCTCTTTATGTCTTTTTCCTGTTTCTCTTTGCTCTGCTTTACTGCTGAGGCTATTGAGCCTACTATCTCTTTCTCCTCTTTCCCAGCTTCTGCCAGAATTCTGGATGCCTCTTTTCCGGCATTGTCCAGTATTTCTTTTTTTACTTCGTTTATCCCCATCTTAGATCAAAGCAGTTTTTATGCTGCTGCCAATCCAATTATCAGGATAGCTACTACCAGACCGAAAATAACGATACTCTCCGGGATAACTGTAAGGATAAGCCCTTTACCGAAAAGTTCTTCTTTCTCAGCCATTGCACCGATTGCTGCTGTACCTATTGCCTGCTCTGCCATTCCTGTACCAAGAGCAGTAAGGCCTACAGCCAGCGATGCACCGATAGCAATCAATCCTGTTCCGATATCTGCTGCCATTTTTTTAACCTCCGTGTGTTTTGAACTTAATTTTTGTATCCAAATGAATTGTATTTTGTTCCTCCGCCTTTGAAGAACTTTGTGAAAAACTCAACATAGTGAAGCCTGAGAGAATGCAAGAATGGGCTCAGCACGCCGAGAGCTATGTTGATTGTGTGCCCCAGCACCAGTACTATTGTGCCCATTATTATCCCTATTATTCCTGATGAAAACATCTGGCCTGCAAGATCATTAACTACAAGGGCCAGGCTTAATGAGGCCAGGCCGACTGCCATCAGCCTTGCATATGAAAGTATATTTGACAACAATGCAGGAAGCTCAATTGCACCCTGGACCCCTTCTCCTTTAATTATTAATAATACCCCTAGTAGTGCCAAAGCTATCATTACCGGCATTGGCGGTATTAATGGCGCAAGCATCAGCGCTATAAATCCTGTCACGACACCGAGAAAATCAGTCAGCAGGTATATCACTGCAGGAAATAACAGCATCCATCCTGCTTTTTCAAAGATTGCGTGCTTAATGCCGTGCGCTTTTGCAACATTGATGAATCCTATCATGTAACCAATCAGGACATGCACAACTCCGAATAGTATTGCCATTGAGAGTAAATCGTTTATCCCATGGCTTCTGCTGAACAGATGCGGGATAGGGTATACTGTCTCAATTTCCCCGTGGGAAAATATCTCTTCCGGGTGTATGCCAAGGGCTGCTGCAACCCCTGGAGAAACTTCTTCATATCCGAAATATTCCCCAAATACCGCTCCGAATGCTATTGATGCAACTGCAGCTATGATAAATGCATTCAGGAAATTCTTTGCTCCCGGCATTTTCTTCTTCAAAATCAAGAATAAGGTGAGTATTACAAGTCCATAGCCAACATCACCGAGCATGAATCCGAAAAATATGGGAAATGTAAGGAACATGAAGAATGTCGGGTCTATCTCCTTGTAGCTCGGAAGCGTATAGAGATTCATGAATGCCTCAAACGGCTCGACTATTTTCGGATGGTTAAAAGCTATTGGCGGCTTTTCTTTTGTGGTCGGCTTTTCAAATTCCACCATTACCCTGCCTTTTGTTATTGCTTCAAGGGAAGACTGGAGCTTCTCCTTGTTTTCAACAGGAACCCACCCTTTTATGAGGAATGTGTTCTTTGTGGTTGCTATCCTCAATGGCGCTTCCGCTTTCTCAGCTTCAATGCTTAATTTTTTCTCTGCCTCTTCTAAGAATCCGCTGTTATGCTCCTTTAGCTTTTCAATCTCTTTTTTTATATGCTCAAGTTTTTCTGTAACAAGTTTAAGCTGATAATCTTCTTTGACGAATTTAATCCCTGATTTTGATTTCAGCTTAAGCTGCTTTTTTACAAGTGGGTTGTCCATTGGTGAAAACTCGTACTCATTAAGCAGCCGGATTATCTTGTCATGCTTTTTGACTCCTGCAAGCAAGGCCATTACCGGAATTCCGTCATAGTTTGTCCAGTACAGCTCAAATTTTGCTGTTAATTTTCCTACTTTCTCTTTAAACTCTGCCTCATTGGTATTGATAAATCCAACATAATGAGCCATTGATGAGTAATCTGACTCAGAGCCGAGCTTAAGGGACGAAACAGCTTCCTCCACTTTCTTTTTTTCATATGCCCGTTTTATATCTGAAAAATACTCCTCCTTCCTGAGGAGTGCGGTGATTCTGTCATAAAGCTCATTGGTTTTTGACTCAATTTCCTTTATGGAAATCTTGCTTGGGTTTTTTCCTGATTTCCTGAGCCCAAGCTTTGATATCATGGTCCTAAGCTTAATAAGGATATCTGCATACTTTTCATTCTCTGCATAAGGCTCTCCTATCTCAAAATAATCCTCTTCTGTCTTTTTTGTATAATCTTCTATATGGACGACGTTCAGATTATAGAGGGTTTCTATGATCTCCTTCATATAGCTCTTCGGGCCGAATACTGTAACCTTGTTCATGTCTTTTGCTTTCATCATTTATAATTCCCCTATTTTCTCATCGAGCTTTTTTAGAACAAGTTCAGCTGCCTTGGCAACATTTTTTGAGGCTTTTTTTTCAAATGCCTCAAGGTCTTCCTTCCCCTTGGCCAGTATCTTATCTTTTTCCTTTGAAATTTTTTGCTTTTCTTTCTTTACTATCTCTTCTTTCTCCCCTTCAAGCTTTCTTTGCTTTTCAGCCAAAAGAGAAACAGATTTTGTCTTTGCCTCAGAAATAATCTCTTCCTTTTCCCGGTTCGCATCCGCGATAATTTTTTCTGCCTCTTCTTCTATCTTTTTAACCTGCAGTGCAAAATTATCAGTTTCCTTGGTTTCTTCTTCACTGTGTTCCATTTTTTTCTTTCTGACCTGTCCTCGAAATTCCATACATATTAAAAAGTTAATCTACTTAGTTTACCTAATATAAGTCTTTCTCTTCTGTCTTCTTCGTTATAAGCCAGTTGCAGAGGACTTCTGCAATGTGCGCAAAGAGAGAATAAATCCTTTTTTCTTTGTACGTCTCAAGACTCTTCACTTCTACTCTATCAAGCTTCTCTGCTTCCTTAATAAATCTTATCACATTCTGCTGCTTCAGATTATCAAGGGTAAAAAGCAGCATTTCAGACATCCTTTCTATTGTATCCACCAGCTTTTTGTTATCTCCCAGGCTTATCAGTATATCCGCAATCTGCTCTGCAAGCCTTGAAAGCCTGCCTATATAAAAGAGGTCTATATGCCTCAGCTTTGACTCATGCCTGTACATCAGTGTTGTTATTATTGCCTTGTGTATGAGAAGATTGCTCTTGTCAACTTCTTCCTCATATCTTTTGATTAGCTCATGGCCACTGTCTTTTTTCATCAGCTTTGCTATGCTCAGGACCTTCTTTATGACTCCCCTGAGAAGGCTGTCCGGGTCGCTGAGTGCAAGGGATGTCCTGCATGTTATCTGTGACTCCTCAAAATCAACGAGCTCAAGCCCGCCAAGAAGCTGCTTGTGCTGGAGTATCTGGTCAGCGCTTATGCTGTCTTTCAGGGAGATAGTAAACTCTTTAACAGGATTGATATACGAGGCAATAATCATCTTGTTTATGACCTCAGGAGTGCTGTCAGCAAGCTCTATGCTGAGAGAGGAAAGGTTGCTTTCTGATTTTTTTGGCTTTACAACAAGGTCTCCCCTTGAAGATTTATCCAAGTACACGATAGAGTCCGTGGTTATCTTGTGCTCTCTGCACCATGATGCCGGCAAATAAAGGTAATAGGTTGTGCCTGACCTTTGTATTTTCCTTGAATCCATAAACTAAGCATAACTAAGTAGAAATATATAAATTTAATCCCTAAACCTTGGTTTTTGCCATGATACAGCCAAGTGTATACTTTTTTAAATAGCTCCAACTTTTCTCCTTTCCAGTGGGGTAAATGGAAAAATTAACGCCTGCTATGAAGCAGTATATGGAGATAAAGGGGCAGTATAAGGACTGCATCGTCTTTTTCAGGATGGGCGATTTCTACGAAACATTTTTTGAGGACGCAAAAATAACCTCAAAGACCCTTGATATAGCCCTGACAAGGAGAGGCATGAAGAATTCGCAGGCAATCCCTCTGGCCGGAATTCCATATCACGCGCTTGATTCCTACCTGTCAAAGATGATAAAGCATGGTCATAAGGTTGTAATAGTTGAGCAGCTGGAAAATCCAAAAGATGCAAAAGGCGTTGTAAAAAGGGGAGTCATAAGAGTAGTTACCCCAGGAACAGTTATAGAAGAAAAGATGCTTGACAAGGAAAACAATTTTATCGCTTCAATATACAAGGGCGAGAAAATAGGATTATCTTTTGTGGATGCATCTACAGGAGAGTTTTTTGCCACTGAGTCAGAAAGTATGGAAAAGGCAATAGCTGAGCTGGTAATCTATGAGCCAAAAGAGGTCATACTTCCCATGAGCATGGAAGGGAGCAGGACAGAGGAGCAATTCCGGGGGAAAAAGTTCTATCTGACGTTCAGGAACGATGTTGAGTTCTATTTTGATAATGCAAGGGCCTGCCTCAAGAAGCATTTCGGAGTTATGTCGCTTGATGGTTTCGGGCTCAAGAGAAAAGAAAATGCTGTATCCTCTGCAGGAGCAATGCTTTCTTATCTCCAGGATATGCAGAAAAGTTCATTATCACACATAAACACCCTAAAATACTACTCAGACTCTGAGTTTCTTGCTTTTGACAGCACAACTGCAAATAATCTTGAGATAATAAACAGCAGAGAGAAGCCTTCACTGCTGAAAGTGCTTGATAAGACTCTTACACCAATGGGATTGAGACTGCTGAAAAAATCCCTGCTTCAGCCTCTAAGGGACCTAAAGGAGATAAACCAAAGACTAAGTTCTGTGGAAGAGCTGATAAAAAAGAACTTTGTGCTTGAGGAAACAAGGGATCTGCTGAAGAATGTATCAGATATTGAGCGCCTCATTTCAAGGATAAATTACGGCAATTCAAATCCAAGGGATCTTGTGTCGCTGCAGGGTTCTCTTGAATTAATCCCACAAATAAAAAAATATCTTGCTGAAACTGATGCAGATCTTCTTTCAAAGCTTTCAGAATTTGAGAGTTTAAGCCATGTGGCGGAACTTATAGATGAGGCCATATCTGATGATGCGCCTGCCAATACGCTGAACGGCGGGTTCATCAGGGAAGGATATAATGAAGAGCTTGACAGGCTCAGGAAAATCTCCCGGGAGGGAAAAAAGCTTATCAGCCAGATTGAAGACAAAGAGAGGGAAAGCACAGGCATAAAATCCCTAAAGATAAGATACAACAAAATCTTCGGGTATTATATTGACGTTACAAAAACAAACCTGAATCTCGTGCCCGATAATTACATAAAGAAACAGACTCTTGTCAGCAGCGAGAGATTTATAACAGAAGAGCTGAAAAAGCTTGAGGAGGATATCCTTACATCCGAGGAAAAAAGAATAGTTTTGGAACAGAACTTGTTTGGGGAGATAGAGGGAGAGATAAAAAAAGAGACGAAAAAGATACAGGATGCTGCTGAAAAAATAGCATATGTTGACATGCTGTGCTCTTTTGCCAAAGTTTCTATAATTAACAACTACAGAAAACCAAGTGTCGATGAAGAGTATAAGCTGGTACTGGAGGAAAGCAGGCATCCCGTCATAGAGCAGCTCACTGACTTTGTTGCAAATGATGTTCTTATAGGCGAGAAGAACAGGACAATGATAATAACAGGTCCCAACATGGCAGGAAAATCTATTTATCTTAAACAGGCCGCTCTCAATATAATAATGGCGCAGGCCGGTTGCTTTGTGCCCGCAAAAAACGCTGAAATCGGGATAATTGACAAGATATTTTTCAGGACAGGTGCCAGTGATGACATCTCAAAAGGACAGAGCACGTTCATGGTAGAGATGTCCGATACTGCCCAGATATTAAACAGCGCAACAGAAAGATCGCTGATACTCTTGGATGAAATCGGGAGAGGAACAAGCACTTATGACGGAGTCGCGATTGCGTGGTCAGTCGCTGAATATATAACAAAGAAAATAAAGGCAAAAACGCTGTTTGCAACGCATTACCATGTGCTGAACAACCTGGAAAAAGAGCTCAGCGGAGTAAAAAATTACAACATTGCAGTTGAGGAGAAAGAGGACAAGATACTCTTCCTGAGAAAGATAATTGAGGGAGGAACCGACAAGAGCTACGGCATCCACGTTGCAAAGCTCGCAGGCATGCCTAAAGAGGTCATCAGCAGGAGCAGAGAGATACAATTCAGGCTGGAGCAGGATGATGACATTTCAGAGAAGATAATAATAGAATCAAGAAAAACAAAAGAGAAAGACATACTTAGGGATGAAGTCGAAGAAGTTGACAGACTGATAAAGTCAAAGCAGATGCGGCTGGACGAATTGTAGAATTAACAAGTTAGAATATTATCACTCATTGCTTTTTATTGTGGTGAGGGGATATCCCCCCGCGCTCCCCAACGATTAAGGAGAGTGTGAGAACGTAGTTCTCACTAAATTAAAACTTTCTTTGGATTATAGGACAATAAGAAAAAAGGTAATAAAAAATAAATTAAATTTACTGGCAGTCAAAGCATGGCCAGTTGTTCATGTTGAAGCTCAGCTCTGCTGTGTCTGATTCTTCACCATCACTGACTGTTACAGTAACTGTCTTTACACCGCCTTTCTCTCCGTAGGTTACTGTTTTCTCATCTGAGGTCATGTAACTTGAGTAGGTAACTGTAAGCTCGTCTCCGTCTGAGTCAGATGCAACCAAGGTTAGTTTTATTGTAACCTGGTCGCCTGGTTTCTTAAGCACGACTTCCTCTGGTGAAACTGTGAATGATTCGATTACAGGGGCTTCGTTTTTCTTAAGGACTGTAACTGAGACTTCCTTTGTCAGTTCAGTTGTGCCATCGCTGACTGTTACTAAAACAGTGTATTCTCCGGCGTCCCCTCTTTTTGTCTGCCATCTGCCATTTGCGTCCATTGGCTGTGAGAAGCCTACTGTAAGAGGATCTCCGTCTGGGTCGCTTGCTTCAACTGTTATCTCAATAAGGTCACCTTCTGTGGCTGTGACTGAGTCATCCCCGCCAAGGCCTATAAAGGATAATACTGGCTTTCTGTTGACATCCTTAACAATGACTGTAATCTCCTTTGTAACAATGTTAAAGCCGTCATCTGCCTTTATTGTGACTTTGTGCTCTCCGGCATCATCAAATGTTGACTGGTATCTCCTTGCTCTCATCCAGCCGGAATATGTAACTACAACCTCGTCTCCCTCTCTGTCAACAGCATCAACTTCAAGTGCTATAAAATCCCCTTCGTTGAATTCCTGGACATCAGGAGCTGCTATGGTTGGAGGTGTGTTCAATGGGAGAACCCTTATTGTCACCTGCATAGTAACAAGTGAGCCTTTGTTATCTGTTGCAGTTACAATTGATGAATAGAATCCTGCATCCCCGGCTTCTGTTTCCCATTCGCCGTTTGCATCAAATGGACTTGTGAAACTTACCTCCACAAGATCATCGTCAGGATCCCAGACTGCTGGCTTAAGGTCTACTACCTCGCCTTCTGTTACTGTAATATCAGCTGTTTCTCCTGTATCTTCAACTACCGGCGTGGTCTCTATGACTTCGCCTGCGGATTCATTAATCTCTACTTCTCCTGTAGCTTCTTCTGTCTGGTTTACATTATACTGATATGTCGTGCATGCACTTAATACCAGCACCATGACAAGTGCTAACATAACAATTGCGTTTTTATTCATAGTTTTCTCCCCCTTAAGATATGACTACTAGTTAAACTGTTGAATAATAGCTAATATAAAAAGATTGTGGTAACTTTGGTAACTCGACAGTAATACCATATCCTGGAAAGATATAAATATTGAGATTGATTCACAGGTAAAAATGTTCATAAATAATATAAACCCGGATCTTGTTTCTGTTGGTCCGTTCTCAATAAGATTTTACGGTATAGTCTACGCCTTAGGCTTTATCCTGCTTACTTATATATTATCTAAGAACGCACATAAGATAAAGAACCTCAACAAAGACAAGGCAGTTGACGTAATCATCTACATGCTGGTGTTCGGGCTTATAGGCGCAAGGCTGGTGCATGTCATTACTGACTTTCCTCTTTATGCAAATAACCTGCTTGGAGTATTTGCCATATGGAATGGTGGGCTGGCTTTTCATGGCGGCATCCTGGGAGGTGTGCTTGCTGTTTATTTCTACTGCAAAAAGCATAAAGTAAGCATGATGCATATCCTTGATACCCTTTCTGTTCCATTCCCGCTTATACTGGTTTTTGGAAGGATAGCCAATTTTATGAATTCTGAGCACATAGGCACAGCAACAAATCTGCCATGGTGTGTTGTCTACCAAAAAATTGATGATGTATGCAGGCATCCTGCGCAATTGTATGAATCCTTCTCAATGCTGGTCCTGTTCGGCATGATGCTTTACCTTAACAGAAGAAAAAGAAAGCATGGCTTCCTGATATGGTCTTTCATTGCAGGATACAGCATCCTCAGGCTTATAACTGAATTCTTCCGGGCTCCGCTTTATGTAGATGTTCTTGGATTAAGCCTCGTGCAGCTGCTAAGCATCAGCCTGCTTGGTTTAAGCATTTATCAGCTATACAAGCTGAAGAAATAATCCTTATATCACTGTTATTGTTACCTGATGCGTCAATCCGTAAAGGGAAGGATAGCCTGCACTGCATTTTCCGGATAGATTGTCATTGGCATTGAAGCAGACATCAACATTAAATATATAATCCCCAGGCAGAGTGCCTCTTGGAGGCCTCATTGGCACTTCTACAATCTTATAGTTGTTGTTTTCAAGAAAAACCTCACTGAAATCAGTAAAAGTCCATTGGCTTATATCTACAGAGTTTATCTCCTCTCCCTGCTCTGTAATGCCTCCCCTGAACCTTACGTGCAGCTTAAATTTCCTTGCAGAACCGTATATATTGTTTACAATCACTCCGAAAGATTCTGATTTTGTGGTCTGGAGGTCTGCTTTTATTTTCGGCACGCAGACCATCTCATTCCTCTCAACGCAGTTTTCTGCCTCTGTTTCAAAATAGCCTGGAAGACCGGCAACCTGTATGTCATCAACACCTCCGAGAAGCCTAAAGACGAAAATCATGCCAAGGCTGAAGAGGATTATACCTAAAATAAGACCGACAAGGAAAGTCGCTGAGAGCTCAAATCCCTTCTTATCCATCACTTTACTACCTCATATTCCTTGATTAAAAGGAACATGAACAGGACCAGCACCACAGCTCCCCCCAGTACAAATGACATGCCTCGGGCCATTTCAAGGGAAACTACTGAAAGATAGAACCCATAGCCCATGACTGCAAAGCCAAACCACAATATCTTGTCAAGAACCAGCTTTAGTATGTCAAACTCCTCTGCCTGCGTCAGGCGCTTTTTCATTTTTTTCATTCAACAATCACATCCAGGTATTCTGTGCCTGCCATCCTGTTTTCTGACGATCTTGAGCATGACCCTTCAACGCCTATTTCATATCTGTATGTTGTAGTCTCTGCATTATTTTTAGGATTTATCTCAAGGGGAACTATTTCTTTTTGTTTTGAGCCTACTCTCTGTTCTTCAAATGTGCTCAGAACAACTGCGCTGCACTCGCTGGCACTTGGCCTTGTATTCCCTATTATCTGGCAGTTGTTTGTATTAATGACTATCTCAGCATCAACATCGCAGTCAAGCTTGTTATTCAGAACCATAAGTATCGTCTCTTTCTTGTTTCTTGGCAGGACTATTGATGTTGTTTCAAGGCACAGGTCGTCAACACATTTCTCCCTTAACTGTGTCTTCCTGTCCTCGCTTATCCCCTGTAGGGATTTCTCAAGCTGCTCTGTTGCTCCGCCAAAGCTCCTGTTGATAAAAGTCAGGCCCAGGCTAAGCAGGGTAACTGCCAGAATAAGAACCACGATTGAATTAATTGAAAGATCTAAGGACCCTTTGCGCATCTTATGCATTTCACCAACCTCTTTTTTATCTTATATCTCTTAATATACTATTTAAATTTTTTGTTTTCCGAGAATAGCAGATTCAGCGGGAAAAGCGCACCTTGCCCTTTCTATCATTTTCGTTGGCTCTCAGCCACCCAGCAGTCTTCCTGAACGCTTTTGCCCTGTGTGATATTTTATTCTTGTCTGCCCTTGACATTGATGATATCGGTGTTCCATCAACAAGAAGGATTCTCTCATAGGGCAGAACATCTTTATCCATGTCATGGACTTCTGTGTCTGCAGTGCAGTCAAGCACTCCTTCAAATGTCCTTACCCCATTTGCATCGCAATAGCCAATAACTGTCCTGAACTGAACCTCTCTGGCTTCATGCTCCAGTAATTTAAGAAGGCCTTTATACCCAAGAGTCTCAAACATAAGCTTGGGGTGGTTACCCGGGAATTCTTTGTATGCTTTGAAGAAAACCCCGGTGTCATCAACTATAATCGGCTTTTTGTATTTTTTATAAAATATGTCTGCATTGTATTCTGCTGTCTTCTTTAAATCAAACTCCTTCGGCTCGTATTTCTCCTCATTTATCTGCTCGACTTCAATCCCGAATTCAGAAAAAACATCCTTTGCTTCCTGTACCTTATGTTTGTTCGTGGTAACAATATAAAGTTTCATAAATTAAGCCAGAATACCCGGTTATATAAAAGTATCCTTAAAAAAAGATATTGCGTCCTCGAAAGTCATGGAAAGGAATTCTTCTGTTGGAGGCATCAGCGGAACATTTGTAAGCCCGTTTTTTTCCTGGCATGCCTCATCATAAATCCTGGAATCTTGGTAGATTCTTATTGTGCCCAGAGCTTTTATTATATTCTCCATGCTGCTGAACATAGAGCTGCCTAATGCCTCCATCTCATCAAGTATGGCATTATAATTACTATCTCCTCCTGATTCCATCAGGCTTATTATGTGATGGTTTTCCCTCTGGCATATGTGCCTGCCATTTTTAATCTCAGGCAGTGAAAAATCAATCCAGACAGAATTCTCCGGCCCACCGTAGGGAGGATTATAAGTCGTTATTTTCGCATTAATGTGCCACCTTCCAAGATTAAAGAGATATTCCCTGAGTCCAAATTTCAGCGGCAGATCGTTCCCGCCTATTCTCATGCCTGCTTCTCTGTCTATCTCAGAAAAATAGTCTTCAGTCACAATACAGTTGTCCTGAACATATATGCTGCTTGCAGATGCTCTGTTCTGCTTAATTTCCAAAGGAACCTGCATATACTTGCCTATGCCGTTTTCGATGTACATATAATCCCCCTCTATTATTCTGGGCTGCAGAACCATGCTTTTTCCCAGAATCTCCCACATCGTGATTGTATCCCTGCAGGCGCTGACATAATCACTTATCTCAATAAGTCCATGATGGCCCCTAATGCTTACGAACCCTGTGAATTCAGGCTTCAGATGCGCTTTTTCATCGAACGCAGGGATCTTTGTATCTCCTGTTCCAAGCTTAACATAATCGACAAATCTCTCTTCAGGGTCTATTTCAATATACGTCCTTACAGTGTCTATTTTGTCATAAAACGTATCCATCCCCGATGGTCATAAATTCTTATATATAAAATTTAACTAAAAACATATAAACTAACCGCAATCTCCACTATACATGAATTTCCAGGATCTCAAGAAAATAGAAGCTGCTGATTTTTATCTTGATGTGGCTTTCAGAAGGGCAACTGCTGCTGCAAATGAATTGAGGCAGAGGGCAAAAGGAAGCGACAGGCTTGCAAAGTCAAAGAAGCTTGAGACTGCAAAGCTGGAAGTTATAAGATCTGTGCTCAGTGAGCATCTGCAGGCTATCCTGACTTCATTCCCCAGCATTGACAGGCTTGACCCATTCTATAATGAGCTCATAAAGCTGACTCTTGATTACAGTGATTTGAAGAAATCCCTTGGCGCTGTAAAATGGGCTGTCGATAAGGTATCTGAGCTATCAAAATCATATATGCACAAGATAAACAGGACAAATGATTTCGGGGTAATGAACAGGCTGAGAAGGGAATACTATGGAAGGGTTTCCAGCGTGCTGAAACAGATAAAGACCAATCTTAATTATCTGGAAGAAGCAAGAAAAACAATGAAAGGCTATCCTGCAGTGAAAACCTCAATGTTCACTGTCTGCCTTTTTGGCTTCCCGAATGCAGGCAAATCCACTCTCCTCAGCAAACTGACAACTGCAACTCCTGAAATAAAGGCGTATGCCTTCACGACAAAGAAACTCAATCTTGGCTATATACGAGAACCAGGAATTTCTGTCCAGATAATAGATACTCCCGGCACTTTAAACAGGGTTGACAAGATGAATTATATAGAGATGCAGGCTTATCTTGCGCTGAAATACCTGGCAGATTTAGTTATCTATGTGTTTGACCCTAGGCTGGAAACTCCTCTTGATGAACAGGAGAAACTGCTTAGTAAATTAAAAAAGACCGGCAAAGAAATCCTGCTGTACATGAGCAAGACTGATATTGCAGACAGGAAGATAATAGAGGAAATCAAAGATAAATATCCTGATATAAAAGATATCGAAACAATAAGAAAAGAACTTATAATCAAATCTAAAGCTTGATGACTTTTATTGTACCCCTGCATGGCAGCTTGTGAATAGACTTTTTGAATGCGGTCCTTGCCAGATCAAGGTTATTCTCATTGATATATGCTGAAAGTATTGCCTGTCCTGTTCTTAGCTGTGCGGCATTCCCCACTGGTTTTCCAAATGAATGCGCCATACCTGAGCTAAACCTGTCAGCTCCTGCCCCAGATGCCAGTGCGTGCTCCCTCAGGACATGGTGGGGATAAACCCTTACCTGAAGCCTGAAGCCTGATTTCCCAAGAACCTTTTCAAGTGTCCTGTTTGCAACAAGACGGGCTGATTCTATGGCATTGTCCCTTATCTGCATATTGTCTTTTGTGCAAAGGTCAACCCTGTAGGGAAATTCCTTTGTAAGGTTTCCTACATTGAACTTGACTATCCTGCACATAGGCGCTCCCCTCACGAAAGATTTCTTTCTGTACTTGGATTTCCTTGTATTAGGCCTTTCAAGCTTCCTGTAGCAGACAAATTTTCTTAATTTTGCCATATCCTATAGCAGAAAAAACAGGTCTTTAAAAAGCTATCGATGTGAAAGAGAGAACTAAAGGAAAAGATTTAAATTCATATTAACTATTTAAAAGAGGAATTGTGTGGAGGGCTAATTCATGACATGGAAAAAAATTGCTGAATCTAATGATATTATTGTGTTTGAAAACGAGACGAAGAAGCATAAAATCAAGATAGAGGCCAGAAAAAGGAATAACGGGTGGGAAGTTTTCAAGACAAGGATTGACGGAGATTCGTCCAACCTTATATCCGAGCATTTTATAGAAGACAGGAAGCAGGCCCTCAAGCTCATAAACAGGCTTAAGAGAGATACGTCGCTTTTCAGAAGCCGCCAGGGAATAATGCTTAAGCGTGTCTACAAGGAGGAATTCCTGGAGAAATGGACTTTCACAATAGATGACGAAAACATAAAGAATTTCCTTTACGTGAAATTTGATCCCCATGTAAGAGTGGACATAGTGATACACGAAAAATATGTTGTCCAGGAAAAGAAGGTTATTGAGCAGATAGAAGAAAGGCTCGGTCTGAAAGAAATCGGAGAGGAGTTCCTGTATGAAGTCTATTATTTCAGAAGGTCAAATGCAGTGAAGAGAGAAAACGAGATTCCTGTAGACAACCTTGTTGATATAGAGTTTGACTTCAATGAAGAGTATTATTAATTTATTTTCTTAATATTTACTTAGGCCTTGACAACAATGTCCATTTCATTTATCTTGACAAAGTCAAGCATGCCTCTTGATTTCATCCTGTCAACATACCTGTAGAAAGTTGCTTTTGAGCATAATGCTTCCTGGTCAACTACAATCTCTTTTATCTCCGGGAGAGTAAGGTTCTGGTGCATTGCAAGGTTGCTTATCCTTACAGTCAGGATGCTTTTTCTTTTCTTGTTGAATTTTTTCATCAGGCTATTGCTGCTCGGCGCATGCTTTAGGGTTTCTTTAACAATGCTGCCTATCATCTCTCTGTCAAAAGAAAAAGAATTGGCTGAAATCTGCTTTTTTAGGGCCATATTTTCTTCCAGAAGTTTACTGTGGTCCTGCTTAAGCCTGTTTAGCTCTTCACTGAGCTTCGCTACATCTCCGGTTATCTTGGAAAAAGCTTTCGCAATGCTATTTCTATCACTATCGCCCCCGAACATGAAAATGAAAAATCATTAACTAGTATATAAATTTTTATGTGATGGATGAGACAAAACTGATACCTTCTCAGAATTTTTTGAGACCTGATTGAGACTCAAAAAACAGCCAAAGTTCCACAGGAAATGAAGGGGTGTCTCAAATTTAATTTTGAGACGAGAAAGATACAAAAAAAGACAAAAATAAGACATTTTTGAGACAAAATACTGCGCTTAGAAAAAAGGTTTAAATACAAAGCAAAATTAAGCATCAAAAGGTGAATGTAAAATGGATGAAAATTGTATATTTTGTAAGATAATAGCAGGCAAAATACCTACATTAAAAGTATATGAGGATAAGGATGTTATGGCCTTCCTGGATATTGCGCCTGCAAATAAAGGGCATACCCTGATAGTGCCAAAGAAGCATTCAAAGGACATGCTGGAGGACAATAATAAGGATCTGGCGGCTGTGATGAAGGCAGCAAAGAAAATAAGCGCGGCTGTGATGAAGGCAGTAAGTGCAGAAGGATTTAATTTCATTGCGAACACGGGACCTGTTGCCGGACAGGTTGTTTTCCATACACACTTCCATATAATCCCAAGATTTGAAAATGACGGGTTAAAGCACTGGCCAAAGAAGGACTATAGTGAAGATGAGATGATAGCAGTAAAAAACAAAATTATTGAGAGTATATAGCAATACTTTTATAAAACTCATAGAATTCTTTCTGGACTAAGCGGGTGTAGCTTAGCTTGGTCTATAGCGCAGGACTCATATGCTTATGAGTGATGAGCCGTTAGGCGATGATATTTCATGCGCGCTAGAAATCCTGAGGTCGGGGGCTCGAATCCCCTCACCCGCATTTATTTTTCAGGGAAAATGAAAAAAATCTTCATCAAGACATACGGATGCTCTTTTAACCAGGCAGACTCAGAGAATATGGCTGGCCTGCTGGTCAAATCGCAAAGATACAGGCTGGTTGATTCTGAAGGCGATGCTGATGTTGTGATAATAAACAGCTGCACTGTAAAAAATAAGGCAGAAAACAAGTTCTGGAGGGATCTCAAAAACATAAAGAAAACAAAGATTCTTGCAGGCTGCGTGCCGCAGGCAGAGCGCGACAAATCCAAATTCGAGAGATTCTCTGTAATCGGAAGCAACCAGATAAATTCGGTGGTTGAAGTTGTGGATGAGACTTTGTCGGGCAATACAGTCCAGCTCTTCAAAAAAGAAAGTACAGGAAGGCTCAATATCCCAAAAGTCAGGAAGAACAGCATTGTTGAGATTGTGCCAATAAATGAAGGCTGCCTCGGAAGCTGCAATTTCTGCGCCACCAAGTTCTCAAGGGGGCATCTTGTATCTTACCAGCCTGAAGAGATAGTCAGCCATATAAGAAATGCCCTGAATGACGGGGCTAAAGAAATCTGGCTTACAAGCCAGGATACTGCATGCTACGGCTATGACATAGGAACAACTATAGTAGCTCTCTTGAAGAAGATATTTGAGATGAAGAGGGGGTTCAAAGTGAGGCTGGGGATGGGCAACCCTGACTTCCTGCCGGATTACCTGGATGAGCTGATTGAGGTCTTTAAAGACAAAAGGATGTTCAAATTCCTGCATATCCCACTACAGGCAGGCTCAGACAATGTCCTTAAAAAAATGAAGAGGAATTACACGGCAGAAACATTTGTGAAGATAATAGAGAAATTCAGGGCAGTCCATCCTGACATAACAATTGCAACTGACATAATTGTCGGCTACCCCGGGGAAACTAGGGAAGATTTTCTGGAGACGCTTAGAATACTTGAGAAAACAAGGCCGGATGTGATGAATATTTCAAGATTCTGGGCAAGGCCCGGGACAGTGGCTGCCAAGAAAAAACAGCTGCCAACTCTTGAAATAAAAAACAGGAGCATTGAACTCACAAAGCTCTACCACAGGATAGCAAGGGAAAACAACAGGAAATGGATTGGCTGGAGAGGGGAGATAATCATAGATGAGCAGGGCAAGGAGGGAAGCCTTGTAGGAAGAAATTATGCATATAAGCCTGTAATTGTAGAGGGGCATTTCAATATTGGAGAAGAAATTGAAGTTGATGTGAAAAAGGTGACTTCTTTTGACCTGAGAGCACAAGTAATATAAACCATGATTTTCTACCTTATCTTATGGAGACAATATCCACGCTCGTTGACAGTGCAATAAACAGGCACGTAAGCAGAGGCAAAGAGGCAAAGGAGATTAAGGAGGATATAGCAACCAATCTCGAGTTCAGGCTCCTGTTTACCATAGACTTCTCAAAAACATTTAAAGAGGCCAGGAAAGAATTCCTGAAAAATTATTTCAATGACCTTCTCGTGCTGAGCCTTGGAAACATAAGCCTGGCTGCAAAAAAAGCCCAGCTCCACAGGAGGCATATCCACAGGATAATAACAGAGCTTGACATAGACACGGAGAGCCACAGAAGGGAGCTTGTAAAGCCTGCAGAGTACATGAAAGAAAACATACACCAGATTCTTGAAGGCACTCTTTCAGGCTTTGATGAGTCCAAGATAAAGAGGATCTACTCAAACCTTGATGACATCTCCCAGATTATTGCAGAGCATATAGGCCACCACTCCTATGAAGACGCAGTTGAAGTTTTTGAAAAAGAATACCTGGAGAAGGCCCTGAAAAACAATGAATACAATGTGCAGAGGACAGCTGCTGCGATTGATGTCGGAAAGAGAACATTATACAGGAAGATGAGCAAGCTCAATATTGCAGTGGCCTAGTTACCTTTAAATATAACTTTTTAACACTTCTCACTATGAGCTTAACAAAAATTATTCAAAAAACGCTATTATTTGGAGCCGGGTTATCACTATTAGTTACCTCAGCATGTTCTGGCCAGGCGCAGGCCAGTCCGAACATAACTCAAACAGACAGGCCGGCAATTACAGCTACATACACTCCAACTACAATCCCTACAAATACGCCTACAGCCACGCCTGAGCCGGTTTACCAGGAAGTACAGGGTGTCAGGGTGCCTACAAATATCACATTAGCAGAGCCTATTCCCATGATGATACAGGGAGAAGAGAAATTAATCAACTATTTCTGGTATGGGGAAGCAGGACAGAATTTTTCAAGAGATTTAGAGCTAAGCGGAAATGTGTATGTTATAGGGGATGTCAATGCACAGAACGTTACCTGCGTGGATAGCCCGCAGGTTTATGTTGATGCGAATAATGATGTCCATGATTTATATGCACATTACGGTGAAGCATATGAAAGATCTGGAATAAACAACGAATATGAAAATCTTGATGGTGTTCATAAAGGGGAACCATTTAGAGATGAAAAGAACCATGTGTCTATCCAGATATTAGGTAATCTTGATTGTAGTGGTACGGAAGAAAACCAAGTTTTAATCACTTCAGCTTCTGAAAATCCTATGATTTATGATTGGAATTTTTTTACTTTTGTTCAAGGCACTATCTCACATGCAACAATAGAATACTATAGGTATCTTAATTTTGAAAAGAGAGGTGAGATAAGTTATAGTACACTAAGAAATGTTGGTGAATGTGCACTTTGTTTATATGATGTTTTGGAAGGAGATATTATAGGTAATAGTATTTACAATGAACATGATAAAGGGCACGAGTTAATTGCCTTAAATGGCAGCACAGTTAATTTAATTGATAATACCTTAGGACCAAATTCAAGTAGTTGTGTTAATATAAGTAGAGGCTCACCATATCTAGATAATAACTCATTTGAAAATTGTAGTTGGGCATATGATAATAGAGGGGCAATAGTTTTTCTTGGTATTCCAAGAGAAACTCAAATAACAGAATCTAATACATTTATTAATATTCCTTCAGGATACGAAATAATGTATGAATATATATTTGAAGGCCCAGAAATACCAGTTTCTTATAGTAGTTTGGATAGATTCATAGATGGAACAGGAATCCCATAGATTTTATACCAAAATACCTTCTCTATTTTTTAAATACTTGTATGTATGCCTAACCGTATAACCAAACCCATGCTCCTTCAAACAATCCAAAAACAGCTTAACAGGCGTTTTATTCTTATACCTGTACTTCCAATTGTCATTTATGTCACACTTCTATAGGCTAAACTACAATTTTATTTATATATTGAGTCCGGCTACCTTGAATAAATAGTAACTTTCACAAGGTGAGCTTATGGCAGCAAAAGGAAAAAAAGAACAGGAAAAGGTCAAAGAAGAGGAAAATGACGAATTCAATCTGGATAAAATACCAAATCTGAGCAAGGAAGCAAAAGAGAAGCTTGAGAAGATAAAAAAAGAAGTTGACAGGTTTAAGAAAGAAGTAATTGCAAAATTTGACAAATACATAATGGGGATAAGCCTGCTGCCTCCCCAGCCAAAGCAGAAGTTTCCTCAGCCAGCTCTGCCTGGCATGCTGTCCGGATTATCACCTGTTCCTATGAACAAGGCTGTGCCAGTGCCGCATCAGCCAGCTGCCGAGGAGAGCGAGATTTCTGTTATGGTGCTTGTGGATGATTCTGACAGCAAAAAAATGTCAAAATATGAACTGAAAAGCAAGCTCAGCCAGATAATCGAAAAGATTGCAAAAGATATCAACCCCTCAATGATTCCTGAAACCCTTATCCTGAGTGATGTGTGGCAGAGCTGCTATGATGCAAAATATGAAGTTCTGGGCAAAATAGCTTCAGGGGGGATAGTATATGATACAGGGATGCTTGCAGCAATTAAGATAGCAGAAATACACAAGCAGATGGTGCTGAAGAAGTTTGAAAAATATATTGTAACCTATGTTCTTGCAGGAAGCCTTGTCCAGGGCAAAGCAAAGCCTGATTCTGACATCGATGTATTTGTTGTGATAGATGACACTGATGTCAAGAAAATGACAAGAGTGGAGCTTAAGGACAAGCTGAGGGCCATCATTATAGGGATGGGGCTCGAGGCAGGTGAGCTTACAAGGATTAAGAACAAGCTGAACATCCAGGTCTATATACTGACAGACTTCTGGGACAACATAAAAGAGGCCAATCCAATCATATTCACTTTCCTGAGGGATGGCATCCCATTCTATGACAGGGGAATATTCATGCCGTGGAAGCAGCTTCTGCAGATGGGAAAAGTAAAGCCAAGCCCTGAAGCAATTGACCTTTTCATGAGTTCAGGAGAGCAGCTGGTCTCAAGGGTAAAGTACAAGCTGAGTTCTATCGGCATGGAGGATACTTTCTATGCTATCCTGACCCCATCGCAGGCTGCTCTGATGCTTTATGGAGTGTCTCCTCCGACTCCAAAGGAAACTCCGGATCTGATGAGAGAAATTTTCGTGAAAAAAGAAAAGCTTCTGGAGGAAGAGTATATCAAGATACTTGAAAACAACATAAAAGTCAGGAAAGAGCTTGAGCACCAGACAAAGAAAGAGCTTACCGGAAAAGAGGTTGATGAGCTTCTTGGCGATGCAGATAAATTCCTGAAAAGAATCAAGAGGCTGTTCAAGCAGATTGACAAAATAAAGGAAGAAGAGTCCCTTGTTACCACATATGAGAACACAATAACACTGGTAAGGGATATCCTGAGGATTGAGGGTGTTGAGAAAATCAAGGAAGATGAAGTTCTCAGGACATTTGAGCATGAGATAATAGACACTGGGAAAGTCCCTCATAAGTTCCTCAGGATGATAAAGGAAATCGTGAAGGCAAAAGATGACTATGACAATTCCAAGCTTACAAGGACAGATGTTAATAATGTCACGAAGATAAGCAAGGACCTGCACAAATTCCTGATTGAGCATATACAGAGGAAGAGAGGAAGAGAGATAGAGAAAGCCACTATCAGGGTAAAATACGGTGATGTTTTTGGTGAAGTGGTGCTCCTGGGAAAAACCGCTTTCATAACGCATGACCTTGATGCTGATGAAAAGCAGATATCAAAAGCAGATATAACTGCCGAAGGTGCGCTGGAGAATATAAGTGGAAGTTCAATACAGGAGCTTGAAAAGGCTCTGGCAGACCAGTCCATACCTACCAGGGTTTTCATAAAGCAGCCTATCTTTGAAAACCTCAGAGAACTCTTTGGCAAGGATGTAGAGGTTATGATCCACCAGTGAAATGAAGCTCAAAGAGAGAGTATTTTCAGGCAAACAAAGTAAATTCTCTCTTGATGAAATACTCGAGAGCCTTGCAAAGCAGACTGAAGAGAAAAAGGCATTTGTTTTTATCCCTGAAAACAGGAACATCAGCATAAAGGAACTTGAAGAGCAAGTACTGCTTGTTGACCTGCCAGATCCAAAGCACAATATACTTCTTTACGAGGTAAGCAGAGACTTTTATTATGTTTATACAAAACAGGATAAGAGAGAGCCGGTCTGGACTGAATATGCAATAAGCGAGAAGCAGGAAGAAAAAGATTATGGTCTTTTTGCACCTTCAGGCGTTATTGTCAGGAGGGTCTCACAAAATACTCTTGGGAACGGCGTCCTCGGCAGGGCTTTCATCCACAGCAATTACATAGAAATCCTGGATTCCCTAATGGGAAGCGAATACCAGGAAGTGCTCACTCACGAAGTCCTGCACATACTCCATCCTGAAAAAGGCGAGATGGATATAAGGCAGATGACAAGATATCAGCTTGGAAGCAGGACAACTTATCATTGATTCTTCGGACTACTTACGCAGTAATGTAGTCCTTAATATGTTTCCCTCAAGGCTTATTAAAGGCTTGATGCGGTATAAGGCAGATGACAAGATATCAGCTTGGAAGCAGGACAACCTACCATTGATTCTAGTATTCACGAAGATAAAGCAAAAATTATATAAAACAAAAATCAGGAGATTTTTGAATATTAAATTTCCCTATAAAAGAAAAATTTAATAAACCAGTATACTTATTTATATACTGAAATGTACACGGGACTTGCAGATTACAGTAAATACGGGTTTCACAGGACTATCAAGTACAAGGGAATCTTTGACTTTGACGGCCTGTATAAATACATGGCCAAGTGGATAAAAGACCATGATTTTGACTTCTATGAAACAAAGATATGGGACTACCCACCTTACAGGATCCATAAGATGGTGGGCAAAAAGAAGATTAGCTTCTACGCAATGCTTATGCTGCTGCCTGAGGTCTGGATATGGGAGGCAAAGCCTGTTGAAGTTTTGAGAAACGACAAAGTGATGCATCTCACAGAAGGGAGGATGAAAATCATAATAAACGGGGGGTTTATACTTGATTATGACGGTGATTTTGAAAAATCCCCTGGACTGAAGAAAATTGAAAAATTCCTTGTGGATAAAGTGCTTTACCACGAAGTCCTGCTGAAGTATTTTGACTACCTCGATTATTACCTATATGACTTCATGAATGATGTCAAAAAATTCCTGGATATGGAGAGTGCTACAAATGCTTACTAATAACTTTACAGCGTGCTGTTCAATGAAATTGAATAGCACTGGGTTTTGCGTGCCAACCCCCTCGAAAAACGATTTGTTTTTCGGGGCCCCAAAAATCTTTGATTTTTTAGGGGAGCGTAACCAGCTGATGCCGAGAGTGCTACAAATGCATATTAGAACTATGATAGGTGTTGTAAGCTATGACTGAAATATACAGCACTGTTGTCGCAGAGCAGCTGACTTATGAGGGACTGTTCAGCGTAAGGGAATTAGTCAGGATTATTGACAAATACTTCAGGACAAAAGCCTTTGATAAGAAAATTGTGTTTGATGAGGAATACCAGACTGCAAAGGGAAAGTATTTCCACCTGAAAACAGAGTATTACAAAAAAACAGACTCCTATATCAGGCTGCAGACAAGGCTCTGGATTTATGTGAATGAATACAAGGAAACTGAAATTGAGGTGGACGGAAACAAAGTCAAGACCGGGCACGGAAGGCTTTCCATAACTTTCGATGCTTTTCTCCAGACTGAGTATTTCGGCCTTTTCCCGGACACAAAGCCCTTCTATTTCCTCTTTAAGGTCATATATGAAAAATACCTTGCAAGAGCAAGGATAGCTTACTGGGACAATGTGTCAAAACACGTCATAAATGAACTAAAAACAGAGCTTTCCAGCTATCTCAACCTCAACAGGTTCCTATATGAGAAATAAAAATGATAAGGGATGAAATACAGACAGTTGCGCAGGGCATGTCAACAAGCTACACCGGGATATTCAGCTTTCCGGAACTTGTAGTCATGATAGATTCTTTTTTCAAGAAAAAGGGATATACAAAGCATGTCATAAACCACAAGGAGGAGGTAAGCAAGGCAGGCAGGCAGGTAAGCCTGAGGCTGAGGCCTTTTAAGCCTGTCAAATCAAACAAGCTTGAAGTGCAGCTCTGGCTTGACATAAGGGACATGACGGATGTCAAGAAAAAAATTGACGGGATTGAAGTCACCCTCAACAAAGGCAGGGTGAGCGCTGTTGTTGACGCATTTGTGCTTCAGGACATAAGAGGCAAGTGGGATGCAAGGCCGGAATATGTTTTCATAAAAACAATTTTCGACAAAATGCTGTTCAGCTCTCCTGGAAAAGATTTTGCAGGCATGGTGAAGAGCGATGCTGTAGAATTGAAGAATGAAATACACAGTTTTCTTAATATGAATAAATTTATAACATAATGCAGATTTGGTGGTTATATGGCTGATAAAGAAAATATGATTGATGTTCTAAGAAAATTCCCGGCAATGCTTGAAAGCGCTGCCAAGCTGGGAGAGGACATGAATTTCCAGAAAGAATTTGTGGAAAGTATAGTTGTTATAGGGATGGGCGGAAGCGGCTACACCGGAGACCTTCTGAAAGCCTATCTGAATGATGTCGCAATACCCGTGCATGTTGTAAAGAATTATAACCTGCCCAAGTTCATAGGACGGAAAAGCCTTATTTTTGCAATTTCATATTCTGGGAATACAGAAGAAACCATCTCTGCCTACAGGACAGCCATAAGGCGAGGATGCAATATAATAAGCATATCTTCTGGCGGAAAATTAAAAGAGCTGGCAGAACTGAACAAGAATCCCCACATATCAATTCCCGGTGGAATCCAGCCCAGGCTGTCTACTCCTTATCTTTTCATTTCTGTATTAAATGTGCTTAGCTATTCAGGAATAATAGAAGACCAGGGGGAGCTGGTGAAGAAATGCGTAGCCGAGCTTGAATCATCAGCAGGCAGTATAGAGAAAACCGGGAAAGAGCTTGCCGGCAAATACAGGAACAAAATCCCGATTATCTATTCTGCCCAGGAATTTTTCTGCATTGCCGAAAAATGGAAGACGGATATAAATGAGAACGCAAAGACACATGCTTTCTATAATGTGCTCCCGGAATTCAACCACAATGAGATATGCGCCTACCAGTACAACCAGGAGATATTCAAGCCGCTGATATTAAGCTATGATGACTACCACCCAAAAATCAAGAAGAGAATTGGAATATTCAGGAAACTGCTTAAAGAATACAAGGTCCCTGTTGCTGAGGTAAATTTTGTAGGGAATACCCTTCTTGCAAGGCTTTTCTCAAGCATCTGGATGGGCCTTTTCTTTGCCTATTATCTGGCAATGGAGTATGACAGGGATCCGACGCCTGTAGAAATTATTGAAAAGCTGAAGAAAGACCTGAAATAGCTGTTTTATTTTTTCTCAAACATTTATATATTAGGGGGTAATCCAGGAGCCTATGGGGGTTAATGTATCTGTTATCCTGCCCTGCAGGGATGAGGAGAGGACTTTAGCTGGCTGCATCAGGCAGATAAAGAAAAGCCTTGACAGGGAAAGGCTGGATTACGAGATTATTGTCTCTGACTCATCAACAGACAGCTCCCCTGAAATAGCAAAAAGGCATGGAGTGAAGCTTGTAAGGCACAATAAGAAAGGATATGGGATAGCCATTATTGAAGCCATGCACAAGGCAAAGGGGACTTACATTGTTATAGGAGATGCTGACGGCACCTATGATTTTTCAGAAATACCTCTGCTTATAGAGCAGCTGGACTACGGCCATGATCTTGTTATAGGAAGCAGGCTTAAAGGCAATATCAAGAAAGGGGCAATGCCCTGGCATCATAAGTACATAGGAAACCCATTGCTGTCGTTTTTATTAAATGTTTTTTTCAGGACAAAAGTAAGCGATGCCCATTCAGGATTCAGGGCAATAAGGAAAGACTATCTCTTCTTCCTTAACCTTAAGACAACAGGCATGGAATTCGCCTCTGAGATGATCATAAAGGCAGCAAAGAATAACCTTGATATAACAGAAGTCCCGATAACCTATTCTCCAAGAATTGGCGAATCAAAATTAAAGAGTTTTAGTGACGGCTGGAGGCATCTGAGGTTCATGCTGATGTTCAGCCCGACCTATCTTTTCTTTATTCCCGGTCTCTTACTGCTGCTTTCCGGTTTCTTTATTCTGGGAGCAATGATGGCAGGAACATTATTTATCAGCGGACAGGACGTTAGCATTTACATGTCCCTACTTGGCTCGTCATTTTCAGTGCTTGGCTACCAGCTGATGAACCTTGGGCTTTATTCAAAGATATACGCGATACATACTGGGTTTGAGAAAGAGGATAAACTAATTGATTTTATAGCAAAAAAGGTGCCGCTGGAACGAGGGATAATTCTTGGATTGGGGCTTGTTGTTTTAGGTCTGGCCGGATTTTTCCTGTTCTTTCAAAGGCTTTTCACAACACTTAATACTGCATGGATACTGTTCATCCTCAGTGTGTTCATTATAGGTGTGCAGACTGTCTTCTCGGTATTTTTCATAAGCATGATGCTTGTGGAAAAGAGGGATTAGGCAGATGAGAATTGCTCTTGTCTATGACCTCATCTATCCTTTTTCAATAGGCGGAGCTGAGTACAGGAATTTCAGCCTTGCAGAGCAGCTTGTGCTTATGGGGCATGAAGTCCATCTTTTCGGCGTGAAGATGTGGCCTGGGTCAAAGACTAAGAAGATAACTGAAAGATTTTATATCCATGGAGTCTCCAGCTATAAGGGAAAATATCAATTTACAGGGAAAAGAAAACCATTTGAGCCGCTAAAATACTCTCTCGCTCTTTTCTTTGAGCTCATGAAGCATGATTTTGATATAATTGATGTTACTGCTTTCCCGTATTTCCCTGCCTTTTCGTGCAAGCTTTGTTCTCTGCTCAAAAGAGAGCCGCTGGTTGTTACCTGGCACGAGATATGGGGCAAATACTGGTCAGGATTTGGGATGACTGGGTTTTTTGGAAAGATTGTAGAAAGGGCTGCTGCAAAGCTGTCAAAGAATAATATCTGTGTTTCTAAGCCTGTTGCAGATGATTTAAAGAAGATTGGAGGAAGAAACATAGCAACAATAGAGAACTGGATTGATACAAAAGAAATAGACAAAGCCAAAAAAACAGAAGTAGAATATGACTTAATTTCAATAGGCAGGCATATGAAGCACAAGAATTTTGACCTTTTGCTGAAGATTGTCTCATTGCTGAAAGCAAACAATCCTGTTATAAAAGTCCTGATTATAGGAAATGGTCCTGAAACAATTAAACTACTAAAAATAAGACGGACTCTTGATCTTGAGAAAAACGTCGATATTCTGAGCTTTTCAAAAGACCATAAACAGGTTTACAGCTACATGAAATCATCGAAACTGTTTGTATTGCTGTCAGAGCTTGAAGGCTTTAGCATCGTTGCATTTGAGGCCATGAGATGCGGACTACCTGTAATTACTCTAACTCACCAAAGAAATGCCCTTGCCTCATTTATAGACGGGAAAAACGGGTGTGTTTTGGAAAAGAAAGAGATTGAAGTAGCACACAAGATAGGTGAGCTTTTAAATGACAAAAAACAGCTGAATAAAATGAGCAGCTATGCAAAGAAATTTGCCGGAGAGTATGGTGTCAAAAAGCAGGCAAAAAAAATTGAGGAATACTACAGAAGAATAAAATGAAACTCAGCATAATCATCCCTAACTGCAACTCCCCTGTAATTTTTAATACTGTGGAAAGCATCTATTCATCAGCAGGGATAAACAAGCATGATTATGAGATAATACTTTGCGACGACGGCTCCACAGACGGGCTGTATAATGAGGTAAACAAGAGATACCCACTTGTAAGGGTTCTAAGGTTCAATCTGCCGAAAGGGGCTTCTGCTGCAAGAAACAACGGGGTAAGGAATTCCGGCGGTGATATCCTCCTTTTCATAGACAGTGATATGTGGCTCAACAAGACGACAATAACCACGATGATAAAGGGAATAAAAGATTATGATATAGTCTTTCCGAAAATTATTTATGAAAACGGGCAGGTAATGTACCCTCTTCTTGAGGTTGAAAAACAGTATCCGCATATCAGCGGCTGCTTCCTGATAAAAAAAGATGCGCTTGAAAAGCTGGATGAGAATTTTGATGAATTCTACGGGACTTATCTTGAGGATTACGATTTTTTCATCAGATGCAGATTAGCAGGATTATCAGCATCGTATATTGAAGATGCCAGGGTCACGCACAAAAACAAAGAAAAAACTGACTACAGTGAGAGGTATTATCTCGAAGTCAGGAACCTCATTTACGGATACAAAAAACTGGGGGATTTGGCAAAGAAATCTGGCCTCTACAACCCATTTACAAAGAAAGCGATTGCTAAGTCGTTTATATATGGAGCCATGAATTTCGCCTGGTTCAACTGGCATGGATATGACAGAGCCACAAAAAAACTAAAAACAGAAAATAAAATTTTTCTTGGGAGAGGAGTTTCCTTCATAAAATATTTTTCCAGAGCTCTCTCTGAGATAAAAAAGGAAGGGGGATTTATCAATAAGAAAAGAGATTCTGTCAGAAAATTTTATAATTCAGGGAAATAATCATAAGCCGGGGGGAGTGCAATCAGAGCATTTGTTAAATTCAGGGATCTGGAGCTTATATGGCAGCTTGCTGTAAATGAGTTCAAGCTTAAGCACAGGAATGCATTTTTCGGCTATGTCTGGTCAATACTTAACCCGCTACTGCTGCTAGTCACACTATATGTAGTGTTCACTTATGTCATGCAGCTGAATGTGCCCCATTACCAGCACTTCCTGCTCCTTGGTATACTCGTGTGGAACTATTTCTCTGAAGCGACCAGCAATAGCCTCAGTGCTCTCATGGAAAATTCCTACCTTCTAAAGAAACATAAAGTCAGCCCATATATCTTTGTTATAAGCTCCTGCCTGAGCAACCTTGTCGGCCTGCTGCTCAGCTTTGCTGTGTTTCTTATGCTTTTGATTGTATTCGGCATCCAGATAAAGCTTATTGCACTGCTATCGATATTTTATATGACAATGCTTTTCCTACTGACTATAGGCGTTTCGCTCCTTGTAACCGGAGCTTTCCTGAATTTCAAAGACACTGCCCATATCTGGTCTTTTCTCCTCCTTATTGGCTTCTGGCTGAGCCCGATAATATACTCCGAGCAGGTTATACCCCTGGCAATAAGGGGGATATATATGCTGAACCCGCTGGCAAGGATAATAAGCCATTTAAGGAATATTTTCATATATGACTATGTTGATCTGCCTGAGCAGCTGATGATAACTTTTATATTGTGCATGAGCATCTTGCTTTTCGGGCTGTTTGTATTTGACAAGATGTCTAAGGATATAAGTGAGAAATTATGAATACTGTAGAACTGAAAAACGTGTCTAAGAAATTTAACCTGATCCATGAAAAAG
Source organism: archaeon GW2011_AR15 (assembly GCA_000830295.1). Lineage (GTDB taxonomy): Archaea > Nanobdellota > Nanobdellia > Woesearchaeales > GW2011-AR15 > GW2011-AR15. The sequence goes on along the minus strand of CP010425.1, from coordinate 856,877 downwards.
ACAGCATGCTTATTGGAAAATCAGAAAAAGAAGATTTCTATGCCCTGAAGAACATTAATTTAGCTGTGAAAAAAGGGGAGTGCCTTGGCATAATCGGCCCGAATGGCTCAGGAAAAACAACCCTTCTCAAGGTAATCGCGGGAATTTTGTCTCCGACAAAAGGAAATGTAAAAGTAAACGGAAAAGTGCTGACTTTCCTTGATACAGGCTCTGGGTTCAGGGAGGAACTGACTGGGAAGGAAAATGTCTTTTTATATGGCTCAATACTTGGGATGAGCACTTCTGAGATAAAGAAGAATTTCAGCAGGATAGTAGACTTCTCGCAGCTTGAAAAATTCATCAATGTCAAGCTTAAAGATTACTCCACAGGCATGAAGCTCAGGCTGGCTTTTGCAATAGCAATGTCAAATAACCCTGAAGTGATCCTGATAGATGAGATTCTTGCAGTTGGTGATGAGGAATTCCAGAAAAAAAGCCTGAACAGGATAAGGATAATGAAAGAGCAGGGAAAAACAATGGTCATTGTGAGCCATGACATGTCAACAGTAAGGGAAATCTGTGACAGGGCAATTTTTCTTGAGCACGGAGTCGTGAAAAGCCAGGGAGTTGCGCAGAAAGTTATACTGGATTATCTGAATCACAGCGAAAAATCAGAAAGGGTTTACAATTACTTTTTGCTGAAGAAGAATTTCAAATCATATCTTTCAGTTTCAGATGAAACTCAAAAATTAAGAAAAGATCTGAAAAGAAAAATCAATCTCCCTATTATAGACAGTTTCATGGGAAGCAGGCTGGAAAAGCAGCTGGAATCATTGGGATATCGGGAAGCAACCTTAAGATCACAGCTTATTGACCTGTGCGACATGCTTATCATTCTTCCTGACAAGAATTATGTCTGGCTGGAAAACAAAGTAAAGAATTTCTCTCCCCAGCAGAAAAAGGAATTGCTGGAGAACCTGAAGCAGGCGCAGGAAGCGCTGACTATAAAGCAGGCTGTTACAAAAAAATCTTTTGAGTTTGAAGAGATACTTCTGGGAATAAGGCTGCTGGAGATGGAAGTCCAGCTGCAGACAGCAGAAAAGGAAAGGGAAGAAGTTATTTCCAGAGTGTTTGCCAGATACAAAGAGGGATTCAATCATGTTGACAAGCCAAGCGCGGTCTATCTGCGGAAATATATGTTTGACTTCCTGATCTCACTCAGGATAGATAACTCTGAGTTTGCTTCTATAATCCATTCAATAAAAGAATGCAAAAATATGCTCAAAACTGTCCCGCATTTTGACCCTGAAGATAACGAGAACCAGATATCCGGTATTATAAGAACACATCTGCACGAGCTGCATGAACTAATTAGTGTGCATAAGCTTGAGCTAGAAGAGGCAAAACCGGCTGAAAAGAAAAAAATAGAAAAAGAACTGGAGAGATTGCTTGAATTTAGGAAAGAATTAACAAAATTATCAATATCAGTAAAAGAGGATGATGAGAAAGAACAGAGACCTGTCAGGATAACAAATGTGGTTTTTCTGGATTCAAAAGAAGAGCATAAAGAGTTGTTTTATACCGGGGAACAGGTCAAGATAAAAATTATGTTTGATGCTGAAAAGAAGGTTGAAAAGCCTGTTTTCGGCATAACAATCCATGGAGATGACGGAACGCAGATAACAGGGCCGAATACTAAATTCCACAATATTGAAATCCCCTATGTTAAGGGAAAAGGGAGCGTCTCCTATATCATAGATAAGCTGCCTTTGCTGGAAGGGACCTACCTGGTTAGTGCTGCTGTCCATCCGTATAATTCATTCACGCCTTATGACCTGCATGATAAGAGATACTCGTTTGAAGTAAAGAGCAGGGAGATAAGAGATTTAGGCATTGTTTATCTGGACAGCAGGTGGGAAATTAATAAATAAGTGTTTATCAGGATAAACTTAAATATTGAATTCTATTCTGCTCAAAAAATGAGGAAAAGTATATTCAAATGGCTGGGCTTAATTTATCTATTAGGCTTAACGCTTGTTATTGATGTGTTTCTTCTTGCCTGGGAGAAGGTAAAGAGGCATAAGATATTTCCGGGATCCTGAGAACTAGTTTTTTATTAAAAAGTCATTCAATAATAAATAATCTAATTTTGATTTCCTGAAAGAGGTTATTGCGTCTTCTGGGCTGCATACAATTGGTTCTCCATGCATATTAAAGCTTGTGTTAAGTACACACGGAAGTCCGGTTAGTTCTTTGAATTTCCAAATTATATCATAGTACTCTGTATTATCTTCTCTGCCTAGAACCTGTGGTCTGGCTGTACCATCAATATGAACTACTCCTGGACAGCTTTTCTTCATCCATTCAGTGCAATTGAATGTTATAGTCATATATTTGGCCATATATTCTGCACCTCTCAGATTAACAAAACATTTGTCCGCATCTTCAGCGAGTATGGTTGGAGTAAATGGCATAAACTTACTTCTGTTAAGTCTTTTATTAAGCCAGTTAATAGTATCTTCATCGTCCGGCCTATAGAGTATGCTTCTATTGCCCAATGCTCTTGGTCCAAACTCCATTCTTCCCTTGAATCTTGCAACAACTTTTCCTTTTGCAAGCAGTTTTGCTATCTCTGCTGGTGCGTTTCTCAGTCTCTTGAAATCGAGATTATGTTTTTTAAAGATATTTAGCATATACTCATCACTAAACTCTAGCCCAAGATAAAGCGTTGTTATTTTAGAGGGTTTTGGCTGCAAGTATGCCATTACTGCCCCAATACATAATCCTCCATCCCCCATATGCGGAAAAATGAATATGTTTTCTACCTCTTCAAGTTCATGTACCTTCTGATTAAGCTTCACATTAGCAAATAATCCGCCTGCCAGATATACATTGCCTATGCCTGTTTTCTTAATCCAATGTGAAATAAATTTACAAACCTCCTCCTCTAAATTTTTTTGAAGAGCTGCGGCTATGTCCTCTCTCTTGTATTTTTTAAGCTCTTTCTCTATTTTTGCCCTGGTACCTGCATACTGGAAGAGATTTTTATTAAATCCTATCCCATTAAAATATAATTTTTTCTTCATATAATCTAACAACAGGTCTGGGTTTCCGTACGCAGCCAGCCCGACAACTTTACCCTCGTCTTTTGAAGGCACAAACCCAAGTATTTCAGTAAAGGATCTGTAATACTGGCTTATTGAGGATAATACACTTTCCTGGTAAATCCTTTTTAGGTTACTTCTTTCTCCTATACTAACTGTCAGGCATAATCCGTCTCCCCCGGAATCAGCAGTTATTACAAGAGATTTGCCTCTAAATCCGCTTGTGGAATATGCAGAATATGCATGGCACAAATGATGGTCAACCATAGTTATTTTTTTCCTAAATTTTCTTTTGAGGAGTATAGCGGACAATTGAGAATCAAAGTATGAAAGAGGGGTTATGTTTAATAAAATCTGAAAATAGAAGTACAGATATAGTCTTATATCAAAAGAAGAAACTGCTTGCTGTTCTGCGTGATATTTATTAAATAATCTCAGGAAAAATATTGGAGTGTTCCTTGATCCAATTATGATTCTCTCTATTTTCTCTGGGTTTAGTTTAGTGTATACAAAGTTTAGGTTTATTGATTTTTTAGGGAATTTTCTGGTGATCTTTTCCCTATTTAGACGTTCTTCTGAGATTACACTTAAAGGTTCTGTTTCAAAAAATATTCCTGCCCCGGTATCATGGTTGTCACAGATGCTAAGATAATATCTTTTAGTATTTTTATTCTTCATTTCAGTATCCCAACAAATTTATCATATGTTTAGTTTATATTTATATTCTTTACTAATAAACTCTTCTCATTACAAAATTTATTTAAACTGGGGTAACTAAAGTAGTATAAAATATGGATTATTTTTCAAATATCAGCAGAAACAAACTAATGATAATTTTAATTGTGTTATTTATAATATCAAGACTACTCTTCTTATTTTATAGTCCTTATATATACAACCCTGAAGAAGTAAAAACCTCTTCTCTAGGTTATGATATTGTGTTTAACAGGGGTTTAAGAGTGCCTATGTGGGGATATCTTGACTCGCCTCATTCAGGAGGACACTTGCTGGCACAGATTGAGATAATACCTTTCTATCTAATATTCGGAAATACTCTTCTGGCTTTAAAAATGGCTGCAATATTTAACTCTTTAATTGTTTTTCTTTTATGTCTAAATCTATTAAAAAAGTATTTTTCTGAAGTTGTAATTATTATATTTTCAATTTTCTTTATATTGGGAACTCCACATTTCCTTCAAAAAAGTGTTATGATACTTGGCAACTCTATGGTGTTTGTTTTGTTTATTATGCTTGCCATGACTCTCATAACTAAAATTTTTATTGATAATGATAGGCATATGAAAAATTTTATATTGCTTGGGTTTGTTTCTGGACTTGGGCTATGGGTGCAGTACGGGTTCATATCAATTATTCTGCTCATTATTATACTAGTATTTATGTATATAAGGAGTATTGAGTTTAGAAATTTGATAATCCTGCCAATTTCTTTTTTAATTGGTTTTCTGCCTTGGATAATTTACAATATAAGCTATGGTTTTCCAAGTATTTTCTCCGATCCTCTAATCTATAATCTGTTTAATCCGCAGTTTGTAACTGGCACTCTTTTCTCTGGAATTGCAGAAAGAATGATCTCATTCTTGGTCTTGTATCTTCCACGATCCTTTCATTTTTTGGATTTTCTTATTATTAAGGCACCACTATTGTCCTATACCTTCTATTTTATAGTTATTTCATTAATTTTTTTAGGTTTCAGTTCTTTTAAAGATATTAAGATATCTGGAACAATTGATAATAAAAAGAAAAAGGGAAAACAGTTTTTCATGTTAGTTCTATTATATTTCTTTATTTGTTTCCTAGTTTTCAATATTATGAATCCACCGCCGGGTGATAATCCAAAATTCAACTCTATGGATCCTAATGATGGGTATTATCTGTTGTTCTTCCATCCCTTATTATTTTTAATCACAAGCTTATGTATTGGACAATTAATAGCTGGTTCTAAATTACAAAAAATTTCCTACTCTCTTTTTATAGCTTGTGTGCTAATAATGAGTGTTGGTTTTTTTTCAACATTACAGTTTGGCAGATATAATCCTGGTGTTTTCAGAGAAATAAGAAGTTATACGGAAGCAAATGTCTTCGAGGCAGGGTTTAACTATGTGATGGCTCCCGCTATCTTTATGAAATTCTATAATGAAATAGATAAAGATACAGTTATTAAAGAAGCTTATCTCAGTGGAATGAGTAGAAGAATTATAAAGGGTTTTGATATTGGAGGTAAACAGATGCCATATACTGCTCAAATTAGGGAAATATTAAATACTTTGAATTCTGAAGATAAAAAAAAATTTTTTCTAGCATTCCTAACCGATGAATTGATACCTTCCTATGAATTGGTTAATCAATTGTACAACATATTAGATAATGAGGAGAAGAAAATGTTTAATACTATTTCTGGTGAAATAGTCCGATAACTATATTTAAATATAGCCATAGTTATTCTTAAAAAATAAAATGAATATTTTAATAATCCACCCGCACGACATCTACTCTGCCTCAGAGCCATGGACAATAAGAATAACTTCCATTGCCCATGAATTTGTCAAAAAAGGCCATAGGGTAAAGCTTGTATATTTCCCACTTTCTGGAAAAGAGAGAGGGAAACTAAAGGAAAAAATAACAGAATATGAAACAATTCCTTTTAACAGGAGCAAATGGTATTTGTTCTCAAATATGAAAAAAATGGCTGAATTCGGGAAATGGGCCGATGTGATTCATTTCCAGAAATGCTTTTCAATTGCCTCAATTCCTGCGATATTCTCTGCTTATGTTAATAATAAGCCTGTGCACTATGACTGGGATGACTGGGAATACGGCATATACATGTTCTCACCGCCTTCAAGAATCTACGGATGGTACCTTAATGTGATGGAAAAGCTACTGCCTAAGCTTGTTGATTCTGTGTCTGTAGCGAGCGAAGAGCTGAGAAGCATGGTTTTAGAGATGGGCTTTCCTGAAAGCAGGATTGTAAAGGCAAATGTATGCGCTGATCTGGACAGGTTCAGCCCAAAATACCCCGGCGCTTATGTAAGGAAAAAATACAAAATTGAGAAAAACCCTGTTGTGCTGTATCTTGGGCAGCTTCACGGCGCCCAGTATGCCCAGCAGTTTATACGCTCTGCCAGATTAATACTAAAAAAAATGCCAAAAGCGAAATTTATGATTGTCGGAGGCGGGCAGGACCTTCCAAGGCTTAACATGATTGTAATGAAAATGGGCTTGCAGAAAGAGATCATTTTTACCGGATTTGCAGTTGGAAAAGAAGTTAATGAATATCTTGCTGCTGCAGATGTTGTTGTCGGCAGTTTTGCCGATACAAAGCAGCAGAGATGCAAATCCCCTTTAAAGATAGCTGAGTACATGGCATCCGGAAAGGCCATTGTAGCAAGCAATGTCGGAGAAATTCCCTGGATGCTTGGAGATGCAGGATTGTTGTATGAACCAGGAAACTATCAAGAAATGGCTGATAAGGTAATGAAACTATTGAAAAACAAAGCCTTAAGGAAAAAACTGGAGAAAAAGGCAAGAGAAAGGGCCGAGAGGATGTTCAGGTGGGAGATTGTTGCTGACAGGCTGTTAAAATTGTATAAGAGAGATTTATCACAGAAACATATATAAAAACTCAGAATATTATTCTATTTCTATGGGAATCTATGGTTCGGGTAAGATTATAATACCTCCGGAAGTCAGGGAGATTGCAAAAAAAGGAATACCTACCTATCCGGATATCATAAAATATTCTGAAAAGCTTGATGTGATAGGAAAATATGAAAATATAGAGGATAGAAAGTTTCCTCTGCCAAGTTCAAAAAACATACCTTTAATCTACTTGTGCGGCGACACATCAGAAAACCACAGATGGGGTGTTGATCTGGATGAAAATGATTTTTTCAAACAAGTAGATAAATTAAAAGAAGCCGTCTCAAAGAATCAGGAGCACCATATTATAATCGGAATAAGGAGAACAAACTTTCACAGGCTTTATAGGATAATAGGGCTGGTTATGGAAATTAAAGGAGAAAATGCAGACATCCCTAAATTTAACATTCTCCCATTAGTGGATATAAAATCCCGGTTTTATGCCTATCTAAGTAATTTAAGCAGGGCCTGTCTAAAGCAGGGCATAGAATTCAGGATTATAGACAGCCAGCTAGACGAGCTGCTTTCAGTCATAGAAAATAACTCCAGAAGTACAGGGTTTAATATGGGCGCATTCCTGCGAACATTAGGTCCTGTTGTCAAAGACGTTTTTAGCGGGCCGGAAAATATTCTTCTGGATTTAAGCGGAAAGTGCAACCTTGACTGCGTCTATTGCAGAAAATTCTCTCCATGGAATAAAAAATACTGGGATGACCAGCACTCGGAGCTATTTGGGATGCTGGATATAGAAATTGTGGAGAATTCATTAAAAGAGGCAAAAGAGCTTGGCGCCGAAAATGTTTTTCTTGTTGGAGGAGCAGAACCGACAATGCATCCTCAGTTTGGTGAGATATTAAAGATTACAAAGGATTTGGGGTTAAACTTAGATTTGGTGACGAACGGATCAATGCTTCATCTATACAAAAAACAGATTGTGGAATATGGCAATTGTCAATCAATAAATGTTTCTTTGTCTTATGCATCTGAAAAATCATGGAAACTTGTAAGGCCAAATTCCCCACTTAAGCTAATGAAGAAAATAGAGGACAATATCTTAGAGTTATCGCAGTTAAAAAAAGATCATAATGTAAGACATCCGTTTATACAGGCACTTTATGTGATAAATCAGTATAATTTTACAGAAATCGTTGACATGGCCTATCATGCAAAGAAAATCGGAGCTGACAAGATATGGTATCAGCTTGTCCATTTGGAGAATTTCAGCGTGGACAAGCTATATATGAAAAAAAGTGATATGGATTTTGTGAAGAAAGAGCTCGAAAAGGCCAGAGAAGTGTGCAAAGAGATAGGGATTGAGTTCCACTCCTTCATTGAATTTGAGATAAAACATTATGATAAGAATTCCGGAAGCTGGGGAAACAAAGGGTTATTGAGCCAGGGGTGCTATGTCGGCTGGTGCTTTACTTATGTATCACTAAGAAGAGAGGTTTTCATGTGCTGCGGTGCAAGGATGATTGGGCTGCTGGAGAAAGACGGCTCTGGCCTGAAAGATGTCTGGCTTTCAGATGCATATACCAGATACAGGAATGACGGGTTAATTATGCATAAAGAGAACCCCCTCACATTATATGGCAGATTGTTATATGACGATTATTGCGATTCCTGTGACAATCATGACCAGAACACAATGATGGTAGATGCTGCACTAAATTATGACTTGCTGAGGTTTGTGGAGCGGTAGATGGATAGAAAAAGACCGAAAATAAGGGTTGATTTCCAGATTAATGGTGTTTGTAACGCCAGATGCGATTTCTGTAAGATATGGGAAAACCCGATTTATAATGAGAAAATACTTCCTGCAGAGCACTGGATCAGAACCGCAAGAGACCTTAAGAGATTTTCTGATGTAGAGCATGTCTGTATCGGCGGTGGAGAGCCGTTCATGTATAAAGATTTATATGCTGTTATCAGGGGGATAAGAGAACTTGGAATTATTGTTTCTATTGTTACAAACGGAAGCTTGCTTTCAGAGAAGAACTGTGAGAGACTTATAGAAGCAGGAATAAGCCATATTGATTTTTCTATAGACAGTTTTGCTGAGAAACATAATAGGATGAGAGGTATACCTGATTTATTCGAGAAATGTGTGAAAGCCATAAATTACTTAAAAGAGTTAAAACCAGAATTAAGTATAGGTATTTCAGCAATCATTTTAGAAGATAACATATATGATATTCCTGAATTTGTTGAGTGGATAACAGAAAAATTGCCAATTAATTACATCCATTTCCAGGCATACAATCAAGTGTTAACTCATAATGGGGGCAAACAATGGTGGAAAAATGATCCATTATGGCCGAAAGACAGGGAAGTTATAATACAGGTTATGAAGTATCTGAAAAGGAGAAAATTGGAGGGTGCCAAAATATCCAACCCTGCATCCCAATTTGATAAATATATACAGTATTTTCTCAATCCTGAAGCAGATTTGGAGATAAAATGCCCTGCTGGCACCAACAATTTTGCTGTTTCTTACACAGGAGACGTTCATGGATGCATAAAAGAAATGCCTGCCGGGAACATAATAAGAGATAGTCCAATGGAGATCTATTACGGAGATTTTTCTCATGCAAGAAAAAAAGCAAGCACATGCAAAGAAAATTGTCATTTCTTAGTAAACTGTCTGTATGATGTTCAGGAAAGAAAAAAAGAGCTTGGGAAGAAGCCATTAACTAGATTAATAGAAATAATTCAGAAACATATTTAAAACTCTCTCTCTTTCACTACCTCTATGAAAATCCTACTGGCAAATATGCCATGGACTGTGGGGGGTAGACAGGGTGTCAGGGCAGGCAGCAGGTGGCCCCATCTAAAGATAACTGAAGAAGAAGGATATCTTCCTTTTCCTTTTTTCCTGGCCTATTCAACTTCTTTATTAAAAAAACACAATGTTAATGTAAAAGCCATTGATGCAATTGCAGATAATATGAGTTATGCTGAATTTTTCAGGCAATTAAAGATATTTGACCCTGATGTGCTGTTTGTTGAGGTTTCAACTCCCTCCCTAAAGCATGATTTAGAGCTGATAGAGCAGATAAAAGCTTTTTCCGTGTGCAAGATTGCGATTGCCGGCCCTGATATGGATATCTTTAATGAAAAATTCATGGAAGAAAACCCTAATATTGATTTTGCCCTTGTAGGAGAATATGAGTTTACTCTGCTTGAACTGGTCCAGAACCTGGAAAACAAAAAACCCCTTAATAAGATACCTGGCCTGGTTTTCAGGAATAAGAATAAAATTGTCGTGAATGAAAGAAGAACAGAAAGAAAGCCATTAGAAGAATATCCATGGCCTGACAGGGTTGACTTCCCAATTTACAAATACCATGACTGTCCAGGTGGCATACCTTTCCCAAGCGTCCAGATGATAGCTACAAGGGGATGCCCTTATCTTTGCACTTTCTGCGTCTGGCCTCAGCTTGTCTACAGCGGCAGGAATTACAGGGCAAGGAATGTAAAAGAAGTTGTAGACGAAATGGAATATTGTGTCAAAAAGCTTGGCTTTAAATCAGTCTATTTTGACGACGATACCTTTAATATTGGGAAAAAAAGAATGCTTGAGCTCGCTGATGAGCTGAAGAAAAGGAACTGGAACACTCCATGGGCATTCATGGGCCGCTCAGATATAGTAGATGAAGAAATTCTTGTAAGATTAAAAGAAGTAGGGTTGGCTGCTGTCAAATATGGAGTTGAATCCGGTGTTCAGGAGATTGTGGATGCTGCTGAAAAGAATCTTAATCTAAAAGTTGCTACAAGGAACATGCAGCTTACAAAAAAGCTGGGAATAAAGATGCACCTCACATTTACTCTTGGCCTACCAGGAGAAACAAGAGAAACAATTAACCAGACTGTTAATTATGCTCTTTTCATTGACCCTGAATCAGTCCAGTTCTCTATAATGACACCTTTCCCCGGCACTAAGTTTTATGATATGCTCAAAAAGCAGGGAATGATCGTGAATGAAAATTTCTCAAACTATGACGGCAACACAATGAGCGTCATAAGGACTGAAACACTGAGTTCTGAGGATTTAACCAGAGCGCAGAGATACGCCTATAGCAGATGGCATGACCACAAGATTAAGCAGCAGAGATACAAGAATAAAACGCCTGTTAAACTGTTCTTTGATTGTTTGAGGGAGCATGGGTTGGGGTATACGTTGAGGCATGCAATGAATTATTTATACAAATAATATCAGAAGATTTACTAAGTTTCTATTCAAAATAGTTTGATGTAATCCACTCCTCTAAAAATTCATTAAGGATAATTCCATTCTCTTCATACTCTAAATCAGTTAAATTATTATAAAAAGTATTTCCACTAATGTCTGGGACCTCTCTAGGTTGACTGAGAAAAAATATCCCTATTCCATTATCATGTATCTTATTCCCATAGATTGTAACAAATCCGTCTTCTTCTAAATCTAAAATTATGCCTGGTCGCATTATAGTGCCATTAACTGCTGGCCCTATATCGTTTTCTATAATCTCTACATCTGAATGATGGATATCTATTAGCTCATGGTTAGTATCGTAGAGTGTGTTATTCTTAATAACAACATTTTTATTATGCCATGTAACTATAGATCCTCCGCCCATGTGTCTAATTATACTATAACTTATTTCGGTGTTATCTCCTGGTTCAACAGATCTGCCATACTCAATAATCGCATTTTGTATTATCCCTTTATATTGAAAAAAGTTCCAGTCCCATCTTGTAGGCTCAGCTGCATCTGATGTTAGTAAAACTGGATATTCTTGGTTAATCCCTATACAATCAAGAAACCCATTAAAAGTCATAGATATTTTGTTTTCTTCATCATAAAAAGGTTCTCCTCTATGAACTCCTTCTAAGATTTCGTATTCATTGTTTATTCCTGACCTTTGGTGTGCTTCTCCATAATGCGCATAGAGGTCCTGTACATCATGATTAGCATCAACATAAACCTGTGGGCTATTCACACAAGTTACATTCTGCGCATTGACATCTCCAATAACATACACATTTCCGCTTAGCTCTAAGTCTCTTGAAAAATTCTGTCCTGCTTCCCCATACCAGAAATAATTGATTAATTTCTCTTCTCCCTGTATCATCATTGGAATACCTTCTTCTATAGTTACATTTGTAGGCACCCTAACGCCCTGTACTTCCTGATAAATTGGCTCAGGCGTGGCTGTAGCTGTGTTTGTAGGGATAGCTGTTGGAGTGTATGTGGCTGTGACTGCAGGTCTTGTCTCTGTAGCGCTTGGGTTATTCTGTGCCTGAACAGGCGAACATGCTGCATTCACTAGTAATGATAACCCTACTCCAAGCAAGAGCGTTTTATTGACAATATTTGCCAGACTCATGAAGATATTAATTTCCTACTCCTATATAAATCTTTCGCTTTTGTTACTATTTCATAGTTACGATTAGTCTTGGTAACTTACATTTAAATATCTTCAAATATTGTATTTATCTATGGTATCTTATCTGGAATCGCAGCTAAAGCTGTTTAAAAGGAATTTAGCAAATGAAAAAAATCATGCCAGTATTAGAATAAGCGAGATAAAAAACAGGAAATTTAATGCCTCTCTTGGCCCAAAATATGTTGTAATAGACATAACAAACAAGTGCAACCTCAACTGCATTGCCTGCTGGACTTATTCTCCTATGTTAAACAAAAAAAAGCCTGAAGAAGAATGGTTCAGGCAGCAGCTTCCGTTTGAGACAATAAAGCAGCTTGTAGAAGACCTGAAAGAGCTAAAAACAGAGGAAATTCGGCTGACGGGGGGCGGCGAGCCCTTCATACACCCTCAAATAATGGAGATTGTAAAGCTGATAAAGAGCAGGGGAATCAGGCTTGATATAACAACCAACTTCTCCTTAATGAACAAAAAGAAACTGGATACATTAGTAGAATACGGGGTGGATAATCTTACTGTAAGCCTCTGGGCAGCCACTCCCAAAACATACGCGAAAACACATCCCAACCAGACAGAAGAAGCATTCAGCAGGATTAAGGGGAATTTGATGTATTTCAGTACAATAAACAGGAAAACAAAAGTTGTTATTGCCAATGTTATATCAAACCTGAATTATAAAGAGATAGAAAAAATGATAGAGCTTGCCAGAGAAGTCAAGGCAAGTGAAGTCTACCTTACGATGGTTGATCCTATTGACGGAGAGACAGATTCTCTTCTTTTAAACAAAAAACAGCAGGAAGAGCTGAAAAAGAGCTTTGCAAGGATTTATGAAAAATACCATAAAGGTCACTATGGGGATCTAAAAATCGACAACCCGGATAATTTTCTGAGAAGGATCTCGAACAGTACAGTGACAACAGGCAGATACGACAGCAACATCATATACAAGGTTCCTTGCACCGTCGGCTGGACTTTCTCAAGGATAATGGCAAACGGAGATGTTGCGCCGTGCTGCCGTGGAGTTATGGTGGCTACTGGAAACATTAATAGACAAAGATTCAGAGATATCTGGAACGGACAGAAGCAGAAGATGTTCAGGCAGATAGGAGTTAATCTAAAGGAACACCCTGGGTTTGTGGAAAAAGTCGGCTGCCTCAAAACATGTGATAATCTGATGGAGAATAAGGAGAATTATGAGTTAGTAAAAAACCTAGATTAAAGTTCTGTTCTCTATTCTTTTTATTATTTCAGTATTTAACTCTGGTTTAAGCTCTGTATAATTATCTATAAGGTTATTTAATTCTCTGGCATCTTCTTCTAGATTATACAATTCAAATGGTTCTTTTTCTGAGCTAAGGTTTTGTATTAGATGCCACTTACCAACCCTAAACGATTTAAGTTCATAAAGGTATATTGCATCATCAGGATAAAACTCAAATTGTATGTGCTCACTAATTGAAGAGTCTGTACAAACATCAAATTGAGTGTATTGGAATAAGTTTTTACCTTGAAATGACTCTTGTTCTTTTACTCCTAGAATATTTAACATGGTTGGAACAATATCCACAAGCTGAACTTGACAATCTACGTTGTATCCTGTAATTTTTGCTTTTGGATTGTAGATTATTAGTGGAACATTTATTAAATAATCATACAAGTATGCACTATGTTCAAACAGTTGTTCGTGGTCATTTATCCCCTCTCCATGGTCTGATGTAAAAACTATAATCGTTTTATCTTCTATGCCTAGTTTATTAAGTTCTTCTATAAGTCTGTTTATGTTTGAATCGGTAAATGTAAGTGCTTCATCATACATTGAGATGCCTTCTTCCAAGGTAGTTTGATTACCAAAGAAAGGAATATCATGCACATCCATATAATGTAGTTGTAGAAAAAATCTATCTTCACCATTTTCTCTGATCCATTGAATTGCCTCGTTTGTTAAGTTATCTGCCTTAGCACCATCGGATTTTATGAATGTTTCAAACATACCTACCTCTTCTACAAACAGAAGTGGGTGAGAACTGATAAACGCTGTTCTATAACCTTTTTTTTGCAATACCTTTGGGAGAGTTGGTATCTCTCTTGCTAATATATTCGTATCTGAAAATAGGTAAACCTCGATTGTCGAAGGGTATCTGGAGGTAATTAAAGAAGGTACTGATGTCGCTGTCCAGGACCCCTGGCTAATTGCCTGGTTAAAAAAAACTCCTTTCTTTGCGAGACTATCTAAGTTAGGTGTTGTATTTTTATGGTAACCATAAAAGCTAATGTGATCTGCTCTCACTGTATCTATAATTATGAGTACTATATTGCATTCTTTACATTTATAAGAATTATTTGATAAATAAGTGTCTTTTACCATATTAAATCCAAGAAATAAAACTGCAACAATTTGTATAAAAATAAGGAAAAGTAATATTTCTTTCTTGAATTCCATTTCACAAACTAAATTTTCTCTCTTTAAATATTCTTTCATCAAAACCAATCAAAACGTTTAAATACTCCTCGGGTAACTTAAATACAAATGTGGGGGACATATTTAGTGATTTTCATATTGTTAGTTCACAGTAGCTACGCATACATTGACCCGGGAACCGGCGGGATTATAATCGGCTCTTTCTGGCAGACGATTGTGGCTGTTCTGGGGGCAGTCATAGCCTTCCTGATAATAAACCCTGTAAAAAACATAATAAAGAGACTGAAGAACAGCAAAAAATGAATAAGGCATTAAAAAGGTTTATTAACGTCGTGGTTATTGTAGTTATCCTGTATTTCATATTTGCGCTTTCAAAGGGGGGAGATAAAATCAGTCCAAAAGGCAAGGTTCTTCTTATTGGGATAGATGCCATGGATTATAAGGCAACTGCCAAGCTTATGGCAGAAGGAAAACTTCCAAATTTCAAGAAACTGGCTGAAACAGGTGCATTCCTGAAGCTTGAAACAAGCAATCCTCCTGAAAGCCCTGTTGCCTGGACTTCAATCTCCACAGGGACAAATCCTGGGAAGCACAATATGTTTGATTTCATAATAAGGGATCCGCAGACCTACCTCCCTGAGCTTTCAATAACAAGCCAGAAAGGATTCGGAGGAAGCTATGCCTCTCTGATAAGGGCAACCCCTTTCTGGGAACTTACAAGCAAGGCAGGAATTCCGACTTCAGTAATAAGGTGGCCTGCAACTTTTCCGCCTGAAAAGGTTAATGGAAACCTGTTCTCGGGCCTTGGAGTCCCTGACATAAAGGGGTTCCTGAGCGGCTATGCTTTCTACACAGAAGAAGATATAGACAAGCAGAAAGTAATACATGTAACAAAAGAAGGCTCGTCAATTCACACCAATGTCCTCGGCCCAAAAGTCAGGAAATTCAGCAAAATAGAGGACGTAAAAGAAGGCATGGATATTGAAATAACAGACGAATATTCTGCCATACTAACCATAGACGGAAGGGAGTACCAGCTGGACAGGGAGAAATGGAGCGACTGGGTAAAAGTGAAGTTTGATGCCGGTTTCCTCAGGAGTGTGCACGGCATGTTCAAGGCATACCTGATAAGCACTGAACCCTTCCAGATGTACATAACAACAGTCCAGATTGACCCGACAAACCCCATTGTTGATATTTCTTCACCCAAAGGTTATGCAAAGGAGCTGGCAGATGAGCTCGGGCTGTATTACACTTTAGGGATGCCTGAAGAAACCGATGGATATGTAAACGGCTTCCTAGATGAAAAAGCATTCCTCAGCCAGGTCTATGAAATAGAAAAGGAAAGGGAAGCCATGTTCTGGAAAGAATTCAATGAATTCAAGGAGAAGGAAACCGGTGTGCTGGCATTTGCATTTGATTCATCTGACAGGCTGCAGCATCTTTTCTGGGACAACAAAGTGCTGACCAACATCTCTGATGAGATTGTCATGAATGAGGTCCTCACAGGCTACTATATGAGGAAAGACGAGCTGCTTGGCAAGATAATGAAAGAAGTAGGCAATGACACCATGGTCCTGATTTTTTCAGACCACGGATTCAGCTCATTTGAGCGCGCTGTCAACATAAACACCTGGCTTTCCCAGAACGGATTCATGAAGCTTAACACAGTAATAAAGCAGGGTGTGGAAGACAGCCTGTTTGAGTATGTGATATGGGATGAGACAAAAGCATATTCTGTCGGCTTCTCCAGCATATACATAAATCTTGAAGGAAGGGAAAAGCACGGGACAGTAAGCATAGATGATAAAGAGGCAGTGGAAAATGAGATAATTGAAAAGCTTGAAAATCTGACAGACCCAAAAACAGGAAGGAAAGTTATAAATAAGGTTTACAGGAGAGGAGACATCTATTCCGGAGACTCGCTTGAGAATGCCCCTGACCTCATAATAGGCTTCAATCCGGGATACAGGATGGAATGGCAGTCCGCAATCGGCGGATTCACGAGGAATGCAATACTTGACAACACAAAAAAATGGCAGGGAGACCATCTTATAGACCCGACATTTGTGCCTGGTGTCTTGTTTTCAAATAAACAGATCAATCAGGACTCAGCCAGCCTTGTTGACATTGCGCCGACGGTGCTGAATTTCCTGAATATAAGTATGCCAGAGCAGATTGACGGCAAGCCTCTCTTAAAATGAAAAAAGTCCTGATTTTCTTTTTCCTGCTTATAACTGTCGTAATCTCTATAACTGTAATTGCAGATGTAATCCAAAAGCCAAAGGAGTATAATGTAATCCTGATATCCGAGGATACCCTAAGGGCAGACCGTCTTGGAGCCTATGGAAACAGCAATGTGACCCCAAACATAGACAGGCTGGCTGAAAAAGGCGTATTGTTCGAGAATGCCTTTGTGAATTATGACTGGACCCTGCCTTCGCATGTGAGCATGCTGGCTTCTTTATACGGCTCAGCACACGGCGTCCTCTCAGTTGACAATTTCATAAACCCGAACACAATGACAATACAGAAGTTCCTGCGGGGAAAGGGATACTACACCTTCGGCTATACCGGGGATGTTTTTGTCAGCAGGGACTTCGGATACGACCAAGGATTTGATTTCTTTGATGATGAAGAAGGGCAGTCCTTTTCTGATTTTTACCCAAAGCTGATAAAGCATCTTGAGGAAGTGAAAGACAGGAGGTTTTTCCTTTTCATACATTCATATGACACTCATGTATACAACCAGCCGAGCAAGATACTAAACATGAGCAAGCCTGATTTTGATTTGTGGGAGGAAGAGGAATTCAGCATATTAAATGAAAGTGATGTTGAAATAATAAAAAACGCCTATGATTCTGAGCTGCATGAATATGACCAGTATATTGGAAGGTTATATAGTAAGCTGGAAGAACTTGAACTTCTGGACAATACAATACTAATTTTCACATCAGACCATGGGGAAGAATTCCTGGAGCACGGAAAAATAGGCCACGGGCTTGGCGACCCGTATGAGGAGATAATCAAAGTCCCCATGATAATAAGGTTTCCTGAAGAAGTTGATGTAAATGTAAAAAGAATCACTGCCCAGGTCCAGTCCCTGGATATCGCACCAACAATACTGCATACGCTCGGATACAGGTTGCCAAAAACATTCCAGGGAAAAAGCACATATGATTTAATTGCAGGAAAAAAAGACAGGCTCCATGAATTTCTCTTTACAGAAACAAGGGGCGGAATCTCGATAAGGACTGAAACTGAAAAATATATATTAAGGCCCGATTACTTTGAATACTACAACCTTTCCAATGACCCTCTTGAAAAAAATAGCCTGCTGTATCCGGGCAAAAGATTTGAAGATGAATACCTCAAGTTTTTGCAGAGGAATGACAAACTCAGGGAAAAGATAGGAATTGCGGAAAGGGAGCATGATGTAAGTGATGAGATCAGAAAAAGAATTCTCTCCCTTGGATATCTCATTTAAAATCAAAAAGAAAGATTGATAAACCAGATATAGAATAATTTATCCAATGGCAAATTTGAAGGATTTAGAAAGCAAATCAATCTTCATACTCCGGGAAGTAAAGAAGAGATTTAAGAACCCTGTTGTGCTGTGGAGCATAGGGAAAGATTCCACTACATTGCTGTATCTCTGCAGAAAAGCATTCTACGACGAGATCCCCTTCAAAGTCCTGCACATAGATACTGAAACAGAGTATGAGGAAACATATGAATTCAGGGACAGGATTGCAAAAGAGTGGAAACTTGACCTGGTGGTCGGGAAAAGCGAAGAAAAGTTCAAAGAAAAAACATGCACGTCAAGAAAAACCGAGATACTGAAAAAGGAGATTGAAAAGCACAAATTCGATGCAGTTATAGTAGGCATAAGGAGAGACGAGAATTCAATAAGGGGCATGGAAAGATATTTCTCCCCAAGAGACAGGGAATTCAGGTGGAATGTCACGAAAGAAGAGAAGAATGAAGCAGGCATAGGCTCAGCTCAGGATGCAGAACTGTCAGGATGGGATATATATGCAACAGAATTCAAAGACTCCAACCATGTGAGGATACACCCTTTACTCCACTGGACAGAGCTGGATATCTGGCAATACATAAAAAAAGAGAATATCCCTGTCGTGAATCTGTATTTTGCCAAAGACGGGAAAAGGTTCAGGAGCATCGGCTGCAAATGCTGCTCTTCCCCTGTAAAATCCAGAGCAGATACAATCGACAAAATAATAAAGGAGATAGACAAAGACAGAAACTCAGAAAGGCAGGGCAGGGACACAGAGAAAGAATATAATATGCAGAAACTGAGAAGCCTCGGCTATATGTAATATGAAAAGGATACTTATCTTCGGCATTGTGCTGCTCATCCTATTTGGACTCTTTTCAGTGTTTTCTTCATATATGGAAGCTGAGTATAGGTCCCAGCTCGGGCTTGAGAAATTAAGGTCTCTTCCTTATCTGGAATACACAGAAGATGTGCAGGACAGGAACCTGTCTGGAGTTGTGCTTTATGACAAAGACAGGGCATATGACGGCTACACTGTAGTTGACGGCAGGTTTATAATCGATATGGAAGGCAACCTTTTGGTGACTCTCCCCGGAGACGGGAACCTGCAGATATTATTTGATGACGGGGTAGTAGCTGACGGGGATTGGGGAGGCAATGACAACTATTTTGCACTATATGACAAAAATTTTTCATTGCTCTTGAAAAAAAACATAATGATTCACCATGACATGAGGAGGTCATACAATCACACTTTCCTGACAATATCAAGGGAAAAGAAAGCCTATAAGGGCAGAAAAGTATTATTTGACAGCATAATAAGAATATCTGAAACCGGGGAGACAATAGACAGGTGGTCAACATTTGACCATTTTGATGAGATTAGAAAACGCCATTATGAATCCAGCCTTGAAATTCCGGAATACATATGGGCAAAATTGTTTGCCAAAGAAGATGACAATATAGATATATATGACTATTATCACATAAACTCTGTCCAGGAGCTGCCTGAAAATAGCCTGGACCAGACAGACAGCAGGTTTCAGCAGGGAAACATGCTTTTGAGCCTGCATAATGTCAACCTGCTGATTATCCTGGATAAAGATTCAAAAGAGATTGTGTGGGCATCAGGGCCTGATTTTCTGGAAGGCACTCATATGCCTACGATGCTGGCAAACGGAAACATACTCCTTTTTGACAACGGAGGAGAAACGAGAGATTATTCCAGAGTGCTTGAGCTGGACCCGCTGAAGCAGGAGATTGTCTGGAATTATACAGGCAATCCGCCTGACAGCTTTTTCAGCGAGTCTATGGGCTCTGTCCAGAGGCTGCCTAATGGGAACACATTGATTTCAGAGAGCGAGAAAGGCCATGTAATAGAAGTCACCCCGGATAAAGAGATTGTATGGGAATACTGGTTCCCTTATTTCAACAGGCAGGGAAAAAGGGAGACTATATACCGGTCGTCCAGAATGGAGAAAGAAAGGATTAACAGGCTAATGGGAATATGGAACACTCAATAAAAAAATTGATTATAATCGCTGTAATTTTATTCCTGGTAATTATCTCTCTGTTCGTTTATAGTAACAAAGAGGAGATTGTCTATTTGCTGAGAAATAAAGGCAATCAAGATACCAACTACACCGGTGAAAGCAGAGAATACAACCAGACTGAGATTGCAGAAAGGCTGAAATCCCTCGGATATCTTGACTAGCAATAGTCTTTTATAGTTTAAAATATTATAATCATGTTATGAGGATTGCGCTTATTTACCCTGCTTTTGGAGTTGTCTCGGTAGTCAATCAGCCGAATATAAAGGCGGTTGCAGACAACTATGGTATCTACCCGAATATCAGCCTGGCCTATGTTGCAGGGGCACTGCAGAAAGCAGGCCACGAGCTTATTTTTCTTGACGGGATGGCTTCAGGCTATTCTCTAAATGACATGGCTGAAAGAGTAATAAAATTCAGGCCGGATATAATGATGTTCACAGTCACAACCTACCTTTTTCACGAGACAGCCAGGGTAATTGGCTATTTCAGGGAAAAATGGCCCGCAAAAGTTATTGTAGGAGGACAGCATGTCACCTTGTTCCCTAAAGAAACCCTGCTAAAAAAGGTGATAGATATCGGCATTGTCGGAGAGGCTGAAAAGTCCATTATTGAGGTTCTTGGAAAGATAGAGAAGAAAAAATCATTGAAAACCGTAAAAGGGATATGTTACAGGGAAAATAAAAAAATTGTGTTGACGGAACCAAGGGAGAAGATAAAAGACCTCGACAGTATACCTTTCCCGGCAAGGAATCTCCTCCCGATGAGCAAATATTATTCATTCATCTCAAAATACAGGAATTACACAATCCTGATGTCCAGCAGAGGCTGCACTTTCCAGTGCACTTTCTGCGAGCAGAGAAGCGGCGACATAAGGTACAGGAGCGCAAAGAATGTTGCTGATGAGATGGAAGAATGCTATTACAGGTACAAAGTAAGGGAAATCGATGTTTTTGATCCTCTGTTTACAATAAACAAGAAAAGGGTAATAGAGATATGCATGGAAATACAAAAAAGAAAGATAAGAATTGCCTGGTCCTGCAGGTCAAGGGTTGACACAATAGATGAAGAGATGCTGATAGAGATGAAGAAGGCAGGCTGCTATAGGATCTACTTCGGCATTGAATCAGGGGATGAACAGATCTTAAGAAACATAAAAAAATTCACAAAAAAGCAGCAGATAAGAAAAGCAATTTACCTGACGAAAAAGCACAGGATACTTGCTTTCGGCTACTTCATGTTTGGCAATCCGGGGGAAACAAGGCAATCAATAAGAAATACAATAAACCTTGCAAAATCCCTCCCGCTTGACTATGCCCAGTTCAACAGATTAAGCACCCTCCCTGGCACGACAATGTATGAAGAGCTCAAGTCTGAGATGGGATATGATTACTGGAGGGAATATGTGAAAGACAGAGGAGTTGAGCATCCTCTTCCAAGGCTAAGATGCGGAATGTCTGATAAAGAGCTTAACAGGTGGATAAAGAAAGCATACATGGAGTTCTATTTCAGGCCTTCTTTTGTTCTGAGGACGCTGTCAAGAGTGCAGTCTCTTCCTGAGCTGGAGAGATATGTTAAAGCCGGCATAAGCATGATTAAGAACTAAGCTTGGATTTTTTCACATACAGATACAATGTCGAATTTGTATACTCTCTGGGGATATAGCTTGTTAAAACAGGCACATCCTCTATTGTTTCCGCCAGGATATAATTTTCCTTGCAGCTTTCCCACACATTAAGAATCTCGTCCAGGATTTCTTTTCTTTCAGGGAACTTGGCCCATACTTCAGCCGTCTTTATGCTTGTATGGATGTCTGAGTCTATTATAATATCATTCTGCAGGAAATACCAATCGCAGTTTATTTCCTCCGGGATATAACAGCTTCCCCTGTCGACGTAATCTGGAGTCGTAAGGCAGGCAGGCGGAAATTCATAGCCGTAGCCCGACAGGTGCTTGGAATGAGATACAATATACATAACCTCAGACTCCTGGAATGAAAGCACAGAAAGGCCGTTGAGTCCTTCCATTCTTCTGTTTATTGCTTCAATAATTTCTATATGCTTATTATGGTGGTGTTTTGGCACCTGGAGTCCATATATGAATATGTCATCTGCTATTTCTGCAGGTTTTTTTTGTTCAAGCCATGCGCTGTAATATGAGCCTGCTGATGATACAAGAAGGAGTACAAGAAGCACAAATACCATGAATTTTGTCTCATTCCTGTTCTTAAAATAACCGAGAAAAATATCAAATTTAGTGTATATGTAAACTCCAATGAGCAGGGCTGCAAAAGGCAGCATAAATATTAGATATCTTACAGATGCCGTGGAATTCAGGGAGAATAAAAAAATAATAAGTGAGATGTAGACCAGGTCTTGCAGTTCTATTGTTTTCTTTTCCTGGGTCTTTCGGCGGGAAAAAACTTTTTCCAGGAGTAATAATACTATTATCAAAAAAACAGGATAAACAAATCCCGCCAGCATGTCATTCATCTCAAAGACATACCTATCCATTACAAGATTCCATCTTTGAAATATGCCTGTATCATTAAATGCCACAGTAGCATCATAAGAAGATTTTCTTGTGATATACCCAAGAGCATTTAAAAAATTCATGGGGTACCACAATAGCATAAATAAAACTGCAATAGACAGTGAAATCATGAGATTGCTTCTTTGCTGTTTAGTGAGAAGAAGTTTTTTTTCGTTCTTAAGATGCCTTAAGTATAATATGAACAGAGCCACTCCAATATACACAAAAAAGGTATATTTGATGAGCATGCCAAGCCCTGCAGAGGCCCCAAAAAGGATAGAGTACTTCCTATCTCTAAAAAAGTCAGAATAAAGGAAAAGAGCCAGGCTTAACAGAAAAAATGCTGCAAGACCGAAGTCAGGAAGGTAAACCCTGGAGAAAGACAGCACTCCGGGAATGAAGAGTACTATTGAAGCTGAAAGAAAACCTGCATAGGAATTCTTCATTTTCTTTCCTATGAAATATACTGAAAATAGAAGGATGAAAAGATAAATTGTATTGGACATAGCTGCGGCATCTTCGCTGATCCCAAAGATAGCATAGAAAGGAAAAGTCTGGAACATATAAAGTGCAGGATAGTCCCGTGAATATTTAGTGATGTAATGATTGATAAATCCTATGATATCTCCCTGCTGTAGGAACCTGTAATGATCAATGCTTGTCACATAGCTATTCAGGATATCATAAATAAAGGGGGTAGTGTCTTCCTGCAGGACCTTATAATTTACATATGCCCCGTAGCACCCAAACAGGAATACAAGAACCAAAAAGAAATAATGTATCTTCCTTGAATCTTCCATTTAACTCCAGGTCCTCCTGCCATAGCTCAGCCCGATCATTGCCTTCAGCCCGCTGTAATATCTTTTTATATCCTCAAGGCTTTTTATTTTCTTTAAAGTTCTAAAAACATACGCAGGATCAAGGTATATTGTCCTATATGCTCTCCTGAATTTCTTTTCAAGATCACTATATCTCCTATATCCTTTGGACAGGTAAACCGGCTGTATTTCTGTATAGTCAAATATGTTTCTGTTGAGCCCCTCTGAATTTTTTATATCTGCATACATTTTTGTCCCGGGATATGGAGTCATGAGACTGAACTGGATTATATCTGCATTAAGGCTTTTTGCGAATCTTATTGTTTCCTCTGTCATCTCCGGAGTTTCATTAGGCAGGCCGAGTATAAAAGATACTCTCGCTTCCATGCCTGCATCCTGGGTCCATTTTACTGCCCTTTTTGCCTGTTCAACTGTTATCCCCTTATTTACATCCTGAAGAAGGGCTTTGTACCCTGACTCAATGCCATAAAGCACCTGCCAGCATCCTGCTTTGGCCATCTTTTTCAGGATTTCCCGGGTAACCACGCTGACACGCTCGTGGCAGCTCCATATGACGCCAAGCTTCTCTTTAATCATCAGGTCG
This sequence comes from archaeon GW2011_AR15, assembly GCA_000830295.1. Lineage (GTDB taxonomy): Archaea > Nanobdellota > Nanobdellia > Woesearchaeales > GW2011-AR15 > GW2011-AR15. The sequence goes on along the minus strand of CP010425.1, from coordinate 832,767 downwards.
CAGAATCTCAAGATCCATGAATGCTTGTGGAGGAATGTGTCATCCCAGAATCTTATCTCCCTGACCCCATATTTTTCAACAGCATGCTTTATCTCTGCAACTACTCTTTCAGGAGACTGCTTTCTGTAATATCCGTCCAGATGCGACTGCCAGCAGAAAGTGCATCTGCCCCAGGTGCAGCCCCTGCTTGCTGACATCGACATTACCGGCGTCCTTTTGTAATGTTTTGGATTGGGGACATAATATTTCAATTCAAAGATATCAAAATCAGGAAAAGGAAGTTTATCAAGGTCTTCTACAAGCGGCCTTCCCTTGTTTTTTATCCATTTATTTTTCTTCCTGTAATAGAGCCCGGGTATGTTTCTGAATTTTTTCTTCTGGAGGTTTTCCAGGAGCTGGGGAAAAACAACTTCTCCCTCGCCTGTTATTACAAAATCAATGGAGTCATCAAGAATGTAGTCTGTTGAGGCATTGTCGTCAAATATCGTAATCGGGTATAATGAAGGATGGATTCCGCCAAGAACAATGTGGGTATCAAATCTGGATTTCAGGAACCTGCACAGCTTCTGAAGACGGGCTATTGAGCTGAAATATGATGAAACTGAGATAATGTCCGGCTGGAATTCCATGACCGCCTGGGTTAGTTTCCTTGTAATCCTGAGGTCAACAGCTTTTGTCTCATGGCCTCCTTCCTTTAATACAGCAGAAAGCTGGGCTATGCCGAGAGGAAGAAAAGAGTCTATATTTGTATTTTTGAAGATATATCTCCCCTTGTTGCTGTCTGGAGAAATTACAAACATGACTTTCATTTTTTTCATCTTATTTTCAGATACTCCTCAAGCGGCATCCTCTGGGTTTCTTTTTCCGGGTCCCTGTCAAGGAATTCCATACACCATATCTCGAGAGCAAGCAGAGTCATTATTCTGTATCCATGGTTCTGGAGCTGGCAGAGTATTTTTTTATGCTGGCGCTGTCTCCTATGCTCTCTGTAAAGTTCATCCAAATAATCATTATTATACCATCCTCTTCTTTTCAATCTTTCGAAGAGCAATCTTACGACTTCAGGCCTTCTCTGCAGCCATCCGTGAAAGGGCTGGTCAAAGGGCTGTCCTGTTTTGTAGACAAAGGACTTAGGGAAATACCTTAACAGAGAGAGCTTCTGGAAATGCATCTTGTTTGCTTTATTGGTAAGCTTCTGAAGACTGTTGGCCCTGAATAACAAATTAAAAGGAAGGGAGCAGAGAAAATCCATTATTTTCTTATTCTGGTATGGCGGGAACAGCCTCATGCCGAATTTCTTTACAAATTTCTCCTGGAATGTGCTTACATATTCCATATTCCCGTGCACGAATCTGTTGTCAACAAGATCATTATCAAAACTTTCCTTCCTGATTGGGATATAGCCCAATGATTTTTCTTCATCAAACTCCTCGTGGAACTCTGGGTTAAGCAGCTTATCTCTCTGCTCAGGGCTGAAGTGCCTGTAGCATATCAGGTTCTTATAGAAATTCCGATAGGGGTTTTTATATGAAAACGGGCGGAATGCATATTTCAGCTCCCATAGCCTTTCCCAGCTTGTAAGATTTGCGGTAAAATCAATAATTTCATACATCGCTTTCCTGACAAAATATGGCAGGAAGTGGATATATCTATGTATCTCCCCGACCGGATAAAGGTGGTGATATATGTTGTTCCCCCCATCTCCTGTGAGGAAAGTATCGATTTCCTTCCCTGCTTCCCTTATCATTTTATATATGGAAACAGAAGATGACATGACTGGCTCCTCAGCAGCCCTTATTATCTCAGGCCAAAGATCTATATCCTCCTCAGAAACCTTTATCTTGTGGAATTTTCCTTTGCATTTTCTTGTGACATAAGAAGCAGGTCTGATTTCATTAAAAAGAGTGAAATCATAGTAGCAGTTGTATGTATGGACCGGCTTGTCAAATGCTTTTGAGGCTGCCAGCACAACCCATGAAGTGTCGAGGCCTCCGCTAAGCGCACTTCCGAGATTCCCGGTCTTATTATATTTTGTAAATTTTTTTATGGCATCTACCCATAGTCTTTCGTACTCTTCCAGCGCCCTTGGCACATCTTTAACTGGTCTCCTGTTAAACTCCATTCCTGAATACCTGACATGGCTTATTTTGCCTTTCTTTGATTTAAGATAGAAGCCGGGTATCATCCTGTAGATATGCTTAAATGGGGTTCTTTCAGAGAAAGAGAATCCTGAATTCAGGAAAAGGCTTATTACCTCTTTATTGACTTCTTTATTTGGGGTTAGCTTAAGCAGGGGCTTAATCATATCAGAGAAAACAAGAAAATCATCAGAGAGATAGTAATAGCAAAAAGTGTTTGAATACCTGTTATTAAATATAAAGAACTCTCCTCTTTTAATATCATAAACAAAAATTACGAAATAACCATCAAGGAATCTGATGAATTTCTCGCCATATCTGGTATACATATCCAAAATAAGCTCTTCCTGATGGTTAAGCGGCAGCTTGTAATCTTCTGTAAACAAGTCTGTTATGCTTCCTGATAAGTATACGGCCAAATTCCTCTTTTTGACCAGTTTTTTGCCGGCGCTGAACCGTAACTCCCCGATTTTCTCCGGTTTTGTGAGCAGCCCGGCAGGTAGATTCCTGTCTTTTAAGACAATACCTCCAAAAAACCCCATGACTACTTAATTAAATTAAGTTTATTTATGTTTTTCGTATATTATATAAAATCCTAAGTATTCTGTAGCTGAGGGTGATATGCATACAACCGGATATACTCCTGATTCAGTGCCCTGTATGGGGAATAAACATGCCTCCGATGAGCCTGGCATCCATCTCCAGATACCTTAGGGTAAATGACATAGCAACAAAGATACTGGACCTGAATATAGAGGAATATCATCGGGCAAAGGATAAGGGATACTGGATAAACGAAAAAGCCCATTTCTGGATGGAGAAAGACAGGTTTGAAAAGCTGAAGCCTCTGCTGAAGTTTGATTTTGAGAAACTCGCCAGAAGAATAGCGGATGAAAAACCGCTTGCCCTTGGGTTTTCAATATCCGCAGCAAGCATTTTCTACTCCTTTGAGCTGATGAAATCTGTAAAATTCCTAGACAAAGACATAAAAATAATCCTCGGCGGGAAGGGCGTATGGCTGCCTGAAGAAAGGGAATATTACAAGGATTATGCTGATTTTTTTGTTGTTGGGGAAGGAGAGGATACAATTCTTGAGCTTATGCAGGGAATAAAGAGAGGAAAATCTATTGAGCAACTATCAGAAATAAAAGGTCTGAAATCAAGCAAATATCCTGAGAAATATGCTCCAAGACAGCTTATTGACCTGGAAAAACTTCCCTTCCCTACCTATGAAGAACTCGACCTGTCCAGATATACTGAAAAGACAATAGGCATGAGGTTCTCACAGGGATGCATAGCAAACTGCGGATTCTGTGAGGACAAGCCGTTCCAGGGCCACCACAGGACAAGAGACCCAGTCGATGTCTATAATGAACTAAGATATCATGCCTATGTAAACAGGATTGCACATTTTTGGTTCCATGACCTTGCAATAAACGGAAACTATGAAGAACTGGAAAAATTATGCAACCTGATAATCGGAAACAACCTGAAAATAAAATGGATATGCCTGGCCATTGCAAGAAAGGACATGCCGAAAGAGCTTCTCTTCAAAATGGCGGACGCCGGCTGCTACACTATTAATTTCGGGATTGAGTCAGGCTCAAACTCTGTGCTCAAGAAGATGAATAAGTATGAGATGTTTTCAGCAGAAGATGCAGAAAGGATAATGAAGTGGACAAGGGAGGCAGGAATCAATGTGCAGCCAAACTTTATAGTCGGCTATCCTGGAGAGACGGAAGAGGAGTTCCAGGAGACTCTCCAGTTCATAAAAAGGAACAGGGATGTGATAACAGGTATAACTAACATCAATACCTGCATTCTTCCCAAAAGAGCGCCTATAGGCCTTGCTTCCGGAAGGCTGGGAATAACGAGTACTGACCCTGTAGCGTGGTCAGACGGAACGCTTACTTATGAAGTAAGGTTAGACAGGGCAAAAAGAGCGTATGAATTTGTAAAAGAGCTCGGCTATGATGTGTATTTCTCAAATCTATCGCAGTCAGGGGAGGACAAGAAAAAGAATGAACCTGTGGATCTGGCACTTGTTGTCTGCCCTGTATGGGGAGTGAATACTCCGCCGACTGGGGTAAATTACCTGAAAGAATATATGGTTTCACATGGACTCAATGCGGAGATATGTGATATAAATCTAAAGCTGTATAGGCGCCATAAAGACCTGCAGAAATACTGGCACCAGGATTTAAAAATCAACTGGACAGAATATCCTTTCTTTGAAGAATTAAAAAAGAGATTTAAGGTGGATTTGGTTGAATTTGCAAAAGAATTGGTGCAGACATCCAGAGTTATCGGATTTTCCGCCTATCAGGAAAATACATTAATGATCATAGAATTAGCTAAATTAATTAAGAATATTGATAATAATGTAAAAATTGTAGTCGGCGGGCCTTCATGCTCTGTAAAGAGAGAACTGGAAAGATTCAGGAAGTCAACCATAGATTATTTTGTGGTTGGAGATGGAGAGGAAGCAATTATAGAACTGGTGGATGCTATAAAAGCAAAAAAAACCTATCTTGAAATTTCAGGTATTCCCGGTATTTTTATCTTCCGGCATGAAGGAAAGTTTAAAGAAAGGGAAGCATTTGACCTAAGCAAGTCTAAAGCCCTGAAAATAGACTACAATAAAGATTATATCGCCCAGGAGAGGATTGCCCTCTATTTTTCTAAAGGATGCATTGGAGAATGTACTTTCTGCAATGATGTGAATATAATGGGAAAGTTCAGGGTAAGGCCTGCTGAGCAGGTATTCCAGGAGATTTATTATCATGTCCAGAAAGGAATTACTAAATTTAATTTTAGTGATTTGCTGATAAATGGCAATATACCCGAACTAAATAAATTCTGTGATCTTATTATAAGTCATAAGTTGAAAATAGGGTGGGTTGCCAATGCCATACCAATGAAAAATCTTACACAGAAATTGCTGGAAAAGATGAAGCGGGCCGGGTGTGATGTTTTGATGTTCGGTGTTGAGACCGGATCTGATAGGATATTGAAAGCAATGAAAAAATACACAACTATTGAAACAATAGAGAAAGTTCTGAAATATTCCTATGAAATGGGGATTAATGCCCAGCCAAACTTCATAGTAGGCTATCCTGGGGAAACAGAAGAGGATTTCCAGATGACCCTTGATTTCATAAAAAGAAATAGGCAGTACATTGATAGAATTTGCAATGCAAAAACCTGCAATGTTGTATACAACTCAGAACTCATGGAAAACAAAGACGAATATGGGATTATCCTGCCTGAAGATAATAGTGTAGCTGAAGTCAGGTGGAGGACAAAAGACGGAACTAATACAGACAGCATAAGAAAAGGGAGATTAAGAAGATTACTTAATCTTGCCAAAGAATTAAATCTTGAGGTATATGAAGATAATCTCTCTGCTTTTGCCGGGTATAAAGAAAAAGAGATAGTGAGAAAAACCGACGTCTTCCTCATCATGTGCCCGCCGTGGGATGTCCTGATGCCTCCTCTCGGCATTGCATACCTTGCTTCAAACCTGAAAAAGCACGGAGTAAAAACTGAAGTCTTTGATATGAATATTGACCTCTATAATCTTGCGCCTGAAAATGATAAGAGGGCATGGCACATGGAGGAATATTTCAAATGGTCTGAAGAAAAATTCCACGAATACCTCTTCCAGAATTATAAACCATATATGAACAATATGATAAAGCGGATCATGGATGACAAGCCTGTGCTTGTAGGCCTGTCTGTAAATGCTGCTAATTATAATTTTTCATGCATGCTGGCAAAGATCCTCAAGAAAAACAATCCTGAGCTAAAGATATGCATAGGCGGCCCTAACAGCGACGATGGCTATTTCTGGCAGTCTGAAATGAAGGATTATATTGACTTCGCTGTGATAGGGGAAGCGGAGTTAATGATGCCGAGAATAGTCCAAAGATTAAAAGAAAATCAGCCGATTGAAGACTTGCCTGGCGTGGTTGTGTTAAAAGCCAACAGCTCTGGGGAATTAGGCCCGAGAAAAGAAAAAGAGAAGATGCATCCATGGCATTTTGAAAAGGACCTTGGAGAACTGGCATCTCCTACTTTTATGGAATTTAACCTGAAAAAATACAAAGAAAATTCCCTTCCTATGATAGCCAGCAGGGGATGTGTCGCAAGATGCAATTTCTGCCTTGACTGGATGTACAGGGCAAATTACACTGCAAGGCCTGCCAAGGATGTCGTGGATGAGATGGAGATGCACATAAAAAACTACGGGGTTAACAGCTTTAATTTCAGGGACCTTGTCATCAACGGGAATCTGAAGGCTCTGGAAGAGATCTGCAACCATATAATAAAGAGGAACCTGGAGGTAAACTGGTCTGCCCAGGGAATTGTAAACTCAAGAATGTCAGACCAGCTTTTGAGGAAAATGAGGATGGCCGGCTGTAGAGTGATGGTGTTCGGTGTTGAAAGCTGCTCTGATACCGTGCTTGAGAAAATGAACAAGCCCTACAGGATGAAACATCTGCAGGACCTGCTGCCGAGGATGCACAATGCAGGAATAACTATCGGCATAAACCTTATAATCGGATACCCTGGTGAAGGCGAAAAAGAATTTATGGAAACTTATGATTTTGTAAAGAGCCACGCCAAATATATAAAGATGATTTCAAGCCTTACTCCATGTTTATTAATAGCAGGAACAAATCTTACAGCCGAGCCGGAAAAGGCAGGAATTGTTGTGCCTAATGAAAATGACGGGTTTTACAAGTGGCATACTTCAGATCTGACTAACACTTATGAGATAAGGAAAGAAAGGGTAAAGAGGATAGCAGCACTCTGCAAAGAACTTGGCGTGCAGACTCCCCTCGTGAATCTTTATGATGAGCAGGCAAAGAAAAAACCAGCAGAGGTGAAGAAAAAATTAAAGATATTATCCTAGTAAACCCGCCTCCATGGGGTGTGGACAACCCTCCTACAGGAATTGCCTACCTGTCTACTTTCCTGGAATCAAAGGGAATCAGGGTTGAGGTATTTGACTTCAATATTTATGTCCATAACAACACAGATGATTCCCTGAAATACCTCTGGCATTTCGAGAACAAAAATTTCTGGAGGAACGACTATACTTTTGACATACTTAAACAGCACATCAACCAGCTGATTGATTACGCAGCCAGAAGGATTCTTGACAGCAATGCAACAATCGTCGGTTTTTCTGTGGTTGACCCAAAGGAAAGGATAACTATCGAGCTTATCAAGAGGATAAAAGAGAAGATTCCGGAAAAAATAATACTCCTCGGCGGGCCTGCCTGCTCAACCGAAGATTCAAGGAAGATATTTGTGGAGAGGCTTCCTAATCTTGTGGATGCCTATGTTGTAAATGAAGGGGAAGATACCCTCCTCGATATTCTTGATGCATGCAAAAAAGGAAAGCCCCTTGAAAACATACCCGGGTTGATCACTCACAAGAACGGAAAATATTCCAGCTATTCGCCGCGGCCCCACAAAGAAGATGTTGATGAATTCCCCTTCCCGACCTACAGGGGATTTGACTTAACACAATATACAACGCAATCCCTCACTCTTGAATGGTCAAGAGGATGCACTGCCAACTGCGCTTTCTGCAAGATAAAAGGACTGTGGGAGGGCTACAGGTACAGGGAGCCGGAGAACATTGTGGGAGAGATTGAATACCATGTCAGGAATAACGGGATTACAAAGTTCACTGTAACTGACCCGACTTTCAATGGGGATATAAAGAAGCTCGAAAAGGTCTGCGACCTCATACTCCAGAAAAATCTAAAAATAAAATGGTTCGGCCAGGCAATACCTTCCAACAGGATGACGACAGAGCTCCTTACAAAAATGAAGAAATCAGGGTGCTACAAGATTGAATATGGCGTTGAATCCGGCTCAGACAAAGTGCTGAGGAACATGAGGAAACCATACACAAGAGAAATAATAGAGGGGACATTAAAGAGAACCCATGAAGTGGGCATCCCTATCTTCATTTTCACCATGATTGGCTATCCGGGAGAGGGAGAGGAAGAGTTCCAGATGACTCTGGATTTCATAAGAAAGAACAGGAAATACCTCACAGCAGTCAAATCCGTGAACATGCTTCACCTTATAGACGATACAGATGTCTATGAGAAGCGCGAGGAATTCGGCATAAAGATACTGGATGAAGCCTTCAGGCACATACACTGGGTTTCTGACAACGGGGAAAACACATATGAGGTCAGGAAGGACAGGACAAAAAGGATGCTGGCCCTGCTAAAAGAGCTTGACATCCCAATGCTTGAGACCAACCTCAAGGAAGCCAAGGAAGCGACCATGCTGGCATTGGAAGGGGGCGGCAGCGAGCCGTCATTTGAGGAAAAATTTGACTTTTTCAAGAAGCAGATTGCTGATATTGACGGAACATTATACCATCCCAACCCTGAAAGCATCCTGTCCGGAGAAAAAGAAGAGCCAACACAAATGCCGGAAAAGACAGTGGAAGCAGCAGCGCAGGCTCCCCAGCCCCTACTGGCAAAACCAGAAAGACAGAATCCGATCTACAGCAAAATCAAAAGGTTTATTGAAGAAAGAAAAACTGTTGATACTGTCCATCTTGGCATTAGAAAAAGCGAGCTTAGCCACGAGCCGTTGGGCTCATGGGTAATAAAAACTCCGGCAGAAAGCATGTGCTACGGCGGAAAAGATAATATAATGCACGGGGAAAATGCAAGGGCATTCCTCGGGTGGGCCGGCATCGTGCTAAAGACTCCCGGGACTTGTTTTGAAAAGAAAATTGACCTTGTGCTGAAAATAAAAATCTGGGACAACTCTTTCGGGCAGGCGAAATCCGGGCCAATAAAGATATTCCTCAGCTATGATAATAGGGAATGGTTCAATATCGGCGGAGTTACCATATCAGGGCATCAGAAGTGGATTGTATACAGGTTCAGCATAAACCACCAGATTCTGAGATCTGGCAGAGTATGGGTAAAAATAGATGACTTTGAAAACCAGAAGCTTGGGTTCGGCAAAATAATAAGCACTATCGGCCTATATATAGAATAAGCCAAATCTTTTTAATTGTGGAGATTATTCTGCTGAGGGGGACTATATGGAACAGGATACTCAGGAGGTTGTAAGGCACTATGATCCTTATCCCCAGAGCATTTTCACTGATTTCTCAGGAGATATTATAAAGGGGATTGAGGCAGGAAATAAAGCCTTTTCTTTCCCCCAGATTATACAGCTCGACCTGACAAACAACTGCAACCTGAACTGTGTAGGATGCTGGTGCCATTCCGAGCTTATGGGTAAGCTGAAGTTCAGGGGAGAATGGAAGATGAAGCACCTTCCGAAGGATACTGTCCTGACTCTTATTGAGCAGGCTGCTGAAAACGGGACAAGAGAAATACAGCTTTCAGGAAGCGGGGATCCTATGATGTATCCATATTTCATGGAAATTGTCAGGGCAATTAAGGAGAAAGGCCTTGTTCTCCATCTGATAACCAACTTCACGCTTGTATCAAAAGAAATCCTGAAAGAATTTGCAGAGATTGGCGTTGACAGGATTACATTAAGCCTGTGGGCAGGGACAGCAGAAACCTACGTAAAAACGCATCCAAACCAGACAGAAAAAACCTTTGAAAGAATAAGGGAAAACCTTCTCCATCTTGCTTCTCTAAAAAAAGAACATAGCGGCCTGCCAGTGGTTAAGATATACAATGTAATTTCCAATAAGAACTACCATGAGCTTGAGGAAATGATAAATTTTGCGCTTGATACGCAGGTTGAGTTTATTGAGTTCCAGGTTGCGGATATAGTGAAGGGAAAATCAGACAGCCTGAAGCTGAGCGAACAGCATATGGAGAGCATGGTTGAGCAGTTCAGGAAATTAAAGAAAAAAGAGAATTACTTTACTTTCGGAAATGAGCATAATGATGAGTTCATTGAGTTCGGCAGGTTTTACAGGAATACATTACCGGAAGGGTTTAGAGTGGAAGAGAACAGCAAAAAAATACGGTGCCCTAAGGACTATTTTAGCTCTGCAAGGAACGTAACAAAAACGTCACTGGACTTTGCCTTCTCCCAGGGCATGTGCATAGGCTGCGACAGGAAAAGCATTTGCTACTCAACTGAAAACCCATTCAAGCTGAGCTTTTTAAGGATTCTTGGCTTCGGCAGCCTCTACAGGAGAATAAGCAGCATAAAAGACAATAAAAAGCAGAAGTATGATATTAACATCGTGGACAGGATGCCGTGCTATATCGGCTGGACATTCACAAGGATACTTCCAAACGGGGATGTGCTGCCATGCTGCAAAGGCCACAAGATGCCTTTGGGAAATCTCCATGAAAAAAGCTTTAAAGATATATGGTATTCAAACAAATACAACGAATTCAGGTTTTTGGCCAAGACTGAAAAAAAGGGCCATCCTTACTTTAAGGTTATCAACTGCCACAGGAGCTGTGACAATGTCGGAATGAACATAGAGACAGACATCAGGTTAAAGCAAAATGCAATTGATGAATAGATTAAAGGACAATGTACAGAAAGCAAAGATAGCCGCAGGCATACTTGACAGGAAAATTTACACCGGCCCGCTTACTGTGCAGATTGACATAACAAACAGCTGCAACAGCGACTGCGTAGGATGCTGGTGCCATTCCCCTCTGCTGGGAGAGATTGCCATGACGCCTGAGACAAAAAAGAAGTTTCTTCCTTATCCCCTTGTGAAAAAACTAATAGACGACCTTGACGACCTGGGTGTAAGGGATATCTACTTTACAGGTGGCGGAGAGCCTTTCATGCATCCCAATGCTGTGGAAATAATGGAATACGTGAAGAAAAAAGGCATAAGGTGCGACATGAGCAATAACTTCACTCTTGTAAACGAAAAAAAGGCTGAGAGGCTTGTAAAAGCAGGAGTTGACAACATGAACTGCAGTGTCTGGGCAGGCTCTCCTGAGGCATATGACAGGGTCCACCCAAACAAGACAAAAGAGGCATTCTACAGGGTAGAGCACATGTTCAAGCACTTCTATAAGCTTAAGCAGAAATACAGGACAAACAAACCGACTTTGTTCATCTACGATGTAATTTCAACCCTCAATTACGATGATTTCGAAAACATGGTGGAATTTGCATTCAGAGTAAAGGTTACTGGAATAGACTTCACTCCCACAGATATTGTCCCCGGAAAAACTGATGTGCTTATGCTGAACAAGGAGCAGAGGGAATGGCTGGCTGACAAAGTGAGGAACATCTGGCCGAAATTCCATTACTGGGAGAGGAAATATAACCATAAGATTGAATTCAGGAACTATGACCAGTTTCTCAGGAGGCTGCAGGGAAACACTGAAAAGGGTGTGTATGACCAGTCAATTATAGGCACAATCCCATGCTATGCCGGCTGGACTTTCCTGAGGATACTTGGAGACGGTAATGTCAACTCATGTCTTAAATCAATCAGGATACCAATAGGCAACATCTATGAAAAAAGCATAAAAGAAATATGGATGGGGAGCAGGCAGTGCACTTTCAGGAAGCACACGATTGACTATGATGTGAAAGACCCTTATTTCAGAAACATCGGGAATATGTGGCAGCGTGAGGAAAACGGCTGCTTATTATGCTGTGATAATCTCGGCCTGAATCTTGCGACCCATGGCGGGCTTCAGAAACTGGGGCCTGTGAAGAGAAAACTTGTAAAATTAGCCAGAATGCTCTGAGGAGTAACTTATTTATATCTTGATTACAATTATTCTTTAAATGTGCGGGATATTCGGTTTTAATTTCAGCGATAGGAAGCTAGCTGCCGCAATGGCAAAAATTCTCAATCATAGGGGGCCAGACCATGCTGACACTTATTCTGACGAAAAGTTTACATTGGGCTACACCCGGTTAAGCATCATAGACATCAAGGGAGGAAACCAGCCGATATTCAATGAAGACCATAGCATTGTCCTGTTCTTTAACGGGGAGATATACAACGCTTCAGATTTGAGGGAGAAGCTTGAAAAAAAAGGCCACAGATTCTACACAGATACTGACACTGAAGTTATTGTGCACAGCTATGAAGAATATGGGAAAGAATGCCTGAATTATTTCAACGGCATGTTTGCGTTTGCGCTGTATGACACAGAAAAAAAAGAACTTTTTATTGCCCGTGACAGACTCGGGATAAAGCCGCTCTATTACTTCCACGATGGTTCAAAATTCATCTTTGCCTCTGAAATAAAGGCGATACTGGAGCACAAGGAAATAGACAGGAAACTGAATGAGAATCTTCTTGACGGCTACTTCAGCTTCAGATATTGCTCAGGCGAGGAGACAATGCTGAAAGAGATCTACAAGCTAAACCCGGGCCATTATCTTGTTTATAATTCAAGAGGCATCTCTATCAAAAAATACTGGGATGTGACTTTTTCTCCCGGAAACAAGTCCCTGGAATATTACAAGAAGCAATTCCTGCAGTTATTTGAACAATCGGTAAAATACAGGATGATAAGCGATGTTCCTGTGGGAGCCTTGCTTTCTGGAGGCATAGATTCCAGCTCAATTGTTGCAATGATGAGAAAGAATACTGATGAAAAAATAGATACCTACACTCTCGGCTTTGAAGATGGCTTAAAAAATGAGTTTGAAGATGCCAGGGTTATAGCTGAAAAATTCGGGACAGAGCATCATGAGTGCACAATAGATTCTAGCTACATAAGTCTTCTTCCTAAAATAACATGGCATATGGATGAGCCGCTTGCAGACCCTATCGTGATATCAAATTATGTGCTTGCGGAGAAAGCTTCAAAGGATATCAGGGTTCTCCTTAATGGTGACGGTGCAGATGAGATTTTTGCAGGGTATGAGCAGTACAGGATAATGAAAGCAATGAAAAAAATTCCAAGGTTCATTAAACAAGCGGGCGGCCTTAGCCTTAATCTCCTGCCAAGAGAGCCTTTTTTCATGAAAACAAAAGATTTTCTTGAATCTGATGATGCGGCAGCTTTCCTGAACATCAGCTCTGTTTTCAGCAAGGACGAAAAAAAGGTGCTGCTGAAGGATAATGTGAAAGAGTCATCGCTTGGGATGATAAGAAAAAATTTCAGAGGCCAGGAGGGTCTTGTTAACAAGATGATATATCACGATATGAAAACATATCTGCCTGATGATATGCTCCTGAAATATGACAAGGTGACAATGGCAAACTCTATTGAAGGCCGTGTCCCATTCTGTGACCATACTCTTGCTGAATTCTCTGCTTCTCTCCCTGAACAATATAAGATAAATCTCATGACTGAAAAATACATTATAAGGCAGGCCATGAAAGACTTCCTGCCTAAGAGCACAATCAAAAAGAAAAAAATGCGCTTTATGGTCCCGACAGACACATGGTACAAGCAGGATTTCGGCGAGTATGCAAGAAATATCCTGGACGAGAAAAAAGATATCGTAGACAGGTTCTTCAAAAAAAGCTATGTTGACAGGCTGCTCTCAAGCGACAGGATGCTCTCAGGCAGGCTGCTGAGTTTCAACAGGCTTACAAGTTTATATTACTCAAGGCAGCTCTGGTCTGTGACAAATTTTATACTCTGGCATAAGATATTTATCGAGGGAGAAAAGCCAAGATGAATACAACATTTAGCATCACGTTCTACCTCCCTGCCCTGAATTCTGAAAAGACAATAGGAAAATGCATAGAAAGCATATTGAAGCAGGAAATATCCCCGAAGAATATCCTGGTAGTGGATAACAATTCAGCTGACAATACAGTCAAGATTGCGAAAAAATTCAAAGTCAGGGTTCTCAACTTAGGACGGCAAAATCTTGCTGCTGCAAGAAACCTTGCGCTGAGAAACTGTATGACAGAACTTATTGCTGCTGTTGATTCTGACTGTGTTCTTGAAAAAGGCTGGCTGAAAGAAATTATGAAGGATTTTGATAAAAAGGGGGTAGCCGGGGTTGGCGGAAAACTTATAGAAAAGAATAAGAAAGCATTGGCAGACAAATGGCGCTCTTTTCATTTAAAGCAAAACTGGGGAAACCAAAAGATAACTAACCCGAATTTCCTTTTTGGAGCCAATACTGTTTTCAGAATCTCCGCTCTTAGAAAAATTGGGGGATATGATGAGAAATACACTACAAATTACGAAGATGTTGATGTCTCAAGACGGCTGAAGAAAAGCGGATTTGATATTGTTTATGAGCCTGATGCAGCCTGCTATCATCTAAAAGAGGATACTTTTTCCAGCGTGATAAGAGCCGCAAGAAAGTGGACCTTCCATGGCTATCCTCTTCCGGACAGCTTTGCCGGAGTGATGATGCGTCTCTTGGTATATAACCCTTATATTACTCTTGTTTTTCTGTTTAAGGAACTCATGAGCCTAAAGCTGGGCTTAAGCATAGTAACTCTCCCTGGCTTTTTTTATAATGAGTTTTATGATATCGGTTTTTACCTGAAGTCTTTGCAAAAAGCATAATAATACTTGAGTATTATTTATGTAATATATGCCATTCTACAGCCTGAAGGATAAAGCCCAGAAATACAGGATAATAGCAGGAATACTTGAGAAAAAGCCAATCACCGGGCCTTATTCTGTGCACCTTGACCTTACCAACCACTGCAACAATGACTGCATTTCCTGCTGGTCCTTTTCTCCTCTTGTCGGATTTGAGACTATGGATAAGGAGACGAGGAAAAAAGAGCTTCCCTACAGGCTTGTAAAGAAACTAGTTGATGACCTGGCTGACATGAACACAAGGGAGATTTATTTCACAGGCGGAGGAGAGCCTTTTATGCACCCAAATGCTGTTGATATTATGGAATATGTAAAGAAGAAAGGCATGAATGTGGACATGAGCAACAACATGACGCTGATAACAAAAGAGAAAGCCAGGAGAATAGTAAAAGCAAAAATAGACCATATGAACTGCAGTCTCTGGGCAGGCTCTCCTGAAGCATATTCAAGAACCCACCCAAACCAGACAGAAAAGACATTTCACAGGATTGTGGATACGCTGAATTACCTGCATTTTCTGAAGAAAAAATACAGGACAGACAAGCCAAAGCTAACTCTGTATCATGTAATTTCCACAGAGAACTATTATGACTTCGAAAACATGGTTGAGCTTGCATTTAAAGTAAGGGCAGATGCTGTTGAATTCACCCCTACAGATATTGTTCCTGGAATGACAGACAGTCTTATGCTCAATGAGGAACAGAGGAATTTGCTGGCTGGGAAAATGAGGAATATCCGGCCAAAAATACATGCCTGGGAAAAGCAATATGGCCACAAAATAATATTCAAGCAGCCTGAGCAATTCCTAAGGAGGCTTGAAGGAGAGACAGAAAAAGGAATATATGACAAGAGCATAATAGGAAAAATCCCATGCTATGCCGGCTTCAACTTTTTGAGAATACTGGCAACCGGGGAAGTGAATTCCTGCCTTAAGTCCGGAAGAATACCAGTAGGGAATATTTATGAAAAAAGTATAAAGAAAATCTGGTCAGGAAAAAAACAATGCACTTTCAGGAAACATACAATTGACTATGACGTAAAGGACCCATATTTCAACAACATAGGAAACACGACACAGACCGGCAACGGCTGCCTGTATTGCTGCGACAACCTTGGCTGGAACCTCATATTCCACAGGGAAATAGAGAAAATGACTCCCCTGCAGAAAAAGCTAATCAAAATCAGCAAGCTGCTATAGGGAAGCATGAGGGGTCCACCCCACTGCAAATACCTTTCCTGTTGCTGGTCTATTTGTCTATTCACAAGCTTTTTATATAGTTTTTCTATTCCAAAGGGGTAAAATGTCTAAGATAATCATGTTCAGCCACAAGAAGGTTTTTTCTGACGGGAAGACCTTTGGACCAAGCATCAGGTTATGGGAATTAGCCAAAGCCCTTACAAAAAAAGGGCATAAGGTTACTATTGCTGAAAAGGACAGGGGAAAGGAGCTTACCAGGGAGAATATAAGATTCATCAGCTACATTCCTGCACAGATACTTAAAGGCATAAGAAAATACGATGTCGCCTTTATACAGATATGGTTTGATGACCATGAATTCCTGAGCAGGGTAAAAATCCCAATTGTTGTTGATGTCTATGCCCCTTACCTTCTTGAACATATCCATTACGATTATAAGAAAACACAAAGTGATTTCTGGAGGTTTACAGATGACATATTCCTTTCAACCCTGATTCCCTTCCAGTACGGTGATTATTTCATCTGTGCGAGTGAAAGGCAAAGAAGGTATTATCTTGGAATGCTGGCTGCCGTGGGGAGAGTAAACCCATATAATAGGAAAAGAAATCTTGTTGGAATTGTCCCCTTCGGTGTGAAATCAGGAAAGCCCCTTGGGAAAAAAAAGATTCTGAGAAAAGCTATTCCTGGAGATAAAAAAATAATTTTGTGGATGAGCACTTTCTTCAACTGGCTTGACCCTATGCAGACAGCGAGAATAATGCATGAAATCTCGAAGAAAAGTGATAAGTATGTTCTGGCTGTTGTCGGGGCACAGAGCCCGTTTGTCTACAAAAAACTTTACGAAGATAATTATAACAAATTCTACAGGTTCGTGAAAGATAAGAAAATGCTGAACAAGTCCGTCTTTTTGTTTGACTATGCTGATTATGAGGATATTGATAGCATCTATAACGAATCTGACTTGTTCATTGCAACTTATCCGCAGGGCATACTGGAGACAGAATTATCCTACAGGACAAGGGTCTCCGAGGCAATGTACGGCAGGCTGCCTGTTATTGTAAGCGGCGGGGATACTGTCGCAGAGCTGGTGAAAAGATACCAGACAGGAGTTGTTATTGATGGAAAAACTCCGGAAGAGACTGCCAGCGTGGTTTTAAAATTAAGTGAAAAAGACAAGGCTGCTATGAAAAAGAACATTGAGAAATTTGTTTCTGATAACGCATGGGATAAGCTGGTCGGCCCTCTGGATAATTTCTGCTGGAAGCCGTCTGTTGACAAGACAAAAACTGAGTTCCGGCATAGCCAGCTACTGGACAGCAGGCGCGAGGTGTTCATGAGCCTGAGGGATGAAAGGGACAGGAAGGAGGGTAGCATAAAAAAGCTGGAAGAAGAGATAGAAAAGAGGGATAAGCATATCCTAAATCTTCAGGAAGAGATAGAGTCAAGAAAAATGAAAGCATCAGATTTAAAGGAAAAACAACACGAGCTTGAAAAAATATTGATAGAAAGGGATGCTGAGATAAACGGCCTTATTACCTCCTGGGAAACTCTGAAAGCTGAGAAGAATAGTACTGAGAAAGAGCTGAAGGCGTTTAAGCAGAAAGTGGATTTCCTGGAAAAACGCCTTGGAGAACTGAGAAATTCTGTTACATATCCACTTTTCAAATTAACCTATTCAATAGGGAAGACCAAATTCGGAAAAACGCTTCAGAAGCTTCTTAAATAGTTCTTACAGAATAGACAAAATCCCCTCTTGAATAAACCTGTTCCAGAAAACTGCACTCTATGGGAAGCTTGCTCAGTACAAGGCTTGCATTTGCCTGCCCTGCAATTTCTTCCTGCTTATCGCAGGTATATGTGTAGAAGTTCAGGTTTTCTTCTATAAGGCCACCACCCATCTGCGAAGGTATCAGGGAGATTGCCTTGCTTCCGCTTACAGGATAAACTGCAGACGTCATGAAATACGGCGTAACAAGAACATTATCAGAACCATAAGTTTCTTTTATCCATATAAGTGCATTGTAATCCTGCCTATCCAGTGGAAGCTGCCCATAGGTCTTATACTGCGTGTCAAGAGTATAAGAGGAACTGACAACTATCAGGAGAAATACAAAGCAAGCCAGGGTCTGCAATGCATCATTATTTTCAATCTTCCTGTATACTAATTGTAATGCGCTTAAAACCCCCAGTGCCGTCAGTGGGAGAAGAGAAAGCATAGAGTAATGGATTGCCCTTGAATAAGGTATCACTACTGCAAACCCAAAGATATTGAAAAAAGCAGTCATGCCTATTGAAACAAATGCAAATATCATGAAGAATCTTAATTTCATTTTATTGGCCACTACAAACCCGTAGACTGCAAACAAGGTCGCCGCCCATCCGTACAATGCGGGCAGGAAATATGCAATCTCAATTTTCCCCCATCCCTGCTCAAAGACCAGCAGGTCTGAAAAATAGCCAAGAGTTGCCTGCCATTCCCCTTTCCAGAGCAGGAGAAATACCAAAAGGGCAAAAAAAGGCAGCGCAAGAAAAAAAAACCTGAATTTTTCATATATCTTCTCCATAAAGCCAATATTGAAGAGGATTTCAACGAGCACAGGAATCCCGAGTATGATTGCAGACGGCGGATGTATCAGGAAAATCAAAAACAGCAGGACAAAGGAAAAAAGGAATTTCTTATGGCTTTTCTCTTTCAGGGAGGTGAGGAAGAAAAGGATAAAGAGGAAGATAAAGGGCATTGCCATTGTCATAGGCACAAAATAGCTTTTTCCAAGTATATTTACATTAGATTTTAAAGAGATAAACACAATTAATGCAAGAATTCCGGCATAAAATTTGCCTGTAAGCCTGTAAACACAGAGAAAAATGACAAATCCTGTAATTACTGCAAATATAGCAGCAAGGTACTGGTAGCTCAGAACAGGATTAAGACCTGTCATGAGGAATATGTTTGCCAAAAACAGGTGGAATCCTGACTCGAGATCTGCATGCCATCCAGGGGCCCCAAGAAATGGATTATATACTTTATTATATCCCTCTTCCATTGCCTGCATTGAGATGCCGAGGTGCTGCCATTCATCATGATGGTATGGGAAGGGATACTCCAAATGCGTTTCACTGTATGTGCTGAAAAAAGCAAATGCCAGCAGCAGCCCTAAAATCAGATAATGATAGCCTTTTAGTTCCATTCTCCCAGCATTGTAGATGCTGTCCCATTAATAAACCCCTCGAAAATGCCAATTATTTTCGGGCTCAGGAGCCAACCAATATGGTTGGTTTGCGTTTGAGTTTAGCAAAAATATATAAGTAGGAAAAGTAATGAAAGTAATACTTTATGAAAAATGATGTAACAAAGGTAAAAATAAGCATCTCAATCGATAGAAATTTATATGAGAAGGTTAAAGAGATATGTAGAGAAACAGATGCCAAAATATCGACAAAAATAAATACTATAATATCAAAGTATATTGAAAAAGAGGTTGATAATGGGTAAACTGGGCGGGCTAAAGAGCCCAATAAGGTTTGAAGATAGTAGGAAACATAGTATTCTCCATCTTAATATTGGTTCAAGAGCCTCTTTCCAGAGGACTTTCTTTCTTGTCGTGCTTTGTTTCTTTGTCTATTTCATATTCCTGACTGTTTTGCCTGGAAATGAGAGAGTGATTGTTTGTGCTGTAAACGATAATTCATGCACAGGCGTTACCGGTGATACAAGTACGGGTGCATGCACTGCATATGGTACATGCAACGGCGGCCCTGGATGGGCCCTGGGCGCAGGAGATTGTACAGGAGACGCCTCCTGTGGAACAACAACCTGCTGCGGCGATGATACTGAAGAGGCAGTCATTACCGAAGCTTCAAGCACTGACGCGCCTGCCGGATACAATAATGCTGTAACTGCATGCTGTAATGTCGCTACAGACTGCAACTATAATGGCGCATGCGTAGCAACAGGAAGCGCTAGCTCCGCCTCAATACCAAGCAAGGCATATTGCGGGGCAAGCAGCACATGGTATGGCGGAGATGCTTCAAGCGCTGCATGTACTGCAATAGTAGGCTCAGGATACTGGAACATAAGCGGCGAAGTCAACGGAACTGTATGCTGTGGAGATGACTCAAGCCAAAATAAGAATACAAGAGTGGTCGATGAACTATCTATGGATAATGGATATGCTGACAATTCAAGCGACGATGCCTGCTGCCTGGCAACCTCTGATTGCGTAGCCAGCAGCACCTGCTACAATGATGGCGTGCACTCAGCAGATGTTGACGGCGACGGGGATAATGATTACTGCGATGCTGGAACATGGAAAGACTGTGTATCCAATGATGATTGCACAGGTGGGCTGGTGTGCTCACTTGCAACCTATAATTGTGTAGATCCTAGTGCAAGCATAACCATAAGGAACCTCGGAGTAACCGGAGTCGAGCAGACCAACCAGGAATATACTTCACAAACTGCAGTCTTCCTTCATTTGACTTTTGATAACAATGCAATAGGGTGCAAATATACAAACTATCCAAATGCAACCTCCCTGCCTGACAGCGGCTATGCCGGATGGACGCAGTGGGAAAGCTGCGTCTCAGACAGGCTCTGGGACTTGACTACTGGAAACGGCTTAAAAGTTGTCTTTTACCAGATAAACTATTCAGGAGTATATTCCACAACTAATGACACTATCTACTACAACATAACAGGGGCAGGGCTTGATACCACTGAGCCGACTGCAGCCACTATCAATGACGGGAACTATACTAATAACAACCAGAGCATAACTATATCCTGGTCAGGCGCAAGCGACTCTGAGTCTGACCTGTTTGGGATACCTTTGGATTATCATTATGTGCTCTACCATGAGAACGGCACAACTTTAAGGGATATACACACTGTAAACACCACTGTAACCACTTCCGGGCTTAACCTAGCTCACAATTCAACTCTTTATGTGAACCTATCCACAATAAACTCTGCGGGGTTGTCTGCAAACTCAACCTCTGATGGACTTACAGTAGATTTGGTCTCCCCGACAATCTCAAGCCTGTATGGGACATTCAAGAACCTATCAACCAGTGAATACCAATCAACTGAAGGCATAGGAAGCAGCACCTGGGTATATGCTGCTCTTCTGAATTTCTCATGGCTGGGCAGTGATGTACTCTCAGGAGTGAACGCATACAGCTATGTCCTTACAACAACCTCCAATGCAGAGCCGGACAGCATACCAGAAGGCAGCCTTAGCGACCTTGCAGGAGAATTAGATAAAACATTCACAGGCCTGCAGTCAGGCTCATATTATTTCAAGATTAAGGCAAGGGATACTGCAGGAAACTGGGGTGCATTAAGCTCAATCAATATCTCTATTGACAACTCCCCTGCATCGAAACCCGATATATTAAGCGAGCAAAAGACCGGTGATAATGTAACATATACCTGGTCTGCAGCAACAGATGAAGAATCCGGTGTTGTCAACTATATGATAAACCTTAGTGATACAAACGGAGTGCCGCAGTATCTTGTGCTGGTAAATGATACTGCCTCATTGTCTTATTCTGTGTCAGGCGTGGCCTCAGAAACATATAATGCTACTGTGGGGGCACTTAACGGAGCAGGCATCTGGAGATGGTCCAACCAGGATGTCGTCATACTTGACTTTGACCCTCCGACAGTGTCATTTGAGCCGACTGTAACTATAGTGACAAACAGCCCTATACTTAAAGTATGGACCAATGAGCCGGCTGTATGCGATTACAATGATCCTATTACTGAAGAGATTGTCATATTTTCATACACAAACACAACATATCACGAGTCCAAAGTAATCGGATTAAGCAACGGCAATTACTCTTTTGTGATTAGCTGTACTGACCTGGCCGGAAATACCCATAACCCTACTTTCGGGATTGCAGTTAATTCCTCTGCAACTCCGGATACGCTTAGCGGACCTGCAGGCATAGTGGCATATCAGGATCTTATAAAGACCTTCAATGTGAACTTAACAGATTCAGGCAGCAGCGTAACCGGCATAAGTGACCTTAAGCTTTATGTAAACGGAGTGCAGACTGATGCATACATATTTGACGTGGGAGACGGGACATTTAATGTATCCTTCACTTATCCTGACAGCGGCGAATATGAGTTAAGGCTCGCAAATGATGACCTTGAATTCAATACAACGATGAATGTAACACGCCTCTTCCTGAATGTGACATATGAAAATGCTGAAATCACAGATGCATCTGGCAAGACAAACCACATACATTATTACGGGATTGGAGCAAGCAGAAGAGTAGGACTTGCAACAGACGCTGAAATAGATATTACTGAATATGGCTACCCTGACAACAGGCTGGAAGTATCTGACATAGAAGTCGGAAGCAATATATTCATCTTCAACACAAGGCAGAAAAGCCTGAATGAAAGGGAAAGAAAGCTGGATGACAATACTTTCCTTGATGACATAAACCCTTCCTTTGCTTACAGCATACAGGATGTCTATATAATAAACTACATATTAAGATATAATGACTTTGCAATAGCGTCTGATATCGGTGCAGAGCTTGAGACAGGAGATTATAATACGCTTATAAGGAACACAGTATCAGGTTCAGGCGAGAGGGTTATAAGGTTCACAAACCCCGGCTCTGAATCAGGAAGGGTTACACTAGTAGATTAGTAGATTAAAATGAAAAAGAGGGCGCAGTTTTACATGTTTGCAACACTTGTATTGCTTGGGTTAGTTTTCGCAATAGTTTCAAACAGGTCCAGCATAAAAACAGGAAAGGTAAGCAATACCCAGAATTACCTTAATAACTACAAGTATGAGGCAACCATAGTGATAGACAATGCAATTTACCATGAAAAAAACATATCTGCGGAGCTGAAAAACTTCACAGAGTATTTTATAGATTATGCTGAGGAAAAAGGTGTCGGGCTTGGGGTCATGTATCTCTATTCATATAATGACCAGATATTTATAGGCAACTATCTTGAGGAAAATGCCACTATAAGCGATCTGGGGATAACGCTGCAGCCGGAACATGAATATCAGACAGACTTTGACGATTCTGTGCCTATAACAGTCGGTCAGGATTCTTACACCTTTACTTTCTCATCCCAGCGGGAAGTGGAACTGAAAACCCTGGTGATCCAGAATGAATAGCAGCAAAAAAGCACAGTCAGAATATCTCAGCTGGATTATGATATTCGGATTAGTAATGGTGCTCAGCTATGTCCTTTACAACTGGTCAATTGAACAGGCAAAGTTAAGGAGCCAGGAGATTGAGCAGAGAACAGACCCTCTTGTGTGCGCTGATGTTGCGCTCTCTGTTAAAGGCTCATGCCAGACATACAGTGTGCTTTACCTGAATATAACAAATCCGGGGAAGCTTGCCCTTGAAGGCCTGTCATTCAGGTTCATCGGTGTGCATCCTGATGAAGAAACTTACCTTCAGTCACAGGTATTATTTGACCAGCTTACCACAGGAGACACAGAGAAGCTAAAAGTGCTTAAGCACGGCACCTTATCCCAGATAACTGTTATTCCAATAGCAAAAAAGAAAGGCAAATACATATACTGCGAAGAGCAGGCAGTAGTAAGAGAAGTGAATGAGTTGAAACAATGCTAAAAAAAGCTGTATCACCATTAATAGCAACTGTATTGCTTGTAGCCATGACAATCTCTGTAGGCATTATGGTGATGAGATTCCAGGAAGGAACAACCCTTGAGTTTAAGGAGAGGGCAACAAGGCAGATAGACAAGAATCTAAAATGCTCTCTTGACATCTCTCTTAAAATAGTTGATGTTAGTAATGAAGAACTGATATGCTACAACCGCACCGGCTCCAGCAACCTGGAGGTAGTGGTAGAAAATCA
This sequence comes from archaeon GW2011_AR15, assembly GCA_000830295.1. GTDB lineage: Archaea > Nanobdellota > Nanobdellia > Woesearchaeales > GW2011-AR15 > GW2011-AR15. The sequence continues at coordinate 809,064 of CP010425.1, read as the reverse complement.
GGGCAGCGTGGACATAGAAGGAGTAAGGATATTCCTGCTTGATTTCAATAATAATATAAAAACTGCTGATGCCCTCACTGTGCTTGGAGGCCATAACAGGACCAAATACAATATAAGCATTGCGACATTGGATGATGGCTCAAACTTCACTTTCCCGCCAACAAAAGTGATAATCTCGCCTATACTTGATTATTCCGCAGACAGTGTCAATATATGCTCTGACAGCGAACTGGAGGTTGAAGACTTAGATCAATGCTGAAAATGGCAAAATATTCAAAACTAAAGATGCTGCTTACTATGGCCTTTGTATTTTTCCTTTTTATGTTTATTACGCAGATCTTTGGATTTTTCAGGACCGGCTTCCTTACTATTAACGCCAGAAAAGATGAGTTTGACTGCGGCAGTATGAATTATGAGGTAATCAATCCGCAATATACGAATAACCTGCTGAAGTTTGAGTTTGACAGCAAGAATTACAACCAAAACATAACCAGCCTTACCATTGTTTCCGATTCAGGGGATATCCGGACTGTTGTCTTTGAGCCTGTGATAATAGGGAAAGAAAGAAGGAAGGCTGAGGTTGAGAATATCACAATTAATGAGAAATACAGGTTTTATATCAACAATTGCGAGGAATTGACCTATGAAAAAAAAATTTAACTCACGGAAAAAGGGGCAGATATGGATATCTGCAATAATATATACGCTGGTCTCTATACTGGCCCTTGTGATAATCCTGAATACGGGGATTCCTCTTCTTACGGAATTGAGGGAAAGGGCAGTGCTGGAGAGGGTAAGAGGAATAGCAATAGAGCTTGACAACCAGATAAGGGAAATCGCCAGTCAGGGAGAAGGATCACAGGCAACTGCTGCATTTGATGTCAGGGATGGCAAAGTCAGGTTTGAGGACAATGAATTTATCTGGGAAGTTGAAACTGAAAGCGAGCTGATAAGCCCGAAAACAAGCACAAAACTGGGCAATCTTGTTATCGCCAGCAATGCCAACATAAAGACGTATGAGACTGCTGGTTATTATGTAATGGAAACAAGAATAGAGAATGACACTTTCCGCGCTGTCATAAACAAGTTTGGAAGCAGCGACAGCTGGGTTACCTTCAATACTTCGCAGATAATAGAGAATGTCAGCTACAACGGAATAAACATGAACGGGACGTTTACATTCAGTATGAATAATGATGAAACTTCAAAAACAGGGAACGGATATACTGAAATGGTCCCTGCCGGAAACAACACAGATGTAGGAAGGGCAAGGGTTATTGCCCATCTTAATACCACCTTTGTAGAGTATGACCTTGAATTCATTCTTGACAGCTATGCGGACTTTTTAACAGTGAACGTCAGAAATGTTGAGGTAAATTAGATGGCTGAGAGCATCTTTAAAATTGAGAGCAATCTGAAAATTTATGATCTTCCTGATGGCAAAGACAGGACCAAAATCAATGTGAGATACCCCCTTCTGCCGCCATATGCCTATGCAAGGATTTACTGGAGCGATGAGAGGAAGGAACTGCTCTACAGTGTAGAGGAGCCTGAGCTCAAGGATTCTGAAAAAGAAATCCTTAGGCTGGTCATGCTTGCCCTTGAAGAAATGATAAATATCAGCCTCGTCAAGATAGAGAAAGCCAACCAGATCCTCCAGTATCTTGAAAAGAATGTGCAGGCCATCCTCATTGAGCTTGGCACAAGCGTATCCAGAGAGACCTATTTAAAGATCATGTATTACATATTCAGGAATTCCGTCGGCCTGAATAAGATAGAGCCTCTGCTGAATGATTATTACATTGAGGATATAGAATGCAACGGGCTGCAGTTTCCCGTCTATATTGTGCACAGGAAATATGAAAACCTGAGGACAAATGTCATTTTCAGGGAAATTCAGGAGCTTACTGATTTCGTGGAAAAACTGGCGCAGAAATGCGGGAGGTATGTCAGCTATGCCAAGCCGCTTCTTGACGGAACCCTTCCCGACGGGTCAAGGGTCAATGCCACGTATACAGAAGATATAACTACAAGAGGCCCTACATTCACTATAAGGAAATTCACAAAAGAGCCATGGACGCCTATACACCTTATAAACTTCGGGACTGCTACTGCACAGACTTTTGCTTACTTATGGCTGGGCATCGAGCACAAATTTAATTTTATGGTAATCGGGGAAACTGCCTCCGGAAAAACAACTTTCCTTAACTCAATGCTGAGCTTTATCCCTCCTGATGCGCGTGTCGTATCAATTGAGGATACAAGGGAGCTGAATCTTTCCCATGACAACTGGATGCCTACGGTAACAAGGTCTGGCTTTGGAATTCCGAATCTTGCAGGAAAAGAATATGGTGAAATAACCCTTTTTGATCTTCTGAAGGAGAGCTTCAGGCAGGCTCCGGATTATGTGATTGTGGGTGAAATCAGAGGCAATGAGGCGTTTGTGCTGTTTCAGGGTATGGCCTCAGGACACAGCTCATTCGGAACTTTCCACGCCGGGAGTGTTGTGACTCTGGTCAGGAGGCTGGAAACCCCTCCTATAAACCTTTCTGCAAGCCTTATTGAATCCCTTGATGTGGTATGCGTCATGACCCACATAAAAGGAACTACAAGAAACCTCAGAAGGATGAAGGAGCTTGTCGAGATAAAGGATGTTAAAGGAGAGGAAATAAATTCAAATACGCCTATCCAGTGGGATCCTGCCACTGACAAAATAACACAGAAGGGAGAATTTTATCTCTTCCAGAAAATCACTTCAAGGACAGGAATACCAAATCAGGAACTTAAAAAAGAGCTTGAACTGAGGACAAAACTCCTTCAGATACTCGCTGATAAGAAAATACAGGGATTTAAAGAAGTAAATAGGGTAATCCAGGATTATTACTCTGACAGAGATAAGGTTCTGAAAGAGTTTGGTATAATATGAAAAAAGAATCAGATGATATAGTCTCTAATCTAGACAGGCTGAAAGTTCTACATAAGTTATATTCCAATCTGAAAAAGCAAAAATATAATACCGCAAGGAAGCGGAATGAGTTCAGCCTGGCTGTAGATACTATTGAGGAAGAGCTAGAAAAAGTCAGCAGGTATTATTCTTATGTAATTGAGAGTGAGATAGAGCACATAAACAGGGAATATGGGAGATATATTGCACTAAACCAGAGAAAGGCTGCAAAAAAAGAAAAATTGCCTGAAAAAAAGCCTGCTCCTGCAATACAGGAGAGCAAACCCCAGCATGAAAAAAGAAAAACAGTATCAGAGGACAAACCGGTAGTATTTGCCAAAGAGGAAAAGCCTGAAGATATAACAGACACAATAAAGATCCCTTCCAGCACCCTTCTTGGTGCAGAAACCGAAAAAAAAATGTCCCAGGCACCGAAGCCTGTAAAGCTGAATTTTTTGAAAAGAATCATATATGCTATAAGAGCAAAGGAAAAGCCATGGCTCAAGAAAGATGATGATGTCGTCCTTAAGGGAATGCTGTCAAAGGAATTTCTGAATTATATATTCAAGGGAAAAGAGGCCAAAAGAAAAAAAGATACCTTCCTTGGAGAAACAAAGATTTCCCCCACAATACTCTCTTATGAAGACAGGGAAAGGATTGAGGAATCCCTTAATGTATCAAAGGCTGATGTGCTCAATCCCTATCTTCTCGGCAAGCAGGTTACGGAATTAAAAACACTGATCTCAAAGAACGAGCCCGAGATATACAGGGCCAATACTCTCGGCTATGTGTCAAATGTAACCGTAAGGAAGCTCGGCATATATTTTATAGAGAAATACCCTGATTTTTTCAAGAGTGTCTATAAGTCTGTGAGGCATGCGAACATAAGGGTGCTGGCAAATACTTACATAAATATTATATTTTTTATAACCCTGCTGGCAGGAATAGCATCCTTCCCTGTGCTGATCACTTTCTTTGCATTCCAGGGATCAAATTTCTTCTTTGCTTTGCTGAATGCCCTGTTTTTTTCAGGACTTGTAGCTGCAACGGTCTTTTGGCTGGGCTCCTATTACCCGAATGTAAAGGCGAAGGCAAGAAGGAGGTCAATAAATACCAATCTCCCTTTTGCAATAGACCACATGGCCTCTGTAATTTCTTCCGGAGTCAGTCCTGCAATAATGTTCAAGCTGATCAGCAACTCTGAGGAGTATGGTGAAATTTCAGTCGAGATTGAAAAAGTGAACAATTATATTGAGTTTTTCGGATACGATATACTGACAGCATTGAAAGCTATTGCACTTACAACGCCTTCCCAGGATTTCAAGGAGTTTATAGATGGGTTTGTCTCAACAATAGAGACAGGAGGAGATCTGAAGGAATATCTGGAACAGAAATCATCTGAATCACTGCTGAATTATAAGCTGGAGAGGCAGAAATATGTTGAATCATTATCAACCTATTCAGACATATATACCGGTGTACTCATAGCAGCCCCTTTATTTTTTGTGACTGCCCTGTCCCTTGTATCAGCCTTTGGCGGCACACTGGGAGGCATACCAGTAAACACCCTTATAACTCTTGGAACCTATGTTATGATCCCCCTTCTTAACATAGTTTTCCTTGTATTTTTGGAGGTTAACCAGCCTGAAGTATGAAACTAACTCTAAATATTGACAAGAAGTACGTGCCGGGATTCGTAGTTGGATTTATAATCCTCCTGGCTGACGTTGTATTCTTCCTACATAGCTCCCTCTTTACGCCTATGCTTGTAATTGCAGTTACCATAGCATGGATGCGGCTCTGGATTGATTTCTTTACAAGAAACCAGAAACAGAGAGATCTTGAGGAAAGGTTTGTTGATTTTGTCAGGAACCTTACAAGCGCAGTAAAATCCGGCATGCCTGTATCAAGGGCAATCATGCATATATCTACACTGGACTACGGCTCTCTGAGCCCTCATGTAAGGAAGCTTGGATATCAGGTTGAATGGGCAATTCCGGTCCACAGGGCCCTTCTTTATTTCGGGAATGGCACGAGAAGCGACATAATAAAAAGGGCAATTGCAACTGTCATAGAGGCTGAGAAAGCAGGCGGAAACATGGAGGATGTGCTTGGCTCTATTACAGAATCTCTCATAGAAATAAAGAAAATAAAAGACCAGAGAAGGGCCAATATCCAGTCACAGATTATGCAGTCATACATAATCTTCTTTATATTCATAGGTGTGATGATAGTCGTCCAGAACATGCTCGTGCCGTATTTGGTCGGAGATAATTCCGGACTTTTTTCAGGTATTGGAGGCGGCGCCGGTGCATCAAATATCCTGACAACCTCAGCAAGCAGGCCTTCTCTTGTGTTAAGCGTGGAAATCAAGTTCACATCCATAAGGGATTTTGTGGTTACATTCAGCAAATGGCTTTCGAGCCTGAGAGGGCTGTTTATCATGCTGTCGCTTATTCAGGGCTTTTTTGCAGGGATAACTATTGGGAAAATGTCAGAAGGTGATATAACTGCCGGGCTGAAGCACTCACTTATACTTATGACAATATCTTTCTTCGTGATGACGCTTACAAATATTCCTGTTTAACTAGAAAAGAAATAATATAAACTAAGAGGGGTAAAAGATTCAGAAAAATTAAAGCTCTTTGTTTTCAGGCTCTTTTGTCCTGTATATCTCAGCAAATCCTGGCGTTGCAACAAGATAGTCATCGCCAAAGCCTGCTATATCGCCGCCTGATGCGTCACAGGTCTTTTTCAGCTTGTTGATGGCTCTTTTTAGTTCCACAAGATCTTTATCCTTAAGAGGCCTTATGTTTATCAGGCAGACTGTCGCGCCTTCCCTTAATGAATCAAGAACCGGTTTGATATCCGAAAAGTCTTCCAGAATAAATGGCCTGACAATAACTTTTGATGATACTGGCTTTTTAGATGTTGTATCAAGCTCAAGATACTCTTCTTCAAATTCATCATCAGAGTCTTCGAAGCCCCATTTTTTTATTTTATCCTTGAGTGACGTGAAAAATTTCTTCATATGCATACCCTCCACACTTCATGATTTATGTATGGTTGTTATATTTAAATATTTGTCTTTTTTTAAACTTATCGAATTATCCTTCTCTATCTCTTATATCGGAAGGTTTTCGGTGCATCCCTGACTAGGTTTATTTATATATCCTTCTGACTATTGCGTATGTTTTTTGAAGTTATTTTGCTTGTATTTGCAGGCATATTAATAGGTGTTTTCACAGGCCTTACACCTGGAATACATGTAAATCTGGTTGCAACTACACTTCTGGCCCTTTCTCCTGTTTTGCTGACCTATCTGGAGCCGCTATCCCTGGCAGTTTTTATAATCTCCCTGTCAATTGTCCACTCTTTCCTGGATACAATCCCCTCTGTTTATCTTGGTGCTCCTGAAAATGAGAATGCCCTGTCTGTGCTTCCCGGCCAGAAGATGCTGCTGAGAGGAGAGGGCTATCAGGCCGTCAAAATAACTATTTTCGGAACTTATACGGGCATGATTGTAGCCATATTACTTATTCCCCTTTTTATATTCACAGCACAGCAGGTTTTTGCCTTTCTGAAGCCTTATCTTGCCTATCTCCTCATTCTTATTGCTGTTTATATGATTATAAAGGAAAAAGAGTGGATCTGGAGCCTTTTCCTGTTCCTTTTATCCGGAAGCCTTGGTATTGTAGTGTTCTCAATCCCGAATATGAGAGAACCTCTTTTCCCCCTGCTGTCCGGGCTGTTTGGGGTTTCAGGATTGATAATAAGCTATTTCGAGAACACTTGTATCCCAAAACAGACTATCACAGATGACATAACACTTAAGCCGAAAAGCCTTGCCAAGTCCCTGCTTGGAAGTTCAATCGGTGTTTTCCTCATTCAGTTTTTTCCGGGCCTCGGGCCTGCGCAGGGTGCCGTAATTTCAGGACAGATCATAAGGGATATAAAAGATGAGGGCTACCTGGCTCTTGTAGGAGCCATGGGAACAATGTCTGTTGTCTTCTCTCTTGTGACGTTTTATGTTCTTGGAAAGGCAAAAGACGGCGCGATTGTTGCGATATCGAAGCTTGTGGAAATCAATTTCAGCGGCTTTCTCCTGCTTGTGCTCGTCTTCCTGTTTTCCGGCTCGCTGGCTGTGCCTTTAACCCTCTGGTTCTCCAAATTGTTTTCAAAGCTTGTTGTGAAAATAAACTACAGGATTCTTGTAACCACTGTAACTTTGATGATTTTTGCAATGGGCTTGCTGCTTAATGGCTGGCTCGGAATCATCATTCTTATAGCAAGCTCCGCTATCGGCCTTATTGCTCCAATGAAGGGAATTGCCAGAAGCCATGCCATGGGGTGCCTTATTCTGCCTGTTATCCTCTATTTAATTCTATAAGAGTTAGTTTTTTAAAACCAACGTGTTTCCATTAGCCACATGGCAAAAGATTATTATGATATCCTGGGTGTGAAAAAAGGGGCTTCCAAAGAAGAGATTAAAAAAGCCTACAAGACGCTCGCTAAGAAATACCACCCGGACTTAAACAAGGAATCAGATGCTGCTGAAAAGTTCAAGGAAATAAACGAAGCTGCGTCTGTGCTGGGAGATGACCAGAAAAGAGAGCAGTATGACCGGTTCGGGAAGGCAGACACTTCCGGATTTTCAGGATATGATTTCAGGGATTTCGGGTTTACAGGAGGAGAGTTTGATTTCGGAGATATTTTTGACATGTTTTTTGGCGGAGCCGGTAGTTTCAGGGGACCTCAGAGGGATAACAGAGGAAGCGACTTAAGATTTGACATAACAATAGAACTGGAAGATGTTGCAAATGGTGTTGAGAAAAATATAGTCATCCCTAGGCTGGAGACATGCCCGGAGTGCAAAGGCTCAGGGGCAGAATCAGAAAAAGACATAGTTACATGCTCGCAGTGCCATGGCTCAGGAAGGGTTACAATGACGAGGAGAACGCCTTTCGGGGTATTCCAGACAACTTCCACATGCAATGTATGCCATGGCCGCGGAAAGGAAATAAAGAAGCCCTGCAGGAAATGCCATGGCTCTGGAAGGGTTGAAAACAGGGCAAAGGTAAAGATAGAAATCCCTCCCGGAGTTGAAGACGGGACCAGATTAAGAATAGGCGGACAGGGAGAAGCAGGAATTAAGGGAGGGCCTGCAGGAGACCTTTATGTAATAATCCATGTGAATGAGCATAATGTTTTTGCAAGGGAGGGAGACGACCTGTATATTGAAGTTCCTATCTCTTTTTCCCAGGCAGCTTTGGGAGATACAATAGAAGTTGCAACTCTGGATGGGAAGGCAAAGCTTAAGATTCCCTCAGGCACAGAGACACATACAGTTTTCAGGATAAAAAACAGGGGAATTCCCCATATCCATGGAAGCGGAAGGGGAGACGAAAAAGTCAGGGTCATAATTGAAACGCCAAAAAAGCTTACAAAAAAACAGGCAGACCTTCTCAAAGAATTTGGGGAGATGAGCGAGAAGCCAAGCCAGAGTTTTCTAAAAAAGATTTTTGACAAGATATGATAGTTACATCTAAATTACCTAAGGATAGATAGTACTGTCTCACTGAATATAGAGAAGACAAGGAAATTAAAAACAAGATTGGTTCCTGTATAGGAAAGATTGGACGTCGGATCCAGACCAAGTATCTCCTTTGACACTAAAAACATTATCACTGCGTTTATGGTTATGATAATCAAACCTAAGGTAAAAACATTCATTCCGCCAAACACTGCAGTTATGACTGCGGCATTGAGGTAAGTAATAATCATAAAGAAATGGTCAGCTACAAGGTTGCCTGTTGATATGCTGGCAAACAGCTTTGAAAATACTGCTATAAATAATCCCCATTGGATACCAAATGCTATTGTTGTGAGCACTGTCGCGAATGTTGACAATTCAAGGTCTGTGGGAAACCCTCTCCTAAGCTGAAAGCCTGCCAGCCAGGCATTGAATCCTGTTATTATTACAAGAAAAAGCAGCAGCTTTACATTGATTATAAAGGAGAGCAGGAGAAGGACAATCAGGACTATAATTATCCTGGTGGCTAATGGCGAATTAATTTTAATCTGCCTGGCTTTTGAATACTCTGATTTCGTTTTCCTAAACAGCGTCATGCTTTATCATCTCCAGCAATTAAAAGAGAGAATAACATAATGCTTAAATTACTTTTGAAAACCAGATTGATTGCGCTCTGAAATTCCATTTTTCTGCGCTTTTTCTTTATCTTTTGCAGCATACCATATCCTGACTGCCTCTTCAATTGAAACTTCCCTATCCTCAAAAACATAAGGCCTTCTGCTCTTTATCTTTTCTATCGCTCTCTTTATGACTTCCTCAGTATCAAATAGCTTCTCTTCTTCAGCAAGCATGCAGACAATTGCCCAGAGGCTCAGCAGGTCACCAAGCTCCTCCTTCAGGTTTTCAGTATCACTGCTCTTCAGGGCCTCTATAACTTCATTAGTCTCCTCAATCATAAACTCCCCGTATCCGTCAATCCCTGTTTCTTTTATCCAGGGATCAAGCTCAACGCTTTTTCTGATGAGCTTCATGAAAGTATCAAAAGAAATTGTCAAACTAATTCCTCCAAGAACCCTGCTGCTGCCCCCATCCTAAGGAAGCTACTAAATTTCCTTTGTTTATAAATTTTGTTGGTGTTGATTTTATGGATTAATTAAGAAGCGAAGCAATCTTCCCTATCAGAAATTTCTTCTTTTCTGTTAGTTTATCCTCAATATCCTTAATCTCTTTTTCAGCTGCATCTAAATCTAATTTCATATTGTATCTTCCGATAAATGATTCAGTCTTGATTTCATCAATATTTTCTGCTGCCGTCTTATAGGCCTTCCTGAACGGCATGCCTTTTTTGACATATTCATATGCAAGATCAGTAGCAAACAATTCTTTGGACATTGCAGCTCTGCACTTCTCTTTATCTATCTTCAATTTCCCTAGTATCTCTGCAGCTATGCTAAGTGATTCCTTTGTTATATCAATCCCTTCAATCAATGGCTTTTTGGCCAGCTGAAAATCCCTGTTATAGCCTGTCGGGAGATTCTGGATGAGGCTCATGGCCTGAAGATATAATGAGAGCACCACGCTTGATTTTGCCCTCAGTAATTCAAGCACATCTGGGTTCTTTTTCTGCGGCATTATAGAGCTTCCTGTGCAGAATTCCTGAGGCAGTTCAAAATAGCCGAATTCAGGCATCGAGAACAAAATAAGGTCAGTAGCCAGCTTATTCAGGTCCTGCATTATGTTCGCCAGAGAGGACAGCAGCATGGCTTCTGTTTTTCCCCTTGAGCTCTGCACGTAGATAGCATTATCCTGCACTTCTGAAAACCCCAGCAGATCAGAAACATACTTCCTGTCTATCTCAAGCGGCACACCATAGCCGGCAGCGCTTCCGAGAGGGCAACTGTCAATTATTTTATAGAGGGAATCTATATACATCAGGTTATCAATCATAGAGTCAATAAAAGAGGCTGCCCAGAGTGATACATTAGAGGGCATTGCTTTCTGCATATGTGTATAGCCAGGAAAAACAACATTGTTTTTCCTGCTGAACAAAAGAAGTGCTTTGCACAGCTCCAAGATTGCTTCCTGTGTTCCCAGCATCTCGTTTTTCATATATAATTTAATATTTACAAAAGACTGGTCATTTCTTGAACGGGCTGTATGGATTTTTTGTCCTGTCTCCCCTAATTTTCCCGTGAGATAGTTTTCTATTGCTGTATGGCTGTCTTCCTGCTCCTGCTTTATCTGGAATTTGCCTTTCTTGTCAAGTTCAATTATCTCCAGCAATCTTTTTTTTATTTCATAAAATTCTTTCTCTGTCAAAATCCCGATTTTTTTCAGCATGCTGGCATGGGCAATGCTGGCAACACAGTCCCAGTACAGGAGTTTCTGATCCAATAGACAGTCATCTCCTACTGTAAATTTCTCTGCCTTCTTATTTAGGTCATGCCCTTTATCCCAGAGTTTAGAAAATCCATGGTTCTCTAAACCTGAAAAAACTTTGTTTCTATGTTTCATTTTTGCTGTTCACCTGATTTGCCAGTTTCATCTGCAGGCTGTATATTTCAATGAATCCCGGGCTGCAGTTCTGGTTGAAGCTGTAATCTTTCATGAATGTTGCAAGTTTCCTGTCATAGAGCGCATTCTTTGAGTCCAGCGCAACAATTTCGGCTTTTCCTTTATAGAGTTTTACCTTGACTTTCCCGGTGACTCTCTTGTTTATACTGTCACAAAAAGCATTAAGGTCCTCCATCAGGGGATCCATCCATTGCGCAGCATAGCACATGTATGACCACTTGCTGTCTACCTGCTGTTTGAATTCATTTTCTGCTCTTGTGCATACAAAAAGCTCCAGTTTTTTATGAGCCTCAATGATTATGTGGGCTCCAGGATGCTCATACACTCCGCGGACTTTCAGCCCGACAAGCCTGTCTTCCACCATGTAAACTAGGCCAATCCCGTGTTTTTTCCCGATTTTATTCAGTTCTATTATAAGCTCAGCAAGCTTCATTTTTTTCCCTTTAATCGAAACAGGAATCCCCTCCTCAAATCCAATCTCTATATACTCAGGCTTGTCAGGGGCGTTTTCCGGAAGAGTTATATTAAGGAATTTGCTGATTTTCGGCACTGCATAATTATCCTCTATCTCTCCCCCTTCCCACGTGACTCCCCACATATTATCATCAGAGGAATATGGAAACTCTTCTGTCTGCAGTACCTCTATGCCATGCTTTTTTGCATATTCAATCTCCTCGTCACGGCCCATTGCCCATTCCCTTACAGGTGCAATTATCTTTATATCCGGTTTTAAGGCAAGCGCTGTTGCCTCTATTCTGACCTGATCGTTGCCCTTCCCTGTGCAGCCGTGTGCAATAGCATCTGCGCCTTCCTTTCCGGCAATCTCTATTGCTTTTTTTGCCATTATATACCTTGAAATTGTACTTATATGGTAATCTCCCTGATATGAGCCATTTGCCTTGATAAGCTTGGAGATATATTGCTCCGCAAATTCATCCTTGACATCGAGAACATATACTTTTACTGCGCCAAGCTTCAGGGCTTTTTCTTTGATTTTCTGAAGGTCATCTGCCTGCTGTCCAAGGTCCATGCAGACGGCAATCACTTCTACCCTGTATTTATCCTGTATCCACTTCAGTATACAGCTTGTATCGAGTCCTCCTGAATAAAGAAGCACTACTTTCTTTACCTTTCCTTCTTTGCCTTCGTATGAGGATACTTTCATATAGCCGTTTTTCATAAGCCCTGGTGTGCTGGAAGTATTTAAGAAAGTATCGTCCAGAATGTAACAATTTAGAACATTTATGTCTAAAATAGGACAAATTTTAAATATAAGTATTTACTACCCCTGCTCCATGGAGAAGCAGACAGAACTAAAAAGATATTTTGACATACGGCCGTTTGTATTTGAAACCAGTATTCTCAATATCCTGAAAAGGTTTAAGGTAGAGGCATTCCCTTATGAACATAACTAAGCTGACAGAAGAATATATATCGGGCCATCCGAGTATAAGAGATTGTGTAGCCAAAGGCCTGGTCAACTATTCTGCCCTTGCAAGGCAGATATGCAGGGAACATAAAATAGACAGGTTTGATGCCGTACTGATTGCAATAAGAAGGCATTTCTTAAAACTTAAGGAGAGTGAAACCCAGGAGAAAGATATACTTCGGCTTCTGAAAAACGTAAAAATCAGGATCAGGAACAGGATACTTGTGGCTATAATGGACAAGCCAAAGGACATGGAAAGGGTCTATGTATTTCAGAAGAAAGTGAAAAGAGAGAAGGGAGACTTTAATCTTATAGAAGGGGAAGATACACTAACTCTTGTAACTAATTCCAAATATGCAGAGGAGGTGAAAGAGAGCTTTAAGAGCTGGCTTATCAAATGCAGCGAAAACCTTGTCCAGATTGCCATACTTTTTGACCCAGAAATAGAGAGCACTCCCGGAGTTGTGAATCATGTTTATGGCCTTCTTGCAGAAAAAGGGATAAATATCCTGGAGGAGATGAGCTGCTGGACTGACCTGATGATAATAGTAGATGAAAAAGACCTTGCCGGTGCAATGGATGTCCTGAGCTTCTAGTGCACAATCTTTTTATATAAACAAAATATCATTAGCCTATGATTCTCCGCTCATTAAAGCTTGAAAACATAAGAACCTACATAAGTGAGAAAATAGATTTTCCCAGCGGCTCTGTGCTGCTCAGCGGGGACATTGGGTCCGGAAAATCAACTGTTCTTCTGGCTGTCGAGTTTGCCCTTTTTGGGATATTGCGTTCAGGACTGAGCGGCGCAGCATTGCTCAGGCACAGCGCAAGCAAAGGCTCTGTTGAATTAAAGTTTGAGATAGACAAGACAGAGTATGTAATAAAAAGGACTCTCAGGAGGGGAAAGGCTTCTGTAACTCAGGACAGCGGCTATCTTCTTGTAAACGGGAAGAAGCTGGAGGCGACTCCTGTTGAGCTTAAGGCAAAAATAATAGAAATACTTGGCTATCCTGAAGAGCTTATTACAAAGTCAAAATCCCTGATATACAGGTTTACTGTTTATACTGCCCAGGAAGAGATGAAAGAAATAATCTTTGAAGATAAAGACCTCAGGCTTGACACCTTAAGAAAGGTGTTTGGTATAGACAGGTATAAGTCAGTAAAGGAGAATTCTGTAATCTTTGTAAGAGAAGTAAAAAGGAGAATTTCTGAACTGAATGTCAGGCTGGAAGGTTATGGCGAGATTTCTGGGGAGCTGGAGGAAAAAGAAAAAAAAGAAAGTCTAGTAGAGCAGGAGATATCAAAAAAAGATAAATATCTTGTAGTCTTGGGAGAAATTGTAAACAGGGAAAAAACTGTTTTAAGGGAACATGAGAAGGATATAGAAAAGTACAATGAGCTGAAGAAAAACCTTGAAGTGAAGAAAGCGCAGGCAGGGGCAAAAAAATCTGTCATTGACACTCTGGACAGCAAAGCAGAGGAATCAAAAAAGAAAATAGAGACTCTTGGAAAAAAGCTTAGAGGTTATGCTGAGATAAGAGAGCTGAAGCATGAGAAAGAACTTGAAGAGACTCTTTCAGGGCTGCAGGAAAAACATTCTGAAGTTGTAAAAGAAAAATTTTCTGTCAGGGAAAAGCTTGGGATATATGCAGAGCAGATTAAGTCTCTTGAAGATGAGGTAAAAGAGATGTCCAAGAAATCAAGAGAGTCAATCATACTAAAGGATAAGATAGAAGGGCTTGAGAAGAGCATCGCAAAAAAAGCAGAGCAGGAAAAGATGCTGGAGGACCTTCTTGAAAAAGATAAAAAAGCCAACTTTGCGCTCCAGAAGTGCGAGATAAAGATAAGAAACTCTGAAAAGATTATAGAGCAGATAAAAACTGCAGAGATCTGCCCTACATGCAGGCGCAGCCTGGATGAGAAACACAGGCGGGAAGTCGCAGAAAAGGAAGAAGACTCAATCAGGCAGAATCAGGAAGAGTGGAAAAAAATAAATGGGATTGCAGAGAAAATTTCCAAAAATATGGAAAAGCTGAGGAAAAATATTGGAAAAATAGCAGGTCTTCAGGAGTCAAGAAGCGAGCTGAAGCAGAAGCTGGCAGAGATGGAATCCGCTGCCTCACAGATAGTAAAGAAGCAGAAAGAGCTCAGCAGGCTCTATGAAAAGAAAATAGAGATTGGTGAAAAGAAGCTTGAAGATGAAACTGCACTAAAGCAGCAGATAGATTCCGTAAAAAAAGAGCTCTCTGCTGCAAGAGACAATAATCTTAGATACAGAGAAAAGAAAAATATCGCTGAACTGGAAAAGCAGGAAAAGGAAGAATCAGATAAGCTAAGGGAAGACCTTGAAAAAGCTAAAAAAGAGCTTGAAGTTGCGCTAAAAGAGATTAAGGAATTGGAAAAAGGCATTAATGCATATTCCGCAATCTCCGATCTTCATGAAAAACAGAAGAAAAAGCTTGAGGAGGCTCTGGAAAAGCAGAAAGCCGCTGAGATAGATATTGTTTCTCTCACTCAGGAAAGGAAATACCTGCGGGAAAATATTGAAGATATAAGGAAGAGGATAAGGGAAATGGACAAGGTAAAGGAGAAAATAAAAGAATTGAATCTTATACTCAACTGGTTTGAATCATTCTTCCTGAATCTAATGTCTACAATGGAAAAACACATCATGGTCTCAATACACAGGGAGTTCAATTCTCTTGTCAAAGAATGGTTCTCGATTCTGATAGATGATATTGACATTGAGCTGGATGAGGAGTTTTCTGTCAGAGTAATTCAGGACGGATATGAGGCTTCTGTTGAAGGTCTTTCAGGCGGAGAGAAGACTTCTGTCGCGCTTGCCTACAGGCTTGCCCTGAACAGGGTTATAAATGACCTTATACCAAGGATAAGAACCAAGGAGTTAATAATACTGGATGAGCCCACAGATGGATTTTCAACAGAGCAGCTTGACAAAGTAAGGGATGTGCTCAGGGCACTTGATATGAAACAGACAATAATAGTCAGCCATGAGCCAAAGATGGAAAGTTATGTAGATAGTATCCTCAGGATAAACAAGATTGATAATGTCAGCAGGGTTATCAGCTAATTCAAAAATATAGCTGCTTATCCACCAAAAACTATTTATAGTGAGTTTTAAACAGGTTAATGCATGAGAACATCTGTTTTTGCATCAGGCAGCTCAGGCAACTGCACTTATGTTGAGACCGATGAGACTTCTATCCTTATTGATGCAGGCATCTCGGCAAGACAAATTATAAACTCCCTTAAAGAAATCGGGAAAGATATTTCTGACATACACGGGGTTTTCGTAACCCATGAGCATGCAGACCATATAAGTGGGCTTGAACGGCTGGACAGGCTTGGCATTCCTGTCTTCATGAATAAGAAGACTCATGGTGCGCTTCCCTTAAGCATCCGTGCAAATTTTTTTGGGAATAGCGAATTTAAATTCAGGGAGATGGCTATAACACCTGTTTCTGTAAGCCATGATGCTGCTGACCCTGTCGGATTCCATATAAAGAACAAAATAAAATCACTCGGGGTATTTACTGATTTAGGAAAATACGATGGTGCTGTGGAAAGGATAGCGAACAATGCTGATGCGCTTGTCATTGAAACAAACCATGATATTGACATGGTGCTTGACGGGCCTTATCCATATCACCTAAAACAGAGGATATTGGGTGATACCGGACATCTTTCAAATGTTGATGCCGGTCTTCTCGTAAATGAAAATGCCTCAAGCAGGCTAAAGACCGTTTTTCTGGCGCATATAAGCCAAAATAATAACACGCATGAGCTTGCCCTCAATACATTTACAGAGCTGACAAGGCGCATGAGGCTCAACAGAATTCTGACAAACCAGAGAGAAATGACAGAACTTATTCAACTTTAACTTTTGTACCGACTGCCTGGCCCGGAACACCTGTTTCCCATAATGACCTCACGGCGCCTTTTCCGCCATGGGCAGCTGTTATCTTTCCTTTAAGAACTTTTTTGGCCTTTCCTGGAGTTTCCCATGTAACCGTCTTGCCAACCAGCTTCTCAGCTTTCTCTTTTGTATCTACACCAACAACCTCAATTATCATCTGGTGCATATTCTGGGTTCTTCTTCCCCTTCTGAAACTGACTATTACTCCTTCCATTGGTGCTGTGGAAATCTACATGCTTTAAAAATCTTGTGGAACCTCTTATTCCTTTCTTTTGATATGCGAACACAGAAAGATTTAAATAGTAAATAGGGAAGAACTTAATTAAGAACCAAGGATATAAAATAAGGTGAGTATAAAAATGATGAACAAAAATGCAGTTTCCCCTTTGATAGCTACTGTTCTGTTGGTCATGATTACAGTGTCCATAGGCGCAGCTATTATGGTTGTTATCCAGGGACTGGTAAGTGAGCAGACCCAGTCCGTTGAGCAGCAGAGTGACCTTCTGGAATGCGGTGTTGATGTCGATGTCGACCTGATCACTGTATCCAGCAAGTACAGGATGTGCCTCAACGTCACAAACTCAACAATTGGTAATGTCACATTATACATGAAAAATACAGGAACAAAGGACATCACAGGATGGCAGGTTACTGTACTGGGAGATGATGGTGCCAACTCAACAACATATACCACTGACCTTACAACAGGCACACTGGGCGAGTTCAGCTTCCGATTCGGCGGTACAGGAGATAACAATGGTGAAGTATCATTTATCTCAATAAGCCCTCAGATTGCAGCAGCCACAACAATAACATGCACAAAGCCAGAACTTGAGTTTGATGAGGAAACAGTTGATACCTTTGATGACTGTTCAGCTGTTACATGGGATAATGGTATTGCAGCTACATCCTAAGGCGTTCTTCTGAATGCTTTAGCCATATAATTTTCTTCTATTTTTTCTTCTTCATTATGATATTCAGTTTCATGAGAATTATGTTCTGCAGTTTTTGTGCTATGAGAACTCCCTTTTGCTGCAAAAACTATATCCGAGGCTGATTTTATTATTGAGGCAACTGCCTTTAATTCCTGCTCTGTTGCTTTTTTCGGCTCCCATTCCAGATCCAGCTTATCATTTTCTTTTCTTGGAAGCACGCTTATAGTAACATGGTTAAGCTCCTGGCCTGCAGCATGCCCGTTATTTAAAATGATATTCGTACCATGGACTTTCAGCCTTTCAAAGAGCAGCGTGGACATCTTGTTGCAGACAACAAAAAGATGCTCCACTATCTCTTCCTCAAGCTCCTCAAGTATAGCTGCATGCTGCTTCGGAATTACAAGTGTATGACCAAGGACTGCGGGGCTTTCGTGAAGGAGTGCAAAACACTTCTCATCCTCGTAGATAAACCTGAACTCTTCCTTATTCTTCAGGATGGCGCAGATGTCGCATTCAGCCATTTTTCCCTCCAAGGAAAAGGCCGGCAATATCATCAATGTTTACTTTTGCAGACTTGTCTGGTTTTGGCTTGGCCTCTCTTTCTTTTTTTACTGGCTTCTTTTTCGGCTTCTCCTCAGCCTTCTCTTTCTGTTCTTTTGCCTGCTGTTTTTTTTCCGGCTTTTTCATCAGTGATAGCAATCCCTGGACAGCATCAAGCTCTTTCTCATCCATGTTGTTTTTTGGCAGCCGGAACAGCAAATCGCCTGGTTTTCGTGGGATGACATGAAGCATAAAATGGGGTGCTTTCTGGCCGGCAAGGCCGCCGTTTGCCACAAATATTGTAGTACCCTGCACAGCAAGGGATTTCAGGAGCGATTTTGATATTTTCTTGGCTGTCTTGAATAAATACCCGACGAGCTCATCAGGTATCTGTGGCAGTATCTGATAATGCTGTTTCGGCAGGATAATACAGTGCCCTTCTGCTGCTGGATTTATATCAAGGATAACCATAACCCTGTCATCAGAATATATCTCATTAGAAGGTATTTCTTTGCTTATTATTTTGCAGAATATACAGTTCTTTTTCTGTAGCTCCAGAATCTCGCTGGAGGACATATTCTGCAGGTCATCAGATGCCATAGAAACTAATTTAGTTAGTGATTTTATATAATTTGCTAAAAAGTCCCTTTCTGCGCCTTGTAGGTGGCCTTTGACTCATAAATGCTCTTGCCATCATCCTCACCGAAGCGGAATTCTCCCTGGTCTTTTAGAGATTCATAGAACTCTGTGTTCGCATTTGAATAAAGGCTCTTTGTCCTGAAGTCCGGATAAAGCTCCTGGTTCCTGAAGCTTGGCTCCATCTGCATTATCTGCTGCTCAAGGTTCTGGCTTGCCTCACTATTTGACGGCGGGATATATACGTTCCCCGGCAATACACTATGCCCGTGCTCTTTGCCTATCATTATCCACTGGTTGAACAATATCAGTATATCATCTATACTCTTTTTATCAATTTCAGCAAGCGTCCCCTGAGACCTCATCTTTATGAAGGCATCTACAATGTCATTTATATCCTCTTCACCTACATTGGAGGGGTCCTCAAATATGATTTTTTTGAGGCTCTGGATCGGCTTTAATTTTTCTCTGTCCTTAAGGAATTCATGTATCTTATCTATCAGTTCCTGACCAAGATCACGCTCAGCTATCTTCTTGATGCTGTGATATTGCGGACTATACTCTAAGAAAATCTTGTTTACAAATTCCAGAACCACACTATTTGCAGGAGTTTTTGGCATATGGCAACTATTTCCTTTTTTTACTGCTAATTCTTTTAAAGAATTTTTTCAGGAAAGACTCTTCTTTTTCTTCCAATCTCTCACTTTTTTTCTTAATATCTTCAGCAGAAGGTATATCCTGTTTTTTGAGTTCCCTCAGCTTCTTATTTAACTCCCTGTCCCGTAAGTCAGCCATAAGATTAAAATGCTTTATATGGTTATAAATCTTTTCGAAAAAGAGGCGAAAAATACTGATTAAAATATTTAATTATTTATAAAAATATTTAATATTAAAAATTAACTAAAATATTTAATCAAAAATTATAATATTTTATAAAATTAAAATAAATTTAATTACAATATTGAAAAATATATTTATAAAATATATTTTATATTAGATAGGTTAAGAGATAGATAATTAAAAATAATGTTTTGAAGCTATAGTTTAGAAGCCTGTATCCCTTTTGCTCCCCAGTTCTCTTTCGGCACATCATTGATGATTACGGTTACATGATCAACAGGCTTGCCTATAGTCTCTGCTACTGCCTTTGAAACATTCTGTATTAGCTTCTCCTTTATTTCCGGAGTCCTTCCGGCCCACAGGTCAATTCTGACAATTGGCATAAACATCACCCTAATTTTATGTAAAAACCCGATATAAAAACTTATCTTCGAAAATTACCAAAAAAGTATACTGGACTAGCCAAACGGCAATATCCCGACAAGTCCCATAGAACTTACCTAACTACCCTTAGATTGCCATACTTCCATTCATTAGGGGGGCCTATAGCCTCAAACAGGGTTGAACTATTTTGTCGGAATTATGCCAAACCTGTCGGGATTATTTTGACTGCGATGGCATAATCTCCAAATCTGCCATTTTTGTGTCTTATGGGTAATATGGTATTATCCCGAATATTTCTGAAACTTGATTTTCAGCTGAGAAAATGCAAAAAACAGGCTTTTTTAGCCTGCATTTCTGTGCCTTAAGCTGCCAATAAAATGAAAAAACGGCTTATTTTAGGTTTGATAACAGATTTTAATCATATATCTCTACTTCAGAAGTAAATTAGTAAGTAATTCTATGTTTTAGCTTTGTGTATAACCGGCTATACATGAACTGCCTGGCCTGTCGGCAAAATACAAAAATATATAAGGCAATTATACAATAATCTCACTTATGGCCAGAAGAGCATTTTATCTCACGCAGAAAGAACCCTCCTCTATGAACCCGGATTCTAAAGAACTGGCGACCATAGTGATAAGTAGGATGGGCCTTTCTCCCAGAAAAGTCGGCTCAACTGAGCAGATGTATCGGGTCCTGATAGAGCTATATGAAAGGATAAAACTCTCTGCCAAAGAGAAAAAGCCTGAGTTGGCAGTCCTCACAGTTGAGGAAATGGGAAATGTCGCAGGCATAACACGGCAGACAATGTATGACTACATAAAGCGGTGGATTGATCTTGACCTTATCATCAAGACAAGCTATATATTTGAGGGCAAGGTTATCATAGGATATAAGCTCAACGGAGCTACTCTTGAGAATGCATTTGAAAAAGCGGCTGTGAAAATAAAAAATAATCTGGAATTGACACTGAAATATGTAAGGGAGCTGCAGAATTCAATAAAAAAAGAAAAGATATCTGAGACTATGAGACAGAAGGAATCCCATTCCAATTCTCCTGATGAAAATTAGATTATTATTTATTTTAATTTTTGATTAAAATATTTAATTATTCTTAAGAATCTTTAATGATTTTAGAAAATTGAAGTTTTTACTATTTTATAATTTTAACGAATTTTTTCGGTATTTTATATAATAACATATTTATTCGATATTTTATCAAAAAGTCATTATATAAACTATAATATTGAATAATATCGACAAATAGAATATTTATTTCAATATAGATAATAAATAAAAGAAAGTTTGAATGGGAAAAATATAAGAATACATAAGAAAAGTGAGTATCAGATGTTCGATAAGAAAATATGGGATGAAAAGCACAGGGAATCTGCAGGAAAATACAATCAGGTTACGGGTTTTGCAAAGCTGTGCTATGCTAATTTTATTAAGAGAAAAAGCGGCAGGTTGCTGGATCTGTGCTGCGGAAAAGGTGCTGACAGCATATTCTTCCATAATAAAGGCCTAAAAGTGAGCGCTCTGGACTATTCTCCTGAAGCTATGAAACAATTTAATGAACTTCAGAAAAAATACAGCCTGTTCATTTCTGCCCTCGTCAAAGAGATTTCAGAAGGCCTGCCTTTTGAGGATGATTCGTTTGAATTTGCCTATTCCAGGCTTGGGCTGCATTATTTTACTGACAAGGAGCTTAGGAAGATAGTTTCAGAGATAAAAAGAGTGCTGAAAAGTGAGGGTCTGTTCATGTTCCAGGTGAAATCAGTAAATGACAGAAATTACGGCAAGGGAAAAGAGCTTGAAAAGGACATGTATCAAGACGAGACAGGCTATGTGAGGCATTTTTTCAGTTCAGAATATGTCGAGGAGCTATTCAAAGATTTTAATATAATAATGTGTGAGGAAAGGAATATAGACAACGGCTCCTCTTATCTCGAGGTGGTTGCGGAGAAGAAGTGAGTTTATGTGTTGACAATCCTGTAAAAAGCATCAAATAACGGCTCTTCTGTCGAGAAAAGGAAAAATTTCCCGCCTATGCTCTTGGTTTCATGCTCTATTTCTGTGATGTGCTTGTACAGCCTTTCCCTAAACTCCTGCCTTTTTTGCTCTGTTACATATGTCTCAAGCTCTTTTCCTGTCTCAGCGTCCTCAAGGATTACAGAGCCATAAACCTTGAAATTAGTCTCTGACTGGTCCAGTATCTGTATTACTTTCACCTCGTGATGCTTGAAAAGGTGCAGCGTGCTCTTTATCTGCTCGACGTCAAAAAGGAAATCGGAGATTATGACAACAAGGGATTTTGATTTTATTGATTTCCTGTACTTCTTCACCTCTTCTTCAAACCGTATGACTCCTTTGCATTTGATCTTATTCAGATGGTTGAGAAAACCAAGTATCTGGTTGGAGCTCCTTTTTGCCCTAAGATAATCCGTCTTGTCGGATATAAGAGAGAGCGTATACCTTTCATTATCCCTCATGCTCAGGTAGGCAAAGCCCAGCGCCAGCATAGAGGCATATTCAAATTTAGTCCTCTTCGCAGTCCCGTAGTCCATGCTCTTGCTTGCATCAAGAAGTACATGCGTTGTCAGGTTTTTCTCCTCTTCATATCTCTTAATGAAGAACTCGTCTGTCCTTGCGTATACTTTCCAGTCAATAGCCCTGAAATCGTCTCCTGGCGTATACGGCCTAAAATCGCTTATGACTATTCCCTGCCCTGCAGAATGGCTTCTCCTGCTCCCTGTAAAGCTGCTTGTAACTTTCTTATTTACTATTATATGGAACCTTTTCAGCTGCGACAGGAATGCTGTATCTATCATTTACTTTGCCTTATCAAGAATTTTCTTTATGGCATCATCGGTTGTCATGCCGCTTCTCTCAGCCTCAAAATTTAGTATCAGCCTGTGCCTCAGAACAGGGTATGCCATCTCATCAATATCCTTCTTGCTTACAAAATTCCTTCCTTCAAGAAGCGCATTTGCCTTGCTTGCCATAACCAGGCCAAGAGATGCCCTCGGTGATGCGCCATATTCAATCATGGACTTTTCAGCCCTCGTGAGCCTGACTATATTAAGCACCCTTTTTTTCAGATCATTTGCAATAGGAACTTCCCGTGTATACTGCTGGAACTTTTCAACTACTGATTTGTCAAAAACTTTTTTTACATTCTCAACATGCGTTTTTCCTGTAAACCTGTCAATAATCATATCCTCTTCTTCTTCAGTAGGATAGCCTATTTTTATTTTCAAAAGGAACCTGTCAGTTTGGGCTTCGGGCAGGGGATAGGTCCCTTCCTGCTCTATAGGATTCTGTGTTGCAAGCACGAAAAACGGCCTGTCAAGCTGGAATGTATTTTTTCCTGCAGTGACCTGCTTCTCCTGCATTGCTTCAAGCAATGCTGATTGTGTTTTTGGAGTCGCCCTGTTGATTTCGTCTGCAAGTATTATATTAGCAAAAATCGGGCCTTTATGAAAATTAAATCCTCTCTTCCCCTCTGATTCCTCAAGCACGTAGGTCCCGATAATATCTGTAGGCATCAGGTCAGGAGTGCTCTGGATCCTGGAGAATTTAAGGTCCATGACATCTGCCATTGTCTTAACCATAGTAGTTTTTCCCAATCCGGGATAGCTTTCAAGCAGTGCGTTTGCATCGCATAATATAGCCACGAGGATATGCTTCATAACCTCATCCTGGCCGACAATGACTTTCTTTAATTCCTTAGTAACAGAATCCAGCTTTTGTTTCACTTCAATCATAAATTTCCCTCCAAAAATGCAATTAAGATTTTAAGATAATCCTGCTTTATAAATTTGTCGGACTAATCATGAAAAAGATGAGTTTATGCCTGGAGTAATTAATAAAAAAATGTAATATTTTTTATCTTCTTCTTTGTAAAACATTAATCCTATTAGAGTATCTCCCAGTTTTAAATGTTTTCTAATAATTAGAAAGAATTAGAAGAGGATAGTATTTTTTCTTGTATATTTATATTCCTTAATTGAATAAAAAAAGGTAAACAGGATTTTAATCACCTGTATCGCTAAATTTAACTCTTACATTAATAAATTCATTATTATTAAGATAATCTTCTACTGGAAACTCTTGTTCTGGTTGAGGAAGAAAATAGATACCATGTTCACAACCTTGTATAATATTATCATATATTTCTGGTGGTGTGCCTTTCCCGTCTCCACCTATGCATATATATCCCAAGATAGGTCCAATTGTACTATTCCTTATAATTTGGTAATCTACTCCATCACTAACACCTAAGCCCCCTATCCCTTCATGTGCGGGATCATATATTTGAATCCCATCTATCACTATATTTGTAT
Source organism: archaeon GW2011_AR15 (assembly GCA_000830295.1). Taxonomy (GTDB): domain Archaea; phylum Nanobdellota; class Nanobdellia; order Woesearchaeales; family GW2011-AR15; genus GW2011-AR15. Next base: position 784,966 of record CP010425.1, on the reverse strand, counting down.
ACAGCACAAAAAGTCCTGCGCCTCCTGTATGTCTTATAATAGAATTTTTTATTATTGTCTCGGGCGGTACTCCTGCATCATGTTCTCCACCCATATGCACTGGTCTGCTATATTCTACTATATTATATTCCATAATACCACTTCTAAATATCAATTCATTCCAATCCCACCTCGTTGGCTCAGCAGCATCTGATGTTATCAGTATTGGCTCTTCTTCAGTACCTACAGCATATAATTCACCTGTAACATTAATAGTGATGTGATTCCCTTCATCATAAAAATATTCACCATAATGAACTCCCTCAATGTTTTCATGTGTTTCATTAATTCCTTGCAACATATTTCCTGGGTATGTAAACAAATTATTTATATCGTTATGCGCAGTCACATAAACTTCTGTTCCAGGTTCTATTGTTAAATTTCTTATTTCAATATCACCAATGACATTAACAATACCTTCCCAGTTATCTGGAACTACAGGAGAGGTCCCATATACAAACATATTGACACACTTCTCTTGACCTTGTAATTCCATTGGAATACAAGAATCTCCTTCTAAATATATGTTCGTAGGCACTCTGACACCCTGTACTTCCTGATAAACAGGCTCGGGCGTGGCTGTAGGAACAGCAGTTGGCGTGTATGTAGCAGAAACTGTTGGTGTATTTGTAACTAGATTATCTATTGTTGGTGAAGTTTGTGGAGTTGCTCCGCACGCAGTAGCTCCTAAAGTAACTAGTGCAACAAGAGTTGCCAGTGTTGTTCTGAATCCCATCAAAGAAAGTGGCAGAAATTTATATTTAAACCTATATGATATAATCTGAAATCAAACAATTTTAAGCTCTTTTCCTATTCTTCCAATAGCCTCAAGCGCCCTGTCCAGATCTTCTTTAGTCATTAAAGCAGACATCTGAGTCCTCAGCCTTGAGAGCTCTTTTGCGACCATCGGATATACAATAGGGGTTACAAAGATATTCTCATCCATAAGCCTTTTCCCGAATTCCTGCGCTGATTTAGGGTCTCCGGTTATTATCGGGATTATAGGAGTTTCACTCTCCCCTGTATTAAATCCCATCCCGTCAAGCTGCTTCTTGAAATACTCTGTGTTCTTCCACAAATTTTCAACATGCTGCGGCTCTGTTTCAATAACATCAATAGCTGCAATGCACGCTGCTATAACCCCGGGAGGGTGGGCTGTGCTCAGCAGCCATGTCCTTGATTTATTGTATGCAAATTCCACAAGCTCTTTTGAGCCTGCAATTGTCCCCCCGATGACTCCGAAAGCTTTTCCCAGGGAACCTCCCTCAACATGGACCCTGCCGTGCAGGTTAAAATGACTCACAATCCCCTTCCCCTGACCAAGAACACCTTCTCCGTGGCAATCATCAACATATACCAATGCATCATACTTTTCAGCAACCTCAACTATTTCCTTCAGAGGCGCAATATCTCCGTCCATTGAGAAAACGCCATCTGTTATGATGAGCTTTGTCTTGTGCTCTTTCGAGTTTTTAAGAACTGTTTCAAGCTCATTGACATCCTTATGCCTGTAGACAGCCTTGTCTGCCTTTGACAGCCTTACGCCGTCTATTATGCTCCCGTGGTTCAGCTGGTCAGAAATGGCAATATCTCCCTCTCCTACAAGCTGCGGAATTAACCCTGAATTCACTGCAAAACCTGTCTGGCACAGCAGAGCAGCTTCAGCACCCTTGAATTTTGCAAATTTTTTCTCAAACTTTCTCTGCAGGGTAGTATTTCCTGATAAGACAGGAACTGCCCCTGCGCCCACGCCCCATTCTTTTGTTGCATCTGTCATTGCCTTAATCAGTTTTGGGTGTGTAGAAAGTCCAAGGTAATTATTTGTGCACATCATAAGCACATCCCTGCCATCAACTTTTGCATGCGGCCTTGATGCGGACTGTAACTCCCTCAGTTTCCAGTTCAGGCTCTCTTTCTTCAATCTCTCTACTTCTTTCCCAAGAAAATCATCTGCTTTCATAGTTCCGGCTCCAATAATTAAATTTGATTAACAATTTAAATCTATCCAAGATAGAGAGTAGCAATCTTTTTATACTTAGTCAGCTTAATTCCATGTTTATATGCCGGACAAAAAATGCAGCACGTGCAACTCAGAAATGGAGGAAAAATCCACGAGGGAAATAGGCGGGGATATATACCATATTTTCTACTGTAAAAAATGCAAAAAAAGTGTTGCGAGGAGCTAGTGGTCAAAAGATGGGATAGGAGATACTCTGGGTCTTGCTACGAAAGATTTTTAAATGCACTATACAACCAAACAGCAAAAATAACGGAGGTCGAATGCATATGGGGTATGAAGACGATGATTATGACGATGATGACGATTATGATGATGACGACGATGATGATAATGATAACGACGATGATGAATGGTAGATTTTTATCCAGGGAGAGCCTCCCTGGTTTTTCTATAAGGGTGGTTTAAATCTACGTTGAAAAAAAGGTTAAATGCATTGGATGCGACAGGGAATTCAGTGTTGTTGTGCTGGAGGAGTCTGACTCTAAATCTGATTACCTCTGCCAGAGATGCACAATGGGAGATATTGAAATAGAAGAAGATTGATTCATAAAACTATTTAAGCAACTCCCCTGTTCTTATAATAATGATAGGCAAAGTCAGAAAACACGTTAAAAAGCATATTGATAATCACATAAATGAGCTGAAAAAAGCAGAAATAAAGCCACATTCAATTGCTCTTGGATTTGCCATAGGCACTTTTCTGAGTGTTGTTGCACCGTTTATCAATTTCTGGATAGCGATAGCCCTCATAATATTCTTCAAGCAGATTAACAAGTATTCGCTTTTTGCGGCACTGCTTTTATGGAATCCGCTGACTTTAATCCCGATATATGCTATGAATTATGCTGTAGGCAATTTCCTTTTTGGGAATTCGCCCATAATCGAGTTTGAAGCCATGCTGCTTAATTATGCATACGAGTTTATCAGAAACTTTTTTGCAGGGGGCATTGTTGTTGCAATACCGCTTTCAATATTAAGTTATATTCTTGTAAAATTTCTTGTTATTCTTTATCTCAAAACAAAATCAGGACCTAAACAACAGGAACAGGTAAAATAGTCCCGTTGCCTGCTCCCGGAATATCTGGGCCGACTGGCAGCTTATCAGTCACAAACTGCTTTACATAATCCTTAATATCAACCTCTTCGCTGAAAGGCAGCTCATATGATTCAAGTTTTGGCAGATCAATTATTATCTTCCCTTCAACAACAGCATAAACATGCTCTTCTGTAGCCAGCTGGAGGGCAAGCTCTGCTGTAGGAACCCACCTGACTTTCTGCTCAAAAGGGATCTGTGATTCTCCAACTTCAAGGATAAAAGAAGGTATGCTGCCTGAAGAAAGGACTTCTTCTGTCTCTTTAAGTATTATTTCATAGTCTATGGATTTTACAGGAATTGATAATTTGCTCGGGTTATTCACAAAAAAGTCTCCCTCAACCGTAAATGAGTCTGTTGAAATCTCTTTTATGTCACGGAGATCAAGCCTGTCGAGAGATGCCTGGCTGAGATTATTTCCGAGAAAGAATAGTGCCCCTGCAACCACTGCAAAAATTACAACACTTGCAAGAATTTTTCCCGCAATTTTTTTCAGCAGCCATTTAATCATTTGAAATCACAGATGAAAAGTTATTTAAATATATTATGTTATCTGAAAATAATAGAAAATATATGGAGAAGAAAAAATTTCTTTTTGTAACGATAGACGCATTAATTACAGATATAGCATGGCAGTGCATTAAAGAGGGCCATGAAGTCAAATTCTATACTGAGGAAGAAGAGGAAAAGGAAGTCGGCGACGGATTCATCCCGAAAGTAGATGACTGGGAGAAAGAAGTTGAGTGGGCCGACGTAATTATTTTTGACGACGTTCTCGGCCAGGGTGAAAAAGCCCAGAAACTCAGGGAAAAAGGGAAAAAAGTCATTGGCGGCAGCCCCTATACAGACAGGCTTGAGGATGATAGGGCATTTGGCCAGGAAGAACTGAAAAAAGCAGGCATCACAATAGCGCCGTACAGGGATTTCACAAATTTTGAAGATGCAATTGAATTCGTAAAGCAAAACCCCGGGAAATATGTAATAAAGCCCAGCGGGCAGGCAGCTAACATAAAAGGTCTTCTGTTCATAGGTGAGGAAGATGACGGAAGGGATGTAATACAGGTATTGAGCGATTACAGCAAGGCATGGTCAGAAAAAATACTCCAGTTCCAGCTCCAGAAAAGGCTGTCAGGCGTTGAAGTTGCTGTCGGCGCATTTTTCAACGGCAAGGAATTTATTTATCCTATCAATGTAAATTTTGAGCATAAAAAACTATTTCCTGGGAATCTGGGGCCGAGCACCGGTGAAATGGGAACAGCAATGTTTTGGTCAGGCCCAAACAGGTTGTTTAATGCAACACTAAAAAAATTTGAGACAAAGCTTGCTGAAGAGGGATATGTCGGATACATCGACCTGAACTGTATAGTCAACAGCCACGGAATATATCCCCTTGAATGGACAACGAGATTCGGCTATCCTACAATCTCCATCCAGCAGGAGGGGATGCTGGAGCCAATAAGCGACTTCTTTTATAATCTGGCAAACGGAGTTGCTGACAAGATAAAAGTTAAGTCCGGATTCCAGATTGGCGTGAGGATTGTAGTCCCGCCTTTCCCGTATACAGACGACGAGACATTTGAAGTTAAGTCAAAAGATTCAGTCATCTATTTCAAGAAATCAAATAACGGCCACACGGAAGGCGTCCATATTGAAGACGTAAAACTTGTTAATGACGAATGGCTTGTCACCGGAACTTCAGGAGTCGTGCTCATTGTCTGCGGCACAGGCAGCACAATGAAGCAGGCCCAGAACCAGGCATACACCAGGATAAAAAACATCAATATCCCGCACATGTATTACAGAACAGATATAGGCGATAGGTGGTATGAAGACTCTGATAAGCTCCACTCATGGGGATACCTGAGAGAGGTTTAATTCTTATATGCTGACATTTGTTGATATTACCCTGAAAAACTGGGCAAAATACGAGCAAAGCATCCTGAATTCTGAGCTTGAATTCAAGGAAGAGATAAGGACTCCAAAAGAAGAGTACATACACATACTGAAATCAAGGACATACATCTTCAAAGTAGCTCTCCTTGATTCTGTCTACATAGGCCTGGCTGCAGGATATAGGCCGCCAAAAAATGATCTTGGCTGGCACGGGCTTAAGAACAAGACAAACGATTTTATCTATCTCTTCAATATTGTAATAGACAAACCCTATCAGGGAAAGGGCTATGGCTCTGCATTGCTTGAGGAATTCATAAAAGCAGTAAAAGAGAGAGGATTCAGGAAAGTGGTTGGCCATTTCAATTCAAGTTCAAGAAGGATTATCCAGAAACATGGGGGCACTGAGGTGTCTGTTGCAAAAAACTGGGAAAATACAGGCGAAAACTTTTTTGTTTGCGAGCTGGATATATAGAAAAAGTTTAAATAGTTCTCTAGCCTTTGCTGCTTTATAGTTTTTAAGGTAAAAATACGAAAAAAATGAGTGAAAACGAAGATCCGTTTTTCAATCCAGAAAGAGATATTGTAAGGGAAGATCTGGAGAACTGGTTTGTAATAGAGACGGACGATATACTGAAATCATATTCGCATGAAGATATAAAGACATTTGTGTATGACTTTTTTCTTTCTTTCAATATACTCAGAAGGCTTGATTATATCTACGGGAAAGGAAAAGGAAGAAGGCTGGACAACGACATAAAAAAATTCAGGATTTTCATCAATGACTGGAACAGAAAATACAGGGACATAATACTGGAATTTATTGTGGATGGCATCCAGTGCAGGCTTGAGATCTATCTCATAACAACAGTCAGTGAAGTGAGCAAGCTTATAGAGAGAATGAACAGATTTGTAAATCTGCAGAAAAGCGCCTCAAAAGTAGCTGCCACGTTTGAAACAGGCAGTGGTGATAATAGCCTCACTCTGAAGTCAGAAAAAAAGATGATGAAAGTAATATACCTGGAAGAGGACATGCTTAACCCAAAAAGCCCGGAGTTTAAGCTATGCACTTATTTTGCGATGAAAAACGGGTTTGAAAAAGAAATAAATCTGCAGAAATATGCTGAGGAGTTTTCTTTTGATCTTGGCGAAGGCAGCGGGGAAGGAGGGTGGGCAAGAAGATACCCGGGAATAGAATTTATGAGTTATAAAAAATAGATGGGTTGGATAAAGGATTTTTTCTATTTCTCATTAATTTCCTTTAGAAATCTTTATAAATGCCTGGTTTTTCCAAGAGTATAGAGATCCCTGATACTACTTCGGTAGGAGGGTAGAGAAGATGGATGATAAAACATTAAAGAACGCTGTATCTGAACTTAGAAAGTCTGAGAAGAAGAATTTTAAGCAGACTGTTGACCTTATAATCAATTTAAGGGGACTTGACCTGAAAAAGCCTGAGCACCAGGTTGAATTCTTCCTTGAGCTTCCAAAAGGCAAGGGAAGGAAAACAAAGGTATGCGCCCTTGTAGGCCCTGAGCTGGCAGACCAGGCAGGCAAAGTAATGGACGCTGTTGTGCTCCAGAACCAGTTTGCCAATTATGAAGAAAACAAGAAACTGGCAAAAAAGCTGGCAGGAGAGCATGATTTCTTTGTTGCACAGGCAAATATAATGCCAAAGGTTGCTACATCATTCGGTAGGGTGCTTGGTCCAAAGGGAAAGATGCCAAACCCAAAGGCAGGCTGCATTGTGCCTCCGAACGCAAACCTGAAGACCCTGTATGACAAACTTCAGAAAACTGTGAAAATATCCGGTAAGAAAGCAGCTTTAATACAGACCATAATCGGAAACCAGGAATCAAGCGACGAGGACCTTATAGAGAACATAAAAGTGATATACAACAACCTTTCGCATAATCTTCCAAATGCTGAATACAATATAAAGTCCGGCTTCATAAAATACACAATGGGCAAGCCAGTGAGGATAATCTAAAATGGCAAGCGTCTCAGAGGCAAAGAAGGACACTGTAAAGGAATTCGTTGAACTCCTGGATTCATACCCTGTCATAGGGGTTGTGAATATGAGCAATCTGCCTACAAAGACAGTCCAGCAGATGAGAGCAAAGCTGAGAGATAAGAACACTGTCCTGAAGATGACTAAGAAAAGGCTGATGAAACTTGCCTTTGCCCAGGCCAAAAGAAAAGACATAGCAGAGCTTCAAAAGCACTTCAGGGGCCTTCCTGCACTGATTTTCACAAAAGACAATCCTTTCACACTATATGCCGAGCTTGAGAAAACAAAGTCAAATGCTCCTGCAAAGGCAGGGCAGGAAGCTCCTAAGGACATAACTGTAAAGGCAGGACCTACCTCCTTTGCGCCTGGCCCGATTATAAGCCAGCTTGCAAAATACGGTATCAAGACCGGAGTAGAGGCAGGAAAGCTTGTAATAAAACAGGATGCTGTTGTTGCAAAGAGCGGAAGCAGGATAGATGGAGACCTTGCATCAATACTTACCAGGCTTGGGATAGAGCCTATGGAAATAGGACTTGATTTAAGGGCAGTATATGAAGAAAGTGAGATATTCACCGCAGAAGTTCTGCATATCGATGAATCAGAATACAAGAATAAGATCCAGAAAGCATATATGGAATCACTAAACCTTGCAGTATTTACAGGATATCCGACAGAGGAATCCGTCAAACTATTGCTTGGCAAGGCAGGCAGGGAAGCAAGGGCACTTGCATTGTCCGCTAATATACTTACAGATGAGACAACTGCAGACATATTAAGAAAGGCCCATGCTGAAAACCTGTCTCTATCAGGAAGCCTTCCGAAAGAAGCTCTGGAAAAGGCAGAAAGCAAAGAAGGAAATCCTGAAAACAAATCAGATTCATAGATTATGGTACTCTTGTGCCAAATAAACAATCGGAGGTAACAAAAATGGAATACGTTTACGCAGCAATGCTTTTACACAAAGCAGGGAAGAAAGTAGATGAAGCCAGCCTTAAGAAAGTGCTGGAAGCAGCAGGTGTTGAAGCAGACGCTTCAAGAATCAAGGCACTGGTTGCAGCCCTGGCAAATGTAAACATTGATGAGGCTGTTAAACAGGCCACCCCAGTAGCTCAAGCAGCTCCGGCAGCTCACGCAGCAGCAGGCTCAGATAAGCCAAAAGCTGAAGAGAAGAAGCAGGAAGAAAAGAAAAGCGAAGATGAAGCTGCAGCCGGGCTAGGCGCACTTTTCGGCTAAATCAATTATATTTTTTTATTGATTTTTACAATGAAGTGGAACAAATATGCCATCAACAGATGCAAAGGAACTAATGAATGAGCACTCTCAGATAAAGAGCCAGATTTCTGAACTAAGGTCTAAACTTAACACTCTTAACGATAAGAAAGAGGGCGTGTTCAAGGAGAAAGACAAGTATTCTGAGCAGATTATCGGCCTTATATCGCAGATAAAAGAGCTCAAAAAAGAAAGGGATGCATTCACCAGGAAGGTAAAAGAGCTGAAAAAAGAAAGAGAAGAGAATAATGAGAAAATCAAGAAATTCTCTGCTGTACTGAAAGAGCAGTTTGAGGCCCGTGATAATATAAAAGATAAAAGCGACACAAGGATAGACCCTGATAAGGTAAGGAGGGAGATAGACTCCCTTGAGTTTAAAATAGAAACAGAGGGCATGTCTTTTGAAAAGGAGAAAAAGGTCATGCTGAAGATAAATGAGCTCAGAAAAACTCTTGAAGGCGCTAAAGGAGCCATAGAAGCAAGCAGGAAGCTGAACGATGCAAGAAAAGAGCTTAGAGAGGCAAGGAAAAAAGCAAATGCTGCACACAGGCAGGTCCAGGAAAATGCAAAAGAGAGCCAGACAAGGCATGAAAAGATACTTGAACTATCAAAAGAGATAGATACCCTAAAAGAGAAGGAAAAAGAATTCTTTTCAAAATTCAGCACTGAAAAGGACGAGTTCAACAAGGTAAATGAGCAGCTGAAAGAGCTTCTTGTGAAACTCAACAAAATAAATGACCAGCTGAAAGAGCATAAGATAAAGACAAGAGAAGAGAAGAGAAGGGAAGAAAAGAAAAGCCTCAAGGAAAAAAGCAGGGAAGTTGATGAGAAAATAAAGACAGGAAAGAAGCTTACAACTGAGGATCTGCTGGTGTTCCAGAAGACTGCTGAAAAAGAGAGTTCTGAAGAAAGCAGTAATAAAAAATCTAGATAGAATCAATAGAATTATTTGTTAAATTCTGTATATCCGCATTTTCCGCATGACTGCCTGTTGCCGTGCTTACCCATAAAAACGCCAGGACCGCATTTAGGGCAGTGCTTCCTTGCTGGTTTCCCGCCTTCAAAAATCCCGCTCATCTTTGATACTCTCCTGTTTTTCCTGTCTGCCATCAGCCTTCACTCTCTTCGCTCTCTTTTTTGGCTGCGGCAGACTCTGCCTGTTCAGCTGGCGCTTCAGCACCTTCCTGCTTCTCCTCTTTCTTAGAGTGCTTCTTAAGAAGGTCCTTATGCTCAAATATCTTCATTTTCTCTTTGTCTTCATAAAGGTGTACTATAAGCTTGGTCCTGTTGCTGCCGAACTGCTGATAGATATGCTTTATTATGACAAGGTCCTCTTTTGTCTTGAATTTCTTTGCAATCTCCTTAATGAGCTCTGCTCTTGAAGGGGTTGCTCCCTTATTCTCCATCACTAGTGTAACTCTCTTCCTTGAAAGGAGCTTCATTTCGTTTTCTTTTAGGACCTGCATGTAATCACCTTACTTTAATAGCGTATCTTCCTTTTTGTGCTATCCCTATCTGCTTTGCTATAAAGGATTTGTTTGAATCAAGAATATTCAGCTTTCCCTGGTATATTGTCGTAAACTGGTTGCCCTTGCACTGCGGGCATGTAACGCCTTCTACAAATACCTTGCAGTTCTTGCATACTTTTTCTTTTGCCATCTTACTTCTTTGGTTTTGGGTTCAGGTCTTCAGGTATCCAGTCAAGCCTTCCCAGGCCTTTCTGCCTCATTGTAAGCCCGAACTTGGGGTTTGTTATGTCTTTGTAGCTTATTGCGATAATCCTTGCCCTGCACTTATCCCCTACTTTAAGGTTCTTCTTGCTTTCTTTTCCAAGAAGGGCCTTGTCTTTGCTGAATGACACAAAATCATCCATGGTCTGTGAAATGTGGATCATGCCTTCTATAGGTCCAAGGTTAATGAATGCCCCGAAATCAGCCATGTCCTTTATCTGGCCGGGAAACACTTCCTGAAGCTCAGGCTTGAATGCAAGCAGGCTGAATGTTGTCTCGTAGAAAGCAGCCCCGTCTCCAGGGACTATCTTTCCTTCTTTGACATCCTCTATTGAAGCAACATCAATTACAATGCCCATGTCTTTCGATATGAAGCCGTCATAATTCTCTTTGATCTGCTTAAGCAGTGCTTTTTCCAATGGTTCCCCGAAAAGGCTTGGAGGCACCCTTATATGGTCCTTAACTATTGTCTTATAGAACATCTTTTATCTCCAGTGATTTTTTTCTTGCATATATTGTCCTTATGCCCTTTTCCGTAAGTTTCTTCCTGAGCTCCCTGTCCTGTGTCGCAACTATATGGTTTTTGTCTGCAAGAGCAAGGATAATATCGTCTACAATAGGTTTTTTGGAATTGCCAGTCATATATAAGCTTTTTTGTTTTCCCACTCCCTTTTTCTCGAGGAGCTGGAGGGCCATTTTGGCTGTTTCCCTGTCTCTTCCTTTCTGTTCCTGCATTATCCTGTCAAGTTCATCAATTGTATCTTCCATAACAAAAAGATTATACGGCTCATGCATTATCCTGTCTATCTCTGAAAATATGTCTATCTTCAGTGTAAAAGGAAGGAACACAAAATTGGTGTCAAGTATTATCTTTTTCATTTGCAGGAGGTAGTCTTGCCGGATTTATATTTCTATTCATTATCAAAATCTTTAAAAACACTGCTCGTTTTGATTAATCCATGCAAAAGACGCTTGATTTTGGCTCTTCTGACCTAAATGGAGTCGACAAAGCAGAATCCCGGGCTGCTGCAAACGCACAAAAAGAGAAAGCCGCTCCTGTTGCAGTTGAGCTTGCAAAAAAACAACGGGAGATTTCTGTAGCAGAATTCTTTGAAAAGAACAGGCACCTTCTCGGATTTGACAACAGGAAAAAGGCTCTTCTTACAACTGTAAAAGAGGCGGTCGACAATTCTCTTGATGCCTGCGAGGAGGCAAAAGTACTTCCCGAATTAGTAGTGGAAATAACTAATATGGGCGAGAACAGGTACAGGATTGCCGTGGAGGACAATGGCCCTGGAATTGTGAGAAAGCAGATCCCAAATATCTTCGCAAAGCTGCTGTATGGAAGCAAGTTTCACAGGCTAAAGCAGTCCAGAGGCCAGCAGGGTATAGGTATCTCCGCATCTGTCATGTATGGCCAGCTTACAACAGGACGGCCTGCCAAAATAATTTCTAAAATAGGGCCTGAATACCCCGCACATGAGATAGAACTGAAGCTTGACACATCAAAAAACAAGCCCCTTATAGTTTCAGAAAAAGAAGTTGAATGGCATAGGGATCATGGAACAAGGGTCGAGATTGACCTTGAAGGCGACTATATGAAAGGTGCGCAGTCTGTTGACGAGTATCTGAGGGAGACTGCAATAATAAACCCGCATGTCACAATAATTTACCAGCCGCCCCAGGATTCCCAGATTATGTTCGTAAGGGCAACAGAAGAACTGCCAAAAGAGCCTAAGGAGATAAAACCGCATCCATATGGAGTGGAGCTCGGCATACTTATGAAGATGCTGGAGAACACTGAATACAGGACTTTGAATGCCTTTCTCACAAATGAATTCAGCAGAGTCGGAGCTGGAACTGCAAAAGAGATATGCGAGCAGTCTTTTCTTCTTCCTTCAACTTCCCCGAGAAACATAAGCAGGGAAATGGCTGAGAAGCTCCTCGAAGGGATAAAGAAAACAAAGATAATGGCTCCCCCAACAGACTCTATTTCTCCTCTCGGAAAGGAGCTTATAGAAAAAGGGCTGAAAAAAGAGCTCAATGCTGAATTCTATCATTCAATATCAAGATCCCCTTCTGTTTACAGGGGAAACCCTTTCATTATCGAGGCTGCAATAGCATATGGCGGCAACATGCCCGAAGACAAGCCAATAGAGATAATGAGATTCGCAAACAGAGTCCCCCTATTATACCAGCAGGGCGCATGTGCTGTGACAAAATCAATAACCTCAACAAACTGGAGGCCTTATGGCTTAAAGCAGTCCCAGGGAAGCATCCCGATAGGAGGATGCCTTATAGTTGTCCACATGGCTTCTGTCTGGGTCCCTTTTACAAGTGAAGCAAAGGAAGCCATTGCCCATTATCCTGAAATAATAAAGGAGATAAAACTGGCGCTGCAGGAGCTTGGGCGTGAGCTTGGGAAATACCTTGGAAAGAAGAGAAGACTGCATCAGGAACTTACAAAAGTAGATTATATCTCAAAATACCTCCCTCATGTCAGCGGGGCACTGCAGGAAATATTAACCCTGGATGAAGGGGAGAAGGCAAGGCTGGAGGATCATCTGAGAGTTGTGCTTGAAAAGACAAGGTCAATAAAGAAAGAAGAGCTTGATGAGCTGAAAAAAGATTACGGGCCGAAAAGGAAAAGGGAGAGCAACGAAGCTGATAATTTTGATGAAGAAGAGGAAGGAAGCAGTGAAGATGATCAGGAGAGAGATTACTCTGATAATGAAGAAGAGGAATTGTAAAAATGACTGAAGAAGATGTTCCAAAGAAGATAAAGAGTGTATCCAAGAGAATATATACTGAAATACTTAAAGAGGAAAAGCCTGAAGTCTCAATGCCACTGAGGAGCCTGCAGAATGTTACATATGACGAAAAAGAGGGTTACTTCCAGCTGGACAATAAGTTCAAATCGAGAACTCTGACTGCTTCAACTGTAAAGACATTCGCCCAGACCCTTAAGATGATGGCGCTCTCCAAAACCCTTGTTGAGACAGATGATATCGCAACAAAGAGGGAAACATATTATGTGAGCAAGAACTGGGGGGATGCAAGGTTCAAAGAGCAGGTTGAGTCAGATACTGTCATGGATGACATAGAAGCCATGTTCATGGTCAACCGGGAGCAGATGGGCTTTGTTCCTGAGGAGAAAGGAGGGGACATTGCAGGAAAGCTTGTAGTGATAGACAAGGATCCTGAAACAGGCAAAGAGATAAGGATAGACTGCACCAAGTTCGGCTCCGGCGCGTACTCTATACCAATCTCCGTCGAGCACCTGAAATTCGAGACAAATGCAAAATTCATACTCGCTATAGAGACTGCAGGTATGTTCCAGAGGCTTGTGAAGCACACTTACTGGAAAACAGCCAACTGCATCCTGGTTTCAATGGGAGGAGTGCCGACAAGGGCATGCAGGCGGTTTGTAAGAAGATTAAGCGATGAGAGAAAACTGCCGGTCTATGTATTCACAGACGGCGACCCATACGGCTTCCTGAACATATACAGGACTTTTAAGGTTGGCTCTGGAAACGCCGCGCACATAAACAAATATTTCTGCGTCCCAAATGCAAAATTCTTCGGCATTACAACTCAGGATATAATAGACTACAAGCTGCCTACGCATCCGCTGAAGGAAGTCGATATAAAGAGGATAAAGGACGGTATAAAGAATGATCCTTTTGTAAAACATTACAAGCAATGGGAGAAATCCCTCATAGAGATGGTAAAGCTGAAAAAAAGGGCGGAGCAGCAGGCACTCGCACAGCACGGCCTGAATTTCGTCATAAGCAATTATCTTCCGGATAAACTGAAAAACCCGAAGACATGGCTGCCTTAACTTTTGGCTTTTTACTAGTTATATCCAAAACGTTTTAAAATGCCTGCAGAATTCTATAGAGTATCGAGCCTGTCGTCCAGCCTGGATAGGACATCAGCCTTCTAAGCTGAATACCGGGGTTCAAATCCTCGCAGGCTCATAAGCGAAGCGAATGAGACCAGAGGAGCACGAACGCAAGTGAGTTCTCCTCGCAGGCTCATTTTTTTTCTTACTATTTCTTCTCTGCCTTGAAAGCGTGCTTCATTGTATCTTTGGAATAGAATCCGGGAATCTTGCCTGTCTTGGCATAGACAAAAAGGGCTGTGTTGAAGACTGTGTTTGCTGTTGAGAACACCAGGCTTACTATGACTATATAGATAATGAAGAGTGCCATCAGGACGGCAAACATAAGGATGCTCTGAAAAAATACAAGGCTTACTATTGCAGGTGCCAACAAGAAGAAAAAGCCTGCAAATGAGAACATACCCTGAGCAGCTCCGAGCCCAAAATGTCTTATAAGGCTTTCTCCCCATGTCTTTTTCAGTGTCTGGGCCGATCTTTTTATTGCGTCAACAGGGCCTACATTTTCTATAACAATGGCAGGTATGACAAACAGCGTTACTATGCTCCACGCCATGCCAACAAGGCTGGCAACTGCTGAAATTATTACCCTGCTAATTCCTTTTGATTTTTTTGCTGAATTCTCAAGGCTGTTTATCAGTATCCCTACAGTAGCTGAGACAAGCGACCAGAGAAAAATCAGGTGTATCCTCTTAAATGCCTCTTTGAGCCCTTCTGTGAATGTTGGGTTTCCTTTGTGGAACCTCTTGTTTGCGCAGTATACTGTTGCCACATTGAAGAATGTTGCCACAAATGAAACTCCCAGGTAAAATCCGAACAATGTTACCCAGAACAGAAAGGCACCTGCGTCTCTTGACAGAATTTCTGAGACAAGGCCTGTAGCTATAAATGGAAAAACCATCACCACGAAGAAGATTATAGAGATTATTGACGATACAACTGGATAGAGCAGTATCTCCCTGTCTGCATTAATAACCCTGAATGTCTGCTTGGTTATCTCCCAACTCCTTGAAAACGTCTCAAACATCGGCTGAAGTGTATTACGCGCATATTTAAGTATTTCTCTCTGCATTCAAAAACTTTTATAAACAACTCTGTTTTCACGGTAACTAGAATCGCGGGGGTCGCCAAGCGGCTAAGGCAATCGGCTGCAACATCCGGGATGATGAGCTAACGCTATGACATGTAGATCCCGATCATCGGGGGTTCGAGTCCCCCCCCTCGCTCTTTATTCTGTGTATTTAATAACTATAATTTTAGGAAAATCTAGGATGGACCCGGCGAGAATTGAACTCGCTGCCTTTCCCGTGCGAGGGGAACGCTCTGGCCGATGAGCTACGAGCCCGATGTGGGGTTCCTGGGATTCGAACCCAGACCTCAAGGTCCCGAACCTTGAATACCTCGAAAAAATGGGGTTGGGAGGATTACGCACCAATCCTTTTCAGCATTGACGGAGAAGGTACGTTTCGCTTTGCTCAAGCGTACCTGAAAGTGGGGTTGGGAGGATTCGAACCCCCGACCTCGCGGTCCCGAACCGCGAATCATACCAAGCTAGACCACAACCCCGCTTTTTCGGGTTCTCGGAAACTTGGTTTCCGTGAACGTAACCAAGTTTAACCAATGTCCCTTTAGACAATCGGAAAAGCATTTAATTTATAGATGTTATTGATATAGAAGGGATTATTTCAAAGAAAATGTCCCAAATTGCCTGCAATGCAGGATTATTCTTCTCATTTTCCTCACCCCGATAGTCGTAAATGCAGGGTAGCATTTTAGATATATTTAATATCGGTGAAACAATATGAAATATTTCAGAAAACAGTGTACTCATGATTTTTAGGTTTGATTAAAAAAATAAAAAAAAATTAAGCTGTTTGTGAAGTTGTAGTGCCGGTATTAAACGGGTTGCTACCTGTAGTAAAGCTCCACACATAATCCTGCGAAAGCGAATTGCCTGCAAGATCCTTTACTGCTGTTGTTATCGATACAGTAAACACGTTCCCGTATTCTTGGTTTGGTGTAAACTTCTCTTTTGGTGTAAAGGTTGCGATAAGACCTAAGTCATTATACGTAACTATACCCTCAATTTGCCTTGATCGATAATCTGGCGAAGTTGGCCCATTTTCTGGAGTTGTCCTCTGCACTACGGTGAAAGTATATTTATTGATAGTACTCGCATCCATCTGTTCGCTGAATCGTACTGTCACTGCGTCTTGCGTTTCGACATTCAACTCGTTGTTTGCTGGTGAAACTTTAACTATGCCTGGCCTCATGGTGTCTGCTGTAAAAAGCACCTCATCATTTGAGTTTAGCTCATCAGATTCTTGTGACGAAGCCATATAACCCCAAGTAACTCCAGCAATTAGAATTACTAATAGCCCTACAATAATAAGTGACTTTGTATTAGATCGCTTATTTGTAATATCTTCTCTATCAGAGATTCTTTTTTGCTCTGCTACCCTTTCTCCAGGATAGTCATTTTGTTTATGGTATTCATATTTTTTTCCCATTAAAACCACCTCATGGTTCTTTATTGTATACTAGATTAATGATTATAGCTATATAAAGAGGTTCTAGTGAACTAACATACTCTTGCAAAGAAACCTTGTAGTATACGCAGATACACACTATTAAGAAAAATTTTTAATATTTATATTGGACTGACACAATCTCTAATTTCTGAAACTGCCAATTAGATAATCATATCATCCATGTGATTGAAGAGTCGTTTTTCCAGATTCTCTTCATATGCATGGATTCCCCTCAGCTCAATCTCCCAGGATGAGAGTGCTGCAGTTTCTTCTTCTGAAAAGAATTTCCCTTTATTATCAACATATAACATTTTCTCTGCCCCGCTTTTTTTATGGCTGTGAATTTTTGAATGCTGTTTTAAACTTTTTTAGTGTGACTTTAGATTTTCTTATAATTTCAGCCTGAGATTTTTTTTCGAAGACAGACGATTGTGGTTTTTTACAATAAGGACAAACTATTTGTAGATTTTTTATCTCAAAGTTGCCGTCAAAGCTCTTTTTGCAACACCAACAGGTCGTTATTGGGTTTTTATGATTCACCATATTCATTTATAAGAAGCCATGAATTCATAAATAATCGCTAGTAGTCTACAAGATTTACAGCATTAAAAATTGTGAACTAAAACACATTGAACCTACAAGAATAATTTTTCGAATTCAAAATCTTTTTTATCAATAATTTGATACAACAGCCCAAGTTGATCCTGTAGTATTATATCTTTAGCAGAAAAAGAATAACTCCACTTAAGGTTCAGCTGATCTTCATATATAGTCTGAAGTTTTTTTATGAATTTATCTTTTTGAATGTCATCTTTAAATCCCATGCATAGTACATGGGAGATATCCTGGCCGGCTATCCTATAAGCTTCAAAGATAAAAGGGATTTTCTTTAGGTTTTGTTCAATTTCCCATTCTTTCTTATTCTCCCAAACTTTATGTGTAAGCCTGATACCTATTAAAATGATAACAGTAATGCCTATTTTTTCAAAATCTATTATCGGAGAATACCCTTTAATCACGCCTAAGTTTTCCAGCTTTGACCTAATCTGGTTAACTGCCTGCTGGGAAAGCTTCATACTGCCTGCTATAGTAGTGTCTGATAGCTTTTCCTTAATAATTATCTGCTTTAGCACTTTTTGCTCATTTTTGGTAAGCGTTACTTTCCCTTCTGAAACAGGATCTTTAACATTTAGATGCAGATTTGTTTTTGTTTCTGGGTTAATTGCTTCAGCCATATTTACTCCTTATAAGAGGTAGGAAGTAAATCCATCATATAAATTATTTGGTTTTCCAGCTGTTTTAATAGAAAAACAACTGGTTTTTTGGTGTTGCTTACCCTTTTAATCTATTAGTTTTCCAGAAACTTCTCGTGCACTTTGCCTTTCTGCCAGTCCTGCAAAAGCATGCGGCCAATCCTGTTCATATCCGGGTTTCCGCCCTTGACAAGCGTATTGCTTTTCAGGGCAAATTTCTCCAGGAAATCATAGGGGTCCCCTGCATATTCAAGCCCGCAATGCTTTTCAAACATTTTCGGGAACTGCTCAATAAGCTTTGCCGCATAGTAATCCGGCTCTTTGACATGCTGCGGGTTCTTTGAGCCTATCATTATCTGCTTCATAATTTCCTTTTCGCTGAATTCCAATACCCCCGGGGTATCTATTAATTTTATCTTGCCTTTTGCAGAGATAAACTGTATGCCTCTTGTATGCCCTGACTGTGGGCTGATGGAAGCTGATTTTTTGCCTTTCAGCAGGTTGATGACTGAGCTTTTGCCGACATTTGGGTAGCCTATAACTCCCACGATGCATGGCTCTCCTCTTGACAATTCCATAATCTTCCTGAACAGCAGCGTCCCTCCTAGCTTTTCCCTGCTTGAGACAAAGACTGATGGACTGTATTTCCTGGCTACCTCCTCCATCTCATCCTTAGGGATAAGGTCGCATTTGTTAAGTACATAGATAAGCTTCTTGCTGCCGATCTTCTGTTCCAGCTCCCTGTTCCTTGTGAGCTCCGGCATCCTGGAATCCAATACAAGAAGGAGTATATCAGCCTCTTTTATTACCTTATTCACGAGCTTCCAGAAGTTTACCATGCGGAGAGTGAATTGGCATTGGAATATAAATTAATGAGTTTTCTAGTATAAGCTATTATCTAAACTAGTATACATTTTTCCGAAACTTTTATATAGCACATTCCCTGTTAGATATAGCATGACTATTTGGACCCCTAAGCATCCCGGCGGAGTAAGGACCCAGTGGGCACCCCCTCCTGAAGACACCTCCTGGACAGAAGGCAACCTTCTTGTATACAGCACACAGATAAAACAAGTCAGGATAGTCCATCTTGAGAATATATACCGATTTATGCACCACTGGCTTACAGAGGAAGGATGGACGTCAATACACAGTGTCGGCGACCGGAAGTGGATAGAGGATTTCTATGGAGAATACAGGGACCAGCAGGGCCACAAGGAGATAAGGTGGTGGTGGCGCCTGAGAAATAACCATGGCGGAATAGCAGGAGAGCACCCCTTTTTCAGGTACAGGTGGGATATTGACGTCCTAACGACTAATATGAAACGTGTAGAGATAATGTACAAGGGAAAAAAGATAAAGCCGTATGTAGGGGAATTCCTGATGTGGTTCAACTCAATACTTGAGATTGACATAAACGGCTGGTTCAACGACAATTCAAAATTTGCACTCGGGAAAGTGCTGCATGAGTATTTCCTGAGAATGATCTATAAGGACAGGTTCAGGGAACAGGAGATAGAGCTGAGGAGGAGAGCTGAAAGATTTGTAGAAGACCTCAAGTTTTATCTAGAGCTGAACAGGGTTTCAGAAGCAAGGAAAAGGATGTCTGAAGAGAAGCAGTGGTTCTGAAATATTAAAAACTTATTTAAATGGCTTTTTAATCCTGAATATACGTGCCTCCGTAGCACATCGAAAATCAAGGATTTTCGAAAGCTACTTTGGCAAAAATGCCTCCGTAGCATAGCGGCTATTGCGGCGGACTTGTAACAGCCTTTTAAGAAAAGGTTGGGAGCAATCCGCAGGTCGAGGGTTCAATTCCCTTCGGAGGCTTAATTTATTAAGGCTACGTGGGTTCAGGAACGAAAGTGACTTAACCCTTCGGAGGCTTAATTTAAAGACTCCGAAAGGTTTCCGAACGCAAGTGAGGATATCTTCGGAGGCTTATTTTCTAAACATTATTTTGGAAACTATGAAGATTTAAATATAACATTTCCTTTGGACACTGCATGGGTGATGAAGTAAACCATTATATCTACACGGAATACGGTCCGGGAATGTTCAGCCATGAGTATTTTGTGACTTTTCATACAAAGGACGGAATAACGGGAATTTATGTAAATCGGACTGATGTATCCCCAAAAGATATGCCTCTTGACGATAAAGTAAGAGACGGAATTGTAAAGGTTGGAGTAATGTCGAATGACGGGAAATCCCCGATACTTCTTGAGGAAAATAACCAGAGATATGTTCTTGTCGGGATTAATGACACCGGCGAACACAGAGTATCAAGATTCTATGTTCCTCTTGAGACTCTTATTGCTTTGCCAAACTGATTTTCTGATAGTTTTAAATTTAGCCTCATAGTTCTTCTCCTGATGTTCAAATCAATGCTTGCGCTAAAAACAGGAGCGGATGTCTGCGACGTGTATAAGAGCATAGAATATGCGAAATGGGTCAGGACTCCTGCAATGCACGTTGATACCAATACTGAGATGGGGCTTGTAAAGAAGCTTGCAAAACTCATGACAGAATTCAGAACAAAAAAGAAGTGGAACGCTGTAGCCTCACAGAATATCTACTGGAAAGAAACTGAACGGCCTCTAAGGATGATGCAGATACCTAATCCTGATTATTCTGCAAAAAATAGGTTTATTACGGTAGTAAACCCGGAGATAATCTCTAAAGAGGAATATGAGAAAGCAGACTTTCTTGAGGGCTGCGGCTCTCTTGGGGAGCCTTATATGCCTGTAGCAAGGCCAAAAAGCATGGTATTGTCAGGGTATGTTCTTGAAAAAGGGATTGAAGAGGAGATATCTATCAGCAGCAAAGACCAGGCAAGATACGCCCATCATGAGCTGGACCATCTTGAAGGCCTGCTTATAGGTGATTTCGGGCCTGTCTATGGCTTTGTTCAGGCAAGTGATAAGATAAGCCCAATGTTCAATTGGCTGAAAGGAAAAAGGAATCCTGATATAGACCGAATGAATGGGGGGCTTATTTTTTTCTGGAACCTCATCGCTGAAGTGGCTTTTTCAGGAGATAGAAAATACACTGTCTTAGATAAAGAAGGAGAAAAACTTCATTTGTTCAGACTAACCCTCAATAACGAAGGGAAAAAATTGTACTGGATAGCCCACTATAAAAAAGATAGCGGAGTTGAAAATGCCGACTACGGCAGGCCCATATCTTTTGCAATTCCAGATATAGCGGCTGTGAAGCATGGCCTGAAAAAATTTCCGCTTGACAATTACAAATCACCTTCCGGCTTCTTCCATCTGCCTGTCGAGTACAGATTGTAGCTGCTTATAGAAAACAATTTAAATCGTGCTTAATTTCAGGGCATTGGCGGGACCTTAGCTCAGCCTGGGAGAGCACACGGCTGAAGCACCACCACCAGTCTGTAACTGGTGAGAATTTAGTAACCGTGGTGTCCAGGGTTCAAATCCCTGAGGTCCCACTTTTTTAATTTTGTCGTTCTGTTAACTTGTTAACAGAACCGGATTTGTTTCCCTCAAGGCTTTTCTTAAAGGCTTGATGAGAATCAATGAAGTCCCACTTTTTCTTTACTTCATAAACTGTCTTTTATTTCTAACTCTATTGCTTTTAATGATAAAGTCAAGTCTTAGATAAAGAGAAACAGGGACACTATAAGAAGGGCCAGAATAAGCGAGAATACTAGTATGGTCATAACTGCGCTGTTCACACTTAGGATAAGAAACAGAAAATTCATTATTATGAGAACTGCAACAAATAATATGCTGATGCTTCCCAGTATCACAGCGCGCTGCATTATTTTTGCCCTCCTGTAAAGCATATCCGCCTGCTGCCTCTTTTTCTTGTTGCCGATCAGCGCTCTTATCCTGTCCATGATTCTCCCGAGCCTGTTTGTCATGGAAAGGATGATAAGCCCTATTCCCGAGATAAGGGCGACCGGCACTATTGATACCTGCAGAATCAGTGTCAGTTCTGATAGATCCATAATCTCCAAAATAATGCGCTATCTCTTATATTTATCGCAATTTTTTTAAATGCAGTTCAAATTCTGAGAACCATCGGGCCCGTGGCTTAGTCTGGTCACTCGCCTGGGTTGTACCTGGGCGATGGGATAATGGAGCGCTCGACTGATAGCATATCAGTCAGCAATCGAGTGGTCGGCGGTTCAAATCCGCTCGGGCCCATTTTATATAACGTGTGCTTGACGAGCAAAGCGAGGAAACACACTAGCCCCATCAATGCTGGTAAGGATTGGTGAGAATCCGCTCGGGCCCACTTCTTTTAATTCACTTACAGATAAAGTTAATAAGGTAGTGCAGGAGCATAGGAATAAAATATTTTTTTCATTTTTTTTATTTTTATGATTCTTACAGCCACTCTTAACGAGGAATGTCCCTGTTTCCTATGATACCCTGCTGCTCTTTCTGCAAAAAAGGAATAAGAAACATCGCAAAGCTTAATTAATGAAGTTTGTTTTTTAGTTGCTATGAAGCCGCTCTCAATTCCTGAGCTTACGGATCATCCTGCCCTGGACATAGCACTGGATACTGTAAAAAGGAACAAGCAGGCGCTGGTATTCTGCAATACAAGAAGGTCTGCAGAATCTACTGCGGAAAAGCTGGCCAGGAAGATAGACTCAAAAAGTGATGACCTTGAAAAGCTTGCAGATGAAATACTGAATGTCCTCTCCTCTCCTACAAAACAATGCAGGAGGCTTGCATACTGCATAAGGAAAGGCATGGCGTTCCACCATGCAGGGCTTGCCTCAAAGCAGAGAAAGCTTGTTGAGGATAACTTCAGGAATGGCAGGATAAAGGTTATAGCAAGCACTCCCACGCTGGCGTTCGGGCTTAACCTGCCTGCATTCAGGGCAGTAATAAAGGACCTCAAGAGATATGGCGGCAGATGGGGCCTCCAGTACATCCCTGCTCTTGAATACCACCAGATGGCAGGCAGGGCAGGCCGGCCTGATTTCAATGATACACATGGGGAGGCAATCTGCATTGCATCAACAGAGAAAGAAGCAGAGGACATAGTAGAGAAATTTATAAATGCCCCTCCTGAAAATATATACTCGAAACTGGCTGTCGAGCCTGTACTGAGGACATACTGCCTGAGCCTTGCAGCAACAGGATTTGCCCATTCAAAAAAAGAGCTTGTCGATTTCTTTGAGAAGACATTCTACGGCTATCAATTCCAGGATATGAATGCAATTGAATCCATACTAGACAAGATGCTGAATTACCTTGAGGAATGGGAGTTCATAAGGCAGTCAAAGAAAGATGATTTCGTCTCTGCCAACAGCTTGGGCGATGACAAAATAGAAGTTACAAAACTCGGGGAGAGGGTTGCCCAGCTGTATCTTGACCCATTCACTGCACACCAGATAATAACAGCTCTGAGAAGGGCGACACAGAAAACAGCAACTGAACTTTCTTATTTGCAGCTGGCCTGCTCCACGCTTGAATTGAGGCCTCTTCCTTCTGTCAGGGTAAAGGAAACTGATTTTATTGAAGCAGAGCTTAATGAATCCTCCTCTCTCCTGATAGCATTTGAACCGAGCGTATTTGAGCCGGAATATGATGAATTCCTGAAGAGCATGAAGCTGGCTATTGCGCTTGAATCATGGATGGAGGAGAAGACTGAAAATGAGATACTTGAGGAATTCAATATCGCACCCGGAGAGCTTCATCTGAAAAGGAATCTGTGCGACTGGATACTTTATGCAGGCGAGGAGCTTGCTGCACTGCTCAATTTCAGGGACATAATAAAAAACATAAGAAAGACAAGGTTCAGGCTGGACAAGGGAGTTAAGGAGGAGCTTATACCTCTGGCTAGGCTGAAAAATGTCGGAAGGGTAAGGGCAAGAAAGCTTTACAGGAACGGGATAAAAGATATCGGAGACATAAAAAAAGCAGATATGACAAAGCTTACCCAGCTGCTTGGCGAGAAGACTGCGCTTAACCTCAAGAAGCAGATCGGTGAAGACATCGAAAAAGTTTCAAAAGGAAAGAGGAAGGGACAGTTAGGGCTTGGGAAGTATTAATCCGTTCTGTTCCAGCGGCTTTACATCAAGTTCTTGGTGCAGTGAGTCTTCCCCCCTCTGGATTGCTCTTATTGTATTGGCAAGCGTAGGTGCAAGAGGTATATAAGAAAAATATGGGTGCTCTTCAAGAAACTCCTCCCCATGCCAGACTGCATCTGTTCCCAGCATCGCAATAAGCCCCCCTTCTTCATGCATTTTATCCATTCTTTCTATTGCGGGCCCGACAAAAAGAGGGAATGATACACCCCCTATAATACCAAGCGCCCCACTGGCCATAGCTGCTCCCCCGCCTTCCTGAAATGTTCCGAATGTTCCCCCGATATCATCGAGGCAGACGCAGTATTTTCCTCTTACATCACCCATAATCCCCTCGATTTTAAGCTCACCTGACACAGTATCCCTGCCTTTTTCCACTACTGCCAGAGGCAGTCCCATAATCTTTGCTTGGCGTGCGACTCTTTTTGCGCCTCCTAGGTCCAGGGCTAACATGACTGCATTTTCCAGGTATTCCGGAAAATCATTTTTAAGTTTATTATTGAAAAGGTTTGTCTGGTATATATTTTCTACAGGGAACCTGTTAGGGTAGAATGCTTCTATACTCTCATTATGTATATCAAAACTCATCACTTTGTCAGCCCCTGAAGCTACAATGACGTCTGCCACAAGCTTTGCGCCTATTGATTTTCGGATACCTTCATCTTTTCCGGACCTTCTGTCAGCGCGTGAGTATGCATGATACGGTATAACCGCGGTTATTTTATGGGCATCTGCTTTGCCTGCTGCCTGTATTGTTAAGCACAGCTCAAACAGATTATCATTAAGATTCCTGCCCGATGTTGTCGGAGAATACAGCTGCTGGATAATATACACGTCGCTCCCCCTGACATGCTCCATTATCCTGGCTTCAATCTCGCCATCATGGAATTTCACTGATTCAGACTTTATTATGCCTCTGTATCCCTCAGAACCTTTAAGCTCAGCATCAATTTTTTCAGTAAGATATCTACCGCCCTCGCATCCAATCAGACAGTAGCCATATCTGTTTCTTCCCAAATATCTCCCCCTAAATACTTCAGTTAAACTGCGTATATAAAAAGCTTATCCTTACAAAAAATCAGAGAATATAATAGACTCCTCTGTCGCTGACAACATTTACCTTCTCCCCAATCTGCACCTTTTTCTTATTTCTCAGGGGTACGCTCTGATAAGTTTCAGGGTCGAGAATCTCAATTCCCGGGTGCACTTTGGAGATTCTTGATTCAGAAGGCCGCAATATTTTGTATTCCTTCTTCTTCAGATCAACTGATGCTCTGCTCCCTGTGGCCAGGTCCACACCGGAAACAGTCTTGGAGATGTTTTTTACAAGCAGAACCTTATTATCGACCTTGATAACCTGGCCGATCCTGAACTCCGGAGCTTCATAAAGAAGGTTCACCCTGTAGACCTGCTTGCTGGTCTGCCTGTCCTGCGTATGTATATGCGGACTGACTTTTATTGAGCCGCCGTATTTTCTCTGCAGCATGAGCCCTATATTCTGCAGCCTTTTTTTATCTGTAACATTCATGTCAATGCCCTTCGGCTGCTCCTTTTCCTTTGATATGAAGACATTATTCTTCCTGAAAAAAGAGCGGGCAAATTCTACCATCTCCTCATCAACATTCCTCAGCTGCAATGTCCCCTCAAAATACTCACCCTGTTTTTTTGAGCATTTATCGCAGTAGGTCATTTCCAGGTTCGCCGGGATATAGGAGATATCCCCATCTATCTCAATTTCAATGAAAGCCTCTTCTGTAATGCCTGGCTTCATCCTGATTTCCGGAAGTATGGGATTTATGGAAATATTCTCTTCTTTTATGTTCTCAGAAGCTATTTTTTTTACTACCTCTTCAATGTCAGTATACTCTGTCCACTTGTTCCTGTGAAAATATTTTTTGCAGGAGCTGCAGAATTTTATATTGATATCTCTAACCTTAATCTCCTTCTGTGGCCTGCAGTCCCTGCATATTCCCTTGCTTTTTTTTCCGCATCCCGGGCAGAATTCCATAAAATGTGGGATTAGAAGGAAGTTTATTAATGTTAATGCTGCCAGACAAGGTTCTCTTTTTTTCCTGATGAAAAAGAAAAGATATTCTCTATTGTCGTATTCAGTATCCTCTGCAGGGCCTCGGCTGAATTGAATGCGTTGTGAGGCGTGATTAAGACATTATCCATTTTCATGAGCACATGATTGGCAAGTACTGTCTGGAGGTCTGAACTGGATTTGAATTCATCCTTGAGGACAGCCATCTCTTCCTTTATTTCCCCCTCTCCCTCAAGCACATCTATTCCTACCCCTGCAATTTTTCCTGACTCCAGACCTCTCACAAGGGCCTTTGTGTCAATCACTGCGCCTCTTGAAGTGTTGATTATATGGGCCCCCTTTTTCATCCTGCCTATTGTCTCCTCATTAATAAGATGGTGCGTCTTGCTGTTATAAGGCACATGGAGGCTTATTACGTCAGATTCAGTGAGAAGGTCATCAAACTCTGCATATCTGAAACCTATTTTTCTGGCAAGTTTCTCATCCTTATAGATATCATAGACAAGTATGTCCATCTCAAACCCTGCTGCCATCCTGGCAACATGTTTTCCTATATTGCCGCAGCCTATAAGGCCTATTGTCCTTCCCTTGAGGTCAAACCCCCTGAGTGAGATATCAGTCTCAAAGAGATGGTTCTCCCTAGTCCTCTTAACTGAAGGGTATAATTTCCTTGACAGTGCAAGTATAAGCGCAAAAGTATGCTCTGCAACTGTATTCTCCCCGTAAGTCGGCACATTGCATACTGCTATGTTTTTCCTTTTGCAGTATTCAATATCAATATGGTCAAAGCCAGTAGACATTGTGGCAATAAGCCTGAGCTTCGGCAGCCGGTCTATTATATCTGCTGTAATCTTTGAGTATATGAAAATCCCGAGAACCTGCGTATCTTTTATCTTACTGATATGCTCTTCTTTGAGAGGGCTGTCAAAAAAAGCCAGCCTGTGGTTTTTCAGCTTCTGCTTTATTTCCTGTTTCTGCCAGTTCTCTAGTTCAAAAAAGGCTATATCCATACGAAATCAAAATACGTCTCTATTTTTAATCTATTCCAAAACAGGGTATTTTTTTACAATTTTTGTTTTGGACCACCATCTGCCTAAGCCCCAGAAACGGCCTGCTTTTGCAAAAGCGAGGCCTAAAAGCACAAGAGCATAAATTATATGCTCATCAAGGAAAGGATGGTGTTCAGGGGGGAGGGTAGCTGACCACATGAGGACCATCAGTAGAGCACCGAAATAGCCAGCTAGTTTGACTCCCATCCCTGATACCAAGGAAAATCCTATACCGAATAAACCTAACATGAAAAGCCACTCAACAAAAGCACTGCCTGCAATGCTTTGGTAAAATGCTGCAAGCGGCCCTGCTGTGGCGAATTTAAGGAAACCCGCTGTCGGGCTGCCTCCGTTCAGCCAGGCACTGTCGCACATGACCTGTATGCCGGTCTCTGTGCTGCATGTTGTAAATCCCAGCCCAAATGTCTTATCAAAGAATGCCCAGAGGAAGATTAGTCCGAGAGATATTCTAAGAAGTGCCCATACATACTGATGTTTGTCCATGTTCTATTTGTCTAAGCCATAAACATATTTAAATATTCACTACACATTTCTGTAGTTATGGAGCATTGCGACCTTATTGAACTGTTTGATTTCCTCGGGAAAAAATGGGCATTCATGGTGTTCTCAAATATTGATGAGAACGGCAAAAGCTTCAATGAGCTGCATAATCTCATGGGAAAAAAGATAAACCAGACCCTGCTGTCCGAGAGGCTGAAAAAGATGCAGGAATTCGGCATAGTCAGGAAGCAGGATGATTATTATCATCTCACAAATTCAGGAAGAGAGCTAAAGGTAATACTGCATAGAGTAAAAGACTGGAGTATCACCAATACTCTTGTAATCCCTGATAAATGCCATGGCAAAGAGTGTGTGTGCCATGTTATAGCGTCAAATACTCTTTCTATCCAACACTAAATTCTGCCATCATTCCTGCTTCAAGATGCTCTGCAATATGGCAATGCATCATCCACTCCCCTGGATTAGTAACATCAACTAATATCTCAACTGTCTCCCCTATCCCGACAAGAACTGTATCTTTCCATACAAGATTATCTGCAGGAACATCATTTTTCTTTAAGATGAGGAACCTCTGGCCATGCAGATGGATGGGGTGTTGCATCGGATGCATGGATTCGGGGTCATTGAATATCCTTATCTTTACCTTATCGCCAACTTTAGAATCCATTGATATGTCCATATTCTCTTTTCCTGTATTCTCCTCCTTTAGTATCCAGGTCATATCGCTGGAATCCATCATTTCATTCATCTGCTGCATTGTGTCTTCCCATTCAATGCTTTCATGATTTTCAGCTTCGCCCATCATCTGCATACCTGGCATATCAATATCAAGCACAAGACTGTAATCAACAGGCTTTTCAAAATATTGCCGGAACTCATCTATTTCTTCACTAATGTCTTCATTAGTTTTCAGGTTATTAAAATAAGAAGAATAATCTAACTTTGCTTTACTCCCGCTAACCTGAATTTCACCAAGCATGTATCTTTTTTCTGGGGTATTATGCTCTAAATAGTATTTTCCTGCTTTGTCAAAATATACCTCAACTATGTATCTTTCTCCAGGAGCCATGATGACTCCCTCAACAAATTCTTCCCTCTCATATTTTCCCATATCTGAACCCACAAGTTTCATTCTGGCTCCTCCAAATGATAATTTAAACGGGCGGACATTTGCCGCATTTGTTATATAGAACCTTATTACCTCCCCTTCATTAGCTGAAAGAGAGTAATTCGTGTCGCCGTTAGTCAAAAGAACATTTCCAAATCTTCCCATTGTGGAATGTGTTGCATATTCTTTGCCAAATGGCATTAATTCCCCATTTCTAATCAACAAATCATCTAATACCAATAATTCTTCTCTGTTTACAGGGTTCCAATAATCCGGATCTGATGGAACAACAAGCATGTTTCCTGCCAATCCCCCTTCCTGCTGTATATCCTCTCTTACATGAGGATGATACCAATAGATTCCCTCATCAGGAAAAAAGAGACTGTACACATAAGATTCCCCTGGCTTTACAGGATCCTGCGATATTCCTGGAACGCCGTCATCTTTAATATCATGCCTAAGACCGTGCCAGTGTATAGTTGTTTCCTGATCTATTTTATTATGAAAATTTACAGTAATCTTCGAATTTTGTTTCACCCTCAGTGCAATCCCTGGTATCCTCCCGTTGTATGCATACATCCTAAAGGTCTGGCCATCTATTTCCTTAAGTACTATTTCTGCTGTTATATCAACTTCGTCGCCGTCTTCCAAGTCAAGTATTGATGTTGGTTTTGCCACCTTAAGAGAAGAAGAATCAGCTGAAGAGCCTATTCTAAATGTTGCCTGCTGGGACATCATGCCCATTGTTTCTTCTCCCTGTGTTTCTTCAACTCCATCACAATCTCCCATCAACTCTCCGTTCGGCATTCTGTGGCACGGCATACCTTCCATTCCGTTTGATACCAGTTCATTTTCCTGCTGTTTTGTGCATGCTGAAGCAACTAGGCTCAAGATAACCAGCAAAACAATATATATCAATGTATTCGGTTTTCTGATTTTAAGCATTTTCTACTCATCTCCTTTTCGGATATAGTGGATTCCGTATATTTCATTATCTGAAACCATATTTAAATCGTTTTGAAACCACGGAAAGACAGGTTATTCCAAGCGATGATTTAATAAATGGAGGATAATTAATCACACTGGTGGACATAAAAAGATACAGGAATATCGGGTTTGGGATTTCAACTTTGCTAATAATTGTAGTTCTGGTGATAGCAATACTGACTTACACTTACCAGCATCATGAATCTGATAATCCTCTGTTATCAATAGCAGTTAAGAACCATGTTCCAATCATGATACTCCTTACCCTCATTTCGGTTTCTTTTGGCTTTTTCTGGTCAAATTTATACTATGATGAGTTTAAAAAACAAAAAAGGGATACAGAGGATGTAACAAATATTTTAATGGGTTTCCTAAGCAGAGAAGAAAGGATAATCATTGATTTTCTTATTGAAAATAAGGGCTCCGCGACACAGGCAGAAATATCCAAACTGCCCGGGATGAACAAGGTCAGGACCTACAGAGCGTTGCAGAGGATGGAGAACAAAAATATAATTGAGAAAACAGCTATTGGAAAAGTCAGGAGTGTAAAATTAAAAGAGAATATTTTAAAAATATTAATCCCATAATCCACTTATTGCGATTTCAATACATTATTCAAAATTCAATGAAAACGTTTAAATAATCCTAGTGTTCTTCTAGCCAAGTATGATATCTCAGAGAGATTTGGGAAAAATAATCATTGGCATATCGCTCCTATTATTTATCATACTGGTATTAGTGAAAATTGATACAGACAAAAAAGATGTTTTTCTCTGCGAGGAAATCGGCGCAGACCCGGCTCTTGAGATGGCAGACTGTCCTGCGCATAAAAGCATAAGCTCATGGCTGCTAAGCCTCTCATTTGGGATTGTATTTCTGATGGTGGGCGCCGGAATATATCTCCTATTCCAAAAAGATAGAGAAAAAGAGTTTAAGAAGATAGACACCTCAAAGCTTGATGAAAAAGAAAGACAGATTTATGAATTATTAAAACAAAACAATGGTTCTCTCTACCAGAGTGATGTTGTAAAGGAGACCGGGCTCTCAAAAGTGCAGACCACAAGAGTTCTCGACAGGATGGCCTCAAAGGATATAATTGGTCGTCAGAGAAGGGGCATGACAAATATAGTTATTCTTAAATGAAACTAGTTTCATCAGTACTGATATATGCTGTTTCATGTTCTCCAGCACTAAAATTAACTGAGAGGTAAAAGAATGAAACAAAAAATATTCATCGTAGTAATATTGCTGTTAAGCATTATAGTAGCGGCATGCACTTCTAGCAATGCCAATAAGCCGGAGATGATTATCTATAAATCTCCAACATGCGGATGCTGCACAGGCTGGGCAGGTTATATTGCCGATGATTACAATATTAAGATAATTGAAAATGCCGATATAAATTCCATAAAGGCAGAAAATGGGATACCCGGAAACATGTACAGCTGTCATACTGCTTTTGTAGAAGGCTATTTCGTTGAAGGCCATGTTCCTGCAGAGGCTGTGGAAAAGCTTCTTGCCGAAAGGCCTGATATTGACGGGATTGCATTGCCTGGAATGCCTTCCGGCTCACCCGGAATGCCTGGTCCAAAAAATACCATCTGGACAATATATGCCATAAAAGACGGCCAGGCTTCGGTATTCATGACAATATAAAATGAAACAAAAAATCCTCCTTCCGGCTGCATTCATCCTGATGGTACAACAGGCCAGAGCCCATTGCCCTTTATGTACTATCGGGGCTGCAGCTGCTGCAGGCGGTGCAGCGTGGCTGGGTGTCAACCAGGGAGTAATAGGACTCTTCATAGGGGCTTTTGCAGTATCCATGGGCTGGTGGTTCTCCAACCTGATTAAGAGGCAATATGTAAAATACCAGAGAGCTGTGCTTATATTATTGTCTTATATTACGACTGTGCTGCCCATGCTGAATATAATGGAAGCCCCTCTCCCGGTTTTTGTTTTCATTGCAGGAAATTACGGCTCTCTGCTAAACAGGACATATGTGATTAACCTGTTCCTGCTGGGAAGCCTTATAGGAGCAGCCATTGTTTCTGTTACACCTTACCTAAGCAGAAAAATAACAGAAGCCAGAAAGAAAACAATTCCCTTCCAAGGGATGATAATGACCTTTGTCCTGCTTATACTCTCAGGTCTAATAATCAATGTGGTGGTATAAGATGGAAATCCTGATTCCAATAGCAGGCATAATCACGCTGTTTTTTATCCTCCTTATTGTAAAAAGGTTTTTTGATATATGCGTTATATGCGGGGCCATCAGCTTAACATGGATCTCTCTCTTAGTATTATATAAGCTGAATATGTTTGATAATCCTCTTATTGTTGCTATGCTCATGGGGCAGTCAGTAGTAGGCATCTATTACCTTGTAGATTCAAAAGTAAAAGAAGAGCTCAAGATATTCAGGCTGCCTTTCTTATTGACGCTGACAACTGCTGGCATATCATTGATAAGCGTATCCAATGATATAATCCGTGTTGTTATTCTTGTATCCGCAGTCTGGGCTGTTTTCATATTGATCTATCTCTACAGGTCAGGAAAAAACATGAAAAAATTCGTCAGCAGGCTGATAGAATGCTGCAAAAAATGGTGACAAAATGAAAAAAAATAGAAAAATGAAATTAAAAGATAAGTTAAGCATAGTAAACATTGCGCTTCTTGTTCTTGTTGTGCTGCTTATGGTTTTTAACCAGTACACGCTGCTCAGGATAAGGGCAATAGCAATGCCAAATATGCACAAAGAGGGAAAGAAACTCAGTAATGTTGATTTCAGTTCTATAAAATCAACAGGACATGCTGTTGCTGCTGTGTTTGAGGTTGAATCAATCAAGACAGCTCAGGATGCTGTAGATGTGATGGTTCCGACAGGAATGCCGGAATACGGACAGGAGCTTGGTGTCAATTACGACGATCCAACTAGAGGATTATCAGTGCTTCTTAAGCTGTACAATCTTGAACTCACAAAAGAAGAGAATGAGCGGTATGTCAACCTTGTCACAAAGCCCATTGGTATCTCATGCGAGTTCTGCTGCGGAGTGCAGGCAATAGGCGTGGACAGGAACGGCAAGACAATCTGCGGCTGTCAGCATAATCCGGCTCTGCTTGGATTGACAAAATGGCTGATAAAAAATACTGACTACAATGATGCTGAGATCTTAAGAGAAGCTCTAAGGTGGAAAACCCTGTTCTTCCCTAAAGATATGGTGAATCTTGCAGTGACTGTTGCCGGCGGGGATACATCTGCGCTTGAAAATCTGCCTGGCATGGTCGGGGGATGTTAAAGGAGGTAAAAATGGAAAAAAACATGATAATTACAATTGTATTGGTTGTTTTAGTGATTTTCTCTGCTGCACAGGCAGTTCAGCTGAATTCACTGGAAAAAAGAATTGTAAGTGAAGGGATAAGTCCTGATACTACAAAATTAGGAAACAGCGCAAGCGGGGTAAATGTGCCAGGCAACCTGAATAATCTTCCCCAAATGGTGGGTGGTTGCTGATGAAAAGATTACTTTTTATTTTTTTGATATTTATTGCTGCCTGCACAACTAAGGGAAACATAAACAATCTCGGGGCCGAGGAATTCAAAGAGCTTCTGGAAAATGAGGACGTTTTCCTCATAGATGTCCATATCCCAAAACAACAGCATATAAAAGGAACAGATGCTTTCCTTCCCTATAATGAGATAGACAAAGCAGAGCTGCCTGATGACAAATCTGTTCCTATTGCTGTCTATTGCAGGAGCGGGAGCATGAGCACAGAGGCATCTCAGGAGTTAATAGATATGGGATACAAAAATGTCTACAATCTTGTTGGCGGAACAAATGCCTGGAGAGCAAAAGGATATGGGTTTGAGGTGAACTAGATGAAAAAAATAACTATAATTCTGATTATGATTTTAACACTTATCCCAATAAGCTATTCCTATGGCGACGGGCATGATGATTTTTCAGTGGCGCTGGAGATAATTGAAAGCCAGACTCCATGTGAAGACCTGAATGATACTCAGTTTGAGTTTCTTGGGGACTATTATATGGAGCAGATGCATCCAGGAGAGGCACATGAAAGGATGGATGAGATGATGGGCGGCGAAGGCTCTGAATCCTTGAGAATAGTGCACATAAACATGGGAAAGAATTTTTATTGCAAAGAAAGTTCAGGCTTTGGAATGATGGGCGGCAACATGATGCAGGGTATGATGGGGAATTTCGGGTATGCATCCTGGGGGATTATCACTATATTTTATATAATCTTATTGGCAGGATTAATAATCCTGGTTTATTTCTGGATTATAAGACTATGGAAAAATACAAAAAACAGGAGGCGCAAAAAATGAATGTTGAAGATTTCGCATATGTTGTAGAGACAGAAAAAAGTTTCGATAGTGCAGTTGTTTCAGTTTTGAAAGCTGTTGAGAAAAAAGGCTGGGCATTGTTTCAGGTCTATGATATACAAGAGAGGCTGGCAGCAAAAGGATTTAAGCACAACGCATTGAAGATCATTGAGATTTGTTCTGGAAAGCACGCAGATACTTTTCTGAACAGGAACAGGCTAATTTCTTTATGCATGCCATGCAAAATAAATGTTCTGGAAGAGAATGGAAAAATAAAGATTATTGGAATGAAGCCAACAATGATTTCAGAGTTCTTTCCAGAGATCGCCAAAGAAGAAGCTGAAGAGGCCGAAAAAGACATTATAGAGATTGTTGACAATGCAAGATAAGAATTAAACAACAAAGATGGCTTTTTTAAGATGAATAAAAATATAACCGAAAAATCTGTATTGTTTGGGTTGCTTGGAAGTATATTCCTTTTTTCAATATATCTTCTGCTGCTTAGCCTGTTAAACTCACTATCCCATGCTCTATCAGAATTTCTTAGACTATGGTACTTAATGCTGCCTTTAATTCTTGGATTCGGCATACAGATTGGTCTCTATGTTTATGTAAAAGAATCTTTCAAAGCAATAAATGCTGCAGCAACAGCTTCTGTAGCTGCTTCAGGCGGAGTATCCACTGCCTCCATGGTAGCATGCTGCGCGCATCACTTGACCGATATACTCCCATTAATCGGCCTTGCTTTTTTATCAACGGTACTAGTTAAGTATCAGACTTCTTTTATCCTGTTGGGGGTGCTTTCGAATTTAATCGGAATAACTATCATGCTCAATACAATACAAAAAAATTCTCTCCATAACTCCTGGAAAGGTATTCTGGGGGAAATGATGAAACTGGATATAAGAATTATCCAGAAATATGTTGTGATATTAAGTCTGGCAATATTTGGCCTGTCTTTATATTCTGCAATTATAGGAGGATAAAAAATGGATAAAAAATTATTGATTGCCGGCGTTATAATGCTTTTTATTATAAGCGCATGCACCTCAGGCACGGGCAAAGAAACACCGGAAAAAGAAAATTTTGCCGGAAAAACAAGTGAAAGCGCTGTAACTATTGATTTGGAGCCCCATCAATTTGAAAATGGCGTACTGGAGATTGACATCAGTTTAAACACACACACTATTGATATGAGCGGGTTTGATCTGAAGAAGCAGGTTAAATTAGTTATAGGAGAAGACGAGTATTATCCTGTAAGCGCTCCATCACTTGGAGGACACCATAATTCAGGAACATTAAGGTTTGAAATCCCTGAAGAGCCAGGAGAGCACATGATAATCATAACCGGTATTCCTGATGTTGAAGAAAGGATATTTAAATGGGAAGCTAATTAGAAAATCAAGGAAATGAAAAAAAAATCATTAGTCTCGATTATAGCAGGAACCTCGCTCCTGTTTGCATCATGCAGTACTTTTGTTCAGCCTTTCAGGGGATATTCCTCCAATGGCGAAAGAATTTATTTTACAGCCACTTCTGAAAATTCAGGCAGAATAGATTATGACGGGGGTTTTGGTCCGGGTATGATGCCTGGAAGCAGAGACCTTGCATGCGTATCCTGCCATGGAGAAGACGCGAGAGGAGGAAATGTATATTTTCATATGGACTCCCTCTCAGTCCCCGATATCAGGTGGTCTGCTTTGTCAGGGGAAAGCTGGCAGGAAGAAGAGCATGCTGATGAGCACAATGATGCGCATGAAGGATATGGCCTTGAAGAATTCAGGAACGCTGTTGTCTACGGCAGGCATCCTGACGGGAGTTATCTTGGCCCTGCGATGCCAAGATGGGGCATGAACGATAATGATCTGAGAGATTTGATGCATTATTTGCAAACTCTGCCATAATATGATTTAATTTTTGTAAACAGAGGATAGTGAAACCCATTTCAGGTTATATTAATAAAGTGTTTCAGTCTCTACTAATTATAGAATTGATTATAATGGGAAAAACATAAGATGAAAGAGAAAGAGAAAAATACAGTAACTTTTAAAAAATCAAATATCCTGTTTGTACTAATAGTTATATTAATTTTATCAACTGCCTATATTTTCAGTTCTATAAATTCTGCTGCAACACTT
Organism: archaeon GW2011_AR15; assembly: GCA_000830295.1. Classification (GTDB taxonomy): domain Archaea; phylum Nanobdellota; class Nanobdellia; order Woesearchaeales; family GW2011-AR15; genus GW2011-AR15. The sequence continues at coordinate 748,960 of CP010425.1, read as the reverse complement.
AATGAACAGACAGCTCTAGAAGTAAAATTTGCCTTATTAAGCAGTGCACATACAAATTCATGCGGCGGAACATTTAATTATATCGATTCAAAATCAGATCAGGAAAGAATTCAGGGATCTTGCTGCGGGGCGATGGTATTCCATAGATATGCAGAACAAGTTCACGCTTTGAAAAAATATTCAGATTTTGAAAAAATACCCCCTGACCCTTACGATGTCTCCGTGTCTTTGGCGAAAGAGCTTCTAGATTATCAAAAAAATATAATTTTAAACGCTGAACAGCAGGAAGTTTATGACCACGCAGTAGACTTATCTCATGAAGGAGGCCCCTGCTGTTGCAAATGCTGGCACTGGTATGCATATGAGGGGCTTGCTAAATATCTTATTACTGAAAAAGGTTTTACAGCAGAACAAATAGCAGATGTCTGGGATTTGTCTGATGCCTGCGGAGGAACCGGCCATGCTCATGATGAAACGTGATATAGAGAGCGAGCCATTCCCTAATGTGTGGTGTCTTTTTCTCTATAAAACAGATTAATAGCTAAATTTTTATAGTTGAAAAATCTTTTAAAAGTCGATGAAACCAAAACAATTAGGGAGGATCATAGTAATATTAAGTGTTGTTGTAATCTTATTAATGATTTATTTCAAAATTCAGTTTGATAATCAGCAGCTCCAGGCCTGCGCCGAAGCATGCGGTGAGAACGGGGCAGACAGCTGTTCAATTTCTTCGTGCCCATATCATAAAGACAATAACTTAAGTGTAATCCCTCTTTTAGCCAGCATTCTGGTAGCAGGATTGGGGGGGATTGGGGCATATCTTTTATTCTCAAAAGAAGAAAAAATAATAACAAAAAAGGAGTATGATTTATCAGGTCTGAATAAGAAAGAAAGAGAAGTATTTGAGCTTATAAAAAACAGCGATAATGGGATATATCAAAGCAAAATAGGAGCAAAATTAGACATGTCGAAAGTTAAAGTAACAAGGATATTGGATAAACTGGAAAACAGGGGCATTATAGAAAGAAAAAGAAGGGGAATGACAAATATAGTTGTCATAAAATAAATCTATTTATGAGCCTATAAAACTCTTTATCGCATCATAGTCATATTCTTCCAAAACCTGTATTCTTCTAAGCCTGGTAAGAGCTATCTTTGCATCCATGTTCTCAAAAGGGGCCACATAGACATTCTCAGAATATTCAACAGCAAAACCCTCAAGTTTCTCTATCAAATCAGGCTCGCATTCATAATCATCGCAATTATAATTTATAATCACTCCTGGCGGGCCGGAGCCATCTGCATGCTCCAGCATGTGTTTCTGGACTGTCAAAAGCATAGGTTCTTTCATGATATGTGAGGGCGGATTTACTTCGATATGCCCCTGCATATCTATTGGAGGCAGCACTTCTGCATTTGATGAACTGAACCATATAAAACCAACAATACCAACAGCCGCAATAATGAAAATCACCCAGTTTATCTTTTTTCTCTGCTTTTCTGTCAGTGCTGGTGATCCCTCTTCTTTCTTGCTTGGATGCTTAACTTTTGTATGCATATTCAGGCCGCCCTCTGTGGAAAATCCTTTCCCACAGGATTCACAATTAAATTTCTTTTTGCTCATTTTCTCTTAAAACCACCCAACAGGTACATAGCAGCTAATAATAAAATAATGCTTCCTAAAAGGATTAATCCGTTGTATTTTATCATGAAAATTGTTGCTGTCAACCCAAAGCTGGCCGGCAATAGCAGTGATACCCATGATAAACAAGCCGGGCATGCCGGAACTAATGAAGCAATAACCGCGCTAACCCCTGTAGTAGATGCTCCTGCAACTTTTTGTTCTATATCGCATTCCTTGGATTTAAAATTGTATATCTGCAATGAAAGTAAAGCACCAAACAAAATAGAATATACCCCCAATAAGAATAAATTGACCTTCGGTATTACCCTGAACCATAAATCCAGGTTCTGCAAACCGCCTGTAGCTAATGACTGCGCTACAGGAAAGAATATTATCATGAAAACAGATGAGATTATCATGATACTGAGATATTTTCTTTTTTTCAAAATCCGGAATAATTTATACTCCATGGTTTAAGACCTGTTTTTATATTAAAAAAATAAAAAATATTAATTCACTTTAGCAAGTTCTGCTTCTATTACTGCCGCGAAAGTTGAGTAAGGAACTGCTCCCCTGACAGACCCGCCTATTACAGTCTTTCCGTCATCCTGGAGAACTCCCACTACGAATCCTGGCGTCCCTGTAACTCCTGCGCTTGTGCCTGCGCTGAAGTCGCTCTGGACCTCTGCCTGGTATTTTCTTGAGTTAATACAATTGTTGAACAGTGATGTGTCCATGCCGAGCTCTTCAGCCCATGCCTTGTAGTTATCAGCACTTAATGAGTCCTGATTTTCGAACAGCTTGTTATGGAATTCCCAGAACATTCCCTGTTCGTCTGCGCATTCTGCTGCCTCTGCTGCAGGTGTTGCCTGAGGATGTATGCTGCTCAGAGGAAAATCTCTGTAAACAAACCGGATTTTCCCTGTGCTGATATAGTTCTGCTGTATTGAAGGCAGTGTCTCACTGTAAAACCTGCTGCAGTATGGGCACTGGAAATCCCCCCACTCTATTATCACAACCTTAGCAGAGGTACTCCCTTTTGAAGGGTCGTCATCTATGCTGCTTGTGTATTCTGTGGGCTGCGTTGGCTGTGTGGGCTGGGTAGGCTGAGGAGTAGGAGCGGTATTATCCTGGCTTTTCCCAGTCCCGATTTTAAATCCTCCTGTCAAGACTGAGATAATTAATAATAGGGCCAATATCCCTGCAGCTCCCTTCCACACCATTGATCTTGTAATGGTTATTGTTTCTTCTTTTTTATTCTTTTTTGGCATTTTTACCTCCTTATTCTGGAGTTTTACAGGCTCTTTTTTTAGAGCTGACAACTCCTTTTTTCATGCACAAAATAGGCACACATGTATGTTTCATATGTTGAAACAATATTTAAAGGGTTGCGAAACATTTAAGAATAATGCTGCAATTTCTGAAACAAAAAATATATAAAACCAATATTGTTTGCAGCAACTATGGATACACAAAAACTAAAATTCTATAAATATCTTGGGCTGGCCGTGCTCATAATTATATTTATTTTTGTTTCAGTTATCACAATAATTACTTACGGTAGTAGGGATATGACAAATGCCAATCCATTATTTTATTATGCCGCCCAGAATCACCTTGAACTATTATTTATCATGATAATGATCTCAATAATCCTTGGTTTTTTTATTTCCGGCCTAAGTTTCAGAGCTTTGGAAAAACAAAGAAAAAATTCAGAGAACATCCTGCAAATAGTGCTTATGTTTCTCAATAAGGAAGAAGAGGAGATTATAAAGCATCTTGTAAAGACCACGGGAGAGACTACACAGGCTGAGATTTCCAGACTTCCTGGATTAAACAGGGTAAAAGCATACCGGTCGCTTCAGAAAATGCAGGAGAAAAAATTAATCATGATAAAAGCCCATGGCAAGATAAGGAAAGTTATACTAAGAGAGGATGTGCTGGATATACTAAAAAAATAGGTATATTTAAATACTTGAGCAATTTCTCAACTATTGATGAAGGAGATAAACCAGAGAATCATAAAGTTTTTTGACGCTCTGGCAGATGAAACCAGGCTGAAGATACTTGTAACTGTATCAAAAGGCCCTATGACTGTAAAAGACATCCATAGCTCAGTTGGAGAACTTACTCTATCGGCAATCTCCCATCAGCTAAAGATGATGGCTGGATTAGACATAGTAAAATTTGAGAAAAAAGGCAGGAAAAAATATTACAGATTGAGCGATGCTTACTGCTGGTGCCCATTAAGGGATGCTTTCAGCCAGATGAACAAGAAAACTAAGTGCCCGCACTGTGCTGAACTTTTTGAAAAAGGAGGTAATTTAATACAAGATTAATACACCAAGATGAGGCAAAAACTATGAAAGAACATAACTGTTGTAAGGAGAATAAAGAAAACAAAGAACATGAATGCTGCAATAACAAGGGAAAGAGCGGAAAAAAGTATCATTCTTGTTGTTGCAATAAAGAGGTGATGTAAGTGGGATTATTTGGATTATTAAAGGAAAAATGCGTTTATTGCAGAGAACCTATTGAAAAAGAGAAAGAAATAAACGCAGAAATCAAAATACCCGGATATGTTGGTGTATTCAAAAAGAACTTTTGTTCTCAGGAACATATTAATGCTTATAAAAGTGAAGTAAGCACTGTTAAAAAAACCAGCGGCGGAGGCTGTTGTGGTTAAAGGAGGTAAAAAATGACTGGAAAACTAAATGAACTGGCATTCGGATATGCAGGAGCAGCTGTATCCGCTGCAGGAATGCTGCTGCTTGGCCTTTTTGGCGGCATGGGTATGTATATGGGTGCTGTCAGCATGATGATGCAGTGGCATATGTTTTTTGGGCTAAGCCCGTTAAGCATAATAACCGGCATAATCGAGGCGGCAATAATAGGCTTCATATTCAGCTATGGATTCGCATGGTTGTACAATAAGTTTGCTTAATGGTTAAAAAAATTGTAACGCAGGGAAACAAGTATTATCAGTGTGAGGAGTGTAAACTACTATACAACGATAAAGTGCATGCTGATGAATGTGAAAAATGGTGCAAAGAACATGATAGCTGTAATCTGGAAATTACAAGTCATGCATTGAAGGCGAATTAGAATGGAAAAAGACCCAGTATGCGGAATGGAAGTTGACCCTAAAAAAGCTCTTAAGGGGGAAAAAGACGGCAAGACATATTATTTTTGCAGTCAGCACTGTAAAGACAAATTTTTGGGCAATGACAATGCTGAAGAAAAGCATGGATATACAGAGAAAGGCTCTAAAAAAACAACGCTGACTATCTCCGGCATGCATTGCGCCAGCTGTGCTGCAAAAATAGAACATGGGCTTAAAAATACGCTAGGAGTAAAATCTGCCAACGTAAATCTTACAACAAACAAAGCCACTGTGGAGTATGATGATTCAAAAACAGATGTGAGCAAATTTGAGGATGTTGTGAAGAAAAAAGGATATTCTGTTGTGAAAGACGAGGTAAACCTGCATGTTGAGGGCATGATGTCTGACCATTGCGCCAATATAGTAAAAAATTCTGTTGAAAAGCTGGAGGGCATCGTAGAGGCAAAACCAAACTGGTCAACACAAAAAGCAGTTATATCTTATGATTCTTCAAAAGTCTCCATTAAAGACATTATAAATGCAATTGACAAGGCAGGATATAAAGCATCACAGCTTGAAAGCAAAGATACGGAAAAAGAATTCAGGGAAAAAGAGATAAAACAGCTGAAGGAAAAGCTGGTTTTATCATTCATATTTTCACTGCCATTTATCTATTTCATGGTTGTTGGGTTCTTCCCTGTTTTGCCTCTGCCTAGAGCTATAGAGCAGAATATGGCATGGATACAGACACTGCTTCTGATCCCGGTTATATATGCAGGCAGAAACTTTTATACTTCTGGATTTAAGTCATTATTTAACTTGTCTCCTAACATGGACTCTCTGGTCGCGATTGGAACAGGAGCAGCTATTGTATACAGTTTCTTAGTTACATTAGTGCCAGATACATTCCAAGGTCTATATTATGAGACCGCCGCTTTTCTTATAACATTTATACTCCTGGGACGATATCTGGAAGCACTGGCAAAAGGCAGGACGAGCGAGGCCATAAAAAAGCTCATAGGATTGCAGGCAAAAACCGCCCGTGTCGAAAGGAGAGGGGAGGAAATCGAGATTCCTATAGAGGATGTCCAGATAGGGGATATCATAATTGTAAAGCCTGGTGAAAAGATACCTACTGACGGTGTTGTTGTCTCAGGGCATTCATCAGTAGATGAATCAATGGTCACAGGAGAAAGCATCCCCGTTGAAAAAAACAAAGGAGACGAGATTGTGGGTTCAACAATAAATAAGCAGGGACTTCTTAAAATAAAAGCAACAAAAATAGGGAGGGATACTTTTCTTAGCCAGATAATTAAATTTGTTGAAGATGCTCAGGCCAGCAAAGCTCCTATTCAGGAATTGGTTGATAAAATTTCATTATATTTTGTGCCTGTCGTAATAATAATCTCTGTGTTGGCTTTTATTTTGTGGTATTTTGTGCTGGGGAATACGCTTGTGTTTTCACTCTCAATAGCCATTGCAGTACTGGTTATCGCATGCCCATGCGCCATGGGTCTGGCAACGCCAACTGCTGTGATGGTCGGTACAGGAATGGGCGCAAATAGCGGAATCCTGATAAAAAATGCCGAGGCACTGCAGAAAACTGAGAAAGTCGATACCGTTGTATTCGATAAAACAGGAACATTAACTAAAGGGAAGCCGGAAGTTACAGATATTATTGCCTTTAATAATTATAGTGAAAATGATGTTTTAAAGTATTCTGCAATTGTTGAGAAAGGCTCTGAACACCCGTTAGGAGAATCTATTGTAAAAAAAGCAAAAGAAAAGAGAATCAATATACATGATGCAAAATCATTCGTGGCAATAGCTGGAAAAGGAGTTAGTGCATTGTATGATAAAAAGAAGATATTGTTAGGAAGTAGAAAACTAATGAAAGACAAGGGTATAAAGATATTAAGCGCAGAGAGTACAATGAGAAAACTTGAGGGAGAAGGAAAAACAGCCATGTTAGTTTCTCTAGACAAAGAATTAATAGGAATAATCGCAGTGGCAGACACATTAAAGGAAAACTCAAAAGAAGCTGTTCAAAAACTGCATGGGATGGGGAAGAAAATAGTGATGATTACCGGGGATAATGAAAGAACAGCAAAAGCGATTGCCCTGCAGACAGGAATTGATGAAGTATTGTCTGAAGTATTGCCTGAAGAAAAAGCAGAGAAAATAAAAGGATTGCAAGAGCAGGGAAGAAATGTTGCTATGGTCGGAGACGGCATCAACGATGCTCCTGCTCTGGCTCAGGCGGATATTGGTATTGCACTTGGGTCAGGAACAGATGTTGCAATAGAGACAGGAGATCTTGTATTGGTAAAGAATGACCTTAATGATGTTGTTACTGCCATAAAACTGAGCAATTATACTATGAAAAAAATAAAGCAGAACCTGTTCTGGGCATTCTTCTACAACATAGTTGGGATTCCTGTAGCTGCAGGAGCACTATATCCTGTGTTTGGATTCCTGTTAAACCCTGCTATTGCAGGCGCGGCAATGGCGATGTCAAGCGTGAGTGTCGTCAGTAACACTTTACTAATGAAAAAAAAAGAGCTGTAAAAAACTGATAGTCATAACCTCTCTTTTATGAACTGCCTGTCAACTATTCTGAATTCCCCGTCTCTTATATCCAGTTTTTTGAGCAGAATTTTTCCTATCGCAATCCTTCTCAGGCTGATAACTGCATTACCCATAGCCACAAAGATTTTCCTGACTTCCCTTTTTTTCCCTTCTGTCAGGGTTATATACGCTTCTTTTCCAGAAATCTTTTCTATTTTGCAGGGTTTTGTCGTGTAAAATTTTTCAGGGAATCCCCCAAGGCTTATTTTCACTCCTTTCTCTATTTTAGCAATATCCTTTTCGGATAATTCTTTTTCCAGGACAGCATGGTATGTCTTCTTTATGCTGCTCTTAGGGCTCGCTATCTTGTATCCCAGCCTGCCGTCATTAGTGAAGATAAGCAGGCCTGAAGTATCCTCATCCAGCCTTCCTACTGCAAAAAGGGAATTCTTTGCCTTTTCGTCAAACCCTGTAATGAGGTCAAATGCTGATTTTTTCCCAAGCTCGATATCTTTCTCTGTAAGCTTTGTTGACAGGTAGCCGAGCGGCTTATTCAGGATGAGGTATATTGTTTCCTCTGTCTCCTTCACTTCCTCACCCTTATAGTACACTTTCCTTTTTTTCGGATTAAACCCGTAGTGCGGCTTTGTTACTGTCTCACTATCTATCTTCACTTCCCCTTTCAGTATTGCATCCAGCATATCCTGCCTTCTGCTGAAAAGCCCTGACTTGCTGAGGAACTGATGCAGTCTTATCTTCATATCCCCTTAGTATAAACAGGGAGAATAATAATTTTTTTATATCCTGAAGCTATACACAGGCTATGATACCGGAATTATCTCTGCTTGGGCTGCTGCTCTCTGTGTATGCACTTTATGTAAAAGAAAGGAGCAAAGACAAAAAATACAGGCCGCTGTGCGACATCAGCAGGAATATCTCATGCACAAAGGCATTCAGCAGCAGGTATTATAACAGGTTCCTTGTGCCGAATCCTGTGATAGGGGGTATCTACTATACAGCTATTATTGCTCTCAGCTTTACCTATCCCTGGTTCGTATTCTATGCCTCAATACCTGCTTTGCTGTTTTCAGTGTATCTTGCATATGTCTCGTATGCGAAGCAGAAGAATTTTTGTCTGGTGTGCAGCAGTATCTACCTGATTAACATCTTGTTATTCATTTCTTCTTTTAACAGCTAAATTTATATACCTGTTAATCCAGATAAACAGACTATGATTTCGTATCAGCTATTAATTATACTTCATCTCATAGGCCTGGCCATAGGTATGGGGGCAGCGACTGTGGCTGATATCATGGTTTTCAGGTTCCTCAAGGATTTCCACGTCTCAAGGTGGGAAACAAAGGTACTCAAGACTGTATCTATCATGATATGGGTCGGGCTTGCTATCCTGATACTGTCTGGGATTGGCATATACCTTCAGAACACTGTAAGATATAATTTTACAGTCAAGTTTCTTGTGAAGATGGTGATTGTCGGGATTATAATATTGAATGGCATCTTGCTGAATCTTTACATAACGCCGAGGCTGGTAAAGCTGGATTTCGCAGACCACCAGCTTAGTTTTGTAAAAAGAATAACTTTTGCATCGGGAGCAATATCAATGACCTCATGGTATACTGTGCTTATCCTTGGGGCGCTGAGGAATGACGTCCCTCTTACATTCATGCAGCTTCTCGCCGTTTATCTCTTCTTACTCTCAGGAGCCATTGCAGCCAGCCAGCTGGCTCTTTACCTGATGGATAGAAAAATTCTTCACCTATAATTTTCTTGCAAACGTAATAAAACCTGAATGGCCTATCGCCTGGCTTCTCGGCCTTACCTTTCTCTCCTTAACTTCCCATTCCCTCTCAATTATCTCAGACGTCTTCAGGTAGGCAAAGCTCTCATCAAGGGTATTTACAAAATCCATTACCTGAGGTATTGTCGGGCTGTATGAGATAAGGAATCCCCCAGGCTTAAGTGATTTCTTTGCCGCCTCTATAAGTTCCCATGGGTCAGGAAGGTCAAGGATAACTGTATCTGCATTCTTTTCGCTGAAGCCTTCTTTTGCATCCCTGTTTTTCAGGCTTAGGTTTTTTATGCCGAGATATTCAACATTTTTTTTTGCAATGTTATAGAAATCCTCCCTTATCTCATATGAATACACTTTTTTGCAGATCTTGGCAAGGAAGCATCCCAGGCCGCCTGAACCTGAGCCTGATTCAATTACTACAGAATTCTTATTCAGGCCTGCCTCTGCTATTATGAGACCTATATCTTTTCTCGGGATTATCTGCGGCCCTCTCTTTATCCTGTGATAAAAGTCAATGAAATCAGCGTCAAAAACAGTGAACTCTATCCCTTTGTTGCTCTTCACTATTTCCCCGGCTTTGGCTTTCTTTATGTCCTCAGCCTTTATCAGCCCAAAATTAGTATGAACATCTTTATCAGGGTCTTTAACAAGGAATGTCCAGTTGTCTTTTGTTGCAATCAGTTTGCTCATAGGGCAAAGAAACAGCCAGCTTATTATATACTTTTTTAAAAATTCAGAATTCACTGGTTAATCTTCTTGAAATACTCCCTTACAACTTCCTTGTCTTCCTCAGGGATGTCTTCCTCATAAATCTCCTGGGCATCCCCTGAAATCTCCCCCGGATAATGCCCGCCGAAATCATTTTTCTCTCCCTCAGATATCTCGTTTATGTCAAGTCCTGTGTTGTAGACATCAAGGTTTGCATTCAGCTCCTCGTTCCCCAGCACTATCAGTCTTGGGTCTCCTGCTGCAGGAGTTTCAAATTCCTGGTCATCATTAGTGAACAGGCCAGTTGCAAACTCTTCAAGGCTCTCGTATGCACTTGAGGTGACTATCCTTGTCTTTATGTCAAGTATATCCAGGCCCACTGAGGAGAAATAAAGCGTTGAAAAGAGCAGTATGCAGGCAGCCAGGACCTTGAATGCCACCCTGCCTGAGTCAAGGTATGCGCTTATGTCCACTTTTTTCATCATCTCAGTAATATCGCTGTGGAGAGAATCTATTACTGTATTGCTCTCTGTCTTGTACTCATAGCTTGTCCTCAGCCTTTCCTTGAAATCAGGATATTTCTGCTCAAGCACAAGTATCTTGTTCTGCCTTATCTTCCTTATGAAGCTCCACAGGAAAAATGCAGCAGAAGCTGCAATAGCCACAAGATATGGGATTCTGTAAAAGTAAAGCACAAAATAAATTATGCTGAATGCTGTTATTGTTGTCAGTATTGAATCAAAGATATTAAGGGTGACAGAAGTTACAAGAAGTTCTGTGTACATCTTTCTTATGTTCATCTGTAATCATCGCATTCAGTTATATTTGCTGTGGCAGAGTAATTGCAGATATCTTCAGCATCCTCAAGGACATTCCCGAGTTCTTCTGTTGTATCGTTATATTCTATCTGGAGTGCAGTATATTGGCTGGTGATATTTGCAAGGTCCTTCTCCAGTGCGGCATTAGTGGATTCCAGGCTCTCTTTCTCTCCTTTCACATCAAGATACTGGGTTGACAGGTCCTGTTCCCTTGCCTGCTGCACTGTAAGCTGCTCATTCAGCTGGGAGTTGCTTTCATTGAATTCCTTCAGCTGGTCGCTAAGATCATCTATCTCCACCCTTTTGTCCCTTATATCATCATTAAGCCTGGTCAGGTCTCCTTGGTATTTCACAACTGAAACTGCAAAAAAACCCAGTGTGCCCAGAAGAAGGAGAAAGAGTACAATCGTTGTTGCCCTTTTCATGTATGCCATATTCGTTATAAATCTTACAGGTTTTTAAAACTTTTTCAAAGCCCTCATTTCCATTATCCTCCTTACAGCAACCTCAAAAAGATATACAAGGCCTGCAATAGTCAGGAAGAGCCATGAAAGGTCATTGGTCCTGCTTACCTGGACTGTTGAAAGTGAAGCGACCTCTTCTTTGTCATCTGTATTTATCAGTTTTCCTCCTGTTATTGCCAGCGTCCTTTCAAGCTCCGGGTCCATGCCTATGTTCAGGTATTCTTTCTGGTAATTAACTGCAGCATTCCTTCCCAGTATGCTTGCAATCCCTGTTTTCTGCGGAAAATAGTTTCCTTTATAGATGCCTTTTTCATATTCATAGAATGATATCCCTGACCCGGACGGAATCCTGCTTGATTTGACAGTTATCACTGAATTTTCGCCTGTCCTCAGTTCTGGGATATCGATAAGAGGATCGGATTTCCTGCCAGGCTCCTCCACAAGCCAGTTCAGCGTCCTTATGAGCGCCTGGGAATTCTTGGTGTTGAGCATGTCGGGCGTCCAGACTGAGCCGTCGTCTGTCGACCATGCTGCCACTCTACCAAGCCCGTAATTCCATATTGTAAGCACAGGATCGCCGGCTGAAGTGCTCAGCAGCATCCTGCCGTTCTGCTTTGGATAGACTGTATTGAATCCGTATATATCGCTTGACATGTCCAGCTCTTCTGTTATGAAATGGTTGGAATCATAGACAAATATTTCCAGGTCATCTGTATCACCTGATTCAGGCTCCCCAAAATAAAGTTTCAGCCTGTTTGTCTCGTCTGCCCTGAAATATTCTCCTCCGCCTGCCTCTTTAACAGCCTTGAGGAATTCCTCGTCTGCGCTGTCTCCCACAGCAATTATAAAGGTCTTTATGCCGTCTGCCTTTGCTGCTCTTGTAAGCTCCAGCGTCAGCGCCTGGTCCTGCGGAATAAGCTTCCCATCAGTTATTATGACAATGTTCTTGCTTCCTGTGTTCAGTTTTAAAGCTTCATGTGCCTTCTGGTATGAGAATCTCAGCTCGCTGAATCCGTGAGTTGTAAGCACGCTTATATCTTCTATAAGCTGGACTTTCTTCGGCCCAAGCTCTGACAGCCCGGTTATTGTTTTCTGGTAATGGTTTGATTCAAAAACAGCTACCTTGTTCAGTGAGCTTATGCCGTTCAGCACATCCACAAGTATTGATTTCTGGACATCAAAAAAAGTTATGCCTTCCTTCAGCAGCCCTTCTCCTGATGCACCTGTGTCAAGCAGCATCACTATGTTTGTTATGTCATCCTTCTTTTTTGCCTGGCCTATTCCGACAGGCAGCAGGTTATTTATCCTTGAAGTATCATACTCCCCCCAGTCATAGGAATTTCTGCCTCCCACGACAAGAAGCCCGTTGCCGTCATCAAGGAAGTCCTCAAGCCTCTCGATTTCCCTGTTCCCGAGCTGGTCTCCATTGATATTGTCCAGCACAACAGCATAATAGCTGTCAAGGTTGGATGTGACTCCTGATGCTGTATCAACTGCATAAAATCCCTGAAGCAGGCCAAGCATGGGCGACCCGCCGTTGGATACAAATAGTATCTTTGGTTTTTCATATACTGAGACAGCCTTGTAGAATATATTGTTCTGGGAGAATGCATCTCCCCCGCCAAGAACTGCCCTTATGACATGGTTTCCTGAGGTGAACGTCTGTTTTATCTCAACATCTTTCCTGAAGGCCTCATTGTATACAAGAGAGTCATCCACATAGACTTTCAGGCTTTTGTCAGGCTCTCCAACTGCATTTACTTTTGCTGTGAACGTGTTCTCAACCCCTGAAACAACTTTATCCGGGCCTTCTATCCAGACAGCTGCATCATCTTTCCTGTCCTTCAGGTTAAGAGCAAACAATCTTGAATTAAGCGAGGATGCGAACAGTGCTACATCCTTAAGCTCTGTGCCGAAATTATTCCTGCCGTCTGTAATCAGAAGTATATTTTCCTCAGGTGTAAGGTAGCTCAGGATTGCCGTCCCGAGTGCAGTATGCTCCCCCATCTCCAGCTCGTGTATCTCAACAGGTATGTCTGAAGAGCTGCTTATTGCTGCAACTGCGCTGTCAACATCATAGAGTTCCATGGAGCCTGACTTGTCAACAAGCACTTTCAGTGTTGTCAGGTTGGTGGACTCCTCCACAATATCCATATACGGAGCAGACAATGCAAGCAGCAGCAGTGCAAAAATTACCATTCTTATCGCAAATATGAACCACTTCCACCCCTTTGGGTTGAACAGCCTTGCGCTGTCCTTCACAAATTTTTTCCTGAGCAGTATAAATAATAAAATGGCGAGTGGAATCAGGAGATAGAAAACTTCAGGCTGTGTTATTGTCAGAGGCATCATACATCACCTCTTCTTTTCATAATGTATATTTCAAACAATGAGGCGAGCAAAGCTACGATGATAAAAAATGGGGCGAGGTTGAATTCCTGCCTTATTTTCTGCTCTGACTGGGCTACATCAAGGCTTTCCTCAAGTTCAACCGGCCTGCTTATGTCTGATTCGTCCTGGCTGAGAAGATTTGCTGCAACATTATAATTATCAACTTCATAGAAGCCTGCCTCATCAGCTATTGCATATACCCTGCTCCTTTTTCCTGACGGGCTCCTTATGTTGTTCCCGTATAATATAGAGCCTGTCTCAACATTCAGCTCTGCATGTCCCTGCTTGTCTGTGAGGTGTTCAACTGCCTCTATCCAGAAAAGAGGATACTGGGTATTGAGCCTAAAGGGATTATACTGGTCGAATATGCCGTAGAAAAAGACTTTTCCCCTGCCGTATGGCACAGAGACTATAACCGGACTGCTCTGCTCATCATTGGCAACTGCAATCACTGTGCTGCCATTGTTTTTCAGGGTCGCCCTGTAATATTTTGAGCTCTGGCCGAAATCAAATTTTTCAAATTTTGTCGGGCCTGTGTTGAATACCACCCTCTCTTCCCTTGATTCAGCTGTGATTTCAACAGGCAGAAGTTCCTTAAGCTTTTCCCTGTCAAGATTATCCTGTGCTGCAATTATGAGTCCTGCACCATTCCTCACTTCTTTCGCAATATCCTCTATAGTTCCCGGAAGTATAATCGAGTAATCAACATCGCTCAGCACATATATTTTTTTGTTTCCAACTCTTACAATCGGCGGTTCTGCCTTTTCCACATTAAGGTAGCCTATTGCATCAAGCGCCGAGTACAGGTTATTGCTGTCGCTGTTTGATACGAACAATGCCCCTGCTTCTGAGCCGTCAGGAAGGGAGATATATAATATATCGTCATCCCTGAGATTGTCTCCTGTTGTTATCCTTATTGTATTAAGCCCGTCATCAAGAGGCGCTGTAAACTGCTCCACACCCAGGGCAGGAATAACAATCTCCTCTCCTGTATTCTCGACTATTATCTTCCTTGCCTGGCTGTCAAAGTTCCTGACATCTGCAACTGCCTCTTCTCCTTCAACTGAGGATTTGACTATGCCTATGTTGAATACCTCCCCGTCTCCGCTCTTTACCATCTTTACGCTAAATCCCCGGGCTTCAAGAAGCTGCTTTGCTATTACAGGATTTCTGGAGTTTGTATCTATAAAATCGCTCAGGACTATGACCTCTGCACTGTCCGTCACCTGGCCTGCCATCATCATAGCATCAAAGATGTTGCTTTTTGACTGGCTTGATTTAACAGTGGAAAGGATCCTGAAGGCATTGACTGGATTTGTCTGCCTTGCCGCAATTTCAGGCGTGTCCTTGGCCAATATAATAGTGTTCCTCACTCCAAGATTCTTTTTTGCTATATCAAGATAATTGTCAAACAGCCTCCCGCTGCTGCTCACTGCATTTGAACTTGCTGATGCGTCTATAACTATTACAACATCCTGGCTTACCTTATTCATGTAAAGCTCAGCAGTGAGCCCTACTGCTGCAAAGCACAGCAGAAGGAGAAAAAGAAGCTGGAGAAAAAACATCCAGTCTTTTATGAACTTCCTGAAAAATGCCGCAAAGCTGGTCTGCTTCTTGTTTGATTCAAGGAATATGAGGCTGGGTATGACTTTCTTGAATGGCTTTGGCCTCAGAAAATAGAGGACTACCAGCCCTATTATTGAAACAAAGCTTACCAGCCCTATCGCGTTGCTTATGCTGAGAACCATCGGGTATAATCAAGAGGTTGATGCTTTAAATAGCTTGCTAAATCAAAAAAAGCAAAGATTTATATATAAAAACCATTCTAGTATATGGATTTGTATATTAATATTGGACCAACATGCAAAATTATACAATGGTTGTCAGGGAAAAAGAGGTGAACAGGATGGAGTATTTGATGGAGATATTCAGCCTTGCGCTGGTAATGATACTTATGGTATCTTTGTCATATGCTCATCTTGAAATACGATGATATTTATGAGTATCCTTACCCTGATATATTATAATCTCAGGTAATTTCTTTATTGATAATCTTTAAATGTAAATCTAAACGTGTGAGTGAACCTGATTGCTTAGCAGCAGCACTATTTTTATAAATAAGCTTTCACTCACTCTGAGTTAAGATGTCATTAAAAAAGCTATCATGGTGGCTTGGGCTGACCAAGGAAAATAGAGTGGAGCTTTCTGATCTGGTTGAGGAGCGAGCTTTTGTTGCCTCAAAAGAGCATGAGCCTGTTGTTCTGTCAACGGGTTTTTTAGGCAGTGTCCCAAGATTTCCTTCTCCAGGCTATTCTGAAGGCATGATGCCTTATGATGCTTATTCAGTGCATTTCCAGGGGGATACCCGTATTGTTACAGGAGACGGCTATAACCTGTTCGAGAGATTTAATGTTGGTGATAAAGCACTAATCGGCTATAAGTTAAGGACTGAAAGAGTGCTTAATTATCCTTCTCCGGATGCACCTGAAAAAGTGGTTGTATCAGAGAATATAACTCCTATCCTTGAGTATGCACATAATATCTGATTTATCCTATCTCTTATTATATTCATCAAAATAAGTTATAGTTGTTGCCTGCTCTATAAGTTTTGGCTTAAACCATGATCCTGCCTTAGGCTGGAAACCCCATCTCGGCTCTATATATTCCGCCAATTCCTCTCCATTGCTGTATTTGTATCTCACATCAACAGATGCTGGTCTGCCCGGTATCAGATATTCGGATATGTCGTGAATTCCATCACTTACAATCACCTGCTTGTCTATGAACTCCTCTTCTATAGGTATTCCGAGAACCTCAAAAAGCAATAGCAGGGCATCACTATGGCGCTCATACTTACCCGCAGGCTTTCCTGCCCTGTGTTTTATTGCATATTGGTCATACTCTATATGCTCGATAGAATATGCCCTCTTTGCAGGCGAAACATAAACAGAACCCATCTGGAGAAGCGGAGAATCTGAATGGTTAAAGTCATCATCTTTTGCTAAATTAATATCAAGTATTCCTGACAGCCGCAGTGTTGAAATTTCTCCTTTTGTATCAACTCTTGGCTGGCCTCTAATTTCTTTCATATCCGGAAACTTATCAATCCTGTTGTCCTCTGTATAACCGAGAAAAGTATAAATCACTTTGTCGTTCTCTCCTGTTATGATTCTTAATCCGTCTGTCCTTTCAATTTCATAGTACATAAAGCCAGGCAAATAATAGTTATATATAAAGTTAGGAGAATTTTGTTAACGAAGCCCCTAAGTCAGCAGTTGCAGTTATCCCCGCAGCCGCTTTCCTGTATTATCTTCAGCCCTGAATTCTTTGGCATAGAATTAGAATTCAGTATCGGAAGCCCGCCTGGTTTGCTGTCAAGAATATCCGGCAGCTCAACCTCATTCCTCAGCTCTGCCTCAAAATCAAGTATCCTGTCAGGCCTGTCCTCTTTCATCAGCAAAACAACAGAGCTTTCCGGCTTCTCATCAATATATTTCAGGCCGGCTGCCTCTGCAACCTTGGCTGCAAATTCTTTTATCTCATCATGGGTCGGCATGTTGTCCCTTGTATTCCTGTACCTTGCATAGCCGACATGGACATATCCCTTGCATTCCACAAAGTCAAAATGAAGGTTTTTTATGAATTTCCCGTATTCCTCAGGATTGTACATGTTGTGGCCTTTTGTCAGGGTCAGCCTTAAGACTCTCCTGCACTTCATTTTTTCCATAAGCTGCAAGGTCTTATTGAATCTCTCCCAGGCATGCTTTGTCAATGGATTAGTTGTTTTGATGAACATTTCCTCTGTAGGGGCTGCGAGAGTAATATAGAACTGTGTCGGCTCATGCCCGATAATCTTCTCGACCATCTCCGGATAGCTCCCGTTTGTTACAAGATAGGCTGTCATTCCCCTCCCCTGTATCTCATCAATAAGCTCGGGCAGCCTTGGATACATTGTCGGCTCCCCTGTCAGTGAAATTGCAAAGTGAAGCGGTACCTTCATTTCCTCAATCCTTTTCATGTTTGCATTCGGGTTTCCCCTGAACCCCATTAAGAGCCCGAGATGCTCCCTTATGCATCCGTCAACAATCTCTTTAGGCTCATCAACAGGGCCTGTCCATTCCCTTGATGCTGTAGCTATGTCTCTCCAGCAGTGCCAGCACCTGAAATTGCAGTGCTGCAGGGCAGGTGTCATCTGCACGCATCTCCATGACTGGATTCCGTAGAACGTGTTCTTGTAGCACATCCCCCTGCTCCTCAGGGCATTCTTGGTCCAGCCGCATATCTTGACTGCTGAATGGTTCCCTACTATCCTGTAGCCCTGATTCTCCAGCTCAAGGCGTTTTTTCTCGGTAAGCATAAAATGAGAAAACCAGCGGTCATTTAAAAATGTATTTCAAAATCAATAGTAAAACAATATCATACTTTGTATGATTTTGTCAAGATTTAAATAATCTGCCTGCATTCTACCCCCTACCGTGGCAGAAGAGGGAAAAAAAAAGAGCAAGTTCGTGAAGAATCTGAAGTATTATGTCCTTGCCCTTGTAGTCATGCTTTTCCTGATAAAGCTCAACAAGACTGTATTCTTCATATTCCTTTTCAGCATTGCCGCCTATATACTAAAATATATCAGGGGGATGTTCGGCCTTAAAGTCGTCGTTCTGGATACCCTGCATTTCTCAGCCATTATGCTGGCAAAATTCATAGGGATAAAAGAGGCAATAATCTTCGTGGCAATAAATACGTTGGCTATTGATTTTGTAACCTTCATCGCATCAGACGGGACTTTCGCAAATTTCTTCTTTTACAGCGTCTCCACTGCTGCTGCTGTAGCCATATTTGGAAATGCCCCTATGATTTTATACGGAAGCATTGCTGCGCTGATGTATTCAGTGCTCTATTTCATATACAGGACAGTTATAATCCAGAACCCTCCCTTTGATGTAATATCAAAATGCATAACGAGCTTCATATTCACTTTCCTTTACATATCGTTTTTAGGGCCGCTCTTTGCCCTCATAATGGCATAATTTAAATATAAAATAATATAGAATCAATTAGGAAAAAAATGGGAAACACGCAAAAAACCGCAGTAATTGCAGGCTCTGTTTTAGCCAGTCTCTTTTATTTTGGACTGATAACCCATCTATTCCTTGCTGGGGAGATAATCCTGGAAATTTACCTCCTGCTGGTTCTCCTGCAGATTCTCCTGTCTGCATTTGCTATGGGCTTCTATATCATACATATCATGTTCAAGAATCTTGCCAATAAGCTCAAATTCCACTTCATAACAAGGTTCATGGAGCAGCCTAGGATGGAAGGCAATTACAGGGACAACTGGTGGCAGCTGCATTTTGCAAGCAGGGCATACGGGGAATACTGGGGCATGCCCAGAACTTATGTAAAGCTTCAGTTCAGGGAAGAGAAAAAATATAACGGAAAAAAGCTTGCCGGATACAGCAATTACGATTTCAACGGCAGGAAGATAGACAGCATCCAGCACATGGTAAGGCCGTACAAGAATTACCTTCTTATGAAAGTAAAAGGGTATGTGATGGACAAAAAGAAAATTACTGCACTTATGGATTTCCTGATGAAAGCTGAGAAAGAAAGCAGGGCTAAATGAGCTTCAGGATTATTCTTGTCAGGGATTTGTGGATATAAACCCTAAATTCGCCTTTTATTTTCCATCCTGATTTTTCTATTATCTGCCTGTAATCAATAAAGTCCGGAAATATAACAACCATGTTTCCTGTAATTTTTCTTGCTGACCAGAGAAAGTCCATATATAATTTTTCGAGATTTTTCCCCCTGGAGCCTTTGCCGTATGGGGGGTCTGTCACAACCGCATCGGCTTTTGATTCCAGTGCTGTTGCATCTTTTTTTTCAAGCCTGCAGTTTTTCAGGCCGTAATGCTTCAGGTTTATTTCCGCCCTCTTCAGCTGCTCATCATCAATATCATATCCCACTGCATTAAGCCCCATCAGCCCTGCCTCTATGAGTATTCCTCCTGAGCCGCAGAACGGGTCAAGCACTGTGCCTTTTTCAAGGCCTGTAAGGTTTATGCATGCTTTTGCCAGCGACGGGTGAAGGGAAGTCGGATGAAGCTTCGGCCTCATGTGCGCCTTTCTTTTGAGCTGTGATTTGTCTGCATCATAGAGAAACAGTCCGGCTATCACCATTCCCCCCTCAAAGAAAAACTTAATCCTTGTTCCTGAACCACTTAGCTTTACTTTCGGATTTTCAAGCTGCTTCCATACCATAGTTGAGATTTCGCGCTCTGAAAACTTTCTGCTGCCATGCACCCTGACACAGAAATTTTTCCTGTATATCCTGTTCCAGTCATACGCCATTATTTTTTCCGGCAGCTCTTCTTCCCTGCACCTGAATAAAAACATATATGCAGAATGAGTCAGACCCAATCTCCGGCTAAAATCTTTTTTTGCTTCTGCTATAAGGAGATTGCCAATAAGCTCATATTCCTGCGGCTTGGCAAGGGAAAGCGCTTCGGCTTTTGCAAGCCCTATGTTCTCTTTTGACAGGACAAAAATCTGCTTCATATTATGTAAAACGAATAATTTAAATATAAACATGTCTGTGGTAATTGATTATGAGCAACCTGGCAAAGATAGTCCTTGATGAAGCGGCTCAGCTTATAGCTGCTTCTGTTATTGTAGGCATAACTGCCAAAACCGGGATTCTCCCTTCTGAGCTGTATCTTGCGGGGATTAATGCAAAGAATGCCATTGAAGAGATTATGAGTGACCCTTCCAAGTATTTTGGAAACCACCCTGGAAAACAGATGCCTGGGCAATACTATTACAAAAGAAACATGCCAAACTGATCTGCACTTATTCTCTATTATGAAAAGATATATAAACCATTCTCTACAATACTAATCTGATGAAACAGAGAGGCAGGCCCGTAAGTTCACAGATAAGGCAGAACATTGTTGAGATACTCTATTTCCTGGGCAAGGGATATGGCTATGACATATACAAGCACTATGTGGGAATTTTCCCTAAAGTTACCATGCGCTCGATATATTACCATCTCCGGAAAGGGGTTGAGCTCGGGGAATTTGAGATAGAGAAAGTTGAGAAGGAGAAAGGCGATTATTCCTGGGGCGAGATGGCCGAGAAAGTGTATTACAGGCTCGGAAGAAGCGCCTCTCCAAAAGGGGACGCAAGAGTGAAGAAGGCGGTGAAAGATGCCAAAGCATAGCTCAGAAAAAGCCGATTTTTCTCTGAAATATGTAGTATATGCTGTTATCCTTATTGCAGTATTATTTTTTGGATACAGGGCATTTGTCTATCTTTCATCCCCTAAGGAATGCAAAGAATCCTCCCTTTCAATACACGAAATAAGCAATGAGCAGGTGCTATGCGTCTTTCCCGACAATTCAAGGCTTCAGATGATACTGAAGAATGACGGGAGGTCTGTTATAGAGGGCGCAGTTTTGGAGATTTCAGGGGAAAAAGGGAAGGCAGTAAGAAGGATAGAAAATCTTAACCTCAACCCGGGTGATGTTGCAACAAGCGTTGTTGAGTACGGAAAAGAAAACGGGGATATAAAGAAAATCACCATAACCCCCCTGGTTGAGCATGATAGTGGGGAATTCATGTGCAGCATCAGAAAGATGTCATTCAGCGGCGTGAAGACTTGTTAATTTTTTCGTCTATTTTCCTGAACAGTCCCATTATCACAAATGCCTCTCTTTTTGACATCATAGCCTGGTCCAGTATCTTGTCCCATGTTATCTTCTGAGTTTCTTTCTTCCGCTCTGTCGTGAACTGAAGCCCTGAAATTATGCTTTCTATTTTCTGCATCATGACTTCTTTCTGTTTTTTGGAAATTCTCTCTATGTGGGAGTTGACTTTGTTCTGCCCGAATTTCTTGTACAGCTCGTAAAATATTATTGATGCTGCATGGCTTATGTTTAATGCACTGTATGTTTTTGCGGAGGGGATTGTAATTACAAAATTGCATCTTTTTATCTCATCGTTCGAAAGCCCGTCTCCTTCATTTCCGAAAACAAGGGCAATGTTCTGGCTGCCATCAATCTTTGAGACAAATTCTTCCGGCGTCAGGGGTGTCCTGGGAATATTGTAGTCGCTGCCCAGCACAGACGTTGTCCCCACAACAATATCAAAATTTTTTTTCAGCTCTGAAAAATAAGCATAGTCTTTCACAGCAGCTTTTTCAAGGATTTCACGGGCATGCTTGCTTACAACCATTGCCCTTTCCCCTTTTGGATCGCATCCCGGCTTTATTATCAGCAGCCTGTCAAGCTCAAAATTCTTCATTGCCCTTGCTATGAATCCTATATTCTCCTGTGTCTCTGGCCTGACAAGCACAACAGTTATCATGGTGAGAAGGAAAAAGTCCTGCAATTAAAAGCTTATGATAAACCCTATGAAAAGATTGAGCATTGTGCGGATGAGCGGGAAAAACAATAGTATGAGTACTACAGTCAGCCCAAGGGAATTTGCAAATACCCAGTATTGTGCAGCTTTCTCTTTATCCCTGAATATCATCTCAAAATTCAGTTTCAGCATCCTTGCCCCGTCTGTTATGAAAACAGGGAAAAGGTTTATCAGGGCTATATTTATGCTTATGAAGGCTGTCCATACCAGCAGCTCAAGTATCCATTGCAGTGCGCTGTAGCCGGCATTATGGAAAACTGTATTATCCTTCAGTATCCTGTCTTCCCCGTATATCCATATCCCTATGTATGCCTTTGAGGAATTATCAGGGTGCGAAAGTGCAGTGAGGTTGTAGCTGCCCTCGTTTGTCCTGACTGTCATCTTTTGCCTTGGCTTCATTTCTGCCAGTGCATTCTCGAGAGAGGTTATGTTTGTTATTTCATACTGGTTTATGCCTGTTATAACTGAGTTTTCAGGAAGGCCTGACCTGAATGCCGGCAGGCTCTCATTCTGTATTATCCCAACGGTCACACCCTGAGGAGTGGTCATGCTCACTATTGCAGCTCCCACAGGGACCATAAGCATTATGCAGACAATCCACAGCACTGCATTTGAGACAGGGCCTGCTGCAAATATAGAATGCTGCACCTTGTGGGATTTCTTTTCCAGCCTCTCTTCATCAGGCTCTACAAATGCCCCGAGTATCGGGCCGAAAAAGGCAATCCCCGAGCTTTTTATCTTTATATTGTGCGCCTTCGCCATTATGCCGTGCGCGAACTCATGCACTATCATTATTATGAAAAGGCTTATCCAGCCGATTATCAGAGGGAACCTTATCCCAAGCCCTGCTATCGGCAGCCCCGGAATCACAGGGCTTCCGCCGACTGCTCCAGGAGTATCAGCAATAATATCATATGCTGCCTGGAAAAGAATGTAGACGACAAAAAAAAATCCTATATATGCAGCCACTATGCCTGTATAGCCAAGAATCTTTATGGGCTTCCTGAATTTCCGGCTGACTTTCTTCATGAACTTTATGCCGAACTGTGTCTTGTAGAGATACATCAGCGAGCCGTGCTTCTCGAATCTGTGCCTGTTCAGATAGACTAAAAGAAATACAAGGCCGTAAAATACAATTACTCCTGTATACTCTCCAAAAAGCTGAAAAACCATTTTCTAAAAACCAGAGTCAGTGAAGCTTATTTCTTCCTTAATGGCCTGAAAGCATGTCCGCCGCATTTCTTGCAGGTGACCTTTCCTGCCAGCACCTTCAGGTTGGATGTCCTTGTCTTTGTCTTGCACTTTCGGCAGACAAAAACCCCCCTGAATATCCTTGCATCTGCTTCTGGAAATTTAACCATTTTCAATCCGCCTTAATCTGCTTGATGACCCTGTCCCCCAGTATACCCCAGTAAAGGACAGTCATCCCTGCTGTTAATTTATCTTTGAGCTCTTCCGGCACCTTCATGTCGAATGTCTCGTATGATTCCATATCCATGACATTGGCCATGTCCCCTGATATTGAGAGCACCTGGGCATTCAGCTTGTCTATGACCGGGACTTCGACATTATCGTGGCCTGGCATGACAACCTGCCTTTTCTTGCCGTCTATAATTCCCACTGCTTCCAGCCTTACCTTTGCATGACCGTGTTTTCCCGGCCTTGATGTCTGTGTATTTGAAACAATGCATGCAACACCTTCAAGGACAATATAGTTGCCTTTTTTCATGCTGCCCACGTGGCTTAATTTTGTTCCTGCCATTAAACTATCACCCTTTTCAGAATTTTATAGTGATTTATAAATTTACCTCCTTTTATAGTTTTTGCTGGTTATGTAAACCAGAAGCTCTTCAGCTTTTCTTTCCTTAAAAACCACTTCAGCTTGTTCTCGACATCAGGCTCCCTGAACCTGCTTTCCCATTGCCTGAATTCCCTTGAATGGTGGATTGTCCGCTTTCCTGTTTTCCTGTACTGGAATTTCTTGTGGAGCATCTCATGATACATCACATAATCAAGAAGAGTCATGTTCTTCCTCAGCACTGTTGATATCCTTATTGTGTCGGTTGTATAATCATATGTGCCCAGTGTCCTGAATGCCTTGTCGCCGAACTCAAGATTTGGGGCAGACATCATGCCGTCAAAATACTCATCATTCATCCTGCTGAATGAATCCTCGAGGAGAGGGTGTGACTTTGTCTTTTTTGCCAGGCCGGGAATCTTTTTTAGAAATATTTCATAAAGCTCGGTGTTTATTGTTTCTATATCGGTCTTATAGACTTTATTGAGAAGGTGCTGCAGCAGCCCGATTTTTATTTCATCGCTGACCTCTTTCCAGCTGTGTGAGAGCCTGAACTCCATGGAAAATTTTGTGTATTTAACATTGGCATTGTATCCCTTGAATGCCCTTGAATATTTCAGCCTTGCATCAAAATCAGGCTCTTTGCTGTACAGCTCTGTGAATGCTTTCTTTATGAGATGATGCATTGGGATAAAAAAAGAAAGAGATTATTTAAGGCTTTACATCTATGACTCAGTGCATCTCATATCTCAGCACTGCTGCGAACTTTCCCATATCCCTCAGCTGCACGCCTTCCCTTGTCTCCTCTGAGATTACCTCAACCCTGCTGCTGTATCTCTCTGCTATCTGCTCAAACTCGTCGATTTTTTCATCCGGAACAGTCTCGCTCAGGAGCACGACATCAACAGCGCCTTCCTCAAGCCTTTTCCTGACATCCGCTTCGCCGTATGCGACCTGCTTCGGCTTTTTTGAGAGCATTTCAAAGAACCTCTGCATGGATGCCTTCTCCTTGGCAATCTCTTCATTGGCAAGCACATCCTGGCTCCTGTCCACGAGCTCCTGCAGGCCGAAATCACCTGTGTAGCTCAGGTCCTTTATGGCTATGATTTTCCTCTTCACCTGGTCTGTGATGTAATTCCCGTCCACAAATTCATTTTTTGTCAGGCCGGGCCCTCCGACAATTATGCCCTTGAGGTCCTTGTTGTAGAGGAACTGCTCTTTAACATACTCCCCAAGCTTTGAGAAGAATTCCTTTGCTGCGCCTTCCCTCAGCCTCTCGAACCTTGCTGCTGACTGCCCACCTGCCCTTGTCTTGCCCGGGACATAGGAGGTTGATTTTGTAAGCGGAATAATTGATTTTCCCTTCAGCAGTGCAATATCCCCTTCCCTCTTGTCCATCACAATAAGGCCATATATATCCTTCTTCTCCGCAATTTCTTTCAGGGCATCCAGCACAAAGCTCTTGTCACACCTGTAAAGCCTGAAATTCAGGGGCTCAGGCGGCTCTACAGAAAACACTTCTATATCCTGCTGCCCGTCCTTTTCCGCAACATTGCCTGAAAATACAGCCAGGCCGTGCTCAGGGGTTTTCCTGAATAGCCGCAAATGCTGTATCATCCTCTCAAGAGAATCAGTCACGTTTTTCCTTGTTGTAGAATCCTTTATGTTGGATGCTGTCCCCTGCTCCTGCGCAAGCTGCTGGATTATCTTAATCATATCATATCCTGCAGGTATGTAGACTGAGACAAGCTCAGTGTGCCTTCCCTTTATAGGCTCCAGTTTTTTTATGAATTTGAGCAGCTCCCTCCTCTGCCTTGATGTGATTGCCATAACCCCTAGAAAAAGAATAAGTTTTATAAACATTTTTGAAAGGCTTTCCCTCATAAATCACCGAAACCTTTTGAAATTTGCCACAAATTTCAAGAGCTCTCGGAATTTGGTTGCCAGAGGATAAATTCCGAAACCTTTATATACAACGTGTGGTTAACCCTTTTTAAAACAGTATTCAGAAGTGTCTTTCTCATTAGGGGTGGTAGGCAAAAGCTAGAAAGACCTACCTGTGGAGGAGAAAAATGATTAAAGATATGCATTACAAGAAATGCCCGGAATGCGGCGCTGAGCTGCTGAACTGGAACAAGGAAAAAGGGGAGGTAACATGCAAGTCATGCGGCCTTGTGCTAGATGACAAGCTATTTGATTTCGGCCAGGAGTGGAGGGAATTCGACTCAGACGGCGGGCAGAGCAGGAGAAGGACAGGAGCGCCCCTGACATACACGCAGGAGGACAGGGGGCTTGGAACCACAATAGGGACTAAGTCAGACCTCTATAAGCTTTCAAAGAAAGACAAAGACAGGTTCTACAGGCTTAGGCTGTGGCAGAGGAGGGTCTCAACTGCAATAGAATCAAACCTGAGGCTTGCCCTGTCAGAGATAAAAAGAATTGTTTCTGTACTCGGCCTTCCCGGTTATGTTGAAGAGGAGATCTCAAGGATATACACAGAGGCAGTGCAGAGGGGGCTTGTAAGAGGCCACTCAACAGAGGCAGTTGTTGCCGGAGTTGTCTATGCTGTGCTGAGGATGTATGATATTCCAAGGACGCTTAATGAAGTTTCAGAAGTTACGGGGATAGACAAGAAGAAGGTTGCAAAGAACTTCAAGTATGTCTCAAGGAACCTTAACATAAGGACGCTTCCGATTGACCCCATGAACTATGTTACAAGGTTTGCATCAGAGCTCAAACTTGAGCCAAAAACCCAGACAAAGGCCCTTGACATTGTGCAGATAGCAACAAAAGAAGAGATAACTTCAGGAAGGTCTCCGAAAGGAATCGCTGCAGGCGCTCTTTACATTGCATCAAAAATACACAATGAGAAGAAGACCCAGGCAGAGATAGCCAAGGTTGCTGACGTGACAGAAGTCACTGTGAGAAACAGCTACAAGGAGCTTATAGACAGCCTGAGCTTCCTTGACAAAGAGATGGAAAAGGCCAGGGCTGAGGCTTAATTTTTATTTTATCTTTCTTATTCCTATACAAGATTGAACATATCATTCACTACTTTCGCAAACCCTGCTAAATTGTCAGGCGGCAGTGTGAATATCTGGTAGAACATGTAGATAAGGAAAAGTATAATCCCTAGATTAATAAGCAGGGCAATCACTGCTAAAAAAACCCCTGTTTTGTTGTTTTTCTTTATGTCGTCAAAGGCAGACATTGCCACGCCCAGCCCCAAAAATGGTATGGGTGAGGTAAGGAATGCGAAGAGTGCCATTATTGAAAATTGCTTTTTTTCTTTCTTTTCCTGCTTTGGCTCTTCTTTTGGTTTTTCTTCTGGCTTTTTTTCAGCCTGCTGCTCTACAGCAGAGTCCTCTTTTGCAGGCTCGGCTTCAGGCACTGCCTGAACAACCTTGGAAGCATCCTGGAATGCAGTGTCAATTATATCATCAGGCCAGCTTGAATTTCTAAGAGAGAACAGTATCTGTGAATCCGGAATTCCCTCTTTTCTTTTTTCAATAATATATTCCCTGATGTTGGATATGGGCTCAGCCATGGTTATAACTTTCCTGCAGAAGTATTTATTTGTTGCGGAAAATACATTTTTATTGCTATAGTTTTAAATATAAAATTTAGCTCCCCTATACAATGTCAAAATACGATGTAATCGAAACATTCAGTAAAATACATAGGAAAGATGCCCATGGTCTTCCTGTTTCCGGGGCTTTTGACACCATAACTCATTTATTGGATACTGCTGCAGGAGATATTGAACCAAGCGGTGAAACCGTTGTACTGGACGCTGGCTCAGCCGGAGGTTTTAGGACAAGACGTTATTTCTCTGGTTTTAACTTAATTCTTCTGGATTATGACCATCATGTGCTGAACCATTCCAGAAAAAGATTTGGAGGCGATGCAGAGGCCGGTTCTGTATCTGCTGATTATTTCAGCATACCTGTTCCGGCTGAATCAATAGACCTTCTGGTAGCAAACGGAGTTAATGAGCACTATCTCGACCCGGAGAGGCAAACCCTGTTTGAGGAAATGTATCGGGTTGTGAAAAAAGGAGGGAGAATGATTGTCATGACACCAAATAAGCTAAATCTCTTTCACACGCTATGGAAATCTATCTCTGAGGCTAACGGCAGCTGGGAATATGGCCCACAGTACGATTTCACGCAAATGGAGATGAGAGGCAGAATGAGCCAGCTAGGTTTCAGGAAGATAGAATCTTATGGCGCTGGCACGTTTACCTCATGGATAAGACTCCTACCGAGGGAAAAGCAGAAGGAATATCTAATCTCACCTACCCCTTTCAAAAAATTGAATGATCTTCTGGTGAGGCTGGATTCTGATGCTGGCTCTTTCTTCAACAGGTATTTCGGAAGAGAGATTATGGTTGTTGGGTATAAATAAATTTATAAACTCCCTTTAGGTCCAGTAATGCAGGTGATGTTGAATGCCAGTTGAGGTAACCGATGACAATTTTGATGAGAAAGTTATGAAAGGCAAAGCCATAGTTGATTTCTGGGCTGCATGGTGCGGTCCCTGCAGGATTCTCGGGCCCAGGTTCGAGGAGCTTTCAAAAGAGATGAAGGGAATCAAATTCCTGAAGCTTGATGTTGACAGCAATCCTGAAACTGCCCAGAAATACGGTGTGAGGAGCATTCCTACGCTGATAATGTTCAGCGACGGCGAGGTTGTCGGAACAGTCATAGGGGCCCTTCCAAAAGACTCTCTTAAGGAAAAGATTGAAGCCGCTCTCGGCTGAATTTATTTCTTCTCTTATATTGCTTTTGATGCCACCTCATGGGAAAGTTTAAAAACTTTGGTGACTATCCTAATAAAACATGTTCTTCAGACTGAAAGACTTCAGTTTTACCAATAAAAAGGTTCTCATCAGAGTCGATTTTAATGTACCTATGCACGGCGGCAGGATTACAGATGACTCAAGGATAAAGAAAACTATCCCCACAATTGAATATGTCCTCAGGAAAGGGGCAAAGCAGGTTATAGTGTGCTCACACTTCGGCCAGCCGAAAGGGAGGAAGGAGCCGGAATTTTCCCTTCTGCCTGTGTGCAGGAGGCTTGAGCAGCTTCTGGGAAGAAAGGTGGAATTCTGCGAGGAGTTTGCAGTTGATGAAAGCCATAAGGTGGTGATGCTTGAGAATTTAAGGTTCAGCAGGGGAGAAGCCGAGAATGACTATGATTTTGCAAAAAAACTGGCAGGGCTGGCAGATATTTTCGTGTTTGACGCTTTTGGGGTGGCTCACAGGGAGCATGCCTCTGTTTCAGGAATCCCTAAACACATCCCGAGCTGTGCCGGCCTGCTTATGGAAAAAGAGGTTGAGTTCCTTGGCGAGGACATGAAGAGCCCGAAAAGGCCTTTTGTTGCCATAATAGGAGGAGCAAAGCCTGACAAGATAAATGTGATAGGAAACCTGATCAAGAGAGTTGATACACTGATTGTTTCAGGGGTGCTGGCAAATACTTTTCTCAAGGCAAGCGGGCATGAGATTGGCCTGTCAAAGTACAATAAGGATTCCCTTAATGCTGCCAGGAAGCTGCTTTCAGGATTTTCAAAAAAGATAGTGCTGCCCGAGGATTTTGTCCTTGGAGAGAGATTTATGGCAAACACAAAGACAAGGGTTGCCTATGTTGATGACAAGATAGCCGGCTGGATGATAATGGATGTAGGGACAGAGACAATAAAAAAATACAAGGAGATACTGAACAGGGCAAAGACTGTTGTCTGGGCCGGGCCTTTGGGAGCGTTTGAGTTTGAAAAATTTGAGACAGGAACCATGGAGATTGCAAAGCACCTTTCAAAGCTGAATATAGTAAAAATAATCGGCGGCGGGGATTCTGGAGAGGCAATTGAGAAATTCGGCCTTACATCAAGGATGACGCATGTCTCAACAGGCGGCGGAGCTTCCCTTGAGCTGCTGGCAGGGCATGAGCTGCCCGGAATAAAAGCGCTGGAAGAGAATTACAGGAAGTTTAAGAAATAATCAGTCATCGGAACTGCTGTCATCGCTGTCATTCATCTCATCTTCAATCTGGTCAAGAAGCCCTACTATTCCTGCTATTGTCCTGTTATCAATGTCTGAATTATTGGTAACTTTGTATGTATCAGGAATAAATGAAGTATATTCTATCTCCGCAATGATGTTGCCTTCAGTGTCTTTAATATCAAAATATTTCCATGCTCCGCCTGTGAAGAGAGAGAACGGATCCTGTTTCATTGTACCGACTATTTTCCCTTCTGTATTTTTTATCTCTATATAGAATCCGCCGAAATTAAGCATGGAGTCCATCAGTTTATGGTCCGCGGTGTTTATAATATTACCGTCCGAATCATACACATTCATATCATAGCCAAAGCTTAGCAGCTCAGTCTCTATTCTCCCAAGGTTGACATTATTGCCTTCTATGTCTGTCTCCCTGAGAAAGCTGAAAAATCTCCTGCTCATTGTGCCTATGTCGCATCCGTTTTCATCCATTATGTCATATGTAGGCGTAAGTGTAAGAAATTGCTCCCTTATTGTATATTCCCGGGCGTGCCTGAAATCATACGCTTTCTCACAGTCTACTGGCGCCTGGCTGCATGCTGACATGATGCCTGCTGCAAGGGCAGCTATCCCGAGTCCGATGTATGTTTTTATGCCGTATCCCCTCTTGATTCTATCCTGCCTGTCAACGAGAAGTTATATTTAAATCTGATTGCAGCAGACAAACAATTATTAATCCTCTCTCTTTACTATACTCATGAAAAAGCTCCAGATAGCATTTCTTATTTTAATCCTTAGTTTTGCTGCAGGCATTTACTTTTATCCTCTGATGCCTGGGATAATGGCCAGCCACTGGGATATCAGCGGAAATGTTAACGGCTACATCCCGAAATTCTGGGGCGTCTTCATGCTTCCCCTGGTATTGACAGCCATGCTGGTATTGTTTGTTTTGATCCCGAAAATTGACCCGCTGAAAAAGAACATAGAGAAGTTCAGGGAGTATTATGACGGATTTATTGTTGTGATGATGCTCTTCATGGCTTACATATACGGGCTTACAATTGCATGGAACCTCGGGCTGAGGTTTAGTATGGGCGGGGCCATGTCGCCTGCAATCGGCGGGCTGATGTTCTTTATGGGAATTTTGCTTGAGAAGGCAGAGAGGAACTGGTTTATAGGCATAAGGACGCCGTGGACGCTGAGCAGCGACAGGGTCTGGAAAAAAACCCACGAGGCAGGGAGCTGGCTCTTCAAAGTTTTAGGGCTGCTGCTTTTTGCCGGCCTGTTCCTGAGCAGCATCATATTCTGGGCCATCATAGCAGGGGCTGTCGGGATCAGTCTTTTCCTTTTTATCTACAGCTATTTTCTCTGGAAAAAGGAAAAGTGAATATTTTAATATCGCGGCTTATTACTTTTGGCCATGAAACTTATATCTAAGGGCGCAGAGGCAGACATCTATCTTGACAAGGATAAGATAGTGAAAAAAAGGCCTGAAAAAAGATACAGGATAAAAGAGCTCGATGAGACTTTAAGGAAATCCAGGGCAAAAAGAGAAGCAAAAATCCTGCTGAAGCTTCCGAAAAATGTTTTTGCCCCTGAGCTGCTGAAGCTTGATGAGAAAAGCATGAGCATTGAGATGTCTCATATTGAGGGGAAAAAAGCCAGGGATGTGCTTGACAGGAATCTTAAGCTGTGCATGCAGATCGGTGAAAAGATTGCGCTCATGCATAATGAGGGGATAATCCACGGCGACCTTACAACATCCAACATGATAGTAAAAGAAAAAGATGTTTACATAATTGATTTCGGGCTTAGCTTTTTTTCTGACAAGGCAGAGGACAAGGCTGTCGACCTTCACCTGCTGAGGCAGGCACTTGAAAGCAGGCACTACAGGGTTTTTGAAAAGGCATTTGGGCTTGTTCTTCAGGGATACAGGAAAAAAGCGAAAAATTACAGGGAAGTCCTGCAGAGGCTTGAGAAAGTAGAGATGCGCGGAAGGAACAAGGGAAAATGACATCTGAGAAAGTTAAAAAGGAATTAGAGAGGTTGGGGAATCCCGGGCAGGCAAAACTGCTGCAAAGGTTCTTTAAGACAGGAAAGGGGCAGTACGGCGAAGGGGACATTTTTCTCGGTATAAAAGTTCCGGTGCAAAGGGAAGTTGCTAAAAAATTCAGAACACTGGAATTAAATGAAATCAGGAAATTGCTGGAGAGCAGGATACATGAGCACAGGCTGGTCGGGTTATTGATACTGGTTGAAAAGTATACTAAGTCAGATGATAAAAAAGGGATAGCTGACTTTTATCTGGCTAATACAAAAAATATTAACAACTGGGACCTAGTTGATCTAACATCCCACAGGATCCTTGGAGAATATCTGCTTGATAAGGACAGGTCTGTCTTGTACAGGCTGGCAAAGTCAGAGGATTTGTGGGAAAAGAGGATTTCAATAATAGCGACAGCAGCTTTTATCAGGGAAAATGATTTCAAAGACACTTTAAAAATTTCTGAGATTTTGCTAAATGACAGCCATGACCTGATACACAAGGCAGTCGGGTGGATGCTGAGGGAGGTGGGCAAAAAAGACCAGAGAGCTGAGGAGAAATTCCTTGACAAACATGCAGGGAGAATGCCCAGGACAATGCTGAGGTATGCGATTGAGAAGTTTGATGAGAAAAAAAGAAAGTATTACATGGCCTTATCCTAAATCCAGCTCTTCCTGGTCTTCAATATATTCCCCTGAATCAACTTTCACTGCGCTTCCCCTGTTGCTCTTGTGCCTGAATGTCTCTCCTTTCCTGTCTTTTATCTTTCCCTGCTCCAGATCCTCGGCCTGCTTCGGCGTTATGTCCTTCAGCTGTCCAAAGCTCTTTATGCCGAATGCCCTCATCGCTTTTCTCAGCAGGCTGTCCTCGCTGTGCCTGACTTCCTTGAATACAGTCTGTCTTGCAATGCATTTGTTGCAGACATTGCTCTTGCCGACAAAATAAAGAAAGGTATTTTCCCTGCCGCATGAGTCGCATTTCATAACATATCAGAAGATTTGCTTTATTAATAATATTATGGTAGCAGAGACTATTCTTTTATTTCCGCAGGGTCAATATTGTATTTGCCGCTGAGGTATCTTATGATTGCTCTTGGTGTAATAGAAAATCCCATTATCCCCGGTATTTTCAGCTCTCCTGCCATTTTTTCTGAGTAGCCGAATGACATGAGTGCTGCCTTGTCGTTTTCAACAAGCACGCCTTTCCCGAGAAGCTGCTCTATTGCAGAATCATACAGCACAGGAGAGATATCCATGGCTTTCAGGGCGCCTTCCACATTATTCCGCGTGTATATTGCAGTGGCAGGGTCAAACCCGTGCGTCCTTGTGTAAGGCGGTATCATGAGAGATTCAAGAAAAGCCATGTCATCAACATAAAAATCTGCCATTTTGGGCTGAGTATAATTAATTTATATTTAAAATTAATGAAACAAAAATTTATATACTGCATGATTAGATGAGAGGCTATGAACTGGGTAACTGTGATTGGATTATCCGCTGCTGTCTGCACTACAACCTCCTTCCTGCCGCAGGCCCTTAAGGTAATAAAGACAAGGCACACAAAAGACCTTTCCCTCCACATGTATCTTCTTCTTACAATAGGCACACTCCTGTGGCTTACCTATGGCCTGATGCTGAGAGACCCTGCTATAATAATGGCCAATTCAGTGACTATCGTGTTTTCAGGGATAATATTATTTCTGAAGATAAAGTATAAGTGATTACTGGCTATACTGGTCTTCCGCAAAGATTACCCTGCTAAGCGCTTGGAGCTCTATGCCATAGAACCCCCTTTTTTTCTTATATTTCTCCAGGGCTTCGGCTTTTCTCGCGGAGCTTCCTGAAGGGACATATCCAGGGCTGCTCTGGAATCTTTCTATCCTCTTCCCCTCTGAATTTACGAAAAAGCTATAAAATTTTACAGCCCTTTCCAAAAATCCCAAATCCGGGAGAAGGTCTGCCGCAGTCTTCTCATAGCATCCCGCGTATACGTCTGCAACAACATCTGCGAACGGGTGCTCAGGATCCAGTTCAGCTATTCTCTCCATGATCCAGAAATTTCCGTCAAACTCCTGGGCTTCATAGACATAATAGAGTGTATACAATGCCTTCAGGTTGTCAGGGTCCATGCCGAGTATCCTTGTGGCTATCTCCTCCCTTATCTGGCCCAGCCAGAAATAACGCTGGTTGCGTGTCCTGTCTTCTGCCTCTGCGCTCCAGTACCCTGCAACAGGGTCTATCTCATCAGCCTCGTCGAGAAGTTTCTCATACTGTATCAGCACATGCGGGGCTTCCCTGAGTTTTTTGTCAAGAACTTCTATGCCTTCGGTTATCTGTCTTACTTCTTCCTCAACACCCATCTCTTCAGGCATTCCGCATATATAGAATTTTTTTATTAATAATTGTTTTGTTTTTATCCGCCTGTCCCGTCATGGATGTAGGTTGCCTTGAGGTTTGCTGCGTTCCTTTCTGCCCTTGCCTTTGCGGCTGCATTGAGCTCCGGGTCATTTAGGTATCTTTCAAGGCCGCCCTTTAATTCGTTTTGCGGCTTCTGTGTATACCTGTAATGGCTGCAGTTTTCCGGGCAGTCCTTCAGAGGATGGGTGCCTTCCCAGAGCTTTATGCTGTATTCCGGGTTTTCCACTCCTAAGAAATAGACCTTGAAAAGGACGTCACTGGCCATTTCCACTATGTCGGTCAGGTAGTTGATTGTAGCCTGCTTGCCGTCTATCCTGCACCTCAGGCTGTAGGAGTCAAAGCTGCCGTCCCTGTTGCGGCCTTCAGCTATCCTTATCTTCACATCTGCCATAGCATATAGTATGGTTTGCAGGGATAAAAAGGTTTGCCCAACTCTTTAAATAGAAGATTTTCTGTTGAGAAAATTCTTATTTTTATCCGCCCAGACCATCGTACACAAATATCTTATTAAGCGATTCTGGGTCTAATATCTTGTCTGCTCTCTGTTTTGCAGCTGCAATAAGCTCCGGGTCTTTCAGGTATGCTTCAATTGTCTTTTTCAGCCCGTCTTCAGGTCTCTGCGTATATCTTATATGGCCGCAATTCTCTAAGTATTTATCCAATGGGTGATGCCCTTCCCATAGAACAATCCTGTAAACCGGGTCAGCTGCTTCAGAAAGCCTGACGTTAAATACCAGCTCAGACGCCATCTTGGCAGGGTCAGTGAAATTCATCTCGCTGCCAAAGCCGTGATGGACCTCGCATTCCATTCTGTATGCCTCAAAAGCCCCTCCCCTGCTGTACCATGATGTTATGCTGGCTTCTACAAGTGTCATATATTGTATATGTTTTGCATGGTTAAAAAGGCTTTGGATGGAAAAGAATATAAGTAAATTATCTTTACCTCACATTAATGTTTGGGGGGATTCGTATGAAGGATATACTATTAGTTTCTATCTTGGGTTTAATTCTATTAGCAGGATGCACTACAAATGGAGGATTAAATAATAATGATAATGATGTAACCGGCAATTCTATAAAACTTGTAAATCCTATCCAAAAATGTGAGATGGTCGAGGTTCCATATGAAGTTCAAGAAGCGTATATAGATCAAGAACCGTATCAGGCAATTGAGGAATATGATGTTGATATGAAATATGAGGAGATTAGTGCATATAAGACTACCGCCCTCCATGGTTTTTTTGATATGTGGGCAAAAAGCGTAGTTGAAATAAGAAATGTTGATTCTGAAACTGGTTTGTTTACTGTTGAACAAACTTTTGAAACACTAAATAGTGGGGGAAAAAGCTTCAGTTCAAGTCAATATATTATGCCTAGCGAAACAAAAACTTTCATTCAAGAGTATGATATAGATGCTGGAGAAGATTTTAATTCATATCACAAAGTATTCCCAGCTAAAAAGACACTTAGTAGAGTGGTCACTAAATTCAAAGAGGTGACCAAGTATAAGACAGTAACAGAATATCGTACAGAAGAGCAATGTGAATAAATATGGGAAAGAAAAAGCCAAAATATTGTCCTGAATGCGGAGAGAAAACAAAGGAAAAATCTAGGTTTTGTGGTGAATGCGGCTACAAACTTGTAATTACTGAAGTTGTAGAAGACGAGGAAAGACATATAAGGAAGGCACAAGAGATTATAGAATCTGAATCTCCAATAGACCCTCCAAAAAAACTTACTCTAATGCCCGGGGAGAAATCAGGATTCCAGAAATTAAGTCAGAGTCAGGAAAAAAAGTGGCAAATGTGTTAAGGACACAGTTATATAATAAATAAACATGGCGAAGAAAAAAAAGAAATCTTTTTGGGAAAAAGTGAGAGCTAATATGTTTTTTATTGGGCTAAAAAAAGAATTTTGGAATAAAGAATTTGGAATTCTTGCCATAAGTATATTTGCTTTTTGGCTTATTTGGTCCAAAGATTTAGGAAAGTTTTGGAAAGCTCTTAGTTTTATCCCTCTAATCATAACATATTGGATTTACACAATAAAAATAACATCAAAGAGGGAATCCTATCTCTTTTCAAAAGCATATAATTTCTTTATTATTGGTCTTTTAATACTATTGGAAATAACTTATTTAGCTGCTATTTCAAATGAAATTATAATTGCAGTTTCACTGCTTGTATTTATACCTGCCATAATACTCTTAGGGATAATCCTATATGGCTTTAGAAATGTTTTTTTAGCAAAAAAAGCTAAAAGAGGTTTTATTGTGTTACTTAGTTCATATTTACTCTTATCTTTCTCTATAATTCTACTATTTGCCTATAGCTATAATATTATTGATGTGTTTCCTAATAATGATTTCATTACACCTGTTGGTGTCACTATCTCTTCATTATGGGATTATGTATATTTCACTTTTTTAGTTCAATATTCTGCTGATTTAGGTGGCATTTACTTTATTGGTAATGAACTAAAAAGTTTGTTTATTATACAGGTTGCATTTAGTATAATATTTAATGCATTTACTCTCAAAGATTTAATAGATAATATGAAATAAATAAGTATTCATTTCTTATAATACTCCACGCTCATCTCCTGCTTCAGCGCATTGTAGGCTTTGGAAACAAAGCGGTCCTCAACCACGAATGTGGCTTCTGTCTCTGTGTTGACTATGTCGGCAATTGAGATGTTCTGCATTGTAAGGATTTTCGCAATGGCATAATAGAACCCCGGCTTGTCAATGAATTCCTTGGGGATCTTGATTGAAATCGAAGCCATGTTCTCCTTGACTGATTTCACGCTCTCCTCGTGCAGGACTTCAAGGAATTTCTCCTTGTACTTGTCATTGCTCACAATAAGTATCTCATAATTGCCGTGTATTATATTCAGCGTGTCGCCCACATCAAAATTGACTATGTTGTAGAGCTGTATCAGTTTTTTATATATGGCGGCTGATTTCAGCACAGACAGCTCAAACAGATTAGACTTTATCAGCAGATCAGACTTTTTGGTTAAAGTAACCTTATTGTAGAATGCGCTCTTCTCCTTTTCCATGTATCTCCTTATTGCCATGGAGATTGCAGAAGTCTTTACTTCCCCGATCTCCTTCTCTATATCCGGCTTTATGAGCTCGGCCAGGGCAACCACATTGACCAGATCTTTCTCAAGGGCCTCATGGATAAACGGCCTCTCCTGCAGTATTTTCTTCGTCATGTATGAAATATTCATATAACTTTCCTCCTTGAAATATGTTAATTTTATAACAACATGTTAATATATTATATAAATGTTTCGATATGAAAAAACATAGGAGGGAGAATGTAAAAATGGCTGAATGTATTGAGTGCGGTGCAGATGTGCAGACCGCGAGTGATGTTGAAGAAGGGGAGATACTTACCTGCCCTGACTGCGGAGCAGATTTAGAGGTGGCATCTGTTGATCCTGTTGCGCTTGTTCTTGCACCCGAGGAAGAGGAAGACTGGGGAGAGTAGATGCTCAGGATTCTTGATACTACTTTAAGGGACGGGGAGCAGACCCCGTACGTAAATTTTACAGTTGATGAAAAAGTAGAGATAGCCAGGCTTCTCGATAAAATCGGGGTGGACATGATAGAGGCGGGCGACCCCTGCGTCTCCCCGAAAGTCTATGAGGCAATAAAAAAGATAGCTTCCCTTGGCCTGAAGGCTGAGATACTGGCGCATTCGCTTGCAACAAAAGCAGGCATTGACAAGGCAAAGGAATGCGGGGTTGACAGGATAGTGATATTATACCCGACCTCAGATATCCACCTGCAGACAAAAGTAAAAAAGACAAGAAAAGAAGCTCTGCAGATAATAAAAGAGCATGTCGCCTATGCAAGAAAAAAAGGCATGAAGGTCAGGTTCACGCCTGAGGATGCTACAAGGACAGAATTAAATTTCCTTGCAAAAGCATGCAACACTGCAATAAAGGCAGGAGCTGACAGGATAAGCGTTGCAGACACTCTCGGGATAATGCAGCCGCATTTATTTTACAACCAGGTGAAGGAGCTTAAGGATTCCTTGTTCCCTTGCGAGCTGGATGTCCACTGCCACAATGATTTTGGGCTGGCATTGGCAAACGCAATGGCAGGGATAAGGGCAGGGGCAAACTGCATCCACGTGACCGTGAACGGGCTCGGTGAAAGGACAGGCGTTCCTGATATTTCAGAAGTCATAATGTCGTATCACATACTTGAGAAAAAAACAAGATACAAAATCAGGTATCTCCCGGGGCTGTCATCATATGTGGAAAAAGTTTCAGGGTTTTTCATAGCTCCCAACAAGCCTATAACAGGCCAGAACGCATTCTCGCACAAGTCTGGAGTGCACACTGACGGGGTCCTGAAGAACCCGAAGACATACGAGGCATTCGACCCTGCACTGATAGGAAGGGAAAGGAAAATCATTGTTGACAAGTACACAGGAAAAAGGGCAGTGCAGTCAAAGCTTGACGACTACAGCATAAAAGTAAGCGATGACGAGCTGAAGCTTATTGTAGCGGAAATAAAGCATATCGGGGACGAGAGGAAGATTCTCCATGATTCAGACATACTCGAGATAGCTGAAAGAGTAACAGGCAAGACAAATGAAGTGATACCAAAAAACATAAATGCGCTTATCCTGATATCGGTCGAGACAGATGTGTATACGACTTCTGTTGTCAGGCACTTAAAGAATTTCAAGTACATACAGAGCGTCTTTGAGATTACAGGAGAGCATGATATCTCTGCCTACGCCGAGGTAATCAGCACTGCGGAGCTCAACAACCTTCTAGAGGAGCTCAGGACAATACCTGGGATAAAGCAGACCAGCACAAAGATAGTTCTGAAAAAGCATAACGGCATAAACGGAAAGGGATAAAATGGGAACGCTTGTAGAAGAAATTTTTTCAAGGAAGCTCGGAAGGCCTGTAAAGGCAGGCGAGATAGTCATGGTAGATGTAGATTACATGATGACGCATGACAACACCTCACCATTGGCAATAAAGGCGTTCAGGGATATAGGGAAGCCGATCATGGACAAGGACAGGGTTGTCATCCATTTTGACCATGCATATCCTGCCCCAAATGTGCTGGCTGCCGAGACCCAGAAGAAAATAGTTGATTTCATGAAAGAGCAGAGTATAAAGAATTTCTACCACCAGGGAATCTGCCACCAGGTCATGATTGAAGAGGGCTTCGTGACTCCTGGGAAAATCATCATCGGAGGAGACAGCCACAGCAATACCTACGGGGCTTTCGGCTGCTTCGGGGTCGGCTTCGGCTCAACAGAGATCGGAGTGGCATGGATATCAGGGAAGACATGGTTCAGGGTCCCTGAGACAATACACATAAAGCTGACAGGAAAAAACCTGCCGGGCAGCTATGCAAAGGATGTCATGATCTACGTTGCCGGAAAGCTTGGGATGGACGGCGCAACATACAAGAGCGTTGAGTTTTCAGGGGAATACATTGACAGGCTGCCTATGCACGAAAGGATAATCTTCCCGAACATGTCAACTGAAATCGGGGCAAAATGCGGGCTGATAGCGGTAGACGACACAACAATAAAATTCCTGGAGAATGAGACAAAGGCAGAAGGACCGTTTGAAAAAATAGTGCCTGTAAACCCAAGGTACGAGAGGGAGATAGAAATCAATGTTGATGAGATAGAGCCCCAGGTTGCATGCCATCCCGATGTTGATAATGCAAGGCCTCTGAAGGATGTCGAGGGGCTTCCGATTGATGAGGTTTTCCTCGGAACATGCACAAACGGGAGGTATGAGGACATCGAGATATTTGCAGACATAATCAAAGGAAAGAAAGTCAGCAGGTTCACAAGGGTACTGGTAAATCCTGCAAGCAGGAATGTGCTGCAGAAAATGATAGACAAAGGGCTTGTAAAAATCCTGCAGGATGCCGGCGTCACAATCGGAGTAACCGGGTGCGGGGCATGCATCGGCAGGCACGCAGGATTATTGGCGCCGGGAGAAAAGGCATTCACAACAATGAACAGGAATTTCGTGGGCAGGATGGGAAGCGCAGAGGCTGAGATATATCTGGGAAGCCCTGCTGCAGCTGCTGCAACGGCAATAGAAGGAAAGATAACTGATCCAAGGAAATACATGAGGGCATAAAATGGGCAAAGTCTGGAAATTCGGGCACAACGTGAACACTGATGTAATCATACCTGCGAGATACAACATCACAATAGACGAAAAAGAGCTGGCAAAAAATGTGTTCTGCGAGGTAAAGCCGGATTATGCAAAGACTGTAAACCCGGGAGATGTGATTGTTGCAGGGGATAATTTCGGCTGCGGCTCATCAAGGGAGCACGCGCCCATTGCAATAAAGGGCTCTGGGGCAAAGTGCATAATCGCAAAATCATATGCAAGGATATTTTTCAGGAATGCCATCAACATAGGCCTGCCAATACTTGAATGCGATGTCTATGATGATGTTCAAGAAGGGGATGAGTTTGATGTCAATCTTGAAACAGGGATAATAAGAAACATAACAAACGGGAAAGAATTCCAGGCAAAGCCGCTTCCTGAATTCGTGCTGAAGATAGTGAACGCAGGAGGCATTGTGAATTTCCTGAAGAGCCACAATATAGAGGAGCTGCAATGAAATACAGAATCTGCGTTCTGCCGGGAGACGGAATAGGGCCTGAAGTTGTTGAGCAGGCAGTAAAGGTACTGAAAGCCCTGCCTCTTGAGCTTGAATTCACCTACGGGGAAATAGGATACGGCTGCTACCTGAAAAAAGGCGATGCCCTGCCTGAAGAAACAATCAAGAAAGTTGAGAAGGCAGACGCAACGCTGTTCGGAGCTGTGACAACCCCGCCGAATATCGAAAATTACTCCTCAGCAATTTTAAGGCTGAGGCAACACTTTGACCTCTACGCCAACCTGAGGCCGTGCAGGTCCTTCCCGCATGAGATTTCGCAGAAGGGGATAAGCATGTATATTGTCAGAGAGAACACAGAGGACCTTTATTCAGGAGTTGAGCGTGTAGAGGATAACGGCAACAAAGCAGTAACAGAGATGATCATCACAAGAAAGGGAAGTGAAAGGATTATCAGGTATGCGTTTGAGCTTGCCAGAGAAAAAAACCTCAGGAAAGTCACTGTTGTCCACAAGGCAAATGTGCTGAGGGAGACATGCGGGCTGTTCAGGAAAGTTGCCCTGGAGATAGCCAAAGAATATCCGGCTATTGAGATGCAGGAGATGCTTGTGGATGCCTGCGCAA
This sequence comes from archaeon GW2011_AR15, assembly GCA_000830295.1. Lineage (GTDB taxonomy): Archaea > Nanobdellota > Nanobdellia > Woesearchaeales > GW2011-AR15 > GW2011-AR15. Next base: position 707,532 of record CP010425.1, on the reverse strand, counting down.
TGCAGCTCATAAAAAACCCCGGCCAGTTTGAAATCATTGTGACAACCAACATGTTCGGGGATATTTTGAGCGACGAGGCATCAATGCTCGTCGGAGGGTTGGGGCTGGCATACTCTGGAAATATAGGAAAAGAAAAGGCAGTTTTTGAGCCTGTTCATGGCTCTGCGCCTAAATATGCAGGAAAGAATGTAGCAAACCCGGCTGCAGCAATACTGGCTGCAAAGCTGATGCTTGAATTTTTGGGAGAAGATGAAGCAGCCAAAAAAGTCGGGGATGCTGTGATGTCAGCAATTGAAGAAGGGGATGTAACACAGGATTTAGGAGGAAAGCTGACAACAGAGCAGGCAGGCGATGCAGTCGCACGGAGGATAAAATGAAAGTAGGATTCCTTTACTCAATAATAAGGCCAGAAGAAAAATTGCTTCTTCAGGAGCTGAGAAAAAGAAATGTGGAAGTTGTCAAGATAGATGACGGCTCGGAATTTTTTGACATTTCAAAAAACAATTTTAAGATAGATGTCTTACTTGAAAGGTCCGTATCCTACAGCAGGGGACTATACATCTCAAAAATTTTTGAAGGCTACGGGATTCCTGTTGTGAACAGGAGTGCTGTTTCAGAAAACTGCGGGGACAAGTTTGTAACCAGCAGGATACTAACAGAGAACAAGATTCCGACTCCAAAAGTAATTATGGCATTCACCCCTGAGACTGCGCTTGAGGCAGTTGAGAAGATGGGCTACCCATGCGTGATAAAGCCGGTTGTCGGAAGCTGGGCAAGGCTTGTCTCAAAGATAACAGACAGGCACTCAGCAGAGGCCGTGATAGAGCACAAGAAAGTGCTTGGCGGAGTCCAGCATTCAGTATTCTACATACAGGAATATGTGGAAAAGCCGGGCAGGGATATAAGGGCTTTTGTTGTTGACGGAAAAACAATCTGCGCAATCTACAGGAGCTCAGAGCACTGGATAACCAACACAGCAAGAGGGGGAAAAGCAAGCAACTGCCCTGTTACAAAAGAGCTTGATGAGATATGCAGGAAGGCAGCAAAGGCAGTCGGAGGAGGGATACTTGCGATTGACCTTTTTGAGACAAAGAAAGGCTTGGTTGTAAATGAAGTAAACCACACAATGGAATTCAGGAATTCAATTACAGCTACCGGAGTCAATATTCCAGAGAAGATGATTGATTATGTTTTGAAGGTGGCAAAGAATGGAAAAGATTAAGGCATCAATTGTAGGAGCGTCCGGATATGTGGGCGGAGAGGCACTTCGCCTTTTGCTTGGACATCCGAATGTCGAGGTAGTGCAGGCAACATCAGAAAGCAATGCAGGAAAGTTCGTGCATCAGGTCCATCCCAATTTAAGGGGAAAGACAATGCTGAAATTCAGCAGCATGAAAGAGCTTGAAAATGTTGACGTAATATTTGTAGGGCTTCCTCACAAGGTAAGCTCTGAGAGAATAGACTTCATAATGTCAAAGGCAAAGAAAGTCATTGACAAGGGAAGCGATTTCAGGCTGAGGAATAAAGAGGATTACAAAAAATGGTATGAGTTTGACCATCCCAGGCCAGAGCTTTTGAAGAAATTTGTATACGGAATCCCTGAGCTTCACAGGGAAGAGATAAAGAAAGCAGATTATGTGGCTGCCGCAGGATGCAATGCGACTGCAACAATACTCGGACTTTACCCGTTATACAAGAATAATTTAATTGATGCAGCAAAAACAGTTGTCGAGGTAAAAGGCGGCTCATCTGAAGCAGGCAATAAGGAGAATCCCGGAAGCCACCACCCTGAAAGAAAAGACGTGCTTAGAAGCTACAGGCCGACAGGCCACAGGCACATGGCCGAGATAATGCAGGAGCTTAACACCGGATATTTCGGATTCAGCGCAACAAGCACAGACTTAGTGAGGGGAATCCTGATGACAGGCCATGTCTTCCTGAAAGAAAAGCTGCAGGACAAGGACATCTGGAAGATTTACAGGAAGGAATACGGAGATGAGCCTTTCATAAGGATTGTAAAGGAAAAGACAGGTATCTACAGGTATCCTGAGCCAAAAATACTCTGGGGGACAAATTACTGCGACATAGGTTTTGAGATTGATGAAGGCTCCAACAGGCTGGTTGTCATGAGCGCGATAGACAACCTGATGAAAGGGGCAGCAGGCCAGGCAGTCCAGTGCATGAATATAATGTTCGGGCTCCCTGAGACAGCAGGGCTTGAATTCCCTGGATTGCATCCTGTATAAAGAGGCTGAAATGTGCAGATTGCTTTTAGTGAAATCAGAGAATGTGTTTGATATTGAGACCCATCTTAAGAATTTCGCAGCCATTTCAAAAAACAGCAAAGAATACCAGGGGCACGGCTGGGGCTGCTCATACCTTGATGAAAAAAATGAATGGAAGCACTACAAGAACATCAACCCTGTCTGGAAAGATGACCTCTCGCAGTTCGGGAAGACAAAGATGCTTGTAGCCCATGCAAGGAGCGCTTTCAAGGACGAGGGGATTTTCATAGAAAACAACATGCCTTTCCACGACCCGAAGTATGTTTTCATATTCAACGGAGAGCTGCAGGGAGTGAGGATAAAAGAGGAAGGGAGGATAGGCGCTGAGAAGATTTTCAACTTCTTCAAAAGGTTTGACAACGGCGATACAATCCAGGCATTTGTAAAGGGCGTCTCCCTGATAAAGAAGAAGAGCAGGCACATAAGGGGCATGAATATAATTGTCGCAACAAAAGAGAATGTCTACCTGAACACGACATTCGAGGAAGACAAGGAGTATTACACAATGCACTACAAGGAAACAGGCCATGACCTGCTCGTGTGCTCAGACCCGTATCCCGGAGAGACTGACTGGAGCAATGTGCCGAATAATGCAATACTGGTGTGGTAGAAAATGGTTATGATAATAAAAATCGGCGGAGGGAAGGACATTAATGTAGATGGAGTTGCAGAAGATATTGCAGGACTTAAAGAAAAGGTCATTGTTGTCCACGGCGCCAATTACCACCGCGATCAGCTGATGAAAGAGCTTGGAAAAGAAAAGAAAGTGCTTAAGTCTGTTTCTGGATATTCCAGTGTCTATTCAGATGGGGGTGCAATTGACAGCATAATGATGGCTTACTCAGGCTTAAGAAACAAGAGGATTGTTGAGATATTCCAGCAGCACGGAGTCAATGCTGTCGGGCTTTCAGGGATTGACGGCAGGCTGATAAGGGGAAAAAGAAACACAGGCATAAGGATAAAAGAAGGCTCAAAGCAGAAAATTGTAAGGGATTTCTCCGGCAAGCCAAAGGAGATAAACAAAGAGCTATTGGACCTGCTGCTGGAAAACGGCTATACCCCGGTCTTATGCATACCAATAATTGACGAGAATAATTTTGCCATAAACTCAGAGAATGATGACATAGTAAATGTGCTGAAGGACACTATGAAAGCAGATACTGTCATACAATTAATAGAAGCCCCCGGCTTTTTGGAAAACAGGGATGACCCGAAATCATTGGTGAAGAAAATGTCTGCTGATGAGCTTAAAGAAAGGGAAGCGCAGGTTGATGACAGGATGAAAAGAAAGATGCTTAGCCTGAGGAAGCTGTTTGAATCAGGAAAATGCAGGGTTTTGATTTCAGACGGCAGGACAGAGCATCCTGTTAAAGATGCATTAGAAGGAAAAGGAACTGTGATTGAAAATGGATTATGAGGAAATGGCAGGAAAATACATTGCCCCAACTTACGGAAGCAGGGGACTGACAATAGTAAAGGGAAAAGGAATCTATGTATATGACGAAACAGGGAAAAAATATTATGACTGCTTCTCAAACATGGGAGTCAACATACTCGGGCATAATATCCCTGAGATAAACAGGGCGGTTGCAGAGCAGCTTGAAAGAATAACAAACCTGCATGGCTCTTTTACAAATGACAAGAGGTCGCTCATAGCCAAGAAATTAATTGAAGTCTCTCCTAAGAATCTTACAAAAGTCTTTTTCAGCAACACGGGAACTGAATCTGTCGAGGCTGCCATAAAGTTCTCAAGGCTGGCAACAGGAAAGACTGAGATCATTGCTGCAAAGATGGGCTACCACGGAAAGACAATCGGAGCACTGAGCCTGACAAGCACCCTGAAAAAATACAATGAGCCCTATGAGCCCCTGCTTCAGGATGTTAAGCACTTCTCATTCAATGATATTGATTCATTAAAAGAAGTTATAAGCGAAAAGACTGCAGCTGTTTTCCTCGAGCCCATACAGGGAGAGGGCGGAATCAGGATTCCTGGCAAAGATTTCTTTGTAAAGGTGAAAAAGCTCTGCGAACAGAACAATGCCCTGCTTGTTATTGACGAGATACAGTCAGGAATGGGAAGGACAGGAAAACTGTTTGCAATAGAGCATTTCAATGTAGAGCCTGACATGATATGCATGGCAAAGGGAATCGCCTCCGGCCTTCCGATGGGAGCAGTGCTGATAACAGAGGAAATCTCCTCAAAATTATTTTCAGGAGCCCATACAAACACTTTTGGGGGCAACCCTCTTGTATGCGCTGCGTCGCTTGCAACGTTTGACTATATTGAAAAGCACAGGATACTGGAGAATGCTGCTTCTGTGGGCAAATATTTCATAGAACAGCTGAGAACAATTGAATCTCCTGTAATAAGGGAAGTCCGCGGCCTGGGGCTGATGATTGCAGTAGAGCTGAAAACAAAGAACACAAAATACGCAAAAGACCTGCAGGACAAAGGCGTCATAATAATTCCTACAGGTACGACAGTGCTGAGGTTCCTTCCACCATTGATATTTACAAAGAAGGATGTTGATGAGGTTGTGAAGATAGTCAGGGATGTTTTATCTTCTTAATCCCCTGAAAAAATTCTTTATTTTATCTCTTGCCTTGTAAGTTATGCCAATAGCGGCCCCAATCCCAAGGGCAATGAAATACTGCAGGGTGCTGAAATAGCTGTATATGACCGGCTGGCACAACCCCACATTAGTGCAGACTGAACCCATGCATAAGATACACATATTTTTCCTGTTGCCATCTTACTATATAAATTTATATACTTCCTGCAACTGCATAAGAGCCAAAATGGACGCGTGGATTGCATCTCTGGCAAGCGTAGTATTGGTAAGCCTTGTTTCTTTTGCTGGGGTTCTGACACTGGCCCTGAAAAAGGAAAGGCTGAAAGGAATGATATTGCTTCTTGTAAGCTTCTCAACAGGAGCCCTGCTGGGAGATGCGTTTATACATCTGCTCCCTGAGATTATAGAAGAGACCGGCTTCACGCTTCAGGTTTCACTCTCCCTGCTTGGAGGCGTCCTCATATTTTTTATTCTGGAGAAATTCATACACTGGAGGCACTGTCATATCGAGACATCTAAGCATCATCCGCATCCTGTTGCATTCATGAACCTTGTGGGAGATGCCCTTCACAACCTTATAGACGGGATGATAATTGCAGGCTCATACCTGATAGATTTCAGGATAGGGTTTGCCACAACACTGGCAGTTGTCCTCCACGAGATCCCCCAGGAGATAGGGGATTTTTCCATATTCCTTCACAGCGGCATGAAAACGGCAAAGGCGCTTTTCTACAATTTCCTTTCCGCTCTCACCTCAGTAATCGGAGCGCTTATTGTGCTTGTAATAGGCAGCAGCCTTGAAGGATTTGTGCAGATGCTGATACCCGTAACTGCAGGCGGTTTTGTATATATTGCTTCTTCCGACCTTATACCTGAACTGCATAAAGAGACAGAAGTCAGGAAATCAGCCCTTCAGCTGCTTGGGATAGTGGCGGGAATCGCCATAATGGCCTCTATGCTGCTGCTTGAATAGTTATTTTTGATAATTTCCGAACTCATAATCAAAGAGCTTTCTCTTTATCTTCCTGAAAAATACTGCATAGAGCTCAGAGCAGGCGGACTTGAACAGCAGCCTGAAGAATCCCTCTTTCTCAAGCCGCCTTGTTGAATTGATTACAGAATGGCCGGCAAGAAATTTATACCTGGCTTTGTGCTTCAGCCCCCTCCTTACAAGGTCATGCTCCTCTCCAAGCTGGAGGGTCTCGTCATATCCGCCTATGCTCTCAAACAATTCTTTTTTTATGAAGAAGCACTGGCCTGAGATATGCCTCATTGGATTATTTTTATTGAACCAGTTTTTCAGGAAATAATAGAACCTGTAATCCGGTCTGCCGGAATCAGGCAGGACCTTGCACGTCGCTATGTCCAGGTTTTCTTTTTTTATTTTTTCAAGAAATATTTTCAGGAAGCTTTTATCAGCCAGCACTATATCAGCATCAATAAACACCAGGTCATATTTCGCTGCCTTTGCGCCGTTGTTTCTTGCCTTCCCGGGCAGTCCTCCGTCAACAACCCTGCAGCCGTATTTCTTCGCTATTCTTCTTGTATTGTCTTTAGAAAAATTGTCAGACACAATGAGCTCATAATCCTTATAGGTCTGCTTTTTTATGGACCCGAGCAGCTTTGGAAGGTATCTCCCCTCGTTCAGCGTGGGAATGACAATGGAAATCATATGCTTGATATTTTTCCAATAAATTATAAAACTATCCATATTTCTCTGGTAACAATGAACTACACAATACTTGACTGCTATACTGATGAGGCAGCAGGCTTGGGCGTGCCTCCTTATCTCGGGACTTATCCGAGATACATCTTCGGCATCCTGAAATCAAAAGGCTATGACCCAAAATACATCACAATAGATGACCTCAGGCTGAACATGATTTACGGCAACAAAGTAAAAGAAGTGACTGGAAAAGACAAGACCAACATAAGGATATACAACCTGACGAGAAAGGACATAACGAAAATCCTGGATGAAACAGACACGCTTATTGTAAATCTCGGCGTGCACGTGCCCGGCAAATACCTTACAGCAGTCCCCGGGACGCTGAGGGAGATAACTCCCCTGCTTAAGAAATTAAATTGCAAGAAAATCCTTACAGGTCCCGGAATCTACGGGACTCAGCTCGAGGGCGGCAAGTTTTTCGAGAAGGGAGACATGAGCGTTTTTGACGAAGTGAAAAACTTTGGGTTTGAATTCGGTGTTTTCAGGATGCAGGAGTATGCAATAAAAGGCGCAGGGATAATAAAGCAGATTCCCGATTACAGGATAATTGAGATTGAGACAGGCAGAGGATGCAATATCGGCCACTGCAGTTTCTGCACAGAGCCTATAAAAAATAAATTCCTGAACAGGAAAACTGATGAGATTGTTGAGGAGATCAAATTATATTATGACATGGGTTGCAGGTATTTCAGGCTTGGAAAGCAGAGCGATTTCTACTCGATTGAAGACCCTGTAAGGCTGCTGAAAGAGATAAGGGAGAAATGCCCTGACATCAAAGTCCTGCACATAGACAACGTGAATCCTGTTTTTGTTGTTGGTGACAAGGATTTCGAGAAGACAAAGGCAGTCGTAAAATACTGCACTGAGGGCAACATAGCGGCATTCGGCGTGGAATCATTTGACCCTGTTGTCGTAAAAGAAAATACCCTGAATACAACCCCCCCTGTAGCAATGAAGGCAATAAAAATCCTTAATGAGCTTGGCTCTGAAAGGGGGCCAAACGGCATGCCGAAATTCCTTCCCGGGATAAACATAATCTACGGGCTCGGCCATGAGACCAAAAGCACGCATGAGTGCAACATGAAGGCATTGCAGGAAATCTATGACAACGGCTGGATGCTTCGCCGTATAAATATAAGGCAGGCTGCCATACTGCCGGGAACAGACATGGAAAAGAAGTTCGGGAACAAGTACCTGAGGAAAAACAAGAGATATTACTGGAAATGGAGGAATGACATAAGGCAGAAGATTGACTTTCCCATGCTCCAGCGACTGCTTCCAAAAGGCAGTATAATGAGGGAAGTCTATACAAAAATGTATGACGGCAAGACAACATTCGCAAGGCAGATAGGCACTTATCCGCTGATAGTGGGGATCAAGGGCAGGCTGCCATTAAAAGAATTTTTTAACGTGAAGATAACCGACCATATGCTGAGGAGCGTTACAGGCGAAGTTGTCTAGTTCTTAAAAAATAACCCGCTCCTGCCAGCAATCCTGCCTTCAGGAAGGTTACAAAAACAATCGTTAAACTCAAATCCCTGAAAAAAGCATCTGGAAATAATGCTTTCATGTTGCTTGTAGCCGGGTTGAATGCATAGTTGCCTGTGAAAAATATTTCGTGGAACTTTATGAAGATGAAATCAAATCCGCCCACTAAGTATATGAGAGAAAAGATTAAAATCAAGGCGGCAGCAAATATGCCGGAATAAAGCATCATGTCTGCAAAGAATCTCATAAAGCTTTTCCTGGCGAGCAGGTACACGGCAACCAGGGCTATCCAGAACAGGGTTATGCTGATATAATAGAGCTGCTGGCTTTTCTGTATCAGCTGCTTTACATCGCTGAGGTGGCTTGCCTCCTGTTCACTGAAAAAATCCATGTCAAGCTGGTTCTCTGACCTGAAATATCCGAATAGGTTTCCAGTTGCATTTAGTGCAGTTTTCCTTGTGAACCGGTCATAGACACCATGCTGCTGATATTTTCTGTCGTAGTAATTGGTGTTGTAGATGTAGGAAAACAAGGATGAAAAAAGTATGATGAAGAAAACAAGTATTGCCGCTGCTGCAAGTAAGAGTTTACGCATAGTAATATTTGCCCTTGCCCTTCTGCTCCCTGTCTTTCACAGATTCAAGCTTGTTTATCCTTGGCCTGGATGATGCCTCGTCCCTTCTCATTGTAATGTCAAGATGCTTAAGAAGGCTGTTCATACCCTGCTCCATCTGGAAAGGCCCTTTTGCAATGCCCTTTACAGCAGGCTCTCCCTCAAAAACAAGCAGCCTGTCTGAGAGGTAATCCAGGAACAACAGGTCGTGGTCAACAACAAGCGCAGATATTTTCCTCTGCTCTACTACATTTGAAATGACTTTTGAGACATTCAGCCTCTGCTCAACATCAAGATATGCTGAGGGCTCGTCAAGAAGCAGCAGGTCTGCATCCCTTGACAGGCAAAGTGCAATAGCAACCCTCTGCAGTTCCCCGCCTGAAAGCTCTTTTATTTTTTTTAATAAGAGGGGCTTTATTTCCAGCGGCCTGATAAGCTCTGTCTCATATTTGGAGACTGCATCCTTCAATACAACCATGACCAGCTCATCTGAACCTGATTCAAGGTACTGGGGCTTGTAGGATACTTTTACTTTCATATCAAGCTCTTTCCCGTCAGGCCTCATCTCGCCTGACAATATCCTTACAAAACTTGTCTTTCCTATTCCGTTCTCTCCCAGCACCCCTACTTTCTCATAGGTGTTGATTTCACCCGCCTCTGCCCTAAGCGTGAAATCACCGAGCTTTTTTTCCATGTCCGGCCAGCTTACAAGGGTTGCTGTCTCAACTGCGCCGAACGGCTTCCTTACCTGGAATTTTATCTTATAATCCCTGAACCTGACATTCTCTTCTTTCAGGTAGCCCTCAAGGAAAGTGTTTATTGCATTTTTTGTGGGCCTCAGCTGGGAGACAACGCCGAAAACTCCCTTGCTGCCGTACATTATGTTTATCATGTCTGCCATGTAGTCGAGCGCAATGAGGTCGTGCTCAATTACAATAACTGCTGTATGCTCGTCTGCGAGCTCCCTGATATGGCCTGCCACCTTGATGCGCTGCTTTATGTCAAGGTATGAGGTTATCTCGTCGAAAATATAGAGGTTGGCTTTCTTGAGGAATGTTGCTGCAATAGCAACCCTCTGCAGCTCCCCGCCTGAAATATGCCTGACTTCCCTTTCAAGTATCTTATTGAGCTCGAATTTCTCAGCAATTCCTTTCAGCTGCTTTTTTTCATCAACCTTCTCCAATAGCTCTCTGACTTTGCCTGAAAACTGCTTCGGAATCATGTCGACGTGCTGCGGCTTGTAGGCTGTCCTTATCTCCCCTTTCCTTACTTTCTCAAAATAAAGCTGGGCTTCTGAGCCCTTGAAATATGAGATTATGTCCCTGATATCCGCCTCCATGCCGATGTTCCCGAGATTGGGCTTGAGCACCCCTGCAAGTATCTTTATTGCTGTACTCTTCCCTATGCCGTTAACTCCCAATACTCCTGTTACTTTCCCGAAAACAGGAATGGGCAGGTTGTAGAGGGCAAACTGGTTCTCCCCATACCTGTGTATAGGGTCTTTTTCAAGCGCCTCAGGAAGATTGATGACCTTTATTGCCTCAGGAGCTGCATTAACGCATATCCCGCAGCCTATGCACAGGGCTTCATCTATCAGAAGCTTCGGACCGTCAAAGTACATGCATTCGTCCCCTTTCCTGTTGACAGGGCACAGGCTCTGGATATGCTTCTTCTTCTCCATATCCTTGAGCTTGTTATTGTCAATAACAGCAATTCTCTTTACCATGAATTTATGGAGTTCTAAGAGTTATTTAAATCATGCGGAAAAAGAAGGGGTAAGGGGGTTTTTGGCTGATATGCACTTAATACCTGTTAAATGCAATATTCCTCAGAATCAGTACGAGTAAAACTTATTTCTGATTTTGAATAATCTTGAATTTTTCTTTTTATTCTTTAACTCAATTATTAACATGTCATCCTTGAATGATATCATAGGTTTGCCAAATCGAATTTTTTGATCCAGGTCAAGGAATATTGTCTTCTTGTCTGACTGAACGATTATATGACCTTTTGAGGATATTATTTTAAGATTCTCAAGTGACACTTCTGATAGAGGTATTCTGAAAACAAGCCTCTCTTTGCTTTCACTCGTTTCCACTGAATTGGTAAAATCAAATTTTTTTGGCCTTCCAAAATACCCTGATCCATCATCATGATAAGTTCCTGTTTTGTGGAAATCTCGCTTATAAGCTTCCATTCTTCCGGTTTCAAATTGCGATTCATCCATATTCATTTTCTATTTCTCGTTTATGGAATTTAGGGTATTGATAATATGATGACCTCTTCTCTTATGCTCTTGCTTTTCTTAATTTTTAAACAAGTCTTTTTTTGAATCTCTGCCAACCAAATAATAAATTACTGCAGTGATTATACTAAAAAATAACGCACAAATTATCCAAAGTACTTTCATTCCTGTTGATAATTTCTTATTCTTTACTAGTACATCATAAATAACCCATATAGCAGCAATAAGCGCTATAATTCCAAGTATTGACTTAAGTACCATGTTCTCTCCCTCCTGTTTTTTACACTACTCCTTTTTTATTAAAATTATTCTCCATGTTTTTCACCTTATTTGTTTAAACTAATTGTGGAAGGTTAGGCAGCACCATACTGACGATTGCTGAAAAAAACCATATGACTACAGCCACAAAAAAAGATTTCAGCCAGCCCATGTTGTATATACTGCCGAGAGCTATAAGCCACGCTATTCCGCCAATCAATGATGCCAACAGCCCCATCCCTATGAGATAAGATACGATTGCAAATAGTAGTGATCCAATAAATGCAGCAAACAAAGCTGTGCTAAACCCTTCTCTTTCCCCCATTATTTTTGCTGCAAAAAATATGACGGCTGCTGATATGATTAAACTTATAATAAATCCTATTAATACTCCAATTATTGTCATTTTGAACACCTCTGTTCCTTGAATACTATCTAAATTTTTAGTGAAAAATAAAAAATCACTATTTTTTGTTTTTCTTCTTTGCTGCAGCGTCCAACTCTGCTTTGGATGTTCTTTTCATATCCTGACTATGTGCTCTTTTATAGTCTTGTATATCTTTGAACTTCCCTTCTTTATCTCTTACTGCATATAGTTTTTTACCTGATTTTGATCTATGTGTTGTTCTATTTGTCATTTTTTATCCCTCCATTATAATTTATTAGTATTTTTTTGAGATTCTGATTTTTTGAAATCTGATTTTGACTTTTTTATTCGGCCTTTGACTTTTTTATTATTTGGGCCTGGGAATCCTCTTCAAATACAGAAGATTGCGGCTTTTTGCAAAAAGGGCAGACTATCTGCAGATTTTTTATAGAAAAATTACCATCGAATTTTCTTTTGCAGTGCCAACATATCTTTACCGGGTTTTCATCTTTTGTCATAATATATATAAGAAGTCCTATATTAATAAAGCAAAGCTAGTAAGATACAATAAATATGGTTCTAGAAATTGTAGACAATATCATAAAAATCCGCACTTTTTTGAAAGAGAATTTTTAGGACGTCAGAAATGTTACGGAATTTTTGTTAATTATGATAAGAATAATTTTTCAACTTCAAATTCTTTATTGTCTAACATCTTGTGTCTGATATTTTTTCTCCTAATAATGATATACTTTAAGATTTTTTGCTCGTTCTTTGTAGGCTTCGTTTCCTTATTTGAAGTGTCTTTATTCATTATATACTCGCTACGCCCGAATTGATTGGAACTTAAACACAGCTCTGCGGACGCAATTTTCCTCCACTTGCGTATGGGAAAAGTAACTAACATGAATTAATTGCAATTTTCAAAAATCCTTAATAATAGAAAGGGGGAACTTTTAATCTAACCTTAGCTCTAATTTTTTTGGACTTTCAACAAGCCCTAATGCCTTTTCAGGAACTTCATATGTCCAATATGCAACAAGCGAACCATGAGAAGTTGCAGGCGTATTGTAAACATCACTTGGTATTTTACCAAAACCATTTGGATTAGTATCTTTAACAACACGAGAAACTGTTCCTTCTGAAAGTCTTGGTACTACAACTAATCCTTCTAAATGTTCGCTTGGACCTTGACCAGAATAAATTCCCATTAGAACATATGTTCCAGTCATTGGATCTTGTGGGTCAATAGTCGCAGCATAAAATGTATTTCTTCCATCTTCTTCAAGTTGTGAAATTATTCCATTTATATAGTGTTGTCTTCTTGCTGAAAGTGCCCCTGAAAGTCCACCTGCCTCAAATTCTTTTTCAAACATTTTAGAAATCTGATGAAAATGAGCTAAAGATTCATCTCTTGAAGCTTTTCTCATAGAACCATATTTTGGAGTTTTAGATAATTCAAATGGAAATCCTCCTTCAAAATGTCTAAGTTGAACATTATCTCCATTTGTTCCAGTAACAACTGCAAATGATGGTTGTGTATCATGCATCAACCAATGAACAAAATCTCCCATCTTATAGTCTTTAACATTAAGTGTTGGATTTTCAACTTTTCCATATTCTGCCATTTTGGTTACCTAACCAAGAGAATCGATATAAACCTTATAAAGCTTTTGCTTGTAACTACTTGAAAATTAATAATTAAAAAATAAAAGTTCCCCCTCTAAAACATTTGAATTTATTGGGCTTCTCCTCTGATTCCAAAATCCGATACAAACTCTTAAATATACAAACTGCTATCCTCATGTATATACAATATATAGGCGGGGGACTATGGAATATCGTAAACTAATAAAGCTGGGGAAGGAGACTTTTTCAGTTACCCTGCCCAAGCAATGGGTTGTAAACCACAGGCTTTCTAAAGGGGACAACATCAGTATTGAAGAAGAGGGTGACGGCTCTCTAAGAATCCATCCAAAGGAAGATGACCATACCTCGGAGATCAAAGAGATTACAATTGATGTCAGCAGGATGACCCTCAAAGAGATTAAGCGCCAGATACTTGTTGCCTATGTAAATGATTTTTCAATCATAAACCTTAAGGGGGATTTTGGGAATCGCGCCAAAGAATTAAGGAATGTCTTCCATGAGTTTCTGGCGCTTGAAGTGCTTGATATCAAAACTGATCTTATAGCCGCCAAAGCATTCATTGATATCTCAGAAACCAATCCTATGAAAATCATACGCAGGATTGATACAATCATCAAAACAATGTTTACAGAGATTGAACAATGCCTAAACCATAAAGGCAGCCGTGAGCCTGTTTCAGACGCTGATGCTGAAGTTGACCGCCTTTACCATTTTACCATGAAATTGATTACCCGGGGGCTCCAGAACGCCAATATGGCAAGGCACTGGGGATATTCCCCTACTGACCTGGCCTTATTGATGCTCTTGTCTGACCGCCTTGAAAAGATTTCTGACCGCGGGAAGCATATTGCCAGCTTCTTCTCATCTGTGAAATTCAGCGGGAAAGAAAGGGAACTTCTTACCTCAAAGCTTGGCGAGCTTGAGAAAAATTACAGGAATGCTATTACCTCTTTCTACAAAAATGATACCACTATGGCAAATGCTGTAATTAACAGTATCCGCGAAGAGGACAAGAGCATACTTAACAATAGAAGGTTTCCCTGCCTGTTTGGAGAGGATGATAATTGCAAATGCGCCATCCCGGTGGTCTTTGAATTTCTTGCCAGAATATTTACCATAACAGAGGATATTGCAAGAATAGTGCTGATTCTTAATCCAAAGGACATTCCCAAGGGTACTTTATCTGATTAGCAGCCGCATCCTATAAAATGTATTTCTGATTAAATTTCTAATGATTATACAATATATACAGATTAAACAGTATGAAGGCGTGTCTTAAATCTCAGTGTGCGCCCTGATAATTTACTGAGGTGGATATAATGGATAAAAAAAATAAACTAATGAGAACACTGGGGGGCCTTATTGCCGCCGGCGGGTTAATGGTTGCCGGTGTAGGCTTTGGATATGGCGTGCCGGCTGCTGTTAACGGCCTTGAATCTGCGCAGGCTCTTTATGCAGCACAGGGCGTAAACTTAAGCTACAACGCAGAGGGAGAGCTTGTAGACCGCGGCGCTGCGGAAGGGGCACAAAATATTATGAACCTTCTCGAAGGAGAATGGGACTACCCTGTTAATTACAAAAATTTTGACCCAGAAGACCCGTTGGTCAACACCCGTGATGAGCTGATGTACCAGTTTGCAACTATCTCATACCATGTGATGCACACTGAGGTTGCTGTAACCCTGGCTGAAGACCAGCTTCCATTGGAGTACAGGGGAGAGACATACACTGAGCCTGGCGAGTATATGATAGCTGTGGAAAAGAGCTACGCCCAGCTTGACAGAACTCACCCAATAGAAAGTCAGCTTCGGGCAGCCTGGAGCCCCCAGGCACTTGGCCTGCTTTCAAGTCTTTCAGCAGGACATGCAAACCAGGCAGCAGGCGAACTCGCCCTTGCAGCTGGAGCCGGGGTCGGAGGGCTTGGACTGCTTGTTGCAGCAGGCGGAGCAGGAATGTACCTGGCAAACAAAGACTACAAACCAAAGAAAGAATAGATAAGTTTTATTCTTTATTTGATGTAGAGAGGTGCCCCCGCACCTCTTTTTTAATTGTGCCATCACATTTATAAATTTGGCTAGCTTTTCTCCTCTATATGAAGGGGTTCATTGTATATCCTACCTACAGGATTATTGATGGCAAGGCCCATGTCTATCTTTTCGGCAGGCTGGAGAACGGCGAGTCTTTCCTTACAATAAGCAAATTCAGGCCGTATTTCTATATAAGGGAAAAGGACAGGAAAAAACTGGAGAAGCTGGATATTGACATCATATACGATGTTGATCCATCTGAAATGAAAAATTTCTTTGAGGAGCCTGTTGTGAAAATAACACTGGATGTGCCGAGAGATGTTCCGATCCTGAGGGATGTTTTCCACAAGAAGGATATACTTACCTACGAGGCAGACATAAGGTTTGTCTACAGGTTTATGATTGATAAGGGCATAAAGGGCTCATTAGAGATAGAAGGTAAGCATAAGAAAGGGAATTATGTAAGCAGGATCTATGAAGAGCCTGAGCTGAAGCCGGCAGGATGGAAACCCGAGCTGAGAGTGCTGGCACTGGATGTTGAGTCATCAATGGACCTGAAAAAGCTGTATTCAATATCCCTCTACTGCAGGGATTTCGGCAAAGTCCTCTTAGTATCTGAAAAGAATCTGAAAAATACAGAGTCTTTCAAGACAGAGAAAGAAGTCCTTGAAAGGTTCAAGGAAATCATAAGCAATTATGACCCTGACATCATCACAGGCTGGAACCTCATTGACTTTGACCTGAAGATGATAAAGGAGAAGTTCGATGAGCACAAGATTGATTTTGTCCTGGGCAGGGCTGAGTGGCCCGGAAGCATAAAGATATACAATTCTTTTTTCAAAAGCTCAACTGCCGAGATTCCGGGAAGGGTCGCCTTAGATGCAATAGACCTGCTGAAAACTTCCTTCATTGGCCTGAGGGACTACAAGCTGCAGACAGCTGCAGCCGCAATACTGAAGGAATCAAAGCTTGAGGTTTTTGATAATGTCGACAAGGGGGCTGAGATTGAAAGGCTGTATGAGAAGGAGCCGCAGAAGCTTGCTGACTACAACCTTAAGGATTCAGAGCTTGTAATAAAAATACTTGAGAAAAAAGGCATTATAGACCTGATAATCCAGCGCTCCCTGCTGACAGGCATGCAGCTTGACAGGGTAAAGGCTTCTATAGCCTCGCTCGACAACCTCTACCTAAGGGAGACATTTGAAAGAGGATATGTCTGCAGGACCTCTGAGTTCAGGGAAAGGGGAGAGAGGATAATAGGGGGATATGTAAGGGATTCAATCCCGGGAATATATGATTACATAATCGTGCTTGACTTCAAGAGCCTGTATCCAAGCATAATGAGGACATTCAACATTGACCCTCTTTCATTCATACCAAAAGAGATGCACGGCAAGTACAGGGAATCTCAGGTCATAACTGCCCCTAACGGAGCAAAATTCAGGAGAAAATACGGCATACTCCCCCAGATACTCCAGAGATTATGGGAGCAGAGGGACCATGCAAAGAAAGACAAGAATGCTGAGCAGAGCTATGCCATCAAGATTACAATGAATTCTTTTTTCGGCGTGCTGGCAAACCCCATGTGCAGGTTTTATTCCCTTGATATGGCAAATGCAATAACTCATTTCGGCCAGTTCATAGTGAAGTCAACAGCAGAAATTGTGGACAACCACGGATACAGGGTCATATATGGCGACACTGATTCTATTTTTGTAGAGACAAAAGCAGACAAGGCAGAAGGCGCTGCAAAAGTCGGCGCTGAAATACAGGCGCTTGTTAATGAGCACTGGAAGAAATATGTCGCAAAGCTGAAGATGGACAATTTCCTTGAGCTGGAGTTTGAGAAGACCTATACCAGGTTCATGATGCCGACAATCAGGGGGACAGAAAAAGGGGCAAAGAAAAGATATGCCGGCCTGCTGATGAAGGACGGGAAGGAGAAGATAGATTTCACGGGACTGGAATTCGTGAGAAGAGACTGGACAGACCTGTCGAAAAAATTCCAGCTGGAGCTTCTTGACAAGGTGTTCCACAAGCAGGAAGTGGTCGATTACATAAAGAAATTTGTTGATGAGCTGAAAAAAGGAAAATACGACAACCTGCTTGTCTACAGGAAGGCAATAAGGAAGGACCTGAGCAAGTACATAAAGACAACACCGCCGCATGTAAAGGCAGCGAGAAAGCTCAAGAAGATTACCTCGAACATAATCTCATATGTCATGACAAGCGACGGGCCTGAGCCTGTGCAGAAAATCGAGCACAAGCTGGACTATGAGCATTACATTGAAAAGCAGATAAAGCCGATTGCTGATGCAATCCTTGTTTTCTACAATACAAAATTTGACGACATTCTGGTTGATACAAAGCAGACCAGCCTGTTCGGCTATTAGATCATCAGGAGGAGCAGGGGCCTTGCTGCAACAGCAAATAGTATCACGTTGAATATCACATTTGTCACTGCGAACGGCAGGTACTTGAAAAGGTAGCCCGGGCTTGTTACTGCTGTAAAGAAAGTGTTGCTGATGTTTATCCCCAGCGTTGCATACAGCCCTAATGCTGTTACAGCTGTTGCCGGGAAGAAGCCGGAGATGAAGCCTGCAATAGTATATGCAGGTATGACCCAGAAAACATATTTTGCAAAAAAGCCTCCCGCAAGCATGTGGTATGTTATCAGTATGAATGTCAGTATAAGGGAAGGCACGGGCCCGTATTTGACTCCTGTAAGCACTGCAACTAAAGTGACAAGCTCCAGCCCGTACTGCCTCAGCCCGTAATTGTTTATTATGTAGCTCATGCTGAGGCTCAGCAGGATTAATACTGAAAGCACGAGAATGCCTTTCAGTACGACATAGAGCAGCAGCACAATAGCCACTATCCTTGCTATGTTCAGGAGCTGCTTCTTTTTTTCCTTATTCATGGAGAACTGCGAATCTTATGCACATTATAAAGATTTTGAATTAGTAAATCTACTCCAGATATATTATCTCTTTCGTCTTCGGGTCAACTGCAACCTTCTTTCCTTTCAGCTCTGCTGGGTTCAGTCCAGGATAGCCGAATTTCCCGCTCGTGCCGTCCAGAACAACGCATGAGGCGCCGTTGATTGAATAGGAAGTTATTGTAATGTCTTTCAGGAACTCCTGCGGGTTGTATTTCATGTAAACGTCAAGCTTCATCTGCACATGGACTCTCTCAAGATTGTCATTTGATATTGCTATGCCTCCGTAAGTTCCTATTGTGCATTCATCATCCACGCTTAATGCTCCCAGCTCAGTGCACTCGGAGTATGCTGAAAATGTTTCACTTTTTGCAAGCTTTTCATATTCTCCCCTGCCTGACACAACATACATATCAACAGGAGAAGAGAAGGTTATGGAGTAGTCAAGCTTTTCGCTGAGGAACGGGTCTGTTATCTCGCTGCCGTCCCCGCCGAAATAATATGTGGTAAAAGAATCCACGACAAAATCCAGGTTATATGTCTCCCTTATGTATATATCCCCGTCATCATAGACGATATCATTATCCCTGCTGAACTCGCTGTCTGTTGCATATACCTCAATGATGGATTCTTCAACATAATCCCTCAGCTTTCCTGGATCTATCCCGCATGCTAAGCTGTACGCGTGGTCATCAGTCAAAACAAGATAGGTTTTTATGCCGATTGACTCGAGCATTGAATTCATCAGTATGCTGAAATCCTCGCAGTCCCCGCCCTCGACTTCCCTTGTCTCATACGGAGACTGGATAAGCTCTTTCCCAACCGGGTCAGAATAGTAATTGTAGTTTTCAACAACATGCCTGAATACTTTGTTGAGCTGGCATTCCTTGTCTCCTGAAGGGCAGCCCTTTGTAACTGATGCAGTGAACTGCCTTATCTCAATATCATCATAGACAATCTTATTTACATACGGGCTTGCCCTTATTGCCTCGGGGTCAAGCGATATCTTCCCGCTCAGGAAATCAAGGCCGTTTGTGAAATAGAGTATTCCAAACAGTATCAGTGCAATGAAAACCACTTTCCCTATAAAATCAAAAAAGCCCATCCGGAAAAGAATGGGATTTTCTTATTTAAATCTGGCGGTTATATTGAAAATGTATTTAAATAAAGATTTCTTTTTCCAGGCATAGAGGTGGGAGAGAAGAAAATGGCAGAAGACAACGGCTATCAGAGTTATTGCAGTGCTTATGAAAAACATCTTGAACAATATGGGCTTCCTAAACTGGATGAAGAGGCGTTTAAGTTTCTTAGAAGCGTGCAGGGGCTTGAAGCAATATCTGCCATCAACCTAATTGTTTTTTCAGACATCCCAAAATTAAGGGAACTCAGTCCCAGCCATAAGCTTCTTGAATGGGAAGTGACTGCGCATGATCCCCGCAGCCCACCGGACAGCGAAGATTACAGGAGAATGTCTCTAGACATGGATTTTTCAGGGCCGTACTACCCTTCCCGGGAATTCAGGAATGTTTTCAATGGGGTTCCCCAGAACGTGGCATTTCATGTCTACCGCAGCCTGCTTGAACACGAAATAGAGAGATTGCATTAATAAGAGAAAAGTCCGGGAAAGATTATGTCCCTTCCTGCCAGCTGCTCAGGTATTTTTTCTGCTCTTTTGTAAGTGTGTCTATCTTGATTCCCATTGCCTTCAGCTGCAGTCCTGCAATGTAATCATCTATCTCTCCAGGAAGCATTATAACTCCGGCCTTTAATTTCCCCCTGTTCTTTACAAGGTGCTCAACTGCAAGGGCCTGGCCGCAGAATGAAGTTGACATTACCTCGCTGGGATGTCCCTCTGCAGCTGCAAGGTTGACAAGCCTTCCTTCTCCAGCTACAAAAATCTTTTTCCCGTCAACAGCATATTCATCAAAAGACGGCCTTACCTTTCTTGATGATTTTGAAATTTTCTTCAGGCCCTTCAGGTCAATCTCAACATCGAAATGGCCGCTGTTAGCCAGTATAACTCCTGACTTCATCTTTTTCATATGCTCAGGCCTTATTACATTTATGTCTCCTGTCACTGTTATGAAAATATCTCCAAGAGGGGCGGCATCCGCCATCGGCATTACCCTGAATCCGTCATAGGCAGCCTGCAGTGCCTTGAAGTTTTCAACCTCTGTAACTATAACGCCGGCTCCGAGGCCCTTGGCCCTCATTGCAACTCCCTTGCCGCAGCTTCCGTAGCCTGCAACAACAACTGTCTTCCCTGAAACAAGGATATTGGATGCCCTTAATATGCCGTCCCATGTTGACTGTCCTGTTCCGTAATAATTGTCAAGAAGATGCTTTGTCTTGTTGTCGTTCACGGCAATCACGGGGTATTTCAGCGCGCCGTCCTTATGCATTGCCTTCAGCCTTATTACTCCTGTGGTTGTCTCCTCGCATCCGCCTATAATCTGCGGTATTAATTCCTTGTGCTTCTTATGTATCTCCGAGACAAGGTCCATGCCGTCGTCAATCGTGACCTGCGGCTTAAAATCTATGACATAGCCTATATACCTGTAATAATCCTCTGTGCTCTCCCCCTTGTAGGCCCATACTTTTACTCCCTCCTTTGCAAGGGCAGCAGCAACATCATCCTGTGTTGAAAGCGGATTGCATCCTGTTATCGCAACATCGGCCCCTCCTGCTATCAGCGTCCTCACAAGCACTGCTGTCTCTTTTGTGACATGCAGGGCAAGCCCGACCCTTATGCCCTTCAGGGGATTCTCTTTTTCAAACCTTTTCCTTATCTCAAGCAGCGCAGGCATGTACATCTCTGCCAGTTCAATATTTTTCGCTCCCTGCTCTGCCAGCCTAATATCTTTCACTTCGTAATTTTTATTCCTGTCCATGATTATCACCAAGTTTTTTCAAAATATTATCGCTAATCTCAAATGCTGATTTCAGCTGCATGTCTGCTGTGCTGTGGTCCTGGTGTGCTGTAAAGGCATCCGGTATTGATATCACTTTCATGCCTGCCCTTTTTGCAGCAGTTATTCCAAGGATTGCATCCTCAATGACAACACATTCCCCGGGCTTGAGGTTAAGGTTTCTTGCTGCATTTAAGAATATTTCTGGATTTGGCTTTGCTTCCCTGACTTCATCGCCTCCAATCACAAAATCCAGGTAGCTGCCAAGTCCGAATTTATTTACATAATATTCTGCATTTTTCCTTGATGCTCCGGTCGCAAGCGCCATCTTATATTTCCCTTTCAGCCTTGCCATCAGCTCTTTGATCCCGGGTTTCAGCATAACTGTATGGGCGAGCTCATCCTCCCTCATGGCAATCTTAATGTCAAGCTCTCCGTTGGAGATTTTAAGCCTGTACTTGTCTATGAAATGCTGGGTAAAATCCTTCGGGCTTTTTCCGAGCTGCTGGGCAACCTCCTCCCTCGGCAGGGTTATACTGAATTCTTTGTAGAATATGTCATTCCATGAGCTGTATATTACCTCTCCTGAGTCTATCACGACCCCGTCCATATCGAAAATCACTCCTCGTATCATCTTCTAAAGGACTAAGCTGTTGTTTTTATAGTTTTTTGAAAATACGGGTAGATTTAAGTATAACTTACTTTTGGAAGCATTTATGGCATCCGGATTTTCAGGCATTGGTCCGCAGCTGAATGAGTTTTTGAATATCATCAGGCCTGAACTGGCTGAAAAATCTATTTATGTTAAAGGCGCAAGATGGACCTCTTTTGAAAATCAAAGGGCAAAGGGAGATTCCCTGGTTATTTGTGTAAGCACCGTGGTTCCAGATTTATTTTTTGGCCGCAAATACGGGACTGATGAGTGGATTAGCCAAAGGAGGTCGCTGATAGGCTCTTTATATGGAACCAGCCTTTACAATAATCTTTCAAAGATTGTTCCGGAAACAAGGGTATATCTCGATGCCTACCCGGTCTCCGAAGAGAAAAATTATGTCATCACATCTGAACCTGCTGTGAATGATGATGTTGAAGTGATATCTGTATCAAAGCTTCTTGAGCAGGGCACCATCCAGAAAGAAGGTGGAATATACAAAAGCTGCCTGAAATACGGCCTGTCTGAAGCACTCCTGGAATCTGGCCATTTGGTAAGCCCTGACCCTATAACCATAGAAAGCTTCCAGGCGATTTATGAGATGCATGGCGCTGAATCAGTGCTTGAAATTGGCGCTGGCGTCAGTCCCTCTGCTCTTTTTGCTGAAAAAAAAGGCATTAAGGATTATACGCTTATAGATTTTTCAGAGAACGTTACCGATTATATCTCAAAGAGGCATCCTGATTATAAAACCATAAGAGGAAGTGGCCTTGATTCACGCCTAATGCTGCCTGTGCTTGACAGGCACTACGACGTAATACTGCTTGGCATGCCTTATGAGCTGAATCCTGCTTTTATTGGGGATTTTGGGACTGCACTTGATGCAGATTTTCTCAGTATCCAGTCCGGATGCCCGGGATTCTACCAATGGGAGCATGAGATGCTTATGGGAAAGGAAAATACCAGAGACTGGCCATGGTGGAATGAAAAAATAGTTGTTGGAAATAATTTTCCTGTTGCGCTTGAAACGTCTTTTTCATACCAGCATTGCATCATAGCAGCAAAAAATAATCCTGACACCGGAAAACTGGTAAGAAATCTCATATCAAAAGGGTTTTATGACCATGAATGGATTGGGGAGACAAAGATAAACTCATAATTTTCTGCTTGATGCCAGGCCGTCTTCAATATCAATTATCTCTGTCTCAAGCCTTGCATCGTTAATGACTTCCCTTCTGTAATCCTGGCATCCGGGGAAAGTTATGTTATCTGCAATTATATACCCGTTTTTTCTGCAGAGCCTTATTGCATCTTCGAGAGCATAAATATATTTGCTCTTTATGAAATCTATAAAGATGATGTCAAATTTTCCTCCAAGTTTTTTTATTTCCTCAACAGCATCCCCATTTATTATTTTAGCCTTAACTCCAAATTTCTTATAATTCTCTTTTGCCTCTTCCTGTATCCTGGCGTCAACATCTATTGTAGTGAGTTTTGCGCCGAGATAGCCGAGAATTATTCCGCTGTATCCGTTTGCAGTGCCAAGCTCCAGGACTTTTTTCGGCTTTGCCTCAAGGACTTTTTCATAGAGGAACCTGCCCTTTCCAGAGCCTATTATTGGTATGCCCCTGCCAATGCTTTCTGTCTCCAGTGATTTCAGCTTTTCAAGAATCATGTTCAAAATCCAAAGTTATTTTTTCCTGCAGCAGGACTTCATTTCATCAAGGTCGCAGAAAGTGTCGAAAAATGTTTTCAGGTGGCTGTCCAGCTCCTCTTCTCCTTTTTTTGTGAGGGAGTATTTTTTGTCCCTGTCATCTTTTATAAGCCCCTTGTCTTTCAGGTCCTTTAGCGCAGGGTATATTGTGCCGGGGCTCGGCTTGTTTCCTTTTCTTTTTTCCAGCTCTATTGCAATCTCTGCCCCCGTCATCTCCTTCTTGTATATGAACCACATTATGAGGAAAGATAGAAACCCTTTCATTTCATGTCTTGTCATAAGAGATGGTATCGGAAAACCTATATAAAAACCTTTGGTTATTCCCTTAATATCGGAAAACCGATAGTTATATAAATAAGTATCGTATCACCAATATCGTATTCCCAATAGGGAATTCGGAGGAACAAAAATGACTCATGGAGCATGTTGCGGAGATGGTTGCTGTGGCTGCAGCGGAGATAGCTGCTGTGATGACAACCAGTATACCGGAAGAAAATTCCTTACAAAGGAAGAAAAAATCAGCAAACTTGAAAGCTACAAAGAATGGCTTGATAATGAAAGCAAAGGCGTTAAAGAAGCCATTGACAAATTAAAGAAGGCCTAGTCATGCTGGGCTTTCTTAGCTTACTATAACAATTTTATCATTCTTTCTTACTTTTTTCGTGACAGGAATTGTAACCAGCTGGCCTGCTTCTCCGAGGCTGATCTTTTTGTCATCATAATCCCTTATCTCCTTTACTTCCAGCTCAAATTCCCGGGTTGTCTTTCCTTTTATTATGACCATTGAACTTTTTTTCAGGGGCTGCTTCAGCTCAACCATGGCGACTTTCCGCTTCCTGTAATAATTTTCAATCCTGCCTATTGTACTGTATAATTTATTCTGTTTTCTCTGCCTTGGCCATTCTTTGCAGTCCTGCGAGCAGCACCTGTTAAGCCTTGTCCTGCATTTGTCGCAGCAGGCATACAGTCTGTCGCAGTCAAGGTTGTGGCAGTTGAGATAGTTTGTTGCGGAATTCCCACAGATCTCGCAGTCTGTGAGCATGTCCTGCGTGTCTATAAGCCTGTCATCAAAGACAAAATTTGCCCCCCTGAAATATGTGCCGGGATATTTGTTGTTAAATGCTATTATCCCGCCTTTCAGGTGGTTTACATCCCTAAATCCGTGCTCGTTAAGGTATGCTGTCGCCTTCTCGCACCTTATGCCGCCTGTGCAGTACATGATTATTTTTTTGTCCTTGTAGTGCTCAAGCTTTCCTGTTTTTCCAGGGAGCTCCCTGAAATTTTTTATAGGCAGCTCAACTGCCTTTTCAAACTTCCCGACCCTTGACTCGTAGTCATTCCTTGCATCTATTATTATGAACTCCTCCCCGCTGTCATACATATTTTTGAGCTGCTCCGGGGTTATATATCTCCCGCTTTTTGCAACATTAACTTTTGCACCGAAATGCACTATTTCTTTCCTTATCTTGACAACTAGCTTGTGGTATGCATTTTTCTCATACTCCTGCTCCCTGAAGGTCAGGTCTGAGAATCTCCTGTCAGAAGCTATCCATTTTTTGTATTTCTCTACAGCCTGTTTTTTTCCTGAAATTGCCCCGTTCAGCCCCTCTTTTCCTATAAGCACCCTTCCTAAAATACTGCTCTCTTCGCAGAATCTCTTTATGCTGTTTTTCAGCTTTGCAGGGTCATCTATATTGATGTACTTGTAAAATGAGATTACTTTGTAGTCCATTACGCAGAAGAATACGGCGGGATTTTTAAAATTAATTCTTAGGCAGGAAAAAACAGCTACTGGACAATTATTCCTGGCTGCTTCATCTTATTTGCTGTGTATTATCTCAATCATGTCCCTGTGCTTTAACGGATGGTCTTTTTTCACGGACTGCTTTGTCTTTATGTCGACTGCCCTTATGAAATTGTTGCCCAGGTCAGTGTGGAGATGGTATGCAAATCCCAGTGCGGTTGTGCCTGGAGGAAGCAAAAAGCAGTCAGGCAGCACATTGCCCTTGGAATCTTCTAATTTGTCCCCTGCGGGATAGATGGCGATATAGCCAAGCAGGTCAAAGACTGCTGTGTTCAGCACGCCCTGGACCCCTGTTGAGCCGTGCTTCCCAAGGATGTTTTTCTTTATGAAATCAAGGGCTTTTTTCTGGCTGTCTGATAATCTGGATTCATCCATTACCCTAAAATCCTTATTTCCCGGCAGATATTCTATAAGCCCGTGCTTGTCTGCCTCTTTTAATGCCAGCTCTGATTCAGCAGAGCATGGGACTATCCTGTACTCGGGGAACTGCTTCTTTACTCTCTCATAATTCTCACCGGCCCCGGGAACATCAATCTTGTTGGCTGCAATAATGATGGGTTTTGTCTCTTTCCTGAATTCCTTTGTAATGTTTTTCAGGTCAGCATCTGTCCAGGTCAGTATAGGCTTTTCCATAAGCTCAAATTTTTTCAGCACTGCCTTCACAATATCCTCAGTGACCCTGAGCCCGGAAAACTGCTTGGCAATTGCCTTTATTGCATCCTCCCTCGTCTGGTTTATGGTATATGAGAATCTCCTCCAGACTTTCTCGAATATCTGGTAATACCACATGTCAAGCTCATATTCCAGAAATTTAATGTCATTTGCAGGGTCATAGCTCCCCGCAGCAACAGGCTCTCCCTTGTCATTCAGTCCTCCTGAGATGTCAACAATATGTATCAGGACATCTGCCTGGTTTAGGTCTGAGAGAAACTGGTTCCCCATGCCTTTTCCCTCGTGCGCTCCCGGCACAAGGCCCGCAACATCCAGCAGCTGGACTGGGATGTACCTCATGCCTTCCCTGCAGTATCCTTCCCTCGGATTGCACTGCTTCCTGAAATCCCTGTCAACACATTCTATCCTGACAAAGCTGACTCCGGAGTTCGGCCTGATTGTTGTGAAAGGGTAATTGGCAGTCTCCACATTCATCAAAGTTGCTGCCTTGAAAAAAGTGCTTTTTCCTGCTGACGGCTTCCCTACAAGTCCTATAAACATAAGAGAAAGGATTAAGGTTGCAGTTATAAATTTTGTTGATATGACTTATTCCGGAATAACAACAACAAATTTATATAATCTCCCAGTATAGTATCTCAGATGAAAAAAATCTGGAAATTCCTCAGCACTGTAATTGCAGTAAACATATTCAGGTTTATGAGGATTTTCCCTAACAATGACCCTATTTTGGGAGTTATGCTTCCTACTGCCCGAGTGGAAAGCATATGGAAATCCATTTTGTTCGTGTTTGTAACAATGGCAAGCTTTGACCTGATTACCGGGAGTGTTGGAATCTGGACAATTGTAACCAGCCTCGTCTATTCATTTGTTGCGCTGCTTGCAGGGCTGCTGATCAGAAAAATAAAAGATATCAATCTTCTCCATTATTTCGGGTTCACTCTCTTAAGCGTGCTGGTATTTGATTTCATTACAGGCCCTGTCATGTCAAGCATGCTGTTCAACATGCCGTTCATGGCAAGCCTTAGCGGCCAGATACCTTTTACACTGCTCCACCTTATGAGCGGGCTTGTGTACACTGCCCTGTTCTGCCCTGTGCTTGATCCGGACATAAACCAGGAATACAACGTGCTGAAGCATGTATCCTCTTTCTTCAAGTATGTTGCAGAGAAAACTAAGTTAGTAAATAAGTAGAAAGGTTGAGGGCGATAGGAGACTAACCTTTAGTAAGGTTAGAATCCAAACAGGTGCGACATTCAGCTTCGCTGAAATCCCACTTAAAAAAAGGGCGATAGGGGAGAAGCAGACCAACTGGTAGCTCGGTTGGCACGCTGTCCGTTTCACTTCGTTCAAGCGGACTTAACTAATTAGAAAGGGCGATAGGGGAGAATCGGACTCCCTCCACAGGATCCACAGTCCTATATACTACCATTATACGACTATCGCCATAGAATTTGTGGAGAATTAGTTCATTTAAATAAGTTATTGCTTTTTATAGTAATGTCATAATTTTTTTAAACTAGGATATAATCTCTACGCTGATGAAAGGAATTTACATTGTTCTGGAGGGCGTTGTAGGCACTGGAAAGACTACACAGGCTGCCAAGCTCCACAAATACCTAAAAGGGCTGTATCCTGACAGGGAAATCCTTTTGACGAGGGAGCCCGGAGGCACAGAAATTTCAGAGTCAATAAGGAAGATTGTCCAGGGAACCTCTTACAAAGAGATAATGGCAGCTGAGACAGAAGCTTATCTCTATGCTGCATCAAGAGCCCAGTCATTGAGGGCTGTTGTTTCTCCTGTGCTGAAAAAAGGCGGAATTATCATATCAGACAGGTCTGTAGTAAGCAGCCTTGCTTACCAGGGCAGCGCAAGAAAACTGGGAATAAAAAAAGTCATGGAAATAAACAGGACTGCAATTGAAGGTTTCCTGCCGGATTTAATCCTGTTCTTTGAGCTTGACCCTGCGTCAGGGTTAAAGAGAACATTTGACAAAGACGGGGACAAGTTCGAGTCAAAGGGGGTGGATTTCTTCAGGGAGATAGCTGAAGGATACAAGGAAATTTCAGCTATGCCTGAGTTCAGGGGCAGCTGGAAAACAATAGATGCCTCGGGAAGCAGGGAAGAGGTTTTCAGCAGGATAAAGGAAAGCCTCAGAAAAATCTTACATTGATTTTTTTTGTTGTCGGCTCGGCCACATTAAGCTTGCAGCTTCCGCAGTGGTGGAGTATGTCCATGCTGTTGTCAAAAGCATGGTGGAAGACAGAGCAGGATCTCTGGCCCATGAAGCTCGCGCCGTATTTGCATTTGCTGAATTTCTGGACAGATTTACCGAAAACAGGGACATCCGCTTCTGCATTATCTATCTCAACTATCATAAGGAAAGAGTAAGGAAAATTTATATTTAAAGATTATTCCTCTTCTTCATCAAAGAAAGAGCTGAGCTTCTTGCTTGTTATCATTGATTCATAGCTTATTGTTGTTTTTTTTGTTACTGTTTCTGCTTTTGCCATTTTTTTACCTCTCTAGTGTTTCCCTGTGCTGCCGAAGCCGCCATGTCCTCTTCTCGTATCATCAAGTGTTTCTTCTTCAATAAGATTAGCTCTTACAACAGGCTGTATGAGTATCTGCGCAATCTTCATGTCTTTTTTTATCTCAAAATTTTCTTTGCCTAAGTTCTTCATGACTATCCTGATTTCCCCCCTGTAGCCCGAGTCAATCACGCCTGCCAGTGTGTGTATGGAATTCTTTGCTGCATAGCCGCTCTTGTCCCAGACAAGCCCGGCATATCCTTCGGGAATTGCCATCCTGACTGCTGTCGGGACAGCATATGTTTCGCCAGGCTTAAGAACATATTCGACTGAAGACCTAAGGTCAATCCCTGCATCGCCCTCATGGACATAATGCGGGGTTGTCATCTCCTTGTCATCCTTAACTATCCTTACGTCTACCATCCAATTCCCTTAATTTCTTTTTTCAAGAACAGGATTCCAGTTATTTTTTTGGTTTATAAAATCTATCAATTTCAAATATATAGTTTTTAGCCAAGCAATTTTTATAAACAGACTCATTAGCCAGGGACTATTTCTATTTGCTGAAAGTGAACAGCTCAAGAAGTTCGTGCTTCAGTATCTCTCCTGAAGAAGAATCAATCTTTATGTTAAGTGTCTTGAATGTCTTTGTTATGTAGGTTAGGTTCCATACCTGGCCTATGCCGAGCTTCTGGAGGATCATCATCTTTTTTTCTGCCTTATGCTCGGGATACTCTTTCTGCTGCAGTCTTCTTGCAGTATCAAGCGCTTTGTCAAACTCCACTTTAACTTTTGGAACATCAAGCTCCCTTATGCTCCCGGCTTTCAGCATTTCAGAATCAGGATTCCTGTGTATTTTTTCAGAAATAGTGAAAGTGGATATGGTCTCCTGCTTCGGGTTAAAATAGCCAACCTGCCATTCCTTTTCAACATCAGGGGATATCATCAGGAATGCATATGTCAGGACTGAGTTAGGGGAGTTCTTTTTCCAGTCCTTGAACTCCTTTGACTTCTGCAGTTTCCCGATTGCCTCTTTGAACTCCATCAGAGCTTCCCTCTTATCTTCAGGTCATAAAGAATCTCCTCAATCTTTTTGAGGTTCCATTTTATGGAATCTGATTTTTTCCTCAGCTCGCTGTTCCTCAGCTCAAACTTAAGGAATTCTTCGTATATCCTGGAAACAAACTCTTTTATTTTTTCAACTTCCTTAAAATCCTCTTTTACAACAGAGAAAACGGCCCTTCTTGCCAGCTCTCCTGTCAGGTCGCATATGCCGAGAAGATAGTTTTCAGGGTCTGCATTAATCTCTTTCTCATCAGCAAGCTTACCTGTCTTCACATATTCCAGATAAGTCACTGCCTCAACATATTCCTGGACTGCTGAGTCAAATGAGCTTGATTTCTGGTCTGGCAGTCTTCTGAGCTCATCCAGGCCTCTGGAAGCTTTCTGTATGAGCTTTTCCGCTTCTGCAACAGAACCCCTGTGGATTGCATATATTGCCTGCTTTGAGTCTTTTATTATCGGCCTGGACCCGACAATGAGTTCCTCCCTTGTCTTATCTTTGTTCTCAATCTCTTTCCTAAGCCTGTCGAATGTTTTTGTGACCATATGCCTGGGTAAAAGCCGGCCATTTATAAAAGTTTAGCCAGGCAAAGCTAAACTATCTCTTGTAATAACATTTATATACATCAGGAATCATTATTAGTTTTTAATGTCAGACACAGTTAAAAAAAAGTGGAAGACTCTTACAACGTATGGCAATGGCTGGACATTTGCAAGGCCTAATTTCAGGAAAGTAGCCTTTGACATTGCATTGAAGGCTGCAGGAGCAGCCCTCTGTTATACCGCCGGTATGTTCGCGGGCGATCTTCTGGAGCAGGTCCCTTATGTGAATCAGGCTGTCCCGCAGGCAGTTGAATATGTTTCGGACATTGATATTGCCAGTAACATCGGCGGCCTCACAGGGCTGATCGGCGGATTATATGGGCTTGTATATTCCGGAAGCAAAATAGGCGATGATCCTGACAGGCTGGAAAGCATAACAATCAGCTCAGTGAAATTGTACCAGAAGAAATAGCACTGGCAGGCCATATTTTGTATTAATTCCCCTCTATTCCTCGAGACAGAGAAACAAAAGATTTATATAGAAACAGACATCTAAATCTATACTAATATGGTAGATGCTACCTCCCCATTTGCAACAGGCATCCAGTTCCTCGATAAGCTTGGTGTTTATGAAGTCCTGCTGCCTTTCCTGCTTATATTCACAATAGTTTTCGCCATACTTGAGAAATCAAAGATTTTCGGCACTGAGGAAGTCGCCGGAAGAGAGATGGCAAAGAAGAACCTGAACAGCATGTTCGCGTTCGTCACTGCCTTCATTGTCGTGGCAAGCTCAAGGCTTGTTGCGGCTGTCAACGAGGCCATTGCAAACCTTACAATACTGCTTTTGCTTGGGGTCTCATTCCTGCTGCTTGTCGGAGTATTCCATACAGGGAAGGAGGAATACAAGCTTGAGCAGCCCTGGAGAGGCATATTCATGTGGCTGATGTTTGCCGGCATACTGGCAATCTTCCTTCATGCTATAAAGACAAATGACGGCACACCATGGCTTTATTTCGCATGGGGATGGATAATAAACAATGTCGACACCGGTGTTTCAGGGGCCATCATACTGACAATATTCATCATCTTTATGATGGGATACATAACAAAATCAGAAAAAGGCTCGTCAGGAGACTCTAAATCGGATGATCATCACTGATAAAACAAGAGGAGGATTAGAAAATGTCATTGCTTGAAGATTATGTATTGATGCTGGAAAATATAGGGCTGCTGGATGTCCTGCTGCCTTTTCTGCTTATATTCACAATAGCCTTTGCAGTGCTGCAGAAGTCCAGGATACTCGGAGAGCAGGCGCACAGGTTTAATGTCATGGTTTCTTTTGTGCTGGCTGCAGCAGCGGTCATTCCGCACGTGATAGGCAGGGGCCCTGATGTGGTTACAATAATCAACAACTCACTTCCGAATGTATCCCTGCTGATGATTGCTTCAATGATGACTCTTCTGCTGATAGGCGTGTTCGGAAACGATATAAATATTGCAGGGACCCCTCTTGTCGGGATAGTAGTGCTTTTTTCAGTCGTTGCTGTCGGATGGACTTTCCTTTCTTCAGCAGGCACATTCGGCCATCTGCCTTTCCTTGCTGACCCTGAGACAAGATCTATGGTCATATCTATACTTGTATTCGGCATAATTGTCTGGTTCATAACTGCGGAACAGCATCCTGCAGAGAGGAGGCAGAGCATCTGGGAAACAATGAACGGGGTATTCGGAGGCAGAGGAGGCGGAGGCCACGGAGGTCACTAAATGGCATCCTTTTTTGATATTTCCTTATTATCGCATTTCTCTGATATATTTGTAATCCTATTCGTCTTTACAGGGGTCTATGCGATACTGATGGTCCAGAAGCCATTCGGAGATGTCAAGGGCCTTAATGCACTGCTGGCATTTGCAGTTGCAATGATGCTTATATTCTCCCAGGATGTCATAGATATTGTAAAGGAGACTGTACCCTGGTTTGTCATGATAATAATCGGGCTTATGTTCACGCTACTGGCCACTAAGTCAGTGGGCGCTGAGCTGCCGGCAGCAATAATAAACAACCTGGGGACTTATATCCTTGTTTTTGCAGTCATTTTGTTCCTGATTAGCATCTCCATGAAGCTTGGCCAGGATGTGGGGCCGTATCTTGGAAATGAGACAACTGACTCTGACAATGTAATTGCAGGCGGGAGCGGCGATGTCGCATCAGGCAGCTTCTCGCAGAATTTTGCAGCCACCCTCTTCCATCCTAAAGTGCTCGCCATGATGCTGATAATCATAGTCTCGCTGTTTGCAGTGCTGCTTATAGGCTTCTGGTAAAACTAATAATTATTAATTTTTTATTTCAAGAGAGAATTCCTTGCTCTCCCTGAACTCTATGTCCTCTGCTATTGTAATGGCTTTTATGTCCTGCAGGACAAGCTCAAGCTTTTTCCTTTGTGATGCTGAACAGGAGATTATTATTGAGCTCAGCTCTGCTTTCAGTGAAAGGGATTTTTCTGATTTGAATTTTCTTACTGTCTGTAGTATCCCTACAACCAAGTCCCCTGTTTCCTCGGCATTCTTATCAATATATGATTCGGAATATTCAGGCCAGTGCGAGATATGGATGCTCTTTTCCTTCTCCTTTTCAGCAAAGTAAAGCTGGTATATCTCCTCGGTTATGTAAGGCATCACCGGCGCTATTAATTTCAGGAGGTTAAGCAGGGCCTCATAAAGGGCAAACTGCGCTGACTTCCTTGCGGTCTTGTTATACTTCCCGGGATTATATAGCCTGTCCTTCGCCAGCTCCAGATAGTTGTCTGTGAATACCTGCCAGAAAAACAGCTCAAATTCCTGCTTTGCCTTTGAATATTCATATGCATCAAAATGCTCTGTGCACTTCTTAACCAGTTTCTGGAGCTTTGCAAGAAGCCATTTATCCAGTATCTCCAGCTCGACTTTTTCATATCTATAATCCTCAAGGTGCATCAGTACAAACTTTGAGGCGTTCCATAATTTGGTTATTGTCTTCTGCCCTGTCACAAGGTCTTTCTCCTGGAAAGGCATGTCGTCCCCGAGCTTGCTGCCTGCTGTCCAAAACCTCAGGGCATCTGCACTATATTTCTGTATCATATCCTGAGGCACAACTACATTCCCTTTTGATTTGGACATCTTTCTTCCGTGCGGGTCAAGTGCCCAGCCTGAGATTATGACGTCCTTCCAGGGGTTTTTCCTGTGTATAAGCTGTGTCTTTGCCATTGTATAGAACAGCCAGAAATTGATTATATCATGCGCCTGCGGCCTCAGGCTCATAGGGAACAGCTCTTCCTGTGTTTCCTTTGGCATGAGCTCTATCGCCAGGAAAGGCGAGCTGCCTGAAGTGAACCATGTATCAAAAACATCTGTTTCAGGTATAAGATCCACTTTCTCAGGAACTCCCTTTGGCCTGTCTGCAACAGGATCAACAGGAAGCTGGGACTCATCTGCATAGTATATCTTCCCTGTTTTGTCATACCATACAGGAATGGGCACGCCGAAATGCCTCTGCCTTGATATTGACCAGTCCCAGTTCAGCCCTTTTATCCAGTTGTCAAGCCTGTGCTTCATATGCTTTGGATACCAGCCCAGCTTTTCAGAGGCCTTGAGGAACATATCCTTCTTATCAAGATAGCTTATGTACCACTGCTTTGAATTTATTATTTCAACAGGCTGCCCTGACCTTTCGCCAATCTGCACTACATGCTTTATTGCCTTCTGGCTCTTCAATAGTTTTGCCTGCTTCAGGTCCTCTATGGTTGCTTTTCTTGCCTCATCTGCCTTCATGCCCTTGTATCTGCCAGCTGCATCATTCATTGTGCCGTCAGGGTTTATCAGCATCTTAAGGGGAAGCTTATACTGCTTATACCACTCAATGTCTGTCTGATCCCCGAAAGTGCAGCACATCACTATTCCTGTGCCTTTCTCCATGCTTACTTTCTCATCTGCAAGGACAGGGACTTTTGCATTATACAGCGGGGTAATTGCAGTCTTCCCGACATGCTTCCTGTATCTTTTGT
The DNA here is from genome assembly GCA_000830295.1 of archaeon GW2011_AR15. Lineage (GTDB taxonomy): Archaea > Nanobdellota > Nanobdellia > Woesearchaeales > GW2011-AR15 > GW2011-AR15. Next base: position 673,437 of record CP010425.1, on the reverse strand, counting down.
CTTTCGGATGCACAAAAACAGCAACGCATGCACCTATCAGCTCTGGCCTTGTAGTGGCTATTATAAGCTCATCACTGCCTTCTGTCCTGAAAACTATGTCGTTGAAAATGGAATCAATCTCACTGTCCACAAGCTCTGCCTGGGCAATTGCAGTCTGGAACATCGTATCCCATATAATTGGTGCTTCTTTCCTGTATGCAAGGCCTTTTTTGGCCATCTCAAGGAATGTCCTCTGGGATATTTTCCTGGACATATCATCAATTGTAGAATACATCACACTAAAGTCACAGCTCATCCCTATGTTTTTCCAGTCCTGAACAAATTTTGGCCTTTCTTCCTTCAGAAATTCAAGGCAGATCTTTATAGCTTCTGTCCTTGGTATTTTCCTCAGATTGACCTTCCTGTTTTTCTGCACAAGTTTCTCTGTTGCAAGGCCGTTGTCGTCTGTGCCGAAGGGATAGAAAACATTGAACCCTTTCATCCTTTTGTACCGGGCAACAAAATCCTGCTGTGAATATGAGAAAGCATGGCCGATATGCATGCTGCCTGAGACTGTAGGGGGCGGAGTATCTATGGAATAGGTCTCTTTCTTCTTATCTTTTTCATTATATGCATAGATTTTATTTTTCTCCCAGAACTTCTGCCACTTGGCTTCAGCTTCTTTTGCATCGTATCTCTGAGGCAGTTCCATATTATTCTTCCCTTCTGTTATAATTTTCTCAATAAAAAGCTTTCTCTTCAGGTAATGTGAATCTCTCTGATAAGAAGAAAAAAGCCGCTGGAAACTAGTTTGCCACTACTACGCTCAGTGTTTTCCAGATTGAGTACATAGGGAAATAGTAGGCGGAGAGTATATTTAAATGTTATTATGTCAAAACTAATATAAACAGCCCCAGAGTAAACCTGTGCATGGACCTTAAAGAAACCTTCAAAAAGCTGAAGAGCAGGAATACAGGAGTCATTCTGCTTATTTTTATTATCATCGTCCTGATGTCAGGCGTGCTGAGGCAGATATTCTTTGCTGCTATTTTCATAGCAGCCGCAGGCCTGTCAAAAATATACCACAGGTTTTTCAAGAGCAGTCTGGGGATTGACCTTGTGCTCTATACAACCCTGATGGTCTCCTTTGTCTACAGGGACATTATACTCTCCCTTGTCGTAGGATGGGCGGGACTGGTTGTTGCTGATGCTGTTGGCCAAAAATTCAACTATACATCATTTGTGTCGGTGATAGGGCTTACTGCCGTGGTTCTGCTGTCAAATCTTTTTATTGGTCTTCCTTTGGTCACTTCTCTGATTGCCCTGACAATTGTCTATGAGCTGATAGCCTCTTCCCTGTATTTCATGATGGGAAGCAGTTTTGCCAGAATACTGACTTTTGCTGGCTCACATCTGCTATTCAACCTTATTATAATAACAAGCCTTACAGATATATTAAGAAATTTAATGTAATTGCGTGATTATTTTTTTTTCTCAGAACTCATATCCTTCTCAAGCCTTTTCAGCTTCTTTTCAACGTCGCCTAATGAGTCTTTTGATTTTTTCCTGGACGGCTTTTTCTGTGCCTTGGTTGTTTTCTCTGCAGGCTCTTTCCTGACTGCTATCTCTTTCTTTACAGGCTGTGGCTTTGGAACTGCTTTCTTTACTTCTTCTTTCTTGGCAGAATCTCTGACGTTTACTATTTTCACGGGCTTTATTATCCTGGTTGTCTCCTCAATCTTTATTGAAGGTATTTCAACTTTGCCCTTCCTTGTCTGGTAATAGCTTGTGTATTTCAGGGTGTCATTTATTATCATCTGGATAATCTCATTGTCCTTCCATCCTTTATTCTTAAGGTTCTGCCTTATCTGTTCAGGGCTCAGGCCCTTCTTAAGCGCCCAAAGGGTATAATTCTGTATCTTATAGAGGTCAGGGGCGAGCTTCTGGATATATAATGTATCTGTCTCCTGCTCAAGGTTCAGTATCTCTTTTTCAAACTTGGATATATTCTCAGCTGTCTCTTTCTCATATCCGCTTATCTTATCAATCTCCTCCCTCTCTTCTTCAGTCATCCTGGCAAGCTCCATAAGCTCATTCCTGCTCTGGAGGGACATTGTGCTGACTCTCTGGATATTCCTTAATATAATATAGAGAAATACGGCAAACATTATTATAAGCAGTGCCAGTATCTCCGGCAGTGGAACATTAATCCCAAAAATAATCAACTCCTTTCACCTCTTCTTTTAAATAATATTGAGTCCCTATTTAAACTTTATTGACATCCACCGATACTGTTATTTCTTTTTTGAAGTCGTTAACGTGGGTTATACTTGAGGTAACTGTATCCACAACTATACCAGGTGTTGATTTGTATAAATACCCTCTGATTTCAAAGTCCCTATCCCCAAGGCAGTAAGGTACATTTATCTTCCCCAAGAAGATATTATCAACATTTACCCCGCTGATATAATCCACAAATAGTGTCTTGCTTAAGAGCCCTTCCGGATTAATAATATTAACTTCTATATCGAATTCCCCTGGTTCATAAATCACATAATAGAAGTCTTTACATCCTTCTTCTCCATATAGGTGTTCTGGGTCAGGCGCAACAATAAACCTTGGAATCTCTATTTCATAAGCTATCTCCTGGGATGCTTCTGCTGATTTCTCAGGAATTGTTAGTGTCACTGTTGGGATTACATCAACATCTTTCACAAATATATTGAAAGTTACTTCTTCTGTCTCACCTGCTGACAGTGATAGAGAAGCGCTTTGCCTATCAACTTCATCAGCCGGCAGGCCGGTTGTAACTGAGGCATCTATATCTTCATTAAGATTATTTTTTACTAATAATCTCATCTCAACTAAGTCAAATACTCTTATTGGGTCCTGATCCTGGATACTGATCTCTACTCCGGAAACACATGTATCATCTATTTGGCCGCTGCAGTCATTATCCACCCCATCTTCACATGTTTCTGCAACTCCAGGATGCACTGCTGCAGAATTATCATTGCAGTCATTGCCTGTTGAACATTCAATAGGGCTGAAATAGCCGTCTCCATCGCTGTCTATGCAGTTTTCCGGAGACGGTTCACATAATTGAGTGTCAGTGTTGCAGATTGAGCCAATGGCACAGCTGTCTTTCTGGCTGCTGCAGTCTGAGCAGGCGCAGCCTTCTCCAAATTCGCAGATATTATTTGGCTCTCCTGTGCAGCCTCTCTTGCCTCCATTCTCTTCACATGTTGGATCGCATGTAAAATCATTGCATAATGTTGTTCCCGGCTGGCATTCTCCTATTGCCATATCCCTGCATAATTCTGTGATGCCGCTGCATATTGCTCCCTCGACACAGCTGTCCTGGGTGACATAGCAGTCAGAGCAGGCGCAGCCTTCTCCAGTCTGGCAGATTCCATCCGGAGTTCCTATGCATGTTGCTTTTTCTTCACATTCTGCACTGCATGTCCCGTCGCTGCATAAAGCAGTTCCTATTGGGCAGCCGCAGAACTCATCTTCACCGCAGACAGCTCCTGCTGTGCAGCTTGCTGTCTGATTGAGGCAGTCAGAGCAGGCGCAGCCTTCTCCAGACTCACAGACTCCGTCTGCTGAACCTATGCATCCTGCAATTTCCTCGCAATCAGTGCTGCATGTCCCGTCGCTGCACAGTGTCTCTCCAGGAGCGCATTCATTAAATGCATCCCCGCAGGTCTGTGATGTCTCATTCCAGCTGCATCCGAAGTATGTTGATGCTGCACTGCATGAGTCATAATAGCATGATTCTTCATTTGTATAATCTGAGCACTGGGTGTTCTGTACGCATGTCTCGCAGTAATCCCCTGGATTCTGGTTTCCGAACATCAGGTCCCAGACTGAAGTTTCATCAACCCAGTATCCTCCACAGTCAAATATACACATCTCATAGCCACAGTTAATATTGCCTATTACTGAAGGGTCTCCGCATTCTTCAGGAAGTGCGCAGGACATTGCGCACTGTGGAGCAGCATACTGGAACGGCTCTGTAAATGGATTCTGTTTTTTCTGGTCAAGATATATCTTCTCCCTGTCGCCTGTGCCTTCAAGTTCCAGATTGTATGAAGCAAGCTCGTCATAATTGTATATCAGGCAGTCAACCCCTGAAGAAAGCTCTGAGTTGAATGAAAGGCTCTGGTTTCCTGTGCTAAGGCTGTATGAATCTTCAGCTTCCCAGCTTGTGCCCCTTAGCCTTGTAAATGTGCCTTCCCCTGACACGTCTCCTGACGTTGTGTAATCCTGTGTATCATCACCATATACGCACATGAAGTAATCACAGTTTGCTTCCCATAAATAGGCCCCATATCCATCAAATTCAGGCTCGTCAAACATGCCGTCGCAGTCATTGTCCAGGCCGTCATCCAGAATAGTTTCTGTGTCCTGGGTTGGTATGCACAGCCTGCATGTGTTTGTAGGAGAAGTGCTGAATTCAAATGGCAATGCTGCTGGATGGGTTTCTGAAGGCTCAAAATAGACTGTTGCCAGTGACGGGTCATTTCCGTCATATGTGAAGTCTGTCTCAACTTTTCCGTCTGTGTCAAAAACAATGCAGGATTCTCCGCCTTCTACATTGATTTCAAACTCAAGCCTTGAATCTCCTGAAGTAATTGCGACATTGTCGTTGCTGTCAAAATACTGTGTTGAAAATGTGGTAAAGTTTGTGTCAGTTTCTATATATCCCTCTACACTGTGGCTGCTGGTTGAGTCCCCGCTCACACAGAACCTGTATGAGCAGTCTGTATCATATACATGCACTGAAAGCTCTTCTCCCGGAATGTAATCAACACAGCCGCAGCTGCCCGGGTTGCAGACCTGGTTTCCTGAACAGTCATTGTCTGTTTCGCATGCTCCAGGGCCTGAGTATACATCAAGGTCGCATGTAGGCTCTGTCTCGTACTGGCAGGAGCAGAACCCTGTAGTGCAGGTGTCAATTCTTGGATATACTGTATAATTATTGGGGTCTGTGCTGTGGACATATTGAGCGCAGTTGAACTGCAGGTTGCCGTTGACCTCTTCGCATGCCTCTTCTGATTGCAATATATTATCTCCGCAGGTATAGCACACAAGCTGGTTCAGGCTGCTGCAGAGATTAACATCTGAATTATCCACTTCCCCGTCCTGCGTGACATCATATACAGGGTCATATGGGGCAGGTGCCTTGTTGTTGTCTATAGCTGTTATATCAATCTCATCCACTTCCCCGTCCTGGTTTATATCGCAGACCTCGCAGCCGCTCTGGCATGAGTCATCCAGGGTTAATTGCCATTCTCCTGCTGTGCAGGTGGCCCGTACGCCTCCTGTTGAGGTGCAGTAATCCTCTCCTTCTCCCCTGCATGTGCCGAATTCATCTACGCATGTCTGGCCGCCAAGGCAGCATGCTGAGTAAACCTTGTCTGTTCCGTTATTATTTTTTACATACTGGCCGTTTATTTTTGATTTTGTCTCCCTTACATTCTCCACTGCATCATCGCCGCAGCATAATCCTGTTGCCGGGCTGCTGTCGAAATCATCCACTGCATTTTCGCACTGGCTTGGGTTTGAGCAGCTGAACCATTTTGAGCCTGAGATAAGATTGCATGTTGCCCCATTGACATCAGCATCAAGCCATCCTCCCTGTATCCCTGCTGTTGAATAGCACACTTCTACCTCTGGCTCTCCATCCCCGTTTACTGCAGTATTTGGAGCACGCTGGCCTCCGTTGGTCATGACACAGTATGTTGGCTGGGATGCGCATGCTGTGGTTGCCTGGTTGCTTACGCATTCATCCCACTGGTATTCTGTGTTCCCGCCGTAGAAAGTGTAGTAATTGCTTCCGTCATAAAAGTCAAAGATATTCTGATTGATGCTCTCTTCCGGGTCCGGACAATAAAAGAAGTTCATATATGTTAAATCAAGGTCTAGTGTTTCAGAGCAGTCATAGGTCACCCCGTCTTTTGCATTCTTTATCTGGTTCCTGTTGCCGTTTATATCAACTGTTATCTGCTGGGAAGGGGGAAGTGCAACTGAGCCGGGGATTGTAAAAACATGGCTAAATGTGTAATCTGAATATGTGCTGCCGGTTACCACGAAGGACTGCTTCTGCCCCTGGTAATTGACTGTTATGTTTATGTTTCCGCAGTACTGGCTCCTTCCTGATACAGTAAACTGCTTTGAGCTTGCCTCATTGCTTACACATGGGGTTGTTGCAGCAAGATTCTTTAGAGAAGCATTATAATAGCTGCATATGCATGACGAGCATCCTGATGCAAAAACTCCGCACGGGCTGGTGCCGCCATCACACTCTTCCCATCCCTGGTTTACAGAGCCGTCCCCGCAGACAGGTGGCGGCGGTGGTGGCGGGGGCGGATTTCCTCCGCCACTATCGTCTTTTGCACATTTACAGAGTCCTCCTCCTGCGGGCACACACTTTTCCCCACCGCTGCACTGCAGATCAGACCAGCATTCTGAACCATCATTTATTCCACCACAGGTCAAAGAATAACTAAATTCTGGTGTCTGAAGGAACATAAATATAAATATAAGAAATAAGAGAACAACCTTTAATTCACCTCTATAAACCCTCTCTCCCATATTTGACATATTTAATTCAACCCCGTAGGTATATAAATTTTTTTAATTTGTTATCTCAATCTCGGCATTATTCCTGGAATCCGGCAGGTCTTCCTCTGTGAATTTGTCAGTATTGCAGTCCAGCAGCCTTATGTTCTCCTCGTATGTCGGGTCAAACTCAATATATGTTTCGCCCAATTCTGCATTATCCTTGACCTCAAAGCTCAGCTTCGCCAGGTTTCCGGAGCCGGTTACGCATTCAGTGCCTATATACCCGTAAGTGAACCGTCCTATGGCCTCATTTATTGCGTCTGTGCCCTCATAATTGTATATGACTGTATAGCTTTCAAAAAGAGGATTAAGGGATTTATATTCCGGGTCTGCTGCGATTATAGGCTCTGCTGCCTGCAATATTAACTTGGCAGGGTCATACCTTACAGTAAAGCTGGCGCTTTTCACATCCTCAACGCAGTTTATGCTGACAAAGACATCAAACATCTCTCCCTGTCCCAGCTCTGTAATATTGGTATCAATGCTGGCCTGATTCCTTGATATCCTCACCCCGTCCAGGTTGCTTTTTGTTATGCAGTGGGAGACTGTATTTACCTCTATATCCTCTATAAACCCTCCCTTGACGTCAACAGGGGAAACTGCAAAATAATCAGAAACCACATTCCCGTTCTCAAGCACCTCCACTGTTATTTCGCTGCTGTCCAGGGAGAGCCTGTAATCCCTTCCGTCAAGCTTCACAGGAAGGTCAAATCTTCTTATGTAGTTGTTGTTGACAGAGGATGCCAGCACTATCTCATTTATTATGTTGTCAACCAGGTTTTTCATGGTTGCCTGCTCCCTCTGCCCACCAAGCTCCGTAAGCCTCTGGTTGATGATATAGATGAAGCCGGTGAGCATAATGAATATGAGGCTGAATATCATTATGAATTCAAACGATATCTGGGCTTTTCTTGATTTTTTTCTCATTTAGATACCCGCCTGCTCGCAATTGAAACCCGGTGAGCATATCCCCAGTCCGCTGTTCGGCACTGACTGGCCGCTAAGCTTGCTGAGGATAGAAGGCTCAGTGTAGGGTGAATTATCCACTTTCCATGTATTTTTTATGACGCCTGTGTTTGATTTCTGCCCGTTTTCATAGTCAAATGCATACAATCCGTAAACTGTAATGTCAACTGTCTTTGTTGTCCTGCCTTTCCACGATGCAAGCCCTGTCCTGTCCCTCAGATCATATGTTATATCTGCCTGCAGCTCCATTGTCCATGGGTCTTTTTGTCTCAGGCTCTCCCTGTTTAGCTCTATCTCAAACTGGTTTACCTCAAGCCCAAGGTCATTAAATACCTCTTCCACATTTCCGGAAAGGGACTGTAGAGTATAATTCGCACCAATATACCCTGCCGATACAAGGTTGGCCACAGTGTTTCCGTCTGTATCCTTCAGAGTACCGTTGTAGATTACATCTTCAAGAGCAGAATCAAGACGCTTTTTTATCCTGTTTTCAGAGAATCCGCCATCCGCATAATAATCTGAAAGCCCTATAAGGGAGCTTTTGGCTGATGCATATATTATCTTCTCAAAATATGTATCCTCCATGTCTGAAATGACTGAATTTATGATATTGACCCTCCTTCTGGTCAGCTCCAGCTCTGTTTCCTGGGCAACATAAATATTTGAAAGCTCTACAAATGCTACGAACAGTATGACTATGAAAACGCTCATTATGGAGAAAAATACTGATTTTTTCATCTTGACCATACATTCACCTCAAGGACATACGGCCCCCAGAATCTGACAACACCTGTACTTTTTTCCTCATAGAAGCCGAAAATGACTTTTTTTCTTGATATTAGTTCCTCGCTCTCGGCTTTTCCCTGGTCGCTATAGATATTCTGGCGATCTATGACAAGCTGCACTCCGAACAGTTCTTTCCTGTAGAAGCTTCCTGTAATATTTGAAAATAGATTGCCTGCATCAGTTATTTTTCCCCTGTAGTAAAGCTCGCCAAAATAATCGTATAATGTCTGGTCACTGTTCTTGACATCCCCGCCAGAGCAGTAGCCTGACAGCAGGGGATACTGCTGGCAGCTGCATCCTGAGCAGAGCTCATCTACCTTGACTGTAGAGAGCACATCAACCACATTCTCAGCTGTCAGCAGCAGGGTGGTCTCTGAGAGGTCGGGAGCGGCTTTTGATGATATCACCATGAACCCTATTATAAGAATGACAAGCGCGAATATCCCGTCTATCATGAATATATATGCTTTTTTTCCCATTTTCTATCCGCGCTTTTCAGCACACATCAGCACCTTAAGGTGGACAATCTTTCCGCTGTAGAGCACCGGCTTTGCAAGCAGCAGCGAATCTGTATCTCTTGAACTGCAGGAGGGTTTTGCATTTGTGTACTGCATATCATAATCAGTTCCGCACTCTACTCCTTGCATTATCTGGGCGGAGTATTCGTGGCTGGTATCTTCCCATGCTGCAAAATTCCTGAGCACTTTCTTATTCTGCCCGCTAATTTCCTCAAGGAAGATGCAGTAGTCAATCTTGAGGAAGGCTGGATTGTCGAAGTCCTTGAAATAAAGCTCATATCCGACCATGGGCTCATATTTCGTCATAAGCGTATTGAAATTACTGCTTATCCTGGATGATTCCAGGAAGCCGTAATCCTCATCATATACGTTGCTTAGCTTGTTGAACAGCAGTTCTGAGCCTGTGAATTTGCTGAATACCGTCTCTGGCTTTACACTCAGCTTAGGCTCTCCTGCAAGAGCATCTTTCAGAGCGAAAAAAAATATTGAGATGGCAAAAAGGTACATCACGAAGGTCATTATAAAATCCATGCTTATAACCTGGGATTTCTTCTGCATCAGCCCAGCTCCGGAGACACTTCACCTATGAGGACGCAGAGATCTGCTGTATCGCAGCTGCTTGATGCCTCAACTGCAAAATTCTTGGGCCCCCTTGAATAGTATCTCTCTGGAAAGCAATCGCAGATTCCCTGGCATGCCACGTCGCATGCTGCCGCTGTCTCCAGCGGCTCTATAGGATAATCTGCCTCAAAAAGCACGCTTTCTGGCCCGGATGTTGTCAGGATTTCAAAAACAAGGTAGTATTCTGTATTGTCCGCAGATGTCAGCACATACATCCTGTTGACCTGATCTGGCATCTCAAGGATCTTGACTGATTTTGAAGGAGGACCATAGTAATACATCTCCTTCCCAAGAGAAAGTAGCTGGCCGGATATGTCGGCTACCCTTGACTGCAGGACCCGGTCATTTGATTCAAATGCAAAGTTCCTGAAAAAATAGATTCCAGGCAGAATTATGAACAGGGAGATTGCGACTATCATTATATACTCTACAGCAACCTGTCCCCTCTTTTTCATAGTATAATGGATGGCGGGAATTCGTTTTATATAGTTTTTGGTAAAAAACCCCCTTTGTCCTCTCTATTTCCCTGTTTTTTGATAAAATTTATTAAGTGCAGGCTCCTAGTGATTTGCATGAGCTATAAGCCAGGTGACAGGGTTGAAGTCACGACAAAGAACGAGATATTCACCGGAGTGGTGATGCCCTCGCCTGAACTGTCAAAAACAGATTCCCTTATTCTGAAGCTCGCTAATGGCTATAATATGGGGATAGCAAAGAAAAAAATAGAGAAAGTGAAGGTATTGAAGAAACATACCCCTGCAAAGGGCAAAAAGAAGAAAAAAGAGAGCAAAAAAGGCCTGCCTGTAATATCCATACTCCATACCGGGGGGACAATAGCCTCCAAGGTTGATTACCAGACTGGCGGAGTGATTTCAAGATTTACACCTGAGGAAATCCTGGCACAGTTCCCGGAGCTGGGGGAAATGGCAAACATAAACAGCAGGCTGATGAGGAACATGTGGTCTGAGGATATGAGGTTTGCGCACTATAATCTCATGGCAAAAGACGTTGAGAAAGAAGTGAAAAAAGGCGTTTCAGGAGTGATAATAACCCATGGCACAGACACCCTCCATTATTCATCTGCTGCACTTGCATTTATGCTGGAAGACCTCGGGATTCCGGTCATCCTGGTTGGAGCGCAGAGGTCTTCTGACAGGGGGAGCACAGATGCGGGCATGAACCTTATATGCGCCGCAAGGTTCATATTAAAGAGTGATTTCAGCGGGGTTGCAATATGCATGCACGGCTCAATAAGCGATGATTTCTGTAACATACTGCCTGCAGCAAAATCAAGGAAGCTGCACACTTCAAGAAGGGATGCATTCAAGCCTGTTAATGCCAGCGTGATAGCCAGGGTCTATTATGGGGGAGACAGGATTGAATTCCTGAAAAAGGATTATAAGATAAGGGGCTACGGGGATCTTAAAGTCAGGCTTATGAAGCCTGATATAAAAGTCGGGATATTGAAAGCCCATCCGAATATGTATGCAGAAGAAATTGAATTCTATTCAGGATTTGACGGGCTTGTCCTGGAGGGCACGGGGCTTGGCCAGATGCCTGTCTCAGAGATTGATGAATACACAAAAGAGCACACCAAGATATTCAAGGCAATAAAGAAGCTTGTTGATGACGGCACAGTTGTCGCAATGTCACCGCAGACCATATACGGGAAGCTACAGATGAATGTCTATGCGCCTGCAAGGCAGCTTCAGACAGTCGGGGTCCTGGGAAACTATTCTGACATGACCCCTGAAACAACGTTCATAAAGCTCGCATGGCTGCTCTCAAATTACAGCAAAAAAGAAACTAAAGAGCTGCTGACAAAAAATCTCAGGGGAGAGATAAACGAAAGGCTGACTCCGGATATGTTCTTATACTGATTACCACGTTGCTACGTCATTGCCTGCAAGCAGGCAGCCTTTTGCTGCAAGCCGTTCATAGGAGCCTGGCCTGCATAAAGCAGCGTCTCTCAATTCCTGCCCTGTGCAGTTCCTTTCTTCCATTAGGCCGGCAATCTGCTGGGCTGTTACCGGCTGGTTGTTTAATTTGAATGTATAATACGTGCTGCCAGAGATATACTCAGCCCCCCATTCTGTCCTTACTGAATTGCCGCACCCCCCGTTGAGCTGCTGGAGGTTATGGACTATCTCGTGCCTGAATAAAATATTGATGTCTGTCGAGCCCAGCCTGTTGACTTTGCAGTGGACTGCTGTCAGTCCGCACTGCGGCGAATAGCCTGTCCTGCATATTGCATTCGTGGATATGAAAGGCGGCTCCACGCATTTCGGGTTAAGGCTGAGCCCATATGTCCCGCCCATATCCTGTCTTATACTGTTGAATATGCTGAGCACATCTCCCCCGTACACTATGATGTCGTTATGTGGCGGGTCAGGCGGGACTGTGATGGCTGACTGGGGGGCCTCTTCCTCTTCTTCAATCTCCGGCGCCTGAATCCACCTCATGACTCCGTAATAAGTAAGGTATCTTGTCCTTGCTTTCATTATCCCGTTATCAATTGTGGTCGGCAGCAGACCCCATTCCTGGCCATGATGGGACCACCATGCTATGTACAGGCCTTCTGTGCTTTCAAACCCAAGCTCTTCAGCAAAAAAAGAAAGCTCTATTGTATCATTGGCAAAATAATTGCCCGGGCTGATGCCATACCCAAGGTTTCCAAGGAGATTGGCGTTCTCGGGAAGCTCTCTTTTGTCAAAGACCTTTATTGTGATTTCTGATGCCCGGCTGTTTTTTATATCCGCCAGCTTTGTATCTTCGTCTGCATAGATATTTACAAGCTCATCTGAAGACAGCATCGGCTTTTCTTTCTCAATGGCAACAGTGTGCGTCTTGTCAAAAATATATGTGTAGTCCGCAATTTCATAGCTAAGCTCTTTATTTGACAGGCTTATAGGATAATTTATGCTGAAAACAATATTATCTTCATTAATCTGCGTCTCTGCTGACGGAGCGCCAAGCCCTATAACCAGCGCCTGCTCTTCAAATGTTGAAACAAGGTTCTGCATGCATGTGTGCAGCTCATTCTCAAAATACGATTCATACTCCTGCCTGCTCTGCTTATTCATGCCATATGCTACATTGGACCTTACTGCTGCATTCTCTGTGCATTCGTCAAGGAATCTCTGAAGCCTGTCCCTGTTGGCTGAAAACAGCTTGGCATCTGCACTCTCCCTGCCAAGTGAAATATTCTTCACAGAAATTAATATTGAGACAAAGACAACAATAAGAAGGCCGACAATTACAAACACTGCGACCTGTGACTTTCTTCTCATCAGTTTTTTTGTGTCAAATGAGGTATATATGTGTTACGGTGTTTTCCGGTGCTGCATTAGGGTGTTTTCCTCAACATTGTTCTCGGGAAAGGTATCAACCCTTTAAGAAAGCGTTGAAGGAAACAGACTAAGAACCACATTAACTTCGTTAAGTGGTTCGAGGGTTAGGGTGTTTTCCTCAACATTGTTCTCGGAAAAGGTATGGCGTCCTTGATGTTGTCTAGGCCGCATATCCATGCAACAACCCTTTCAACACCCAGCCCATAGCCTGAGTGCGGGGCTGAGCCATATCTCCTTAAGTCCAGATACCAGTCATATGTCTTTGGGTCTTCCCCTTCTTTCCTGAGCCTGTTTTCCATATCCTTTATGTCAAGGTTCCTCTCAGAGCCGCCGATAATCTCGCAGTATCCTTCAGGAGCAAGCATGTCAAAGCACAGCGCCTCTTTTGGATTTTCCCTGTTTGGCGGCTTGTAGAAGCCCATTATCTCAGTCGGATAGTGGGTAACAACAACAGGCAGCTTGAAATGCTCTGCTATTTTTGCTTCCTCAATTGTCCTTAAGTCTTTTCCAAACGGAACATCCATTTTATATGTCTTGTTCAGCAGGCCAAGGGCCTCTGCGTATTTTATTGTGGGGTATTTCTCTTTTGCATATTTCTCTATAAGGCTTACATCCCTCTCAAGTATTTCCAGCTCTTTCCTGTTGTTTTCAAGGACTTTTTTCAGGATGAACCTTATCTCATCTTTTGCAACTTCCGTGACCTCATCCAGCTTCATCCATGCAGCTTCCATCTCAGCCATCCAGAACTCTGCAAGGTGCCTGCTTGTCTTGGATTTCTCTGACCTGAATGTCGGGCTCATGTTGTAAATCTTTCCGAGCGAGAAAATCCCTGCCTCTGCATAGAGCTGCCATGACTGGCTCAGGTAGACCTTGTCCTTGAAATACTTGACTTCAAACAGGGTAGAGCCGCCTTCGCTCATGTTCGGCTGGAATATCGGGGCGTCAAATTCATAGTAACCCCTGCTCCTGAAAAACCCATGTATGGCTCCTGTAACAGTGTGCCTTATTTTCAGCACTGCGTTGATTTTCCTTGACCTTATCCACAGATGCCTGTTGTCAAGGAGGAATTCCGGAGAGAAATCTTTTGTTATAGGGAAGGGTTCTGCTATCTGGACGACCTCGAGTTCTGAAACTCCAAGCTCGTATCCTGTCGGAGCCCTTTCATCTTTTTTCAGCTCTCCTGAAACCTTAAGGGAAGACTCCATTGTCAGCTTTGACGCTTCCTCGAATAATTTTTTGTCTTCAGCTTTGACAACGCACTGGATTATGTCTGTGTGGTCCCTCATAACAATGAATACAAACTTGTTGGACATCCTTATCCTGTAGACCCATCCTCTCAGATTTACTTTTCCTGCACCCTTTTTCAGAGCCTCTTCGACGGTTATATAATCCATGGCCATGGAAAATCACTTCCGATATTTAAGAATTACCCAAGAAAAGCTGGTTGTAATGCGCTGACCGCCTGTAGTTTTCTATATTTGCTATAAGCTCATTCACCATAAGAGGGGCAACTGCTTTTCCAAGCGGTATGTAGAATGTTTCTGCATCCTCGATTTTTCTTTCAATGGCTGATTTGCTTAAGTCGGGAAGCGAGATAGTGTTGCGGGCTACATCTGCGACCTTTATTCTCTTATAGCTATCCCTGTTGAACAGGAGCCTGAGCCTGTATGCCTGCTCGGTTATCCTGTCTTCTCTTTTTGGATCTATCAGATGCACACCTTCAAGCTCAAACAAAGATGCTACCTCTTCAGAGTATTTCCCAAGAGTGTTATATGACAGGACATACACTCCGTTATATACTAAAGTGCCGAATACCTTCTCAATCTCTTTTTTATTTTTTTTCAGCCTGGTATCCTCAACAGTGTCATGCAGGAGCGCTATAGCCTGCGTCTCAGGGTCGTCGTAGCCATACCTGACAAGAAGGTCTCTTACTTCAAAAGGATGGACTGCGTACGGCGCCTGGTTCCCGCCTTTTCTTCTCTGCCCTTCATGATAGAACCTACAGTATTCCTCAGCAAGCGCTACAATATCTTTGCCGCCCATAACCAGAGGCTATAGGAGTTTATATATAAAATTATTCCATGATAGCTGCAAAACCTTTTTATAGCCGGCTGGATTTTCAAGCATAATGAAGAAGAAAGACAGGGCAGAGAAAAACAAGAAGATACTTGTGTGGTTCATACTTATTATTTTCGTGCTGTCAACTATAGGCGGTGTCGTGGTATACTATGGCGGCTCGGGCTCGGACAGCTTCACCATCTCATCTTCAGGAAAGAATTTCAGGTTTAAGCTTGAAACTGACAACTCAGGCAACCAGTATTACAAAGTCAGCTCAGGGAGAGACGAGTTTATATCATATTATCCGCCTTCCCAGATCCTTCTTGATGTCAGCGAGGATACAAAGAGCCTGCTGAGGGATTCAGCAGCATTTTACATAAGCTTTGACCCTGAGCAGCCCAGCCTTAATGTTATAGATTATCTGAGATACGACATAGATTACAACCTGCCGGACGGAAAGGTATCAATGGGTGCTGTCACGAAAGAAACTTCATTGTACCAGCTGCCTGTGGTAACCTGCGCCAATGCCACAGCAGAAACTCCTGTAATAATTTTTGGGATAAGCAATGTCACAAGCATAAGAATGGACAATGATTATTGTATAAATGCCGATTTCAGCACAAGCGCCGCCCTTGGAGTAAGAGACGCCCTTGTGTACATACTTAACGGCGTTGAAATCGGGTGAATGATTTGACCAAAGAAAAAAAACAAAAGCACAATGACAGGATGCTGATAATAAGCATCGGCATAATTGTGCTTCTTTTTGCCGCTCTGCTGTATTGGGCAGCTACAAGGGACAGGACTGAAGCTCCCACTACTATTGTATATAGGGGGTTTGTATTTGAAAAAGCCGGGAATACCTGGAAGACAAATTTCGTAATCGGAAATTCAGCAGAAAACTGGACAAAAAATTATGAGATGTTCTTTCATTATAATCCCTATGAAGTCGAAACTGTTGAGTCAATGACGAGCGGCGGGAACAGGGCAGCTTCAAGGAACCTTATACTTCCTCTCAGGAAGATATATATCACTACAGACCCTGATTATCCTGCAAGCGTTGTCCTTTCGGGAGTCGAGGTTGCAAAAGTGCTCGGCCAGATATATGGCATAAATACCAGCTCTGCTACAATAAGGCCTGATAACAGGTCACAGTCCGCAATAGTGACATGCGCAAACAATACTGCGACGACCGGTATCGTATACCTAAAGCTCGGCAATTCAACAAGAGTCTATAATGAGCAAAATTGCGTGATAGTAGAAGGCACAGATCCTGTTGAGATGCTGAAAGCATCTGAAAAGCTTACTTATGAGCTGCTGGCCATAATCTGATCTCCTTTAGTTTAATGTATTCCGGGCCGCCCGGCTTTAATATGCTCTGGTAGAGAATAAACCTGTCAACTTTGAATTTCTTGTTTTCAATTTTGATATCTGGGAAATCCATCTTTGTCTGGACCCTGGCAAGAGTCAGGTGGGGATGAAAATCAAGCTCTTTTTTGAAGCCGAAGCTCTCAAGGGCATTTTCAATATCTTTCTGTAGTTTCATCAATATGGGATTTTCTTTTGTGCCGATCCATATTACCCTGATATAATCCCTGCCGGGGAATGCCCCGAGCTCAGAAAGCTCAAGCTCGAATTGTTCTGCTTTTATTTTTTCCAGGCTTTCAGTTACCCTATCTTTTGTCTGCTCTCCAGCATCTCCAAGGAATTTTAGTGTCATGTGGAAAGAGCCGGTTTTCTTGACAGCCGGATCAAGCCCTGATTGTATTTTAAGAAGATAGCTGCAGATATCTTCAGGAACATCAACTGCTATGAACAGCCTCATATAGAATAAAGAAAATAGTTAATATAATAAAAGTTTGGAAGAAATCTATTCTTCGCTTTCTTCTGTTTCTTCGCCGAAGTCTTCGCTGTCTTCAGGAGTCTCTTCTGGCGCTTCTGCTGCTTCTTCAGCTGGCTCTTCCGGAGCTTCTGCTGCTTCTTCAGCATCTTCTTTGCCTGATGATTTTCCCACAACTTCTGCAAAGCCCACTTTCCTTAGGACTTTTGTAATCTTGACCCTAACCTGGTCATTAAGCTGTGTTCCGGGAACAACAAGGACAAAACCTTCCTTCTTTGCTATTCCGTCTCCTTTGTCACCGATTGCTTCTATCTTAACGTCTAGTTCCTCGCCTTCTTTAACTGGCGCTGTATTATTTCCGTACATTTTTTATAACACCTTACCTATTTTTATTTAAGGGTATGAAATCCTGATGCTTTATAAATTTATGTGTAGAAAAGAGGAAAAAATAAAGAAATTATATGTCCTTAAGGCCTGATGTTTCAACGACGAATGCTACTTCGCCATCCGGAAGGTTTGGGCTGTCAACAAGCTTTGCGACCCTGCTTCCCTTTTTGCCTTTTCTCAGGTAAATCCTGAATGTTGATGCGTGTGCGACAACGTGGCCGCCTATTGCAGCTGTCGGATCGCCGAAGAAAACATCCGGGCGTGCCATTACCTGGTTTGTAACATATACAAGCAGGTTATGGGAATCAGCCAGTCTGAGAAGCTCATGCATATGCTTGTTGAGTTTCTGCTGCCTCTCTGCCAGTGTTCCCCTTCCTATGAATTCAGCCCTGAAGTGGGCAGTCAGGGAATCGACAATTACAACCTTAACATTGAGCTTCTGTTTTGTAATTAGGTCTGAGACTTTCTCAGCAAGCAGCATCTGGTGGTCTGAATTAAAAGCCCTTGCAACCTTGATGTTGCCAAGCACCTTGTCAGGATCAAGTCCTGCTCCTTTTGCAAGTTCAATTATCCTCTCAGGCCTGAATGTGTTCTCAGTATCTATGAATACCGCCATTGCTGTCTCATCCTGCTTCTGGCACTGCACAGCAAGCATATGCGCAATCTGCGTCTTCCCTGAGCCGAATTCCCCAAAGCACTCAACAATTGCTCCTGTCTCAAAGCCTCCTCCCAAAAGCTGGTTAAGGTTCTCTGAGCCTGTAGGAATCTTGAGGACATTCTGCCTTTTTATCAGTATGTCTGTCCCTGATTCAAAGCCCATCTCCATTACGCTTCTTGCAGCCTGGATAACTTTTCTTGCTGCGGCTTCAGTCATTCCTGCTGCCTCAACAAGCTCTCCTGGAGATGCAACTGCTATCGCCATCATTGTCTCATAGCCTGCTGAGGAAAGCTTCTCTGCTGTTGCAGGGCCAACCCCCGGCAGGTCCATGACTGTCGGTTGTTCATCAATTTCTTTTTCTTTCATTTTTGTTTCAAGCACTAGCTCCTGTTTACTCATGAATATCACCTGTTTTAAATTGTTTTTGGAATTTTTTCCGGAAGCCCAAAAAATAAATGGGCTTAAGCTGTTGCTTCATCTTCAGAGTTCCTGAATGAAATGTATTCGTAGGCTTTCTGAAGAACCAGTGCTGCCTTAGGCAGGTCATTAACTCTTAAGGAGTTGGTTGTATTCCATTCCCCCTTGTTGTCCTGGTAGTTTCTCTCAAAAGAAACAGTTCTGTATTCGAGGATTTTTCCATCCTTCTCTGACTGGTTTTTCCAGACAGTCGCTGATATTGAACCTATTCTGAATTTTTTTTCCGGCAGGTTCCCACCGAATTTATTTTTTGCATTCATTTTTTTGCCTCCTTTTCCTTTCGGATCTTATTTCATCATCCCCTTCATTATGAGCTCCGGCTTGCCGTGCTCCAGGGATGGGAGGGCCTGTTTTGCACAGGCTAAACAGTAAGAAGGAATAGATGATTTATATAGCTCACAATAGGATGTCCAGTGCAGTTTAGTGTCCAGTGAGGCAGTATATAACTTTAAATATATCTTTCATCTCCGGCCTTATATGGATGAATCACTTGAACTAATAGCAGCCATTCTCTCAGGGAGCACCAGTCCCGATGCTTCTCTGTCAGCTTACAGAATGACGGTACAGCTGGGTGTGCCAAAACTGCCTGCCGCAATCATGTCTGTCAGCGGGTTTCATCCTGATGCTGTTATCAGGTATAAAATGTTTGTAGAGAATGGATATACTCCTGTAGAATCTGCCTTCATGTCACTCAACGGCTCGCCTGACACTCCCCTGCTGAAGTATGAGTCTACGCTGGAATTTATTAAGGATTTAGAAAAAGAAAGACCATATAGGAAATAGCGGGTTAAGGATAATTTTTGAGAGATGAAAAAATTTAAATACTAATTTCTTCTGTATAAATATATGAATATTTTGGATCCGGACCAGGATCTGGCCAACAGAGTAAGGCTGATTGCAGAGAAGCATGGCACGCATGTCCAGAAGCTGAGCTCAAGTCATGTCGGCGATACAGAGTTTTCTGATAACGAGTTTGGGAAAGAATATTCAGACGGCACTTATCTTTTCAGAGATATAGAGCTGGTAAGCATATCAAACAACCCCATTGATCATGAGCACAGCTCTTCTGTTGAAAAATATGTTGAAGTGCGCTATAAAGGCAGCCTTCTGTTCTACGGGCGGGCAATAGTGAAGCCGAGCTCTGACTTTCCAAGGCAGCTTGTTTATGATGAACCTAAGCATTATGAAATAGTGGTGATGAACCGTATGAATGGCTGGCAGAAAAGAGTAATGGAGCTTTCTGACAGGCTGCATTAACAGGTTCTTTAACTATGATTGCAGTCTCTTATCATACCTTCCTGCGCACTTTGCTGCACAGGTATAAGGTTTGAAGATTGCAGGCTGGTAAAAACTTTTCCTCCCAGTATCTTGACAAAGAAATCAGTGAATTCCCTGCTGTAGTCCCTGGTCCCTGTCTCATAATGGCCAAATTCATGGATGCTTGTTTTGACAAATTCATACGGTTCTGAAAGTATGCTCCTTTTTACACCTATAAATTTTTTGCCGTTAAGAAGATCGAATGTCTGGACACCTTCTGAGCCGCCTATCTCTCTTCCTGCCTGGTTGAATAATCCTGCGTAAACTCTTGTTTCTACTTCTTTTTTTCCTCCTGTAAGCTCTTGAACTATATGCGGGACAAGAGCAACTACCTGCCTTTCGTATTCAGTAAGCTCTTCATCCGGTATCCATCTGTATTCCATTGTGCTCTTAATATTATCTGCGCTGAGAAGTCCCTTGCTGACAAGATAGTCCGCTATATCCTGATTTAATTCAACCGGCCTGTGTCCCATAAGCTCTGCATCTGTGTTTATATTCCGGTCCTTGGATGCTATGACTGCGTCTTCCCCGAATATCCTTTTGAAAGCCTGAACCCACCTGCTCTCCGGCGACTTGTTTAGGTAACTCAGTATTATGTCTTTATAGATATGAAAGTCTAATTCTTTATAATTTTTCTCGGAGTTTAATTTGATAAAAAGCTCCATTTTTTCCTTCTTCTTTTCTTCTGGCCTGAATGCCTCAAACTCCGCATATCCGCTGTGCGGATGCTCATGCGCCTCGCGCAGGGCTCTTTCGATGGCTTTAGTATTAGCATGATTTTCAAGGAGGTTTTTTATTATTGGCAGGTATTTTTCTCTCTCGACATATCTTCTGTCAGGCGAGACTATATTTGAGTGCAGGTCATAGCTGAATATTGACTGCATCCCCTAAATTCTGACTCCCCTTACAAAGAGTGATGTCGCTCCTTTTTTCAAATCAATTATATTTGATCTTGAATCTCCGAAAGCATCTTTAAGGGATAAAACGTCATATGATTCATTGAAAGCAAGCACATTCTCAGGAAGCTTGAATATTTCAGCGACAAGCTGTTCAGAAGGATTCTGGAAAACTGTCCTTGAGCCTTCAAGCATATCGCCGTTTTCTGTAACGTCAAAGCAGAGCCTTTCAATATCATATCCGTCAATTTTCTCTTTTTTTGTAAATGGCCTTGCTATCCAGTTCCTTGACCTGTATTCTACAGCTACTTTTTCTCTCATAGTTGCTGCGGCAATCATTTTCAGGCCTTCACCGAACTGCCCGACAGCAAAACTATAATTTACCTTTGGTGAGAACAAAACTGAAAGCAGGCCTGCATCATATCCGGAGCCGTTGTCTTCAAAAACAATCTCCTCAACAGGCTTTGATTTGTCCGCCTGCTTCAGTTCAACATATTCTCCTTCCTGCTTCAGCCTGACAGAAGTTATTGTGCCTTTGCTGTCTCCAGGCAGATGATTTGAGATGCTGTCTAGAACTATCCTTTCTATGCCCCATGCCGATTTCCTGTAGTCGAGCGTGAGGGAAGTCTCTATAGTGTAATTTCTACTGCTCATTTGCAGCCTCCTCCAGCAGCTTCTCTGTGGCATACTCTATAAAATGGCTCTTATTCCTGAAAATGCTTTTCTTAAGCTTCTCCTCTACTTTTTTCAGGGTGGATTCCTCCATAGAGACAGATACTTTGATTTTCATAGCAAAAAGTAGTAAAAATTGCTATTATTTAAACCTTTCCAATTTGTAACTACTTATAAGTAATAATATTATTCTTTGATATTGTCCTCAATCTGTTTTTCTGCATCTTCAGGTCGTAGAATAGCTTTAAATATAACTTTCCAGTACTCCCTTACATGACCAAAGGCTACCAGTCTCTGCAAATCAGGGGAGAGCTGAACAATTCTGAAGTGGATAAGATTATACAGGGATCTATGTATCCGGGATTCAGGACGCCGAGAGTTCGCGGCCAGTCAAAATTTAACAAGCCGCCAATAAGCAAGTTTGAGAGTGCATTAGTAGATTTCTTAAAGGAAGCCGGCGTGGAGTTTGGCAATTCTAATGCGCGCATGTATTGTCAAGAAAAAGGGAAAGACAGTATTGTAACGAGATCCATTTCATATGAAGCAGTCTATGAAGGAAATGAATGGCTGCTTAATATTTCAGGAAAATGGCAATCGGGAAAAGAGCAGAAACACACAGGAAGCTTCTACATGAAAAGGCTGAAAAAAGATGAAGAGTTTCCTGTAGGGCAGCTTTCAGGCATAGAACACGCAGTTACTGATATTTTTGAAATGTACAGGCCGGATCCTAAGAAGAATTCTTTTGAGATAGAGTATGTTGGATAGCCAGTGAAGATAGCTAACGATAGCTGTCTGTTTTGACATATACTTCTTTTAGTGTGTCTGCATCATAAAGCGCCTGGCCGCCCATGCTGTTCATCACAACCAGTTTATCCCCTATCAGATTCATGATTTGGCCGGGCCTTACGTAGATATTCTTTTCTGTTTTTGCAAGCAGGCTGCCGTCCTCCGCTGATATTCTTGATATCCCTCCCCATGAACCTATATACAGGCTGTCCCTGCCTAGCAGGATTGCGTATGCCTCTTTTGCCTCAATATGCCATGCTTTCTCTATCTTGTTTTCGGTGAGTTTATAGGCTCTTACATAATTGCCATCCAGTTCAAAAACCATGCTGTGCTCTGGGTCTGTTATTATATCGTATAAATCTTTCATCAGAGGCCAGAATGACATGTTAAATAAAAAGCTATCTGCTTTCTCCCTCTTCATTTATCTTTAAATATAACTAATATTTCTCTGTACTCATGACTCTTTCAAATGGGCAGAAAAGAATGATGGCAGCACTGGGTATTTATACAGCAGTTGCTGGAAGCCTGCTTCCCTGGATACCAAGAAAAGAGGTGTATGATGTCAATGTTCTGGAAATCGAGCATTTCGAGGATTATTCAAGGATAATGCATGAGCAAGGACTGGAGATGGGCTTCCCGGTAGACAGAGGGTATATCTATATTAATTACAGCAAGAATAGCGATTATTTTGAAAAATACCAGTCAGAAGTACCTTCTATTGAAGCAGGCGACTTAGTGAGAATGACGAGTTTCTACCAGCAAAGTCCTCTTGAAATAGTTGTCTGGTCTATGGTTGACAGTCTTCCGGGCGACGCATGGATACTTAATTTTATGCTTGGCTATGACGACCATACAGAATACCAGATATTAAAATAAATTAAATAGAATCCAAATCCATCAAGTCATCAATATCATCTATCTCTTCGAGGTCATCTGGCTCTTGTTTTTTTGATTCTTCCTTTTTTCCGGGCTTGGGAGCTGTCTTTTTGTGCTCTTCCGCTTCTTTTATCTCTTCTTCAACAGCATCTTTCTCTTCAGCTTCTTCTGTCTCTATTGTAATCTCCTCAACTTCTTCAGCAGCTTCTGGCTTTTCAGCAACTTCTTCTGTCTCATGCTGCTTCTCAAGCTCGCCATCCAGCCTCTTAATCTCCTCTTCAGGATTGGGCTGCGTATCAACAAGCTGGGCTATGAATTCAACCCTGTCAAACATCTCGTTCTTGTTTGTCCTTCCTGTGAATTTCACAATCTTCCCAAGAAGCTCGTTCTTTTCTTCCTCAAACCCATTCTCCCTTCCGGCAAGAATGTCCTCATGGCTTTTTCCAAGCAGCCTTTGTGTCTGGCTTTTCCATAATACAACTCTTATGTTCTCTGTGCCGTCGTCCAGGAAAACATTTGTGACATATGAATAATCAGGATTGTCAATCTGCTTGTCTCCCAAAAAGAATCCGCCGTTCTTCTCAACAACTTTTTTTCCGGACTGAGGGTCAACTGTGAAAAACCTGGGGTCAAAAACCTGCACGATTGTGCCCATTACCTCAACATTTGAGTCACTATCATTAAGCTCTGAGATTGTTTTTCTCTGCACTGCCTTTTCCTTCACTTCAATATCTGCATTTTCAAGAATTGTTACTTTTGTCTTTTCACCGAGATGTATCTCAGGCTTTCCCATATTTTCTTTTGAATAGCCATTCTCAATTTTCACAACAGCCCCTTCACTCAGCTTCTTCAGCAGGTCTGCCTTGTCATTCCATGCAACGACCCTTATCACCCCGGTTTCGTCACCGACTAAGAAATTCCCGACCCTGCCTTTCCTGTTCTCCTTACTGAATTCCCTGACTTCATATATCTTGATGACCTTGGCTGTAATTCCGACGCTCCTCATGCCTGCCATGACACTCTTAACCTGGAGCTCCCCGGGCTCATCAAGAAGCTTGACCCCCAGTTCATTGGCTATTATATGCAGGGCGCCATCCTCGCTTATCAGGCCGGAAAGCTTGTCCAGCTTGTCCTTTATCCTGGACTGTATATCCTTATCTGAAAGCTTCGTCTTCTCCTTTATTTTTTCTATTATAAACTCCCTAGGAATCTTAATCAAAACAATCACCCACCTGAAACTCTGGAAACACGCTATATATTTAAAATGTTATGGTTTCAGAAATAGCTATTTAAATAAATTATAATTACCGTGGATAATGTATGAGTATGTTGCCATAACCACGCACCCTCTCGGGGAAATGGGGGAAGTGAGGATACTCACTGCAGAGTTCTATAAGCAGATTATAGCACAGGACCCCGGCTTCAGGCATGACAACCATGGAACTTTTTTCTCAGAGATGTCTGTTGACAGGCTTGCTGATGAGCTGTACAGGATTGCTAATGAGGGCGGCGAGCCTCCTGAAAAGCTGTGGAAAAAACATCACAGCCCATGGTTCAGAGTGGTGGATGCAGGGGAATTTGACAAGGAAGCCGCAAACAGAGAATATACCAACGTCCTTAAGGAATATAATGACGAGATTGATGATGTAGAGTTCACACAGGCATATTTAATCAGGGAGGAAAACGGGGTAAGCTTTTATGATCCTGTAGATTATGACTGGCCTGGTGCCCAGGACCCTCCTATGTTCTACGGTTTCCTGCTGTCTAGGTATATAGAAAAAATATTTTCTGAAAAAGAAAAGGGCTCTGTCCAGCTGCTTCTTGACTTTCTGAATGATTCGGATAATTAGGCAACCACAAACCTTGAATTCAGTGCTGCAGTGTCGCCGCTGAAATAATTAAGGTCAACCAGCTCGCCTATGCCCTTTACAACTCCTCTGTCTGTGTACTGCCAGAACTGCCATGGTCTTGATATGCCGGGCTGCGGGACATAATAATGCGCTACCCATAAATCATACCTGTTTGTTGACGAGTCGAGGTAATTCCTTACATAATTCGCATTTGCATATATTATCGGCTCAACTCCTGTAATTGCCCTGAATTCCTCCATGAACTCATTCACCCATGCTGAGAGCCTTGCGCTGCCCAGCTCTGAGCCTTTCTCAAGGTCAAGCACCGGCCTAAGATAGCCACTGCCTACATATTGTCCTGCCACGCCTGCAAAGAACCTTGCTTCTGACCTTGCATCGTTTGCTGACGGCCTGGCAAAATGATATGCACCTGCCATTATACCTGCTTTTGTGGCCTCGTTTATATTGTAGTAGAACTTATTATCAATAAAATTTGTTGACTCTGTCGCTTTTATGAACGCAAACTGCTTCCCGTCTGACTTTACCTGCTGCCAGTCTATGTTCCCCTGCCAGTGCGACACATCTATGCCGTCCAGGTGCCCTCCTGTTGTTGGCGGCTGTTCCACTGGAGGCTGCTCCTCTGGCTCTTCCTCCACTGGCTGCTGCTCATAAGGCAGCTCGTCATATTCAAAAGCTGTAAAGTTCTTTACTCCTGATTCATCTATTGTCAGGCTGAATTTCAGCTCAATGGGCTTTTCCTCATATGCCCCTTCACTGTATACAAAAACAGAATAGCCTGTATCAACTATGAAGCTGCACATCTTTCCAGAGCATGACTTAATCTGCCAGTTGTCTTTAGCCTGAAGTGCTCTTTCGACTGCCTTAGAGGTTGAGCTGCCTTCACCAATATAGACCAGGGCTTCTTCAATAAGCTGGCTGCTGTATGCCACCTCATTGTATATTTCCTCAAAATTGACATTTGCATATGTCCTGAAAGAAGGATTGATATAATATATCCCTATTTTTGTGCCGTCAAGTATCTCCTGCGGTATATCTGAGGTATCTTCCCCTGGAGCAGGCTCTTCAGGCCCGCCTGGGGTTGTGCCGTCACAGACAGAAGTAAACTGCTTTTCAGTTTCATGGAAACTCTCGACATAGCTTTGGATCCTGCCAAGAAGGTCTATGTATTTCTGGCTGTTTGCTCCCCACAAATCCCTGTAATACGGCGCTTCGCATCCCCAGCCGTTGTATGCCCTCAGTGCAATGTCCCATCCTGAATAAAGCACTCTTTTTTCAGGCAGAGGGTTGCCGGAATTAGAGCAGTAATATTCTTTTGTGTTGCCTATGCAGTTGAATGTCTCGCATTTTCTTATCAGCTCAATGGCCCCGCATTCTATGTTGTCATCCAGTTTTTTTGCGTCCAGCTGCCTGCTGTCTATGGCGCTGTTCCCGTGGCAGATATACAGCGGGCCTGATGGGAGGTTTGCAGGGTCCCCTCCCCACTGCCTCTGCATTATCCCAACTCCGCCGTCTGCACTCACCTTTATGCTTCCGTCAGAATTGTAATGCTGGATTCCGCTTTCCTTGTATGCTATTGCAAGGAGGGTTGTGGCGGGCATGTTGTATGCCTCTGCAACATTGCAGATTTTCTGCATCTGCTCTGCCTGGGACTCAAGAGGGAATGCTGACGGCAGCGCCATGAGGAAAATGAGCATGGCAAGAGGCAGGGGCTTCTTTTTTCTGGTAAACAATACGATGAGTATTGCAGCAAGGACTGCGGCAGCTATCAGCGTGAGAACCGGCCCTTTTTCTCCGGCGTCAATGTTAATATCCGGAAGCAGCTGGCTTTTTTCAGAGCATGTTCCCTGGCAGCATGTGGCACCGTTGTGCTCAAGGTATATCTCTTCTCCCTTGCATGATTCTGCAGCTGTGCATTCTGTCCATGAAAAATCAGAGCAGCTTTTCCCTTCAATTTCATAATCGCCTGCTTCGGGCTTGACGCATGTTCCCTGCATGCAGCACGAGAATCCTGAATCATTTGCATATCCCCATGCGCCTGTGCATCCCTCTCCTGGCTCGCAGATGTTCCCGTTATATATTCCTGAACAGGTTGTGTATACATTTTCGTCATCCCTGTAATAGCATGAGCTCCCGCACTGCCTGCAGTCTCCGTCTGCGCCATAGCAGTCTGCATCGCATACCCCGTCATTGTAGAGGTCACAGTAGTTGTCATCGCTTCCTGTTGCGCAGTCTCCACAGGTCAAAACGCTCTCTGCCTTTGTACAGTTTTCATCAAGGCATGGCTCGCAGGCATTATTATTGTTGCAGAAATTTATATTTCTGGAAAGCACTTCATTGTTTCCGTCATATATGACAAGCCCGCTGTATCCGCTGCTGTATTTTATTGCTGCGCTTCCGAGCTGCGGGAATACCGGCCCGTCATAGAGAAGCTGGCTGCCTCCGTATATCTTCAGCTGGTATGATTCATGAGCATCTCCTGCTGTGGAGAAATAATAGCTGTTCCAGTAAGTATCTTCAATAGTGAATATTTCTGTTATTTTCAGGTTTTCAATATTTTCAAGTTCATTTCCGTAATCAGGGTTTTCAAGCGTGTAGTTGAATTTCATGTAAAGATATGTCTCTGCGCTTGCTGCTGCCGCTAATAAAATGAAACATACCAGAGCCAAAATCAATTTCATGTTAGCCATGCTAATGGATCCTCGTATCTTCCTCCAACCCAGGGCGTAACCCAGTTGCCTGAAAACTTTACCCCTGTATGGACTTCAAAATGCACGTGGGAGCCTGAGCTGTATCCCTCGTTGCCCTGCCTTCCTATGACCTGTCCGGCTGTAACATCTGAGTAGCCTTTTGAATTCATGTCATTCATTATCTTCGGCTCAACATATGAGTTATGGCTGTATATGCTATAGACATTATTGCCGTGGTCTATTATTATTGCCTTGCTTCCCCTGCCGACATTCGGTCCGCTGAGGAATAGCGGGCCTACATAGACAATGCGGCCGCAGTCAACTGCATATATCGGTGGCTCCTGGCCATTCATGAGAGGGTTCCTGATATCAATACCCGTGTGGATCCCGCCGCTCTGATATGGTGCGGGAACTCCGAATGCCTTTATTATGTAATTAGGCCATGGGTTTAATGGGATTGCCCTGAACCTGCTTCCTACTGTGCATGCTCCGCCCCCTGAACCTCCTCCTGTGCTTTGCTGTGCGGTCCCATTTTCCGGCTCAGCGTGCTCAACTCTTTCAATTCCTGTCGCATTCCCGTCCGCAACATCCATAGCAAGCTCGCTGGCTGCCTTTCCTATGATGACATCCCCTTCAGCAAAATAAAATTCATATTCAATGTCCGGGAAGGCTGCATAGCTTCCGAGATAATCCTTAAATTCAGACATAAAGCTTTCTTTGACAGCTTCCTTTAGGTTTGGATAGCATTCTTCTGTTTCTGAGTTCCATAGATTATGGCCGTCATATGTTCCGCAGTCTCCTGATGAAAACCCGGCCTGCGAGGCATTGTATAAAGACTGCCTCAGGGAGTGGACTGCTGACTGGTCAATATAATAGAGGATCTTTTCGCCTTTCTCATACGTCCTCAGGAGTATGAGCTGGGATTCCCCTATGGATTTGCCGAACTTCCCCTGGTTCATGAAGGAAATATTCATGGCAAGAGGCAGGAGCGCCATTATGAAAAATATGCCGAGGAGCACTGTAAAGAACACCTTGCCGCTCTTTGAAGCCATCATCTTTTTCATTCTGCGTATCCCTTTATGTTAAGCCTTATGTTGAGTGCCGTCTTGTCAGGAAGCGGAATGTCTATTGCTGAATCCAGAAGGTCTGCTTCTTCAGAGCATGGCTCTTTTTTTATCCATTCTTCATCCTGCCTGTAGAGTGTCCAGCATGTCCTGTGCTGGTAGACATCTGCAAGGAAAGTGTCCAACACTTCTTCAAACTCTGTTGAATTATTCTCTCTATCTATATGGGCTCTTATTATCCACTCTGAGAGAGTCCTGTCGTCAATCTCTGTGTTCAGGAATGAGACAAGAACATCATCATTGTTGAGCGCCTCAGCTCTTTTCTCAACCCTTTCTTCTATGATCCCGTCATTGAAGGATACCCATATTATGAATCCGAGGACTGCCATTATTATGAGTGTGCCTCCCAAAAACAAATCTGCAAGGTCCTGCCACTGCGCCTTTTTGTTCATTCCCTCACCAGCAGCTTTATGCCAAGCCTTCCGTCGCGGAGCCTGCCGTTGTCATATATCCTTACATACCTGACAAGGCTTGAAGAATCAAACCCGCCGACAAACTCATAGTCGTCCCATGCCCTTGCCCTTTCTTCATTTATGTATGCTTTTTCAATCTCGCCTGTGTCGAGAAACTGGAGTTCCATATACACTGCAATCCTGTTGTTGTTATTCAGGAGATTCTCCTCGATATGCTCTGTCGAGAATTTATTGATGTCAACTATTCCCGGGAATGTCCTGCCTGTCACAGGATCCCTGTATGCGAGGATATTGTCAGAATAAATTATCCTCTTTATCATAACCATATTTTCAACATCATGGCTGTCCAGGCCTGTGCCGTAATAAGACCTCAGTGCTATTGCAAAAAATATTGCTACAAATATTATAACCGGCATCCTGTACAGCGCCCAGTTCAGGATTGTGTATGTCTGTGCCTTTTTTTTCATTTTAGTCCTGTATCAGCTTTGTATTTGTTTTTGTAAGTATCAGCCCGTATTCCCCTGTATAGTCAGCCGGAAGCGGCTGGAACACTATGTCCTTCTCTGAAGTATACGGGAAGGATTCGCCCACAATCTGGTCAACAATCCCTCCTACTGAAGCAGTATCATTGCCGTAGACCGTAACCTTGCTGTCTGCAATCCTGAAATTGAATCCTTCTGTCTTCTGGGGGTATCTCACTATTATCTTATTGGGAGATGCATGCAGCGCGTCAATGAACATCGCAGAGTCTTTTGAGAGGAAGAGCATTGAATATCTTGTGGATGTTGTCTCCCTGTATGCTATGCCCAGCATCAGCCCGATGACAAGTACAAGAATTATTATCTCAACTGATGTTGATACTGAAATCTCAGTCTGGGCTTTTCTTGAGAACATTTCATGATGCTCCGCCAATGCTAACTCTTTCTATAACCTCTTTTGTAGTCTCGTTGAGCCCAATGCTGTAAGTGATTATATCATCTGAACTGGGGTTGAGCACAAAGTTGGTTGTGTTGTATTTTACATTCCTGCAGAATTTTTTTTCTTCTTTCATTGCATTGCTGCAGCCGGGGTCAGTGCAGGCGCATATGCAGGACGGCATCTCCTCATTTTCAGGGCAGGACTCCTGGGAAAGGCCTTTTATCTGGTATCCTACAAGCTTTATATTGACTTTTCTTACCAGTTCCGTGTTATCCGGGTCAAGGCTGTTTATTGCCTGCTCTGTGGCTGCAAGGGCTCTTGACCATTCCGGGACCGGCTTCATGGCAAGATAGAATTTTACTATAAAAACCATTACAAGCACTGCCAGCACAACGAACAAAATAGCCTGGATTCCATTATCACTTGTAAGGTCTCCCTTAGCATTCATTTTCTGTCTTCCCCCATCTTTTGTTTGAGCCGCAGACATATTCTATTCCTGCAACGCATCTGCTGGTTCCAGGCTCGCAGCTTCCAAGCGAGATAGCTATATCATCCCTGGCCCCCTGGCTGCTTTCTCCTGTCTCAGTGATTATGCCGAAGATGCTTCCAACTGCCGGGTTTGTCAGCGCAAAGAATACTGCAATCAGCACAAGTATGACAAGCACAGCAAGCGCTGCATATACAAGCGTTGTAAAGGTTATCTCTGCTTTTCTCATTTTTACCTCAATAATACAAGTGTGGAAGTGACATTTGTCTTTTTCAGGTCTTCAATATTCATCTCTCCAACCATTATCCCTCCTGTAACAGGGCTCTGGTCATACCATCCGTTATAGTCGTCCAGCTTGTCCATATATATTCCTGTGCTTAGTTCAGTGAAATTGAATTCCCTCTCTATCAGTGTTGCGTCGTTGTTGAAGTCCATGCCGTATATTATGTTGGTAAAGCTGACTGAATTCCTCCAGTCCTCATCGACAAAAATGTAAAACACAAAACCAGGGCCATCGCTTTTTGCAAGGATGAATATGTCGGCTGCTCCATCGTCGGGATCAAGTGACTGGGATATCTCGATTATTTTTTCCTTTGTTTCATTGTCATAGTAGACTGTGCCGAAGTATTTTCCTTTGTAGAGCCCCTGGACAAAGAATGCCTTGTCCTCTCCTGGAAAATCCTGCTTGTTTATGGAGAATGTTGATTCCCCCCCTGTTGCCTTAAAGACATTTATCCTGACATCATTTGGCGGCTCTGTGAATCTCTGGCCTTCAACCCATGTCTCGGGCTCTTCTGTATAATACTCGTATTCTGCCGGCTGCCGGCTGCTTCTTAACAGCAGGGCCGCTGCTATCACTATCAATAAAACAATTCCTGTTATAATGATTATTTTTTTGTTTTCCATTTTAGTTATGATTTGGCCACTGGTGGTTGACCTGCATTGATGCGTATCCAAGTCCTCCCACTACTCCCCCTACAACTCCCCCTATTGGCCCGAGGAATAATGTGCCTGCGATAGGAAGCGCAAAGTTAAGGCCCAGATAGGATAATGTCATTCCAAGGTCTTGTTCTCCGTGGTAACAATAATTGTAGCCTTCTGTCTCATCCATCACAACAGTTGCCTGGATGCAGCTTGGGGTATACGTAGGCTGAGCCCATGGAAGATATTCGCCGAGCTCCCCAATGTCTTCAAATACATTCTGAACTCCTCTCGGAGTGCACTCTTTAACTATTTGTCCTTCCTGCACTGCATAGAGCATCGGGTTTTCTCCATCAAAATGATCCAGCCTAAGCGGCTCGCCGTCCACATAGTACGTTTTTCCTGTCTGATATAAGGCGCCATGGCTGAGCAAACCTGAAAGGATGGGGATGCCTACCTCCTTCTCTTTTCTTTCCCCGCCCCAGCATTCACAGGTCGTCTCAGTAACTATGATATCTGCTTTGCATGGGCTGGCCAAATGGAACCTTTTCATTTCTCCTGCATCTGTGAGCAGTGTAAGGAAATACCTCTCGACTTCAGGCAGAAGCCCCCTGTATCTCAAATAAGTCTCATCGGTTTCGTTTGTGTCGTCTTCATATCCGTAGTAATGCTCAAAAAATTGCTCGTACATATTTTTGTCTTTTGTATAATCAAATGTTTCAGTATACAGGTCATCATATATTGTTGTTGCTAAGAACGGTGTCCTCAGCCCTACTGCATTTGTTCCAACCGGCCTGAATTTCTCTGCCATGCTGTTCTCAAGATGGACATTCAGCGCAATCAGAAGTGAAACCATATGCCTTGGCTTTCCTGCCTGCGTTCTCAGGTAGGCATTCAGTTTCCCTGCAGTATACTGGAGAGGGTCTGCTTCCTTTAGCCATGTGCTGATTTGTTCATTAAGGGCTTTTTCTACTGCCTCATCCCCTCCTTTTGCAACCTCATCATATGTTTCTCCCAATATCCCTCTGGCGAAAGACTCTTTTGTCTGTCCGGTTGTCGCCAGCTCAAGTATATCATCCATATTCGAGGTCATCCTTCTTACAGTTAGAGAATCAAGATCCTTGAAATATGCGGCCTTATCTGCCATTCCCTGTATTTCTCCGATTATCTTGGCC
This sequence comes from archaeon GW2011_AR15, assembly GCA_000830295.1. Classification (GTDB taxonomy): domain Archaea; phylum Nanobdellota; class Nanobdellia; order Woesearchaeales; family GW2011-AR15; genus GW2011-AR15. The sequence goes on along the minus strand of CP010425.1, from coordinate 641,027 downwards.
CTGTCCCCTCCCGGCAGGTATGCATCCCTCCATACTGCTGCCCTGTCCAGAAGCTCGCTGTTGACTTTGTTTGCCAGTCTAAGATTGCCGATAGCGCGCGCTGAAGCTGATTCGAATGAGTCTTTTGTAAGCCTTGCTGATACTGTATCCATAATCTCATTTTTCGCTGCGTCATCCAGTTCTTCCAGTTCATCAAGGGAGCCTCTCAGTCTGGTTATTGCCCTCTCTTCAAGCTCTCCTGATTCTTTAAATAGTGCAGATACCTCTCTTCCCTCGCTCTCCTGCCATAGTTCTCTGAATTCTGTTTTCAGTGCACTACGCACTTCTCTGGAAATTCCCTGTTCTGCAAACTCCTCCAATACCTCCTCTACTGTTTCTTCTACAACATCCTGGCTGCTTTTTTCAATTATTTCTCTCGCAAGTCGTTCCGCTGCTTCGTTGCTCGATCCGCGGAGTATATTTCTTACTGTGGTGGACAGGGTTTTAGTATTGTGCCAAATGCCGCCTATATCAATCTGCTTTATTGCTTTCCCTAAATTCTCGCCTATATTGGAGAGCGTGCTTTTTAATATCCCTCCACCGCCTTTCTTTATTGCACTGCCCAGCCCGGGTATCAGCATGTCAAATAAAAAGAAGAATACTGCCTCGCTTGTAAGTATTGTTGCAACATCAACAACATATGCGCTTGGCTCCCAGTATGCCTCTTCGCCCTTCGGGAAAACCTCATAATACAGCACATATTCCGGGTCTCCGTAGGTGTTGACCCATTTCTCTGCCCATTCTACAATATTGCCTATTGTTCCTCCTGTGCTTGTAGGGGTGCTTATCTGCTGCGGCAATTCAAAATTGTAAACTTTTACTGAATACTTGCCTCCTCCCCTCGGCGGCTCGCATCTTTCATATGCAAGAGTCTCGGAGTCTGTAATCTGAACCTTGTCCCTTCCGAGGAACCCTGCCAGGTCCGCACAGACAACTATAGGGTTCTGCTTTGATATTTTTCCGCCTGTAACATGAAAATCATAGTTAGCCCAGTTGAACAAACCTCCACCGAACACATTTTTGGAAATCTCCTGGCATTCCTTATCACAGTTATGGTCTTTATGGTACTTGGCGCCGAAGTCATGGAACTGCTGCACAGTTATTTCTGCTGATGAGCCTGAAAAATCGTAAATGAAGCATGCTGAATTTTTCTCTCCTGCCTGAAGTATCTTCCAGCAGTCTATTGTGCCTATGACCAGCTGCTCAACCTCGCTGCCCGATGATAACGGGATTTCCTCCCCAAAATCAAGTATAGGGCCTGCTGTCGTGCCCATGAAAACCTTCCTCTCAGAAGCTATCCTCTCAAAAAGCGCCTCATCACCCCTCTTGTTCTGATATGTGTCATACCATGCGACCTTGTTTATAGACCACAAAAGAGCATGCACGGATGCAGTTGCAGTAGTTATTTCCTCCCTGTCTCCTGTAAAAGGGATAGGGTCAAAATTGAGCACATCCTTGAAGAAACCGAATATCTGGCCTGCCAGAGGATTGAAAAGGCTTATTACTATGGCTATTGATGCCACAACCAGGACTATGCCCACCACGCCTTTTACTATTGGCCCGAATGTTATGTCTGCCATCTTCTAAAACCCGAATATCTTGTCAACTGCCGTCCCTATCCAGCCGAATATGCTTTTTGAAAATAAAAGCAGGATTACAAGGACTATGAGGAAGAATATTATCCACAGCGCCACTGTGAATTCAAATCCCTTTCTGTTCATCCCCATGTGTCGCATGTCAGCGGGACCTCCTCGTTTGGTATAAAGTGCAGTGTATTTATGAAATTCCCTTCCTCTTCCTCAGGCGGGACATAATTTGTGAATGCGGCTTTTATGATTTCCCATGCATTGTCTGTCATGCCGCTTATCCTTTCCTTGTTTAATGCTGCAAAGACAACAGCATATTCCGTGTTGGTGCTGTAATCGTAGTAAGGCAGGTCAAAATACTCATCAACGAGGTCAAGGGAATATTTGTAGTAATTCTCTTCTCCTGTATACTTCAGGTTGTTGTTGTTCCTCATGTAGAGGTCAAGGCTGTAATGCTCATCCTCCGGCTGCTGGAATCCTATTGGCCCGATTTCCCCATATTCTTCCACCATCTCGCTGTCGAACAGGATGACTGAGCAGACAACGCACTGGGTCTGGTCAGGCTTATAGAGGCTGAAAACCCTTTTCTGCCCCCTGTGGAAATTATTCCAGCACCTTACTATTTCATCGGCCATTACCTTGTTCACATTCCTGAATATACATGCGTCCTCATCATCAGAATCTTCGCATGCTTTCTTATCTTCATCCTTGAACTGTATATCAGGGAGCTTGAACGGCTCATTCTCTGTTGAGGGTGACTCCTCATATTCCTGCTTCGAGCCCTGCATGTGTATTGTTATGTATTTTGTCGGGCATTTCACAGCAACTGTCTGGGCTTCTATTCCAGGCACTCTCCTTTCTGCATTGAAGAGCACGGATTCCCAGCAATTCTTGCTTATTATCTCTTCATCAAGAGGCTTAAATATCTTGTCCACAAGACCAATAGCGAATACAAGAAGTACTATCCCAAGAATGAGACTCATCATCATAGTATTAAAAGCTTTCTTGTTCATTTTAGATATGTGTAAAAATATTCACGACTGCCACTACCAGGGACAACAGCAATATCACAACTGCTATAATGACAATTATTGGCCTGGCGCCCTCCCCAGTTTCACCTCTTGAGTTCATGTGCTTATAATCGGGACTCAGGTTTATATTCTTTTCGTTACAATGCAGAGAAAAAATCAGAAAATATCTTATCCGCCTGTAGGCACTACAAGAACGCAGCACTTATCATTCTCTCCCTGGTCTTCACAATCTGTTCCAGGAAGGTTTGTATAGATTCCGGGCTGATTTCCTGCAGCTACGAGCGTATCTGAATCACATGATTCAAAGCATCCAACACCGCCCTGGCTCTGGCAGCTTCGACTATCCTCTCCGAAATTCCTTATCCTGCCGCCGAATATGGCAATCAGGACTACAAGAACTATCAGAGCTATTGCTGCAACAACAATCGTGTTTATGGAAATTGACTGTGCCTTTCTCATCTTAAGTGCTCACGCAACATACTTTATTTGGATCTGGGTCCCTGCCGCTATAGCAGACATAATCCCCTCTTATAATATCATAGTCAGGGTCGCCGCATTTTTCATCTATCTCGTCCACGCTGATGCAGACCCCGCCGTTTGCCTCGCACTGGTCAGCTGACCTCCTGAAATTCCCCAGGCTGCCTGTTGTTATAAGAATCACAAGAATCATGACTGTCAGTGCTATTGCTGCAACAACAATCGTGTTTATAGAAATTGACTGCGCTTTATTATTCATTTTCCCACCTTTATATTACTGGATTATTAGCGGTTATGTATTTAAAAGTTTTGGTTTAATCTCTATTTGCACAGATACAAAGAAACTGTTATCTGCGGAACAGAAGGTATGTAATAAAATCCGGGCTGCTCCTTTTCAGAATAAAGCCCGCACCCCTGCGAAGAGATTGCATTTATCATTGTTGCACTATCCTGCCTTATTGTAAGGTAATATTCCCTTTTCCAGTCTTTCAGCGAGGCATCAAGCGCATTGGATATTGTCTGGCGGGCATAGCTGCAGCAGTCCCCTCCGCAAAGGTCCCTTTTCTTGGGGTCATGGCAGTATGCTATCGCATCGGCAACAACAATATTCCTCTCTGTCTTGGTCTTCATTACTGAATTGAGGAATCCCTGCGAGATTTTGGGGTCAATGAAAGAGCCTGTATCCGGAGATTTTTCTTTCAGGTTTCTTGATAATATGAATCCTCCCGCAATTACAAGTATCAGCACTATTACCGCAATTCCAATGACTTCTGTCTGCGCTCTCCTGTTCATCTGTACACCCTCATATATATCATGCCGAAATAGTCGCTGTCTTCTGCAATGTCTTTCAGCAGGACAGGAAGCCGCACAAGGGTGTAGCCGCTGTCTTCTGCCTTTGGATTGTCATAGACAACCCATCTTTTTACTTCCCTGTTGACTTCGGGGCTCGGGTCATACCTTACAATCTCGATCTTCATGTTGCCGAGCAGTGTCCTATAGTAAAAATTGTCTTCTGAAACCTGCTGCGTGAATGCCTCTATCTTTAGTATATCATAGCAGTCAGGGTCCAGGTTGTTGTTATCTGAGCATTTCAGCTCAGGAAGGAAATTCAGGACCTGGGATTTTTTCACAACATCCAAGGCTGCTATATCCTGCTCCCTGCTCCTCTGCTCCTGCCTGTCAACAGCCACCATGAAGACAAACGCTATCGCAAGTATTATGACAATTATCACTATCGCAAATATGTTTTCCATTATCTGGAGCTGGGCTTTTTTCTGCATTGTCTTTTTCTCACTCTAGTATATTGTGGGGCATGCCATTTTATTGAGCTCTTCATTCACGCCATTAAGGGATTCTGCTATTGCTGCAAGATTCGGAAGCGAGCTTATGCCTGGTGTTTCTGTCTGCGCCTCAAGCTGCCGGAGGTGTGCAATTGCGCTGTCATAATATGCTGCTGAGCACGATGCCTGCTGCTTCAGCGCCTGCGTCCTCTTTATCATCACTCCCGAAAGCGCATTTAGCCTCTTCAGGGATTTCATCATGTTGCATTCATAGCTGTCTTTGCTGTCTGAATATATGGCAGCAAGCAGCGTCGGCCTGTCTGAAAAATAAGTCTCTCCTTTTTCTACAAATCTGCTGCCCTCTTTTTCATAGAATCTCAGTGTATTACCCTGGATAAAAACTGCGGTTACATCCCTGTCAGGCATCATAGAAACTGAACTGTCAAGGGAATATGATGCAGGGTTTGATGAAGATGAAAAGAACCTTATTTTCCTGTAATTCTGGTCTACAAACCCCCCTGCACTGCCGAGATTAAAGTAAGTCAGGTGCTCAGGCAGGTCCGCTTGTGCTCCTATCGAGACATAGGCAACCTCAGGGCTTGTGAGATAGAGGAAATAAGATGCCCTGAACGGGATATCCCATCCAAGTGTATATGCCAGCGCTTCCCTGTCTATAAACTCAGGGCTGAAAAATGGAGTGAATTCTATCGACCTCCCCTCCTGGTCTGTCCCTTCTATTGTGTAGAAATTGCAGTTGTCCCTATCAACAGCTACCTCAACTGTCATGCCGGGAAGCAATACCCTGTCTTCTGTGTTATCTGACGCCTGGAGGTTTACGAATAGCTCATCAAAAAAATCAACTGCCCCTGATGCTATCTTTGCCTCTGAGCTCTTTTTAATTGCTGATGAGACACTCAGAAACAGCAGCAGGAACGCAACTCCGACTACAGCAACATATATCCAGTTGAACTGCATTTCTATCTGGGCTTTTTTCATTTTGGTAGTAAGTTATATCGAGCAGGGCGAGATATAACCTGCTTTTGCATGCCAGCCGGGCGTAACCAGCTGATATAGTTGAACTGCATTTCTATCTGGGCTTTTTTCATTTTTTTGTGGGGCTGAGCTTTAAGCGAATGCCGCACTTGTTTTGCTCAAGGTTTTATTAAAACCTTGTTCTATCTGGGCTTTTTTCATCTTCTATACTATCTATCCTAAACATGACCCTGTTGCACTTACCATGCAGGCCCTGTCTCCCACACCTTCAAGCCACACTTCAAGAAGCCCCTGGTTGTCAAGGCACATATAGTCTGCAAGAACATCAAGGCTAGGGACATAGAACCTTTCTTCTATCTTTTCCTCTTTGAGAAGGAACACGTTATATTCCGCATCATCCTCGACGCTCAGCCTTATGTAAAAGTTATCTATCCTGTCGGGGTTTATGCTGAACCTCCCGTTATTCATGGAGTCGACAAAACATATCCTGTCAAATTTTTTTGGCAGGGTAAATTCAAATTTGTGCCTGCTCCCGTAGCTGTCAGAAGCATCTTCAACAGCATAGCTGAAGTCTGATTTGAAAGTATCTATTGTAGCCTTTCCTGCCGCCGCCAATATTGTGGAGACTGACCTGTAGCCGACAAAAAGCACAACAGCCACTATGATTGCAGCCATTATGTATACAAAAACCTGTGAGGACACCTGCGCTTTTTTGATTTTAATTACCTTTTTTCTTCCTTAGCCTGTCTATTTCTTCAAAGACATCTTCTTTCTGCTCGTGCCTGGGGCTGCTTTCTGCGAATTCATCAAACACAGAGCTCATTTTCCTCAGCCTGAGCTGTTCCCTTTTCTTTTTTATTTCCCTGTCAAGCTCTTCTCCTGAAATTTTCATGCCTTGCCTTTTTTTCTGTGCTGACGGCTGCTGCTGGGAAAGCTGCTGCCTTGCGCTGCTGAAATCAACATTTGGCGACATGCTGGGCCTTGAAGCGGATTTTTTTGAAAGCGATACTGCCCCAAATCCCACAAGCCCAAGCCCAAGAAGCAGGAGTATAATGCTGAATAAGTGCGAGTTGGGGTAATCATTCCCGTTTGCAGGAGCTGTTCCTGCGTCGACTTCCTTCTTGTCATCAAATCCGTCCCCGTCTGTGTCTGCCTTTAGGGCATTTGTCCTGTGTATGACGCACTCATCATAATTTGTAAGGCCGTCCTGGTCATAGTCTTCGTCAGCATCAGCTTTTGTCCTGTCTGTTCCGCAGGATTTTTCCTGGCCTTCTGTCATCCTGTCATTGTCAAGGTCTCCTGTTGTCGGCCAGGCTGCACTGTCATTTGCATCTGAATTTGCGTCAAATTCCTCCTTGTCAGTATATCCGTCTGCATCTGTGTCCGAGAGGGTTGGATTTGAGCCGAAAGTATATTCCTGGACATTCGCAAGGCCGTCCTCATCCTTGTCCAGGCTGGAGTCATCCACGTTTATATTGAATCCATACTGCTCTTCCCAGAAATCAGGCATGCCGTCAAGGTCAGTGTCCTTGTTCTCAGGAACGCACTGCACATCTTCAACAAGAGTGCAGTCACTGTCTTCGCACACATATCCCTGCTGTTCAAGGCAGCAGAACTCTGAAGTGCACGCCTCGTATTTCACCAGTCTTGAGCCTGTAACTTCAGTGCCCTGGTTGTCTGCAGCAGTATAGCATAGCGTTGACTCTTCTGATACGATTATTTTTGAAAATACATCATATTCCTGATAATCTCCTGTGCATGATGCTGAATCTGAAACAAGATAGGATATGTTTGCGCATACCCCGTCATTATCGATGCATTCCAGCCTTACAGAGATCCCGTTTTCAGTAAGCGTGGAAAGAACTGTGATCCGGGGGCCCTGGTTCTGGAGGCATACTGTGTCATTGCTGCTGAATATTGTTGTCCCTGAACTCCTTTCAGTCAGGTTGTTGCCTGCCCTGTCAAAGGCAGATACTTCCCAAGAATATGTGCTTCCCACTGCAAGGGAGAGATTCGTGGCATTCACATTAGTGGAGACGGTGTTTATATGGAACAGCACTGCATCAAGTGCATCAACAAGCCTTACATCAAAACCAGATATATTGCCTGCTGTGTCTGATGCTGACATTGAAACGCTCAGCCTGTCCTGGGAGCAGCTTTGGGTTGGTGAATTAATCACCAGTGATGAGGGGGGTGTTGTGTCAACTGTAAATGATACTGTATCAGAAAGGGTGCCTGCATCGCTGAAGGTACAGAGTACGGGAAAGCTGTATGACGTCTCATTCAGCTCTGTAAGGTCAATGTAATGGTTGTTTGTGTTTGACTGAGGGAAATTATTGATGAATCCCTGGCCGTATTTGCATGTCGCAAGCTTGTTTGTGACAAGCTTCAGCTGGGTGTTTTTGACATTTATGTAGCCTGATGGGCTTTTCTGGGTTATCCTGTTGCTTATTGAAAGGTCGACTGAAAAATTGACGTCTGCTGTTGTTGCCTGCTCTGCCCTGTTCATGCATATTGCATGGAAAAGGTAGCTTTTCTTGTCTTCAATTTTCGGAGTGGTGTCTTTTGAAAGATGCCTTGTGCTTGTAGTGTTGAAATCTGATATTTTTGCTCCTGCTGAAACGCTTTGTATATCTGCAAGTGTAATGTTATTTGCAAAATATTTGCATATTGCCGGGTCGTCCGTTACTGCAATCAGGTCGACATCAAGGTTTTCGATGACCGGGTTGGGGCTTGCATACAATGAGTTTATTTTCGGCGGGGTTGTATCAACGCTTAGAGAAATCTCATACGGCGAGTTGTCATTTATGAACCCGTTTGAGTCTATTCTGCATTTCACATAAATCGGGACTACAAAATTATCCTGCGCATCAAGGCGGAAATCAGATATTGTGTGTGTTTTCCCTCCGTTGCTTGCAGTGAAGAACTGGTTTGTGTTGTCTATATCATCATATAATACATTGGGGGAGGCGCTGTACTTGCACTGGGAGGAATTCTGAGTGGATATCTGCAGCTCAAAAGTCTTTACAGGCGAAACTACAAATTTAGGCTTAATCAGGGTTATATTAAGTATGTTTCCTGCAGGGATGCTGTTAGCATCATTGGGGTTGCTTCCCTGGACTGCTTCCTCCCAGTCAGAATAAGTATCGCCATCTGTGTCTGCTACTTTCGGGTTTGTAGTTAGCGTGAATTCCTCAAGGTTTGTCAGGCCGTCAGGCTCAAAATCGCCTGAGCTGGTCTGCAGGAGGTTGCCGAAATACCCTATCTCCCAGCCGTCATCAAGGCCGTCAGAATCAGTGTCATCAGCATATACAGAGACAGATGCAAGTATAAACACAAGTATTAGCACTGCGATATATGCGTATTTCTTCATAAAGACAGGTTCACCTACTTTTTATAGAATTAGAAGTTGCTGAGTTTAAATAATTTTTCCCTAGACTAAAGAAGGTTGTGCAAGGAATTCTGCTATCTTCGCGCTGTATTCTTCTGTTATAGGGCCTTGGTGAACAATGTAGACGGCTTCAATTTTCCCAAGATGTATCTTCACCTTTTGGTTGGAAACCATATTCACTGGCTTTATAGAGCCGTTGACAGAGGCTTCTGCTCTGGCTATTCTGAGAACCGACATCTCAACAATACCGAGGTCAATTGCTGAATATAGCGGCACATCTTCTTCGTGCAGCTGCAATGCCTCAGAAACATGTGGATTTTCTCCATTAAAAAAGTTCTTGTAATCCTCATATTCCCTCTGTACGTGTTCGGGTTTAATTTGTATGCTGCTTTCTCTCACAAATAAATTATATGCTTCTTCGATCTTTCCTTCGCAAACAAGCATATAAAACTGCTTAGCTGTCTCATACGGCATGCCGGCTATTATTTTTTCTTCTGGTGAAGATATAAGACTGAAATATTTTTCTGCTCTTGAAACTAATGGAATCAGAAGCACATCTCCCTCGACTCTTTCAATCCTCCCTTTCCTCGGCTCGCTGTTGTGGCCATTGCCATTATTTATTCTGGTCTCCAGCCCAATATCATTAATCTGCTCCGGCCTATATGCAGCATACATTTTTCCACGTTTAAGAGGACTGTGATTATCGTAACTGTTATAGCCGCTGGTTATGCTGAATTTTCTTTGAGATTGGGGCACGTCACCTATATTGCCGTCTTCATCTATTCCAAGAGAATTTTCAAGCTCGTCAAGAATACGGGACTTGATTACAGCATCGTACTCTGAATACGGAAACTGAGGCAAAAGAGAGGGATTTTCAGGCATTTTTTCTGTGTTCTGATACAGGAATTCTGTGGCTCTTCCATGAGAATCCCCAATTCCGTCGTCAACATTCAGCGATATCTCCAGCGCTTTCATTGCAATCTCATGGCTAACTCCATATTCCTGCGCAATCTTTGGTGTAAGTTTTTCCATAAGTTTTCTTGCTTCATCTCTACGGAACTCATCATAAAGAGTTGACACATCTCCTTCTGATATAAGCATTGGCACGGCAGTCTCCATCAATTTATTATCAAAGATTTCTTTGAGCTTTGGCAGCCCCATGTATTCTGCCAGTCTCTTATCCTGTATTTCTGTTTTCAGCAGCTCTTTTGCTTCCTCATAATCCCCCACGAAAAGAAGGTCTATAATCTCCTCCCTTACGTTATGGTTTTCACTGCCTTTCATAAAAATTTTGTACTGGTCAAACAGGTTGCTGACAATTGCAGACAGTCTGTTAGATATACTATCATATACCTCAATGAAGAATTCTGCAGGAGAGATTGCTCTGTACATCCCTCCCGGCACTAATTGTGATTTTTTTGTTATTGGCATTTTTCTCGTCTCATAAAATAAGAAAAATTATCTATTGGTTGGGCTGATTGCAATCCTTGGTGGTGGCATGCTATAATTGGGCATTATCATATTGTAATGCTCCCCCATGCCTTTGCTGTTCCTGAGCATTGCCTCAATTTCTTTGGGATCACAAAGTTCAAATGGCCTGCTTTGTTTTGGCGCAGGTTTTGTTTCTTCTGCCTTTGGCACTGCATATTCAGGAAGGCTTACCAGATATGCTCTCCTGTCCATCATTTCCAAAAGCGTTCTTCTCTGGTCCGGGGCTATGACCCTTTTCCCTATTCCTGTAAGTATCTCCAGTGTTGTCTCGTAAATTTTTTCAAGGGGAACATTTCCAAGAGTTTCCACTCCGAGATTCAGCGCTTCCTCAACAGTAATCTGCACAGCATCCCTTTGATTATATGAAGAAACTGAAAAGTGGGGATATCCTGAAAAAGGTGATTCTTTGAAAAGATTAAGAGGATCACGGAATGCTTTGGCTGCTACCTGGTCTCCATCCACAACAATATATTCTCCTGCCCTGTGGAGGACAAGCTCTTCAAGGGAAGGGTTAAGTTCTGGCGCATGCACTATTGCAAAGCTTGCAGGTTCTGGCTGTTTTCTCATTTTTCTACCTCTTTTTCAATTGATTTTAAGAGGATAATGGCTGCAGGGTATATAAATCTTTCTATTTTTTACTACTATAAAGGAGTTACTTCATTTCTATTTTAAAACTAATTTTATAAATAACTTGCAGTTCACCTCAATAAATAGACGATTAAAATGGACAAAAAATATACGGGCCATTATCCTGACCTTAGGGATGTGCAATTTGATTCTTTCGGCAGGGCTGCTTTGGCTATGCTTAATGCAAGAAGGTACCTGGAGTCTGAGAAATTCACTGAGTATATGAGCCCTAATTATGATGAGGATAATATTAATTCTATTGCAGGAAAGATTGTATTTCCGGACGGCTCAACTGTAGACAATGAGGGATTTAAAGAAACCAGGGACAGGAATTCCCTTCTTGAGAGGATTATAAGAAAAGATGCAAAGTTTGAGCGTTTTCCTATAAAAGAAGAATTGGTTATATGCACCTACCAGCTGGATGTACGTGCCTCAAAGAATAAAACTAATCGCCCAAGACCCACTAACCGTTTGGATTTCGATGACGCATACACAATCACTCTATCTGTCATGAATACTGAAAGTAAAAAAATGAGCCTTGTAAGGAGCGTTTTCCCCCATGAGACAATGTTTGGGTTTCAGTATGAACTGCTGCTCAGGAAAGATGTTATTACAGATGAAAACATAGAACAGTTCCAGAAATACACAGAAGAAATCAATAGGGCTGCCGCAACCAGAGAATTTCTTAAATACAGCAAGCCCTCAAAGGCCAAGAAATAGTATGAAGAGTATGCCTGAGGTGTTGAGCAGATAGTCCATGAAAATGAAATTTCTTATTGATATATGTGACATTGCCATTATGCTGACACCGAGCTCGTCAGGAAGCGGCGAAGCTATTATTATTGCTCCCACTATAATGGCAAGATAGCTTCTGACTATCACGGGCATCTTTATCTTCATCAGCAGTTTTTCATGGCCGAGCTTCTGTATCTCGTCGCTAAATCCAACTTTTATGAATTCAAATATAAGAAGATCTCCAACCAAAGAGCCAAGCCCCCCTATGAATCCTGCTACAAAGATATTCAGGCTTTTTGCCATAAGGAAGATTACAGGAGTTATAAGTCCTGATGTGAGCCCATATGAATAGAATATGCCTGCTATAAACACCCCTATATACCCAAGGAGGTGGATTATGCCGCTGAGTGCTGAGAAACTACCATTGATGAAAAGGAGGTAAGTGAGAATGTAGCTGAGCACAAGAAGAGTAAGCTTTGGATAGCTCAATGTAGGAAATCTGAGAAATTTCTGCATAGCATATTTATCTATGCTCTGATATATATTCCTTGCTGATTTCCGGCTCCACCGTGCTGCCTTTAAGCGGGTCCCTTATCATCAGGACATAATTGCCTGTAGCCCTGCCTGACGGGAGGTATTTGTTTGCTGCCTCCCTTATGCTTTCGGGCGTGATTTTATCCATATTTGCCAGGGCTATTTCTGGAGTCATATCTGTGTCCCAATAATTTTCTATTGCTCCCAAACGACCTTCGTTTGTCTCAAAAATTTTTGCGATATTATACATCATATTTCTCTTTAGTCCCAACAAAGATATTTTGGGGACAAGTTCGCTCTTCAATTTTGACATCTCCTCAAAAATCAATTCTATTGCTCTATCTATCCTCGGTGCATGTACTTTTCCACCAAAATGTATGAATCCGGCATTATGTGATCCATCATACCCTCCGTTGAAGTCATATGCCAATCCATTTTCTTGACTTATGGTTTTGAACAATCTCGAATCCATGTTCCCTACAAGCAGGGCTGCAAGCACCATAGCATCAACACTATCTTTTTCTTTTTCATGCGGAGCAGAAAATATCATATTTATCCCTGCATTGCTCTCTTCAGGATTGCCGTGATCATATAGGTCGGGAGCATAGAAATGAAGCATTTTTGGACCTTTTATAGAAGGGCTTCCCGGCATAACCAGCCTTTCCCCATTTCCCCTTGGTATTGTTCCAAAATATCTTCCAATCATCTTCTCCGTATCTTCTGGAAGGTTTCCGATAAGTATCAGGTCTGCATTATTCGGACTGTACCCACGCGAATGAAAATTCATTGCTTTTTCTATTGTTGCTGAGGCTATATCCTCATATTTTCCTATAGTAGAATGAAGATATGGTGAATTTTTGCCATATGCTGCTTCCCGGTATGTTTCATGATGCTTGAAAATCGGGCTCCCCCTTTCATCAGCATTTTCACGAAGGCTTCTTTGTTTCTCTATCTCGAATATTTTGATATCTGGGATTGGCCGGAAGACACTGTCAGAGATAAAAAAAAGAAACGTTTCTGTATCCTGGGGCAGTATATCTACAAAAAATTTGGTCTGAATCTGATACGTGAATGCATTGAAATATGGAAAACTCGTTCTGATAAAGGTTGCTTTGTCAGGAGAAATATTTTCAGAGCCGCCACTTACAAGAACATGTTCAGTAAGATTTGCCAATCCTTGTTCGCCTTTTTTCTCATGCAGTGCGCCGTGGAAAACCCTTAGCCTTCCGTGAACTGTTTCCGTAGGCGTCCTCTGCAGTGCCACCCTGAGACCATTATCAAGAGAATATTCTTCATAGTTAAGGTCTATGGCTCCCATCGCCAGTTAATTGTATACGTTATTTATAAAATTTTTGCGATATTTATGGAGCAAGATTTAAAACAAAAGATATATATACATTGAATAAATAAGTAGGAGATTATATGCCTGAAAGAATCTGGACAAACCTTAGGATAGCAAACATCGGAAAGCCTGAAGGGTCCCCTCCAAGCTGGATGAAGCTCCCCATGAAGATAATAGGCTCGGAGTCCGGAGCATTTAAGTTCTATAAAAATGTCTTTTTAAGAGGTAAAACTGAAAGTGAATGGAAAACTGAATTGCAAAGGGAGCAACAGGAACTTCTGAAGACGAAAGACCATGTACGATTTTTCCTCGCATTAAAAAATGACCCTGTACTTGGAACAGGAAATCCAAATCACATCGCGTCATATAAATGTTTTATTGAAAGTTTCCAGACAAGGCATAAAGAGGATTTTCTCTATGGCATAGTTGAGATAAGGCTTGTCAGAACTACCCGGCCCGGAAATATTGGTTTGCTGGCTGCGCAGCCTAATGATGGTGTCGAAGGGAGAAAGGTTAAAGTCGTCTGTTTGGATCCAAACGGAAATCCTTATCTTGGGGCAAGACTTTTCCAGGTAATGATGGAATTTGCTGCAGCAGGACAATTTACTTTAGTTGGAATGAAATTATAGAATAACTCCCGTCTGCCTTGCTAATCATTATCCACTCTTGGCGCAAGTATGAATGAAAGCATCAGCTTGTCTGTTGCCTTGTACTCCAGCCTCAGAGGGTAATCTGTGTTGAATCTTATGTACACGTCAGCGCAGAGCTTGCTGGCCTGTATCATCTTCTTCAGGTATTCAATCGAGTATTTTGCCTTGAGGACTTCCTCGCCCTCCTTTGTGATGACAGTATTATCATCTGCAGGGATTTCAACTTTTGCCTTTGACAGGTCGCCTTCTGCAGATACTGTGAATTTCTTGTCATCTGCAATGAACTTGACAGACTCTGCAACAATTGAGACGTCCTCAATTGCCTCATTGAGAAGCGTTGTGCTTGTCTTTATTGAAAGCGGGAAGTTCAGAGAGGGAATCTTCTGCTCTTTTTCGTCAAGCTCAATTATCGGAAGATAGAATGTCCTTGTTGTGCCTGACTTTATTGTTATCTTGAATTTGTTTTCCTCAAGCTCAAGTGTGATTATATCTACAGGGTTGGCTCTTTTCAGGACCTGCTTCAGGTTGTTAAGGTTGAGTGCAACCTTGACTTCTTTCTTCAAATCATATTCAGTGAACCCTGAGCTGAGAAGCTTGAATATTACCATTGCGACATTTGCAGGGTCCATGGCAACAAGGTCAATGGAGTCTTTGCCAAATGTGAACCTTGCCTCTGTGACAAGGTCTGATATTATTGATACACTGTCTTTTAGAAGTCTTGAATCAGCAAGTGTTAATTTCATTTTTAACTATCCCCCTTGGACATCTGGATATGGAAACAATTTATAAAGGTTACGATAAGGAAAGCGCAATCAATAAACTTATAAACACCCCGTGAATAATTTTAACCATGGTCGATTTCACGCTGATAACGCAGCTGTTTGTACTGCTCAACCCTATTGCATCCTTCCCTTTTTTGCTTCAGGCTTACAAGGAAAAGCTGGATGTGAAGATGGTTGCAGTAAAATCAGTAATTGCAGCTTTCGTGATAGCCATTATAATGGTCCTGATTGGGCCCTTCCTATTCAGCCTGTTCGGCATAACCCTTGACTCTTTCAGGGTTGCCGGCGGGGTTGTCCTGTTTGTTCTCGGAATAGATATGGTAAGGCGGGGAGAAGAGGAAGAGGAAGAAACAGGCAATGACGGGATTACAACAATTATAGCAACCCCTTTGCTTACAGGGCCTGCAACAATTTCTTTCCTCACAATAAAATCCTATGAAATGGGGACTACTGCACTTATATCGAATGTTGTCGCAGGATTCCTGCTTGTCGGCATAGTTTTCTTCCTGTTCTCATTGATAGTCCCTAAAGTCAACATAAAGATTGTCAGCATAGCCTCAAAGATAATGGGATTGTTTGTAACTGCTGTTGCAATAGAAATGATTGCGAAAGGGGTAGCTGGAATTATAACTGCACTATAACATAATTGTCTTTCCGTCCTTCATCTCATGCACTGTCTTATTTCTTTTGTAGCCGAGCTCTTCAGCCAGTGAAATCATGTGCTTTGTCTTGTCATGGCCTGCGTGCGCCGGTATTATGTGCTCAGGCTGGAGCAGTTCAATAAGCTCTTTATGGTCCTGCCTGCTGGCATGGCCTGACTCATGGACATCCCTGAATATGATTACACCATACCTCAAGAGCCTTTTTTCAAGGGATGCCCTGTTTTTCCTGTTGGTTTCTGTGGGAATTACTGTGCACGAGAAAATCACATGGTCATTCCTCTGCAGGCTGAACCCAATTTTATCATCTGCCAGCCTGGTAAGCACTGCCGTGGGCTCTCCCTGATGGCCTGTGCATACTATAAGGTATTTGTCCCTTCCGTCTTTCTCAACTTTCATGAGCGGCTTCTTCATCTGCTTCTTATAGGCGCAGATCTCAACAGAGGGCGAGAATTTGGCAAGGCCTATGCTTTCAGCAGCAGCCACATACTTGGCCAGGCTGCGGCCCATGAATATTATCTTCCTTTTCATCTTTTTTCCAAACTCGACTATTGATTTCAGTCTTGCTATGTGGGATGAAAAAGTTGATATTATCACTGCTTTCCCTTTCGTGTCGGTGTTCAGCATGACCTCCTTCAGCATGTCTCTTGCAACGCTTTCAGAAGGAGTTTTCCTGTCAGTACCTGCATACAGCGAATCAAGTATCAGGACCTTGACATTCCTTCCGCTTAATTCTTTCAGCTTTTTGTAGTCTGTCTTTTCTCCGAATGTCGGGGTTTCATCAAGCTTAAAGTCATTTGCATAAACTACTTTGCCGTCAGGGGTATGTATCACAACAATAGCTGTATGGGGAATGCTGTGCGTGACATTGACAAATTCGATTGTTATTGAATCAGAAAGTTTCATCTTCCTCCCAAATTCCATTGCAACTATCTCATTTGAGAAGGGTATTTTTTTATCCGCTACTACTGCCCTGAGCACTGCTGCTGTATATGGTGTGCATATAACCGGGGCGTTGTAATTCTGCGCCAGGAAGGGTATTGCTCCTATGTGATCCAGATGACCGTGGCTGGGCACGATCGCAACAACTTTTTTCTTAAGATTTTCAATAACAGAATCATCAGGGACTGCACCTGTGTTCGTCAGGTCCCTCAGGCTGTGAGAATCATCATCGTCATCATCCTCAAGGTTGATATAAGTCTCCATGTGAAGCCCCATGTCCAGAATCACAACATCATCTTTGTATTTCACAGCTGTCATGTTTTTTCCTACTTCAGAATAGCCGCCGACTGCTGTGATTTCAATCATCACCATTTAATCCTGATAATCATATATAAAGTTTTGCTCTCTGATTGATGATAAAATATATATACTACCCTGCATTAAAAAATTTAGATAAAGGGAAAAAAAGTGGGGAAGAGGTCGCAGGCATCTATTTTTGCAATTATCGGTTTATTGATAGTAATCATCATCGCCAGTTTCTTTATCATCAAGAACGCCAGTGTTGAGAGTGCACTTGAAGGGGAATCAGAAGACCTTGCAAACCTTCCTGCAACACAGGCCTCTCTGGATGCTTTCATAAAAGCGTGTGTGCAGAGCTCTGTTATCGAGGGAGAAAAGAGATACGGGCTGCACATGGTCTATTCAACTCCCCTGATAAAGAGCTATCTGCAGAACAGCCTTCCTGTCTGTTTCAACGGCTTCAGGAATTTCAGGCAGCAGGGATTTGATGTTGCTGAAGGCAATTTGTTTGTGGGCGTTGAGATAACAAGGGATGCGCTTGTAGCTGATATTGATTATCCTGTTACATTTACAAAAGACAGCACAGTAATAAATTTCAAGGAGCAGACATACACTTTCCCAAGGGAAGTCACAGAGGAGCTGAATTTCGGCAGCGTGACACGAGTTGTTTCTGCTGACGGCTCAATGGTGCTTGAAGTCCCTGCAGGAACAAGAGTAACTGTTGACGGAAAGCAGGTTGATGAAGTCGGGCTGAAATTGCTTGACAGGGGATTCAACGGGCTTGACAACAGCGTACTGGCAGGCATGCTTGCATTCTCAGGAGTCCCTCACGGGGCTGAATTCTCGAAGCCAGTAAAAGTTACATTCGTTTATGACGACAGGGACATTCCAATAACTATTGCAGAGGATTCCCTGAGATTGGGATATTTTGATAATGAAATTGGTGTCTGGGTCGGCCTTCCGACAGAAGTTGACAGGGCAAAGAACAGGATAACTGCCTATACAACACATTTCTCACAGCTGGCTACTGTCAGCTACTGCGATGATGCAGAAGCATCAGCAACAATAATAACTCCTACACTCGTGATGCAGGACTGTGCCAACTGCCAGGATATATGGGTTGATCATTTTAAGTATGGGACTCCAACTGCAGTATCAAGACCCTATACAACGACTGTTCAGGAAATTGAGACAGGGATTGGGATTGGAGCAGTGCCACAATGCTTTGATGCAGAACCTGCTGTAATAGAAGATATACCTGCATTAATAAGGGCAGGCTATTCTGAGGAGGATTTTACTGTTGAGGTAACTTTGGACGCCGAGCCTGGACAGACTCTTCCTCCACCCGAAGTCAAACCTGTAGATCCAGCAATTGCAGATGATGCTGAGGCAGCCTGTAAACCAATCGGGACATTAAATAGCTGTTCCAGAACCGGAGAAATTATAGAAAATGGTGTACTCAAGGGATGGACATATGACTGTCTCTGTAACCCCTATTATTATCTTTATGAAACATATAAGCCACAGGATTACAGCTCTATAACCACACCAGAAGAACCATTTCCTGCATCGTGGGGGGTTCCTGGTGATGATCAGCAGCTTGAGGGGACAGGCAAATATACTGTAGAATTTAAGAAAGGCGGGAATTCTTGTGTCAGTGCTGAGTCCATAGCAACAGTAACTGAAAGGGCTGTTGAGATACCGGAGGGTGTTGCTAAAGTCGTAGCAAAGACCGACAAGATTACTGCTACTATAGCACCATATAAATGTACTGAAGGAGATGAGTGTTATATAATCCCCAGTGATAAATCGGCCACTCCTGTTTCTGAAATCGAAATTGTTGATACTAAAGTAACTTTCGGAATAGAAGTAGTGAACGCTGAAGGGAATGCAGAGGCATGCCTGCAGGCAAATGCTGTTGTAGATTTAGAAGGAATTGGTGTTGTAGAGGCAAAATATTACTGTGATAATGAAGGTGCACTCGACTTCATAAGGGGCAGCTGCATGGAGTGTATGAAAAATGATGGAGCTGAAGAAGACAGTCCATATGCACTGGAATGGACGTCAAGTGAAAGATGCTTTGATCTTGGTGAAGGAGTATGTCCATACACATTTGAAGGCGTATTGAAGCAGGAGGGAGAGAGTTGCGAGGTTTGTATCAACGGCAAATGGCAGGAGAGCGACCAGTGTGATGAGTTCTGTGGAGAAAACAACCCACTGAATAATTTACCTCCAACGGGGGGGGTGACTGCAGTTACTGGAAATACAATTACTGATATCACTGGAAACCCAGTAATAGATGGGAGAAATTATGAATTGTTGCAAGGACAAACATGCACTAATAATGATGCCTTCTCATGCTCAAGTAGCGCAGCCTCAACATATTGCAGCAACGGTCAGATGTATGGGTATGACTGCAGTAAAGACGGAGAGACTTGTGACCAGTCAAGTGGGCAATGTGTTGTAGATGAGCAAGGTGTTTGTCCTGATGGGTTTTTTATGAAGAATGGTGAAACCTGTTCAGGAGAAGGTGCAGTGTGGTGTGAGGGATGGCCAAAGAATAATCAACATGTATGTGTAGACGGCTTAATCTGCTGGCGAGATTGCCCTAGCTGGGGTGCCTTTGAGCGTGGATGTTCCTCATGCGACCAACCAACATTTTTTGAGTGTGATGCTGCCCACCTGAGTTTATGCGAAAACAGTGTTGAATGCACTGGAGCCGGAGGATATTGGTCTAATGATCAGCAAGCCTGCCTAGCTACATCCAGTTCAGAGGAAGAAGAGACTGAGGGAGAAACTACTCTAGGTTATAGTGCCGCTGCAGTTGCTTACAGCTGCCTTATAATTGATGAAAACAGGGAAGAAGCTCTTGCTTTATGCGATGAAAAGCCTGATACCTGCGATGCACCAAGCGACTGCACGTATTGTGCTGATCAGTGTGCTTCTACTCCTGATGTGTGCGCTCCTGTTCCACCTATTGGGGGTGGCGGGGGTGGTGTTCCATACCCACCAGTTCCTATCCCTGGCACTAACGGAAGCAATGGGGGTGGAGGAGGCGGTGGCGGGGGCAATATCCCATGCTACACCGGCGGACTAAAGAACTCATGCGATGGCGTGTCTGTCAACCTTCCGCAGACAGCAACACTGGACAGGACAGTTGACACAAGGGACACACAGATGTGCGATGCATTCGGAGACTTATCATCTGGTACAATAACATTTACAAAACTTGCACAGAGAGATGACGGAAGCTGCTATGTGCTTGGAACACTGAGCCAGGAAATAGACGGGTACAACCAGCTGTACTTCAAGCTTAACCAGATAGAGCATCTGCTGGATATGAAAAATACCTGTGAAGATGATGACGACTGCAAGGAAGGGGATATATGCGTAAACAAAAAATGTGTGCCTGAAAATGAGGAGCCTGTTGAAAGCGGTTCAATAGTGGGAATATTCAATGCCCTGCCAAGCGATTTCGAGCTGATTGAAGGGTTTGGCGCATTTGCTGTCGGGCTTAATAACAGGACAAAGGGGCAGATTGAGGCTGCCCTTGATGAAGCAGGGGACCTTGGCCTATTCTTTAAACTAGATGATACCAAGTTCAGGAAAAACAATAAGATTGACTTCACAAAAGTTGATTTCGGGAATGCAATAGCAGATGATGCAATATTGGGCTACTGGATAATAGACGACGTCTGCAACTGGGATGCAAATGCAGCCAACCTTACAAAGCTGTATGATGAATTCAGGAAAAAGAATGAGGAAACCCCAGTTATAATGGGATTCGGCAACCTGACATGCGCAAAACAGCTTGTCAATGCTGCTGATAAGCAGTTCTTCGATATAGCACTTTTCAATATCGACAATGAAAGGCTGCCAAATGAAGAAAATGATAATTTCTTTGACAACCAGGATGGGCTTGCAGCAGATATAAAGGACAAGTTCTCAGAAGTAAAAGTAATTCCTGTTGTAAAAGTATTCAAGGATGCAACGCATGATATGCCGGACGCGGAATGGGTTACTGGTGTTGGGGAAAGGGTACTCGGACAGGATAATTTCGACGGCATTATATTCTCGCCATGGCTTGCGCTTGGCGGCGAAACAGAGACAATAAAGACTGTAAGAAACCAGCTTGCATACAGCAATGCGTTCAAAGAATTGTTGTGCGAGGCAGGAGAAAAATATCTTGATACAGAATGCGAATTTACTCCGGAAGAGCCTCCTGCCGAGATAAAAGTTGCCTTCATAGCCAATCAGGGGATAGGAGCCAATGCAAAGACTCTGCTTAATTTCACAAGGCAGGAAGGCGCTGTGATGATAGTGCATGCCGGAAACCTCGGCATGGGCTCAACTCCCGCACAATGGGAGACAATGATAAACACAAGCCTTGACCCTGGCTTTGCATATGCCGGCGTAGTAGGGGCCAGTGATGCTGCAGACTGGGCAAACTACAGGGTTATCTTAGATACAAGGAACAGCAGGATTGTTGATATGGACTGCGAAGGGGCATTCGGCAACAAGGGAACATGCAGATTCCAGGATATTCTGCTTGTGATGTCCGGAGTAGGCACTTCATTTGAAGAAAGCGGGCACGAGGAATTCATAGCAGAAGAGCTCGCAGCCTCAGACAAGCCATGGAACATCTGCGTATTCCACAAGAGCAACCATGACCTGAGGGTAGGAAGCAAGCTCGATGCAGACACTCTGGGAAGAAAATACTACCAGAAATGCCTTGATGAAGGCGCTATAATAGTTACAGGATACGATGGTAATTATGCCAGGACAAGGACAATCACAAGCCTGCCTGATGACGGGCCTATAGTAACAGCAGGCGAGCCTGGCCAGCTGACACTTGGAGACGGAAAATCATTCACTGTCGTCTCAGGGCTTGGAGGGAACAGCCTTGGAAACTACAGCTGTGCACTGCATGACTCAGATACATGGTGGGCAAGCATATTCTCAAACAACTACCACATGACCAACGGCATCCAGCAGGTCAAATCCTGCACAACAAATGTTGTAAGCAACTTCAACTACGGAGCATTGTTCATAACATTTAACGTAGGCGGGGATACAACAAAGGCAAAAGGGGAATTCAAGACCCTGAATGGCAATGTTGTGGACAGTTTCACGATAACGAGGGAAACTAGCTAAAGCAAGAAACCTAAATAACTAGATAATACTCTTAATTAGATTTTTTAAAATGTGTTTTAAAATAAAATGGCACTGCTACATTGATATGATTTAATGCTCTTGACTTATTCTTCAACTCTGAGAGTTTAGTGGCAAATCCTTTGTCGTTAACAATGTATGTCAGATAAGTTTTTCCTTCCTTGGTTTCAATAATTAAAGTTGGAAGAGAGATAAACGATATGATAATAGAGATACTTTTGATCTCATTCCATCTGAACTTTTTTCTATCTTTTAGATTCCACCGGCTAATACTCATCTCAATCGAGTTATCATCAAACCTTATTAAATGATTTCTATCATTAACGATAAATAGGATAATGGTAAAAGAGACTATAAACATAACTACCATATACTCTCCTAAGTATCCTATGACAAAGCAAAAGGATGCGAAAAGAATCAATATGGCGTTAAAAAAGAGGGAAAATCTTTTATCTTCAAACTCCATAAATATCTTAATCTGTTTTAATTTATAATTCTTTTCAAATTTAGAATAAAAATGCGGAGGACAGGATTCGAACCTGCGAACCCACTAAGGGAGCAGATGGCCCAATAGTATGTCATCGCCTCTCGGCTCATCACTCAAATTCTTGAGTCTGCCACGTTTGGCCACTTCGCTACCTCCGCGTTTTGAGGAGGTCAGTGAACCGTTTCCGGTTTCAACGCACCTCCGCATATAAACAAAAGAAAAGCCATTATCTTTTAAATCTTATCTTAAAAGAGTGAGAAGTGTAAGCAATACCGGGGCTGCACTCACGAAAAGGACAAGGTTCAGCACTATATTTGTCATTACCTGGAATATAAGTTCATACTTGGTGTAGTATCCCACCATGCTGGATGTAATGAAGTTGAATACATTGACGGCAAAGGTAACAACTATTCCGACCTCGGTTATATTCATATCCCTAAAAATAAAGCCAAGGACCGCGGCAATCATGAATGACGTGATTGCAAGTATGTCCTCTATCTCCATGCTTTTGTTATACATTATCTCCATGAATTTCGTGAAGAATGCCGCTGTCATCCCCCATCCAAGCCCAAAAGAGACGCTCATCATGACCGCTGAGAATGTAGAAAGCTCAAGATCATGGGTTATGCTGACATACCTCTCTATGGAAAGCAGGAGGGAATTGAGGAATGAGAAAGTGATGATGAATACAAGTGCCCAGATATTTATGAAAACTGAGAGTATCATTAAAGTAAGGACTGTAATAATTACAAGCCTCAGCTTATATTTATCCCTGAACAGGCTGCTTATCTGAAAGGTATTTTCCTCAGTATCTTCCATTCTTCTGGCTCGCCCTTTGTTTCGGCAACATGCAGGCAATTCACTGGCACTTCCTCATTTATTTTCAGTTTCGAGACAATCTCTTTCTTTATATCTTCGCTGTAATTCCCGTACAGCAGGCTCAGGTGAGGCATGAATTTCTGGGATTCCATATAGAAAAACCTTCTGGCAATATCCCCTGCTTTCATGAATTCGTATTCTTCTTCTGCCCTGGCAAAAACACATTTAAAATATTCATTGGAGTATTCTGTCCTGTCAAGCTTTACATTAAAGGGCTTTACAACCTGCGCCAGCTGGTTTGCCCTGTTGAATACATCTTCCTTACCCCTTTCTATATCTCCTAAAAGAGTTATATGCGGTTCAAATCTTGGCCCTTTGTATCTTTTACCTAAATCAGAAATTATCCCGCTGAATCTTTTGTACTGCTCGCCTTCGGGCATAAGCCACAGTGAAAACCCTTTTGTTTCCATCTCTGGGCAGTTTTAAAACAATTTAAGTATTAAAATCTATTGAATTAGAAAAAATACGGTAGCCGGGAATTGAACCCGGATATCGACCTCACTCTCCCTTTTTTTGATGTGGGCTTGACGAACAAGGTGAAGAAACCCACCTGTTTTCGCCAACCTTTTCTTAAAAGGTTGGGAGGGTCGTGTCATGCCGTTAGACCACTACCGTGCTATTTCAAAATCCTGCCGTTCTTCATTGACCACAGCAGGAGGTCGAGCTCGTCCATGTTTATCTCAAGCTCATCTGCAAACTTAATAAATTTTTCTTCTATATCTAAATAATTTTTCCTGTTCAGCGATTTTGGCAGCCCTTCAATCACACCATGCTCATGCATTGTCCTGAGGATGTGCTTGTCAAGTATTGCCAGCCCGAAAACCCCTATATTCCTAAGGAAATGGCTGGCTTCCTTGTATCCCAAACCCTTCACATTCTCTGCAAGATGCTCCCTGAGCTTCTTTTTGTCCTCATGGCTTTCAACAAGCTCCCTTACATCTGAAAACCTTTCTCTCGCTTCGATAATATACTCTGCCCTTTTGTTGGGATACCTGTATCCTGCATCAGCAAGCGCCAGCTGTATATCTTCCAGAGAGCCTGTAAAAAGTATCTTTCTTATGCCATCTACGCCTTTCAGCCCCATCTCTGCTGAGGTGTTGGCAGTCATAAGGCAGAAGCAGAGCTCCTCAAATATCCTTTCATTATGGTCTCTGTCAACAGGCTTCAATACCATGCTTTTCTCCTCATAAAACCATGAGACAGGCTCATTGTAGAATCGCGTAAACTCACCTAGCCTTGACTTTATCCTGTCTCTCCTCACATTATACACTGCCAGAAGCTGCTCCCTGTCCATAGCTCAAGGGCAATAAACCCCGATATTTAAATTTAATCAGGCTAATTTTAAATATAAGATGCTTCTTCGACTGAATATGCCGACCTATACAAAGGAAGAAAAAAAGCTGCTTGAGGCATTACGTAAAGAAAAGTTGGAGATGAGTGAATTCAGGCTTGTTCTTGATGCTTATGCAGCTTATAGAATTATCTATGATTCAAATCCTTCCGGCACAGATTATTATCTTGAAGAGATGATAGGAAGAATTGAGGCTAAATTTAACTTCGGCCCTCTCCAGAGAAGCCTGCTGAAAGATTTTGTTTCCCAGGCACACCTGGTTTATTCAGCAGAGAAAAAAATCTGGTCCCCTGAAAGGAACGGACAACCAATGTCAGAGGAGCTTTCAAATCTCCTGCTGATGAATCTTGGAACCCGCGGCAATATAGCCGGAAAATTGTATAAATCTTATTCTGTCGGCATATATGTATAGGAGCAAAAGAAAAGCGCGCCTGCGAAGATTCGAACTCCGGACCTACTGCTTAGGAGGCAGTCGCTCTATCCAAGCTGAGCTACAGGCGCATGTTTTTTCTTTATTAGTGGGGCTAAGCTCACTAATGAGCGCACGCCGCACACCGGTGTCAACCGACAGGACAGTTGATTCATGTGAGCTACAAGGCGCATGAATAGAGAAAGAATTAACAGTGTTTTAAAAATCTTATTAAACTGCCTGCTGTTTCATGTATAAATTCTTAATCTTATCAAAGACCGCCTGGATTATTCCGGCAGTCCGGTACAGCTCATTAGGACTCATGCTTACTGTGTTGTTGTATATGTCATAAAGCACCCTGTACATCTTGTTAAGGCCGTCATAGTTCCTGGATGCTATTTTTTTATTTATCTCAGTGAGAAGAAAACTGATTTTGTCAGAATCCGTCTTTATGTCTTCAGGAAAGTCATAATAGGCTTCAAAGTGGTAGACATGCTCCCCGTCAGGATCAGGCGGAGCCATATAGAATCCCGGAGTCTCGGGCTCAAGAGGGTTTTCATCCTTAAGTATCACGGGCTCTTCTTTTTTTGGTGTTTTTGGAACATCCTGCTTTTTCTCTTCTGTTTTTACTGTCTTCTTTATATCTTCCGGCCATTCAGCTTTCTTCTGATTCTCCAGTCCGGGCCACTCAACCTTTTTCTGGCCTTTCTGCCCTGGCCATGATGGCTGCGGGAACTGGTTTACGGGTTCTGGTTTCGGCTGCTTTGCTTCAGGCTTTGCCTGCTTCAGTTTCGGTATGCTAAGCTTGGGGAGCATTGGCTTTTTCCCAGCTGGCTGCTCTTTTGTCTCCTGTTGTTTTTGCAGGTCAAGGGGTGGCATCATGCTGCTGTCAGTATTTCCAAAAGATGAAGCATCACCTACAAGCGCGACAATTGTATTCGGGAACCTGTGCTCTATCCTTACTACGCCATCCTGCTCCAGGTATTCTGCAGATTTCTCAGCGTCCTCTTTCTTTATCCCGAGCTGTGATGCAAGATCCTTTATATTGAGAGATTTTTTCTGCCTGAGAATCTCGAGAATCCTGTCGACATTTGCCTTTACCATAGGGAGTGTTTAAGGGAAATATAGTATATAAATATATCGTAAAAAAATTAAAAGAAAAATAAGGGGATTACTTCCCTAAGATCTTGTACATGCCTGTGCCGCACTTTGGACACTTGCCTTTCATGGCTTTCCTGCCGTTTTTCATTGTAACTTCCTTGGCATCTGCCATCTGTCTTTTTGTTTTGCATTTAACACAATATCCGTCTGCCATAATGATTTACCTCCGTAAATAAATATGTATTTATCATAGCTAAATGGGGTTCCATTTAAAAAGATTCCTAAAAAAAAGTCAAGTTATTCGTATCTGAGCGCATTTGCAGGCTTTAATTTAGAAGCCTTTAATGCAGGGAAAAAGCCTGACGCTGCCCCTATGAGAAAGGAAAACAAGAGGCATCCAAGTACAAGGAAAACAGGAAATATAGGCCGCAATGAAGAATAGCCTGCGGCTGCGGCTGCTCCTCCAGCTGCGGATGCCACCAGGAAACCAAGTACCACTCCCAGGATGCCCCCTATAAGGCCGAGAATCCCTGACTCGTATATGAATATTTTCATGATGCTGGTGTTCCTTGCACCTATTGCCTTCATCACACCTATTTCCTTTGTCCTTTCAAGGACTGAGGTATACATCGTATTCATTATATTCACTGAGGCCACGATAAGTGATATCAGGGCGATGAGGAGCAGGACACTGTTAAGGACTGTAATTATTGAGCCGAATGTCTCCAGCAGGTCGGTGAATGTCTGGACATAGAAATCTTCCTTTCCTTCTTCCTGCCCCTTGTGCTCCCTGTATTCTTCTTCTACCCTTTCTGCAAGGGCAGTTGGATCAACGTCCCTGTCTGCCTGTATTATCACGAAGCCGTATTTATTTTTTATAGAAGGGTACATGAGCTCCATTGCCTCATCTGTAAGGTAGATATTCGCATCATCAGACGGATTTCCTATCTCGCTGTAGAATCCCACAACCTCAAATTCCCTGTCATTTATCTCCACTTTGTCCCCAAGCGCAACTGCTCTCCCGAAGACCTTGTCTTCAATCTGGTAATTGTATCCCAGCACAACTTTGCTTATGTCCCCCTGCTTCAGCTCCCTGCCTGTCTCTATCCCGCCGCCAAAAGACTGCTCCAGAAACCTCCAGTCCCTGGGCTCATTTCCCATTGCCCAGTTATACTTTATCTGGTCATTGAACTTGATTGCAGCAGCCTGGAAATAGAGCCCTGCTATATCCTTTACCCCTCTTATTTTTCCGAGAAAATCAACATCCTCTTTCGGGATTGAGAAGCTTGTGTCTGTGCCTGGAGCACCTATTCCTTTTCCCTGCAGGAACAGCTTATCGGCTCCAGTAGATTCCCCGACTTCCTCAACATATGCCTGGATTCCCAACCCGAAGCTCATAAGCGCAAATACGGCCATTATGCCCATGAGTATAGAAAGCACAGTAAGCCAGCTTCTTGTTTTCCTGTGCAGCAGGTTCCCTATTGCATATTTGAGAAGGCTGCTCATTGTGACCTCAGCGCCTCCACAGGCTGCATCTTTGAGGCCTGCACCGCCGGCAATACGCCAAATACTGTTCCAAGCAGAAATGAAAACAAAAGGGCGAAAACTATAAGCGCGATGCTGATATTCGCCTGTATCAGGTCAGATCCCAAAACAAGTCGTCCTATAAATGAAAGGCCATATGCCAGCACTAATCCAATGAGCACGCCTATTATTCCTCCGACCATCCCGAGGAATCCGGATTCCATTGAAAACAGGAGGAATATGGTTGAGTTCCTTGCCCCTATTGCCTTCATTATGCCTATCTCTTTTGTCCTCTCAAGGACTGCTGTATACATTGTATTCATTATGCCTATGCCGCCCACAACCAGTGAAATAGTGGCTATGACATAAATAAAAATCTGCACTGCAAACAACGTGCTGTCCAGGGTGTCAAGAATATTCTGCGGAGACTGGACATTGAAATTCTCCTCCCCCTCTTTAACATCTCTTTCCTTTCTCAGAAGGTTTTCAATTGATGTTTTCACAGACGCTATCTCTTTTTCATCTCTCACCTTCACAGCAATCACGTCCGTAGTGCCGGCATCTCCGAATATATCAAGCAGGGAGTCCTCGTTAATCATTACTGAGTTGTCAAGTATGAAGCTGCCTTTTGGCTCAAGAATCCCTATTACTTCAAATTCAATTCCGTTAAGCACAACCCTGTTGCCTGCTTCAAGCTTCCTTCCAAATGAGTTTTCATCAGCAATGCTGCTTCCCACTACGACTCCTTTGCTGTCGCTGTCCCTCAATACTCTGCCAGATGCCATCTCTATGTTGAGCATCCTCTCCAGAATTTTTTTGTCTTCGCCCATAGGGATAGACCCTACAGGCACTACTATCTGCTTATCATTGAATTCCAGCCTTCCTGTCTCTATATACCTGTTGAATGCTGTCTCTACGCCGTTAAGCCGCTGTATCTTCTCATAAAGAGTGTCCTCAAGCGGATTAACGGCGCCTGTTCCCGGAGGGCCTGCATAATCAAGCCCTGATGCCTGCACACTCAGCACATCATTTCCAAGAAAGCCAAACTGGTTTCTGACAGCCACCCTGAGGCCTTCTCCAAGGCCGATTAAGGAAATTACGGCTGCTATTCCTATGAATATACCTATCATTGTCAGCCAGCTTCTTAGCTTCCTGTGGCTGAGACTAAGGAACGACAGCCTGATGTAATCCTTTATCATTTCCTGCTGTGCTTTTTCTTTGCCTGCTGCCTTCTCCAGTAGATATAGCCGCCTGCTCCCAGAAGTATCAGCACGATTATCAAGCCTGCTGGGCTCCTGCCCTGTCCAAGCTTGCCTGCATCTACAGGGGTGAGCGTTACATTGAGCTCTTTTGTGTAGAGGACATTGTCAGCTCCCTTGTATTCCATCTCAAACTTCAGGTCCCTTGGCTCCCTTGCGGATCTTTTTGAGTAGATGTCGAATTCTGCTGTTTCATAGTCGTCGCTGTCAACATCTCCAAGATAGACCTCGCCTGCTGAAACAACTTCATAATCATCTGTCTCGAGGAGCTTTACATTGACGAATCTTGCGTCTGTAACCCCCCTGTTGACAAACCTTATCACCACGTTTCCTGACCTGCCGCCCCTGGCTAATGTGGAATCATCAACAATCCCGTATATCTCCGGCTCACCACCCACAACAAGGCCGACTATATCCTGCTTTGTATAGTTGGTGCCTACTTCATCATGATAGGTTATCTGGACCGGCACTTTATAGACCTTTGATTCTGCATCTGTATAGGTCATTATATTGTATGTAAAGGTGTATTCCTCGCCCGGCTCCAGCACACTCAGCTTTTGCTCTGATGAGCTGCCTACAGGGACAAACGGAAGTGAGTTGAATGCATTTATCGATTCTGTCGGAGTTATTGCTGTTGATTCGTCAAGGAGGTGTGAATACCCGAAGTCAAGCTTGAGGCTGATGTCCCTCATTGTGGAATCCGCAAAATTCCTGAATCTTACGCTCAGCTTTGTCATCTCTCCGGGGAGTATCTCTTCAGGAGATGAGGATATTGAAACTATGCCGAGATTTGCATCCACAGTCTGTATCCTGACATCAAATTCCTGGGTCACAGAAATGTTGTTGAATGAGTATTCCAGCTTCAGGGGGATATCCCCTTCGACAGCGTTCTCGTCAACTTTCAGCTTGAATTTTACAGTAATCATCTCATTTCTCAGTGTTGTGCCTGGGAGGTCTCCAAGGCTTACTTCTGTAGGGCTTCCTGAAACTGCTGAGAACGGATAGCTCGGAAGGACCCTGACATGGACATTCCTTGCCAGTGTATTGGTCTGGTCATTATGCACCCTGAACCTGAGCTCAACATACTGTCCGGGTGTTACAGGGTCCGGGTCCTGGTTGAGCAAAGTCATTTCGAGTGTCGGCGCAATTATTGCCTGCGCGCTTACAATTGCTGTAAACATGACCATCATAAAAAGAACTGTTAGTACTGTTTTAAGTTTCATTTTTTACCTCCTTACAAGCTGTCCGTCTTTAATATGCTCGATCCTGCTTGCCTCTTTTGCAAGCATATCATCATGCGTGACCATTACTATTGTTTTCCTCTCTTCCCTATGGAGTTTCCTCAGGAATTCCATGAATGTTTTTCCTGTTGCGGAATCAAGGTTTCCTGTGGGCTCGTCCGCAAGTATTACATCAGGGTCAACTGCAAGGGAGCGCGCTATTGCAACTCGCTGCTGCTGGCCTCCTGAAAGCTCTGTAGGCCTATGATGAAGCCTGTCTCCGAGCCCGACTTTTGTAAGCAGCTCTGCTGCTCTTTTTTTCCTCTGCTCCTCTGGAAATCCCTGGAACATCATGGGAAGCATTACATTCTCCAAAGCGGTCAGTGTATTTATGAGGTTAAACTGCTGGAATATGAAGCCTATTTTCCTGCCCCTTACCTGGGCCAGTTCAGACTCCCCCATCGCTGAAATATCCTTCCCTTCAAGATAGACATGGCCTTTTGTCGGTATATCAAGGCATCCGACAAGGTTCATGGCTGTGCTTTTTCCTGAGCCGGAAGGACCTTTAATTGCAAGGAATTCCCCTTCTTTCACTTCAAGGTCAAGTCCCCGCAGGGCATGCACCTGGACTTCTCCCATTGTGTAGGTTTTCCACACGTTCACAAGCTTGATTATAGGCTCTTTTCTCATCTACTTATGGTGGCTTATTATATGTTTATAAATTTTAGGGAAAGAAGTGTGCTATTTTTTGTAAACCCTATCCACCCAGAGCTTCTTTGCAAATGACAGGGTCAATGTTGAAAGGACAAATGCAATCATAGGCACAAATGCATTTGCCAGCGGGTTAGGCAGTCCGACAAGATAAAAGAAATATGCTATTATAGCATAAGTCAGGACTGCAACCAGTATCCTCCTTGCCCAGCTTGTCTCCCAGGCCTTGTCTGCCTCTACTTTTTTGTTCCTCTCTTTTATCTCTTTTATGTCTTTTTCAAGCTGCTCAAAAGTAGCCATATACTCCCATATATCCTCCTAATATTTATAGTTAACCCGGCCAGGTTTTCGGCCAAGAAATACAAAACCTTTTTAAATGCGGAAATATTCAGGTTTATAGAGGAGAAAATTGCAAAAAAATATGCATTTTCTGGGCTGAATTTTGTGTAAAAAATGGCAGAAGAAAGTAATCAGGAAAGGGTTATTCCGGCAATCATTGAAAATGAGCTGAAGGCAGATTTTCTTGATTATGCTATGTCTGTCATAGTCTCAAGGGCTCTGCCTGATGTGAGGGACGGCTTAAAGCCTGTCCACAGGCGTATCCTGTTTACGATGATGGAGCTCGGCCTGGAGCATGGCAAGCCTTTCAAGAAATCCGCAAGAATCGTGGGAGAGACGCTTGGTAAATACCACCCGCACGGAGACTCCTCTGTCTATGATGCGCTTGTGAGGATGGCGCAGCCATGGTCCCTGAGATATCCCCTTGTTAACGGGCAGGGAAACTTCGGAAGCATTGACGGCGACAATCCCGCTGCCATGAGGTATACTGAGGCGAGGCTTGAGAAGGTTTCATCTGAGATCCTGAAAGATATTGAAAAGGAAACAGTTGATATGCAGGATAATTTCGACGGCTCGCTGAAGGAGCCCAAAATACTTCCGAGCGTTGTGCCAAATCTTCTTGTGAACGGCTCATCCGGCATTGCTGTCGGAATGGCAACCAATGTACCCCCGCATAATCTTAAGGATGTGTGCAGGGCAATAATAATGAATATTGACAATCCCGAGATATCCGTTAATGAGCTTGCTGCTGTTGTAAAAGGCCCTGATCTGCCGACAGGCGGCCTGCTGTGCGGGGATGCCGGGGCAAAGCAGGCATATGCAACAGGAAAAGGAAATATCAAGGTAAGGGCAAGGATAGAGACTGAGGAAAAGAAAGGGAGAGTCTCGCTTATTGTAAAGGAAATCCCCTACATGATAAACAAATCCCTGCTTCTTGAGGAGATTGCCGACCTTGTAAGGAAGAAGACAATAACAGAGATATCAGAGCTGAGGGATGAGAGCGACAGGACAGGGATGAGAATCGTGATAACCCTGAAAAAGGATACAAATCCGGAAGTGGTAATAAACCAGCTTTACAAGCATTCAAGGCTCCAGACGAGCTATGGTATAAGGTTCCTTGCCCTTGTCAATAATATCCCGAAGACACTCAACCTGAAGAATCTTATTGAATATCACATAGAGCACAGGACCAATATAATAACAAGAAGGACAAAATACGATTTAAGGAAAGCCACGGAGAGGGCCCATATTCTTGAAGGGCTTCTTGTAGCATTGGCGCATATTGATGCTGTTGTTGAGAAAATAAAGAAGTCTGCCGATGCAGCAGAGGCAAAAGACATGCTGATGAGGGATTACCAGCTAAGCGAGGAGCAGGCAAAAGCAATACTTGATCTGAAGCTTCAGAGGCTGGCTGCACTTGAGCAGAAGAAAATAAAGGATGAGCATGCTGGGCTTGTCAGCCTTATTGCAGAGCTTGAAGGCATACTTGCAGACAAGAGCAAAGTGCTTGGGCTGATAAAGAAAGAGCTGCAGGAACTTATTGACAATTACGGAGATGAGAGAAGGACAAAAATAATAGCCTATGAAGATGATCTTGATATTGAGGACCTTATTGACGAGGAAGATGTTGTTGTGACAATAAGCCATTCAGGATACATAAAAAGGATGAGCCTTGATGAATACAAGCAGCAGGGAAGGGGAGGCAAGGGAATAAGGGGAGCAGAGACAAAAGAAGAGGATTTCCTGGAGCATCTTTTCATTGCAAACACGCACTCATTCCTGCTTACATTTACAAACAAGGGAAGGGTTTACTGGACAAAAGTCTACAGGATTCCTGATGCATCAAGGTATTCAAAAGGAAAGGCAATAGTGAATCTCGTGGGGCTGGAGCAGGACGAGAAAATATCTGCTGTGATTCCCGTGAAAGAATTCAAGGATAATGAATATCTTGTATTTGCAACGACAGGAGGATTAGTGAAGAAGACAAGGATCAGGGCATATTCAAAGCCCAGGAAGGGAGGAATCTGGGCAATCAACCTGAGAGAGGGAGATGATGTTATAAGCGTCGTGAAGACAAACGGAGAGAAGCAGCTCATACTGGCAACAAAAGAAGGCATGGCTGTAAAATTCAATGAGACTGATGTAAGGCCTGTGGCCAGGCATTCCTTCGGCGTCAGGGGAATAACATTGAAGAAAAAAGGTGATGAAGTAATAGGGATGGTTGTTGCCCAGGAAGACAGGACCCTGCTCACAATCACTGAAAACGGATTTGGAAAAAGGTCCCCCATATCAGACTACAGGCTCATTAACAGGGGCGGGAGCGGAGTCATAAACATAAAAACAAATGAAAGGAACGGCGGGGTCATCGTCATAAAATCAGTTAGTGACGAAGACGAGCTTATGCTTATCAGCGTCAACGGCCAGGTAATAAGGACCAGCGCAAAATTCATTTCTGTGATAGGAAGGAACACCCAGGGCGTCAGGCTGATGAGGCTGAACCAGGGCGATAAGGTAGCTGATGCTGCGAGAATTCTTGGATAGGGCTTATTTCTGTCGGCATGGCAACGCTTAAAAACAGCTTTCCTTTCCAGTTAATCATGCACGAGGCAATTGCAATAACCAACAAAGGCGCTGAGGATGTTGCTGCTGAGGAGATAAAAGAGCTTATAGGAAGCAAAGCAGAAGTTTCAGAGACGCTGGCAAAGTTCAGCATAAAAGACTATTCTGAGCTGTGCACCGTATGCTACAGGTCCCAGTCTATATCGAAAGCCGTTCTTCTCCTGTTTGAGTTTAAGGTAGAGAAAGAGCTTGATAAGACAGTAAAGAATCTTACCGGGAGTTTAAAGAAAGATGGCATCAGTGAATGGTTTCTAGGGAAATATAAGGTTGAATCAGGCAGGGAAGGCGAGCATGATTTCCACAGCGTGGATGTCGGGGCTGAGGCAAGCAAATGTCTTTTTGAGCTGATGAAAAAAACAGGGAAGCCTGAAATTGACTATGACCTGCCTGATGTGATATTCTATATCTACATATACGGAAACAGTGGGTATTTCGGGGTTGATTTTGCGGGGATTGATCTCTCAAAGAGGCAGTATAAGATATTCAACCATCCGGAAGCCCTGAAAGGCACAACAGGCTATGCTGTGCTGAGGAAAGCCGGCATAAAAAAAGATTCAGTGATAGTTGACCCGTTCATGGGCTCCGGCGTTATTGTGATAGAGGCTGCGCTGTATGCAATGGGGTTTCCTGTGCATTACTACAGCAAGGACAGGCTCTTTTTTACCAATTTTGAATTTTTTAAAAAATATGGTGAAAAGAAATTTTTTGAAATGCATGATAAGAAAATAAAAAGGGAAATGACAAATGTATCAGGATATGATTTCCAGCTGAGATTCCTGAATGCAGCCCAGAAGAATGCCAAACTTGCGGGCGTGGATAAATACATAACTTTAAGCAAGAAAGAAGTTGAGTGGATGGACATGAAATTCGGGAAGAACAATGTTGATTTCATAATATCAGACCCTCCAAGGATGTCAAAGCACAAGGACGTCGGGCTGATGAGGAAAATATACAATGAGCTTTTCTACCAGGCGGAATACATACTGAAAAAAACAGGAAAAGTTGTGCTGCTGGCAAAGGAGTATGAGCTACTTGATGAATATGCCAAAACCCATAAGTTTAAATTAAAAAAACAATATTCACTTAACCAGGGCAGAGAGCTGTTTAATATATTGGTGTGGGGGAGATAAATGAACTGCGAGATGTGCGGAACAGAAGCAGAGCTGGTCACTGTCATGGTTGAAGGCGTGGAGCTGAAAGTCTGCAGGAACTGCGCTTCTTTCGGCAGGCCAGTAAGGAAGAAACTTGTTGTGAGGTCGAGGGTTGTCCGGAGGCCTGAAAAAGAGATAATAGAGGTCGTCATAGATGATTTCCCAAAGATAATCAGGGAAAAAAGGGAAAAGATGGGACTGAAGCAGAATGAGTTCGCAAAATATCTTGCTGAGAGGGAATCTCTTGTGCACAAGATGGAATCAGGAGAATACGTGCCTCCGCTTGAGATAGCAAGGAAGCTGGAAAAGCAGCTGAGCGTTAAGCTTATTGAAGAACGGGAAGTTACTTCCAAAAGCCTGAAGGCGGATACAAAAGAACTCACTATTGAAGACATGATAAAGAAGAAGAAATAATCTATTTGAGATATTTGTTTATCACATCATCGCCCCAGCCTGCTCTTTTCAGGAGTTCCTCTACCTCTTTTTTTGTCTTTCCTGATTTTAATGCCTTGCTTATGTATTCCTGCAGCTTGTCATGCTGCTCGTGCGGTTCTTCCACTTCATGCAGAGCAAGATCAACAAGGTTCTTGTTCCAGCCCTCTGTGATAAGGGCTTTCTCTATATCTTCTGTTTTTCCACCCTGCTTCCTGTATTTTCTCACATATTCCCTTAATCCATGCAGCTCCTTGTCTGTGCTGACTGACACGGTTTTTTGGTAATAATAGAACCCTACACCCGCTGCACCCACGAAAAGGAGTATGAGCAGCCACGGAAGAAAGTTAAATCTTTTAGCTGTTTCATTCGGTAAATCCGTTATATTTCCTGTTTCGTTTGTTCCTGTTTCGTTTGCTGCTACAACATTTTGCGGCAGCTTGCCGCCTGTTACTGCAAAATAGCTCAGGCCGGGAGACTGTGCCTCATAATAGGCATATACTGTATCCTGCGACAGGAACTCTGTCTCAAGCGCAGCCCATGCATCAGTATACCTGTAAAGCTTTATGCTTTCAGCATCTATTGAGTTCTCTTCTATCCATGAATTATCCACCCTGAAATTTATAGTGACTGCTCCTATATCCACATCTGTTATTCCAGTTTCCTCAGTCTCAAGGTACTGGAAAATCTCTCTGCCTGGCGCCGGCACTGATGAAGGCAGTTCAAGCAGGGATTCCACACTTACAGTCACCTGAGAGTCTATAGTATTCAGGACAGCCAGTGTGAGTCTGGTAAAGGCTATCTTTACGCTTGCAACATTCATTATCTGCTCTCCTCTTTCAAGGGTTTCCCATATCTGCGTCATCTTTGCCGTGGCTGATGCTGTTCCGGAACTGCTGCCTCCGGAGGAGCTGGAAGAGTCTGAGCTGCTTGAGCTGTCATCTGATGATGAATCTTCTGTAGCTTCTGTTCCAGATGTGTTGCCGCAGTTGGAGAGTCTGTCGCAAACAGTTATATTATAGCTGTAGCTTGTATCCTCAGTTAAGCCTGTGAGATTGAATGAATGGGAAAGCCTGAGCGTTGTGTTTGTTGTCGTTGTCCCGCTGCTTAAAACTACTGAGGAATTGGCGGGCTCGTTTGTGTTGAATGTTATCCTGACTGTTGACGTGGTTGAAGTATCACTTAGGGAAGAGATTGTTGGAGCTGTTGTATCATTGATTGTAAAATAAACTACAGTGGCCGGCGAATTAGAGTTATTATACTGATCGCGGCAAGTGACTGAAATATTCTGGGCGCTATTGCTTGTAGCGTTGAAAACTGTATTGAATGATGTTGTGCCGGTAACATTAACTGCTGTGCCGGCATTATGCTGGTAGAAACACCATGTTGAATTCTCGTTTGTCGTGAAATTAACAGGAACATGATAGCTGAAATTAATTATTGAATTATTCACTGGATTAATCATTGTAATTGTAGGTGCAACAGTATCATTGGCCCCGAAAACTGCGCTGAAATGAGGCACGAATACTCTTGCAATTCCTGTTGAGGTGTTGTAACATGATGTTGATGATGTCTCATTGAATTCTCCTGAGCAGCTGCTTATCTGCGTGCATGCTGAGAAGTTTCCTGTCGGGCAATAATAAATTCCGTTATATGCGCTGGCGTTTAGCGGCAGGCTTACATTTCCGAAGTAATCATCTGAATCATTGAAAAAATTGGAAAAATTCTTCAGGTGAACATAATCTACCGGACCTGTACCTATTGCATCCCCGATGTCTGAAACAAAAGAAGCCGAATCATCATCTGCTATAAGTACGAAATCCCATGTTGTGTTGAGACCTGTCAGATTATGTGCTGTAAGATTTATCCCACTAGTTGTAAAATTTATTTTCAGAGTAAAATTCATATCTGCAGAAATATTTCCTGTCAAAGTACCTCCTGTTGGATCTTGTATTCTTACAGAAGATATATTCGGGGATGCTGTTGAGACCGCGCTTGTCCATTGTGTGATATTAAAGCTTTGATTGATGAAAAAAGTAACATTTGCACTGCCGACTCCGCCATTGGTATTGTTGGCAAAGACTGATAGAACCTGCCTGCCTGCTTTTGTGAAAGTTATATTTTGGAGATTATTCCCGTTGCTTCCTGTTAATGAAATTTTTGTAGCATTGCTGTTTTTTGTATACCACGTCCGGTTAAGATTTGTTTCATTCAGTGTATAATTAAGCTCAACTGTAAAGCTGTTTACGACCAATGATTCGGTCGGGTAATTCAGAGTTATGCCCGGTGCTGCCGGCGTGACTGTGAAACTGACTAATGAACTGTTTCCTGTGTTGTTTGTTGAATCTACAGCATGCACTGTGAAATTATGGCTGCCAACACTTAACCCCGTAATGTTGTAGTAGAAATTCTCAGAGCTTCCGCTCATTGTGTAATTTGTTGTGCTATCAACTTCCACATATGACCTATGGAGTGGCTCTGATGTGGTTATATTCACAAATCTGGAGCTTATGCTTGTATTCCCGGTTGCATTTCCCTCAACAAATGTTATTCTGGGAATGTCGTCGATAGATTCTAGGGCTGCTGAGAGGTTTATTCTTGAAAAATTTAGAGAGTTTCTTGAATCTGTTAAATTTATCCCGGTTGCTTTCAGTATGTTCTCAATCTGTTTTGGCGTTAATATTGTACCGTTTTCCAGCCTCTTGAAATTTCTTATCAGCAAAAATGCTCCTGCTACATGGGGTGTTGCCATTGATGTTCCATCCAGTTCTGTTGTTCCGCCGCCTATGTAGGTGGAGGTTATATTCGTTCCTGGGGCCAGTAGGTCAAGTATGGCCGCTGAATTTGAATAGCTTGTATCAACTGCATCTGCTTCTGTTGTTGCTCCTACAGAAGTCACATTTTGTAGGCAGGCAGGGAAAGTTATTCCTGATGAATTCGCTTCATTCCCTGATGCTGAAACAAAAGAGATATTATTTGCAATTCCCTGCTGTATGGTTTGAGAATATAAAGCAAATAATGAATTATCAGCATCACAGTTATTAGCATATTGAGTTGAGACTCCAAGACTCATGGAAACAACGGATACATTCAGCCTGTCTTTATTCTCTATGCAAAACTCTATGGCTGCCAGGATATCTGACGTTGTTCCGCCGCCTGTACTGTTTAGTGCTTTGACTGCAACAATTTTCGCCCCAGGAGCAATGCCCATATATGTACTATGTGTTGATGCGACTATTCCTGCAACATGAGTTCCGTGGCCATAATTATCCATGGGGTCCTGATCGTCAAGGCTTGAGTTAGTGCCTGTGAAATCCCACCCTCCAATAACTTTCTCACATGTTGACCAGTTTAGGGTTGTATTTACAGAGCCGTTTATCACTTGGTCAATCTTGAATCCCCAGCCAGTTACAGATAAGTCTGTTTCAAGCTTGACATAAATTGTGTCCCCATCAACAGAAGGCGTCCATACATTGTCGTGGTTGCCTGTGTATACTGCAATAGTATTGTTGTTGTTATTCGGGTCAAGTATCTCAACATAATCAAATTCTGCTTCAGTGCTTATATTCACAAAATGGACTGCTATGTTTGTAAATCCTGTGTAGTTGACTTTGAATATCTGCGAAAGATCATTTGTGTAATCATGTGCTGACTCGTTCGCAAACGACTCATTATTTCCGAAGCGTGTTTCGTTTATTATCGTGCATGCACCCAACGAGGTGTGATTATACTCTATCCCAGAATCAATTATGCACACTGTCTCCCCTGTCCCGTTTATTTCAATTCCGCTGATGTTAATAGCCCAGAAATCGTTTGCATCTATCAGCGGAGCAGAAACATCGAGGAATGCCTGGACGGGCATATCTTCATAGATAAATTCAACATCCGGGTCATTTATCAGTTTTTCAAGGCCCTCCTGCGTTACTGAGAGTGTTGCTGCATTTGTAAGGCTATTCTGCCTTTTTAGTCTGAGGTCTTTATCAAGTATCTCATCCAGTTTATTTTCCTGAAAATCCGCTATTTCTGCTGCTTTTATTGAAAGGCTTTTGGCAGAATCGGTTTTGCTAAGTGAAGCTATATCTGGTGTGTCCCTGAATTTTACAATAACATCAAATTTTTCCTGTTTTTCAGATATCTCGAGAACTTTTGCACTTACTTCAGGGCCTGTTGGCTTACTAACCGAGAGTGCAGAAAATAATATAATCAGTACAACAGCAGCGAACAGTACTTTCCTCAAAAACCCATCCCTCTATTTTTTTTATTATCTTAAAGAGAAAGTAAGTATTTATAGTTTACTGAGGCCCGATCCAAGAGCCGCCCTGACAAAACCGAGGTAGAGAGGGTTGGGATGGAGTAATTTAGATGTGAATTCGGGGTGGAACTGGCTGCCGACAAAGAATCTCTTCCCCGGAAGCTCCATTATCTGCATTATGTCATACTCAGGATGCTTGCCTGAAAAAACCATGCCTTTCTTCGCCAGCAGGGGGATATACTCTGGGTTTACTTCATATCTGTGCCTGAACCTTTCCTTTATCATCTTCTTTCTGCCATAGAGCTCATATGCCATTGTGCCTTTCTTTACTAAAACTTCTTTTGCGCCCAGCCTCATGTTTCCCCCTAATCCTTCAATCTTCTTCTGCTCGGGCAGTATGTCAATAACCTGGTGCCTCGTCCTGCTATCTATCTCTGTCGAGTTAGCATCCTTAAGCCCGCAGACATTCCTTGCGAACTCTATTATGGCCATCTGCATGCCGTAACAGACTCCGAGATAGGGTATATTTTTTTGCCTGATGTATTTTATGCTGGCAATCTTGCCTTCTGTCCCTCTCTTCCCGAATCCTGGAGCTATAAGCGCGCCGTCAATGCCTTTCAGGGCCTCTTCAACTTTAAGTTTCCCTTCTTCAATATCTGTTGTCTCTATCCATTTTATTTCAACTGCAGTGTCAAGATTAGCTCCTGCATGCTCCAGCGCCTTCAGTATGCTGGCATAAGAGTCCCTTAGATTGGTATATTTCCCGAACATGCCTATAACAACCCTGTTTTTCGGGTTTTTTATCCTGCCTGTAAACTTAGACCATTTCTGCCATTTGCTTTCTTCTTCTTTTTTTGATATCCTGCTGCCAAGCTTCAGCTTCTTCATCACGCTTTCAGCAACTCCTGTCTTCCTTATCATCTCAGGAACAAAATAAATGCTTCCGACATCAGGGATGCTAAGGACATCTCGAAGCTCTACATTGGAATACAGGCTTATTTTCTGCCTTATTTTTTCCGTAACCTCATTTTTTGCCCTGCATGCGATTATGTCGGGCTGGATTCCGCTTGAAAGCAGGCTCTTTATGCCAAGCTGGGCTGCTTTGCTTTTCTGCTCCCCCAAAAACCCCGGCTCCATGATATATGTGACTGCTATTGCGCAGACATTCTCCTTTCCTTCCTCATACATCAGCTGCCTTACTGCCTCTATGCAGAACATGCTTTCCAGATCCCCTACTGTACCGCCGACTTCAAACAAGACAATATCAGATTTTGACTTTACAGCCAGCTTTCTCAGAAACAGCTTTATCTCTCCTGTAACATGGGGAATGACCTGCACATCCCTGCCAAGGTAATCCCCTCTCCTCTCCTTATTCAGTATCTCCTGGAAAAGCTTGCCGTTTGTGATGTAGTTGTCTTTTGTAAGATTAATGTCAAGGAATCTCTCGTATGTGCCGAGGTCCATGTCTGATTCTGTGCCGTCCTCAAGCACAAAGACCTCCCCGTGCCTGTATGGATTAAGCGTGCCTGCATCCTGGTTGAGGTAGCCGTCAAACTTTATGGGGGAAATCGTGAATCCCTTATACCTCAGCAGCTTCCCAAGCGAACCTGCAAAAATGCCCTTGCCTATTCCTGATATCACTGTGCCGAATACAACAATATACTTTGTCCTGCCGGGCCTGTAGCCTTTGGGGAATGGGCTGTAGAACTCACTGTCTATTGACCTCTTCATCACGTCCTTAAGAAGGTCAGACATGGCCGGCTCCACCTCTTAAAAAATATGCAGAATCTGAAAAAAGTTTTGGGTGCACTATTAAGGAATGCTTAAAGTTGTATTTAAAAATTGTTGTTCTGGAAAATATCAAAAGAAATTAAAATGAACAGATATTACTCCACGGAATGAAGCTGAGGTCTGTCATACTGCCGATAATAGTCATCAATGTAGCCATGTTTGCCCTGCAGATATTCCTCGGCAACTGGTTCACATCATTCTTCATGCTCACTCCTGCTGACGTGATTTACAGGCCGTATATCCTGCTGACTTCTATGTTTCTCCATTCGCCTTATATTTTCGGCCATCTTTTCTGGAATATGTACGGTCTCCTTATGTTCGGACCTCTTCTGGAGGGAAGGATAGGCCCTAACAGGTTCCTGCTGCTCTATCTCGGTGCAGGGCTGCTGTCCGGCATAGGGCACATAGTCTTCAGCATGCTCATATACGGCACCGCCCCTGCCGCGCTTGGGGCTTCTGGAGCAATAATGGGAATGCTTGGGGCGCTTATAGTGCTTATGCCTGACCTGAAGCTGCTGTTCCTCTTCTTCATACCCATGTCATTAAGGACAGCAGGCATAATCTGGATACTTCTGGACGTCCTTGGTGTCTTTGTGCCTTCCGGAGTCGGAAACCTCGCGCACCTTGTCGGAGTCGCAACCGGAATCCTTTATGGCCTGTATCTGAAAGGGAAGAAAAAGAAATTCGACAGGAAATTCCAGACAAGGGTGCACATAACCTCAAAGGATTTCAAGGATTACATAAACAGCGGGAAAATTTAGCAATAGGCTTAAAAAGAACTTCTGATTTAGCAGGCTTATGACAGAGCTTGTGATTGTGGTGTCAACAGGAAAAGGGACCTGGGCTGAAGCAGCTAAAATAATCTCTGCAGGAGAATGGGAGAAGATATTCATAATAACCAATGATTTCGGCAGAGAGAATTTCAGCAAAAAGGAAAACATGGAGCTAATAGTCGTAAATGCAAATGATGAACTTCCTGTGCTCATAGAAAAAATAAGGAAGGGAATGTCCGGAAAAATTTCAGGTACAGATGTTGCTTTCAATATGGTCTCAGGCTCGGGAAAAGAGCATATGGCAGTCCTCTCTGCACTTCTGAAATTAGGGGTAGGAATAAGACTAGTGAGCTATGTGAATGATTCTTTAAAAGAGATTTAGAAACCTTTTTAATATTTGCAGGCTTTGTATACCCCTGAGGTGCCAAAATCGCCATAGAGACACTTTTATTTTTAGGGCTTGTCATAATGGTAGGCTATATAGCCAATCTTTTCTCTGAGCAGAGCAAAATCCCTGAATCCCTGTTCATGATTATCATCGGCCTGCTTATCGGCCCTGTTTTCGGCTTCATAGACCCGACCGGGCTGAAAGACCTTGCAGGGATATTTGCAACAATAGCCATAGTAATTATCCTAATAGACAGCGGGCTTGAGTTTGACGTTTCAACACTGGTAAAAAAGATGTTTGACGCAGCTATTTTTACAATAATAGTTAATGTAATGATAACGCTTTTTGTCGGTTTTTTTGTGCATTATGTCTACGGCTGGAATCTCCTTCACGGCTTTCTTTTGGGTATTGTGTCAAGCGGGACTACAACTGTCATGGTCCAGGTGCTGCTGGAAGGGCTTGATATAGGCAAAGACACGAGGCATCTTCTTGTGCTGGAATCTATCCTAAATGATACCACCCTTATCATAATTGCTGTTGCCCTTATCAATATGATAAGGCAGAGCAGTTTCTCAATAATAGACTCAATAAGGACAATGATAACCTCTGTTGTGGTTGAATTTTCCATAGGGCTGCTATTTGCTGTAATCTTCTTTGTAATATGGTTCAAGGCTGTCAAAAAGATACCTGCACACAAGAAAAGGAATTATGTATTCATCCTCGGGATGATATTCATACTTTATGGAGTAACTGAGTTCTTTCAGGGAAGCGGTGTCGTTGCTGCATTGTTCTTCGCAATATTCCTGGGCAACATCCGCGGCATAATGAAATCCTTAAACCTGAAAGAGAAATACTACAGGAAAGAGCATATAGAATCATTAAAATCCATAAGGCTTGTCCAGCTTGATCTTTCATTTTTCATAAAGACCTTCTTTTTCTTATTCCTTGGAATGATAACTGATATATCCCTTATGACTGCCCCTCTCCTTGTCATGGCTGCGGGCATAATAACCATCATGATACTTACAAGATACGTCAGTGTGGGTTTCATATCACTCATAGAAAAAAAATACAGGCAGCATGCTTTCCTGATTTCAACCATGGTGCCGCGCGGTTTTGTAGCAACACTTCTTGCATTCCTCCCTTTCAATGAGGGCATAATTATCCCCGGATTTACGGAAATAGTGCTTCTCCTTATATTCTCGACATCTGTAGTCTCAATTTTCGGGACAATACTTTTCAGGAGAAGCGAGGATAAGAAAAAGAGACTTGCTGAAGAAGAGAAGAATTCAAAATCTAAGAAATAGTTTTCCTGCTTAGGTATACCCTGTACCCTGAGCCGTTTGCAGAAGTCTCAACATTGCCGAAAACTTCCTGCATTTTTTTTTCGAGCATGCTCCCGCCTTTCTTATGCCTTGCAACAAGCTGCAGGCTTCCGGATTTTTCCAGATGGGTGTATGCGCCTTCTATTATTGCAAAACATACCTCTCTGCCTGCTGTCTGCGGGGGATTAACAAGGATAGTGTCAAATTTCTTGTTTATTTTTTCATACAGGTTGCTTTTCAAAACTTCAATGCCAAGGTTATGGGTTTTAACATTTTTTAAGGCAATCATAACTGCCCTTTCATTTATGTCCGACATGGTGACTTTTGCTTCTGGATGCATAAGCTTAACAGCAATTCCCACTACTCCGATACCGCACCCGAGATCAAGGATGTCGTCATTTTTTCCGATCTGGGCATTTTCTATTAGCAGCCTCGTGCCTGTATCAAGCCTGCCCTTTGAGAATATGCCGCCGGCAGTATACATGCTGAAAGATATTTGTTTCAGCCTGATTTCTATTTTTTTGAGGTTAAGCTCTG
This sequence comes from archaeon GW2011_AR15, assembly GCA_000830295.1. GTDB lineage: Archaea > Nanobdellota > Nanobdellia > Woesearchaeales > GW2011-AR15 > GW2011-AR15. The sequence goes on along the minus strand of CP010425.1, from coordinate 596,448 downwards.
AGTCCTGCTTTTCAGAATAATAATGGGGCATGCAGTATGAAGAATTGTCCTAGTTTAAAAAAATTGTTGTCAAATCATGAGAAGCCTGAACAGATCTGCGAATCCGACAAACAGGACGACATTGAATATGAAGTTGCTTGTGCCGTACATCAGTATCTCATATGCAGACAGCATTGTTATGAATTTTGAGACAAAGACGACATAAAGGTTCACCATAAATGCAATTATGATTCCGGCCATTATTATGCTCGGAAAAGCCAGGGAATTTGCAAGCATGGCTGCGACAACATAGCCCCCCATCATGAAAAAATGGTCGACTCTGACATTTTTGTTATAGAGTATTGCTGCCAGTTTTGTCAGTATTGCTGCGGCAATCCCCCAGTTAAGGCCGTATGAATATGTCATCAGGACTGCAGAAAAGGTTGAAATCTCAATATCAACAGGCATCTGGACATACCTGTCTATGCTAAGGAGGATTGCATTCAGGATGCAGAACAGGGATAGGAATATGAGTGGCCAGAGGTTGATGAATATTGAGGCAATGGCAGCCAGAAGCACAAGGATAATCCATTTCCTGTCTATATTTAATTTCCTGTAACGTCCTCTTACCTTGGACATTGAAATTCTTTCCATTATCTCTGCCTATATCATTATCTTAATAAAAATATCTGCGAACCCTATGAACAGCACTGAATTAAATATTATATTTGTGACTCCGTATGAGATTATTTCAAATGTGGAGTAATTGACTACAAATTTCCTTATGAAAAACTGATAGACATTTGCCAGCAGCGTGACAATCAGCCCCAGTGTTACAACCCCGTATCCCTTGAAAACATCTGCCAGCAGGGCCGCTACAATATATCCCGTCATCATGAAGAAATAATTTACCTTGATGTTTTTTATGTATATCATAGAGACAAGCTTTGTAAGTATGGCAGTAATAATTCCGAATAACAGCCCGTATCTCACTGTCATAAGTATTGCCGAGAATGTTGAAAACTCCGGGTCAAGGGGGGCATCAAAGTATCTTTTAAAAGAGAGCATGGCTGAATTTATCACGCAAAAAAATGTCAGGAAAATGATTGGTATGATCTCAATAAAAAAAGATATGAACCAGACTGAAAGGCCGAGAAAAATCCATTTCCTGTCTACACTGAATTTTTTGTATTTTAGCCTCTGAGAGGTTGCCATCAGATTTATTAGTTAAAGAGATATATAAAAAACCTCTGCTTTTAAGACAATAACTCTGGAAGCCTTTCTGAGAATGCGCTCCTCGGCAGCACCAGGTCGCAGCATTTCTCTGCTTTTTTCCTCAGCTCAACCTGGACATGCGAAAGATAGCCTATTGTATAGACTGTGTGTTTTTTCTTTACCTCCCTGAGTGCTCCTAGGATGTCAAAGCTCCTGAAATTCAGATCAACTATGAGCTTGTATGTTTCAGAGCCGCCCAGCTGCCTAAACAAGTCTTCTTTATTCCTTATTATGAGCAGCTCTATACCTAGCTGATTTGCTGTCTCCCTTATCTTTGCTGCAAAGAAGAGGTCGTTTACTACTGCTATTATTTTCATTTCCCTAATCCAACATGTTAATACAGGCCCCTGAGTTGAATCCCACCAACCCTTTAGGAAAGGGTTGAACGAAACATGTGCGACATTCGCTCTGCTCAGTCCCAGTTCCTGGTGGAAAGCCCCTGAGGAGGATTACACCAACCCTTTTGGAAAGCGTTGGCGGAAACAAATAGGTTTCGCTCCGCTCAAGCCCATATTCATTTTACTACAAGCCCCTGAGGAGGATTGAACTCCCGACCTGCGGTTTTTTCTGTAACATACGAAACCGCCGCTCTCCCGCTGAGCTACAGGGGCAGCCTATAATTCTGCTAGACAACAAGCCTGTTTAAAAATTTATTTGATATTCCTGAGAAGTTCGTCTTTCGTGCTGAATTTTTTCTGGCATTCAAAACAGACTGCATACTGTTTGCCCTTTTCATTCCTGATATACGTGCCCAGTATTTTTCCAAGAAATATCTCTTCAATCTTTTTTCCGCATATTGAACATTTTGCCATTTTTTATAGGATCAATCACTAATTTTTAAAATTAACCTCTCGCCCTCTGCTGCTCGTACAGCTGCTCAACATCTTCGGCTGTATTGATGTCATCTACTGTTTTCTCGTCGGTCCTGAGCCTGATGAACCTTGGAAACCTCAGGGCATATCCTGAAGAATAATTTACCGACTTCTGTATCTCCTCATACCCGACTTCAATCACTATTTCGGGCTTCAGCTCAACAAATTTCCCGGAGGATTTTCTTACCAGGGGCTTCAGCAGCCCTGTCATCTCCTTAAAGGTAGTTCCTTGTTCCTCAAGCTCCTTCAGGCCTGTGCTTACTTTCCCTATCTCGACCAGTTTCCCGTTGTCAGAGCATGCAAGATAGAAGCTTGTGAGCCATCCTGACCTTTTGCCTTCCCCGTATTCAGCAGCGACTATAACCAGGTCAAGGGGATCCATTATTGATTTTATCTTGACACCATATCCTACTCTTGAGCCTGGCTTATAGATGCCTTCGAGGTTCTTCGCCATTGCTCCCTCTTCCCCCATTTTCAGGGATTCATTATAGAAATCCTGGGCTTCTTTTTCGTCTGAGGTAATGAGCTGTTTTGCAAGAACCAGGCTGAACGGCTTTTCTTTCACAATTTTTTCAAGGAACTTCCTTCTCTCATGGAAAGGCTCATTGATAGTGCTTTTGCCATCATAGTAGATTATGTCAAATATATTGATTTCAACAGGGAACTTTTTGGCCATTTCATCTATATTGTATTTTCTCTTTATCCTCTGGGATATCTTCTGGAAAGGCACGTATTTTTTTGTGGCCGGGCTATACCCCACCGCCTCTGCATCCAGGATGCATGATTTGGCCCTGATGCTTTTTTTAAGCGCATCGACAACCTCAGGGAACTGCTCTGTAACATCCTCCAGCCTTCTTGTAAATATTTGGACTTTACTCTGGACTATGTGAATCTGCATCCTAAAACCATCATACTTGTACTCAAATGCTGCAGGCTTGCCCACTATTGAAAAAGCATCCCCGATATCCTTGGCTTTCTGGAAAAGCATTGCATTTATAGGCTTTCCAACCTCCAGAGAAACTTCGTCAAGCCCCTTTAGTCCGCGTTCTTTCAGCCTTAATGCCAATTCCCCGAAATCATTGATAAGGTCATATGCATACTGGACTTTCTCTGACATCTGGTTGTATTTCGCCCTGTCAGCTTCAGAAAGCTCAATATCGTTATTCCCGCTGTTGTACCTTATGCCAAGCTCTTCGGAGAAAAAAGCCCAGATTATGGCATCCCTCATGCTTCCTGAGCCTATGCCTACCCTGAGCTTATCAAGCACTGTTCGCGTTATGTATCTGGCTTCATCAGGCCCTGCATTTATGAGAAGTTCGGAGATTAGCGTAACTTTGCTCTCCACACTGCCCTTGCCCTCATGCTCAGCCAGCTTCCTTAAAGACATGAAAACCCAGTCAAGCTCAAGTTCCTTTGGCATTAAAGAGGCCTGCTTTCTCTTTTCCAGCAGATTCCGGGCAACATCGCCCAGGTCCCCGTGCTTCCGCCATGCTTCCTCAATATCCCTTACAGAGGCTCCTGTAGCCTTGCTTATTGCCTTTACAACGAGTTTTGATGCCACACCTATCTTCTTATCTGTCCAGTCCGGAAATATCTTCCCCTGCGCCAACAAAACAACCTTCTCAAGGTCTTTTTTCGGCGTCTTTTTAATAAGTTCAGAGATATAGTATGTTTTTTCAAGCCTTTTTGAGGTGCTGTCCAGCCTCTTATACAGCTCTGCCAGCTCTTTATACAACATAGGAAAAATCAATGGAACTTAATTTAAATGTATTTCTATTACTTCCCTGAGAATTTCCTGAGATTGACTACCCTGCTTTCCGTGACCCCGGCCAAGTCCAGGGCCTTTTTCCAGCTGCCAAAGTGCTTCTTGTAAGTCGTATATGAAGCCGCCCATTTCTTGCCCTTTAAATCAGTTGATTTTGGCTGCCTGCCAAGCTCCTTCGCAAGCAGTTTCAGGTTGTCCAGAAGCTCTGTTTTCGTGTATTTCTTCCTCACATTTACCTTGAGGCCCGCTTTCCTGAGGGCATTGTTCCAGGAGCCGAACCTTTTTGCAAGGGTGGCTGCGGAAGGATAGTCTTTTTTCCTGTTCATGTCATCTATCGTCGGTGTTTTCTTCAGTTCTTTAGAAAGGCTTGTGAGGTAAAACAGGAGTTGTTCTCTGGTATATGTTCTCATTGGAATAGCTAATGAAATGGTGTTTAAATTGTTTTTGAAAAAATGTTAAGAAATAATATAAAGAGAGAGAGTATTATTACTCTCAATGTCCTCTGCTAAACCGGTTATCAACAAGCCCATTTATTTATTGAAAGAAGGGCGCCTGCCTCCCAGCATAGAGAGCATATTGAAGAAAATCATACCAAAATTTATTATAAATGCAATTAGTATTTTTTATCCTTTAGCTAATATTTTTACATACTCCCGGTTTTTAAAGGAAAATCTGGGAATCAGTTTTAAAGAGAAAGTTGAGATAATAAAAAGAGCCCATATTATTTCTAAAAATGTGGAGGGTTATCATTCTCAAAAAGAGATATTTGAAATTATTACAGAAATATTAAAACTATCTAACCTTAAAGGGATACTTGTGGAGGCAGGATGTTGGAAAGGAGCAAGCACTTGTAAACTAAGCATAGCTGCAAAATTGGTAAACAAGAAACTCTATGTATTTGACTCTTTTGAAGGACTGCCTGAACCTGATAAAAAGAAAGAAGGGAAACTATTTCTTGAAGAGCTCTACAAAAAAGGATTATTTAAAGGATCTCTAGATGAAGTGAAAAATAACGTAAAGAGATATGGGGAAATTGACAACTGTATATTTATAAAGGGATTATTTGAAAAAACAATGCCTTCTTTTGATGAAAATATTGCAGTTGCTTTCCTAGATGTTGACTATGCTTCTTCCACAAAAATATGTCTGAAAAATTTATATCCGTTAATCGTTCCTAATGGAGTTATATTTTCACATGACGGTCATTTACCCTGGGTAAGAGAAATTATTTTTGATGATGCGTTTTGGCAAAAAGAAGTGAAGACTAAAATACCAAAAATAACTACAAAAAAAAATGAGAGAATAGTAAGGATGAAGAAACAAGATTCAGCTTAACGCAAAATCTATATAAAGATTATATATATCACCTATACTATGAAGGTAGATTACAATAAACTGGGATTCAAAGCAGGCATTGAGATACATCAGGAGCTTAACACTGGAAAGTTGTTCTGCGACTGCTCTTCCGGCATGGGGGAAAAAGAGCTTATTTCCGAGACCTCGAGAAAGCTGAGGGCATCTGCAGGAGAGACAGGAGAAGTTGACCTTGCAGCCCAGTATGAGCAGTTCAGGAACAGGAAATTTCTGTACCACGGCTATAAAGGTGAATACTGCCTTGTCGAGCTTGATGAGGAACCTCCTCATGCTGTCAATAATGAAGCGCTTATGATCGGCCTTGGCGTGGCAAAGATGTTTAAGCTGAATGTCCCGGAAACAATATGCGTGATGCGCAAGACAGTGACAGACGGCTCTGCGGTATCAGGGTTCCAGAGGACAATGCTGCTTGGCTATGAGAATAAGGATTCGTTCCTTGAAACTCCTGAAGGCAGAGTAAAGATTGTCCAGCTTAACCTCGAGGAAGATTCTTCTAAGATAGAGAAAAAAGAAGGCGATGCTGTATACTATTCCCTTTCAAGACTCGGTGTACCCCTGCTTGAAATCGGCACGGATGCCTCATTAAAAGACCCTAAGCATGTGAGGGAAACCGCCCTGGCAATAGGGACTCTTTTGAGGTCATTTAATGTAAGGAGAGGTATAGGCTCAATAAGGCAGGACGTAAATATATCGATTAAAGAAGGGGCAAGAATAGAGGTAAAGGGCTGGCAGGACCTGAAAAAGCTGGAGCTGCTGATTGAAAATGAAGTATTGAGGCAGTATAACCTGATTGAGATAAAGAAAGAACTGAAAAAAAGAAAAACAGGAAAATTCAGCAAGAAAACAGAAGATGCCACAGAGCTGTTCAGAAATTCCGAGTCAAGGATGATTTCAGGCATAATACAGAGCGGCGGCTCTGTTATTGCCCTTCTTCTCCCAAATTTCTCAGGATTGCTGAAAAAAGAGCTGTGCCCTGAGAAGACATTCGGGAAAGAGCTTGCGGAATACGCAATGGCTTACGGCACAAAGGGAATGATACATACTGATGAGGATCTTTCAAAATACAACCTTGGAAAAGAATTTGAAGAGCTTAGGAAGTTATTCAAGGCAGGAAAAAATGACCTGATAATTGTGATGGCAGAGAAGAAAGCAATTGCAGAAAAAGCCGCAGACGCTGTCTATGAGAGGGCCCTATATAGTCTGAAAGGAGTTCCCGAAGAAACAAGGATTCCAAACCATCACAATGCCACAAATTCTTATGCAAGGCCCCTTCCAGGGGCCAACAGGCTTTATCCTGAGACAGATATACCTAATATTGATGTCACAGAAGAGCTTCTTGGGTCTGTAGAGCTGCCTGAACTTATACCTGAAAAAATCAATAGACTGGCAAAAGAGTATAATGTCAGTAGACAGCTTGCGAAAGAGGTTGTCGATGAAGGCATTGATTTTGAAGAATACGTCAGGAAATACAGGAAAGTAGAGCCGGGTTTTATAGCAAGGACACTTATAGAATCTCCGAAGGAGATAAAAAAGAGATATAATAAGGAAATCGAGATTGAGAAGCACGCTCCTGGAATACTGGAGAAACTGAACAGGGGTTTGATAACAGATGATGCTGTCTTTGAGATACTTATCGGCATTGCAGAAGGAAAATCACCTGACTATAAACAATATAAGCCATTGACGGGAAAATTGCTTGAGAAAGAAGTGAAGAAAATACTGAAAGAGAATAAAGGAATTCCCAGGAATGCTGTAATAGGAAAGGTTATGGGAAAGCTGAGGGGAAAGGCGCCGGGCAAAGAAATCATGGAGCTTGTTAAAAAATTCCATAAATAAGCAATAAGCTTTAATATTACGTTTCCCTCTATATTTTTATGTTTTTAAGAGAGCTCTACTACTTATACAAGATATTCAGTCAGGATAAATTCAGCCACAGAAAAAAGAGAGATCTCCAGTTTTTTTTTCTGAAAAACATAGTGGATCATGCATACAGGAATAACCAGTTTTACAGGGAGTTCTACTCAAAAAAAAAATTTCATCCTAATATGTTAAGGGCCCTTGAAGATATTAAAAAAATCCCCTGTGTGGACAAGTCTGCTCTTCTAAAAAACTATAGGAAGCTGATTGACAGAAAAAAGATGAAAGATTACAAAGTCACATACACAAGCGGGACTACTGGAGAAGAATTCTCTGTTTACCTTGATGATGAGGCCAATGATTACAACAACGCCATTTTTATCAGAACACTGATGGACCAGGGATACACTCCTTTCAGGAAGCTTGGATTCTACTGGTACAGAGAAGAAAGCAACAGTTTCTTCAACAAATTTGGGATAAGCAGGAAAGTCATAATAAGGCAGGATTCCAACCCTGAAAAGCAAGTTGAGATTATCCGAAAACATAAAATAAAGTATCTCTATTATTTCCCGTTCAAGCTTCTCGAACTTGCGAATTCTTTTGATGAAAAGCATCTGAGAAGCCTGAAGCTAAGGAGAATATTCTGCATTGGGGAGGTTTTGACAGAGAAAATGAGAGCATATTTTGAGAAAAGATTTGGCTGTCCTGTTTCCGACAATTATGGGCTCACTGAGTTCAATATTGCTGCTTACAGGAAGCCTGGCATGACCTACTATAAGACAAACTGGGATAGTGTGGTCCTTGAATTTGAAGATACAAGAAAACCAGGGATAAAAAGACCGGTTATCACTTCTCTCTCAAACTATTTTATGCCTTTGATAAGATACAGGACTGATGACCTTGTAATGGCTGAAAACAGCAGGATAAAGCGTATTTTAGGCAGGGAAAGCGATTTCATAAAAGCAGGAAAAAAAGAGGTTTATCTTGGGGATATGGTAGATAAGATGCTTGATTTCCAGACCGTAAAGTTATTTACTTTTAAGTGTTCTGGGAACAGATTAACAATAAACATACTCCCAAAACAAGTGCATGACAAGGAAATCAATGGGGAAATTAAAGAAGCATTTATGAAATTAGCCTTTAAGAAAGTCAGTGTTACAATCAATAAAAAGATTGGCTTCTCTGAGCGAGGTAAGCTGAAGTTACTTGATATGGTTTAAGTTAAAATTTTCCAGCTCCTCGAATTCAACTGTCCTTTTTCCGAATGCCCTTAATTTGTTGCTGACGGGCAGTGCAATGAAAGGGACTTTTGTTGAATCTGCGAAAACTGCGCCGTGATATCTTGAGGTTATAATAAAAGACATAGATGACATTTTTGACTTGACTCTGGCGGGCTCATCTGAGACAAATATTTCATAATCTTTCTTTTTCAGGCCGAGCTTAGAAACTATTTTATTGACAAAAGTTAAATCATTTTCCGCTTCTTTTTCCGGATGTCTGCAGAAAACAAAGAAACAGAGTTTGCGCTTTTTCTTTTTGTCAGACAGGCTTTTCAGGAATTGTGTTAATTTCTGCTCTTTTCTGTCATTGAGGGGGTTGCTCAATATCAGGCCCATCCCTCTAGTTCCCTTCTGTTTCCGGTATTCCACATCATAACCGGGGTCTCTCCCAGCCTGGATTTCTTTTCTGCACCCGAACAACCTAAGCTGTTTTTTTGTTTCATTGTCCCTTGCAACAATAAGAACTGAATTCTCTAGTGCGTAATTAAGGGCACCTTTTGGGAAATTGTTTTGAAAAGAATACAGACCGATCTTGTAGAAAATGACTTTTTTCCCTAAAAATACTCCAAGAGCTGCAGCAAATATCCTGAATTTTCCCTGAAGATATGACAGAACTCCTGGGTAAAGCTGATTAAGCCTGGCAGAAGTAATCTCATCGCCTGCAATAACAATTGTGTCTGCTAACAATAGATTGGAAACAAGTTTGACTGAGAGAGAATTTATGAATTTGATATTTTCAAATTTATGCAGTTTCTCTGAGTGTCCAGGGTTGCTTGAAGTAGCTCTCAGCCGGGATTTTGGATTTGCTGACTGGACCTCAGTTATTATCTTATGGACAACTGCTTCTCCACCCAGATTCATATATCCGGAGGAAGTTATTAGAAGGACTTTCCTGCTGCCTCTCAATATTGCCTTAAATTTTTTCATATATCTATGCAATTATCGTGGCTCTCTTTAGAATGTCCTCTCTTTCTTTTTGTAGCCTTCTTTTTTCGTGAGTATATGTAGCGTTTATTAATGCTTTGTAATACGGCTTTGCAAGGAATTTATTGTTCAATAGTTCAGTAACTATATTCTCCTTAAATTTGCTTGGCAGGAGGAAATCTGCACCCATAAAATTAATTTTGTTTATGATAAAAAGGAATAGATTATAGAATGCATTTTTTCTGAAAACATTAAACTGCGGGTCTCTGAAAGTATATATATCATTATAATAGTCTTTTAATCTCTCTCCAAGTATTGTTGAAGGTATTAACGAATAGGCATTTAGCTGGAATTCAAACTCCTTCCCTCTAAGATTAAGCATGAGGTTAATTGTGTCAAGAACATCTTCTCTTTTCTCTAATGGGTTATTGTATATTATATAATATAAGACTGTAAATTTCACACCCTGTCGTCTCATTATTTTTTTCATAGACCTATGGTTATCTATTATGAGCTTATTTTTCTGAGATCTGTTGTATACTCTCAGATTAAATTGCTCTGATCCAGTTTGAATTCCGCACGCAAATACTTTCATATTTTTTATTTTAGAAATAATCCTAAACTTCTCAATGAAATTTTCTGATCTGGGGTCGGTTTGAATTATAACAGGAAGACCTATCTCTTTGTCATAATGATCAACAAAATATTGTATTTCTTCTTCACTATAGACAAAAAAGTTATCGTCCAAGATGTCAATACATGCATCTTTTCTTAAATTGGATTTTATTTTTCTAAGTTTCTCTAAGACAACTATCATAGAGCTCTTTACTACAAGAGGCATTTTATTTTGACGCTTTATTTTGTTATAATGAGAAATAGAACAGAAACTACAGTTGAAGATGCATCCTTTTTCTGTTTCAAAATAAACCATTTTTGGAGTATATTTACCTAGTTTCATCAATTTTCCATTAAGATAAGAATAATTTTCTTCAGAAGCAAAATCTGGGACCGGGTATTCATCATAAGTCTTTGGCAATGATAATCCTGGAAACTCATTTTTTCCCTTTATCACAAAATTATCCAACCCTCCTTCAGGAAACTTCCCTGTCTCAATATAGTCAAAAAGCTGCATTATATTATATGCGTCCCAGATACAAAGGTAATCAACATATTTCAGGCATTTTTCAGGTTCTGCCATTGCCAACGGCCCCCCAAGGAGGAGTCTAAGATCCGGATAATTCCTATTTAGATAGGTTATAAACTCAAATATCCTTTTCTCATCAAAAGATAGCGCGCCTATAAGTATGAAATCGTAGTTGCTGCAGAATTTGCCAAGTTTCCGATAATTCTCTCTGTCGTGGGTTTTTTCTCCTTTAAGCGACTTAAAACCATCATCGCTTAGGATAGTCAGGTAGCTGACATCGTATCTGTGATTAAGTATGGCTCCAATAGTGCGCTGGTCAAAGTTTGCCGGAGTAAAATATTTGATAAACAGTATTTTCTTTTTCTCATTCATAATCTTAAAATTAAGTACTAATGCTTAAAAAACCTTTTGGTAGCTGCTCCCGCCCGAAAAATATATAAAAGGGAAGACTCTTATTATAGCCATGTATAAAAGCTTCGGAGAAAGAGTCTTTACTTTCATTAAAGAAAAGGTTTTTGGAAACAGAATTCTGAGAAGATATAATTTAAAGCCTTCATAAAACAGTTAAATTAATCTAGACAAAAACTATGTCGCCTTAATATGAGTAAGATTATTATCATGGGGGTTAAGCATAATAACCCAACCTCTTTTCAAAAAGTAAAAACTATTCTTAATAACTCTAATGCAAAAAATGCTCTTATTTTGCTTGAATATGATATGTTAAGATACAAAAAACACCGGAGAAAGACCATAACTGCCAGATTTTTTAGTGGGATTTTTGGATTAAAAAAGACCAGATTTTATGAATTCTATCACCTGACAGAATATCTAAAAAAAGAGGGTTTTAAATTCAAATATATAGATATAAAAGGTATAAAATTAGCAAAGCAATTCTATAGGGATTCCAATATAAAAGATCTCTTTAGGATGGCAACTACAGGGTCTAATAATACTAACAATCCTGTTTTTGAAGAATATTTCATAAAAAAAAGAGAAACTGCAATGATTGAAGAAATCAGTAAAGACTGTTTAAAAGAAAGCATTAAAAAGGTATATGTAATACTTGGTAATGACCATTTAGATTCAATGAAAAAGAGATTATCCTCTAAAGGAATAGAATGTACAGTACTATAAAAAACAAATACAGGTTGCTGAAGTATAAGGCTGGCCTTGCGGCCAGACTGAAGTATTTCTATTGCTCTCCTTTTAAAAGTGATTATCAAAAATTCAGAGATTATATAAAATTAAACATACGTAAACTAAAACTTGGATATAAGCTATTCGATAAAGTAACAAAAGGAAAAAAAACAAAACTTAATTCATACAATGATCTGAAAAAGCTGGAGTTTGAATTTTCAAAAGAACTTGTAAAGAATGACCTCTTTCTCTACCCATCATATATATTCTACGCTAATTATGCCACTGTTATATTGACCTATGCCTGCAATTACAGGTGTGATCATTGCTATCAGACAAATTTTGATCATAAATTACTGGAACTCGATAGAATAGAGTTGTTTATAGATAAACTAAAAGAAGTAAACATAAGACAAATTTCTTTTTTTGGTGGTGAAGTTTTTCTCTATATGGATCATCTTTGTAAAGCCATCAAATTGGCCCAAAAAAAAGGTATGCGAGTTTTTGGAATGACTACAAACGGTTTTTGGTGCAACGATCCAAAAAAAGCCTGGGAATATATGCAGAGGCTAAAGGACGCCGGATATAATGGATTTATAACTATAAGCATAGGCATCGGACATCGAAAATATGGAATAAATGAAGAAAGTTTCCTCAAACTCAAGGACATATCAAAAGATGTCTTTGGCTGGAATGTGTTTGATTTTCAGATTGAAGAAGTTTCCAGATGTGATTATGAAAAAAGCAGAAAAAAGTTCTCCAAATTAATGGAACACCACCAATCAAGATGGAGGCAGATTATTCCAATTGGAGCCGGGAAAAAATATAAAGATGAGATTATAAGAGAGAACAAAGGCAAGTTTGAATATCCTGATAATCTATATTGCACTATGCTTAAACTGCTGCCTGACGAGAGAATCTCTTTCTGTGCAGGGCCCGCTGTTATGAAAGAAGAATACACTATTGCAAAATTAAGTGAAAATCTTTCGCTGGAGGAGGTGTTTATGAAAGAGCACAGGCACCTCATGCTGCTAAAGAGATTCAAGGGAAAAGAATTATATGATTTCCTTATAAAAGAAAAAAAGATAGAAAAGGAAGACTATCCGTTTATCTGCCACTTGTGCGTCCATCTTTCCAAGAATCCTGAGCTTGTTGATTTCATGTATGAGAAGATGATAAAGAACAGGGCTATGTAGTTATATCTTAAGATTGCAAAGCATATCTGTATACAGGGGGTTGGCTGTTGTTGAATACTCTCTTTTTGCTCTCAGTTTTTTCCTTTCATTTCTTGCCCTGTCTGATTTCCATACCCTGCTGAAATCATACCCGTTTTCTCTGAGGCTGCCAAAGATGTTTGTCTCTTTTGGGGCATCCCATACATCGCCGTTATAAGAGATGGTGCAGGAGGCTATCCCGGAATACGAGGGCATAGCTTCCCTCTTATCATGTATTATTTTTTTTAGTATCCTGTAATATCGCCTTCTGAAAAAGCCAATTACTTTTGCCTGCTCTGATTTCTGGTTCTCATATTCTATGAGATAATTAAGTATTTCCTGTGCATCCTCATCAGGTATTGAAAGGTCATCATCAAAGTATATCGCCTTTCTCCTTTCTACAATCTCTGAAACAAAAGAATCCGGCCCCAATTTATCCATGATATAGTTATGAATTTCTTTAAAGCGCTTATAATTGAGCCTTGAGATTACCATATTAACACCAAGAACAAACTCCGGAAATTCTTTTTTAAGTTCTTTCAGTCCGAAAAATGTCTCTTTTACCTTCTCAAAGCCTTTTGGGACGCCCCTTACTTCTTCATATCTCTCATCAATCTCATCAATAGATAGGTTAAGAGTAAACAGAATGTTGTTTTTTGAGGTTATCTTCAGAGTTTCCCTGACAATGCTAATTGTTTTTTTTGGATAAATGCCACTTGTTGCCAAGTTTATATATCTTGGCCTGTTATGCTTAGCTATAAGCGAAACTATCTGAGGCAGGTCATCCCTTAATGTTGTTTCTCCTCCTGTGATTGTGAACCATATTGGCCCTCTGCCAAGGCTTTTCAGGCATTTGCCCCATTCTTCTGTTGTCATCTCCTGGGTTGCTATCTCGGGATTCTCTTTATGGACTTTCCAGACATTGCAGCTTCGGCATCTTGAATAACACCTGTTCGTGACAGAAAGGGTGATGTTAATCGGTTTTGCAAGAGGATGATTCAGAACTCTTGACAGCCTGTATGCTGGTATTGAATACCCTAGCCTGACGTATGTGGGAAACATGGTTTTTTATATGCATTCGTTTTTTTAAATAATTTGCTATGGCAAGGGTTCTTGTTACTGGACATAGGGGTTTTATAGGTAAAAATCTTGTGAAAAAACTAAAAAATAGAGGGTATGAATTAAACCTTCTCAGCGGGGACATAACAAAGCCAGAAACAATCATAGATTGCGCCAAAAAGTCTGATATAGTTATCCACCTGGCCGGGAAGCTGATGGATAACTCATTTGACGATTCCCATTATAGAGTTAATGTTACCGGGACGAAAAACATGCTGAATGAAGCTAAAAAAGCCGGGGCAAGATTTATTTTTATAAGCACTGCAGGAATCTACGAACCATGCATAAATGCTAAGGAGAATACTCCGCCAAACCCCAGAACACCTTATGAGAAAACAAAGCTGGAGGCAGAAAAGCTTGTGAAGGATTCCGGCCTTGACTATGTTATCTTACGGCCTGGAATAATATTCGGGCCCGGAGATAGGAGGTTCATGAAAATATTCAGGATGGCAAGAAGAGGGTTTTTCCCTCTTATTGATTCAGGCAGGAATCTTATACAGCCATTATTTGTTGAGGATTTTACAGATATACTGATCAAAATTATTGAGAAAGATATAAATAATGAATTGTTTGTTGTTGCAGGAGAAAGGCAGGTTTCAGTGAGAGAATTTGCAAAAATGATAAATAAAAAAATCATCTTTATCCCATTATGTAGTGTCTTTATGATGCCCTTCGCAAAATTAGCAGATTTATTGTCAAAAATATTCAAGAGAGATTTTCTGATAAACTCTCAGAGGGTAAATTTCTTTACAGAGACAAGGACGGTCAGCATAAGCAAATTAAAGAAAAGAATTAAGCCTGAATTCATTACCTTAGAAAAAGCAGTGGAAATAACAGAAAAATCCCTTTGATTACTTTTTTATTATCTTCCATACCGCGTAATCTTTTCCGGCAATATAGTCAAAAAAACCAAGGGCTCTAGCGGCAGATTCCAGTGAGATGGCATAGAGTGCTTTAAGTGGATGCTTCAGGAGTTCTTTTCTTTTCAGAAGATGGCTGATAATTCTAACGCTATCTAAGGTCGGAACTTTATATCCGGAAATTTTTCTAAGCTGCATATGCCCGCAATACACTCTCCTCCTCTGCTTTATGTAATCATGGACTGTGCCGGGCCCTTTATTATAAATTACTGCGTTTTCTGCATATCTTCCTTTATATCCTCTTGAATATATTATGCTCGCTATCGTCTCTTCGTCTACTGCTGTTTTCGGTAAGATAAATCCGAGATTCCTAAAAGCAATAAATTCGCCGAATTTCGGCTGCTGATATGAAATGATGTGATGGAGCTCCCACAGCAGTTCAACAGTAAATCCCAGCATGTTTTCGGAATTAATATTCATAGGCAGAGGTCTTGCTGCCACTATGCCTGTCCGACTGTCAGAAAACGGCCTGCATATACTTTCAACTGCAGCTTCATGCAGCAGAATGTCCCCGCTGCTCATCACAAGGATGCCTGATTTTGCTTCTTTAAAAAATAAATTGACTGCGTTGTATTTTCCTTTTCTTTTTTTCTCTGTTAGAATTTTTGCTTTCTCAAATCCATATTTTCTCAGCAGATTTCTTATATGTCTCTTGTCTGCTTCAATGCAAACGACGATAATCTCTTTTACCCTTACTTTTTGCAGCTTTTGTTTTTTGATGCTTTCCAGAAGTCCATCTATTTTCCTGTCTTTGTAAGTTATTATGCCTAAGGAAATATCCATGTTAAACAAAAATACGGTCTTGGTTAAAATATTTCCTATAAGTAAAAGTGGGGACGCAGGGATGCTCACCAAGCCTTTAAAAAAGCCTTGAGGGAAACAAATCCAGTTCTGTTAACGAGTTAACAGAACGAAAAAAATAAGGTGGGGACGCAGGGATTTGAACCCCGATCCAGCGGTTACTTCCCGGAACTTTTATCTGCATGTCATCGGCTTACGCCTCATCGCTCCATGACTGGAGCCGCTTATACTAGCCAGGTTGTACTACGTCCCCGTTATGTGGGCTTGAGCGTAGCGAAACCCACTATGGTGTCAACCGACATTATCAGTTGGCCTTGGTTATACTACGCCTCCATTAAGTTCACAGAAACGGCTGTAATTTATAAAGGTTTTTTAATAGATAATAAAAACATATTTATATACGCATATATTAGACTATTTCTGGGGTGGTTTTATGGCAAAAAAAAATGATAAAGGTATGCTAGGCAGTATAGGGCCGTGGGCTTTCTTTTTCGGCCTGCTGATTGCTGTAGCTGCAACATTCGCAGGACAGGTGTTCTGGATGCTCGGAGTGCTTGGACTGGTTGTGGGTCTGATGAACATAACAGAAAAAGAGCTTTCATTGTATCTGTTGGCAAGCCTGACTTTCCTGCTGTCCGCTAATGCGCTTTCCGTAACACTGACAAGAGTTGTAGGGGTGGTTCCTTTTGTTAGCTCATGGATTACATTCATAGATCCTCTGTTGGCTAACGTAACCCTGTTTGTGGCTCCTGGAGCTGCTGTAGTGGCACTGAAAGCATTGTACGTTACATCAAAAAACTAAAGCATTACAGGTAAAATTTATAAAGCTTGTAAGCCAGACTAAATAAGATGGACGATAAAAAAGAGGTGACTTATTTAGAAAACATTAGAAAATATGTAGATGATAATCTAAAAAAAGGTTTCTCTGTGGAGGTTATAAGGCAGAAACTTGAGAGTTCTAATGTCCCTTCTGATATTATTGATAAGGCGCTGGGGCCTGCCTCTCCAACTCCTGCTGTCCCGCCTCTTCCTACCCTACAATCTGCGTCTGCTCCGGAAAAAAAGCCCGGATTCAAGCTGAATATCAAGTGGCAGTTTATTGCAATCCCCACTGCAATAGTGCTTGTAATAGCATTGATTGTTATCTTTACTCAAAGTGCATCTTCCTCAGAACTACTGACACTGGATGATTTCCCGGCATGTCAGAATGAGAATTCTTCAATTGATGCATATCATTGCTATTTGGGAGAAACAGAGAATCTTGGTGGAGCGCGTGTATGCGGCTGGTATTTTGCCGGCTATGAAGAAGAAAGGGAAGAGTATTTAGAAAAGATGAGTGAAGCTGAAATAATTCTTTCTATTGATGGAAGAGAGGCAAGCTCGTTATGGGATGGCACAGATACAGATGCTTACTATTCTTTTTTTGGTGAAAAGGAAATTGGAGATATTGCAACAATAGAAACAAACCTTGGAACCTACGAATACCCATACCTTGAAGGCCCGGAAGGGGGTGCCTATATTTACATTAATTTCGGGAAAGCCTACTGCAAATAACTATTCTCTGGATATGCTTTTATCCATGTCAAGGCTTCCTGTATACCCGCATGAATCGCACTTATAATAGCCGTCTGCAATCTCCCTGATTTCAGAAGAGCCGCACCTTGGGCATGATATTTCTCTCATTCTAAAACAAAATAAACCCTCCTGTTTTCTTTTCCCTTGTTGATTGCCTCTGTAAACCTTATTTTCCCTATTTCTTTAAGGCTTTTGACGTGGCATCCTCCGTCAGCCTGTGCATCAAAGCCCTTGATATCCACTATCCTTATCTTATCCAGCTTATGAGGGAAGCCTATAGCCAGTTTGAACAATGTCGGGTCTTTTTCTGCCTCCTCTTTTGTCTTGGAGTAGATCTCTACCGGAAAATCCTTCTTTATCAGCTCATTTGCCTTCTTAAACCCCTCACTTATCATTTCGGGGTCCATCTCTTCCATATTCATATCCATCCTGCCCTTTTCCAGTGTCATCTGGTTGCCTGTCATCATCAGACCGTACTCTTTATAGAATACGCCGCTTAAGACATGGGCTGCTGTATGGTATCTCATAAGGAGATATCTCCTGTCCCAGTCAAGCCTGCAGTGGACCTCATCGCCTTCTTTAAGTCCTTCCTGGTCAACCTCATGGCTTATCTCTCCGTCAAATTTGCCTACAAATACGACTTTGAACTCCTTATAGTCAGATTTTCTTGTAATAACTCCTGTATCATATTCTATCCCCCCTCCTTTAGGGAAAAATGCTGTCCTGTCAAGAATTACATATTTGCCCTTGCTTACTGCTTTAACTACTGCATCAAATTCTTTCAGATATGAATCTTCCATATAAAGAGCTTCTGCCATGAACACACCTTGCTTTTAGAATGAAGAGGGTTATAAATAGTTTATGCAAAAGAAAAGTTTAAAATCACATGTCCCAACTACGCATATTATTATGAGGGAGCTGAAAAAACTATTTTTTACAAAGCAGTTTATCCTGCTCTTGCTGTTTGCAATCCTACTGAGATCCATGTGGCTAATTACGCCAATGGAAATTGATGAGGGCGTGATTGTTTCATTCTCAGAGTATATGAAAGACAATCTGAGTTCATCACCTCTAACAGGGTTATTCGACAAATCACCCATAGTCTATGCCGTATATATGCTGCCATTGTTTATCCTGAACCACTCTTTTTTATTTTACAGACTATATGGGTTTCTTCTTTATCTGCTATGCTTCATTTTTATCGTGCTTATTTCATATCAGTTTTCAAAAAACAGAAAAGAGACATATCTTGCAGGCGGTATTTTTGCTGTTCTTATGGCAATTCCATTTTATCACGGTTTCCTGAATAAAGTCGGCCTCGTCTATATACTATTCTTCACTTCAAGCCTGTATTTTCTCAATAAATACCTTGCAGGCAGGAAAAAAGTTGACCTCATCATAGCTAGTATTGTGTATTTTCTGGCAATATTCTCAGATCCGCGGGTAATATATCTAAGCCTGTTCCACATAATTTATCTTTTTGCAATAAGAAGAAAAGATGCATATGTGCCGCTGATAACTGGAATCTTTGCTTTATTCGCCATGTCTTTTGCCAGTTTATTATATATATATAATTTCAACTTAATCGAGAGAGCAGCGGGTATTTTTGAGGCAACTAGAATTTGGTACCTGAACATACCCTACCAGCATAATGTGCAGCCTTCGTATATCCCACTGTTCTTGCTCCAGTCTTCCATATTCATCTTTATTACTCTGTTTTCATATTTAAAGCGCAGGGAATTGAAAGCCCCCTATTCATTAATCTCATTATTCTGCATTATGTATCTTCTATTTAGCTTGGTGCTTCCGACATATGGCCATTATATCCTAAATATTGTTCCTCTGCTGGCACTTATTTCTGCAAATCTGGCGAGGCATTTCATTAAAGAAAAAATATTTGTTGCCGGGCTTGTATTTACTCTGATACTAACAATATCTTCTTCTGTAGTTTTATATCCAAATTTAAATGTGGATTCAATCGAGCTGGAGTTTGGTCCTTTCAGTTCTCTAGAAGAGCAAAATAAAATCACTGAATTCCTTTCCGATAATCTAGAAGAAAATCAATCATTCTATTATTATGGCTGGAATGAAGGACTTTATTGGCTTTCCGGGAAAAAAGGAAGAACACTGAATTTTGCAACTTTCTGCAACAGCAGCACACTGAATTACTCAAAGGTTTTAATGAGAGATGACTGGAAAGATTATAGATATTGGGAAATTGAAAAGCATATAAAATATGTCTTAACAGAAAAGGACTTTGAAAATGAAGAATGCTTCAGATTGCTTTTCAAAGACACAAGACTGATGCTGGCGGAGGAGTTTGGGGATATAATGGTCTATGAGATAATAAGGCAGCCTGTGAACTATACTCCTTCTAAAATCATACCGTACTGGTTCTGGAACGGAAACCTTGCAGAAGGTGAAATAACAAGACAGATTGAGCTGATGCAGGATATAGAGATAAGCGAGGTTATTATACATGCCAGAACAGGACTCGAACAGGAATACTTGTCAGAGGAATGGTTTTACTTCGTCGGCTATGCCCTGAAAGAGCTTGAAAAAAGAGGTATGCGGGCTTGGATATATGACGAATTTGACTGGCCTAGCGGCAGAGCCGGAGGAAAAGTTCTCGAAGGGGATTATGATTTACGGGCAAAGAACCTCAATATTGAAATTGTTGAGGGCGGAAGCATATATCTGAAAGATATTAATACTGATAAGAGCATGATTGAAGTTATTCTTGATGTAACAGATATTACAGATATAAAAGTTATAGGAAAGGACAGTTGCGCGGAAGATTATTGCAACTTCGAAATAAATTCTAACGCCGTAATCTTCTATAAAGATTATGCAAATTACAGGACTGAAACCACCGGAGAAGAATATGTTGATCTTCTTGATCCCGAGACAACAGAGCTTTTTATAGAAACAACTTATGAGGAATATTACAAGAGGTTTCCTGAATATTTCGGAACAACCATCGTCGGGTTCTTTACTGATGAACCGGGACTGTATGGTGCAGTTGAAAATTATAATGCAATAGCATGGACAGATGATTTTGATGCGGTATTTTACGGAATGAAGGGCTACAATATTTCTGAAAACCTGTATTACATCTGGCATGATTCTGGGGAACTCTCAGAAAAAACAAAGGCAGATTATTTTGAGGTGCTTACATATGCCTATTCAAAGAACTATTTTGAAAAACTCCATAACTGGACCAGCAGCCACGGCGTGCTTCTGACAGGGCATCTGATGGGTGAAGAGAACCTGTGGGAAACTGTAATCTATGAAGGAGATTTCTTCACGCACCAGCAATATTTTGACATATACGGGACAGACGATATATTCTATTTTGATGAGAATAAAATACACCCGGTCTTATTGAATTCCGCAAAAGAGTTGTATGGCAGCAGGCCTGCATTAACTGAGGCTTTTGCGGGCTATGGCGAAGAGCTAACGATTGCACAGGCTGAGAAGACAAGGGACTGGCTTCTGGATAATGGAGTGGATATTATTGTTCCGCATGCTTTTTTTTACAGCCTGGAGGGGAAAGAGCAAAAAAATGATTACCAGCCTTCTTTCTTTTTCAATAACGGAAAGCTGTGGCCATACATGAAGGGATATGTTTCAGGGGCGGAATCGTGGGTTACACCGGATGCAGGAGAAAAAATTTTCATAAAATACCCTATAAAAGAAGCCTGGGCAGCATTCAGCCCCGATGACAATTTTTCAGGGATAAATGAAGTTGATGCAGAGATGAAAAAACAGATAGAGGATGCAAGAAAGAAGGGGCTTAATGCTATACTTGTTCCTGATTATCAGAAATAACTATCTTTTCTTTATATCCTGAAAACTCACCTGTTTCCAGAGCCCAAAAAAAGTTTACCTTTTTTTGATGTATCCCGGAGAAGACACATAGATTATATTGTCCTCAATTAAAGTGTCTATAAGGGAGTCTATCTCCTCTTCTGTAAACCCCATTGAAGATGCTTCAAGGACTATCTGCTCTTTCTGGACAATGTTCTTCGGCCCTGATGTGAGCCTGTTAATTATAGAGAGAATATCTATCTTCCTGTCTGTCTGCTCCTCCTGCCTCAGCCTGTTCTGGAGCATGTTCTGATATTTCATCAGCTTGTCAAAATCCATTTTTCTATACTAGGGTGTAAAAGTGTTTATATAAACTTTATGAAAACTATATAAATAAACAGGACAGATAAAAAATTATGAAAAATATAGAAAAGGCTGTGGAGATAGCCAAAAAGAATCTAAGGGAGTGCTATGCAGAGAAAGGTATTTTCGCAGGGCTGCACCATTTCAAGGATTACTGGGCCAGGGATTCCTGCTTTGCAAGCTATGGCAGCCTGGCTATCAGGGATTATGATATTGTCAGGAAGAACCTTTCTAATTATCTTGATCATATAAACGAGGAATGGCAGCTGCCGAGGAAGATAGCCAAGCACAGGCTTAATATAGACTTATCCAGCCAGATTCCGCTCAAAGTCGGGGCATCACATTTCGGCATTGTGATGAAATATCTTGGCGTGGAATGGAAGCGGAAAAGAAAGCCATATTATACGACAGATAAGAATAAGCACAAGACAGTTGACCAGAATTCCCTTATTGTGATTTCTTCCCACGAGTATGTAAAGGAGACCGGGGACATCGGGTTTCTGAAGAAATATGTTATCAGGATAGAGAAGGCTCTGCTGTGGAACTACTCATGCGACCATGATACAGACCTTATTATTGAGCAGAAGCATTACTCTGACTGGGCAGACAGCATGAAAAAGGAAGGGAAGGTGCTTTACACAAATATATGCCACTGCCATGCCCTGAAATGCCTGAGCGATATGTTCATGATGCTGGAAATGAAAAAAAAGCATTTGAAGTACCTTTCTTTGTATAACAGAACAAAGGAAAAGATAGAAAAAGTTTTCTGGAACGGAAGATACTATACAGACTGGATACATGACGAGAGGCGGGAGCATTTTTCAACAGACGGAAATATGCTGGCTGTGGTATGGGATATTGCGCCGGAGAAACACAGTATTCCAATAGCAGAATATTCAAAGAAGCACGGAATTGATAAAGTCCCTTCTGCATGCGTATATCCCCTATATCCAAAGAAAATGACAGCTCCCCTGCTTAGTATGCTTGGACTGAGTGATTATCACAATGGGCTTTCATGGCTCTGGCTTGGGTGCGCCAGTGCTTTGGCAAAAGAGAAAGCAGGACTGGAAAAAGAGGCTGTAGAGATACTTAACACAATTGCAGATATGATTGTGGACTATGGTATAGTATACGAGATTTACGACAATAAGGGAAAGCCTGTAAAGAGGCCTTTATACAAGGCAGAATATCCTTTTGCCTGGTCTTCAGGCATGTTCCTGTATGCTGTAAGAAAAATATTGAAA
Organism: archaeon GW2011_AR15; assembly: GCA_000830295.1. Classification (GTDB taxonomy): domain Archaea; phylum Nanobdellota; class Nanobdellia; order Woesearchaeales; family GW2011-AR15; genus GW2011-AR15. Next base: position 573,795 of record CP010425.1, on the reverse strand, counting down.
AAACCTATTTAGACTTCTTTCTGTTCGCTTTTTTTGCAGCCTGGCTCTTCCGTGCAGCCCTGGCAGCTTCTCTTTCTGCCTTCAGCTTTAGCTTTTCCTCTCTCTGCTTCTCTTCCCTTTCCTTTCTCCTGTTTTTGACATAAAGGAACACCGCGGCTGCTGCAATCACAATTGCAAGGAATGCAAGCAATGGAACAAAATATGCTGCAAGGAAGTTCTGCAGGTAGGATCTGTGATTGGGAACAACGTGAAGGAAAATTTTCCTTGATTCTGCCCTTCCGCCTTTCCCGTCATTTGCTACAAATACAATCTCTTCTTTACCATACCAGTCAAACCTTGGCTTTAATCTTGCCTTATTTCCCCATATCCATACCTTATTAACTGCTCCGCTGTATTCAACGCTATACCTGAGCCTATCCCCGTCAGGGTCATAGAAGATTGCTGACAAATCAACAACATATGTTGAGCCCTGAAGTATCTTTACATATGCATCTGATCTGCATACTGTCTCATTGAAATAGAAGCTGCAGTCTTCCTCATCCAGAAGGTCGACTTCGTTCACATGCAGCAGTACAGGGAATGTTGCTTTCTCATTGATTGTCTCAACTATAAGCTTTGGATTGAAATCCCCGCTTGAGCCGCACTTTGGCGTCAGCTCAAAATTGACAGTAAGTGAATCTTTTCCCCCTAATGTCAAATCAGCGGGAATTCTTGCTTCTCCGACAAAATCCTCAACGCTGAAAGTGTATATGTGCGATTCTGTGCCTGGGTTGGTTAATAGAAAGGATATTTGTGCTGCATCACATGAATCAATTGTGTATTCATATTTATCAGGAGTGATTATAATCTCCTGCATTCTCTCCTGCACTTCAGGCTGCTTTTCTACTACAACTATCTCCTGCCTTACAACTGTCGGCGGATAATATTTATTGACAACGAACTCGTGGGTATTCTGCTCTGCTGACTGGGCACTGACTATACCAAGAGCAATTATACTAAGGAAAAGAACCAATAGCAGTTTTTTGCTTGTCAACTCTCTCTCCCCTCTGTTGTATCAATAGCTAATAATAAATTAATAAAATTAAGTAAAAAAAATAAATTAATAGTATGTCTGGCCTGAAACTTCTTCCGGCTCTCCTTCGTTTCCCTTAAGCTTGTTGAAGCCAATGATAAGTCCCAGTACAATCAGGAGTACTATCAATACTATAACTCCGACTTCCAGGGCTTTCCTGACATCGCCAAAGCCGCCTAGGCCTGAAGATTCACCAGCGACAACATTTGCTGTAAGAGCAATTTCTTTCTCGTCGCCTGAAGTTTCAACTGTTACCTTGAAGACCTGTTCGCCTTCTGGTGCATCATCGTTTGCTGCTACGTACAGGTAAACTGTTTTTGTTTCTCCTGACCTAAGCAGTACTAGTGCTCCAGGGTCGAATCTGTAGGTTCCCCATGATAGGCCTGAGACTGACAGCTCGTATGACCTGTCTGTTGCGCCTGTGTTCTGAAGCATTATTGGGTAAACGCTTCCTGCAGAACCTTTAACAACATCCTGTTTTCCAGGGACAGTAACTACTGTCTTGTCTGAACCGCCTGATAATGGGCAGCTTGGATCTTCGCCAACTTCTATTGTTGTCTCTGCTGTAACAGACTCATCGCCATCAGCGTATGTGACTGTTGCCTCAACACTGTATGTTCCTGGCTCAGCGCATGCTGGCAGCCTGAGGAACAAGTCTTCAGAAGTTGTTGCTTCATCTGAATCAAGCTCATCAATATATTCTGTTGCTTTTATGCCAAGGTCCGGCATTGACACTTCAACCCTAAGGCTTTCTTCTGTGTCTTCTCCCATGTTCTTGACTCTTACTGCAGCAAACAGACCCCTTCCTGCCTGAACTCTGTCAGCAGGGTCTAGGATTATGTCCTGTATTATGACACTTTCCCTAAGTGCTTCCACTTTAAGGTTGTATTCCCTGATGTGTGAGCTTGCGTACTTGTCTGATATTTCCAGCCTCAACTTAAGCTCGTCGCCTGTGTCAAGCTCGAAATCATCTGGCAGCTTCAAGTGAAGTGTCTTTTTGTATGACACATTTGCCTCTACATCAAATGATGGTGTCATGTCGAAAACATCGTCTGTGAATTTGTGTCCCCTGTGATAACCTGTCATAAAGACAACTACCTGAACATCTTCAGCATCCTGTAGAGATACGAACTCCACTTCAATTTCAAGTTCTTCTCCTCTGTCGAATGCTTTCAGAACTGTGACGTCATTGTATACAGCTCTGCCGTTAACTTCTACCAGGCATTCAGCCACATCAAGTTTTGATGTATTTGCCGGATCTCCGCAGCAGGGTGTGTCGTTTGTAGCAGCACTTACTGCGAACATGCTTACTATAGCTAGAACTAACGTCATTACTATAAGCATCATGCTTTTTATTTTCATTTTTGCTTTCCTCCTCGAGTTTTTTGTTTTGCAATCCTATAACAGGATGTCTAAGTTTGAATGACTCTGAGCTAATATTTAAAGCTTTCGTTTATATTAGCATTTGTAAGTGAATACTATTTGTAACCATTCTTAAATGACTATTGGGGTGGAAGCTTAAGCTCCCTGTAGACTTTTCTGCTGTAGTCATCATTGCTGACAGTTATTCTCAGGTATTCATATTCTGTGGTGAATTTGTCAGGCAGTGATATAATGAACTGCCTTGATTCTGTTTCAGCTGACCTGAGGTCTCCAAGCAGCGTAGACTGCCTTTCCTGGAATCCTGGCATGCTTACCTCTATCTTGACATCTTCCAGCCTGTGCTTGCCTGTATTTGTCACTGAAACCACTACAACAAAGTCCCTGCCCGGCTGCATAAGTGTTTCATCATAGATTGTGTCTATGTATAATATCTGCCTTGGCTCAGCAGTTCCCTTGTCATCTGTAAATGGATTGCAGTCATCATCCCTTCCGTTATTCGGTATTTCCGGAGCTCCGGGGTGAACATCTGCGTTCCAGTCATTGCAGTCAAGTCCTGCAGGATATCCGTCACTGTCTTTATCTTCGTCGCATGCGTTTCCAAGCCCGTCCCCGTCTGAATCAACCTGTGTCGGGTTGCTTATAAGGGGGCAGTTGTCCACTGAGTCGCATGCCCCGTCGTGGTCTACGTCCAGGCAGGCATCGCACCTGTCATCTACAAAATCTGAATCTGAATCTACCATTGAAAGGTTCACATATGAGCATGCTCCTGCGCCGCATGAGTAATTCCTGTACAGCATGCCTGTTGTCTGTGGCTCCTGGCATGGCTGGCTGCATCCTCCGTAAGGGCAGCTGCATGAGCCGCTGTCTGGTATATCAAAGGGATAGCATCCGTCAAGACTGTTGCAGTCATAGGCTTCAAAGTCATTGTCATCCCCTACACAGACTGCCTGCATAAGTATATCAGATGACAGGCAGAAGTCATATACGTCTCCCGGATCATAAACGCACATCAGCGTTGAGGGCGAGCATGTGTTCTCATCATGGACATATTCCAGTATCTCAGGGTCCTTATCGGTGTATTCTATGCAGAAATCAAGGCCGCAGCTTTCTATTACTGTTGTATTTACAACATCATCGCAAAAAGCATTGCCTGAGCTTACCACACATGTTGAATTTGTAAATACTTCTGTTACATTGCCACCTATACATGATATGTCTGTTGTTGAGTTTCCGCAGACTTCAATTATATTCAATTCCAGGCATGAGTCTGAGTCAAAGTTGCCGCACTCCATGGCGGTGTTGTTTGTACAATATTCGCCCAGTACACATTCATCAACGCATGCCGAGGGGGTAACCTCAACTACTACTTCCTGATATTTGTAATTGCTTCCGTTGCACTTGCATTCATTGTCCATCTTTGTGGCTATTCTCAGCGTGTAGTTTCCTGTTGCATTGGGTGTAAAATTGTAGGATACTGTTTCCCACTGGTCTTCCCATTCTATAATTATCTGATCTGAATCCAGGACTGCGCCATTGGCGCTGAAATTAACATCCACAGTTGACTGGTAGTATGATGCTATTGCGTTAGGTGTAAAATTAACCAGAGGGTCTGCAAATCCCCATGCTCCCTGGAGCTGGGAGGTAACAGTAACTGAATCTCCAAGAGTTATGCTTGAATCTGAAACAGTTGTAAAATTAACATTGGAGCCGCAAGTAGTGCTGCCCTGCTTGTAAAATGATACGTTGCTTGTTGTGTTTCCTGATCCTGAAAAATCCACATGGATTGCTGTAGGAACATGGCATGCATCTTCCGGATAGATGAATATTGCATACCTGTCTGAAGCGCCTGCGCTTGAGAAATTCAGCTTTAGTGAGCTGGTGCCGAAACCGTTCTGGACCAGTGTTGCTGTGCTTTCTGAACATATACCGCCCGGGCAAAGATATGCCCTTGCATGGAATGGCATATTGCCATTTATTGTCCAGTTGACTGTATATGCTGCAAATGCAAAAGCTGCCGCGAGTATCAAAAAGATTGTAAACAGCATTGTTGTCTTTTTCATTTTTTTAAAAACACCCCGTGTTTTTGAAATTTGAAAATTGTTTTTTGATTTTCATACTTTTCTCCTTACGGATCATTAGGTGTTGGGAAAACTATGTCTATTGGAGTTGATGTAGCTGGTGGAGGCGGAGGGGTGTTAGTAGGCGGAGGAGGCGGTGTATTTGTAGGGTGCTGTGGTGTTGGTGTTTTCTGAGGTGTTTTCTGCGGAGTATTCTGTGGAGTCGGGGTATATGTTGGCAGCACATAAGGGACTGTAGGTGTAGGCGTTGCCGATGCTCCTACCTGCATATTGACAAAAACAACTGGCGGGTTTACAAGCCTCTCAAGGTTTGCATCTTCGTCTGTAACAGTTCTCATCTCAAATTCATTCGGAGATATCCTGATCCATCCTGCGTATATCGGGTCTCTGAAGTTGTATGTTCCTGGCTCTACATATAGGTAAAGAACTCCTCCCTGCTGGACATAAGGAATGTCCATTCCTGCTGAGTGTATTATACCCTCAATTTCTGAAAATGGCGGCAGGACAAATGGCTGGCCGTTAAGCTCAAGCTGGTATCCTGATGGGTATTCCCCTGGGTCGCACATTGCGTTCCTGTTAAGGTCATCGCATTTGTACACTTTGATGACGCCCCTGTCTTCATATACCCTGGTCGGCATTAGAACTGGTGTTGGAGAGTAAGTTGATGTTGGAGTTGATGTCAGGGTATTCCCAATAGTTGATGTTGGAGAATTTTGTGTAGGTACAGATGAACTGCCTGCAGAGCGCACGCACCCTGCCAGGCCAAGACTCGCTATTAGAAAAACTGAAGCAGCTGTTTTGTATAAGTTTCCCATGGATATTCCTCTCGTTATTCAAATAACTACCGCGTGGTAACTACAAACAATATTTAAAGTTTTCTATTTGTAGTTATTTATTAGTAGTAAACTAGTTATATATAATTGGAAGCTTTCATTTCCGGAATGAAAATTGATATCATAGGCGCTGGTCCGGCCGGAAACTATACCGCATATCTTCTGGCAAAGAAAGGCCATTCTGTGAGTGTATATGAAAAAAATCCTGTTGTCGGCCCTCCGGTGCAGTGCACTGGAATCCTGAGTGATTATTTCCTGACTATATTTGAGCCGAAAAAAGATTTCGTGCTGAATACTGTGGAAAGGACAAAAATATTTTCTCCGAACGGAAAATTTGTCAATGCAGGAATAAAAAAGAATTATGTTGTCTGCCGAAAAAAGTTTGACAGCTATCTTGCAAAGATGGCTGAAAGTGCAGGGGCAGAATACCATCTCAGCCACAGCTTTAATTCTTTCAGGAAAAACGGGAAGAAAATAATTTCAGAAATATCTTGCAGGGGCAAAGCAATAGAGTCAGAAGCAGATGTCCTGATTGGCGCAGACGGTCCATTAAGCAAAGTCGCAAAAGCAGCAGGCCTGTTTGAAGGGCGGGAATTTGTCATAGGCACGCAGATAGAGGCGAAGATGAAAAATAACAATATTGTTGAGTTTTACCCGTATATCGGCTGCTATGCCTGGATAGTGCCTGTTGACCCAGAAACTGTAAGGATCGGAGTGGCATCCTATAAGAATTCAATGGCACTTTTCAAAAAATTTGCCATGAAAAAGATAGGAAAAGACTATAATAAAAGAACCATAGAGAATCAGTCCGGAGTAATCCCTGTCTTCAACCCAAAAGTAAGGGCGCAGAAAGACAATGTATATATCCTAGGGGATGCCGCAACTTTTGTCAAGGCAACTTCAGGAGGCGGCATAAACCAGAGCCTAAAGGCAGCCATTATACTGGCAGAATGCGTTGACAAAGAACTGGATTATGACAAAGAATGGAGAAAACAGATGTTCCTGAACCTATATGTCCACCTTCTCGCCCACAGGATGCACCAGAGGTTCACTGCAACAGACTGGAATGATTTGATAGGGACTTTCTCCAGCAGTAAAATGAAGAAAATACTGCATGATGAGAGCAGGGACAGGATTGTCAGCATGATAATAAAAATAATTGCTGCGAGACCGTCACTTATGAAATATGCAAAGTATTTCCCTTTCAGAGAATTAAAAAAGTTGATATAGTCATGCAGCCAATATTTTTTTGAGGCCATGCTGAAACTGTCTAACCTCAAGAACCCTGAGTATTTTTGAGAGGTCAATCATTCTTGTGTGGACTATATGCCTGTACGTTTGCATCTGTTCTTCTCCTGTTGCAGTAATTTTTCCCATGGGATTGTCTCTCTGGAAAAGCGCAAAATCAATTACTCCCTCAAATGCATGTATGTTGTCTCTGCGTTCCCTAAGGGCTCCCGCAAATTTTTCAATAAAATTATCTTTGGTGTTAAACTTGTATCTGATCAGGTCTCTCTGCTTTTCCTTGAGGCCTGATGCCAGGCCTGACTTGGCCAGTATAACCCCCCAGATTTTCCTCCCCCCTTCCTCAAACAATGCTCCTGTTGGCTCAAGACTCTGCTCTATGAAATTGTCCCTCATATCCTCAGAATAGACAAATCCGTGCGGGTTTGCCTCGCACATTGCTGCAATGTTTTGTGCTGTATAGCTGCTGTACTGGTGGATGAAGGGCATCGCTTCTTCAGGCTCCCTTCCAAACGAAACAAGCCCGTTATTGACAATCTCTTCCAGGAGCTGCTGATGTTTTTTGGCATCAACGCCGTTTTCTTTTGTGATTTCTCCTGTAACACTAAATCCTCTTTCCCTGAAATAAAGCAGCTTGTTTTTTGAGTATAGCCGGTGGAGGGGAGTTCTCCTTCCTGAGAATTCTGATGCCTGCCTAAGGTTTTCAATATATGACATGACAGCTGAATAGGGCAGAACTATCTGCATATGCTTAAGCTGATGCTGCTCAAGCAGCCACCCTGCGCTTTTCGCAAAATATGTTACAACTTCCCCGTCTTCGTATTTCCAAGTTCCGTCTTTATGCACTCCTCCCTTTAACATATATACTTCTTCGATATTCGGCGTCTTCTCATAAAGCGGAGTGTCAACAGAATATATGGCTGCTGATGCCAGTTCGTCCTGAGGCAGCAGCTGTAATGCTACTCTCTTGCCGAAATTATGGACAACCTGGCCTGCTCTGAGCACTTCCTTTCCGTATTCAGGGGACTGGTGCCTGTCCATCATTTCTACATATTCTTCTTCGCCAATTTCCTTCATCGTTTTATAGAGCCTTGTCCTGATGATTTTCCCGTATAGATCGTCTTTCCCGAAAATTATTATTCTTCCGGGCTCAAATTTTATTTCTGCAAATGTGCTGTAGAATGGATCATTCAGATATGTTTTTCCTTTAGCCTCTACAGTTATAAAAGAATGATCACTTATCGGCTGGTCATCTGATTTATCTTCCTGAAAAACATCCCTCATTTCAGTAACCCACCATATTCTGGGCTTCAGACCTGCCTCCTTTGCAATAATATAATTAATGCCTGCCAGGGAAAAGCAGTCTGCATCTCTCTGGACCTGATGGAGATAATGGCCGCATCTGCCCTGCCTTATGGCATCTTCAAAGCCGTAATTAATATGAAGAAATTCCCCGTCGAAAAGCCGCTTTGCCTGATTAAGCTTAGATTTGTCTCTTATGGAATATTCATGAGCTATGGCTCTGGCTTTATCTACAGTTTCCTGGGGAAAGGGCATTTTGTTTCCTTTACTACTTTAATATGTCTATAATGGTATCAGTAATGCTTGGCTTTTGTGGAGCAGCATATGCTGTTGGTGATTTTGGCTTTACTGCTGCATTATACATCTCCTCCGGAACCATGTATGTCTGTGCCACTGAAATTTTGCCAATCTTATACCCTTCGCTGTTAAATGCTGTCTCCATCTTTGATTCGAGTGTTGTATAGTTTGGCCCTTCAAATGTCCCTTCCACTAGGTGTGCCTTATGTGGCTCTCCGTTTATTTTTGCTTCTGCAACGTAAAGAGAGACATGTTCAAGCTCTCCAAATTCTTTGCCGAATTTCTTTATTGCTGCTGAAAGATCTCTTTTAAGCTCTGCTTCAGCTTTCTTTACTGTGCTGCCTTCTCCTTTGACAACGTATTCAATTGTTTTGCTCATTTTAATTCCTCCATAAGATTTACTTTTTTTAAGTGGTAAAAAGAAGTTATATATAAAATTAGAGTAATATAGATTGGCCATTATGTTTAAATATTACGTCAGCTTCTCTTATTGAATGCCAATGGGGAATCAAAAAATATCAGATTCTGCAAGTGTTTTCTCTACGGCTACGGCTGCATAAGTGCAGCATTGTTTCTTAGTTTCCCTTAACCTGTAGTGTGATTTGTCTGGAGCCTGCATAAACCTATACAAGGAGGAATGTAAAATGAAACTTGATGAAGAAATGAAAATGGGATTACATAAACTGCTGGACTCGATGAACGAGCTTTACGGCGTCGGGTATAAAGAAAGCGGGCCTTTTGAGGCTTTTATTGTGAGAAGCATAGAGCCGTATCAGGAAGGAAATAAGTACATGGTCAACATAGACATAATCCACAATCAGAACCATTATTATTATGTGGACCCCTGGAGGGAAGAAATCCCGAATCTCTATGAGCACCTTCCGAAAGGATATGTCCCTGTTGTCGGCAGCATAATCGGAATGCACGAGCTGAGCCTTCCACTGCTTATCCGGTCGCTTGATGATGCCATAATAAGAGATTACTAGAAAGGCGGAAAAAGTTAATTTTTCTTTATTTTTCCCCTCTTTAATAATAACGAAAACTATAGTTTTCGGGATTAAAAATTGTAAAACCTAACAATTTTCAATAATCTTTTTAAAATTGGCTTGATTTCTTTTTTACACTATGTTCCCGGGCATGAATCCAAAGCAGATGCAGCAGGCCATGAAGAAGCTTGGGATGGAGCAGGAAGACATAGATGCTGTTGCTGTAATAATAAGGACAAAAAAGGAAGATATAATCATAAGGAATCCTTCTGTGCAGAAAATAAAGATTTCTGGGCAAAGCTCTTATCAGATAAGCGGACAGGAAGAGAGAAGGGCTGCAGAGGAAGAGCCTGAAATAAGCGAAGAGGACATAAAGACAGTCATGCAGCAGGCAGGCGTATCAAAAGAAAAAGCAAAAAGTGCGCTGGAAAAAAGCAGGGGAGACCTGGCTGAGGCTATCCTCTCTTTGAAGAAATAAATGGAAAAATATCAGGAAGCAAAGGAAAACGCAATCAGGTATATGAGGGTTGCTGACCATGTGCTTACAATGACTTACCCTATTGTGCAGGACCCAAAGCTCCTGAAACTGGTCTTCAAGAATCTTTTCATGTCAATGCAGAACCTTGTGCTTGCTTTGCTCCATTATGAAACGAAACATTTTAAAATTCCTGAATTTATTGGTGATTTCCCCTCTGCTCTCGAAGCAGTGAAGCCGGTGATGAAGAAACATAAGATAAACATTGAATACTATAATTTCCTGGATGACCTCAACCAGTTCATGGAAACCCAGAATGAATCTGATGTTGAGTTTGTGAGGAAGGACAGGTTCGTGTTTGCCTCAGAGGATTACAGGCTCAATATCATATCAAAGGAGAAACTGAAGGAATACATTATTAAAGGAAAGCTTCTCATGAAGGAAATGCAAAAAGTGATAAAATGACAGAGAACCTGGAAAATGCAAAAGAAGAATTAAAGAGGATTGACCATCTTATCTATGTGACACTGAAGTACACGAGGACGGTCGATGTGCTGCTCAGTGTTGTTGAAAGGATGATAAATTCTTATGAGTTTGTTGTTGATGCGCTTGTGCAGAAGGCGTTTGATGACGGAAAAATCGCAGAAATCCCGGGCAACCCGATTGCCAAGGCTCATGCTGTTCTTGAATATTATGATGTAGAAGATATCCGCAAAAACATACAAAAATACCTTCTTTTCAGGAAACTCAGGAGAGTAACCCATGACAAGTCAAGCGAATTCAGGAGACATGTAACAATGACTTCTGTTGTTGATGAAGCAGAGATAAAAGTGGATATAGACAGCATCACTGAGGATTTTCACACTCTTAAAAAATGCCTTGAAACTGTTGAAAAAATCGTAAAATGACAAAATTCATCGTAATAGCCTCCAGCAAAGGCGGGGTTGGAAAGACAACAACCGCCATTAACCTGGGGACAGCCCTGACTGTATTCGGAAGGGATGTCATTGTTGTCGACTGCAATTTTTCAACCCCTAATATTGCCCTTTACCTGGGCTCGCCGCAGGTTCCTGTAACACTGCAGGATGTCATAAAAGAGGGTAAGCATATTTCTGATGCATTATACATGCATTCCCACGGCCTGAAAGTTGTGCCGGCCAGCCCTTCACTGAAGCACAAAGGCAGGATTGACATGAAAAAGCTGGCCAAAATGCTAAGGGATCTGGCAGGAGAGGCTGATTTTGTGATAATAGACAGCCCTTCTGGGCTGACAGAGGACACAATTGAATCAATAAAAATGGGGGACGAGGTGCTTGTTGTCTCAACTCCTGAGCTTCCCGCTGTAAGCGATGCGCTGAGAACAATAAAAACAGCCAGGGAGCATGGGAAAACTGTAAGAGGGGTCATACTTTCAAGGGTATATGAGGATGAGCTTGAGCTCAGCAAAGAGGATGTTGAGGCAATGCTGGAGACGAAAGTGATTGCCATGATTCCTGAAGACGAGACTGTCAGGGAAGCAGTAAAAATGAAAAATCCTGTAACACACACGCATCCCAATGCCCCGGCATCACTGAGCTACAAAGAGCTTGCCGCCGAGCTGCTTGGAGAGAAGTATGTTGCGTCTGCTGAAGAGAACGATAACTTGTTTGACTATATTATGAAAAGACTGGGCCTAAAATGAATTTATCAGAATGGACTTCTGCATTTATTGATTACCTAAATTCTTTTAAGAGAGATATGACCAAGAAATTTGCAGAAGGAAATATAATCACGTGCGAGCATGAGGGTAAAGGAATTGTGGAGTATATTGTAATGGAAAGGCTTGAAAATAGTGTGCTTGAAAGGCTTGGGGATAAGGCTGTCCTTGTAACATTAAATACAGGAGAGAATTTGAAATTTATGATAGAGAACTGGCCTAAACTTTCATCAAATACTACCCTTAAGGTAATCTTTGCAAACCCCAAAATCAACATGCAGTGGTCTATTATGCCGCATCTGCACCACAAGTTTGCAGATCCTGCCAGCCTCAAGACCGGGCTTAAATCACTATTCAGCTCTGTTCCTGAAGTTTAAAAAAAAGCAGGGCAGCTGTAAGCCACCTTTTGTCAGGCTCCGTTAGGATAGCCTGTCTTAGCATTTTACTGAGCCCCTTGCGGGTTGCACAAGCCAGGGCTCACCGTTTCATCCGTTCCCATAAACAAACTCAGCAGGAACTCAGCTCTGTCACCAGAGCCTTCGCATGCATCACAGCGGATATGGGCGGTCTCGTTTCTGAGTGGTTGCCGCCCTTTTCAGGGCCTCGCTTTCACGAGTGGCTACGATAGTGGGTGGACTTTCCTCAGTCCTTTAAGAAAGCATTGATGGAAACACCTTAAGGAGGACATAAAGCCCTCCGAAGACCGATGATTCTTTATCACCTTCCTAAAGCACCGATAGCTAAGCACTGCCCTACATTAACAGGGAAAGGCATGGCAGCTTAAAAAGTTAGTGATACCTCAGAATCATTTTGATTTCTTCTCTAACTGCTTCTCAATCTTGTCCAGTCTCTCTATTATCTCCCTGAAATAGGGGCTTCTTGACTGCGATGCCTTCTGCTCCTCGCTGTAGAATCCCAACCTGTCTTCAAGATACCCGAAAGTGAGCATGCCTAGGACTCCGACGATAAAGATAGGGATTATCCAATCTCTTATTTCAATATCTATATTGTATTTTTCAAGATCCGAAAGAAATATGAAAAGTATCATCGCTGTGTTGACAAGGCTTATGTAGCTGCCTGTCCTTGACATGTAGAGCTTGAGCCTGATAAGGAGTCCCCTCAGTGTCGGGAAATGCGTCTTCATTTCAATCCGGATTAAAGTCTTGCAATTATTTAAATATATGTCTCTGTTCACCTCTCTTATGGCAGATGAGTCATTTCTTCTTGTAAGCCTTGACGAGGAAAAGTCAAAGCAGCTCGCCCAGGTGCTGAGCAATGATACTGCAAGGAAGATACTTGACATTATGTCAAAAAAAGAGATGATGACTGAAACAGAAATTGCAGAAAAGCTCAAAATTCCGCTCTCAACTGTCCATTACAACATGGCGCTGCTTGTCAAATCCGACCTTGTGAAGGACGAGCATTACAAATATTCAGAAAAAGGCAAAAAGATAATCCACTACTCGCTCTCAAATAAATATGTCGTGATAGCCCCGAAAAAATCAGCAGGCATGGCCTCAAGGCTGAAAGAATTCCTCCCTGTTGTCTTCATTATGGGAGTGGCAAGCCTGGCAGTGCAGTTTTTATCTTCCCAAAACAATCCTGCTCCTGCTGCCCTCAAAACTGAAATGCTGGCAGCAGAAGCTGATATGGCTGCTGCAGCTATTCAAAGTGGGCCTAATTACGCCCTATGGTTCCTGGCAGGAAGCATTATGGCGCTGCTTGTGTACTTTGTATGGACAAGAATTGCCCTGAAAACCAAATGATTTATATTTTTTCTAATATGGCTTGTCTTCTATGAAGAAATTTAGGAACATTGCACTTGTCGGAACTTCCCATGTTGCCGGCGAAAGCACCAGGAGAGTAAATGCTGCGTTCGGAGAAATATCGCCTGATATTGTTGCTGTGGAGCTTGACAGGAACCGGCTTTATGCGCTGAAAAACAAAGTAAGAAGGCCGAAAAACCTTGAGCTCATCAAAGCTTTTGGGCTCGGAGGATTCATATTCTATGTGATTGGAGAATTCGTTCAGAAGAAAATCGGAAAGATTGTGAATATAGAACCGGGAAGCGAGATGCTTGCTGCACTGAAGCTGGCAGAGAAAAGCAAGGCAGATATCGCCCTTATAGACAGGGACATATCAATAACCATGAAAAGGTTCTCAAAGAATTTCAGGAAAAGGGAGCTGTTCAGGCTTCTCATAGACTCCTTTAGGCCCCCTGCTGAGGAAATGGCTTTTGATTTTTCAAAAATACCGCCTGAAGAGCTTGTCAGGAAAGTGATAAGATACACGAAAAAGAGATATCCTTCCCTGCATAGGATACTCATTGATGAAAGGGATATTTACATGGCAAGGCAGCTGCACAGGCTGCACAGGCTCTTTCCGGACAAGAAAATCCTTGCTGTGATGGGGGCAGGCCATATAGACGGTGTTCTTGCTTATCTCAATAAAGAGCAGTAGAGATAAAATAAGAAAATTTTATATAGTCTCCCAGCCAATTTCTTCTCATGCCATCGCATTCATATGCAAAAGAATACAGGACTTTCTTCTATAACCTGAAAAGGTTTGGCTTTTCCCTTTCAAAGGAAGAGATAAAGCAGATTATTATAACTGTTGTTATGATCGGGTTTGTCTGGTCTTTCAACAAATGGGGAGGAGAGACTTTCAATTTCCTTGAAGGAATAAAGAATTTCGGCCTTGGCTGCCTTATGGCGCTCATCTGTACTGTTTTCAACCAGGTTGGGCAGAGGGTTGTCGCTGTATACTATGGATATGACCCTGTCTATGAATACGGGATTATAGGGCTTATGATTGCCCTGGTTGTGACTTTTGCTTCAAGAGGATACCTCATATTCTTCCTGCCCGGAGCCATAAATATAAGGCATCTGACAGCCTCAAGGCTTGGTGAATTCAGATACTATACAAACGACTGGGAATGGGCCAAGGCAGGCTTTATGGGGCCTTTTTTTAATGTGATACTGCTGCTTCTGCTCTCACCGTTCAAATCAAACCCTTTTGTAATGCAGCTTATGGTGCTCAGCCTCCTGTTTGCCATATATTCCCTTATACCTCTCCCCGGTAATGTGGGGTTATACCTGTTCTACCCTCACATATATTTCTGGACATTTACCCTTGCATTTGTGGTTGTGGCTTCAGCCATAGGCTTTTTCCTTTCCCCGATAATTGCCCTGCTGGCCGGTCTTCTTTTTGGCGCCATAGCAATGTTCTGGCATTATGACAAAGTAGACAAGAGGATAGGGGAATTCTGAGAAATATAGTAAGATTTATTAATAGAAATCTTTATATAAACAATTTAATTTATGTATTTCAACCAAATAAGGGGTAGATAGATCATGGCTGTAAAAAAATCATTTGAAGATAACGATTCAAAGAAATTCTCAAAACAGTTGCTAGGAAAGACTATTGTCAGCAAAACAGGCAAAAGGTTCGGTGAAGTTGGTGACCTGATCTTCGAGACAAAATCAGGAGAGCTTATACATATAGTCGTGAATAACCCTACAACCTACACAGAGAAGCTTGAACTGGAAAAAGACAGCCAGGACAGGCTGCTTATACCTTTCAGCGCTGTGATTGCCATGGGGGACTTCATGGTGATTGCCGAAGAGGATATTATATAACTCTGAGGCAATATTGAAAATTTCTTAAATTTTCATTAATTGCGGAAGAAGATATAATTTAATATTAATCACTCTTCTTTTCTTATTTCACTTTATCCTATAATTTTTTAAACTAAACCAGTTTCTACTCCTTTTATGGAAATATGGACAGAAAAATACAGGCCAAAGTCATTTAAGGAGATAAAAGGCCAGAAAGACATAGTGAAGAGGGCAGAGGCGTTTGTAAAGCAGCAGAACATGCCCCACTTGCTTTTTGCAGGGCCTGCTGGTGTCGGCAAATCCACACTTGCCCTTGTGGTTGCAAGGGAGCTTTTTAAAGATATCTGGAGAGAGAATTTCCTTGAGCTGAATGCCTCTGACGAACGCGGTATTGACGTTGTCCGTGTCAAGGTCAAGGACTTTGCCAGGACAAAAGCTATAGGAGACGTGCCTTTCAAGATCATATTCCTTGACGAGTGCGATGCCCTTACAAGGGAGGCGCAGCAGGCTTTGAGGAGGACAATGGAAAATTACACCAAGACATGCAGGTTCATCCTGTCATGCAACTTCTCATCAAAAATAATAGACCCAATACAGAGCAGGTGCGTTGTCTTCAAATTCAAGCCCCTGCCAAAAGAGGATATATTCAGCATCATAGATAAGATTGCCTCTGAGGAAAAGATAAAGGTTACAGGAGATGCAAAGCAGGCCCTTTATGAGGTAACCGGAGGGGACTGCAGGAAAGTTGAGAATTTGCTCCAGAGCTCTGCAGCCGTGGCGCAGGAGATTACAGAAAAGGCTGTCTACAGCATAGCTTCGCAGGCGCTTCCTGAAGAAGTGCAGGAGATACTTGATTTGGCTTTCAAAAACAATATGCTGGAGGCAAGAAAGAAGCTCCTTAATACAATGTTTGAGAATGGCTTATCCGGGCTTGATATAATAAAGCAGATACAGTCTTCAATCTGGAAGCAGAAAGTGGATGACCTGAAAAAGCTGGAAATGATAAAGCTCTGCGGAGAGATAGAGTTCAGGATGGTGGAGGGCAGCGATGAGTTTATACAGCTGGAAGCCCTTATTGCAGGAATCTCATATATAAATAACAGCAAGAATTAAAAAAAAGAGTATAAAAAATTTAATCGCTCTTCTTGACCAGTATAGTCTCATCATATGAATCCTGGTAGTCATATGTAAGGCTTATTGTTATCCTGTCTATATAGTCAATCTGGCTCTTGGTCTGCTGGACGCATCTTATTGTCTGCTCGCCGTTTCTCAGGATTATTTCACCTTCTTTTCCGCTGCCGCCTACAAGCCCGCTGCATGTAAGGTCAGCTACACTTGACTTAATCTTGAAGTAAAGCCTGTCTTCTGAGCCTCTTACAGACGGGCATTTGCTGTCCGGGAGATAGACTCTTCCTGAACCCACGTGCTTGACTGTAAACAGGTATCTTATCTTATCTGTCCCGCTTGGCTGCTCTGTAAACCCAGTTACCTGGATCGGAGCTCCTGAATTATATACTGTCTTTTCCTCGTTTACCTGGCAGACTGCATCAGGGTCAACTGATAATACATCGGACCTTATACACCCGTCTGCCACAGTTTCTGTTTCATATCCGTAGCATACATCTGCCCTTGCCTTAAGCTGGAAGTTTCCTGTAAGCTTGTCCTGAAAATTAAGCCCGGGGAAGGTCACATAGACTTCTGAGGGATTTATTATGTTTCCTTCAAAATCCTTGTATGTTGCCAGCACATCCTCTTCAATTCCGTCTTTTATGAAGAAGTTGTCTGTCTTGCCGAAATCAGACGGGTTAAGCCCTGAAATTACTATTTTTACATCATCTTTTAAGATATCTTTTTCCCCGACATTAAGAAGCTTTACATCAATGTCAAATGGGTACTGCTTGTTGTCAAACACTTCTTCCGGAGGGGCACCATCTGCAAACAAGACTGAAAGGCCTCTCGTGCCGCCAATATAAGGATTTATCTTGTCTGTGCCCTTGCCTGAGCTCTGGCACCCTTCCTGAGCCATTGTCAGCATAGCTACAATTAGCAAAAATATGACCCATCTGAAATTCTTCATGCTATTCACCTTCTATTAAGTCCTGCATTTCTACATTATAAAGCTTTCTACTTTTTATCCACATTTATTATTGTTATTTCCTTTCTTGGCAGCGTATCCCTGTAATTGTAATTGAGCCTTATTGTCAGCGGCGTCTCGTAATATGAGTCAACATTTATGCCGAGGCTGCATATGGCATAGCCTTTTCCGTTTACAAGCCTTATTGTTGATGGTGAGCAGCTGAATTTCCTGCCTGACATTGTAACCTCAGCAAGGCTTACCTGGTCAACCTGCTCATAACCGAGGGTAAGGCAGTCTCCCTGCAGGTAGGGAGTGCCGCTGCCTTTGTTTTCCACATGTATCTCAAGGAATATCTCATTAGTGGTGGCTTTCTGCTTCACTTCTGTGACTGCCATTGGCCCTCCCTGGCTGCTGCCTAGCTCTTTTACATCAAAATCACATCTTGCAGGCGCAATATACTCGTATTTCTGCGGATCGACGCATATTATAGGGGAAGCCAGTGTCTGGTAGGGATAGCATGCTGTCACACTAAGATACTGCTTAAAGCTGTCGACCTCCCTTAACGAGCCAAGGTTTATGCCTGTCTCCCATTTGAGGAACCCCGGCTGGGAGCCTGCTATGTTATACTGGTCCTTGCCTCCTATGCTTCCCGGAGAAACCCTTGTATTGCCGAAAGGAAGTATATTGCTGTCAAATCCCCCAAGATAGAATGTCGGGCTTGTTGTAGCTGCTCCCTTGTTTGAATATTCAAGAACAACCACCACATTTGACCTGCTTACGACCTCAGACGGCGGACTGTTCTGGACAAAGCTCATCACTATGCCCTGTGTTCCTGACCTCCAGTTCTGCTGGTTTGTGCTTCCTGAATCAATGACGCATGCGCTCAGGAATACAAGCAGGCAGGACAAAACAATAAGCTCTTTTCTCATTCTCAGTATCTTAATATTTTCTTTATTTTAATTTCTTTTGATGCTGTCTCCATATAGCCGTATGAAAGCTCCACTTTCAGAGGAGTAAGGTAAGGCTGCCTGTCCCTGCTTATCCCTGTTTTCAGGGTGCAGGTTATGAAATCCTCATCATTGTAAAGCACAAGCTCTGAGGGAATGCATTCAAAGCTTCCCATTGAGAATCCTGACATGTCCAGTGCTGTAAGCCTCAGGGAATTGTATGTTTCCTGGCCTATTGAGCCCTGGCTGCAGACTGAATCTATCCTGTTTGGGCTTATCACTGTGCCTTCTCCCCTGTTGGATATGTAAATCTTGAACTGGGGCTTTATGAAATTATCAACCACCAGCATCCTTGTTTCTACCCTTTCTATGACAACAGGGCCGCCCTGCCCTTCTGACATGCTTATTGAGTTTATCTGCGAGCATGCTTTGTCGCTGACTCTCTGGCCGTGAGGGTCTGTATCTATGCATACCTCTGCAAATGCAGAGGTCTTGTAGTCATAGCAGAAGTTGACGGTTATGAACGAGTCATGATATTCGCTCTGCGGGTCAAGCTCTTTTACATTCATTACAAGCTCTTCTATATGGAAATCGTCAAATGTAACAAAGACGCTCTTGCCGTCCAGCCTTATGCCTGATTTCTGGTATATGTTGTTCCCGTTTGAAAATTCTATGAAACCCCTTTCTGTTGCCACCACGAGCTTTGAATTTGTGACCTGGTATGCTCCTTTGTTTTCGAGCTTGATAGGAAGATTAAGCTGTTCATTCTCGAATACCTCGTCTCCAAGGCTGTTCTCAAAGAAACTCAGGACAACCCCTGTTGTCCCCTTGTATATGTCTTTTTCCAGGTCTGCCTCTCCTGAGCCGCCTGTGCAGGCTGTAATAACTGCCAGCAGAATTAATGCTGCAATATATTTTTTCATGTTGTATTGCCGGGAAGAGGCTCCACCTCAAAATCTATTTCTTCTGTTATCATATAGGTATAGTCGACATGTGCCCTCAGGAACCTTGTGGTTACAGGCACAGGATCAAGGCTCCTCTTGTCCACATTCATAAGGCAGTTTATTGTTTTAAGGTTATCTATATCATCAATAACTGCTGTTGTTGCATAGACCTTGTCCCCTTCTCTTGAGCCTGCGGGCTGCATCTTTATGTCGCAGCTTGTAGTAATTATGTCAAATGTCGGGGGAACTATCATTTCAATCTTGTTTATCTTGAGTATTTCTCCGCCTATGGTCCACTCGTTCTCTGCTGTTACGCCGAACCTGTATTTTATGTTATTCTGGTCTCCTATGTCCCAGGGAACATTGTCGCTGCCTATGCCTACCAGCACCGGCCCAGAGGTGTAGATTGTTTCCGGGGCGGTGTCTGTAATTTCAAGCTGGAGCAGGACATCCTTTCCTGTGGCCTGCTGGCCTCTCTGGTTGAGGGCCTGCAGTTCCTCTATATACCTGTCCCTGTCCATAAGATAGACCTTGCGCCTTGCATCAGTTGCGAAATCAAAAGTGGCATTGAATACCGCCGTATACCTTCCTTCTGTAAGGTTGTTAAACCTGCATGATATTGTCCTGTCCACGCCAGATATGACGAGGAATTTGTATTCTGTGCTTTCCTCATTGACAATGCCCTGTGTTATGTTCCCGTCGTCCAGCTCGGCGCTGCAGGTTACTGTTACCGGGTTTATCGGTTTGTCGAGAGTCCTTGCCTCAAGCCTTGCCCATATATAGATAGGAGAATCTGCATAATTCGTATAGTCTCCCCTTTCAATTTCAGTGAGGTAAACACCCTGCGGATTCTTTGTCTCCTCCTGCTCGCCCCCATAGATGTATGACTGGTTGAATGTCTGCTGGTAGAAATTGTTCCATCCGTCTGTTATCATCTGCGGGATCCCAAAAAGAAGGTTAAGCCCTCCGAATACTGATGATTTTGCCTGGTTTATAATTCCCTGGTCAAGGTTGTCTGTCTGCTGGGCCATAAGTGAAACCCCGTCAAACAGGGCTGCGACATAAATGGCGGAGATGATGAAGAAGGTCCAGCTGAATATCGCAGAACTGTTGTGCTTCATGGCAAATCCTATAACATAAAAACCCCATAATGGGACAAGTATCCTATTGAATTGGTTTTCCAGGATAAAGCCTATGCTTATGCCTTTTAACAATGCGTAGCCATAGAAGTCCATAAAAGTCAACACAAGGATTGCCCTTGTAAAATCTTCCTTATGCTCTTCAGGGACAGCTTTCCCGAACAGGAAATAGATAAGGATGGAAAAAAGAAGGTGAAGTGTTGAAGTGGGATTTTTTAGGGCAATTGCTGCAGTCATTATCCATAAAAGATGAAGCAGTCCCTCGGAGATATATGCTGACCAGTGGAATCCCTGCTTGTTATGCTCTACAATCAGCATAAGGAGTCTTATTGTAAAAAAACCAAAAATCACTATTCTCAATGCATCTATTAATAATGCCCCTGAAAATACCTCCAGCAGCGGATAGCCGTTCCATTTTGTGGTCAGGTCAACGAGATATAAGAATACGGCCCCGCAGACACCGAATAATGCCTCGGCAAATCCCAGGTTATCTGTCTCATTTTTCAGCAGATCTTTTAACTTTTCAAGTGCCATTTCCCTAATAGTCTTCTAGAATATTTAAGCTATATAAACTTTACTCTGCTAAAAATACATGTAGCTCGACGATATCCAGCTTCTCATCCTTGGGCTGTATCTCAACTGCATTGTTGCCCTGCCTGACGAATGAGTTTATCTTCCTGTTGTAGAATGTGTCATATGTCTCTATCTCAAGTATGTAATCATTTACAAGTATAATCCCTTTTTTCCTGTCCTCGCTGTTGGGGAAAAGTATTGAGACATTGAGGTCTCCTTCATCGTTTTTGACCTTATTAAATGTCTCTGCATCAAGGTTGAAGAAGTATGTAGGGAACAATGGTTTTTTCAGGTGAAGCTTTGCCTCTATCCCGTAAAGCAGGTAATTGCCTTTTTCTGTCCTGAAAAGAAGGTCGTTTTCTCCCTCAATAAGCCTGCTGCCGTCTACAGGAGGTATAAGCACGCTTGTGCCGCAGTCAGGCACGCTTGAATAGATAAGCCTCTTCCTTAAGTATATCTCAAGAGGCGCGTTTGCAAGCTCTTCGCAGTTTACTGCAAATCTAAGGTCCATGGATTCGAGATTATCTATTTCCTGCTCTGTCACATGGATTATCTGTATGTTCTCCTGCGCTGAAATGTCTGTGAAATCTGCTGTAACTTTTATGTCCTCAAGGATATACTGATTGCTTTTCCAGAATTCAATGCCCGGGCCGGATACCCTGAAAACAAGATTGTTGTTTTCCTTAAGCAGGTCTTTGGGAAGCTTAAGAGGGGCGGGGCTGGCTGTTGTTATTTCATTGCTTAAAATAATGTTATCATTAAGAATAATGGTCAGTACTCCGCTGTGCCGCTGTACATTGTATGACAATGCATAATTATCTGTGTGCTCCAGGTCCTCTATCCCAAAAGTAATATTCCGCATCTGCTCTTCAAACAGTGATTTTTTTATGTAAATGGAATCAAATTCTGCAAGTGTCTTTGCATCTGTCCTTGTAAAAAGGTTGAAAGACGGAAGGTCTTTTATTATCTCAGTGTCTGCTATGTTGCTTATCCTGCCAGGCTCCTGTGTCATAAGAATTGAAATCTCATCCCTTGTGCCGTCTCCCGGCGTACTCCTGTTCTGCTCAAGAAGCTCTGCCCTCTCGGCCGGAGGAAGGAAAAGTATGTACATAACAAGGGCAACCCCGATTATAAAAATCAGCAAAGCAATCATTGACTGAGGGTTGGGATTTGTCAGCTGTGCTTTTTTCATATCCTGGAAAAACAGTCAATTACATATATAAATCTTATTATTTTCTCTATAGGATTATGAGGATAATAAAGAAGGATTACAGGAAAAATTTTGTAAGGGCGCAGGTCGAATCCATGGACGACCTGTGGTACCTGACTTATATTATTGAGAAATCCGATATTCTGAAGGCGAGCACATACAGAAAAGTGAAGCTGGGGAAGGAAGATGAAAGAAATACAAAGATAATAAGAAAACCTGTGACGCTTGCGATAGAGGTTGACAAAATAGAATTCTCAAAATATTCCAATGTGCTGAGGGTTTCAGGGATAATCAGGGAAGGCCCCGACGATATCCCGCTCGGCAGCCATCATACAATATCCCTTGAGGGAGGGACAGAATTTTCACTCCAGAAGCAGGCCCTGCTGAAATACCAGATTGAAAAGCTGGAGGAATCTGCAGAAGGCCTTAACAGCAAGATAATGCTGGTCGTGCATGACAGGGAAGAGGCATATTTTGCGCAGCTGAAAAAATACGGCTTTGAGATGCTTGGCCAGATAAAAGGGGATGTCCAAAAAAAGGCAGATGTGAAGACGGAAACAAGCGATTTTTTTGCTGCAATAAAAAAAACAGTCGAGGATTATGACAAGAGGCATAATTTCTCAAACATAATAATCGCCAGCCCGGGATTCTGGAAAGAATATATACAGAAAATAATAACAGGCGATTTAAAGAAGAAAGTTGTCTATGCCACATGCTCTTCAGTCGGCGTCAACGGGATAAATGAGGTGATAAAGAGGGATGAGGTCCAGCAGGTCCTGAAGCTGGAAAAATTTGCTGACGAGAGCAGGAAAGTCGAGGGGTTTCTTGGGGAGATTGCAAAAAAAGGAAAAGCACAGTATGGCCTGAAAGAAATCAAAGAGGCTGTTGACAGCGGGGCTGTTTCTGAACTTCTTGTAACTGACAGGCTTATACAGAAGAAAAGGCAAGACAATACTTTTGAGCAGGTTGAGTATATGATGAAGGCTGTTGAGAATATGCAGGGCGAAGTCCACATAATCAGCTCTGAGCATGAGGCAGGAAGCAAGCTGGACGGACTGGGCGGGATGGGTGCTATATTGAGATATAAGATTAATTATTGAAATCATGAAAATCTGCTTCCGGCAGATTTTCGGGATGCAAAAAGGCGAAAATCCAGGGGTTTCGCCTTTTTTAGCAAAATTAAAATAATGTCTGCTGTTACCTGCCTTAATGAATCAGTTTTTAACAAATTTAATTCTGGCCTTTGTAACCGGCAGCCTGTGGGTCATTCTTACAACAGCCATAGCAGAAAAATTTGGAAGCAAAATAGGCGGGGCAATAGGCGGGCTTCCTTCAACTGTCGTGATAACTATATTTTTTATAGGTCTTGTAGAGTCAACAGATGTTGCTGTCCAGGCAACTACGATGCAGCCCCTTTTCCTTTCGTTCAGCGGGTTGTTCCTGGTTGTTTATGCACTAATGGCAAAATACGGCCCGTTTAAGGCAATTGCAGCCGGGATAGCTGTATGGTTTGTGTTGGCTTTTATTGCTGTCGCAGTGGGATATGAAAATTATGCTGTATCCCTTATGATTTGTTTGCTGATACTGTTAATGTCATATTATATCTTTGAAAAGAAGCTAAAAATAAAATCATCCAAAGGGATAAAAGTCAGATATACTCCCTTACAAATTTTGGCAAGGGCAGCAATAAGCGGGGCAATAATCGTATTTGCAGTATTTGCCAGCAGGCTTGGCGGCCCTGTTTTCGGAGGGATGTTCTCTGTATTTCCCGCCATGTACAGTTCAACAATGATAATAACGCATTTATACAGGGGACCGAAAATCTCAGCAGCGCTTGCAAAGACCCTGCTTGTCACAGGAGTGATAAATGTTGCTGTTTATAGCGGGGCAGTAAGATATTTTTATCCTGTTCTGGGGCTTGTATTCGGGACTTTGGCTGCTTTTGGCATTTCCCTTGTGAGTGGCTATCTGACTTATAAATTCATAATAAAGAAAATGGATTGATTGCCAGAACTATTCTGATATTTTAAGCTCTCTCTTGTAGAAGGGCTGCAGCTCGTATCCCTGCCTTATTCCGTCATGCAACGGATACACTGCCTGCTGGAATGCATTCTTCAGATAAGCATCAACTCCTCCTGCAGCTACTATCTCCGGATTCTTTGGCTTGTAGTTTTTGAAGAACTGCTCAGAGACTATCTCAACAACTATGCTTCCGTCAGGCTTGAAAATAAGCAGGCCGTTCATAGGCACGCTGGCATAACCTCTTGCCATCTCAAACCCTGATTCCCCTGCGTTGCTTCCAAGAATAGCAGCAAGCCTGCCGTTTGTTCCCATCATCTCAACCTGGTGATAATGCGCTCCAAGGAGTATATTGAAAGGGTCTGCGATGCTGCCTATTGTATCAAGCCATGAGGCCATATGTGTAACCGGGTTCCTGCTGCTTCCTTTTCCTGAGCCTTTTTGGGAATACATGTGTGAAAAAAGAATGTTTACGTCCTGCTCTTTATGGCTGCCAAAAGGCGCTTTTACTATTTCGCCTTTGCTGTTCTCTATAAATTCAAAGTGCTCAAAATCAATTTGTTTTTCCTCAGGAACATGCCTGTTGTATTCCCTGAACATTGCGCGCATGTTTGCATGATAATTGACTCCTGTTGCCAGCCTGTCAGAATTCCACTCGTGGTTGCCGTCAACCATCTTGAAGAATTTAATGTAAGGGACAAATGGCCTTATCATTTCATTTACATTGTCCTGCTGCACACTGATGGAAACTGTTGAAAGCCAGTGGTTCTCATTTGGCATTTCCCTGTAATTCCTTCCCTGAAGAAGGTCGCCTACTGAAAGTATTCCCTTTCCTTTTCTCTCATGTATTGCATAGTCAAGGAATTTCATGAACATGTCCACTCTCTCAGTGATTGAGCCTGTCTGAACGTCATGGATAATAGGGATTACTGTTTCTTCATATGGTGTTCCGGTCTTCTGGACTTTTTCCATCCTTTCAATTATGAACGGAATATATGGCTCTATTGTCATGTTTTTCTTTATGTCGCCTGAAATGACAACTCCGCCCGGCACATTCAGGGTCTTGTTCTGCTGTGACGCCCTCTTGTGTGTTGGATCCTGCAATACCTGCCTTATTGGCGCGAACTCATTTGTGAAATATCTTCTGTCATCCGCCATGCCAGGGACAAGGAGAGTCACTCTCTCCCCGTCTGTTGCATTGAAATACAGCATCGCTGCCCTTCCGTCTGCTATAATCTGCTCCTTAAGCACATCTTTCAGGTGGCCGTTCTGCGACCTCAGTACGTTCTGCTTTGGGACAGATATCGGGTCTGTGTATTCTGTGATTTTTGAGAATGTCCAGCCTCCTGAGTATCTTATGCCGAGGTTCTTTTTCTCATCAAACATCTTGGAGAACTCATGGACAACCTCAAATTTGTCATTGCCATGGTTCATTACTGCTTCAAAAGCCTTCCTTTTTTTCCTGTTTCCCTGGAGAACCTTTTTTTCCGCCGGCTTTAAGTTTCCGCCCTCTTCAAGCCTCTGGAATCCTGAAACAAGCTCAAATATTGGCGACCTGTAGTTGTCTTCGGTGTATAGCCCTGCTGCATCCTCTCCCAGATAAAGAAGGAACGGATATACGCAGTCCCTTATGATTCTTTTTGCATCATCCCACCTTGAATTCCTGTATTCCCTCTGCCATCCCACGCTTGTTCCTATATTCAGTTTTCCTTCTGTCCTCCTCATATATTCATTCACAAAGAGCGCATTCAGGTCTTCAATAATCTTGGAATCATTATCATTCATTATATGGACTACTTTCTTGAATCCCTGCCTCCACTCAGCATATCTCCTCAACTGGGCATCAAGTGTCGGATACTCCGGATCAATCAGCGCTCTTCTCTTGTTTTCCCAGAAAAAGAAAGGCCCGTAAACTGCCCCGTTGACCAGCGCAAGCTCCACGCCCGCGCCTATTGCCTTCTCTGTAATATATTCAAGGGTTTTCTCATCGCAGTATTTTGAGCCGATATCCAGCTTTGAAAGGAAAAGGACCGGAGGGATGCCTTCCCTTGCCTCTGCCTTTGAGACCCGCACTTTTTCCCCTATCTTTACCCGTTTCAGTTTTTCTTCTTTATAACCTTCTATTTCCTTGGCTTTCTTTGTTGAGATTACAAGCTGGCTGGCGTCCTCTGTATCCAAAAACCTCTCATTTTTCTTGACATCTTTCCTGGTATATATGACGTCCCCTACATTTTTTCTCAGGAAAGGGACAAGGCTGTCCATGCTGTTTTTAAGGTCAGGAATAAATGCAATATCAAAAGGAAGTGTGCCTCCCTTTGAAAGCCCATATTTCTTTATGACTTTCCTTATTGCTGCCTCACCGTCAGGGAGGGTTATGTCTCCCCACATGACGTGGGCATATGTGCTGCCGTTTTTTATTACTCCTGATACACTCCTGTACAGGCCATCTGAGGCCAGGTAATGGGTTTTCGGGTTTGCGTCTATATTTGCTCTGAGGCCAGTTACAAACTGCCTGTAGTTTGAATTTGCCCCAAGATGGTTTGTTATCCTGTAGATAGATTCAAGATATTCCTCAAGCAATTTGGGACTTTCCGCAAACTTCTCCTTTGCTTTTGCTTTAAGCATCTCGTAATGCTTACTTACATCATAAGCTTTGATTACCTTGTCGTCGAGTGAGATTGAATCGGGGTTGATGCTCTTCCTCTGCTCAGGATCAGTAACTCCAAAGATGTCAGCAATATATTCCCTCCTGCTTCCCGGATTTAGCACTGCAGTAATCATCCTGAACAGGAGATTATCTATATGGCTTGGGTTCCTGTCAATGAAAAGAATATGTGGGGTTCCCTTTGTTTTTTGTGCAACATTGGCATAGAGACTGAGTGCTGCATCTACCCCACCTATATTGGCCAGCATTGACGGGGCAGCCAGTCCGCTGTATTTCTGGATAGAAGTAAGGTATTCAAGAGTCTTGTCAAATTTATCAGTAGAGGTTAGTTTCTGTGTGCTCGGAATTTCTATGTGCTCGGCGGGTGAAGTTGAAAATTTTGCATGGAAGTCGCGTATATTAGTAGAAACTAAATTATCCAACCCCGCCATTCTACCCAATCCTAAAAATAAACTTAATTATAAAGATTTCTTATCTTAGATTATATAGTATTGTATTATATATTTTTGAGAATATGGATAAACCGGAAAATATAGAGGGTTGAAGATAAATATGCCGAAGATTATCTGTCTGTAATTTTCTAGATTAATAACGCTTCTATATTCTTCACGTAGGACGGGCCGAGACCAAACAGCTTTCCGGAAAATGGAAGAGGCAGCCATTCGTATGAGTCTGTTTTCCATCCTTTCACTATATCCCCTTTTTCATCAGCCTGGAGCATGTAAACAGGAAGAGGCTCATCCCCCCTGTTGTTGAACAGCTGGACTGATTCTGCAAAATCAAGGAAATATTGCCTGTCCTTGTAAGGAATTTGCGGAGCGGAATTCTGAGACACCAGAATCAGTTTTTCTATATCTATATCCCTTCCTCTTAACAATCCGGAATTCCTGAATGTGTCTATTGCAGCTGAAATTGTATATGAAGAGTGGTATGCTGTATCCCCCCTGAAACTGCCTTTCCACATCTTTCCGTTCTTTGCCACAATCACTGCACCATATAATCCGTCTTCCATTTTCTTTTCAAGTTCCGGAGTTCCTGAAAGCCCTCTGTATGATGCTATTTTCAGGCCATGTACAGCTGTTTCAATTTG
The DNA here is from genome assembly GCA_000830295.1 of archaeon GW2011_AR15. Taxonomy (GTDB): domain Archaea; phylum Nanobdellota; class Nanobdellia; order Woesearchaeales; family GW2011-AR15; genus GW2011-AR15. The sequence continues at coordinate 546,147 of CP010425.1, read as the reverse complement.
CTCTCCTGGAAAATCCAGGAATTCATCTGTCTCTTCAAAATCTTCTTTCAGGTATTTGGAGAAAGGCAACACCACAACATGCCCGCCGTCTTTAGAGGCTCCGAAAACCTTGAGCCTGCTTGTGTCATATTTCAGGATTCCGTCCCTGCACGGTCCGCAATGCCTTGGGGCCGGGGCAAACCCTTTTTCTCTTAAGAAGCCTATAATTGAAATCTGATCTTCTATTCCGTAATCATCAAGCGCTCTTGCAAGAACTGATTCTTCTCCGTGTGTTATTGTGTCCTGTTTTCCTCTCCCTTTTTCATGGTTGCCCCCATATACAATATTTCCTTTCTCAGTCATCCCGCCTGTGTGAACATAGAAACCGGACTGGTCCGGAGTAGGTTTTGATTTGTCAGCTGCAAGGATTACGTCAAAATATTTCTGTGTGATTGCCGTATCTCTTATTAGGGGGAGCCCCATTTCTTCCATCTCTTCTGAGCTAAATGCCCATAACGGTTTCTTGATTAATTCATCATGCTTAGAAGGTTCATATTTTGTCCCGTCAAGAAATGCATATTCCCACATATTATCACGCAATGAAATTTTACCCCACCAATCAGAATCCAGGAATTATCTTAATTATAAAGCTTTCCAAACCTAATGCAGCCACAGATACCTGTCTATCAGTGCTTTCATTGCCTTTGCTGCCTTATACGGCACGTTGAAATCAGGGACTTTGTTGGCTTCAAGAAGCTCGGCTGCCTCCCTTGAGAACTTGCCTCCCATGTAGCTTGTTATTATGGGCTTGCCGGGATATTTTTTCCTTGCCCTTAGAACTGCCTTAGCGTCAAGTATAGGCTGTGTCATTGTCTGCAGCGTCTGTATTACTATCAGCCCGTATATGTCCTTTTGCTGGAGCAATGTATCTATTGCAGTATCATATCTTTCAGAAAGGGCATCGCCGACCAGGTCCAGCGGGTTGCTTCTTGAGTATGCCGGATGCATTTTTCCTGAGCTGTCAAGCTTTCTTATTGTATGTTCGCTAAGCTCTGTAAGTTTTACGCCGAGCTCTTCGCAGTGGTCAGCGCACAGCACTCCTGCCCCTCCGCCGTTTGTTATTATTGCAATTCCGTTCCTGCACGGCGGCTGATGGGCAAGCGCCTCAGTCATCTCAAACAAATCATCTACGCTGTTCGCTATGTGAACTCCTGACTGCCTGAATGCCGTCTTGTAAATTTCATAACTTCCCGACAGTCCTCCTGTATGGCTTGACACAGCCTTCATGCCTGTTTCCAGCCTTCCTGATTTCAAGGCCACAATAGGCTTTTTTGCGGAAACCCTTTTTGCTGCTGCCATGAATCTCCCGCCGTCTTTTATGTCTTCAAGATATAATGCAATTGCTTTTGTCTCCTTATCGTGTTCCGCCCACAGCAAAAAATCCTCTGCTGTAAGGTCTGCTTTGTTTCCAATACTAACAACTGTGCTGAACCCATAGTTGTTTTCAAGCGACCAGTCTATCACGCTGTCTATCAGTGCTCCTGACTGCGAAAAAAAAGCAACATCTCCTTTTTTCGGCATGCAGGGACCAAAAGATGCATTGAGATTTGAGGAAGGCCTCATCAGCCCCAGGCAGTTCGGCCCCAAGATCCTTATTTTTCCTTTTCTGGCTATTTCAAGAATCTGCTTTTCCAATTCTTTCCCTTCCTGGCCTGCTTCTGAAAACCCGGCCGAAATTATGATGACCGCATGTATTTTTTTCTGCATGCATTCTTTCATTACCTTGGAGACTATTTTTGCAGGGACTGCAATCACAGCAAGGTCGATTTTCCCCTTTATGCCAAGCACAGAGGAGTAGCATTTTACACCGAGGATATTATCCGCCTTCGGGTTAACAGCATATATCTTTCCTCTGAACGGCCTGTTTGTGCTGCTCCTGAAAACTCCGCCTTTGAGAAGGCTCCTGAGGATTCCCTGGCCTGCAGAACTTCTCTCCCTTGACGCACCTATCACTGCCACTGATTTTGGGCTGAAGAAATTCTCAAGCATCTGTTATCATCCTCGCATCCACAACTACGGCCTCTTTTTCATTGGCGATTACAGGATTGAAATCAATCTCCTGTATATGTTTTTCTTTTATTGATAATTCAGATAATTTCACCAGCAGGCCTGCAAGTTTTTCCTTATTTGCCGGCTTTGTATTCCTGTAGCCGCTTAGTATTTTTGCCCCTTTTATCTCTTCAATCATTTCCGCGGCCATTTCTTTTGTCAGGGGAGCTATCCGCATGCTGACGTCTTTGATAACCTCAACAAATATGCCTCCAAGGCCGAATATAATAACAGGGCCGAATGCCCTGTCGCGCTTCATCCCCATTATAACCTCATGGCCCCTGGCAGTCTCCTGCAATACAAAGCTGTAATCCTTTATCATGTGCATTTCCAGTATTGTCTGCGCTGTATGGAGACTGCTGTTGATATCATGGATGCTTCTCAGCCCTGTAAATACAAGCCCCATGTCTGATTTGTGGATTACTTCAGGCGAATCCACTTTCAGAACTGCAGGAAATTTCAGGCCCGTGCCGGTTATATGGCTGCTGCTAAGAATATGTGTCTCAGGCATACTTATCCTGTATTTTTTAAGAAGTTTCCCCACCTCTTTTTGGGACAACTGCATATTATGATTGCTATATTTGGCGTCTATATATATTTTTCTTTATATTCAGGGACAAAGAAGATATACTACATAGGGGTAAAAAAACCGCAACCTATTAATACTAGTATCAATTAATTATTTTAAGTTTTTAACCAGTTAAAATAACCGCGGGGTGTGAGTATGATAGTCAAAGATGAGTTTCTTAGCAAGCTAAGAAGATATTTCAATCTAAATCTGTATGAAGTAAAGATCTGGACAGCGCTGCTTTCAAGGGGAGTATCAACAGCAGGAGAGCTTTCTGATATTGCCAATGTCCCAAGGTCAAGGTCATATGATGTCCTTGAAAGCCTTGAGAAAAAAGGATTTGTTGTTTTGAAGATCGGCAAGCCGATAAAATATATTGCAGTCCCGCCAACTGAAGTTGTCGAGCGTGTCAAAAAAAATATGAGAAAAGATGCCGATGACGCTGTGGAGAGGCTTAACAACCTGAAAACCACTGATGTTCTTCAGGAGCTTAGCTCACTGCACACACAGGGAATTGAGCTTATAGAGCCAAGCGAGCTGAGCGGAAGCCTGAGAGGAAGGCATAATCTCTATAATCATATGGAGATGACGATAAGGAGCGCTGAAAAGACTGTTGATATGATATCAACAGAGCAGGGCCTGATAAGGAAAGTTGAGGCTCTCGGTCCCTTATTTGACGAGCTCCACAAGAGAGGGGTCAAAATAAGGATTGCCGCCCCTATAACAGACCCTAATCATAAAGGCCTTAAGGAAGCTGCAAAGCATGCTGAGATAAGGAACACAAAAATAAAGGCAAGGCTTATCATAGTGGATAACAAAGAAATGATGTTCATGGTAAATGATGACATGGATGTCCACCCAACTTATGACGTGGGAATCTGGGTAAACACGCCTTTCTTCGCAAGCGCGCTTGGAGAATTGTTCGAGCTTGCATGGAAAGAAATGAAGGTTGTTGCCAAAAATAAGTAATTAAGAAAAATTATTTTTTCTTCTTCTCTTTTAGTTCTGCTTTTTTCTTTGTCTCTTTGGCAGGCTTGACTGCTTTAGGCTCTTCTTTTTTTGCAGGTTCTTCAGTTGTCTTTTCGGCAATTTCCCCTGCTGCTTTTCTCTTTTTGACTATTCTTTCTTTCTTGGTTTTTGTTTTTCTTTCAGTCACTTCAATACCTTCGCTTTTGAGAGCAGAAACAACATCTGAATGGGATGCTCCTTTTTTGAGCTTAAGGACCTTATCAAGAGGCTCAAGGTGCTTTATGTTGCACTTTCTTCTTCTTGTCTGGCCGTCTATCATGACAAAATTATCATCAAGAACTTCTATTATAACACATTTCTGCCTGGCATCTCTGCCGGCAATCTTCACGCATAATCTTCCTGTTTCGTACATTTTCACATCACGCCTGCCGCCAAGTACGTTATGTACTTATTGTCTAGCTTCCTTTTTTATCAGCTGCCTTGAGCATTTTGAGCAGAGGTTTCCGCCGTATGGCCTCTCGTTCCTCTTCTTGCTCTTGCCAAGGATCTGCATCTTGTATGGTCTTTCTCTTGGTATGCCTTTAAGAGAGGCGCCGCATTTGGCGCATTTGGCCACTCCGGGCTTCCTTTTGGCATAGTGAATAACATGGTCTCCTCCTGGGAGCTTCTTAGTTATTCTCCTATATGTCCTTGACCTGAATCTTGGCTCTGGCATACCTTCTTGGAAAAAAAGTTGCTTTATAAATATATCGTATAGGTTTAGCTTTTCAGATAATATGGTGGGAGGTTTTTTTAGTGAAATTTTTTATAAATTCAACCTCTTTCTCGTTGAAAGCTGTCCCGTCTTTCCTCAGAATGTCATGAAACCATACTGTTGGCTCTTTTTTCTGCCTTAAAGCCCATGATGACCACGGGTAAATTGTCTGCGTCTTCCCTGATACAAGCCCCCAGCTGAAGCAGCCGGTATTGTGCTTTTTGAAGACCGGCATGCATGTCTCAAAAGTGCTGTATGGCCTTCCCATGTATTCAGTGCAGATGACCGGGCGTTTGAATTTTTTTAGATATAATATCTCCTTTTCCAGTTTTCCTGCGGACCTATAACTGTGGAAAGTGATGGCATCTGAATTGGCCAGCATAAACTGGTTTATTCTTTTTTTCCATATTATGCCAAACAGCATGCTGCCCCATACACCTGCTGTTATAGGTTGTGATGGCTTTGCATCCCGCGCCCATGAGAATGCCTTTGCAAGCAGCCTGAAGGCTGCTTTTTCCTTGTTCACGATTTCTTTTCCGATATATCCCCTGTTGGGATTGTTCGGTTCATTGAAAATATCCCACATCAGGATTCTTCTGTCATCCGCGAAATGCTTTACTATGCCTTTCACATATGACTCTATCAGCGGATGCCTGCTTTCATCTCTGAGATATTCTGCTCCGGCGCTCTGGACCCAACCTGAATTGTGAATGTAGGGCAGAGGCTCCGGCTGTTTTCCAAGTCTGGGAAAAGGATTCCATACGCCATCAAGAAGAACAAACATTGTTTTAATGCCGCGCTTATCAGCTATTTTTAGATATGCTTCTATTCTTTTTACAAACCCTTCTGGGTCCTGCTCCCAGAGGAGATTGTGCAGGAAAACTCTTGCAGCATTGAAGCCAAGTTTTTCAGCATATCCCAGCTCCCTGTCAATGGTTTTCTGGTCAAAAGTCTCTTGTTGCCACATCTCCAGCTGGTTGACGGCATTGCTCGGGATGAAATTAATTCCTGCAATCCAGCCCTGCTTCTTATACCAGTTGTTTGCTTTTTCAGAAGACCATCTATTCATGTTTTTATATGGCATGCTAATCCAAAATATGAGTTAATATATATTTAATGCCCTTCTCAGGCCCATGCTAAAAACAAGTGAGAACAGGAAATATGTCCAGAACCAGTTGAATGTGCTTATCCACGGAATATCTTTCATTACAGGGACATCCTCAAAGGGAATTATCTGCTTATTGCTCAGCTTTATTGTATTCAGGCCGTTCTCGTCAGGAGAAGTGAACAGGACATAGCTTTTCCTGAAGCTTTTTTCAACAGGAGCATATATTGGCTCATCTGCTATTATGATGTCCTTGGTGTATGTCTTGCCTTTGTACATCACATCTAAAGCATATTCTCCCGGCTCCCCTGAAAGTGTCCACTGGACTTCATTGTCCAGCACTTCCCTTTCAGCAGCTCCCTCAAGCAGGGTTATGCCTTCAGGAAGAACCATTGATATCTGCCCGTCTGATCCATCTTCAAATACTGCAGTAAGCTGAAAAGGCTCGTTTGGCATTAGCGGATAAAACCCTATATGCATGTTCATCCAGCCGAAAACAAGGATTATCGGAATGAATGTAAATAAAGTTGGCCTCATGGAATGCGTCATGTATTTCATATTGACTTCCATAACCCGGTCATTGACTTTAGCCAGTTTTTTAGGGTTGTTTCTCAACTCTTTCATCTGCCTCTGCAGTTCTTTCAGCTCTTCCTTAAGATCTTTCATAAGGCTTTGGTCTGTGAAGAATTTTATTGCCAGCGTGATTATAATTGAGACAATCAATGAGAGAATCAATATTGAAAGCGCGGGGTGGAATGATAATGTCCATCCAAGCAATGTATCAAATACCATCCAGTTCAAGAAACATATGTGGTATATAAAATTTTGGGCTGAAGAAAATCAGCTTTTTCGCATCAGCAATAATAAACCTATTTAAAGAAATCTCCTTTCTCTAATTGCATGATAAAAGATTTCGCGCCGAGGCTGTACCAGCAGACAATACTTGCGACTGCCTCTGAGAAGAACACTCTTGTAGTCCTTCCGACAGGCCTCGGAAAAACATATATCTTCCTGATGCTGGCCTCTTTGAGGCTTAAGGAATTCCCGGATTCAAAAATCCTTCTGCTTGGCCCGACAAAGCCCCTGGTCGTCCAGTATTATAATGTCTTTCTGAGGCATCTTGAAATAGATGAAAAGGATATGGCGATTTTTACAGGCAATGTAACGCCTGCAAAAAGAGAAGAGCTCTGGAAGACATCAAAAATTATTTTCTCAACTCCGCAGGGCCTGGAGAATGACATAATTGCAAACAGGATAAGGCTCGAGGAAGTTTCCCTGCTTGGCTTTGATGAGGCCCACAGGGCAGTGGGAAACTATTCCTATGTGTGGATAGCTGGGCAGTACATGAGGAAAGCCAAAAGCAAGAGGATATTAGCATTAACTGCAAGCCCCGGGAGCGAGCTGGAGAAAATAAAGGAAGTCATAAAGAACCTGCACATCGAAGATGTAGAAATAAGAACTGATGATGACCCTGATGTTGCCCCTTATGTGCAGGATGTCAATGTAAAATGGGTTCATGTTGATCTTCCTGAGCATTTCAGGTCTGCGCAGAAATTCCTGAGCGACTGCTTCAAGGAAAAGATATCAAGGATGAAGGAGCTTGTGCCGATGAACAGGGCATTGGACAACAAGACAGATCTTCTTGCAACGCAGAGGGAGCTGCTGGTCAATGTAAAGGATTCCAGGGACTATGAGAGCATGAAAGCCATTTCCCTTCTTGCAGAGGCGCTGAAAGTGCAGCATGCTCTTGAGCTGCTGGAGAGCCAGGGCATAACTCCGCTGCTGGAATATATGGAATCCCTTGTGGCAAAGGCAAAGACAACAAAGACAAAAGCTGTAAAAAATCTTGTCTCTGACCTGAATTTTAAGTCTGCACTTATAACAATAAGGAATCTGAAGGAGATGAAAATTGAGCATCCGAAATACTATGAGCTGAAAAGCATACTCCAGAAATACGGAAAGGAAAAGGATGCAAAGATAATTGTCTTCTCGCAGTACAGGGATTCCATCTCGAGCCTTGTGGAAGAGATAAACAAGATTCCGGGGATGAAAGCGAAGATGTTTGTCGGCCAGCAGAAAAAGAAAGGCACAGGATTAAGCCAGAAAGAGCAGATAGGGCTTATAGAACAATTCAAGAGCAATGATTTCAACGTGCTTGTAATGTCAAGCGTCGGTGAGGAAGGGCTTGACATCCCCGAGGTTGATGTTGTAATTTTCTATGAGCCTGTGCCAAGTGCAATAAGGACAATACAGAGGAGGGGAAGGACAGGCAGGCAGAAGAAAGGAGACGTAATTGTGCTTGTGGCAAAGAAGACAAGGGATGAAGGCTACAGGTGGTCTTCATACCATAAGGAAAGAAGGATGGAAGACATACTGAGAAAGCTGAAAAAGGAATTCAATGCTGAAAAGAGGACAGAAAAAAAGCTGACTGAATTCGTCCTGCCTAAAACAGAAATAACGATTTTTGCCGATTACAGGGAAAAAAGCTCGGGTGTGATAAAGAAGCTGATTGAGCTTGGCATAAAGATAAACCTTGAGAAGCTTGATGTGGGAGATTATGTGCTTAGCCCCGATATCTGCGTTGAATACAAGACAATCCCTGATTTCATAGATTCACTTATTGACAAGAGGCTCTTCACACAGCTAAAGGACATGCAGAAATACAGGAAGCAGATAATCATACTTGAAGGGGACGAGGATATCTACAGCCAGAGGCAGCTCCACCCTAATGCAATAAGAGGGATGCTTGCTGCAATAACAATTGATTATGGCGTCCCTATACTTGCGACAAAAAACAGCGATGATACTGCGCTGCTGATGGCTATGATAGCCAAGAGAGAGCAGACAGAAGAAAAAAAGGGATTTACCCTGCACAGCTCAAAGCCTCTTACATTAAAAGAGCAGCAGGAATATATTGTTTCTGCGCTTCCAGGCGTCGGCCCTATACTCTCAAAACCTCTGCTGAAGAAATTCGGCTCTGTGAAAAAAATAATCAACGCCTCTGAAGAGAAACTGAAGGAAGTTGAGCTTATCGGCGAGAAAAAGGCTTCCAAGATAAAAGAGATAACTGATTCTGAATATACTGATTAATCATTCAAGGTCTTCAGCAACAAAAATCGGCTCTATGCTCTTTATTCCTTCCTGCACCCTTATTTTGTTCTGTATGAACCTCTTGAATTCACCGTAGTTCTCTGCCAGCACCTTGGCCACAATGTCATATCTTCCAAAGACTTCATGGATTTCAGAGATTTCTTCGTGCTTTGCAAGCTGGGCTTTCACTATGCCTATCTTGCCGTGCTCTGCCCTTATAAGAAGGTAAACTATTCTCATTTAATACTGCTAATCTTGCTTAATATAAAAAGTTTTTTGAGCATTAGACAGGATCGACATGCACTTTATCCTTGCTGAATGCCGGAAGCTCAGAAGCCCAATAAACAGAAACAGGAACATCACTGAAAAATATTTTCTCTATATGCACGCCAGTAAATACTTTGTCGTATTTTTCTACAAGCTCTGCAAGGTATTCCCTGTCAGGCTTTCTCTTGAGCCTTATAACTTCGCACAAATCCCCGGACCTGTTTGTAATCCTCTGGTCATATCTGCTTTTCTTAAAGCAGTCTTCAAGGAAACCCTGCATTTCTTCACCCCCTCTATAATCCTGTTCTCCTTCTGTTATTCTTTTCACTGCCTCGCCAATTCCCAGAAAATCAGCAGCATCCATTCTCGTATCGCTGACCAGAAGGATATACGGGCCTTCCGGATGCTCTCTGACATGCACTGCAAGATACTCTCTCCCCGCAGGGCTGGAAAATCCCGCTCTGACCGTGCCCCAGTATCTGTCAGGAATGCCTATGCCAAGCATCTCTTCAATAGAAAGGCTGCTCACTTCTATTGATTTGTATTCCAGCTCTTTCAGCTTTGCCATATTTGCCTGTCCTATTGCTTTATATAAAAAGCTTATCGAAAACATTTTAAACAGGCTAAGATTTAGCTAATTCCTATGAATCAGAGGGAAATTGAAGGTAAGGTCTCAGAAGGCTGGATACATATTGTGGGAATCCTGGAGGTTGTAGGCAGGCCGAAAAAATATGTGGAAGATGCACTTAAGACCCATATAAAGAAGATAAAGGAAGTTAAGGAATTTACGATAGTGAGCGAGCATGCAGAAACTGCCGAGAAGAAAGATGAGCTCTTCAGCACTTTCGCAGAGGTTGAGCTGCTTGTAAAGGATATGAACAGCCTGCTTTCATTCTGCTTTGATTTCATGCCTGCAAGCATCGAAATAATTGCTCCTGAAAATCTGGTTGTGAAAAACAACGACTTGATGGGTTTCCTCAATGACCTCCAGGCAAGGATGCATGCTATGAATACCGGTATATTGCAGGCCAAGGAGTCAAACACGCATTACATAAAAAACACCGCTGTCCTGCTGAGGAATTTCATTGTTGTCCTGCTGAGCTCAAGGCCTATGACCATAGGGCAGATACAGCCGCTTATGGGTGTAAGGGCAGAGAATATTGAGCAGGTCCTGAATGTTCTTATTAAGGAAGGAAAAGTTAAAAAGGATGGGGAGCTGTATAAGGCTGTCCCGAAAAAATGAGCCAGGACTACAAAAACCAGATAGAGGCGCTTCTTTTTGCATCCGGCAGGTTCATGGATGCTGACACACTTCTCCAGCTTACTGGTGTATCCAATAAACTGGTCCTGGTCAATAATGTAAAGAAGCTGAAAGAAGAATATGAAAAAAGGAGTTCTCCGCTTATGGTTGTGGAGGAGAAAGACGGCTGGAAACTGACTGTAAGGGAGGCATACCTCCCATTGGTAAGGAAAATTGTCTCTGAAACAGAGCTTCCGAAGACAATGCTTGAGACACTTGCAGTAATTGCCTGGAAAGCCCCTGTGCTGCAGAGCGAGGTCGTGGACATAAGGCACAACAAGGCCTATGACCATATTGCAGAGCTTCTCGAGCTCGGCTTCATAAAAAAAGAGCATGAGGGAAGAAGCTACAGGATTGGCCTGACTGAGAAATTCTATGAGTATTTTGATGTTGAGGGCTCAAAGGACATCAGGGAAGTTTTCAAGAAAATCAGCGAGCCAGACCAGAGGAAGGTCGATGATTTTGAAGGGGAGCCTGACTGGTATAAGCAGGGCGCGGCATTCCTTGAGGAGGCCCTGGCTAAGAAAAACAGCATGCCAGAGGCTAATGAAAAAAAGGCTCATGAAAAACCTCGGGCTGAAGAAAAAAAGGAAGACCCAGAGGAATTTAGTGAACTATAACCCCTGTCGAAAATTTTCCGGTTTTATACATAAAATACATTTAAATTATATTGCCATCATTTATGCATGGAAGAATGCCCATTATACATAGCCTTTGATTATGCTTACTTGGATCCAAGCCAGTTGACAACAAAAGTGGGGCGTGAATATTTATCAAAACCTGTTGTTAATGTTTTTGAGCACGTGTTAGATTCTCTTTTGGAGGAAACAAAAGCAGACGGGGCCAGGGATCATGTGAACTATTACCTAGAACAATTGAAAAAGGACTATAATTACTCCAAAACCGGAGAAAATTATAGTTTTGGATTGTACGCCCTTGACAAAGATAGTGAGGAGATAATTCCACTAAATTATATCTCTGAAAAAAAACTCAGAGTTTATAATGAAAAATGTTTTTTAGATTTCCCAAATGCAATTAGAAAGGAGAACATAAAAGGACATGAAAGAGAGATAATATACCTCTGTCCGATAATCAATATTGGATGCGGTTAGGAGTCATATATTTACGGGCTGCACATTTGTCGCAATCTATATCCATGCCATAGTGAAGCAATGCTATCTTTACAGCCTCCACATAGATAAGAGGGTATTTTGAATTTGGAATAGCCAAGGCAATTGGGGTCTTCTGTCAATCCCATTTCTTCATGGCTTTGTTTTTCCAAATCCGTTAATTTGCCAATAAGATGATATGTTTCGTGTGCAGCAACTAGTTTCATATATTCGGTTTTCTCTGCCATTGTCATAAAGAGGTATGATTTATCCAATAATCTTCCTTTTATAAAACCGCGCTCCAGCAATGTTGCTATATTTCCCAAAATAAATGTTTTTCCTGCTGCATAGTCTTCAGCCTGAAAAAAATCCGAACTATCAACATAGCAAGTATATTTCATAGGGAATATTCCCATTTTCATTCTCCTGTAAACAAAAGCATGAAAATCTGCATCAGGGAAGATAGTTCCTCTGTTAGATTCATAGACCCGATCATTGACAAAGCTTGATACTATCCCATTTGTGCCGGTAATCTTAACACTTAAATCTATACTGCTTTGATCAAGAAAAAGTTCAATACCCTCCTTGCACACATCAAGGGTAGACTGGGCAATTGTTTCTGATGTGGGCATGAGAATAATCTCGGTTGAATCAGGCATACCTAATTTGTTGTAATATCCTTTCAAAAACCTGTCCAAAATCCACTTTTCCCTTTTTGACACCTGCTTGTGCTGGACAATCATTTTGGCCGCCTGATAATCTAATCCGGATATTTCTTTGGAGAATGTATTCAGTCTCTTAAAATCAAGCATTGGTTCTCTTGATTGTAAAGGCATATTAAAACATTTGGATAACCAGCACAAAACTTATATACCCCAAGATTCCTACTCTATGCAATGGACAATTTCCAGCATTTTTTGAAGAAACAGCTAGTGGAGTATGTTGAAGCTGAGAGGAAAAAAGGCATACCCTTGAAGAATATTGAAAAAGTCCTTCTTGACGCCGGCCATGACAAAAATATAGTTGATGAAGTATTCCTTGAGCTGGAAAAAAGTCCTGCGAAAGAAACAAAGCATAAGGATCCTGTGGAGAATGACCTTGTCGGCCAGCTAAAGGGGGCATTCGGGCAGTTCATGGCAGGCGCCTCAAAAAAAGAGATAAAGGATGCAAAAAAAGATTTTGAGAAAACAGATACTGAGGAGCTTGTTGAGGAGGCTATTGAAGAAGTGGAGATAATTGAAGAGAAGACAATTTTTGAATCAATTGCCTTCTTCGTCTACCTGCTTACTATTGGCCTGATAGTTTTATTTTCTGCAGGCGCAACAGACTCGCCTATAACAAATGTCATAATCGGGTTCCTTCCGGTCATATTCAGCATGTTCGTGTCTTTCCTTGCTGTTAAGATGGCTGATAATGTCCCCCTCTACATGTTCATACCTATCCTTGTTGCAAGCGTGTTTTATGCTATTGGCAGATTTACGGGGCTGGCATTATTCAGCGGCATGGATGTTGAGGGCCTGGCAATCGTGAATTTCCTGCTTGCATTTGTCTTCAACATACTTATCGTCTACATAAGGTTCCTTAAGCCTGAGAGCATGAAAAGGCAGATAATGAGAAGAAAATCGAGGATGGAAGAGATTGAGGCGCTCAGAAAAGAGTTCAATATGTAAAATGTTTCTATTGAGATGCCCTAAATGCGGAAACCAGATGAAGTACAGTCCCAGTGGAAGTCTCGACGGCAAGAAGAAAAGATGCGTCTATTGCGGCAGGACATTCACTGTGCACAGCAACATAGAAAAATCAACAATAATCAGGAAGATTTAGTGCCTTTTTCAGTTTCCTTTTCTTTTGAATTTCCGCTATTCTTTCCATTGCTTTTTATGTATCTGCATTCCGGATACCTGTCGCAGGCATAGAATTGGCCGTATACGCTCTGTTTTAACACAAGCATTCCCTTGCCGCACTTCGGGCATTTCTCATTTTTCTTTGGTATGTCTGCCTTCTCAAGCTGCTTTGTTTTGCAGTTGGGATTTATGCACAGCTGCCTTGGCCTTTTTCCTGCAATCACAGTTATCATCGGATATCCGCATTCCCCGCATTCCTTTTCTGTTGGAACTACTTTCCCGGGAGGTATGCTGAATGTTGTCCTGCAGTCCGGGTATGCGTCGCATGCTATGAATCTTGACCTGTTCTTTCTTGAGAATGTTATTTTCAGGCTTCCCTTTTTGCAGACAGGGCATTTGCCTATGAAATTCTGCTTGAACTCTGTCTCCCTGTATGCCTCTATAAGGCCCTCGCCTATGCTTTTCTCATGCTTCTTGAAATGCTCAAGTATCTTTGTAAGCTCCTGCTCTGCCCTGGCAATAACTTTTTCCTTGTCTGCCTTGCCCTGTTTTATCTTTTCCATTTCCTGGTCAAACTGGGCAGTAAGCTCGTCTTCTATAATCGTCGGGCAGTATTTCCTGAGCGTTTCAATGAGGTCCATTCCGAGCTTTGACACTTCAAGCGATTTTCCTGAAACATATTCCCTGTCTATCAGGTTCTGGATAATCTGGGCTCTTGTTGATTTTGTCCCAAGCTCCCTTTTTTCAAGTTCTTTTATTATTGATGCCTCTGTGTATCTTTTTGGCGGCAGCGTCTCTTTTTCCTCTTCCTCGATTTTCCTGACATCAACCTTGTCATCTTTTGAAAGCTCCGGAAGTATCTCGTCCTTGGACTTTGCATACGGCTCGTAAAGCACATGCCATCCTTTATCCACGACGACAGAGCCCTGACCAACAAATTTCTCTGAGCTTATGTCTATGACTGCCCTTACATTTTCCTTGACTGCCGGCTGGCCGAATGTTGAAAGGAATCTTTTTGCGATAAGGTCGTATATTTTTTTGACTGGTGGAGGAAGCGCCTTGGGCATGATTCCTGTGGGATAGATTGCCGGATGCGCAGGATCTGTCTTCTGGCCGTTGTTCGGGAAAAGCCTGCCTCCGAGAACGATTTTCCCTAATTCTGAATACTGCTCCTGCCTCATCAGCTCTGTTATAATTCTCTTGAACCCTATTTTCTCTGAAAGCTGCTGCGAGCTTGTTCTCGGATAGGATATGTAGCCTTTTGTATATAGGCTCTGGGCCATCTCCAGTGTTTTTGTCGGGCTGATGCCGAAATTCCTGTATGCCTCTGTCTGGAGTGTCGTAAGGTCAAACGGATAGGGCGCAGGTATGCTCTTCTCTGATTTTACTGCTTCATCAACTGTTCCTTTTTTATCCTTTATTTTTTTGAGGACTTTCTCTGCTTTCTCCTTCTCCCAGAATTTGTCTTCGATATGGTTTGCATCAAACTCCTTGCCGTCTTTCTTCAGCTTTGCCTTTATTTCCCAGTATTTCTGCGGCTTGAATTCCTGTATCTCTTTTTCCCTTTCCGCAAGTATCCTTAATGCCGGTCCCTGGACTCTCCCCGAAGACATCGTCTTGTAGGAATTTGTTTTCTTTATTGCATGCATCAGTGCCCTTGATGTGTTGATGCCATAAAGCCAGTCGAGAAAATGCCTTGTTTCCCCTGCATTTGCCTGGCCCCAGTCAAGTGTCTTTGACATGTTTTGATATGCCTCCACAAGGTCAGGCTTTGTAAGTGTTGAGAATTTCATCCTTTTTGCGTCTTTTTTCTTGCAAAGGTATTTTATTATATTGAGGCCTATGACCTCTCCCTCGACGTCATAGTCGCATGCAACAACAAAAGAATCTGATTCCTTTGCCTCTTTTTTTATCAGGTCTGCGTATTTTTTTGCATAGTCTGCATTCTTTACAACTTCATAAACCGGCTTCCATTCTATGTCAAATGACGGGTATTTGAATGATTTTTCCTTTTCTGCGACAGTGAAAAGATGGCCTACTGCGGAAACTATTGTGATTGTTTTCCCGTCGTGTGTTATCGTCTTGTAGGCAATGCCCTTTTCTTTTTTTGTCTCTATTTTTGAGTCTGCCAGGGCTTCTGCTATCATTTTGGCTGCCGAAGGTTTCTCTGTTATGATAAGTTCATGAGGCATAAGTAGTGAGGAATCTCCGGGGTCTATAAAAAAGTTTTGTATTATAAAACGAAACAAAAATAGTTTTAAAAAGAAGGGAATTATCTTCTTTTTATGAGGGAAATTATAGAAAAGCTGCTTGAAAAAATAGGGAAAGACAGCTCCGGCTCTGTTGTTTTTGATGATTCTGCAAAGAATCCTGTTGAAATAAAAAAAGAAAATTTCCATGATATAAGTGGAAAAAAGACAGGGAAAAAAGTCGCTTTTGTCGACGGGGGAAATCTTGAACTCCTGAAAAGCCCGTCGCTGAGCCTGTTTTTCAACAGGATATATTATACTATATACCAAAACAATAAGAGAACTAAAAGCGGAAAATTTGAATTTTATACATTGATAAGCACAGAAAACAAAAGCGGAAAATTATGTTTCAGTACCGACTATTTTTTCACAACCGGGAAAATCGATATAAAAAAATACGAATTTGATTCCTTTGACAAAAAACTGGCATTGGGGGGCAGGAGGGCAAGCATATCGTTGGTTGGGAATGTAATACGGAGGTTTGCAGAGCTTATAGTTGCCGGAACCATCAAAGCTGATTTTGTGGTGGTTGACGGCTCTCTGGAGGCAGCATATCCGCATGAAGAAGAGCTCCTGAAAAAAGAATTTTACGGGCTTTCAAAAACAACCGGGCTTCTCACAGACAATGGCGGCTCTGCTGCGGCAGCTCTTTCCGGGTTAACTGGAAAGAAAACGTGGTATTATGATGCCGGTGATGTCTGTTTTGTGAAGCTTCATCCAAAGTCAAAATACATTTTCAGGCTTGATGCTGGAAATTCTGTTGATGAGCTTCTTCCAATACTGCAGGAAAACAGCAAAGACCCTGTTTTTCCAGGGTACCCTTACGGGCTTGTTGAGGCAGATAAGTTTGCAAGGGTCAGCAACAGGGAAAAGGAGATGCTGAAGATGCAGCTGGAAGCAGCGGCAAAGAAAGATTTTGAAAAGCTGGTTCCATACATAAAGAGCATGGATGCGCACGACGTGCTTGATAGTGTTGGTTAGCTGTTGTGTCAAAACCTTTGGGGTTTGAAACACTGGTCTTGAAAAGACCTCGTGTGTCAAAACCTTTAAAAAGCTTTCAGGTAATCTTATTATGCAGGGTGGTCTTATGGATTTAAAAAAAATATTCTCTCCGAAAAGGGTATTGTTCATCGTGCTGTTTACAGCAATGGTTTTCATTGGCATGAGAATCAATTTCTCGCCTGTGCTTGGCGTTGAGAACCAGTTCTTTACTTTGTTCCAGTTTTTCGGGCCTATTGCCGGAGCTTTCCTTGGGCCTGTCTACGGCGTTATAACCGTACTGGGGGCTGAGCTGGCTGATTTCTTTATTGCGGGGAAAGCCTGGAGCGTCATAAACCTGATAAGGTTGACGCCTATGCTGTTTGCCTCATACTATTTCGGAACCAAAAAGAAACATACATTATTAATTCCTGTTCTGGCAGGCCTTGCCTATCTTATGCACCCTGTAGGAAGGCAGGCATGGGCCTACTCATTATTCTGGCTTATCCCAATAGCTGTAAAAGTGCTTCCGGAAAAATTTGACAATATAATCGGAAAAAGTCTCGGAGCAACATTTACTGCGCATGCTGTTGGAAGCGCTGCTTTTGTATGGTCTATCCAAACAACGCCGGATCTGTGGATAAGCCTGCTTCCCATTGTAATTGTCGAGAGGACTCTTTTCACTGCAGGAATAGCTGCATCATATTACACCATGAACGCTGTGCTGCATACCCTCATTGAAAAGTTCAGCTGGAAAATCCCGCAGGATATCCTGCACCTTGATAAGGACAAAGCCATGGCCTAAGATGAGAGAGAAAATTTTATTTTTGGTTTTTATTATTGCTGCTATGCTTGTTTCCTCATGCACAACTAAGGAATATTCGAAAGAGTATGCCGTAAAACTTGTGCAGGACCATGCTAACGCATGGAAAACCAGTGATTTGGAGCTTCTTGACAGCGTCCTGCATGAGGATGTCGTGTTTGCATATCCCGGGAGAAGGCTGAACAAGAACCAGACACTTGAAGACCTTATTTATTTCAGGGAGCATTTCAGTGACACAGAAGTCTACATAAACAGGATTATTGTTGACGGCAGTGATGTTGCTGTTGAATGGCAGTTTGCCACGACTGAGATTGCCACAGGGAAAAGGCAGGTTGTAAGCGACGGCATCATCGGAGAGCTTAAGGACGGAAAATTCATTGTTTGGAAGGAATATCTTGATGGCAGGGTAAAGACAATGCAGGCAAACGGAGAGCTTGCATATGAAGAAGGCGAAGAGCCTTTCCCGTGGCCCAACAGAATATGAAAACATTTGATGATGCTGAAAAATTTCTTTTAGATTTTGTGCCGAAGCGGGATTCGCAGAAGTTTCCGGGGCAGTTGGGCCTGGACAGGACAAAGTTTTTTCTGGAGCTTCTTGGAGAGCCGCAGGAAAAGCTGAAGATAATCCATATTGCCGGAACTTCCGGGAAAGGCAGCACAGCCTATATGGCAAGCCTTATCCTGGCAAAGCTCGGATTCAGGACAGGGCTTCACCTGAGCCCGCACCTGCGCGACATAAGGGAAAGATGCCAGATAAACAACAGATTAATATCAAAAGAAAAATTTGTCTCATATCTCAATGATGTTCTTCCTGCCATCAGAAAAACAGGAAAAAGCAGCTTTGGCAGGCTGACATATTTTGAGGTTCTTGCCGGGCTTACTTATTATATCTTCTGGGAAAAAAAAGTTGACTATGCTGTAATTGAGACTGGCATGGGCGGATTCTATGACGGCACAAATGTTGCTGAGGGAAAAGACAAGATTGTTGTGTTGACAAAAATAGGCCTGGACCACACAAATATTCTCGGAAAAACAATAAAGGAGATTGCGGCACAGAAAGCCGGCATAATAAAAGAGAATAATACTGTGGTATCAACCGTACAGCCTGAAGAAGCAAAGAAAGTTATTGATATGGCGTGCCGGAGAAGAAATGCAGTGGTGCATTATGTAACAGGCAAGGTAAAGACCGGCCTCGCCGGCGAATATCAGCAAAGCAATGCTGCACTCGCTGTAAAGGCTGTTGAAATGCTGGGCAGAAGGGAGGGATTTGACTGCAGCAGGAAAAAGATTGGAAGTATCCTGTTGTCTGCCAGGTTTGAGGGAAGGTTTGACACCAGGAAGATTAACGGAAAAACAGTTGTTCTGGACGGCGCGCATAATCCCCAGAAAATGGCTGCATTTGTAAAATCACTTAAGAAAATGTTTCCCCGCAAAAAATTCCATTTCCTTATAGCTTTCAAAAAAGGCAAGAATTTCAGAGGCATGCTCAGGCACATGCTTCCTGTTGCAGAGAGCATTGCAATAACCTCTTTTTTTATCAGTCAGGATATGGCCAATCTTTCAGAAAAGCCGGAGAATATCGGCAGGTGGCTTGGCAGGTCTGGACACAGGGAATATGAAGTGGCTGGAGAGCCGAAAAGGGCTTTCAGGCAATGCATGAAGAAAGACGGAATTCTGGTAGTTACCGGCTCTTTGTATCTGCTTTCTGAAATCTATCCCCTTCTGGCTGAATAGTATCAAAAACATCACATGTTTTGCTGTATAGAAAAATATTTAAACAGACATTTACATTGAAAAGCTTACCCACGATGATGCAATACAGTAGACAGGGTCTCTACATAGAAAGGAAGAAAAACTCAAAACACAGGCTGACCTCTGGGAAGAAATCTGTCGACTGGGTGAATATATTCTTATTCGTTCTTTTGTTTGTGGTTGTTATTCTCTTTATTGTGACTTGAGAAAATCAAGGTATTCTTTTTTGTGGCTGAGTCCTTTGGATTTTGCCAGTTTCATTATTGCTTTGTCAAAGCTGCTGCCGTACTGGGCTGCTATCTTGGGCCTGAATGCATATTCATCTTTTAGCCCCATATCCTTTGCAAGACATCTCAGGATGTATTTCTTGTGGCCTTTATTTATCTTCAAATCTCCTGATACTCTCATCGCTGCTATAACAAGCCCTTTGTCAAGGAATGGCGTAAGGAATTCTGCTTTCCTGCTGGCTGCAATTGCACAGTCCCTCTGGAAATCCCTTGCCCATGTTGTCTTAAGCCCCTGCCAGCATTCTTCATTTATGTCCTTGGAATCTTCATGCCTTTTGTAGCCGGCAAATATTTCCTCACTCCCGAGCCCTCCGAAGAATGTGCTTATCTTATCATTTTCAGTATCATTTTCAGCCAGCTCTATGGCTGCCAGCACCACGCTGCCGACTCCGAGGTTGACCACATTATATACTTCCCCGTCAAGAAGTTTTGCTATTTTCCCGAAGAGAACCTCCACTTCCTTAAGCGTAAGCACCTTCTTGACATGCTTCAGCCTAAGCTCTTTGGCTATTCTCGTCGACCATTCAATATCTTTCGAGCCTTCTATACCTACTGTGTAGCACACAAAATCGCTGGTGAATTTTTTGCATGTATATGCTATTAAGGTTGAGTCGACCCCGCCTGAGAAAAATATGCCGAACTTTTTCTTCGGAACCCTTGATTTTACCGCCTCTGTGAAACATGGCCTCAGCAGCTCTACTGCTTTTTTCTCGTCTTTTACGGCTGCGAATATTGAAACTTCTTTTCTTAGGCTGTCAATATAAGAAGACCATTCGTCATAAGGCACAAGTTTCCCTTCTTTCACTACATTTGATTTCTCTGCCATCTTTATTCAGCATACTTGACATCATGCTTCAGTATCCAGCATTCTCTCTGGTCTTTCAATGTAGTGAATTTTGAGAGCCTTTCCCTTATCTCATCAACGTTCATTTTTGCTTCTTCTTTTGAATCATACTTTACACTGAGAAATTCAATCTTTGCATAGCTTGCATATTTTGAAAGCTGGGAAAGCACATATCTTTCTGAAAGTATGTAGCTGCCTCCGGATGATCTTTCTATGTAGCCCTGCTCTTCCAGGAAATCAAGCTGGTTCGTAATGCTGAGAGGGAATCCCTGCTTTGAGAGTTCCTCTGCAGTGAATTTTTTAAGCTTGAAGGATGTATGGAGCAGTTTTATCTGGTTCGGCGTCATCTCCTCAAGATCCGGCAGCTCTTTTGTAATAAAATCATCTACATTTGTTATTATTTTTCCGGTGGCAGATTCAACCAGCAGGTTAAATTCCTTGTCTTTCTCCTGGCATAAGAAAAGGAAACCCGGGATAAGCACTTCACTGACAGTTTTTATCTCCTTATCAGACATAAGCTTGAGGTCCTTGACTGTTATTTTCGGCTTTATTACCGGAAGAAGGTCTGATTCCTGGAATTCCTTAACTTCCTCAAAAAAATCCTTGTCCTCTGCCTGCTCAAGCATGTCTGCGGCATGTCCGCCATGCTGTGTCATCCTGGGCCTTATATTGACAAATAAAGGCATGTCAACGACTCCGGTCACAAGGGCAGTGCCTATTGAAAGGTTCTTTATTTCCTCCTGTGATTCTGCTGTAAGGCCTTCAACGCTGTTGTAGACAGCCTTGAGGTCATTGGGGTTTGTTATTTTCAGGATTATCTGGGTGGTGCACTGGCTCAGGACAGACTTGTCCACGCGGGCAGGGCGCTGGCTTATGATGCACAGCCCAAGCCCGAATTTCCTGCCCTCTGACGCAACTGTCCTCAGTATCTTGGAGCTTCTTGTCTCCCCGAAGCTTCTTTCAGGGCAGTAGTTGTGGGCCTCCTCAATTATGGTAAAGAATGGCGGAATTTTCTCTTTTTTCCTCAGCTCAA
This sequence comes from archaeon GW2011_AR15, assembly GCA_000830295.1. Lineage (GTDB taxonomy): Archaea > Nanobdellota > Nanobdellia > Woesearchaeales > GW2011-AR15 > GW2011-AR15. The sequence goes on along the minus strand of CP010425.1, from coordinate 525,087 downwards.
AAAGGTCCTTAATGAGCTTGTAGACAATTATCTCCTGCACATCGGGAGAAATGCCTTTCAGACTGATTATGGTGCACCTTCCGGGCTGGATAAGCTCGTTGTATGCTGTAAAGCTTTCTGTAAATATATCAAGGTTGTTCAGGTATTCAAGGTTGTTGATGATTGTCCATTTTGTGCTGTTTTCTTCTTTGTCAAGCTCAAGCAGGACATTGGTAAAGTTGATGGTATCAAGGTGCTTTAATGCACTGTAAAGAAGGCCTGTCTGGGTATTTGAAAGCTTTCCCGGAATGAGGTGGAGTATTTCGGCTGGAGTGAGGTTGTTGTTGAGCCTGAGCGGCCTTAGCTCCGGATTTAGCTTTGTATCCCCGTATATCTGTACGTTTGTAAATTTCTTTGGCTCAAGCCCGTATTTGGCAAGCTCCTCTTTTTCTTCTTCATTTGGCTGCTTCAGGCTGGAATACTCTCCATGGGGATCTATTATGAGCACAGGGACTTTCTTGTCTACTATCTCCTCAACAAGAACCCCGACTGTATATGATTTTCCTGCCCCTGATTTTGCGAGTATTGCAACATGCTTTGTAAGAAGTTTTGTCAGGTCCAGATGGACGTCAATATTCTTCCCTTCCAGCCTGCCTATGAATGCTCCCTTTTCTGTATCTTCGAGCTTTATTATCTCCTTTATGAAATCGTCCTCTGCCCTCAGCACTTCAGAATTCTGGTCAAACGGGATTCTTATCGGCTTGATTCTTCCCTGTTCATCTTTATATCCTATGACAACGCACTTGGCTATATCCCTGTCTGTCCTTTCTATTTCAACAACCTGGCAGAGCACATAGTCATAGACCTTGTGAAGTACCTGGACAAACTCGAATTTTCTGGTCTCTTTTTCTACGATGAACTGGAACTCTGTTGTGGTTATTCTGCCGAATATCTTCCCGAGTATCATAAATAAAATAAAAACAGAATAAGGTTTAAAAGTTTAATGCTTTGGATGTTTCCTGCTGTGTCCCTTATGTGCAAAGAGATAGTAGAACAATCCGATTGCCAGGACCAGTATTATGGCTAGAGCAAGGAACTTGTTCCACTTCCATCCTTCTGCCGGTGCTTCCGGCTCTGCTGGCTGCTTTTCTGTTTCAGGAGTTTCTTCTTCCTGAGGCTGCTCTACTGGTGCTTCTGTTCTCTCTCCTGCAATTGCAAAGAAACTGAACCCTTCTGCCCGTGCCTCATAGTATACATACTCTTCATCTGAGTCTGATACTGAAGTTGATAATTCCTGCCATTCGCCATCCACATATCTCAGCAGAGTTATGCCTCCTTCGGCTACGCCGTTCTCCTCAAGCCATGCCTTGCTTACCTTGAAGCTGATGGTTACTTTTCCTGTTATATCTGCGTTGTCAAAGTTTACCTTATCAATGCTCAGGTAGCTGTAGACCTCTCCTGCTGGCCCCTCTGAAACCCCTGTTGGCTTTTCTGAGTATTTCTCTATTATAATCTTAATCCCGTAAAGCTGCTTGCCTACGACAAGGGATACTTCAGTTATATCCACATCAACTACTGTGCTGTCAAGGGTCAGTTTTTCTCCTGCGGCTGTTGATGCCCAAAGCTTAGTGTATGTTGATGTTGGGTTTGTTGATGCTGTGCCGCCTGAGCTGCCTCCTGATGAGCCGCCGCTGCCGCAGGACCTTTGTTCTGTAACTAGGGTTGTGTCGCCGCCGCTGCATATTCTTGAACCTGTTCTTGTCTGGGCCCCGTCTGTGCATGCAGCCCATGCTGAGTAGTTATATTCTGCTGTACATCCGCTTGGAACTATGTTCTTCTGGTTTCCTGACGCTATTGAACCGTTGTAGTTGCTCATATCGTCAAGGGATGTAACAACATAAGTGTAGTTTGTGCCTGTTGTTAGGGTGGTATCTATATAGTTAAGCTCTGTAGTGTTACGAATGTTCTCTGTGGATAAGCTGGTATTCAATAATGAAACATTGGTTGTCCTGAATACCCTATAGCTCACGTTTGTTTCTGCGCCGCCGTTGACATCCTGTACAGGAGCTGTCCAGCTTACATTGACTGAGCCGTTTAAAAGTGTGGTCGCATTGACATTGGTTGGCAGTTTTGGTTTTATTGTATCATTTGCTGTTGCGCTGAAACTTGCTGATACCTGGGATTTGTTCTCGTTGTCTGTGTCATCCAGGGAAGTCACTGCATACCAATATGTTGTGCCGTTTATTGTTGTATTGTCTTCAAACGATGTTGCTGTAAGATTGGCTATCTCTGTCAGGGAAGTTGCATTGGTGATATTGGTTGCACTCCTGTAAAGCCTGTATGAGAATGCGTTTGAGTCTGCAGTCCATCCTATCTCTATGTTGCCGTCTGAGTCTGAATCATTGACTCCTGCTGATACCAGTGTCGGGAAGGTTGTCAGTGGTGTGGTGTCAGCAACCCTGAAATAGTAAAGCCCTGAATAGTTGGCTATGTTGGAGGCGTCATCTGTTACCTGCACTGTCCAGTTGTATAGTGTACTGTTCTGCAAATGCAATACTGTGAACTGTGTTGAGGTGTTGTTGCCTGCTGTATATCCTGTTTCATTTGCTACCTTGTTCAGGAAGAGTATATAGCTTAAGTTTGTGTCAAGATTATCATATGAGGTAAAGTTGAATGTGACTGTGTCTCCGTCACTAACGTTTGTGTTGTTGGCCGGAGCATTCAGCTGTGAGACTGTAGGAAGGACAGTGTCAATGTTCAGCGTCCAAGCTGTGGAATTGGCGCTGTTGTTAGCCTCGTCTGTGGCCTGGACTTCAATTGTGTGCGTGCCGTTTGATATTGATGTTGTCAGGTTGACGCTTGTTATTGTATTGTTAAGCACACTACCAACAGTATTTGAGCTTCCATCCACGAATACTGTGTAGTTAAGAGCAGTGTCTAAAGCGTCTGTCAAATTTATTAGAAGTTCTGGTGTTTCGTCGCTTAACCACGAATTATTTGGCGGATTTGTTATGACCGCTGTCGGATTGGCAGTATCAATATTTATTGTCCATGCTGATGAGTTTACTCTGTTGCTGGCCTCGTCCCGCGCTTCAACAACAACTGTATGGGCTCCGTTAGCAAGCACAGTCAGGTTGACGCTTGTTATTGTATTGTTATCTGCTGTTCCTGTTACGTTTGAGCCGCCATCTACAAATACTGTATAGTTAAGGACACTGTCCTGTGTGTCTGTCAGGTTTATGAGAAATTCCGGGCTGGTATCTGTTGTCCAAGCGTTGTTCGTTGGAGAGGTTATCTGGGAAGTGGGGTTAGTTGTGTCAATATTTAATGTCCATACTGATGATGTCCCATTATTTCCATTCTCATCCAGAGCTTCAACAAAAACTGTATGTGTTCCTGCGGAAAGCGTGGTTAAATTTATGCTTGTTATTGCGCCGCTGGTTGCTGTGCCTGTTGCATTTGCCCCTCCATCTACAAATGCCGTGTAGTTAAGGGTTGTGTCAACAGCATCAGTCATGTTTACAAGCAGTTCTGGGCTACTGTCTGATACCCAGGAGTTGTTCGCTGGTGAAGTTATTGTTGTAGTGGGTGCGGTTGCATCTATATTCAATGTCCATATTTCGCTCTGCACTTCAACTGCCACATCTGTATCTGTGCAGTTGACATACCATAGGTGTGAACCTTCTGCTATTGTGTCATTGGCAGTTCTTGTAATCACTGTATTGTTGGCTGCTGTATCATTCACGCCATATCCTACATTGCTTACAATAAGCTCGCATAGAACCGTTGCATTGGATGTGCTGGTTGCATTATAGCTGAAATCCGGAGTGGTGTCTGTTGTCCAGGTATCGTTGGCAGGAGAAACCAGCACAATGCTGCTTATAACTGCATTGACAAGAAATGCCAGTAAGATTGTTATCAAAATAAGAAATAATGTTGTAAATCTGAATTTCTTCATATACCTACCACCCATTTTTCCTTTGTAGGACACTATAGTATTTATATTTTTCCACTATTTGGGACTATGATAGTTACTCCTCAAAAAGCACAAAAAAAATTTCCAAAAGCAAAAAGCTTAAAACAAATCCCGGTTTCTTTAGCGGATATGAAATGCCTTGTTACCGGCGGAGCAGGATTTATAGGGAGCCATCTGTGTGAGAGGCTGCTGAAGGACGGGCATGATGTCCTCTGCATAGATAATCTCGGCAGCGGAAGCCTGAAGAATATAGAGCATCTCAGGAAAAACAAGAGATTCAGATTCAAAAAGCATGATGTGATAAAACGGCTTGATTTAAAGAATGCCAAAATAGACTGGATTTTTCATCTTGCCTCAAGGGCCAGCCCCATAGATTATCAGGAGTATCCTGTTGAAACTGCCTTAGCCAACTCTGTCGGGACAGACAGGATGGCAAAGCTTGCACTCGCAAAGAATGCAAAAATACTTTTTTCAAGCACCAGCGAGGCCTACGGAGAGCCGAAAGAGCATCCGCAGAAGGAGTCATACTTCGGCAATGTGAATCCCGTCGGCATAAGAAGCTGTTATGACGAGTCCAAGAGATTTGGTGAGGCATTGCTTATGGCATATCACAGAAAGCACAGGCTTGATGTGAAGATTGTAAGGATATTCAATACTTACGGGCCGAGGATGAGGATTGACGACGGCCGTGTGATTCCTAATTTTATTACCCAGTGTCTGAAGAACAAGCCTATAACAATCTACGGGAATGGCTCCCAGACAAGGTCTTTCTGTTATGTTGACGATCTTGTTGACGGCATTGTAAAGATGATGAAATCAAAAGAGATCGGCCCGAAAAACCTTGGAAACCCAAAAGAGCTTACTGTGCTTGAGGCAGCAAAACTGATTAAAAAATTAACAAATTCAAAATCTGAGTTCATATTCAAAGAACTCCCGGTGGATGACCCTACAAGAAGGCAGCCGGACATATCGCGGGCCAGGGAGTTTTTGAGCTGGGAGCCGAGGGTTGAATTTGAGGAAGGTCTCGGAAAAACCATAGCCTGGTTTAAGGAACAAATTGAAAGATAGAATGGATTTTAAAAGAAGTCAGAAATTATACTCGCTGGGAAAATATGTCGGCGTTATCTCTGCTTATTTTGTTTCCTCTTTTCTCTTATATTTTGTATTAAGTTTTCTTGAAAAGCTCCCTCTTTCATGGAGCTATCTGAATATTCTGCCTTACACTGCTGCTCTTGCTGTTGTAGGTATTTTAGTGAAGAGGTGGTTCGGTTGAAAGGTTTTTTAGAGGGATTCAGGAAAGGGTTTCAGGAATTCGGGCATAATATCACTTTAATCATAAATTCAACCCTGCTGACTCCTGTATACTTTCTTGGTGTAGGCCTGACTTCTGTGATTGCCAGATTGTTCGGGAAAAAGTTCCTGGAAAAAGATATCAAAAAGAAAGGAAGTTACTGGTCAGACCTGAATCTCAAAAAGAAGAAAATGGAGGACCATTACAGGCAGTTCTGAAAATGTATATACTCGGAATTTCGTGCTATTACCATGATGCTTCAGCTGCTTTGCTGAAGGACGGAAAGATAGTTGCTGCAGCGGAAGAAGAAAGGTTTACAAGGAAGAAGCATGACACTTCTTTTCCGATAAATGCCGTAAAGTATTGTCTTAAGAGTCAAAAGATAGCGATTGATGATGTAGAATATATCGGGTTCTATGAAAAACCTTTTTTGAAATTTGAAAGATTGCTTTCGCAGTATATTGACACCTTCCCCTGGAGTTATAAAGTTTTTCTGAGCTCCATGCCTTCATGGATAAATGAAAAGCTCAGGGTTGTAAGCAAAATAAGAAAAGAGCTGAAATACAAAGGGGACGTGCTGTTTGTGGATCACCACATGGCGCATGCTGCGTCTTCTTTTCTTCCAAGTCCGTTTGAGAAGGCTGCCATACTTACTGCTGACGGTGTTGGTGAGTGGACTACAACAGCTTACGGCCTTGGAGAAGGAAATGAGATAACTCTGATGAAAGAAATAAAGTTCCCGCACTCTATCGGATTGCTGTACAGCACTATAACGGCATATCTCGGATTTTCTGTGAATAACTCAGAATATAAGGTGATGGGCCTGGCTTCCTACGGTGACATGAACCCTGAAACAAATCCTTTCTACAAGAAAATGAAGAAAGTTATAGACATAAAATACGACGGCAGCTTCAGGCTTGACCTCTCCTACTTTAGGTATGTATATACAGACAGGATGCCCTCTGACAAATTATGCAGGCTTCTTGGAGGCCCAGTGAGAAAGCCAAAAGACACACTTACCCAAAAACATAAAGATATTGCTGCGGCTCTCCAGATCATAACAGAAGAGGCTCTGACAAAAATCCTCAACCATTTGCATAAGGAAACAAAATGCGATGTTCTTGTCATGGCAGGAGGAGTTGCCTTAAACAGTGTATATAATGGGAGGATTCTGAGGAACACGCCTTTCAAAAAAATATGGATACAGCCTGCGGCAGGCGACGGTGGGACAAGCCTTGGCGTTGCATGCTACATATACAATACACTTCTCGGGAAAAAAAGAGGTTATGTACAGGAAAATGCTTATCTTGGCCCGGAATTCAGCAGGCAGGAAATAAAGAAATTCCTTGATGAGAACAATATAAAATATTCAGAATTCAAAGACGAAAGGGAAATTATTGAAAAAACAGCAAAGATGATTTTCGAAAATAAAGTTGTCGGCTGGTTCCAGGGGAGAATGGAATGGGGACCGAGAGCATTGGGGGCAAGGAGCATACTGGCAAACCCGTGCAATCCCGATGCCAAGGAACTGCTTAACACAAAAGTAAAACATAGGGAAATCTTTAGGCCATTTGCCCCTGTTGTATGTGAGGACGATGCTCTCGAATATTTTGACTGCGACAGGCCGGTGCCTGGGCCAACTGATTTCATGCTCATGGTCTATCCAGTATTCAGAAAATGGCACAAGAAACTCCCTTCTGTCACGCATGTTGATGGCTCAGGAAGGCTGCAGACCATAAGAAGAAAACAGAATCCGCTGTATTATGATGTCATAAAAGAATTCGGAAAGCTTTCCGGCATCCCGATACTGATAAACACCTCTTTCAATATCAGGGGCGAACCCATTGTCTGCACCCCATATGATGCCTACAGATGCATGACGGGGACAGGCATAGACTGCCTTGTCATTGACAGATTCCTGGTTAAGAGGGAAGATAACCCACAGGATTTCTGGGACAGTGAGAAATATGCGAAAGATTAAAATATCAAATATCTCACAAACAGGTATTATGTCCAAAAATAAATCTATGCTGGTAGAGCTTTGGGACTTCCTTAAAGTCAGAAAAGTCTGGTGGCTCACACCGATTATAATTATGCTCCTGCTAGTTGCAATCCTGATAATATTCGGACAGAGCTCTGCTGTAAGCCCGTTTGTCTATACACTATTTTAATAAATAACACTGTATTCTTTTGGCCCTATGAAGGTACTTATGGTTTCAGAGTATTTTCCTCCTGAGAGCAGGGGCGGGGGCGAGATAAGCGCCTTTCTTTTGGCTAGAGAGCTTTCCAAAGAAAAAGGCATCGAAGTGCATGTCCTTACTTCTCATTTTCCGGGGCTGAAAAAAGAGGAGACTTTGGAGAAGGTAAAGATACACAGGCTCCTTAAAACAGGCAGGGACCCGAATACATTTGCAGGAAATCTCAGAAGAATGCTGTTTTTTGAGCGCTCCCTGTTAAAACAACTAAAGATATTGCATAAACAGGAAAAGTTTGGCATTATCCACTGCATGAACGCCAGCAGTGCTGCTGCTGTAAAGCTGAAAAAAAAGTTGAATGTCCCTTTTGTGCTTCATGTGAACGGCCCAGTTCTTTTCTGCCCTAAAGGCACTCTCATGTATAAGGATAAAGAGATATGCGACAGGAAGTGCACGAGGCTTGTTTTCCTGGATTGCTACATGAATTCTGAGAATATAGGGAAGATGCGCCTGAATTTTTTCAGCAGGCTTAATCCCGGCCTGATTTACACTATAAGGCGCAGATTTGAGACTTATCAGAAACACATGGACAAATTTGATTTTTACATGCCTATAAGCAATTACATGCGCAAAAGGCTGCTGATGGCAGGCATTGAGCCAGGAAAAATAAAAACAATATACAACATAGCTGAATTTGACAGGTTCCTCAAGCTAAAGCAGCCCAGGAACAAGATACCTAAGATTCTATACCTGGGAGAATACAGCAAGCCTAAGGGCGCCCATTTGCTTGTTGAGGCGCTGAAAGGGATAAAGGAAAAATATGTGTGCAATTTTTACGGGAGCGGCGTGCTGAGAGATACTCTTGAGAAACAGGTTAATGAAAACAATCTTAGTGTTAAGATAAATGATAAGGTCTCATATTCTGAGATTCCAAAAATAATGGAGAAGCATGACATACTTGTCTATCCTTCTGCTGTCGGCGAGGCATTCGGCAGGGCTGTGCTTGAGGCATGCGCAGCAGGAAAGCTTGTGCTTGCTTCTGATATTGGAGGCATCCCTGATATAATCAATAGCAAGACAGGATTTCTGTTCAGGGCCGGAGATGCAAACGAACTAAGGAGTTTGCTGCAGAAAGCTTTGAAAAAAGAGATATCTGTTGACATTAAAAAAATAAGGCAGGAGATAAAAAAGAAGTTTGCTGCAAAACATATAAAAAAAGACGTTGCAGCTGTCTATAAAAGGTTAAAATGAACATACTGATACTTAGCGAGTATTTCCCTGAAAGCGATAGGGCTGAGATAACAGGGGGAGTTGAAAACAGGGCTTTCAATCTTGCCAGGCATCTGGCAAAAAAGCACAATGTTTATGTAATGACTTCCAGGCGGCCCGGGCAGGGCAAAGAAGCTACTTTTTCAGGAATCAGAGTATTAAGGCATGGCTTTTCTTATGAGTATACATCAACTGGCAGCATTCTTAAAAGGGGTTTATGGTGTCTTGGTGCAATACTCAGGATTCCGTGGCTCATGATTAAAAACAAGATAGCAATTGTTGACGGCCAGAGTTTTTTCTGCTATCCTGCAGCAATATTCTCAAAATTGCTGGGAGCCGGGGCGCACATAACCTATCATGAGACATGGATGAATAACTGGGTAAAAAATACAGGGAAAAAAGCAGGAATACTTGGAGAGATAATGGAAAGAAAAATTTTGTTCCTGTCAAGGCTGCTGAAAATAAAAGTCATTTCTGTTTCAAATACCACTAAGAGAGAGCTTATGAAATACGGGCTTGATTCTGTTGTTGTGCCCAACGGCATAAACACTGGTTATTATGGGACTATAAAGGCGAAAAAGACGAAAACCCCGTCAATATGCTACATAGGCAGGCTTGTGGAGCACAAAAGAGTTGATGATTTGTTGAGGGCTGTTTCTGAAATAAAGAAGAATATTCCGGATGTAAAGTGCAGAATCATCGGAGACGGCCCGGAAAGGAAAAAGCTTGTGTCCCTGAGCAGGAAACTTGGGGTTGAAAAAAATGTTGTGTTTCTGGGCTATGTAAAGAAATGCAGGGATGCAATAAAAACACTAAAATCCTCATGGGTCTTATGCCATCCCGGGACTGTTGAGGGGTTCGGCATAGTGCTGCTGGAAAGCATGGCCTCCAGGGTTCCTTATGTTGCCTCGGATATTGACGTGTTCAGGGAAGTTACAGGGAATGGAAAAGGCGGCCTGCATTTCAGAGCAAGCAATTATAAGAGCCTTGCCGAAAAAGTAATGATGCTTATTAATGACAAAAAGCTTTATGATAAGAAAATAACAGAAGCAAAATTTGTTGAGAAATATGACTGGAAAAAGATTTCTGATGGGATTGAGAGAGTGTATGCAAAATGAAAGTCCTTATGCTGGGGACTTATAACATAAAAGGATACTCCAGAGGCAGAATACTTTACAAAGGTCTGCAAAAAAACAATGCGGATGTGGATATTTATCTTTGCAGAAAATGGACAAAGTATTTTGATATTGCCAGAAGAGTTCTAAGAAATGATTATGATATTATAATAGCAACAGGAAAATTTGTCCTTCTTGTTTCAAAACTGCTCAAGGCATTCCACAGGAAACCAATTGTTTTTGACGCATTTATATCTGATTATGATAATCTGGTAAATGACAGGAAAACCGTGGAAAAAAACTCGGGAAAGGCGTGGATGCTCTGGAAAGGGGATAAATATGCCTGCCTGCTGTCTGACCTTGTCTTGCTCGATACAAACAACCACATAAATTATTTTGTGGAAGAATTCGGGCTTAAAAGAAACAAATTTAGAAGAGTGTTTATTGGCGCAGATGAAGAGATATTTTATCCGAGGAAAGCACATAAAAGCAAAGAATTTGTTGTGTCTTTTCACGGCACTTTCATACCTTTGCAGGGCATAGAATATATTGTAAAGGCTGCCAAGATTCTTGAAAAGGAGAAAATAAAGTTTGAAATTGTGGGGGCGGGCCAGACATATAATGAGATAAAGGAATTATGCAAGAAGCTGAAAATAAAAAATATCGATTTTCTTGGGTTTAAGAAACTGGAAACTTTGCCTGGATATATTTCCAGAGGGGATGTCTGCCTTGGCATTTTCGGGGCGTCTGAAAAAACACAGAGAGTTATCCCAAATAAGGCATATGAGATAATTGCAATGGAAAAACCCTTGATTACAGGAGATACTCCGGCAATAAAAGAACTCTTTAGCCACAAAAAAAACTGCTATCTCTGCAATGCTGCAGATGAGAGAAGCCTTGCTGATGCCATAATGGCTCTTAAAAAAGACGCAGGATTGAGGAAAAAAATTGCATCCGGCGGAAATGCACTATTTGAGGAGAAATGCAGTGCAGTTGAAATGGGGAAAACACTTAAGCAGTATTTGGCTGGTTTGCAATAAACTTTATAAGTTACCTAACTTTTAGCAGGTATGATGACGCACAAGATACTTGTTACCGGCGGAGCAGGTTTCATAGGCTCATTTCTTGTTGACAACCTTGTAGAGAAAGGCCATGAAGTCACTATATTTGACAGTCTTGAGCCGCAGGTTCATCTTGGGAAAACTCCGGATTACCTGAACAAGGATGCCAAATTTGTGAAGGGCGATATGGCTGATTACGAGAAGCTCAAAGGGCTTGTCTCTGATTCTGATGTTGTTTTCAACCTCGCTGCGCGTGTCGGAGTCGGGCAGTCCATGTATCAGGTAAAGGAATATGTTGAAGCTAATGAGCTGGGAACTGCAAACCTTCTTCATGCCATGGCCAATGAAGAGCACAGCGTCAAAAAAATGATTATTGCCTCCAGCATGAGCATTTACGGGGAGGGAAGCTATAAATGCGAAAGCTGCGGCAGGGAATTCCATAATGTCAGAAGAACAAATGAACAGCTTGAGAAAAAACAGTGGAATATTGCATGCCCTGACTGCAGGAAAGAGCTTACTCCAGTAGGCACAAAGGAAACAAAGCCGCTCTCCAACAGCAGCATATATGCAATAACAAAGAAGAACCAGGAGGAAATGACCCTGAACATAGGGGAAGCATACGGCATTCCTTCTGTTGCCCTGAGGTTTTTCAATGTATACGGACCAAGGCAGAGCCTTAGCAACCCTTATACTGGTGTTGCTGCTATTTTCATGAGCAGGATAAAGAACAACAAGCCCCCACTAATATTTGAAGATGGGGAGCAGAGCAGGGATTTTGTGTCTGTGCATGATATTGTGCAGGGCTGTGTGCTGTCAATGGAGAAAAAGGCTGCAAACGGCCAGGTTTTTAATGTGGGGGCCGGGCATAAGATTACCCTGAATGAGCTGTCAGCAACACTTATTGACATATTCGGCTCTGATGTAAAGCCGGAATTTCCGGGTGAATTCAGGAAAGGCGATATAAGGCATTGTTTCTCAGACATATCAAAGATAAAGTCTAAGCTTGATTATTCTCCTAAAATAACCCTTAAAGAAGGTATGGAAGAGCTTGTAAACTGGTCAAGGGATCAGGAAGCAAAAGATATGGTTGATAAGGCTTATAGGGAGCTTAAGAATAAGAGGTTAATCTGATCTCTTTAGAGTACCCAGAAGACTCTTGACTCTGTGCTTCATTGTGTGCTCTTTTAATACTCTCTTATACCCGGCTTCGGCAATTTTCTCTCTTTCCTCTTTGTTCTCTGTATAATATTCTACAAGCTCCACAAATTCTTTTTCATCTCTGTAGACAACAAATTCTTTTTTGGGAGTAAAATATTTTTTGGTTTCTCTGGGCATATCCGTGAGTTCAAAAGAACGTGATGCAGGTATTTCAAAAGTTCTTGGATTAGGGCAAATGAAGTTTTTTGATGAGCCATACGGGTTAAGTACTATCTTTGATTCATTGAATAGCCTGACCATCTCAATATTATCAACATATGGCAAGGAGTTCTCTGAAATATTTCTCGGCGCTTTATCCCAGCCCGGACCTGCAACCTTCATCGTATATCTTTCTAATTTTGACAGCAGGCTGATCCTATTAGGATAAGCAGTCCCAACCATACAGATATCAGCAGGATATCTCCTTTGCTTTAGAGGAATCTGTTCTTTGTGGACATATGATGGATCGGCACCGGGAGGAAGATGATAGGAATTCGGATTAATCTCCTTCATTGGCTCAATATATTGCGTATCATAATTGAAGCAGGCATCATACTCCTCTAGGTTCTGGATTTTATTGAAGGCTTGCAACAGCCCAAACGGCTCGTCTGGATTCCAGTTGACTGTCTTTATGCCTTCTTTCTTTATGTCGGAGATAGTGCCTCTGAGAATGGATTCACCTTTATTTACGACTACCAAGTCGGGTTTCCATGATTTTGCCTGCAGAACCATCAATTTATTCAGCAGAAAATTTGTCAGCGGAAGATGCTGAAACTTGAATGCCCTATAATCAAATGTCTTTGTCTCATGTTTCAGTTGCTTGAAGGCAGATTCAATCTGATAACCGAGATAGGGCTTCCTGCATCCAAGCATGTCTACTATAAATATCTTCATAAATGCAAAAATTGGATATATCTATATAAAATTAACCCAGAAACGTCTTTACTGCGGCAAGAACATCCCTAACTGTTATGCTGTTCATAGACTCAATATCCAGCTCAATTCTTCCAGTCTTGTAATAATGGAATAAGTTTTTCCTGTTATTTTTGAATATTACAATCACTTTTCCGGGACCAATGGGCTTTGCCTGCACTGGATCCGTGGAGCCGAACAACGAGATTGTATTTGTCCCGACACTTGAGGCAATATGACCAAGCCCGGAATCATTTCCGATAAATAAATCACTAAGCTTTATCAGGGCAGCAGTTTCCCTGATGCTGCATTGTCCGCATAAATTGACAATCTGCTCTGAACTGCCTTTTATCTCCTCGTTGTATCCAAATTCTCCTTTTGAGCCGAACAGCAGGATTGTCGCATTATATTTTTTTGCGAGAATCGGCAGTAGTTCCCTGAATTTTTCTTTTGGCCAGTTTTTTGAGACAATCTTTGATAAGGCGTGCACGGATATGAGTCTTTTAAATTTCTTCAGTTTTTTTCTGGCTGCAGACAATTCCTTTTCCGAGACCAAAATCCGGGGCACTATATCAGATTCTGAATAAGATAGCCCTGCAGCCTTAAGTAGGTCCATAAAGGAGTAAACAATATGCCTATCGTAGCAATCATCGAAAAGCAACATGCTTGGTGTTTTTTTTGTCAGAAGGAAAGCCAGATAAGATCCCTTGTAGGTATATCCTACCTTTGTTTTGATTCCCGCCAGATAGGGGATTAGGGGCATTAGAAAAAAATTGGGGTAAGCTATGAAGCAGGCATCAAATCTCTCTGCCCTTATTTGTCGTATCAATCGGAAAAACATTCTAAAGTATGCATAGGCTTTTTTTAATTTGCCTGCATTGTGATTGCCAATAGTCTCCAGTTCTTTTACAAGTATTGTCTTATCAATCTCCTTATTATTAAGCCACAAATCCCTGGTGAGCCTGTCTGCTGTAGCGGCAAGGAAAGAATCTGGATAGTTTTTCTTTATTGTAGTGAACATAGGGGTCATCAAGATAGAATCACCTATTGTGTTCGGCACCAGATTTAATATCAGGATTTTCTTCATCATAAGGAATGATTTCTGCAGATTATTATAAATTTGCGTATTTTATGGTCTGCATTAGTAATCTGAAACAGACAAAGCAAAGTCAGCATTCATAAGAAATTGCAGAGCCAGGCAATTTGATTGAATAGGATGATGACGTATCTGATGGTGCTTCAACCTGATACACAACATAATCATATAGATGATGCCTCACAGCATCGCTCAATACACTCATCTCATGTCCCTTTTTTTCAGCATAATTTAGGAAGCGTCTTGCCAGTTCTTCTGGATAAGGCACAGACATCAAATATGGGGCCAGCGAAACAACTGATTTTTTCTGTGATTCGGTTTTTATATATTGAGAGATTTTAGATATAAACTTCTTCTCATCTTCCTTGCTGATTTTGTGCTTTTGCCAGTCCCTCACCATCTCTCCAAGAGCTTCAAAGGTGTATTCACCACGCTTAATGTATTTTTCAGCAAACTCGTGGCCTTTGTCAAGGTATGCAAATACATTGAAATGATGCCTAAGTTGCGCATTTTGGTTTCTGTATTGTTCGAGCTCTTGCCCCGAAAGCCACAAATCCTGCAAATTTTTCTTTTCTTTGAGCTCCGGGCCAACATAGTTTTTCAGAAATTTTAACACACTTTTCTCGAAAAAAGTATCCTTGATGTCCCAGTTTTCGTCTCCGGGATTGCCGTAAAATCCGTAGTTTGTTGAATATATGCCGAGCCTTGTCCTTGCATAAGGCACAAAAGTGGATGCCCATGCAATATGGGGTCCGCCTGTATTTTCCCTCAACCTGACATTCAATTCAAGAATCTGCAGGTCTGCGCCAAGGTTTATTTTTGTGGGTGCGCTTGTTGCACCATACGGCAGGCCGGTTATCTGCTCAGTCCTTATCATAAGTCCCCTGTCTGTGCAGTTTTTCATTCCTTCAAAGATCATTTCCTGCGGCATTGTTCTGTCCAGCACTTCTGCCCTCATCACAGGATCAGCAGCTTCTATTGCCAGGGTGAGTCCGCTGCATCCTGCAGATTTGCACAAATCCAGCCTCTGGCACCCGCTCTCTCCTACAGTCATTTCCCACCTCATCTGCGCATGCCATTTGATGCCTACTTCTTTTGGCCATCTCTTTGCAAATTCCTCAAGCCATTTGAGTTTCATACCAAAAACATCATCCTGGAAATATATCATTTTTGTCGGATAATTCTTAACAAGTTCTATAGCCTCCTGAATCACAGCATCCACAGTCCTTATATTCCAGGCGAACAGCCTTCCTGGCAGCCTGGACTTGTCAAATTTGAGCAGTACTTCTTTAGAAAGGCCGGAAGTTACATCTTCGATATTTGAGCTATTGTAGCAATAGGTGCACCTGAAAGGGCAGCCCGTCATCGTAATTATGCTTTTTATTGGGCTACTGCCATGCTTTGGATACAAGGAATAGAATTTTTTTCTGTCGGGAATTGGAAATGTAAAACTCTCCCTTGCCGGCGGAATCACTCCCTTGGCAGCCTCTCCCAGGAGTATCTGCTTAAGTCCTGTGAAGCCTTCGCTCATCACCACATAATCTGCATGCTTGACAGCTTCATAAGGGAAATAGCTGGAATGGGGCCCGCCAAGTATGGTCTTGATTTTAGGGAATTCTTTTTTTAGGAGTCCAAGATATTTGTAAAGGCTGAGGTGATTGCCCGTATATACATTAAATCCTACGAAATCTGGCTTTTCAGCTTTTACTTTATCATGGAACTCTGAATACTCCTGGTTTTTGACCAAGCAATAATCCGTTTCAAACCCTAAATCCCTAGCCAATCCACCCAGATGCAAAAGACCGAGCGGCTCAATAATTGAATATGCTGCACCGAATAAAATCTTTTGTTTCATTCCGCTTATAATATTTAATGGTTTTAAATATTTTGGGGTGGGTTATTTAAACGACGGGGTCGGTTCGAAAAATACAAAAAGTTATATAAATAAAACCCGCCTCTTTCTGCCCATGCAATCAATTAAAGATATTATTCAGGAATCTATCGCTGCCAAGAATGAGCTTTTCAGCCAGGCAGACATGCTTGAGAAGATAAGCAATGTAATCAGTGAGGCATTAATGAGAGGCAATAAAATTCTGATATTCGGAAACGGGGGCTCGGCTGCTGATTCACAGCATATTGCTGCGGAGCTTGTCGGAAGATACAAGCTTGAAAGAAAGGGCCTGCCTGCAATTGCTTTGACCACAGACAGTTCAATATTGACTGCTGTATCAAACGACTATGATTATAATCGGGTTTTCTCGCGCCAGGTTGAGGCGCTTGCATCTCCTTCAGATATATTGCTTGGCATATCCACCTCTGGAAATTCTCAAAATGTACTCAATGCCTTTGCCAGGGGAAAGGAAATAGGGACTGTAAATATCTCTCTGACTGGAAGGGACGGCGGGAAACTTAAGGCAATGAGTGATTATAATATAAATTGCCCGGCAAAAGAGACTGCAAGAATTCAGGAATGCCATATGACAGCCTACCACATTATCTGTGAACTTGTTGAGAGGGAAGCTTTAAAATGAAATGTCTTGTCACAGGCGGGGCAGGTTTCATAGGATCAAATATTGCACTCGAGATTGAGAAGCTGGGGCATTCGGTAGTTGTAATTGATAATTTGCTTTCCGGCCATGAAGATAATCTGAAAGGGTTGAAAGGAAAATTCATTAATGAAGACCTGTCAGGCCAGTTGTCAATAAAAGAAAAATTTGATGCAATATTCCACCAGGCAGCAATTACTGACCCAAGATATGGAAATGATGAAGAAACCATTAGGAAAAATATCAACGGATTCAAGAATATGCTTAAATTGGCAAAAGGTAGCAATGCAAAACTTATCTACGCCTCAAGTGCCAGCATATACGGGAACAGCCCGACTCCGCAAAAAGAAGATCAGGAAAAGGATATACAAAGCGCTTACGCCCAGTCAAAACTGATTATGGACGAGATGGCTACATACCATTTTGATGATATGCACATTGTTGGTTTGAGGTATTTTAATGTTTTCGGCCCAAATGAGCTCCACAAAGGAAGGCCGGCCTCCATGATTTACCACCTGATTAGGCAGATTAAAGAAGGCAAAAAGCCAAAGCTTTTCAAGTGGGGCGAACAGAAGAGGGACCATATTTATGTCAAAGATGTTGTAAGGGCAAATCTTTTGGCACTGGATTCCCGGGCCGGGATCTATAATGTGGGCACAGGCATAGCAACATCATTCAAGGAACTATACAGCATGATACAAGAGGCACTGGGAACAGATATTGAGCCGGAATACATAGATGTTCCATATGACCTTAAAACATATCAGATGCACACACAGGCTGATACACATAGAGCTGAGAAATACCTGGGATTCAAGGCTGTGCATAAGCTTGCCGATGCTATAAAAGAATATTCAGTGATGATACATGTATGAAAAATATCTAAAGGAATTCTCTAAAAAAAGGATTCTGGTAGTAGGCGACCTGATGCTTGATAAATATATTTTTGGAGGAGCAGACAGGATTTCCCAGGAGGCTCCAGTTCCCATTATCGATGTCAGTGACGAGAAATATGTGCTAGGGGGCGCTGCCAATACTGCAAACAATATCGTGACGCTCTCCGGCAAGGCATTTTTATTGGGTGTTTTAGGGCAGGATGCTGCTAAAGATATATTTATGAAATGTGCTGACGAAAATCACATTGATGTCGGGGGCGTAGTTTTTTCATCTAACAGGCCCACGACCCAGAAAATCAGGGTAATTGGCCAGAAACAGCAGATAGTAAGGATAGATTATGAATCAAGAGAGCCGATTGAGCATGGGATAAGCAAGAAGTTGGTATTAAATGCCGTCGGGATTAATAATCCAGATGCAGTGATAGTCTCGGATTATGCTAAAGGGGTATTGACCCAGCAACTTGCATCAGAATTAGTCAGTTATTGTAACAAGAAAAATATTCCTTTAATTGCGGATCCGAAGCCCAGACACAAGAATTATTTCAAAGGCGCCTACCTTATCAAGACCAACAGGAAGGAAGCAGAGGAGATGACAGGCATCCATCTTGATAATCCTGAGGATCTGCAAAGGGCAGGAAATAAGTTGATAGAGCTATTCCAAAGCAATGTAATAATCACACTAGGAGCAAAAGGAATGGCAATTTTTGAAAAGGGAAAAAGCATAATTCAGATACCAACCCTGGCAAAAGAAGTTTTTGATGTGTCTGGTGCTGGCGACACCGCTGTTGCTGCACTTGCATTATCTATCGCTTCTGGAGCAGCGCTTTATGATGCTGCAATAATTTCCAACCATTGTGCTGGCGTGAAAGTCACTAAAATAGGCACTGCTCCTGTGATGCTTGATGAGCTTCGTCAAAGCCTGAAAAATGAGCAATAGCGCTGTGTTTCTTGACAGGGATGGAACATTAACCAGAGACATTGGTTTTTCTCACCGAGTTGAGGATTTTGCCCTTCTTCCAGGTGTCATAGAAGGATTAGAAAAGTTAAAAACATATAAACTTTTCATTGTCACAAACCAAAGCGGCATAGCCAGGGGGATTTTTTCAAAAGAAGATATGGAATCCTATAACAATAAATTATTGCATGTGCTGTCTGCACACAATATCAATATAGAAAGGGTATATTTCTGCCCCCATGCTCCAGAAGACAATTGCGCATGCAGGAAGCCAAAGCCAAAAATGATCCGTGATGCCAGAGACAAATATCAACTGGATTTGGTTTCTTCATGGGTCATAGGCGACAAAGCCTCAGATATTGTGCTGGGCATTAATTCTGGAATGAAATCTGTTTTTTTGCTGACTGGCCTCGGTCCATCGCAATTAGCAGTAGCCAGAGAAAAAAATCCAAGCTACATCGCCGGGAATCTGTCAAGAGCCGCTGACTTCCTTAAATTCTCTGATTATGACAAAATCGTAGACAGCAAAAAATTAGTAGAGATTTCAATCAAATTAAAAAGCACAGGAAAAAGAATTGTTACACTGAATGGCACCTTTGATATTCTCCATGAGGGTCATGATTATATAGTCTCAGAGGCAAAAAAACAGGGAGATGTGCTTATAATAGCTGTCAATTCTGATTCCTCTGTCAGGCAGAACAAGGGCAATGACAGGCCATTAAACAATGAATTGTCCCGGCAAAAAATGATGGCTAACTACATGGAAGTAGATTATGTAACTGTGTTCAACGAAACCACGCCTGTCAGGCTCTTGGAAAAAATAAGACCCGATGTCCATGTAAATGGGTCAGAATACGGCAAGGATTGCGTGGAAGCGTCTACCATAAAGAAACATGGCGGGAGCATCCACATTGTAAAGCTTCTGCCTGGACTGTCATCTACAAGAATAATAAAAGGTGAGCTGAATCAATAAATTGTTGTTTCCCCTGTTTTCTAAACGTATGATCATTTTATGAGTTAAGTATATCTTTACTCTCTGGTTTGCCTGCATATATATCTTCAGCAAATTTCAAAAGAAGAGGATAATATTTCTTACTATCAAGAGATTTTATTTTTTCAAAAGAATTCTCTGCCATTTTCATGCTTTTTTCAGGATTATCCAACATATATGAAATTCCGGACAACAATCCTTTTGCATCTCCTCTTTTGTAAATATACCCTCCTTTCATATGCTCGATATATTCTCCAACGCCTTCTATATCACTGGTTACAATAGGCAGTTTTGACGCCATTGCTTCCATTATCGTTGCCGGAATTCCCTCGTTGAGAGCACAAAACACAAGTATGTCTGATGCCATGTAGTATTCTCTCATTTTATCTTTTGGTACTTTACCGGTTGAGTTTATTCTTTTTCTGCACCAATCAGGCACATCCCAAAGAGATTTTTCTCCAACATGTGTGAGCTCCGCATCGGGATACTTTGTAAATAGTTTTGGCAATATTCTCTCAAGATATATTGCTCCTTTCCTTATTTTCTCATCTCGGTGAGCAACAAACAGTAATTTTCTTGATTTTTTCTTTTTTGGAATATGTTTAAAATAAGATATGTCAATGCCTTTGTTTGGGATGAAGTACGGTTTCCCAACAACGCCATATTGTTTTATGTTTTCTTGTCTGTTTGCTTCTGATGAATATATCACTGCAGTGGCATTTCTTATTACTCTTTTATCCATGAAGTAAAAAATGTGAAAATGAAGTGCTCTTGCTATTCTGGAAATAAATGGAGTATATTTTGACGCCAAGGCCATATTTTTGAGAAATGTAAGTACAGGTTGGTCAGGTGCTCTGAGAATATATCTTTTCTTCAGTCCAAGTGGCGTAAGCCCATTTGCTATTATAATCTCTCCTTCTTGAAAATTGTCTTTCTTAAGGAAGCTGTTTACTTTGAAAGCGAAGAGCAGCTCTTCTGCAATTGCATTGAAGAATGGAAATTTGGAAAACTGAAATCTGTAGACCTCTGCGTATGAAAATCTCTCATAATTTTTTTCGGCTTTTTGCATCTTTCTGCACAGGATTTTGACTGCATACCTCTTTCCTGAAAATGCCTTGGCAATTTCCTCAACAAAACCAAAAAAGCTTCCGCCGTTTTCAGCAAATCCCTGAGCCAATATATACATCTTTTTAACCATTGTTGGTCTCTTTCCTTAATCTAGTTAGATAAATCTTTGCTGCTGGTGTGTTTTCTTCAGGAGCCCATTTAGCTTCTTTTTTATGCGTCTTTGGGTTGTATTTACCATCAATAATCTCATATAGCACTGCTTCTTTGCTTAGTACAACGAAATTATGCCATGTTTTTGGTGGGATTTCTGCTATTTTTATCTCGTCGTTTTCATCAAGTATCCTTTTTTCGTTTATTCTTCCGGAATCGTCAAAGGTTAAAATTGCCACTTTTCCTTTCACTATAGAGAAAATCTCGAGTTTATCTGGATTTTCATGCTTATGCGGCCTTAAATATGTCTCTTTCAGAACCGCATTTACCATTCTCTGAAGTCCGTCTGTTTTTTTGTGAAAACAAAATATGGCTCTTCCCCTCTCTGACTTTCTTGCTTCCTGCAGCGTTTTTTCTATTATTTCTGAATTTAACAAGTTCATAAGAAGCCGAAGTATGTCAAAATTTATAAATTGTTTCTCAAAAATAATATCTCAGCGAATAAAATGGCCTATCTTTCGTTTTATCTGTAAATCCCAACTTCTCATAGAATGCCTTTGCATCCGGTCTTCTTGTGTTTACATCCACAAAATTAACCCCTGCTTTTTTTGCCTCTTCAAGCAGTTTTCTGGTCAGTTTTGTGCCTACGCCTTTTCCTCTTTCTGAATTATCAACTACTACATCTTCTATAGTCGCAACAATGCCACCAAGCTTCTTATAGATGACTAATGTTGCAATAGCTATTATTCTGTTATTTTCTTCTGCTGAAAAAACACGTATTTTATTTTCCAAGAGTGTATTTCTGTAACTCTGATAGCTGAGCGGCATATTTTTCGGATAAAGCTGTATCAGAAGATTTTTAATATGCTCAAACTGTGTTTTTGTAATATCAACGTCAATTTCTTTTATGATTAATGCCATCTTGCTGTTTTCAGGGCTTCTCCAACTTTCTCAATTATTATATCCATTTGCTTCTTTGTCATCGATGGAAACATCGGTAGTGTAGCAACTATTCTAGAAATTGATTCTGTTACTGGCAGACTCTTTTTCCCAAATGTTTTTTCATAATACGGATGCTGATGGACTCCGGGAAAGAAATGGACATTTGCTTCCACGCCGTTATTTCTCAAATATATTACAAAAGCATCCCTATCTATTTTTTCATCAAGCTGAATTACATACATCTGGTATGTGTGCTTTCCTTTCTTATCTTCATATGGTGTTGTTATTTCCCTATACCGAGATAATCCTCGGTTCAGATATTGAGCATTCTTTCTTCTCTTTTCATTGAGTTCATCCAGGATTTTCAATTGTTCAATACCAAGCACGGCCTGTATCTCATTCATCCTGAAATTATATCCCGGCATTGTTGCCATTCTTATCCATGGCTTTTCAGCATGTTCCCTTTCATATGCGCCCTTGCTTACTCCGTGCCCCCTTATAGTCTGTACCATCTCGGCAGTTTCTTTGCTGTTTGTGGTAACCATGCCTCCCTCTGCCGTGGTTATATTTTTTGTCGGGTAAAAGCTAAAACATCCCTCTCCAAAAGCTCCTGTTTTTTTGCCAGTATATGTTGTTCCTATTGCTTCTGCAGAATCTTCTATGATCGTCATATTGTGTTTTTTTGCAAGCTCCATTATCTTATCCATTTCACAGCTTTGACCTGCAAAATGGACTGGCATTATGCCAACTGTTCTTAAAGTGATTTTCTTCTCTACATCGGAAATATCTATGTTCATTGTGTCTTTTCTTATCTCTGCAAATACTGGAATACATCCTGCATTGATTATTGCATTGGCTGAGGCAGGAAAGGTAAAAGAAGGAAGAATTATCTCTCCCTTCAGGTTTTTTGCCATTATTGCAGCCTGAAGGGCTGATGCACAGGAATTGAGGGAAACCGCATACTTCACACCGATATATTCGGCAAATTTTTTTTCAAATTCTTTTACCTTGGGACCATGCGCCAGCCAGCCGGAATCCAGAACTCTTTTTATCTCCTCTATCTCTTTTTCTCCAATTTCTGGCCTGCATAATGGTACTTTATTTTCTGACATTTCTCTTATAATACACAATATATTCCTCAATTCCTTTTTCGAGTGGATATTTTGGTACATACCCAAGCTTCTTTTTCGCTCTCTCTATGCTAAGCCCGCCTCTTCTTGGAAGGTCTTTGTCTGCCTCATCAATCTTCAATTTAGTTTTCGGGAAATGCTTCTTTATTATCTCTGCAAGCTCACCAAGTGTTCTTCCCTGGCCGCAAGTAATGTTAAAAGTTTCGTTATTGGCTTCTTCTTTTATAACTGCAAGGGCATATCCTTCGGCAAGGTCTTTCACATATGTGAAGTCTATCATATTTGTCGGGTCTTTTACGACAATCTCCTTTCCCTCAATTGCATTTTCTATGAATTTCTGCACAACCCTTTCATTTATGTCTGTCGGCCCATAAACTCCGCTCGGCCTGATTATTACATATGAAATGTTAAACTGGCGGCAGAATGATGAGGTAATATGTTCTCCTGCAAGCTTAACCCCTGCATATACTCCCCTCGGATTTTTGGGGTGATCCTCATCTGCCGGCTGATATACAAAATCGCCGTACACTGTGCTTGACGAGGTGTAGATAAATTTTATTTTCTTTCCTGTGTCTTTTATGACCTGCAGTATGCATCCTGTAGCTTTCACACCCTCAAGCGATTCTTCGATATAGATATTCGATTTGTTCGCTAATGGGAGTCCTGCAAGGTGTATTATGCAGTCCGGGTCCTGCTCTTCAATTGCCCTCCTTACTTCTCCATAATTTGCAGCATTGCCCCTAATAACCTTAATTTTGCCTTCTATATCCTTAAACCTATTTTCCTGTGCCAGTATCTTATTTTCGTCAGGAACAAGTTTTGGAAGATATTGGTAAAAGGAGTCAAATATTGTAACATCTATTTTTCTTTCAACTAAGGCTCTTGCTATAAAAGACCCAATGAATCCTGCACCCCCGATTACAAGCACTTTTTGCATCTGAAAAACCTAAACCTAAAACATTATTTAAATCTTATCCCTCGAGAAGGTTTATATTCGGTTTTTGGCCGTTGTTTACAGACACAAGAAAGTTTAGGAGGTTTTTAGAATAATTCTCATACGATATCCTTGCGGCTTTTTTCCGTGCTATTGAACCGAATTTTTTTGTTTTATCTGGATTATCCAGGAAATATCTAAGTCCTGTTTTTAGTGATTCTACATTCCCGCGTTGAAAAATATATCCGGACTCTTTATGACTGACATATTCGCTTACTCCGCACATGTTCCCAACAAGAATTTTTCCCCCTGCAGACATTGCTTCCAGAAGAACATTGGGTATAATCTCATAGAGGGAGGGGATTACCACTATGTCTGAAGTTCTATAATAATTATTGATTTCCGACCAAGGAACTCTTCCTACTGAATTAATTCTTTTTTTGCACCAGCCAGGAAGATTCCATTCAAAGGGTGTTCCAACATGTGTTAAGGAAACACCATTATATTCTGAAAAAATGCCTGGCAATGCCTGTTCTAGATGAATTGTACCTTTTCGGATTTTCTCTCCGCTTCCAGCTGAAATAAAGAGGATTGTCTTCTCTTTTTTCCTTCCCTTATTGGTTGATTTCAAATTTTCATAATTGGTTCCTGATATAGGTATAAAATATGGTTTTCTCTTCCCGTCGTAGTATTTAATGTTTAGATTCATACTTTCCATGGAAGAAAAGATGTAGGCTTCTGC
Organism: archaeon GW2011_AR15; assembly: GCA_000830295.1. GTDB lineage: Archaea > Nanobdellota > Nanobdellia > Woesearchaeales > GW2011-AR15 > GW2011-AR15. Next base: position 500,642 of record CP010425.1, on the reverse strand, counting down.
ATTTCTAAAAGCCGTCCTTTCCAGGTATAACTGAAACCTAAAATGTATCTGTCTTGCTGCCCTCGTTAAAAGAGATGTGTTTTCTTTTGCAATCTCCAAACTCTCAAGAAAATATAACGCCGGTTGACCAACTCTAAGAATGTATTTACGTCCTTTTAGACCTAGCGCTGCTCTTCCATTTGCCAGTATGATATCTTCTTTCTCAGTATGTGTTTTTGAAAAGTATTCTTTGACATGTTTTGCCAGCACGAGGTAATCATTATTCATTCCTATCCCTGCAATCCTGAACGAGTTTAGAGGGAAGCGGATGACTTCTGCATACTCTAGATTTTCGGATGATGCAAGTCCTTCTGATGTTCTAGCACACAAAATAACTATTTTGTAGCCTTTCTTTGAGGCATGTTTAGAAAATTTTTCAACCATGCCGGAGTATGATCCGCTATTCTCCCTAAAATCTCTGACAATAATAAATATCCTGGACATGTAACCAGTAATAAATTAGCCACTTAAATATTTACCTGCTATAGAAAGGTTTAATAAAAAACACCATATCTTGCAAAGTATGAGAATCGCCATTGTCGGGGCTGGTATTTTTGGCGTTTCAGCAGCATGGCTGCTTGCCAAAAACGGATATCCTGTGGATTTATTTGAGGAGAAAGGAGATATCCTGCAGGCGGCTTCAGGAATAAACCAGTACAGGCTCCACAGGGGATATCATTATCCCAGAAGCAGGGAAACTGTCCTGATGTCTATAAAGGGAGAGTCAGGGTTCAAAAGAGCATATGGCGGCTCTATTATGAATCATGATATAGGGCATTATTACTGCGTGGCCAATGAAAATTCTCTATCCTCTCCTGAAGAATGCCTTAAAATATGGGATGAATGCGGGCTGGAATATGAAAAAACTGATTTAGATATAGTTAACAACGATAAAATTGGGCTTTCTGTCGGGGTAAGGGAGGACCTTTTTGATCCAAAGAAACTGAGAGAGATTTGCTGGAATTACCTGAAAAAGCATAAGGTAAATGTAAAATTGAACAAGAGAGTCAGCATGGCTGATATTGAAAAATATAATTTGATAATCATTACAACATACTCCAGGAATAATGCTCTCCTTGACAAATTTCCTAAAGCAAAAAAGGAGTACCAGTATGAACTGTGTGAAAAACCTATTCTCAAACTGCCAAAAAAATTCAGTAAAAAGAGCGTAGTTATACTTGATGGGCCTTTCATGTGCATAGACCCTTACAGCGATACTGAATATCATGCAATGGGAAACGTCGTGCATGCCATACACCAGAGAACCATTGGAAAGCTTCCGGAAGTTCCCAGAGGATTTGAGAAGCTGCTGAATAATGGAATAATAAAAAATCCACCGGCAACCAAAATAAAAAATTTTATGGGGGCGGCCGAAGAGTTCTTTCCTGGAATAAACAAAGCAGAACATATTGGTTCAATGTATACTTACAGGACTGTGCTCCCATACAGGGAGCATGATGATGCCAGGCCAACCATGGTGGAACAGGTAAATGAAAAGATAATTACTGTTTTCTCAGGGAAAATAGGGACGTGCATGGAGGCTGCTGAGGAAGTTCTTGAGGTTGCAAACAATCTTAAAAGAAATTAGAAGGTTTTTTATAGAAATTTGATATATTTCTGGCCATGGTAAGTGTCGGAATAATCGGGGTAGGCAACTGGGGTAAAAATCTTCTCAGAGTTTTTGATAAGCTAAGCACTGTCAAATGGACAGCATACAAGGAAAGCAAAGAAACTGAGAGATGGATAAAGGAACATTATCCTGCTGTCAGAATAACAAGAGAATATTCAGAGATTCTCAATGACAAAACAGTTGATGCTGTAATCATATCAACTCCCATAAGCACGCACTATAAGATTGCAAAAGATGCTCTTGCTGCAGGAAAACACGTGTTTGTGGAAAAACCATTGGCATTGAATAAAAACGAAGTTAAAGAATTGTATGATCTGGCGAGAAAGAAAAAACTCGTTTTGTTTGTTGGATATATTTTCTTATACCATCCGTGCTATATCGAACTAAAAAAGCTGGTGGGGAATGATGCGCCTGTTATGATAGAAACAGACTGGAAAAAATATGGGAGCTTCGGGGAAAGCATATTCCAGAATCTGGCGGTGCATGACTGGACTTTGGTATATGATTTAACTGGCAACCCTCCCGACAGCTTTGTCATGAAAACTAAAAAGGGAGTAAAAACAGATGCCGATATCATCAGTTTAAGTTTAGAATCTAAAAAGTATAATGCAACTATAAACATAGATAGGGTCTCAAAGAAAAAAGAAAAGCGCGTTACAGTAAAAACAAGATCCGGGAAAGAATTTGTCTGGAAAGATAACACGATTTTGGTGTCTGAAAAAAGCAGATTGAAGCCTATTTTTAGAAATGAAAAAGAGCCATTGCAAGAGGAAGTGGCGGCCTTCCTTAGCTGTATAAAAGAAGGTGTTTCCCCTGATGATGCTGACAGTAATATTTTTATTGCAAAACTAAGTGAAAAGTTCTGACCTATTTGGGGGTATCTTTAATTGGCACTTTCTCTTCTTTCAAAAAATAATGCCTAAACTTCTTATTGGTAATTAAATCCAAAACAAAAATTATTTTCTTAAACGATATTATGCCAAGAGCGAATATGGCCCCTATATAAGTGCCGCCTGCAATAATCAATACTAAAATCAATTCAAGGATTATTGGCATGTTAATTATGTGCTTAAGGACGGCCGCAGATATGATGAAAAGTGTTGAAGCTACGATAACCCTTACAAGTTTATTTTTATCTATGAGGATTGATAGGTGTTTGTGGTTTAGATATAATACATAAATTGTTGTAATAGCGATAGATACTATATCGGCTATTACTGCACCAAGAAGGCCATATGTGGGGATAAGAACAATATTAAAAACCAGGTTTACTATTAGTGTGGCATACGTTGCATTTCTTGCAAGTTTTGGCATGCCGGCGCTTAAAAATGCTCTTTTGAAGAGGCTGTTAAAACTAAAAAAAGGGTAATAAAATGCTAATAGCATTAGGGCTTGTGATGCTGGCAAAAAGGAGTCTGAATATAATATCCTAAGAATCTCTTGGGGAAAAACAACAAGAGCGAGGACCATCGGAACCCCAACAACATATGTGTATGTTATCATTTCATTAAAATAATAATTCAGGCTTTTGATGTCTTTCTTTTTCCACATCTCTGACATTATGGGGGAAAAAACAAAATTTACAGCCTTGAAAAAGAAGATTGAGATTTTTGCAAGAGCGTGCGCCATGACATAATAGCCCACTGCTTCAAGTCCTACAAAAAAAGTGAGGAAGAATACTGATTGCTGGCTAAAGATTGTACCCGCAAGGCTACCCATCATTGTTGGAAATGAATACTCAAGCATTTCTTTTTTCAGTTTTTTTGATATTTTTGTCTTTATATAAAAGAAATCCGGAAACAACTTTTTAACAAACAAAACGAAGAAAATTGTTGTGGAAATTATCATGCTAATAAGATAAACTATGGCAAAATATGTTATTGGTATTTTGGCAAATATAAATACCAAAAAAAAGGCAAGTGATATGACCTGGAAAGAAAACTCCAGCCCCTGAAAAAGAAACATATCCTGAAATCCCTGGAAAGATTGGAATAATACTTCATAAATCCCTTCGATAACAAAGTAAAATGCAAGCCCGAGTATGAGAAAAAGTGCCCGTTCATCCTTAAAATAATATTTTACAAGAGTATTTGACAATGCAACAAAAACAACAGCAAACAGAATTCCGATTGCCATCTGGATATAGAGTGTAAATAAAATAGCTGATTTGATATTTTTCTTTTTGTTATCTACTTTAAATCTTGGAATAAAATACGTAAGGGAATCAGACAGACCCAAATCTCTGATGAATGCAAAGAAAAGAATAAATCCCAGAACGGAATAAAAAAGACCAATCTCTTCAACCTGCAGATATCTTGCAAACACGAATTTCAGAACATATCCCAAAAGAGCAGAAAGAAACGTGAAAATAAGCACTGTTATTGTGCCTTTTACTATTTTTTTTGAGTATTCTGCCATAGGAAGCTACCTTCCTATGCCTTTATACTTTATGCCCAAAGCTATTACTTTGTTTTTATCAAGGCAGTTCCTTCCATCAATTATTATTTTTATTTTTCCCTTGAGTTTCTCAAGATCCATATTTCTGAATTCGTCATGCGCAGTCACAAGAATAAGATAGTCTGATTTATCCACTAGTTCTGAAAGAGTTTTTGCATCTGATTTTATCGGAATGTGGGGATCGTAAACAACAACATTTGCTTTTTTCTCTTTTAATATCTTTATTACCTCAACCGCCGGGCTCTCCCTTATGTCGTCAATGTTGCCTTTGTATGCCAGGCCAAGAACACCTACTTTTGCTCCTGCAAGGTCTTTTCCAGATTTTTTCAGCTCTTTTTCCAGAAGTTCGACAGTGTATTCGGGCATGCTGTCGTTTATTTTCCTTGCCAGCTTCAGAAATTCATGCTCAAACCCGTATCCTCTTGCCTTTGCAATTAGGTAATGGGGATCAACTGAAATGCAGTGGCCACCGACTCCTACCCCCGGATAGTGCGGCATGAATGCAAACGGCTTTGAGGACGCCCCTTTTATCACATCAATAATATCAATTCCTGCCCTGTCAAAGCTCTTTGCCATCTCATTGATGAAGGCTATGTTGACATCCCTGAAGGTATTCTCCATTATTTTGGTTGCTTCAGCTTCTTTGGATGATTTAACTTCAATGATATCGGCGCTTATTATTGTCCTATAGAATTCTGCGGCCTTTTCTGTTGATTCGTGATTTGTGCCGCCAACAACCCTTGGAATATTCTCAATTGTCCATTTTTTGTTTCCGGGATCAATCCTTTCAGGGCAGTGCGCCAGGTAAAATGCTTTTCCTGATTTTTCAAGAATGGGTTTGATTATTTCCTCTGTTGTGCCGGGGTAGACTGTGCTTTCCAAGACTACTAATTGTCCTTTTTCCAGATTTTTTGACACGCTCTCGACTGACTTTTCCACAAAAGACAAATCAGGGAGATGTTCCTTATTTACTGGGGTTGGAACGCATATAACAATGATTTCTGCAGCTTTTATTTTTGAAAAATCATCAGTTGCTACAATTGCGCCTTTTTTCAGATTTTTTTTGATGTATTCATCATCAAGAGGACTTACTCCGATATTGATTTTATCGATTTTGTTTTTGTCTATGTCCAGCCCTATGACTTTATGCCCTTTTTTTGCGCAGAGGCATGCCAGAGGAAGGCCGACATAACCTAAGCCGATTATTGCAACTTTATACATACTATAATAGAGAAACCTGTTCTAATTTTAAGCTTTATCTTTTAAAAAACAAAAAGTATATAGATTATTAACTAATTTAACACCTTAATAGGATGACTAACGAGACAACAAAAAGCGCCAAAAGGGCATTGATAACCGGAATTACTGGGCAGGACGGCTCCTATCTTGCTGAGTTTCTATTGGAAAAAGGCTATAATGTATATGGGATACAAAGAAAATCAAGCTCATTTAATACAAAAAGGATAAACCATATCTACAATCATCCAAGATTTGATACTATATACGGTGACCTTACAGATGCTAGTAACATAAACCACATATTAAGGACTATCAGACCAAATGAAATTTACAATCTTGGAGCCCAAAGTCACGTAAAAGTCAGTTTTGAGATTCCTGAATATACAGCTGACACTATTGCGTTGGGCACGCTGAGAATACTAGAAGCATTAAGGGAAAATCAGTTCAAATCAAGGTTCTATCAGGCATCAAGCTCAGAGATATTTGGTAAAGTATGGGAGACACCACAGAAAGAAACAACCCCGTTTCATCCGAGAAGCCCGTATGCCTGCGCAAAAGTTTTTTCTTACTGGATAACTGTAAATTACAGGGAGGCCTATAATTTATTTGCCTGCAATGGAATCCTGTTTAATCATGAATCCCCAAGAAGGGGTGAAACTTTTGTAACAAGAAAAATAACATTGGGGCTGTGCAGAGTGAAAAAAGGATTGCAGGATTGTGTTTATCTTGGAAATATTAATGCAGAGAGAGATTGGGGGTATGCTAAGGATTATGTTGAGGCAATGTGGCTTATGCTGCAACAGGAGAGACCTGAAGATTATGTCATTGCAACAGGAGAAAACCATTCTGTAAGAGAGTTTATTGAAGAAACATGTAATGTTCTTGGAATTCAGATTAAATGGGAAGGTAAAGGCCTGGATGAAGTTGGAATCGATAAAAAAACCGGCAAAGCTATAATTAGAATAGACAAAGGATACTTCAGACCTGCAGAGGTTGATACGCTGCTTGGGGATTCAACAAAAGCCAAGAAAAAACTAAAATGGCAACCAAAAACAAAGTTTAAAGAGCTTGTGAGAATTATGGTGGAATCTGACTGGAAGGAAAGCTCCGCGAGCGAATATTATGATTAGGGCGGGGTTGGAATGCTATTATGGTGGGTGATAAGCTGAATAAAATAAGGGAGATCAATAATTCTGTTTCTAAAAGATGGGACACCTGGTATAAAAAAAATATGTATTATCATAGTCAAATACTAAGATATTATAGAAATAACATCCCGAGAAACAGCAGTATACTGGAGCTTGGATGTGGTGCTGGTAATTTAATTGGAAATCTTTACTCTTCTTATGGTGTTGGAGTTGATATAAGTGATGGAATGATAAAAATAGCAAAGAAAAAATATCCTAAAATAAAGTTCTATTGTGAAGATATTGAATCTTTTTCTGTTGATTTTAAATTTGATTATATTATAATCTCCGGTACTATCGGGTCTGTAAAGAATATACAGAGACTGCTTCAGAATATCTCAAAGATGTGTAGTTCAGACACAAGGCTCATAATAAACTATTACAATCAACTGTGGAACCCTATACTAAAAATATCTGAATCTTTAGGAATGAAGAAGCCTGAAATGATATTTAACTGGCCTTCTATAGATGATATTGATAATTTCCTTTATATTGCCGGATACCAAGTGATTAAGAGGGATTTTTTCCTCCTGTTTCCGAAATATTTTCCCATTGTCTCTGAAGCATCAAACACATTAATATCAAAATTGCCGGTAATAAGGCGGTTTTGCCTTGAACAAGTCGTGATAGCCCGGCTAATGTGCCCCCCGGACAATGTCAAGGACATAACCACCTCGGTTGTAATAACTTGTAGAGATGAGGAGGGCAATATTGAGGAGCTTGTAAAAAAAATACCTTCTATGGGAAAAAACACAGAAATATTGTTTGTTGAAGGGCATTCAAAAGACAATACTGTCAAAAAAATCAAGGAAATGATTAAGAAATACCCTGATAAAGATATAAAATTCCTGAAACAAAGAGGGATTGGACAGGGTGATGCTTTCAGGATGGGATTCGATAATGCAAAAGGTGATTTTGTGTGCTGGCTTGAAGCAGACCTTACTTCCCCGCCGGAAGAGATAAAGCTCTTTTATGATGCATATGCACTTGGTCTTGGAGAATATGTAAATGGCACGCGCCTAGTCTATGCAATGGAAAAAGATGCTATGCCTTTTGGCAATTTTATAATAAATCGGTTCTTTGGAAACCTATTTACGGTTATTTTAGGCCAAAGGTTCACAGACACATTGTGTGGTTTCAAAGCCATTTCCAAAAAAAATTATCTTAAGATAAGAAAAAATATAAGTTATTTTGGTGATTTTGACCCTTTTGGTGATTTTGAGCTGATATTCGGAGCAATAGGGCATAATTTAAAAGTTGTTGAAATACCTGTACATTATGTTCCTAGAATATATGGTGAACCAAAGGCCTATGGAAAAAATATAATCAGTAAATTCAAGCATTTATTTTTGTTGCTCAAGATGGCCTGGAAAGCATTTGTAAAATTTAAATTATTTTAGACGATAGTGATGGTTTTAGGTGTTGAAACATGGAATACAAAGTACCACAATTAGAGCCTTATGTTGGCAAGGAGGAATTGCAAAATCTAGAGATTGTTATCAGGAATAAATGGCTGTCTGAAGGGCTTTTTGCCAAGGAATTTCTTGACAGGCTGCAGGAATTTACAAAAGCCAGATATGCCCTCCTGGCGTCTAATGGCACTCTTGCATTGTTCCTGTGTTTGCTTGGCTGTGGGATCAAGAAAGGCGATGAAGTTATTGTGTCTGATTTTACATTTAATGCCTCTGGCTCCTCAATTGCATTTACTGGTGCAACTCCTGTTTTTGTGGATGTTGCAAAGACAGATTTAAACATGGATCCAGAAAAAATTGAAGAAAAAATAACCAAAAAAACCAAAGCGATAATGCCTGTCCATATCTATGGCCAGTCATGTGATATGGATCCCATAATGCGTATTGCAAAAAAACACAATCTGCTGGTTATCGAGGATGCTGCGCAAGGCTTCGGCGTATTTTACAAAGGAACACATACCGGCACTATTGGGGATGTGGGCATGATTTCTTTTTTTGCAGATAAGACAATAACAACAGGAGAAGGTGCGGTGATACTAACAAATAATGAGATTATATATGAAAGAATAAAGCTTCTTAGGAATCAGGGAAGACCACATAGCAGCACATTTATCCATCCGGGGATTGGAATGAACTTTAGAATGACAGATTTGCAGTGCGCCGTTGGTGTTGCTCAAATAAAAAAATTTGGAGAAATTGAGAAAATAAAACTGAATAATTATGCTATGTACAAAAATCTTCTGAAAAATGTAAAACAGATAAAGTTTCTTGGAGAAAATAGCTACACAAATATCGTACCTTTCCGTGCAAACATTCTTGCAGAAAAGGTAGAAGAACTTGTTGATTATCTTGAAAAAAACAAGATAGAGACAAGAAGATTCTTTTATCCTTTGCATAAGCAGCCATGCTTCTCTGATTTAAAGAGCAAGAATGAGAACTATCATATTTCCGAGATGGCCTATACTTGTGGCCTTTCTCTGCCTGTGTTTTGCAGCCTCGCAAAAGAACAGATAGAATATGTTTGCAGAACTATTATCAAATTTTATGAAAAATAATTGTTGGAACTGAAAGCATAGAATGAAAATACTTATCTTATCTAATGACCACATGTATGCAAATATTGCCCTGAAAAATTTTTTGAGGGAAAATAAAAAAGAGATTATTGGTGTAATATTTCCTGATTTCATTATCCCTAAAAAATCTTTCTTTGGCTCGGTGCGGTTCTTGCTTAAGAAGAGTTTTTTTCAGTTTTGTCTTTACAAATGGTTTGAAGAGAAAATCTATAGAATCAAAACTTCACTAAATATTGGACAATTAAAACCATTTATCAAATATTCAAAAGAATATAAATTTCCAATATTTAAGACGGCAGATATCAATAGCGAAGAGACTATAAATTTAATGAAAAAATTAAGGCCAGATATTATTTATAGTGTCTCTTATCCACAGAAAATAAAGGAAGAGGTTTTGAAAATCCCAAAGAATGGCTGTATAAATTTTCATGATTCTTTATTACCAAAATACAGGGGGCTATGTGCGTATTTTTGGGTCACGGCGAACAATGAGAAAAAAGGTGGCGTAACTGCACATTACATAAATACGATGCTGGACACCGGAGAAATAATTTTGCAGAAAAAATATACTATAGATACCAATGACACTATGCAGAGAGTATATTATAAGAGTTCAAAATTGATAGAGAAGATGATTTCTGAAATCAATAATAAGTTAAAGAAAGGCAAAATAAAATCGATTAAGCAAAAAGAAGGAGGTCATTCTTACTTCTCATGGCCAAATAGAGAAGGATATGCATTATTCAGAAAAAATAAAAAGAGGTTTTTTAGATTTGAAGAACTTTGGAATTCAATGTGATAAAAGATTCAGAAATTGTCCTTAAGTTTCTTTAAGAGAATTAAATTTTGTATTAGACTTACTATTGTCATTGGCCCGACTCCCCCGGGAACCGGAGATATATATGCGCATTTTTCTTTGACGTTGTTAAAATCAACATCACCATATGTCTTTCCTTTAATTTTTGAAAAACCTATATCTACAACAATTGCTCCATCCGAAACCATGTTCTTTGTTACCAGCTTTGGTTTCCCAACAGAGCTCATGATTATATCTGACCTTAGTGTGTGCTCTTTTATATTCTTTGTTTTACTGTTGCATATAGTTACCGTCCCCCCTCTGTTAATACACATTGCAGCTAGGGGTTTCCCAACTATATTGCTAAAACCAAGAATACATATCCTTTTGCCGTATAAATTAATTTTATAATAATCAAGCAATGTTATAACTCCTTTTGGAGTACATGGAACTATTTTCTCCTCATTCAGGAATATTTTTGTTAGATAATATGAATTTAGGCCGTCGACATCTTTACCTATATCAACAGAATCTAGTATTTTTCTTGTGTCAAGATGAGAGGGGAGAGGAAGCTGGACCAAAATTCCGGAAACCATCCTATCATTGTTAAGTAATTCAATTTTTTCGAGAATTTTCTTTTCTTTAACATCATTATCAAAATGAACTACATCACATTCAATATCTAATGTATTGCATTTTCTTTTCTTAGCATTTACATAAACAACTGATGATGGGTTTTTGCCAACCAAGATTATTGAAAGCTTTAAATTTAATTTGCCTGTAATTTTTGCAAGATTGGTAGAGATACCTTCACTGACTTTCATGCCATCTAGTAGTTTCATCATCCAAGATAATTAAGAAATCTTTATAAACTTTATTTATACATATGGTTAACCTGTTAATATGGATATTAAAGACTACGAAAGGAAAGTTCTGGAGATGTGCAGAGATTTTAAGACTATATTTATTTATATTTCAAAGGATGACGAAGTCGAGACTAGAAATATAATAAAATATCTGATGTTTAGTGGAAAGCGTGTTGTGGTACCGCTGTCCAATATAGAGAAAAATGAGATTGAATTATCGGAAATCGGAGAATTTGAGTTGCTGCAGAAGGGGGCATACGGGATTGATGAACCAAAAAAGAGAATTGCTGTGACAAAAGAAGATATTGAAATTTTCTTTGTGCCGGGAAGGATGTTTGACGAGAAAGGAAACAGAAAAGGGAGGGGAAAGGGTTATTTTGATAGATTTTTGGAGAAAATAAAAGGGAAAAAAAGAATTGTAGGTCTTTGTTACAGACATCAATTAATGAATAAACTAGAAACGAATGAATGGGACATTCCAGTCGATGAAATCATCTTGGCTGATTAATAAATAAGATATCTATAAAAATAAGGAGAAACGGTGTTATTAATATGGAAGTGGAAGTGTTCAGAAAAATATATGCATTGCAAAAAGGTGGTTGGTGGTTTGGGAATGCAAGAAACAAGTTAGTGATTTCTTTACTGAAAGACATGTATGCTGATTTAGATAAAAAGAAGTTATTGGATGTTGGGTGCAGTGAAGGGGCATTTCTCGATTATCTGAAAAAAAATAAACTGGATTTCATGGCCATAGATGTGGATGAAAACGCCATTAATTTCTGCAAGGAGAGGGGTTTTGAAAAAAATATAAGATATGGGAGTATTCTCGATATTCCTTTTAAAGAAAACACATTTGATATTGTAACTGCCCTTGATGTCATCGAACACGTTGAAGACGATATACGGGCATTAGGCGAAATGAAAAGAGTGTGCAAAAAAGATGGAATTTTGTTTCTTATTGTTCCTGCCCATAAATGGCTCTGGAGCAGTAATGACGATGCATACCATCATCATAGAAGATACAATATAGGAAGAATCAGGTATATCGCCAAAGAATGCGAGCTGAAAATCCTCACTATAAGCCATTTTAACATTCTTCTGTTGCCTTTGTTTGTTTTTCTTACTTTTCTGAAAAAGCTCTTCCCAAACAAGAAGTCTTCAAATGTGCTGAAACCCCTCCCTAAACCGTTAAATAAAGTACTTAGTTGGATAATGGATGCTGAAATTGGCATAGTAAAAAGAAGTGTGCAAAAAAGAAAGCCTGGACCTCTTGGCTCATCATATGTTGTTATTTTAAAGAAAAGTAGAGCATAAACTTAAAAAGTTGTTTGTGTATTTATTAAATAAAGATGAAAAAGATTATTGTAACTGGGGGAACCGGATTTCTGGGAAAGAATGTGATTAAACTTCTTGAGTCCAATAAATTCAAAGTTTTCTCTGTCAGCAGGAAAGAAGGTATTGATATAACTAATTACGATCTATTCAGGAAACATGTTCTGAAAATAAGGCCAGATATTATGATTCATTGTGCCGCACATGTCGGCGGCATAGCATATAATAAACTGCATCCTGTAGAAGTATTTGAAGATAATTCTATAATTAGTATGAATGTTGTTAAAGTATGTAATGAAGCAGGCATCCCAATATTAATCAATATAATGCCGAACTGTACATATCCGGGAAATATGGAAATCTATGAGGAATCAAAATGGTGGGATGGCGAAATGCATCCTTCCGTGCTTACCTATGGTCTGCCAAGAAAGATGCTTTGGGGGCATTGTTTTGCTTACTGCCAGATCAATCCAAACTTCAGACCCGTACATCTGATATTTCCGAATATGTATGGGCCCGGAGACCATTTTGAGATTATCAAGTCGCATGCTTTGGGGGCATTGATTTCAAAAATTGTAGACGCAAAAAATAAAGGCAAAAAGCATGTTGAAATATGGGGAACAGGAAAACCTGTCAGAGAGTGGCTCTATGTTGAGGATGGTGCAATGGCAATATTGAAAACTATAGAGAATATTGAAAAATTTGAGCCCAACGAAATTATGAATGTTGGCGTGACAAAGGGGATTTCTATAATAGATATGGCTAAATTAATAAAAGAAATTGTTGGTTGGGAAGGAGAATTTGTTTTGCAGGCTGAAAAGCCGGATGGTGCCATGAAAAAAATTTTAAGTGCTAAAAAAATGAAGAAAAAATTAAATTGGGCCCCAAAAACAAAACTTAAAGAAGGCATTAGAAAAACGGTGGATTGGTATCAAAATAATCTTTAGGTTGCCTTAGTTATTTAATTTGAATATTAAAATTGTTGGATTTATAAACTCAGGATCAGGCACGTCCTCTTTTTCTTCCGGGAATTTTTTAATTAATGAATATCCTAATTTTTCATTTATAAGTTCTCTATAAAAATCAGTTGCGACTGGCTCGTGGCTCACATAACCGAAAAGATCTTGCAGAGGGGATCTTTTTGGATACATGTTGGTATAGTAGAGGTACCTATTATAGTAAAGACTTGACTCGATTATATAATCTGGTGATATTTTTTTGATTGCTTCTCTTAGACTTTCAACACTTGAAAAATCTGTAACATTAAGATAACTTACGTTCTTTTCAGAGGATATGTCAGGAAAATACCTAAGGTTTTGCGCAAATATCAATATATTAGAATTATCAGGTATATTCTCTTTTATCCATTCCGTGGAAGAATAACGAGAATCTTTTACAAAGAGCATATCTGTTTTTATTGCATATGAAAAATTGAATAACAAAACTGCAAAAAGAAAAGAGTAAGTGATTATTCTGTGTCTCTTAAATGAAAGCAAATAATTGAAAAAAACACCTGCAAAGATAATAATTATTGGCACAACAGGAAGTATGTATCTTAAAAATGAGAAGTGTATGATATAAGATACAAGCAAAAAATATCCTATTGCCCATGACAAAAGAAGCAGTAATTTATTATTTTTTCTTGCCAAATAAACACAATATGCTGTTCCTATTAAACTAAGGATAAAAAGGGGTGTTCCGAGACCATTATCTAGATGGAAAAAATAGGATAACGCTGTTACGGGGTCGTAAAGATTTTGGACTGTTTGCACGGTCGTAAAAAGAAGTGTGGTATCTCTAAAAAAGGTGTTAAAGTCAAGAATTGCAAAAGGGGTAGTAATTAGAAATCCAACAGCGCACAACATACCTGAGATTATTAAATTTTTATTTATTGAAACTTTTTTTGTTGCAAGTAAATGCGCTCCTATTAATAAAAGAACCAACACTACCGCATAATATTTTGTTCCTGTAGCAAGCCCTATGGCCAGCCCGGTTAGGATATAATTCATACGTATTGGCTTTTCATAAAGTCTGAGTATCATATAGATAGAGAGCATAGACATTACAGTTACTGGCATGTCTGATGTTGCAAAATGTGAGTATGTAATTATGGCCATGTTTAGAGATGCAAAGGCAGCAGAGATAATGGCCGCTCTCTCATTCGAGACTTTTTTTGCTATAATGTATATAAGAAAAACCAGTATGCTTCCAAAAAAGGCAGTAACAATCCTAGACGTCAGAAAGATTATTGCTATTGTCTGTTGCCTTAGTACTGAATCTGTCGCTAACATCGCCGCTTTTCCTGATAACAGTAAAAATGCCGAATAGGGTATATTCGCAGCTATGAGCACATAATGGTAAAAAGAAGGATACGTGAATCTTCCAGGATTAAGTGTTTTTTCTGACAGCATTCTTGTAACAGAATGTGTAAGTTCATCGGGATGCCACGTATCAGGAAGACCAAAATTAATACCTATGAGATTTAAGGTTAAATTCAATAATATCAAAAACAGGACAATCTTGTGTTTAGATATTTTCTTTAATATGGTTTTAAAAAACATTTTTCAAAATTAAAATACTCTTGTTTAAATATCTTGTCTTTAAAATATATGTAGAAAGGAGGATTTTATAGGTGAAAAATTACCAGCAAATCCCCTCGTAATTCTCTGGCCTGTGGTTGTCAAAGAAGAGGTTCTTGCCGTCTATGACCAGCTTTTTGCCATAATCAAGGGTCCTGAACTCCGGCCATTCTGTAAGTATTAGTACTGCCTCGCACTCATCAACAACTTCCTGTGCTGAGCTAAGATAATTCAGGTGAGGAAAGAGCTTCTTTGTCTTTTCCATTGCCTTCGGATCATATATGTAAAGCTCTGCCTCCTCCATAAGCAGTTCTTTGATTGTAACAAGCGCCGGGCTTTCCCTTATGTCATCTGTCCCTGCCTTGAATGTAAGCCCGAGCAGGCCTATTTTCTTTCCCTTAATCGGGCCCTCTTTCCTGTCAAGCAGCTCTATCATCTTAAGGGGCTGGTCCCTGTTGACATCAAGTACAGACCTTAATAATTTTGGATTATATCCCTTTTCTGTAGCCTTGTAGACTATAGCATTGACATCTTTAGGGAAGCAGCTGCCTCCAAAGCCAATCCCTGACTTCAGGAAATGTGGGGAGATTCTCTTATCCATGCCTATTCCTTTTGCAACTATGTTTGTGTCTATCCCAAATGTCTTTGATATGTTCCCAATCTCATTGATGAAGGATATTTTTGTTGCAAGAAAGGCGTTTGAGGCATATTTTATCATTTCTGCCTCTTTAAAACCTGTTTCAAGCACAGGGCATTTGAATGGACTGTAGATCTCTTTTATTTTTTTCAGTGCTGTTTTATCTGAACTGCCCAGGACAATCCTGTCAGGGTCAAAAAAGTCCTCAAGCGCCTCCCCTTCTCTTAAGAATTCCGGGTTCATTACAACTGAGAAGTCTTTTTTGAACTTTTTTCCGCTTGCTTTTTCAACAACCGGGATTACAATGTTCTCGCATGTTCCTGGCACAACTGTACTTTTTATTACAAAAATATGGTATTTTTTCTCTTTAAGAAGTTCTCCCAACTGCCTCATCACATTTTCAAGCTGGTGCAGGGACATCTCTCCCTGCCTCTTTGAAGGCGTGCCGACACAGATGAATGTGGCATCTGACTCCATAAACGGCTTTTTCAGCTCCTGATAAGCTGAAAATCTGGAAGGAACTGTCTCCTGGAGTATTTCTTTCAGGCCGTTCTCATATATCGGCGGCTCTTTGCTGTTGATTTTATCAACTTTATTCTTATCCATATCAGAGCCAAGCACATTATGGCCCAGTTTTGCCATTCCTGCGGCCTGTATAAGGCCTACGTAACCCAAACCTACAACTGATATGTTCATGGCTCTCTGGTAATGCAGATTATATAAATATCTTACCCTTATCCTACTTTATACGATACGTTTATATATTTGATTTTCCCACCCCCGTATATGAAGGAAAAAATATCTATTACTCTGAGTGAAAGCACGCTTAGAGAAATAGACGAAATAATAGACAATATCTACATAAGGAACAGGAGCCAGGCAATAGAGCTTCTTGTAAATAATGCGCTTGGAGACAGCAAAGTTGCCGTAATCCTCTCAGGCGGGCCTGAAGAGGATCTTAAGCTGTCAGATAAAGACTACAGGATAACCGCAAAAGCAGGCAGCATGACTGTGGTTGAAAGCACGCTCAAGACCCTGAAGGAAAATGGCTTTAGGAAAGTCTTTCTTATTGCCAGAAGAAACATAATAAACGCTGTATTCTCAATAGTGCAGAACGGCTCAAAATACGGAGTTGTGCTGGAATATGTTGAGGAAAAAGAATCATTAGGCTCAGCTGACTCGCTGAGGCTTGTAAAAGGCAAAATAACCTCGGATTTCCTTGTTGTTTATAGCGACATACTGTTTCCGCATCTTAACGTGGAAGAGCTCTGGAATGAGCATATCAAGAAAAAGGGGTTTGCAACATTGCTGCTGACTGCTTCTCCTGATCCAGGCAAAAAGGGGATTGTTAAGGTTGAGGGCTCAAAAATACTGGATTTCATACAAAAGCCTGATAAAAATGACATCTACCTTGGGTTTTCCTCTGTTTTTGTTGCCAGGCCGGAAATACTTGAATACACAAACAACAGCCTGGAAAACGAGCTGTTCCCTGAGCTTGCCAAAAAAGGTCTGCTTAACGGCTATCTGAGCACTTCCGGCGTGATAAAGATAAAATCAAAAAATGATTTAAATAAATACAGAAACGAAAATAAAAGATGAAAAAAGAAAAAATTCTCATTACCGGCTGCGGCGGACTTATTGGTTTTGAATCCTCAAGGTCTTTCCTGGAAAAGGGGGCAACTGTCATCGGCATTGACAACAATATGAGAAAATATTTCTTCGGAGAAGGCGGAGATACCAGAGGAAATACCGCATACCTAACAAAACTCAGCAAAAACTTTGAACATATGGATGTTGATATAAGAGAAAGGGAAAAGATTCTGAAATTGTTTAAAGAAAAAGGACCATTCGATTTGATAATACACACGGCAGCGCAGCCTTCCCATGACTGGGCGGCAAAAGAGCCTTTCACTGATTTTGATATTAATGCTGTAGGCACTCTTAACCTTCTCGAGGCATTCAGGCTCTATTCCCAGAATGGCGTGTTCATATTTACATCAACAAACAAAGTATACGGTGATATGCCTAACATGGCAGAGCTTACAGAGACCGCTGCAAGATTTGATTACAGGAAAAAACAAAAGCTGGCTGGGGTATCGCAAAAAGGTATCAGTGAAGAGATGTCTATAGACAACAGCACGCATAGTCTTATGGGGGCTTCAAAAACAGCCGCTGATGTTTTGTGCCAGGAATACGGGAAATATTTCGGGTTGAATGTTGGTGTGTTCAGGGGGGGCTGTCTGACGGGCCCGCAGCACAGCGCAGTAAAGCTGCATGGCTTCCTGGCTTATATTGTGAACTGCGCAAAGAAAAAACTGCCGTATACTATTTTCGGCTACAAGGGAAAGCAGGTTAGGGACCAGATCCACAGCAGGGACGTTGTTTCTGCTTTCTATGAATTCTATAAAAAACCGAAAAAGGGCGCTGTCTATAACCTTGGAGGGGGCAAGGAAAATTCTGCTTCAATACTTGAGATAATAGAAATCCTAGAAAAAGAATTCGGACTGAAACTGGATTACAGATACAGCGACAAAAACAGGGTTGGAGACCATATATGCTATTATACTGATATGTCGAAATTTAAGAGAGATTATCCTGATTGGAAAATAACTATGAATATAAGGGAAATTATAAAAGAAATGGTCGAAGTAAGAAATAATCACTAGTTTTTTCGTGAGTGACTATAAAAAGTTAACTTTATAAAGGGTCCTTGTTTCCACCACTATGGACGGCCATAGTGGCAGGGAGCTACCTGTTCCCATTTCGAACACAGAAGTAAAAACTGCCGACGTTCCAGCCGGTACTGCACTATGTGTGGGAAAACTGGTTCGCTGTCCGCCTTTCTTTATTTTCAGCATAAAATTTATTAATCATTCTCCTTTAAGCTTCCCGTATGAATACAGAAGACAGGCTGAAGCTGGTTAGGGAAGTCGGGGAAGAGATTGTTCTGGAAGAGGAGCTGAAAGAGCTTCTCAGCAAAAAAAAGAAGTTCATTGCCTACGACGGATTTGAGCCGTCCGGCAGGATACATATTGCACAGGGAATCCTTAGAGCCATCAATGTCAACAAGATGGTAAAGGCCGGGGCGCATTTCAAGATGCTTGTTGCAGACTGGCACGGCTGGGCAAACAACAAGATGGGCGGCGACCTTGACAGGATACAGAATGTCGGCAAATATTTCATAGAGGTGTGGAAAGCCTGCGACATGGATTTCGAGAATGTTGAGTTTGTCTGGGCTTCTGAGCTCCTTAACAACCGCGAATACTGGAAGACTGTAATGCAGATTGCAAGGCACAGCACAGTGAAAAGAATTCTCAGGACAGTGCAGATCATGGGCCGCTCAGAAAGTGAATCACTGCAGGCATCCCATATCATTTACCCCTGCATGCAGGCTGCTGATATTTTTCACCTGAAAGCAGACATCTGCCAGCTTGGAATGGACCAGAGGAAAGTCAATGTCCTGGCAAGGGAAATCGGGCCGTCTATAGGGTTCTGGAAGCCCGTCATTGTCTCGCATCATATGCTTATGGGGCTTAATGAGCCTCCGAAAACAGAAGGAAAGGATGCAGCAGAGCGCACCATCGACCTCAAGATGTCTAAGTCAAAACCCGATACAGCCATCTTCATGACAGACACAAAAGAGGACATTGAAAGAAAGATGAACAAGGCCTGGTGTCCTGAGAGACAGACTGCCGAAAATCCTGTTCTGGAATACTGCAGGTATATTGTTTTTGAGAAATTTGAGGCTTTTGAGATAAAGAGGCCTGAGAAGTTCGGCGGAAATCTCACTGTAAAAGGCTATGCAAAACTTGAAAAGCTATATGGAGAAGGAAAGATTCATCCTCTTGACCTGAAGAAAGCAACTGCATATTACATCAACGAGCTTGTACACCCTGTCAGGGAGCATTTTGAGAAAGACAAAAAAGCAAAGGCGTTGAAAGAGCTTGTTGAAAGCTATCAGGTAACTAGATAATACTAAAATTTGTCTCTTTGAAAAGATGAGAAAAAGCTTTTTTCTGGTTTGCCCAAGATGCGGAAGTACTAATGTCGAAAACGACCTATCTAGAGATATGCTTGCTTGGGGCGGTTCCACAAGAAAAATGTGTAGAAACTGTAATTATTCCTCAATTGTATTTCCTGAGATGAGGAAGGAAGAACTTAAAGTATTTAAAAAGAAGATTCAGAAGAGGAAAGCAAAAGACAGAAGGAGAATTAATGAGACTGAAATTTCCAAAGGTTTTACTAATAAAACCTTGGATTTATTGTTGTCTTCTTGGTATGTTTTCTTTATCATTTTCTGTATAATATATGCATTTATGTTTTTCTTTAGCAGAAACATAATGCCATAAGATAGCAACTTTTATTAAGCCCTGACTTTTATTTGCTGGAAATGCGAATCAGGAAATTGCAATCTGCACTAGAAGAAAAGAACATAGGTGCTGCTTTCTTTTTCTGCCTTGACAATCCGCCCAATGTCAACATGGAATATCTTGCTGGGTATTTGGGGCTTGGGATTCTTGTTATCACCCAGAAATCTTCATTCTTGCTTGCACCCGAAATGGAATATGAGAGGGCGCTGAAGACAAAATTAAAAGTATATAAAGCTGAAAAAAAGAAATTCTTATTGGAGATCCTTTCAAGAATATTGTCAAGGTCCAAGATTGATAAGGCAGGGATTGAGGAAAACAAATGTTCTGTAGCACTCTATAAGAGGCTTAAGAAATCCGTAAAAGCAAGATATACCGATATCTCCGGGCTGTGCGCTGAGATACGCATGGTAAAAGAGGATAAGGAAATTGCATATATGCAAAAAGCAAGCGATGTTGCAGACAGGGTTTTCTCTGACATATGCAGGAATTTCAGGTTCAGAAGTGAAGGGGAACTGAAAAAATTCATAGAGGGAAACATAAGAAAGGCAGGGTGCGAGCTGTCATTTCCGCCTATTGTTGCTTCCGGAAAAGGAAGCTCCCAGCCGCATTATGCCGGAGATAAGAAAATTGAAAATGGGTTTCTCCTGCTTGATTTCGGCGCAAAATACAGGGGCTATTGCTCTGACATGAGCAGGATGCTTTATATGGGAAATCCCACAAAAGAAGAGCTGGGAAATTACTCCCTTGTGCTTGGTGTGCTTGCTGCCTGCGAGAGCGAAGTCAAAGAAGGGGTGGCTTTCAGCGAGCTTTACAATTCGGCCATAAAAATGTTCAACAGCCATGCAGAATTTTTCACGCATGCTCTCGGGCACGGCGTAGGCCTGGAAATACATGAGCCGCCGTCTCTCTATTCAGAAGACAAAAAGCATATTAAGGAGAACATTGTATTCACCATAGAGCCCGGGCTTTATTTTCCGGGAAAATACGGGATAAGGGTGGAGGACACTGTTGTCCTGAAGAATAGCAGGCTGAAGATATTGACAAAGTCAAAAAAGGAGCTAGTGATAATAAAATGAGATATAACAAGGAAATATTTGATAAGGAAGTCGCGTATTATAAAAAAGCCTTAGGAAAGGAAAAGGCAAAAAATATTTTTGTCTGCGGCAAGATAAACCGGGATGCCTTTTTCTCATTCGCCCCTTTTTCCAGGGCAGCATCAGAACTCAAGATGGACATGCATGTCTCAATGGGCTACAAAAACAAAGGTTATGAAGTGCTGTTTGATGTCTGGAAAACATATGAAAACCTTCTGGCAAAGAAATCTGGAGCCGCTGAAAAAGCCCTGCGAGAGGTCTTTGACAAAGCAAACATAAAGGGGCTGGAGAAGTTTTTTGAAAAGCCGGATTTAATCCTGAAGGTCGGAGCAAAAGGTTTTGAGGGCGATCTGAAGCTGGCATACAAAACAAAATGGTTCAGGCCCTTTATGGCAGTAAAATTAAAGAAAACAACAGACGCTGTTGTAGAAAATGTGTTTGCCATCAAGAAATCAGAGAAATTCGGAATAGGGTTTGAGCTGATAAGGGAGAAGGAATTCCTGGCACACCCTCTGCAGGATTACATGGATTCCTATGCTATTGCCTATGACATGTTCCTCTCTTCAAAATTCTGCAGATCAATATCAATAAAGGCCTCCACTCCGAGGTCCGGGCTCAGGGATGTGCCTGAAAAGGTCTCTGAGCTTTCAACCACGCTGCTTGGGCTGGAGCTTTCAAAAGACATAAAACTGCCTGTCTTCAAAGCATACAAGAAGCTTTCAAAGGCACTTAGGCTTGACAGGATAAAGACAAACGAGGCCTCATTCTTTATTTCAGGGAAAGGATACCACGGAAAGCATCTTTTTGGAGAAATGATTGGATACCCGAGCCCGGACCTCAAGACAAAATGGAATTCTCCCGGCGGGATAATATACAAATTCCACTGGTATCCGCAGGCAATGGTTGACCCGAGGCCGCCGAGGACAAGACTGGCATTCACCTCTACTGTCCCGATTGATATCTTTGTTGACAGCACACTTGTCGACTACAAGAAGATGAGGGCAAGGAACAGGGAAATCGCTGCAATCATGGAAAAATGTGAAAAAATTGTCGTCAGGAGCAACATAAAAAACGGCTGTGATTTCGAAGTCGGCTTAGTGAAAAAAGACGGGACAAGAAGGCTTATAATGGACAGCGATTCGGACGCCAGATACATTATCGAGCCGCAGATACTAAAAATAATGAAGAAGAAAACCGGCATGATGGCCAATATCCCGGGCGGGGAGGCATTTACAACACCAACATATGTTATCGGGAGGATTGTTGGGGATGTCATAATAAATGTTGACAGGAGCTACAGGCTTGACAAAGACAATCTGTTCATTGTCGAGGCGGAAAAGAACGGCTATAAATTAATCAGCGCCCCGAAAATTGTTGGTGACGCCTTCAGAAAAAGAAAAAGGGATGCGTGGAAAACCATCCTTGAGCAGGAAAAGAACAAATCCCTGGATAAGGAAATAATTGAGCTGAAAAAAAGGAATTTTAACCACGTCGGTGAGTTCGCCATAAACACAAGCCCGAGCGCCAGGCTGTGCGATTACCTGATAGTCAATGAGAAGATTGCCAATATGATCCATGTCGCCTTTGGCTCTGGTTTTGAAGTAGACGCCGCGACAGAATATCATATGGATGTTGTCATAGACTCTCCAAGGCAGAAACTGGATATCTATGGCGTAGACAAAAAGAAAAACAGGCACTGGATAATAAAATCCGGGGCTTTTGTCCTCTGATAGTTTATACATAAGATTTATTAATATATTTTCTATCCTTGATAAAGATGGGGAGCAACAGCGGCGGAGACGAAATATCCAATGTGATGTTTACCTATTCTACCAATCTTTCAGACCTTGAAGAGGAGAACAAGATACTGAGGGAAACCGTCAACCATCTTAAGAATGAGATTGACAGGTTCAGGACCCCCCCTCTGATGATGTGCGAGATAATGGAAATAATGGGCAAGAATGCCATCATAAAAGTCCCTAATGGCAACCAGTTCTTTGTATGCATTTCAGAAT
Organism: archaeon GW2011_AR15; assembly: GCA_000830295.1. Taxonomy (GTDB): domain Archaea; phylum Nanobdellota; class Nanobdellia; order Woesearchaeales; family GW2011-AR15; genus GW2011-AR15. The sequence goes on along the minus strand of CP010425.1, from coordinate 477,856 downwards.
CCTGCGGAAGGCTTAGGGCAGGAGACAACGTGCTTGTTGACCAGAAGAATCTCAATATCCTGAGGAAAATACAGGGCACAAAGGGATTCAATGTTGAGCGCTTTGTAATACTTGAAAAGCCCGAACTTACCTTCGCGGAGATCGGCGGGCTTGATAAGCAGATACAGGAACTGAAAGAGGTTGTTGAGCTTCCGCTTAAGAGGCCCGAGATATTCAAAAAGATTGGCATAACTCCTCCAAAGGGAGTTTTGCTGTTTGGCCCTCCGGGAACAGGAAAGACAATCCTGGCAAAGGCAGTCGCTAATGCAACAGACAGCACATTCATAGAAGTTGTCGGTTCTGAGCTCGTCCAGAAATTTATAGGAGAGGGTGCAAAGCTTGTGAAAGAAATTTTCCAGCTTGCCAAGGAAAAGGCACCTTCAATTGTTTTTATTGATGAGATAGATGCTCTTGCCGCAAAAAGGGTTGATATCGGCACATCAGGAGAAAGGGAAGTGCAGAGGACTTTCATGCAGCTTCTTGCAGAAATTGACGGATTTGAGCCATTAGGCAATGTAAAGATAATAGGCTGCACAAACAGAAGGGATATACTTGACCCTGCAGTAACAAGACCGGGAAGGCTTGACAGGATGGTGAATGTCCCTCTGCCTGACAGAGAAGGCATAAAAGAGATATTCAAGATACATTCAAAAAATATGAGCACCGATTCAGTAAATAAGGAAAAGCTTTACAGCCTGATGGATGATTTCTCAGGAGCAGAGATACGGGCCGTATGCACGGAGGCAGGGTATTTTGCAATAAGGGACAACAGGGACAGGGTTACTGAGAGTGATTTTGTAAGGGCTGTGGAGAAGGTCAAAGAACAGGAAGATTCAGAAGCAAAGGAATACAAGAACATGTTTGGTTAAGTTTTTAAAACAATACTCATTCTCATATGATGCATGCGATGATTAGGTGAACACCCGCTGACGCAAGGATGAAGAAGGGTAGTAACTGCTGAGCATGTGCTTTTCTATTTTATCTTAAAATCCACGCAGACACGATATTTTCTTGGTGAATACTGGCCGCAGGTTATGGTCCTGATTATCCCCGCCTTTATTTTGTTAGCCTTGCAGAATTTTCTGACTTCTTTCTCTGTCTCATCCAGATTATCCTGGTGCGAGAATCCGTAGAGATGGACTATTGTGCCCTTCTTCCATGCTTTCTCTGCAACATCAAGGAACCCTGCTGCCTCCTTCGGGAGGGGCATTATTATTCTGTCAAATTTCTCTTTCAGCTTCGGCACTATTTTCCTGACATCTCCTTTATACAGTGCAATATTAACTGCTTTGTTCAGCTTCAGGTTCTGTTCTGCATATTTATGCGCAACCGGGTTTTTCTCTATCCCGACTATCTTTCTGGCTGGTGTGTTTTTGGATATAACCAGGGGATAGACGCCTATGCCTGAAAACATGACAAGAATTTTCTCTTTCTTTTTTACCTGCGCTGCAATCCTTTTTCTTTCTGTTGCAAGCCTGGATGAAAAATAAGTTTTTTCAACATCAAGCTTCATTCTTGCTCCGTTCTCCGTGTATGTGGTCTCTTTTTTGTTTTCTCCGGCAAGGCACTTAAGTTTCTGGGTTCTGAATTCCCCTCCGTGAATCCCGGCTTTCTTCAGGATTGTCTTCACGTTCCTATGGGCTTTCAGAAGTACCCCGGCAATCTCCTTCTCGTATTTTTCCTGGTCCTCTTTTATCTCCAATATAATTATGTCGCCGACAATATCATATGAGGCGGGAAGACTGACACCTTTTGGGATGCTGGCCAGGAGCATTTTTTTATAATCTTCTGGTTCTGTCTTTTTCAGCTTTGTCTTGACAACTGCTTTTTTCAGTGCCGGGGGCATTGGCTTTTCCTGGACCGGAAAGAAAATGTGTGTCTTTGTCTTCTTTGGCTTGTAATTTTTGTCATATATGCCTTTGGCTATCATCTCTCTCTTTACTTTCTCTGCATCTTTTAATTCGACTTTTACTGCAAGCATGCTGTCTAGAACTATATCTGGATTTAAAAAAGTAATTCAAAAAAAGTCTGAAAGGCCTTTCTGGGCCTGTTTCTTTGAAACTCCTGAAATTGAGCTGTCAATTCTTTCCTTCAGGAATTCGTGCCTTTCAACAAGTATTTCATAGATTTTTTCCCTGTCAACTGCCCCCCATTTCAGGCTATACTCATCTGTCGTCGGAATATTTTTTATTGTGCTGAAAACTTTTTTCCAGGGATACTCAAAAAACTCGCTCCATTTCGCTTCTTCAAAAACCTTATTGAAATCCTTTTTATGCTTCTTCACAAGAGCGAGCGCCTTTTTCGGTCCAATCCCCTTAACTCCTCCCACATTGAAGTCTGTGCCGCAAAGCATCGCAACAATGATAAGCTGTTCCTGATCCAGCCCGAGCTCATTAAGGTTGTCGGAAAGTGAAATCTGTTCAGGCAGGACTTTATGGTATGCCTCCCTTATTTTTCTCCTGCCTGTTATAGAGAGGTTTTTTATAATTATAGGGCTGCCGAACAGCATCCCGTCTGTGTCCTGGCTGACTATGCCGTATACGTCCCCTTTTTTTGCCATGTATGATGCCTGCGCCTCTCCCTCTGAAGGCGCCTGGATTACAGGAAGCCCCAGTGCAGCAACAAGCTCTTTGGATTCATCAATCATTTCCTGGGTAAGCCTTGCTGTCCTTGCCGAATACTTTCTCATCAGCTCAATGTCCTCTTCCTCAACCGCCTTCTCATATTTCCTCTGGGCGTCCTGCTTTACCTCTTTTCTCCTCTCAATCTCTTCTTTCTTCAGCTCCGGCGGCTTTCCGTCAAACACAAATGCCAGCTTTATGTTGCTGTTCATGAGCTTTGTCACCCTGAAAAAGAGGCCTGAAAGGTGGCTTGTTATATTCCCTTTGGAGTCCATAAGAGGCGTGCCGTCCGGCTGCCTTATTGTTGTGATAAACTGGTAAAGAAGGTTGTATGCATCAACTGCAAGAGGCTTTCCGGAAAGGTCTGACAGGGTAATCTCTTTTGACACTATTATCGTGCTGAGGTTAGTTCCCATTTTTCAGGTATAGTACAGATATCATCTTGAATTCGTTCTCTAATTTCTCAAGCGCCTTCTTTGTCAGCTCCCCCGTGGTCACATACAATACAGGGAGTTTTTTTACCTGGCCGTCGACATAGACACTGCTGAGGTCCTTGTCATTGCTTTTCTTCTTGTTTCTTATCTTGCAGAAATATGTCAGCCTGCCGACCTGGGAGGGCACTTTTATAGTCATCTCTATGTCTGAATTCTTCCTTATAACTGCGGTTTCAAGAACTTCAATCCCTTTCTCCCTGAAAACTTTCTTTACATCTGCAAGGAGCTCGTGGCCGCCTTCATCTGTATCCTCTTTCTCAAGCTTTTTCTGCTCTTCTTTCTTCTCAGGCAGGGTCTCTTTTTTCTCCTCTTTCCTTTCTTCTCTCTGGGCTTTTCTCTGCTCTGGCTCTTTTTTTGATTCTTTTGGCTCTTCTGTTTTCCTCTCTTCTGGCTCAGCCTGCCTGATACCAAGCTTTTCCCTTATTATTCTTTCTGCATCTGCTCCAGATAATAAATACCATTTCCAGAAAATTATCTTCTCCCCGTCCATATTTACTTCAAGTGCCTTTGCAAAATCCTTTATACTCCTAAGCGCGACTCTGAGAAGGGGATCTGCCTCTGAGTCATTGATTATCTTTTGCTGCTTCAACAGGTCATATGCGCGCCTGTCCTTTTCATTCAGATAATTATAGAGCCTGTGGAGCCTTTCTTCCTGTCCTTCTGCATAATAAACCGGGCTTCCGCCTATTTTTGCAGAGCTTATTTTGATGAGTTTTTTGTCAAGGAGTTCGCTGAGGACCGCCCCTGTGAAAATCGTGTCGCTGCCGACCTCTTTTGCAACCTCCATTGGAAGCACCGGCCCTTTTAGCTTAACAATAGAAAGCACTTTGTTCCTGTCAATCATACATTCAGAAATTGTGAAGTACTTATATAAAGATTATGGTCTCACCCAGCGGCATTCCCAGTAGGAAACATCCTGCTCCTCATCAGCAACTCCAAGCAGAAGCCTCTTTTTTGTTGAATGCGCGACCCTGTTCTTTGCTGCAAATTCATACCATGTCAGGGTTTCTCCTTCCTGGACAGGATAAACAACCCATTTTGCATGGTCGTCTCCTGGCCTGACTCCCCTTTCATATACTCTGAAATCTGCTCCAAACTTGAGGGCTGTCTTGACTATATATCCCCTGTTCCTCAAATCCCTAAACACTGCATATCTTGTTGGAAAATTCGGCTGTGCCCTTGCTGCTTTTTTCAGATATTCATCATAGTCCAGCTTATGGTTTCTGGCATCTGTTACTTCAAGTCTCTCTTTTTCAAGAAGGTATAGCCCTTCTATTGGTGAAAGAATTACCCTCTCCCCGCGCAGTGCCCCGTATCTGCTCTGGTTAAATAATTCAAGGGCTGCCGGAGATTTTTCCAGCAACACCTCTCCTTTGTAGAATTTTGCCATGACTGGTTCTCTTGGCCCCGGATCTTCTTTTTGTTTTGGCATATATGTCTGGAACCCTGCCGGGTATAAAAAGAATTTTATTTTATTAATTATTTTCTATATAGAAAATAATAACTTGCCCTTCACAATATATAAAAACAAACATACATTACCTGCATAAATGGAAGTTGTTTTTCTCGGCACAGGAAGCATGGTGCCAACAAAGGAAAGAAACCACCAGTCTATTTTTATCTCTCATAATGGCGAAGGCCTTCTTATAGACTGCGGGGAGGGGACGCAACGGCAGCTGAAAATAGCGGATATACGGCCGGGCAGGATATCAAAGATATTCATAACGCATTGGCACGGAGACCATGTCCTTGGGCTCCCCGGGCTTCTGCAGACGCTCGGCACGTCAGATTATGACAGGAAGCTCGAGATATACGGCCCGGAAGGGACAAAAGAAAGGCTTGAACACCTGTTTAAGGCATTTTCATTTAATATAGAGTTTGAACATTCGATTAAGGAAATAAAAAACACAGAACTGAAATTCAGGGACTTTTCTGTCATTTCCAGGGAACTTGAACACGGCATGCCGTGCCTTGGTTACAGGATTGAAGAAAAGGATAAAAGAAGGATAAAGACAAATGTCATAAAAAAACTTGGGATTCCGGATGGGCCGCTGCTGGGAAAACTGCAGGAAAATAAACCAGTGAGGTGGAAGGGAAAAATTGTGTCGCCTAAAGACACAACTTATGTTGTAGAAGGCAAAAAAATTGCTGTTGTGCTTGATACTATGCTCTGCAACGGGGTCTATGATCTGGCACAGGACGCGGATCTTCTTATCTCCGAGGCTTCCTTTACTTCGGATTTGGAGAACAAAGCAGAGGAATATAAGCATATGACTGCAAGGCAGGCAGCAACAGCCGCATCTCGGTCCGGGGTAAAGGAGCTTATACTTACTCACTTGTCACAGCGATATAAAACTCCGGAAAATGTGCTGGAAGAGGCAAAAACTGTTTTCAGAGATGTGCGAATTGCGCACGATTTCATGAAAATCAGGCCCTAAAAATATGTCAAAGATAAAAGGCAGCAATGCTGAGAGAGAACTTCTTAACATGCTCTGGGGTGCTTCCTGGGCAGCAATGCGGTCTGCAGGTTCAGGAAGCATGCACTTTCCTTCTCCTGATCTTCTTGCAGGCAACGGCATAAGAAGACTGGCAATAGAAGTAAAGGCAACAAAAGCCGATAAAAAATATTTTCAGAAAGACCAGATAAAGCAGCTGTCCAATTTCTCACAGTATTTTGGGGCAGAGCCCTGGATCGCAATAAAATTTTCAAGAGACTGGGTATTTGTCAATCCTGAGGACCTTGAGGACACGGGGCAGAACATGGTATTTCATAAAAAAGAGTGTGAAAACAAAGGCCTGGACTTTGATACCCTGGTCAGAAGTTAAAAAGGTTGCCATGGATTTTCAGCTCCGAGAACGCCTGGTCTGGCTTGAAAATTCCGTTTTCCGTTATATAGGCAGTAATCTTGTTCTTCGGGAGCTCTTCAAAGATGTGGCCCTGCCTGTTTTTTATCTCTTTTTCTTTGAAAAAATGCTTGGCTGCTTCCCCCCTGAAGTCAAATTTCCATGAGGGTGCACAGACATAGAGGGGCACGCGGTTCTTTGCCGCCATATCCGCAGCCATTTGACTTCCTGTCTTTACGATTGAGTTTCCTTTGTTTGTAACTGCATCTGCACCAAGAAAGCACGCGTCTGATTCAGCTACTGCCTTTTCCATTGCAAGATCAAAGAAGAGCTTTGAATTTTTTCTGTTTTTCTGAAGAAAATTGTGAAAGAGAGACCCAAAGTTCAGCGGATAGTTATCAACAAGATTTACCCAGAAGTTCTTGTGCTTTGATGTGTGCTTTTCCGCAGAGACAAGGTGGTGGTTCAATGAATGAAAAAAGGCGGTGCTGCCTTTTTTTATCTTCTTTGATACGTGGATTGCGACGTTTTTCTCTGCTTCGTCAAGTGCCTCCTGCAGCCTTTGTTTTTTTTCTCCCGCCTCCTGCCCAAGGTTGTGCCGGGACAGTTTGCTTAAAAACTGCTCTGTAATATTCCTGAGAACAATATTGTGCGGCTCTTTGGACAAAAGCGCGTCCCTGGCGTGGAACAGCTCTGCAAACCCTATTCCTTCCTCCTGTGTAAGGGCATATATTGTCTCAAGCCCTGCTTTTGCAGAAATGTCCTGGTTATAGTATGTAAGGAGCTCTTTCCCTACCTGGTGTTCCATTTTATCTCTTCTTTATTTTTCTTTTTCTACCCAGTTCCTTTTCTATCACTTGCTCTTCTTTTTCTATCTTCAGTTCTTCTCTCAGCACGGATTTAACCAGCTTCTCAATATTTTCATCCAGCCTTGCAATCCTTCTTTCCATTAATACAAGGACTCTGAGACTGTACACTATTGCCGCAAGCGTGCCGATTATGACCGCTAAAATTACCTGTTCTCCTGATGAAAATACCATGTTTTGCGCACCTCTTTGAGTTTTTAAATATAAATTAAAGAATAGACTATATAAAGTTTTTGATAAAGAAAAAAGAGAATAAAGTAAGAGAAAAATCAGTTAAGAGCCGACGTCAAAGATTTGGCAAAATATGGCGAGTTCATCCATATCGCAAGATCATAGCTCGGATGAACCTCTTTGTCGTCTGTAAGCATCAGCGTAACCTGTTTGTTGTCCACAATGCATGCCCTTGTGCTTGGCATGGTTATGTTTTTCATCTCTGCATATTCTGAAAGCATTTCCCTTTCTTTCTTTGTCTTTTCTGTATAGGGTGCTGCAATCATAATCTCAACTCCCCTCTCTTTTGCTTTTTTTATCTGCTTAAGGAGTGCCACTGTTTTTCTTTTGAGCCCCTCTTCTGTTGTTGCTATAACAACGCGGTTCTTTGCAGATTTTATTTGATATTCGAGGTGGTTGTATATATTTTCTCTTCCCTTCAGGCTCCCTGTCAGCTCGCTTGGGTCCTGTGTCTCTATCCCGTCGGTATGGAGAGAGGTAAGCTGTAACATAACCTCACTGTCCTTTAGTTCTTCAAGAATCTTGCTGTGCTCCTCGGCCTCTGCAGCAACTCTCTTCTTTAGCCTTTCTATTGCCTCGGGCGGCGGCACTGCAATATATTTTATTGGCTTTCCCAGTTTCATCACAACAAATCCCTTTTTTTCAAGGCTTTCCAGAACATCATAGGATCTTGACCTTGGAACATTTGCAATGTCAGAAAGCTCCCCTGCGGTAGAAACTCCCCTTGAGAGCAGAGCAACCCACACCTTACTTTCATATGAATTAAGGCCAAAGTCCTTTAGTTTTGATAATATTTTTTTTTCAACAATCATTCTTTTTCCCCTCGCGTTCTTTCTTTGCTGTGTTCTCCCTTTTCTTTGTGGCTTCCCTGAACCTTCTGCCTGTGAGAGTGGAAGTGAACAATTGTTTATATTTAAAGGTTTAGGTTATTTATCATTAGGTAGTGGTGGCATCCGCCCGGCCCCCCCGGTTTCTTTTGGAACGGGTATAAAATAAAAAAGAATTCTTAAAATTATATTATTTACTATATTGAAAAATAAAAATAAATAAAATAAAAACCAAGAAACAAAAAAACCAAATACGCGAGTTCCACAGGAAAACATGGGGAGGGGGGCACGAAAGATTGAGAACACAAAACTTTATAAACCTATATTTCATCTGGAAACCCGAATGGCACAAAAGGGGCTGGCGGGGTTTTTTGAGAAGTATCTTGATGAGAATCTTATTTTCAAGGACAAGAAGTCCCTTCAGGCATCATATACTCCGGAAACAGTTATCCACAGGGAGGAGCAGATAAACACAATTGCCGCCATCCTTGCGCCCGCACTGAAGCAGGACAAACCCTCCAATCTCTTCATTTATGGCAAGACCGGGTCCGGCAAGACACTTACGATAAAGCACGTCTCCGGAAAGATGGAGCAGATTGCAACAGAAAGAAAAATTCCGCTTAAAATAATATACCTCAACTGCAAGATGAAAAGGATTGCAGACACAGAATACCGGCTGATTGCACAGCTGATAAAAGAATTTGAAGAAGAGGTGCCGTACACCGGCCTGCCGACAGACGAGGTATACAACAAATTTTTCAAGATTCTTGAGAAATCCAAGCAAAAGAACGTGATTATAATTCTTGACGAAATAGACCAGCTGATCAAAAAGGCCGGAGACGAAGTTATTTACAACCTGACGAGAATCAACACGGAAATCTCCGCCACAACAATTACCCTGATAGGGATCAGCAACAACCTGATATTTACAGAAAGCATGGACCCAAGGGTGAGGAGTTCGCTTAGCGAAGAGGAGCTCGTGTTTCCACCATACAATGCAGTGCAGCTCAAGGAAATCCTGAAGAAAAGAGCAGAGCAGGCATTCAAAAATGATGCACTTGAAGCAGGAGTGATTGAAAAATGCGCAGCATATTCGGCAAGGGAGCACGGGGACGCCAGAAGGGCGCTGGAATTGCTGAGGGTTGCAGGAGAGATTGCTGAAAGAAAAGGGATTTCAAAAGTCAGAATAGACCACCTGGACGATGCGGAGGAAAAAATAGAGAAAGAAAGGATTCTGGAGATAGTAAAGACCCAGCCAAAGCAGTCTCAGGTTGCACTGCTCAGCATCCTTTTCATGTTTGAAAAAAACAACAGTCTGAGCGTATATACTGGCGATGTTTATGAAATTTACAAGAAACTCTGCCTCAAGACAGATCTTAGGCCGCTTACACAGAGGAGGATATCAGATATAATCGGCGAACTTGACATGCTCGGAATCATAAATGCAACTATAATTTCAAAGGGGAGATACGGGAGGACAAGGGAGATAAAATCAGAAATAGGGAGTACAATAAAGCAGAAATGCAAAACGATTCTTACACAGGCCCTGGGTTTGTAGAATGAGGGATAAAATAAAGGAATATCTGGAGAAGGGCATACTGGTAAGCCCAGACATGACCGAGGCAGACCTTGGCAACATCCCAGAAAAACAGGAGGGCCAACCCGCCACCGAGACAACACCAATAAGAAAAGAGGATAAAAAACATCCGGCACACAGGAGAAAAGTGGAGGTTGTGAAAACATATGAGGAACAGAGCGCAAAAAAAGACCTCATGGATTTTGTCAACACTTATAACAGCAGATACCTACTTCTCCAGTCTATCCTTATGGGCAGGAGAGAGCTTGAGCATGCGATGTCCATAAGAAAGTGCAAGACCGCCCAGGAAGGCGAACAGGTTTCACTGATTGCCATGATAATGGATGTTAGCGTCACAAAAAATGACAATGTCATGCTTGTTCTGGAAGACCAGACAGGCACTATAAAGGCAGTTGTCACAAAAAACAACAAAGACCTCCACACTCAGGCAAAAGACCTGACGCCGGATGAGGTTGTTGGTGTGGGAGGGATGAAAGGAAACGACATAATTTTCCTTAACACAATTGTCCAGCCGGACGTTCCGCTCACGAAAGAACTTAAAAAAAGCCCGGACGCAGAAGCAGCCGTGTTCATAAGTGACATTCACATAGGCTCACAGGTTTTTCTGAGAAAAGAATTTGAAAAATTTATTTCCTGGATAAGGGGAGAAACAGGAGATGCAGCACAGAAAGAATTGGTATCAAAAATAAAATACCTTTTCATAGTCGGCGACCTGGTTGAGGGGATAGGAATTTTTCCCGGCCAGGAAAAAGAGCTTGAGGTTGAAGATATATATGGGCAGTACAGGCAGTTCAGCGACTACATAAAAAAAATTCCTGAGCATATTACCATAATCCTCTGCCCCGGCAACCACGACCCGGTGAGAATAGCAGAGCCCCAGCCGGAACTCCCGTCAGAGTTAATCCCGGAACTTGTATCAAAGGAAAACATTATACTCGTTTCCAGCCCGAGCATAGTGAACATAGGGAGGACAGCGGCATTCAGCGGCATCGATATTTTGCTTTACCACGGGTTTTCCTTCCCTTATTATGCTTCCAGCATCAATTCCATCAGGCAGGCAGGCGGCCTTGAGGCAACAGAAAACATTCTAAAATACCTTCTAAAGAGGCGGCACCTGGCCCCCACACACGGCTCAACACAGTATCAGCTGGGATATGATGGAGACCCGCTTGTAATAGAAGATGTACCGGACATACTCGCAACCGGGCACGTTCACAGGATATCTGTCGATACTTACAGGAATGTCACACTCCTCAACTGCTCCTGCTGGATATCACAGACAAAATACCAGGAAAGGAGGGGACTTATGCCGCAGCCGGCATGGGCAATATACATAGACCTCCAGACAAGAAAAACAACCAAGATAAACTTCGAATCAAAATGAACGCTTCAAAAGGGATGACAGAATACTTTGACAGGATAGATTCAGGAGTCCTGGAAACATACGAGCTTGCAAAAAAAGCGAGGGAACTATCTTTTGACCCTGAGCAAAAGGTTGACATACCAATTGCAAAGGGAGTTGCCCAGAGAGTTGAAGGTCTGATAAGTGCTGTTTCTCCGAAGATACTCGGCTCGGGAGTTGCCCAGAGGATAGTCCAGCTTGAAAAAAAATACGGCCAGCTCGACTGGAGGGTTGCGCTGAAGATTGCAGAAGAAGTTGCCCAGGATAAATTCTACAGGCACGAATCAAAACTAAAGGCAATGGAAACAGGAATCAGGGTAGGCCTGGCGTATATAACCCTCGGGGTTATTTCAGCGCCGCTGGAGGGATTTATAGAGCTTAAAATAAAAAAAAGAAGGGACGGCAAGGAATATCTCTCTGCATTTTATGCCGGGCCAATCAGGGCAGCAGGAGGAACAGCAGAGGCCTTTTCTGTCATCATTGCGGACTATGTCCGAATAAAGATGGGCTACTATCCGTATGACCCCACAGCAAAAGAAATCCTGAGGACAGCAATAGAAATAAGGGACTACCATGACAGGGTCACCAATCTCCAGTATGTGCCGTCAGAAGAAGAGATTACATATCTGGTAGAGCATATGCCGATAGAGATCAACGGCGACCCGACAGAAGATTTTGAGGTCTCAAACTATAAGGACCTTGAGAGAGTCGAAACAAACAGGATAAGGGGGGGAATTTGCCTTGTTGTTGCAGAGGGAATGGCACAGAAGGCAAAAAAAATCGACAAGCAGCTCCAGATATGGGGAAAAGAATTCGGCATTGACTGGGGCTTCCTCACAGAATTCCTTGAACTCCAGAAAAAAGCAAAGGCAAAGGGGGAGAAAACAGAAACAAAGGCAAAGATAACCCCCAACTATACTTTTATAGAAGATCTCGTTGCGGGCCGTCCGGTGCTGTCTTTTCCCATGAGGGTAGGGGGGCTTAGGCTCAGATACGGGAGGACAAGGACGACGGGGCTTGCAGCGGCAGCAATCCACCCGAGGACAATGGACATTCTGAATAATTATATTGCGACAGGCACACAGCTAAAAATGGAGAGGCCGGGAAAAGCAGCAGCAATTGTGCCATGCGACTCAATTGACGGGCCAATAGTAAAAATAAAAGACGGGTCAGTGCTCCAGCTGTCTTCAAATAAAGTAAAGACGGAGGAAATAGACAAGATACTGTTTCTCGGGGACGTGCTTTTCAATTACGGAGATTTTTCAGAGAACGGGCACAGGCTTGTGCCTGCAGGATATTGCCAGGAATGGTGGATAAAGGACCTTGAAAAGGCGGCAGTAGGACTCTTTGGTTCGCTTGATATTGACAAGTGTGCGGAAATTATAGGCGCGGAACCGGAAAACATAAGGCACCTGTTCGAAAGCCCAATGAAAATAAAAATATCCGCAAGGATGGCGTTCAGGATCTCAAAACAATTTAGGATACCGCTTCATCCCGATTACACATATTTCTGGCAAAACATCACAAAAGAAGAGCTTTCTGCGCTGTCAGAATGGATATCTTCTGCCAATGTCAAAAAAGAAGATGAAAAAATAACAAAATTAATACTGGGCAACAGCCAGAAAGAAAAAGAGATCCTGGAAAAGATAGGCATGCCTCACCTTCTGGTGAACAGGGAGTTTATAGTCATAGAAAAGGAGCACGCCCATACTGTTTACATGCTTTTCATAAAAAACCAGGAGAAAATAAAAGACGCGCTAAAGAAAGAAGAGGGAACCTTGGAAATACTCTCCGCAGCGTCAGGAATTCAAATAATGGATAAGGGAGGCACATTTATCGGAGCAAGAATGGGCAGGCCGGAAAAGGCAAAAATGAGAAAGCTGACAGGCAGCCCGCATTTCCTATTTCCTGTCGGCGCAGAGGGAGGAAGGCTGAAGAGCCTGCAGTCTGCATTTGAAAAGAAAAAAATAACAGCAGAGTTCCCTGTCTTTTTCTGCGAAAAATGCAGCAAAGAAACAATCTTCTCTGTCTGTGAAACCTGCGCAACAAAAACCAGAAAGAGATATTACTGCGAAACCTGCAAGATAATAGCTGAAAAATGCCAGCATGACAGGGTCTACGAATACATGAAAAGAGACATTGACATAAATGATATCTTCACAAAAACACTCGAAAGAGCAGGGCTTTCCATCTATCCGGACCTGATAAAAGGCGTAAGGGGAACAAGCAACAGAACGCACATTACAGAAAATCTGCTCAAGGGCGTCCTGCGCGCAAAACATAAAATATACGTTAACAAAGACGGCACAACAAGGTATGATATGATAGAGCTTCCTATAACACATTTCAGGCCGAAAGAAATAGGAACAAGCATAGCAGAACTGCAGAAGCTGGGATATAAGCACGACATCCATGGAAAAAAACTGGAGTCAGCAGAGCAGGTAGCGGAGCTTAAGCCGCAGGATATGATTCTTCCCGGATCTCCGGAATCAGCAGAAGAGCCTGCAGATGAGATGCTGTACAGGACAGCAAATTTTATAGACGAGCTGCTGGCCAGGCTGTACAGGCTTCCGCCGTATTACAACCTTAAAACAAAAAAAGACATCATAGGCCATCTTGTTGTCGGCCTTGCGCCTCATACGTCAGCAGGGACAGTCGGGAGGGTAATAGGGTTTTCAAAAACACAGGGCATGCTCACCCACCCCATGTTCCACGCAGCAATGAGGAGGAATTGCGATGGGGACGAGGCAAGCGTAATACTTCTTCTTGACGCATTCCTCAATTTTTCAAGGTCATATCTTCCGGACAAGAGAGGCTCAAGGACAATGGACGCTCCGTTAGTACTGACTTCCCTGCTTGTGCCCGGAGAAGTTGATGACGAGGTGCACGGCATGGACATTGCATGGAGCTATCCTCTTGAGCTGTATGAGGCAGCCCTTGAATACAAGTATCCGTGGGAGGTTGAAATCCTCCAGATAGATGATGTCCTCAACACAGAAGAGCAGTATGAGGGCATGGGATACACGCATGAAATATCAGATATAAATTCAGGAGTACTCAGGTCGGCATATAAGCTTCTGCCCACAATGCAGGACAAGCTGATGGGGCAGATGGACCTGGCTGAGAAGATAGTCGCAGTCAATACAGGAGACGTTGCCCAGCTTGTGATAGAAAAGCATTTCCTGAAGGACATAAGGGGAAACCTAAGAAAATTCTCAACACAGAGATTCAGGTGCGTATCATGCAATAAGAAATACAGGAGGCCGCCGCTGGCCGGCAGGTGCACATCATGCCAGGGCAAGATAATCTTCACAGTGGCAGAGGGAAGCATAGTTAAGTATCTGCAGCCGACAATAAGCCTCGCTGAAAAATATAAAGTATCGGATTACCTGATGCAGACATTGTATTTTCTGCAGAAGCAGGTTGACTCTGTTCTTGGAAAGGAAAAGGAAAGGCAGGAAGGCCTGGGCAAGTGGTTTGGCTAGCCAAAAAGGACAAGGGTATAAGGAACACCGCCGATTTCTTTTATATCTTCTTTTGATATGATCTCTTTCTCTATCAGGAACCCGGTCGATTTTTTTCCGATAGCATTGATCATGTAGCATACCCTGACAAGCTTCAGGATATTTTCCTCAGGCATCTTTTCACCTTTGTAGAACTCGGATTTAAGGTCGAGAACAGCATCTCCTTCTGAAAATGATTTCCCAAGAATATCAGAGTCGCAAATCGCAAGAACAAGCTTTCCCTGTCTGGCATGTTTTTTTATGATCATATTGCAGGATATCGCGCCCCGCAGGCATTGCACTTGAGGAAAATAATCCTGTTCTGCCTGCTGATTTTGGTGTCAGGCTTTCCGCATTCTTTGCATATGACATATTTTCTGGCGAACTCGCTTATTTTCTCATTTATGTTTGATGCGCTGACTTTCCTTCCAAGCACAACCAGGTTTTTCTGCATCTCTCCGGGTGTTGCGAGCTCCTTCAGTATATACTTAAGCATCCAGTCAGGATCCCTGTTGAGATGTGTTGCTATCTGTGAGAAATTTGATAACACTGTCTTGTTTCCCTGCAGGTGCCCCATTATCTTAGGCACTTCAAACCGCTCTTTCTTCAGAACAGAGTCAGGCAGCTTTTCCCTGGCTTTCTTAAGGAGTTTGTCGTAATC
The DNA here is from genome assembly GCA_000830295.1 of archaeon GW2011_AR15. GTDB lineage: Archaea > Nanobdellota > Nanobdellia > Woesearchaeales > GW2011-AR15 > GW2011-AR15. The sequence goes on along the minus strand of CP010425.1, from coordinate 462,771 downwards.
CATATGTTTAGGGAAAAAGAGACCATATTTAAAAGTTCTTGTTGTCTGCTGATAAAAAATCTTCAGGAACCCCGATGCCGCACTTCATCCTCATGGCTCTTGCAGCCCCGAGCATCTCTTTCTCACTTCTCAATTCTTCGGGCGATGCGGCAAAAGAGGCAAAAAATGTCTTTACTTTATATTTTTCAGCCAATCCGGCAACAAATCTTATTTTCTCAATATCCTTTGGAGAGCCATGAAGCACAGAAGCAAATGAAAACCCAAGTATTCTGCCATGCATCTTCAGGTCCTTCATGACAACCTGATTTATTTCTTTCAGCGGATAATGAAACCGCGGTTTTTCTTCTGCAGGTATATAATAATACACAATCTTTCCTGCTTTTGAGATATTCCTTGACAAGGGCACAAGGCCGAATAATGTACCTGGGATTTTTGCAGCACCGGAAGAGGCGCTCCAGACCGGCATTTTGCCATGCACTATCTGCCCCATTGCCTGCCCGCCATATACAAAACACAAACCACCAATAGAAAGCCTCTCAGCAGTTCTCAGGAATTCCTCTTCGTTATTTTTTGGAAAGCATACATCTATGAACATTTTATACACTTATTTTTTCCATATATCTGCAGGCCATGCAGACGTCAGCCGATGAAAGCTCGCCGCAGGCCCGGCATTCTCTCAAGCCCTCTTCGCCTGTCTTCATTCCGGTTTTGCTTTTCAGCGACCATTCAATGAGATTCTTTTTTGCGCCGGGAACTTCCTGCTCAATCTCATTCAGCATATCCCTGACCCTAAGCCTGAAAGCCCTGCTCACATTGGGGCATTCGTTGAAATCTGCAGTCAGCTTATTTATGAAGGCATAAGTCATAATCTCTTTTTCAGTGCAGAAATACAGCGGCTTTACCCGTCTGGTAAATTTTTCCGAGGAAACAACACCGGCACTCGGGCCCATCCTCTGCATTGCAGAAAGGTTGTTTTTGATAAGATTCATTAGTGTAACCTGTGCTTCATCATCCATATTATGCCCTGTGGCAAGCACGTCATAGTCCCTTGCATGCAGGTTAAGCAGGTATCGCCTGAAAACGCCGCACACAGTGCACGGCCGCTCTCTGTTTGTGAATAGTATCTCATCAAGCGATTTGCTGAATTTTCCCTTGAAACTCACGATTCTCAGCTTTATTTTATGCGCCCCGCAGATTTTTTTTAATGTAGCCAAAGTTCTGTCTCTGTACCCGCTTATTCCCTCATCAATCGCCAGCGCGGTTACACCATAACCGTATTTGTTCAGAATATATAGAACACTCAGTGAATCCTTTCCGCCAGATGCCGCGACAGCGACCTTCTGCCCCTTTTCTATAAGATTGTATTTCTCTATTGTCCCAAGAACTTTTTTCTCAATATAACCGCAAAAATGCTCTTTGCAGTATGCAGGATTCCCGAATACTGCATTTTTCTCACAAAGGCCGCATTTCATCTATCCACCGCTTATTACGCTCAGTACTTTTATCTTATCATTATTCTTCAGCACAACATCATCTGTCAGCAGCTCATCATCCCTTACAACAATCACGGTTTCCGGGTTTATTTTCAACTTTTCAAGAAGGCCCTTTACATCCCCAGTGAACTCTATTTTCATTTCCCTGTTGTCCTTGTCAATAAACACATCCATGAATCAAAAGAATCCAAAAGTCTTCTTAAAACTATCCAATATATTAAAAAGCATGCCGGCTTTCCATTGCGGCATGGACAGATATTCAAGACAGGAGCTGTACAGGAACATAGGTAAAGCCGGCCAGAAAAAAATTTCTGAAAGCACAGTTTCTGTTGTTGGGATGGGGGCACTGGGAACAGTCGCGGCAGAACTTTTGGCAAGGGCAGGCGTCGGCAACCTTATACTTATAGACCGGGATTTTATAGAGCTGAATAACCTGCAGCGGCAGTCATTGTTTGATGAATCCGACATCGGAAAACTAAAAGCAGAAACAGCAGCAGAGAAACTGAGAAAAATAAATGCTGAAGTAAAAATAACAGCAAAGAATATCGACATGACTTTCGAAAATATCAGCGGGATAGGAAACCCCGACATAATTCTCGGCTGCACAGATAACATGGAAAGCAGGTTTCTGCTTAATGACTATGCCCTCAAAAACAAAATCCCATTTGTCTACGGCGGGGCTGTTTCAGACAGGGGTTATGTATTTAATGTAGTACACGGAGGCGCGTGCTTGCGGTGCATTTTCAAAGGAAGCACAGAGGAGACATGTGACACTGTCGGGGTGCTCAACGCAAATACAGCAGCGGTTGCAGCCATAATGTCAAACGAGGCAATTAAAATCATTCTTGGGAAAGACTATGAGAAAAACCTTGTCAGAATAGATTTCTGGAAAAATGATTTTTCAAAGATAAAGGTAGCGCAGAATAAGGACTGTCCGGCCTGCACAGGAAAATATGAATATCTTTCAGGAGAAAGGAAATCTTCTCTTGTAAGGATGTGCGAAAAGGGAAGCTACCAGATAAGGGGGCGGAAAAAAGACCTTGCTGCAGTTGAAAAGAATCTGAAAAAACTTGGTGAAGTGAAAATGTTTAACGGCCTGCTTCATTTTGGCAGTATAACCCTCTTTGAAGACGGAAGGGCGCTTGTGAAGGCAGAGAATGAAACAGAAGCAAGAAAAATATACGACAGGATTATAGGGAACTGATTATTTTCTGAAAATATCCTTCACTTTTTTAAGCGAACTGGCAAGGAAATCAATTTCTTCTTTTGTGTTATATACATAAAAGCTTGCTCTGCACGTGGATTTCAGCCCGAACTTTTCGGTGATGGGTTGTGCGCAGTGATGGCCGGTTCTTATTGCAATTCCGTATTCACTGTCCAGCACAGCCGCCACATCAGCCGGGTCAATCCCCTTTATGTTAAACGTAAGCACGCCGCCTCTTATATCGGTATTAAGAGGCCCGTATATCTCAACCCCTGCAATTTTGGAAAGCGTTTCAATCCCGTATCCAATAAGCTCCTTTTCGTGGGCCCTTACATTTTTCATGCCCAATGCATTAAGATATTCCACTGCAGCCGCCAGGGCAATTCCTCCTGCAATATTTGGCGTCCCTGCCTCAAATTTCCACGGCAGAATATTCCATTTTGAGCCTTCAAGCTTCACTTCGCTTATCATATCTCCCCCGGCCATATACGGGTGCATTTTTTCCAAAAGCTCTTTTTTCCCGTACAATACCCCTATGCCTGTCGGCCCAAGCATCTTGTGCCCTGAAAAGGCCATAAAATCAGCGCCAATCTCCTGCACATCAACCGGCATATGGGGGACAGCCTGCGCAGCATCCACAACAAACAATGCACCATACTTATGCGCAATCTTGCCAATCTCTTTAACAGGATTTATTGTACCGAGCATGTTGGATGCATAGACGCATGCAACAATCTTAGTTCTGCTGCACATTTTCTTTCTGAGGTCTTCCATATCAAGGGTGCCGTCTTCCCTTACATTCACAAACTTAAGCTTAGCACCCATTTCCTCCTTCAGCAGTTGCCAGGGCACAATATTAGAATGATGCTCCATCTCTGTGCTTACAATTTCATCTCCTTCTTTCAGGTTATACCTTCCCCACGCATTCGCAACAAGATTGAGCCCCTCTGTTGCGTTCCTTATGAAGATTGTTTCTTCCATTGGATATCTTGCATTGACAAATTTCCCCAGAAGGACATGGGCATTGTCATACATGTCAGAGGCTTCCTGCGAAAGCGTATGCAGGCCCCTGTGTATATTTGCATTATGCTGCGTATAGTAATCAGAAATAGTATCTATTACCTGTTTTGGCTTTTGTGTGGTTGCTGCATTGTCAAGGTAAACAAGTGGCTTTCCATGGACTGTTCTTTTCAGTATCGGAAAATCTCCCCTGATCTTTTTTACATCATACATATTTATCTTATCCTCTAACCTTGTCATGCAGTGCCTCGTTGAATTTCTCTCTGAGATCATCAAACATGATATTATCTGTTACAGGAGAAAAATAGCCTAAAATTATCTGTCTCTCTGCTTCTTTTCTCCTTAAGCCCCTGCTCATGAGATAGAATATCTCCTCCTCATCCGGCTTGCCTAGTGTTGCGCCGTGGCTTGCCTTTACATCATTCGCGTCTATTTCAAGAGAGGGTATTGAATGCGAAACCGCGCCATTGCTGAGGATGAGCGAATGGTCTGAAAGATAAGAATTTGTGCCCTGCGCGATTTTGGCTATCTTTATCTTTCCCCTGTAGACAGAGCTTGCCTTCCCGTCCAGCACACCCTTCATAAGTATGTCTGCTGTTGTATTTGGAACAAGATGGTGGACATTTGTAGTGAAATCAAAGTGCTGCTCCCCGCTTCCGTAAAAAACGCCAAGGTTTTTTGACTCTGAGCCCGGGCCGTCGAAGAAAGAATCTATTTTTACCCTGCTGAATTTTCCGCCGAACTGCCCAAGTATCCAGTTTACCCTTGCGTCTTTTGCAAGCCGGGCTTTCCAGTAAGTGAAGTTCATCACATTATCTTCCCATTTCTGGAAATTGTGGAAGGTTATGCGGGAATTTGGCCCTGCAAAGATCTCAACAGCATCATTCCTCAGGCACACACCTTCAAATTTTTCTGAGTAGTGCTCTTCAATATAATCTATACCTGCGCCCTCTTCAAGAATGATGAGAGTATGCGAAAACACTCCGCCGCTTCCGCTTCCTCTGAAAATATTCCTCAGCGGCATCTTAAGGGAGACATTCCTCGGCACGTAGATGAACACGCCGTCATTCCAGAATGCACCGTGCATTGCAGTGAACTTGTCTTCTTCAGGGGAGATAAGGGAAAGCGGCTCATGGTCTTCCATCAGCTCTTTATGCTTTTCCACTGCTGTTTTTATGTCAGTAAAAATAACGCCTTTTTCTTTAAGCTCATCACTTAGGCCGGGAAATTCTATTTTCTGGGCGGCCGGGCCGAATTCCTGGAGATTAAGGTCACGCACGTCAGTATATTTCCAGCTTTCTTCTTTGGGTGAGGGCATCGGAAGCTTCTGGAAAATGCTCAGTGCCTCAGTTCTTTTTCCTTCTGTGCTTTTTCCTTTCATTTTTATCCTACAGAGCCTTCCATGTTCAGCTCAATCAGCCTGTTAAGCTCGACAGCATATTCCATCGGAAGCTCCCTTACGAAGGCATCCATGAATCCCCTTACAATCATGCCGAGGGCATGCTCTTCGCTATAGCCCCTGCTCATCAGATAGAACAACTGCTCTTCTGAGACACGGCCGACAGAGGCCTCATGTCCTATTGAAACATCTTTCTCTTCCACTTCCATATAAGGGACAGTGTCTGTTGCAGATTTCGGATCCAGTATCAGTGCGTCGCAGACAACAGAGCTTTTCACATTCTTGCATCCCTTTGCAACCCTCAGCAGCCCTCTGTATGTTGTCCTTCCGCCGTCCTTTGAAACAGACTTGGAGATTATCTGTGAGGTAGTATTTGGGGCGAGGTGGGTTATTTTTGCGCCCGCATCCTGATGCTGGCCTTTTCCTGCAAACGCAACTGAAATGACTTCGCCATGCGCGTGCTCGCCAAGCAGCACAACTCCCGGATATTTCATGGTTATCTTGCTTCCAAGGTTCCCGTCGATCCATTCGACCCTTGCGTTCTTGTAAGCGAAAGCCCTCTTTGTAACAAGGTTGTATACATTTGAGGACCAGTTCTGGATTGTAGTGTATCTTATTGTGGCCCCTTCAAGCGCGGCAAGCTCAACCACTGCGCAGTGCAGCGAGTCTGTGCTGTATACAGGCGCAGTGCATCCCTCTACATAATGGACATATGAGCCCTTGTCAGCGATTATCAGTGTCCTCTCGAACTGCCCGATGTTTTTTGCATTTATCCTGAAATACGCCTGCAGCGGAAGGTCCACCCTGACTCCCGGAGGGATATAGATGAATGAGCCGCCGGACCAGACAGCAGTGTTTAAGGCTGAAAACTTATTGTCGTTGAAAGGTATTATCTTGCCAAACCATTTCTTCACAATTTCCGGATGCTCCCTAAGCCCGCCGTCCATGTCAAGGAAGATGACGCCTTTCTTCTCAAGATCTTTTCTTAGATTATGGTATACAACTTCTGATTCATACTGCGCTCCGACACCTGCCAGGAATTTTTTCTCTGCTTCAGGAATCCCAAGCCTGTCAAATGTCTTTTTGATGTCCTGTGGGACTTTGTCCCAATCCTTTGTCTGCTCTCCCTCAGGCTTGCCGTAATAATATATATTGTCGAAATCTATTGTGCTCAGGTCAGCCCCCCATTTCGGCATAGGTCTTTCCATGAAATGCTTATAGGCCCTTACCCTCATATCCGTCACCCACTCAGGCTCTTTCTTTATTTTTGAGATCTGCCTTACAACTTTTTCACTCAGTCCTTTTTCTGTCCTGAATGCAAATTTCTCAGGGTCGCTGAACCCATACCTGTATTCAGTTCCCAGGAAATTCTTTACCTCTTCTGCATCTGCCTGTGCCATTATGCAGCCACCTTTTCTTTTTCATAGATTTCATATCCGGACTTCTCAACATCCTCAGCCAGCCTGTAGTCTCCGGACTTCACGATCTTTCCGTCAACAAGTATGTGGACAAAATGCGGCTTGATGTGGTGCAGTATCCTCTGGTAGTGTGTTATCACAAGCACACCCAGGTGCGGGCCTACAAGCTTTTTGACTCCTGCTGCCACAACCCTCAGCGCGTCAACATCCAGCCCGGAATCTGTCTCGTCAAGGATTGCAAACTTGGGTTCAAGCACTGCAAGCTGCAGTATCTCAGTCCTCTTCTTCTCCCCTCCTGAAAATCCTACATTGAGATGCCTTTTTGCAAACTCCTTGTCCATCTTCAAAAGCTCCATTTTCCCGTAGAGCAGCTTCATGAAATCAACAATATTGACTTTTTTCTCAGAATCCGGGTATTTCACTTCATTGTATGCAGTCCTCAGGAAATTTGCCAGCGAGACCCCCGGGATTTCGCTCGGGTACTGGAAACTTAGAAAGAGGCCTGCCTTGGCTCTCTCATCTACTTCCATCTCAAAAAGGTTCTTTCCGTCCAGCGTGACTTTCCCGCCCGTTATCTCATACTTCGGGTGGCCCATAAGCGCAAATGACAGCGTGCTCTTTCCTGAGCCGTTCGGGCCCATCAGGGCGTGTATCTCCCCTTTCTTTATTACTAGGTTTACGCCTTTAAGAATCTCTTTTCCTTCAACGCTGACATGCAAATTTTCAATCTTCAGTTCTGACATACTAAAAACCTCCTGGTTTCATACATAACATACTTCACAGTCATCCTCAGTGTCCAGATGCTCGTGGCAGACACCGCAGATGAACCTTGTTTTCTTGATTATCCTGAGCATTTTCTGGAGCTCTGTCCTGAAATCGCTCTTTTTTGCAATGATTTTTCCTGCAGAAGCGTCTATCTCCTTATGGAGGGCATCATTGAATGTTGTTGCCCCTCTCTTGTTGCTGAGATACTGGCTTACTGCCGGCTCTGATATGTTCAGCAGCCTGGCAATCTTTTTCTGCGCAATGCCCTGCCTTTTGAGGGCAACCACAAATTCCCTTCTCAGGCCGGGAAGTATAAACCACACCTCAATCTCCTGCGGAGTATCCATAAAAAGTTAACAATTGTTAATTCTTTATAAAGTTTTTCGAAAAAGTAAGGGTAACAGAACTTTATTTCACTTTGCTGACAACATCCTGGAATTCTTCAGGGTCCTTGAAATCCTTATATACAGAGGCGAATCTTATGTATGCAACCTTATCCAGTTTTTTCAGCCGTGTCATTACAAGCCTGCCTATCAGCGCCGAGGTTATTTCAGTGCTCTCCTTGTTCCGCAGGTGAAAAATAATATCAGATACAATATCATCTATCTGCCCTGCGGATATCGGGCGCTTTTCGCAGGCTTTCATTATCCCAGTTTTCAGCTTGTTCCTGTCAAATGCCTGAATCTCCCCGCTCTTTTTCCTTACAGTAAGGATTACCGTCTCAATCTTCTCATAAGTTGTGTACCTTTTTTCGCACTCAAGGCACTCCCGTCTTCTCCTTGTTGCCGCACCCTCTTCAGTCTCTCTCTTGTCAACAACCTTGCTTCTCTCAGAGCCGCAGTATGGGCATTTCATGGATAGCGGGTAAGACAGCATGAATTAAAAGATTATGGTTTCAAAGAAAGCAATCACTTCTTTTTCTTCCTGTCTATTGCTTCCTTCCTTACAACAGCGGTTACGTCCTGCTGCAGCTCTTCTATTTTCACATAGAGCCTGAATATGAGATAGAACAGCAGCCCGATGCTCATATATATTATTACATCAATCCCCCTTCCTACACCGAGGAACGCGGCAGCAGGGGCAGTAAGCTCAGGAAAGAAAACAACACCCGTCAGCCCGGCCCAGACAGCGAGCCAGAAGAACAGCTCAGTCACTGAAATCTTTTTGTCCTTGGCCCTCAGTATTACCCTGCTGGCGGCAAACACGACAAAAACAAGCACGATTATCTGTATTGTTGTTATCATTTTACATCAAAAACCTCCTGAACAGCATCTTCAGGCCCAATTCTATGCTCTTTGTCCATTTCTGGCCTTTGGAAATGGAATAGTCATCATATATTACAGTTATGGGGACCTCTTTGTATTTAAGTCTGTTCCTCATTATCTCCCAGAAAAATTCAGAGGCGTGCTCCATCCTGTCTGTTGTGAGCTTTATCTTTTCCGCTGCCTTTCTTGACAGTGCCCTGAACCCTGACTGCGAGTCTGTTATCTTGATCCTGTAAAGCAGTAAAACGACAAGGACACCGAGCTTCAGCACAATCTTTTTTGAAAACGGCATGTTGACTGCCTTTCCGAGGAATCTTGAGCCAAGGACAATATCAGCTTCTTTTCTTTTTACAGGCGCAACAACCTTTTCTATATCTTCAGGGAGAAACTGGCCGTCTGCGTCATATGTCACGATAATATCAGCGCCTTCCTGCAGGGCATAATCAATGCCCGTCTTAAGCGCAGCGCCCTGCCCCCGGTTAAGGGAATGCTTCAGCACATGGACTTTTTTTGATTCAGCAATTTTTGCTGTGTTGTCTGCAGAGCCGTCATCCACAACAACAATATTTCCGCATTTTTCCGCCAGAAGACTGTCAAGGACTTTTCCTATCTTCTTTTCCTCATTGAATGCGGCAATAACAATAAAGGTCTTCATGGGCAAACAGAAGGTGAAATCATATTTATATTTTAGCCGGTTTTGGAGAACCTGTCCTCAAGCTCATCCAGCTCCTTATCCAGCTTCCTCACGCCGGGAGACAAGTCGTCTTTCACAGAACCGTGGGATTTTCTCACACCCCTCGGCATCTTTAGCTTTAACTTTGCAAGAAGGTAATCAATCTCTTCCATCACTTTTCTCAGGTTTTCGTATTCCTTTACCTTGGCATTCCTTATTGACTCAAGGTTCCTGTAGGACTGCATTGAGGACACAATCTCTTTTGAGCTTTCAAGAACATTCCTCTTCACATCCTCCGGCTCATATATGCCGACGTAAAAATCCTTATCTGCCATTCTCAGTATTTCGGGCGGTACAGCGCCTGGTCGATATATTTCAGCTTTCTCTCAACATCGTCCAGCGAGTTTTTCCAGTGGTCCAGCTCAGCATCCTCCTGGTTCTTGAGGTCGTATATCTTTGCAAGTATCTCCCTTGCCTCCTTCACTTTTTCGTTGATAAGGGCGATGACATCAAGCAGGTCATTGTATTCAGAGATTTTCACAAACACATTAGTTTCCTTTTCCATTTTCATCACTTCATTGATTCAAACAGGAGATGATCGACATACATAAGTTTCTTTTGTATATCTTCCAGCGTATTTAAGTATTTCTCATGCACAGTATCGGCATTCTTCTTCAGGTTCTTCAGCAGGTATACTGTTTCCTGCCCCTCCTTCATCACGCCTTCCATTGAATCTATGCCGGAAAGCATCCCGCTGTATTCATCAGTCCTTACGAAGACAGGCCCCTTCTTTATTTCCTTTACTGCGAATTCAGGCAGCTCTGCAGCAGGCTTTGCAACTGCAGCATTCCTGAAAAAAGGGATTTCCTCAATATCAGGAGGCACAGGGATGTCAATGTCAGGCAGGCTGTCGGGAACACTGATCTTCGGCCTGTCATCCTTTATTATCTCAGCATTGCTTTCAGCAACATCCTCCTGCACAGGCGAATCCGTGAAAACATTTTTTTCCTCCTCTGTGTCAGCATAATATTCAGGCATTTCCACAGGCTTCTCCGCTTCAATCTTTTTTAATCCCGGCGGAGCCGGAGGAAGCTCATTGAACTCCTCTTTTTCCGGCGTTTTACCAGGAGAACTATCTCTTTTCTTTAAATTGTCAAAAAACCCCATCCTATTCACAATAAGACTCCAGATATTTTTAAAGCTTTTTATTCCTGCGGAAAAACAACGGAAAATGCGCATCAGTCTATAAAATGATGTTTCTATGGCAAGGCTGCATGAAACTGTGCTACATTATATTGCTCTTTGTATGCCTTGATGCTGCCTCGGCCATTTACATTTCAGAGGTCATGTACAATCCTGAAGACGGGAATGAATGGATTGAACTCTATACAAATGAAAGCTACAACATGAGCGGGCTTGAGCTTTCTGACAATCTCAATACAGACCAGATAATCTGCTGCGGGAATGCAGCCTGTGAGTACATTATCCAGGAAAACACACATATAATAATAGCTGACCAGGACAGCACACTGAATTTTTCGGCAGTTATGCTCTGCGTTGATGACAATTCAATAGGCAACGGGCTTGGAAATTCAGCAGATGAGATAAGGATAAAGAAAGAAAACAGTACAATAGACAACATGTCATATTCAGCAGAAACAGGAAAAGGGAAATCGCTCTCCCTGATTGGCTCAGCATGGATAGAGACAGAGCCGACGCCAGGAGCAGAGAACATTTTTTATCACGAGCCTGTCCGTGAAATTCCCGATATTGTCCTGAGCCTCCTCCTTCCTGAAGATATCTTTACAAACATAAACTACAGGCTTTTCATGCTGGAGAATACTGACTATCCTGAATTCAGCGAACAGATAAACGCAACATTATATTATAATATCTCAAAAAACTCCACAATAATATATGAGGAGACAAAAGAAACGGATTTCAAATCATATACAACTACGGCTGCAGAGTTTGTCTTTGGCAGTTTCGGAAGCTATGACGTGTGCGGAAAGATTGTAGATATGTCCGCGAACGATACAAACAGCAGCAACAACGGGCTCTGCAGCAGAATAACAGTTTCCCCGTCTGAAGAAGCTGACTGCAATATCACACTGGAACTGGAAACAGACAAGCAGGTCTATGATGAAGGGGAGAGCATAGGGATAGCCCACAGGGTCAGTAACAGGACATTCCCTTTTGAGATTGAATACTGGGTCGAGGATGTTTTCGGAGATGCTGTAAAACAGAGGGCAATTACATCAAACACAAACAGGAAATCATATACCCCTAAAATCAGCGGGGCAGAAAAGGCATTTATAATAAATTCCAACCTGACGAAGGTTGCCTGCAGCAACATTAACAATAATACTTTTTCACAGAAGTTGGTTGTCTTCAGGGCGGATGCAGAAGAAAGCCGGCTCACGGACAGCATTGCCATAAGTGAAATTCCTCCGGGCGCTGCTTTCGGCGATATTGTAAAAATAAAGCTTGATATTACAAAAGGGGATACGCTGAAGAATGCAGTCAAGTTGTATGTAAAGGGGGAGAACACTGTCAGCGAGGTCTCCTCGATGAATCTCTATGGCAGCAACCAGAAATATGCGGTTACAGTTCCAATCCTGCTGAAAGACAACTGCAACAGGAAATATAATGAGGGCAGCTACGACCTGATTGCTGAGGGGATTGGGCTGAATGCTTCTGAAAAGATTGACATAAGCCACAACCCCTCATGCCCTGAGGAGATAAAAGAAAAAAAAGAGAAAGAGGAAACAGAAACAGCCGGGCCGCGGGAGCCAGAGGAGATTTCTGAAAAGCTTTTCCAGAATAAGGCCGCAGGGAGTGTTGTCTATGAATCATCCGCAGGCAGAATAAAGGCCTATTCAAAATATTTCATTGTGCTGGCTGCTGTCATTGCAGCATATCTTCTCCTCGTCAGGCTAAGAAGACATTAAATTCTCAATATATGTGTCAAGGCCCTGCATGTGCACGAGCTTTGTCCTGAACAGTCTTTCTCTAAGCCTGTCGTCAATCTTTACGCCGAGCCTTGTGAGATTTTCCTTTATTTTTGAGTAAAGCAGCTTCCCTTCCCTGTCAAGGTCTGTAAGTATGGCTGTCTCATCATTATTTTCCCCGATTTTCTCGCAGACCTCAAATAGGGGCGCGGAGATAATATATATGTTTTTCAGGCCGAGCTTTTTTAATGCAGCAAGGTCTTTTATGCCCTCGGCGACGACAGCTTTCCCCGATTCCTTCAGCCTCTCTATTTCCCCAAGTATCTCCTCTGCTTCCTCCATAAACGATTCCAGCAACTAAAATAATATAAATTTATGGATATTATCAGGCAATATGTTCGACATAAGCAGGCGCCTTTTGTATTACAAGAGAAGGGACGTGCAGAAGGCCATAGTGAATGCCGCAAAGGGCAGGGAAGTAGGCATAAGGTACGGCACAGGATTCGGCAAGAGGCCGGACGTGCTAGTCTATGAAAATGATATCCTTGAATCCGTAAAAAAAGGCGCAACAAGTTTTCATATTTCAGAGGAGAGATGGATGAACCCGCTGAGCCTGAGCCCGGAAATGAGGCAGGCCGAGCTTGACAGCCTGAGGAAAGGCTGGGACCTTGTTTTGGACATTGACTGCCCGAACTGGACCTACTCAAAGCTTACAGCGTACCTTTTTGTGAAAGCATTAAGGCTGCATGGCATAACTGCAATCGGATGCAAATTTTCAGGCAACAAGGGATTCCACATAGGCGTGCCGTTCGAGGCATTCCCCAAGGCAGTCAATAATGTGCACATAAAAGAATGGTTCCCGGAAGGCCCGAGGAGGATTGCAATCTACCTTGTCGGCTATATTTCCAAGAACCTCATCGAGACAAAAGGCAAAGAAGTCATCTTTGACAGGAAATTCAGGACAACCCTGCAGAGCATAGAGAAGGCAACCGGGAAAAGGCAGGAGAAATTCGATCCGCTTTCAATAATCGAGCTCGACACGCTCCTTATTTCATCAAGGCACATGTACAGGTGCCCGTACAGCCTGCATGAAAAATCCGAACTTGTGTCCTTGCCTATTGATGCAGATGCAATAATGGCATTCGAGAAAAAATCAGCATCCCCGGAAAACATGAAAAATGCAGACAGGCAGTTCCTGGATGCTTCAAAGGCAAGGGAGAATGAGGCGCTGCAGCTCGTGATAAGCGCATTTGACTATGACAAGGAAGACATGATTTACAGGAGGCTTTATGAGCGCGAATCAAAGACTGCAAAAAAGAAGAGCTACGAGCTCCCGGAGCAGGCAATTCCCGTTGATTATTTTCCGGAGAGCATAAAAAAAGGACTGGCAGGCCTGAAGGACGGGAAGAAAAGGTTTCTATTCATACTGATAAATTTCCTCAGGTCTTCAGGATGGTCTGACAAGAACATCGAGGAATTAGTTATTGAGTGGAACAAGAAGAACCCGGAGCCGCTGAAGGAGAATTACATAACAGGGCAGCTGAGATATATGAAACAGAACAAGGAGATTGTGCCTCCGCCAAATTATAACACAGGGTATTACAGGGACCTGGGAATTGCGGACAACGAGACAATAATGATGAGATACAAGAATCCCGTCAGCTATGCAAGGGCACTATATGAGCAGAACAAGAAAAAATCAAGGCGGCTTACAGACGAGCAGAAGGCCATGAGGAAGGCGTACAGGGACTCTTTAAAGAATAAGGGCAAATAATTTATATTGCAGAAAATAACAGGAAGGGTACAGCATGAGAATAACGCGAAAAGACATCAAGGGCCAGAACGGAAAGGTCCTTGTTGTGGGGGGGAGCAGGGAATATGTCGGAGCTCCGGCACTTGCAGCAATAGCCGCACTCAGGACAGGGGTTGACATTGTAACAGTCTGCGCCCCTGAAAGGGTGGCATGGCAGATAAACAGCTATTCGCCTGACCTGATGACAAGGAAATTCCTCGGAGAGGAGCTTGCGCCCACGCATGCCAAGGAGATTGCGGCGCTGAGCGAACATTACGACGTTGTGCTGCTTGGTCCCGGCCTCGGAGAGAAAAAGGAATTCGTGCTCAAGCTTCTCAGGGACATAAAAAAGCCTTTTGTGATAGACGCAGATGCGCTGAAGGTGATTGCACTGGATGTTCCCACGAACAGCATACTTACCCCGAACCCGAAGGAATTCAGGATACTTTACGAGAACACTGTCAAAAAGGAATTTGACGAACTTGATATGGAGCCGAACATAAGGGCAATGCAGGAAAAGCTGGGGAATAATATAATGCTCCTGAAAGGCCCGGAGGACATAATATTCACAAAGCACAGGAGGCATACGAACAAGACAGGCCACAATTCCATGACAAGGGGAGGGACAGGAGACATACTTGCCGGTATCTGCGCAGGATTCCTCGCACAATCCGGAAACCTTTTTGACTCGGCAAAAGAGGCTGCTTATATAAACGGCAGGCTGGGCGAGTTCATGTATAAGCAGAAGAGCTACGGCTACACGGCATTTGACATGGTTGAAGAGCTGTGGAGATTCATCAAATAACTTATTTATACAATTCTCTTATTTTTCTGTCCAGGTATTTTGCCTGGTTTTCCGCAGGATGAAGCTCGCTTATCCCGGCATTCGGGACATACGTTATTGTAACTTACGGCGTTGTCAGGAAAATGCTGGCCAAGGAAGAGTGATCCCTGCCTTCCGTATTCTATTTAAAAAGCTTTATAAATACCCCCAGGTTCTCCTTATAAACAACAGGGGGTGTTATATTTGGGAGAAAAAAATATTGAAGTTGTGAACATAGTCGTTTCTACAAGCCTTGAGCACGACATACCGTTGGAAAAAATGGCTGCCACTCTGAGCAATACAGAGTACAATCCGGAGCAGTTTCCCGGGCTGGTCATAAGGATAAAGGACCCTAAGACATCTGCACTGATTTTCAGTTCAGGAAAGGTTGTCTGCACAGGAGCAAGGAGCATGGAAAAAGTCCATGAGTCCATTGACAAGATAATCAAGAGCCTGAAGAAAATAAATATCGACATCAAGGTAACGCCTGTAATTACGGTGCAGAACATTGTTGCATCAGGATCAATAGGCATGGACCTAAACCTCAATGTCCTGGCAATGAAGCTGGAGAACACAGAGTACGAGCCGGAGCAGTTTCCCGGGCTTGTCTACAAGCTTAATGAGGCAAAGGCTACTTTTTTGCTGTTCAGCAACGGAAAGATTGTCTGCACAGGGACAAAGAGCGAAAAGGAAGTGCACAAGGCACTGGACATGCTCATAGCCAACCTTAAAAAAGTAAACTGATTTTTATTTTTCATATTTTTTTGTAGAATGGAGCCTACTGCGATAATCAAAAGATTCCAGAAATTCCTGGAGAAGAACCACCTCCCAGAGCTTTCCGAGAAGGTGAGGAAGGGGGAGAAGCACCTCGTAGTAGATTTCGGCCTGCTGGCGATGCACGATCCGGAGCTTTCCGAGGAGATGCTTGAGAATACAGAAGAGGTGCTGAAGGCAGGAGAGCTGGCGCTGGAGCAGTTTGAGCTTGAGGGCGACATAAAGAATTTCAGGCTGAGGGTGAAGAACCTTCCGCAGACAACTTCTATCATGATAAAGGACGTCAGGAGCAGCCATATCAATAAGTTCATCAGCACAAAAGGCCTTGTCAGGCAGAAGTCCGATGTAAGGCCGCAGGTAACAAGCGCAAGGTTTGAATGTCCCAGCTGCGGCAATATAATAACTGTATTGCAGCTCGACTCAAAATTCAAGGAGCCTTCAAGGTGCGGCTGCGGGAGGAAGGGGAAATTCAGGCTATTGAGCAAGGAACTTGTGGATGCGCAGAAGATAGTCCTTGAGGAGGCCCCTGAAGACCTTGACGGAGGGGAGCAGCCCAAAAGACTGGATGTTTTCCTGAAATCAGACTTGGTGAGTCCGATGTCAGAGAAAAGGACAAACCCCGGCAGCAAGATAATAATAAACGGCGTGCTGAAGGAAGTCCCCATACCTGCAAAAGAGGGCGGCAAGCTCACAAGGTTTGACCTGATGATAGAGGCAAACTACATTGAGCCTATAGAGGAGGATTTCCTCGATCTGAATGTTTCCGAGGAAGAGCAGGAGCAGATAAAGAAGCTTGCAGAAGACCCGAATGTTTTTGAAAAGATTGTCGAATCAATTGCGCCCACGATATACGGCCACACAAAAATCAAGGAGGCGTTGGTATTGCAGGCAATGGGCGGAGTGAAAAAATCAAGGCAGAAAGGCTCAAGGACAAGGGGGGACATGCACATATTACTGCTGGGCGACCCCGGAGCAGGGAAATCGCAGCTATTGAAAAGGATATCACAGGTAGTGCCGAAGTCAAGGTATATTTCAGGAAAAGGCGCATCAGGGGCAGGGCTCACTGCAACAGTTGTGAAAGATGAATTTATCAGGGGATATGCCCTTGAGGCAGGGGCCCTGGTTTTGACAAACGGCGGCCTGTGCTGCATAGATGAGCTTGACAAGATGAGCAAGGAAGACACAAGCGCGATGCACGAGGCCCTTGAGCAGCAGACAGTTACAATCTCCAAGGCGAATATCCAGGCAACTTTGAGGGCTGAGACAACAGTGCTTGCGGCAGCCAACCCGAAATTCGGGAGGTTCGACCCGTATGAAGTAATAGGGAAGCAGATTGACCTGCCTTCAACGCTTATCAACAGGTTTGACCTGATTTTCCCGATCAAGGACCTGCCTGACGAGGTTAAAGATGAGAAGATGGCCACATTTATCCTTGACCTGCATACAAAGAAGACCGAGATAGTCTCAGAGATATCAACAGACATGCTGAAAAAATATTTTGCATATGCAAGACAGTCTGTCCACCCTACCCTTACTGCGGCAGCCAACGAGGAGATAAAGAAATACTATGTTGACATGAGAAAGGCCGGAAGCGATGACGGCGGGGTGAAATCCATCCCGATATCGCCGAGGCAGCTTGAGGCGCTTGTAAGGCTGGCAGAGGCATCCGCGAAAGTAAGGCTTTCTGACAAGGTAACGAGAAAAGATGCAAGAAGAGCAATCGAGCTTGTGCATTACTGCCTGAGCCAGATAGGCCAGGACCCTGAGACAGGGAAATTCGACATTGACAGGATTACATCGGGCGTCACTGCAACTGAAAGGGGCAACATCGTCCAGGTCAAGGAAATCATAACCGAGATTGAAGTGAAATCAGGCAGGACAGTAGCCATTGAAGACATATTCATAGAGGCTTCCTCAAGAGGGCTTTCGCAGGACCAGGTAATGGAAGTCATTGAGAAACTGAAGAGGTCAGGAGACATATACGAGCCGAAGAAGGGCTATATCTCCAAGATTTGATGGCAGAGCAGTTCAAGAGGCAGGTTGCAAGAAAAGTTCCTGTAGCTGAAATTCTGAAAGGCACCTACATAAAGAGGCCCGGCTGGGAGCCGAGCGGCGTCCTCACGAAATATGGCGAAATCTCCCGCGTAAATATTATAGGGCTTGTTGTTTCTGTCTCTGATTCTGAGAACGGGGCGTCTTTTCTTATTGATGACGGCTCAGGCAGCATAACAGTGAGGTCTTTTGAGAAGCTGGCCTCAGACCCGGGCCTGGGCGAGATAATGAGGGTCATCGGCAGGGTCAGGGAAAGCAATAATGAGATATATGTTGTGCCTGAGGTCATTGTAAAGAGCGACAAGAAATGGCACAAGGTGCACAGCATGGAATTGAAGCTGCAGAAAAAAATTACGCCGAAACTGCCTGTGGAGACAGAGGGTGCAGATGAGGAGATACAGACAGGTCCCTACCAGAAGATACTCAATGCAATCGCGATAATGGATAAGGGCAGCGGCGTCGACATTTCAGAGATAGTCAAGCACATAAGGATACAGAATTCCGAGAAAATAATCCAGGACCTCATAGGAGAGGGCGAGATTTTCGAAATTTCCCCGGGCCGCGTGAAGATACTAGAATAATACCGGCGTCACGTACACTTCTAAGAACGCAGCGAGAACCAGTATTATGAAGCTCAGCAGCAGCAGCACAGAAGCATCTGTTATTATCTGCCTGTATCTTTTTGTCCTGAAGTCATGCCTTATTGCTGCAACAGAAATTATCCCGCCTGCCAGCCCTGCTATGAAATAGGCAAGTATCTCAGGGATGCCGTGCACTGTATATCTCAGCAGGCCGTATGAAATCACGGTCAGGTGGTTCAGGCTGAAATTCTCGTGGAGTCTTAACCCTAATTCTGCCATCCCCTTCAGTATTGTAACGCCTATTGCCGAGCCTATGACAGACGCGTTCCACGTGAGTATGAATATCGCGCCCGCGCCGTAAAGGAAGGAAAACAGTATGCAGAAAAGCAGGACTTTGAGGTTGTTTGCGAGTATGGATAGGAAGGTATTGAAATCAGCAAAGGTAAACCCGGTGACCTGGACGCCCAGCGCAGTCAGGGTGCTCTCCTGGACATTGAACATGGCAGTGCTCAGGTCCCGCGGCAGTATTATATACCAGAAGGCAAATGTCAGCGTCGCGCCTATGAAATATGCCATGAAGACATTCAGGGCCTTTGAGTGCTCTTTCAGCAGGTTCTTTTCAGAACCTATTACTGTATCTTTCTTTTCCTCTATCCTTATTATGCTGTGCATCAGGGGGATGGCAGCCATTGTCGTCAGGAATACTGCAACTAAAGAGGCATACTCCCCGAATATCCACCATCCTAAAAAAAGCCCCAAAGAGACGTATATAACGCTGTGGAGAAAGACAGCTCTTGGATGGGACTCTGCGTTGGCAGGGTCAATCAAGTCCTCGAAGACCATTTAACTGATTTGGATTGGTTGGTTTATATAGTTTTCTCTGATTTGTAAGAAACATATAATTTAGACATGAAATAGATGAAAGTTAAAACAGCTATGAAAAATGCCAGTGCGATAAATGAGTTGTAATTTGATTTCCTGTGGTTTAGGTAAGTTGAGAGTATGTATGTTGTTGTGTTGCGGTCCTCTGTCTCGAAGATGATTGCCGAGCTGTCTTCTGTTTTCAATAATTTAGAATCTAAGCTGTTGCCTTCTGTTATCCTTACCAGGTGGGCTGTCGGGTGGGATAATCTGCTTGTTAATATTAATCCCAAGAGGACAATTACTAATGCAACGAGATTGAGAAACATGACAGAACGATGGTGTCTTGTCGTCTTGACCATTGTTTAATATATGGGTTGAGAATATAAATAATTTTCGGAAAATTCCTGCATAAACTTATTAATTTTTTCCTGTCTTAAATCCTATCCCCGATAACTTTAAATATTTATTATACATTGTATAATTATATGTCAGTTGAAATTGAAGGAGAAGTCAAGAGATGGGGCAACTCATTTGGGATAAGATTAAGGAAAGAAACAGTGGAAAGGAATAATCTGAAAGGGAGAGTGAAGATGATAATAATAGATGAAAAACAGAGCAGAAAGTCTCTTGAGAGATTATTTGGGTCAGGAAAGGGCTGGAATAAATCTACACAAGAAATAATGGATGATATAGATGAAGGATGGAAATAGTTTATTTTTTCGACACTCGCAGCAAAGCGGAGAGTCCGTAAAAATGAGCGAAGCTTATTTTTTCGACACGTATGCCCTTATAGAGATAATAAAAGGCTCTAAAAATTATGAAAAATACAAGGATGCAAAAGTTGTTACTACGCTGCTCAATCTTATGGAGCTACATTATTCAACCATGAAAGAATTCGGGAAAGAAAATGCGCTGATGTTTTTCAATGAACTTAGAGGGTTTATGATTGAATTTGGTGAAACAGATATAATCAATGCCAATTATTTTAAGCATAAGCAGGGCAGTAATATCTCTTATGTTGATGCATTGGGTTATGTTTTATCTGTAAAGAACGGCGTGAAGTTCCTTACCGGCGACAAAGACTTTGAGAATGTTGACGGGGTTGAGTTTGTTAGGGGCTAAGGAGAGGGTGCTGGTCGGGTAGAATCTACTCAACAGATAGTTTTAATTCTTCCAATTGCGGAACCATTTTTTCATTTATCTCGTCTTTTTTGCCTTGAATAGCTAATTCATATATTTTCTTAACTAGTTTAGTTTCTTTAGATTCAATTATTTTATTACAATGTGGGCATTTCATGTGATTTTATTGGATAGGCTGATATTTAAAGATTGTTGGGATTTGATGTATGTTTTTGAATGTGTTTGAATATAGAAAGATGATAGAGGAGTATTCTTTAGATAAAAATGAGAACCTGCGGGACGAACAGGGAAAGAGGAGGTTTAAACAGTTTAGAACTTTGTATTTATAATATGTTTTTGCAATAATCTTAGTAATTTAGGATATTTTTTTACAAACATTTAAATATATGTCCCAACTATGGGACAAATGTACTAAAAATGGGACAGTTAGCAGAACTATTCTATGAAAACCCGGGAAAAGAATTCTACCTGAGGCAAGTTGCAAGATTAACTAAAACGCCCAAAACAACCGCTTCAGGCAAATTAAAAGAGCTGGTAAAGCAGGGGATAGTAATAAGGAAAAAAGACGAGCCGTATGATAAATATGTGGCTGCCACCGAAAATATGCTGTATAAGGTGTATAAAAAGCATTTTCTTATAGAAAAGATTTACAGCTCAGGGTTGATACAGGCCCTTGCAGAGAGCATATACCCCAAAGCAATAGTCTTATTCGGCAGCGTGGCAAAAGGGGAATATGACAAAGAGAGCGACATTGATCTGTATATCATGGCAAACGAAAAAGAAGTTAATTTAGGAAAGTTTGAGAGAGCACTTAACCACAGGGTTAACTTGTTCTTTGAGCCGGATTTCCGGAAACTGTCCGAGGAACTAAGAAACAATATTATCAACGGCATACCTTTATACGGTAGGTTATGAGGGAAATCATACACTATGAAAGGTGCAAAAAGGAATTTCTTAAGAAAGTGGAACCTGATAAAGACAAAATTATATCTATATTAAAAGTTTCAAAGGCCAGGGTTAAGTCAATACAGCAGATCAAAAAAGACAGGGAGACATCGTCGATAATTGCTGTTATGTATTATGAAACAATAAGAGAATTGCTGACAGCTCTATTATTGAAAAACGGCCTTAAATCCGGCAATCACGAGTGCCTGATATCTTTCTTTAAAGAAACATATCCGGAATATGAGTATGAGTCATTTACAGTTCATCAGCTGAAAAACATAAGAAACAGGATCAATTATGACGGCATATTTGTAGAGCCTTCTTACCTTGAGCAGAATGAGCCGGAGTTTAGGCATAGTATTGATGTTCTGGAGGGATTAATCCGGAGATAGAGGTTTTTGGTTGTGGATGTAGATGTTGTGGGGTTGAAGACTCTCCTAATAAAAAAGAAATAATTATCTAGTTTATATTTGGTTATATACTTCAAGTCCTTTTTTTGAGAGCAAAATTTTATTGCCAAAACGTTGATCAATATCATTAATTTTTTTAAGCATATATCCTTCTATTGCTGCCCACTTACTTGACCCATACTCTAACATTACTACCTCCTTGAATGGTATATAGTTCAATATTTTTTCTAAATAGTTGATAAGATCTTTATTTTCTTCATTTTTTATTATATTTTTAACTTCTCCTAAAAGTTTTAATTCTTCTTTTTTAGACAATAAGAAATGTTTAATTAATCTCAAAAGTGCACCTATATCTCTTACAGTTAATTTTTTTTCATCTATATTTTGTTTATTCAGAACTTTAGCTATAATTTTGAAATAATTGTTTAAAAAACAAATAACAAACTCTATATTCTTTTGTTTTTCTTCTGAATAAAATTTTTTGAGACCAAACAGCTCTATTCCTTTTTTCTTTTTTGTATCATTTAGTGCGAATACACCACCGTACGTTATTAGGCTCACTATACTTTTTTTCTCTTTATCTCTAATTGTTGTTTCTTTAAAAGAATAAGAATTGCCCAATATATCTTCTTTTAACTTATCAAACACACCATACCAGAAATTTTCATTGGAATCTTGATCAATCCTCGCCTTAAGAATGAAACTTAAATTCGGATCAATTTTTTCTTGTTTTTTATTTATTTCATAAAACATTCTATCCATACTGAGTGCTTTCTCATCATCATTTCCAGTTTTAAAGAAAATTAAAGAAATTAACACAGGCCTATCCAATTTTTCCCCTTTAATAAAGGAAAAAATTCTATGCTGACCATCAATCACATACAATGAATTAAACTCATCGAGAAATCTAAACTCATTTTCATTTCTATCATAGAACTCATTTTCATTTAGGTATATTTTTGGGTTTAGAGTCAAAATAACATTATTTGGAAATGTTTCATTTTCATTTAGGTACCCATCATTAATTTTATCTAATCTTTTCTTCTTTATCATCCTTTGGAACCCTTTCTTATTATATTTTTGTGATACTCTTAGAACAGTGATAAAATCTACTATTTCTTCTACTTTAACCGCAAATGAATACATTATACTTTTATCTTTCTCAAGTTCCATCCTGCTTACATGACTGTAAGGTGATGTTTTTCCGGGTTTCTTTGTTTTGGATGGTGATTTTTTTTCCAAATCCACTTTTTTTATATTTAAAAAATACATAAAATCATTAAAAAGAACTTTTGTGTTTAACCTGTCTACAACCGCAATAAAATACCCATTCACATCTTTGTCTATAATATATTCACCAGAGGAGCTTCTATCTCTTAATTTTAATTCATCTAGACTATGTCTCGGGCAGAAAAAAAGCTTAGTTAATTTTGGCTCATAATTTTTTTCAATTTCTTTAATATTTTTTTCAAGTTCTTCATACAAAATATTCGCCTTAATTATATTTTTTTTAATTGCCTCTTTATTTGAAGTGTTTATTTCTAAATTTAACTTCATATCTTTTGTATAATATACTTTATCCAATCTTTCAAAAAACTTGTTTATTTCTTTTTTCGTTCCTGTAGAATCCCCTTTAGTTATACCAACTAAAATAATTAAATTCTCATATATCAAAATAGCATCTATTTCACAGCTTTTGCTTTGTTCTCTAAGTTTAATTTCTGGGCCAAGTGTAATAATATCATCAAATAAAAATATTTTAAATCCAAGATTTTGAGCAAAGGTTTTTAACTCATCATTAGCTGAATATTTTTGTTTCATTCTAATCTCTCTCTTCCCAGCTTCACAAAATATCGGTTTTGCTCTATCCCTATTGAATTTCTTTCTAAATCAGAAGCAATTTTTGCGAGTGTAAATGTTCCAGCAAATGGGTCAAATAAAATTTGTTTTTCTTTGCTGCTAACCTTAACAAGCCTCTCCAATAGTGGTAATGGTAATTGGCATGGATGGTGGTCCTTGTCTCCTTTTTTTAGTGATCCAACCCTATCTTTTGATACATTTTTTAGGAGATTTATCTTTTGAATATCATAATATCTTTCCTGCAGTTTCTCTAATTCCTGCATTTCTAGAACATCTTTGTTCTCAAGATAATCATATGCGGCCCTTCCTATAGAACCCTCTCTGATTTTATCTTTGATTTTACCAACCTCAGGATTTTTATAGGCCTGTAACACCTTTTCTCTGTTAAAAACATATTTTCTTGATTTTGTAAAAAATAGTATTGACCTATGACTTCTTGTGTAATTCTTGTTTGAGTGTCCAATATTGGTTGGATAATGCCAAGTTATCCATCTCTGAAAATTTAATTTTAAATTATCTTCAATAAATGGTAGTAATCTGGCATTTATCTCAGGGTAACTGATCAGATAAAAACTTCCCTCCTTATGTAGAATTCTTGCGCATTCAGTTAACCATTCCTCACACCACCGGTAATATTCCTTTTTAGACTTATTGTCATTATACTCATCTCCATAATCCAATCCAATGTTATATGGAGGGTCCGTTATTATCAAGTGTATACTTTCCTCCGGCATATTTTTCATTAATTTTAGTGAATTTCCATTAACCAAAACATGAGAAGTTTTATTTTTTGAGACTATTTTCACTCTAGATTTGGGCAATTGTGAGATAATTTCTTCCATTTTCTTTATTTTGAACATAATCTAGTAGGAATTTAATATAAATTTTGTGTTGCTCCCGTTCATTTTTGAAAAAATTTATATAACTAAGACGATAACGAATACATTAATGGAAGTAAATGCTATTTATGAAGGAGATAACTTAGAGATATTAAGCAAATTTCCAAGTGAAAGCGTTGACTTAATTTATTTAGACCCACCTTTCTTCTCTAATAGACATTATGAAGTTATATGGAAAGATGGTGCTGAACTTAGAGCATTTCAAGACCGATGGCAAGGGGGAATAGAGCACTATATAACATGGATGGAGCCAAGATTAAGGGAATGTAATAGAATCCTTAAAAAAACAGGTAGTATATATTTGCATTGTGATTGGCACGCCGACGCACATCTAAGAATATTAATGGATAATATTTTTGGAGAAAATAATTTTAGAAATGAGATAATATGGCATTATAGAAAATGGTCGGGAGGATGGCAACAATTTCAACGAAATCATGATGTCCTCTTATTCTATTCAAAGACAGATAATGACAAAAGGGTATTCAATAAGATGTTTATGGAAAGGTCAGAATCAACCTTAAAGCGATTTGGAAATGCAAAAATAATTTCAGGTTATGATGATAATGGTAAAAGAATTCCTGCCAAAATGTCAAAAGAAGACTCTGAGGGGGTTCCAATGGATGATGTATGGGATATTGGTAGAGTTCCACCAATAAAACAAATGTTTCCAACGCAAAAACCAGAACCATTATTAAAAAGAATAATTAAAGCCTCTTCAAATGAAGGTAGTATAGTTTTAGACCCTTTTTGTGGTTGTGGAACCACTTTAGTTGTATCTCAAAAACTTAAAAGAAGGTGGATTGGTATTGATATAAGTCCCACTGCCTGTAAAGTTATGGCAAGAAGATTAAGGCAAGATTTGGGAGTAAGCCCACAAATTATCAAAGGGAAAGTAGATTTAAAATATGTTCAGAAGTTAAACCCCTTTGATTTTCAAAATTGGGTTGTTGTTGATAAATTTCTTGGCAATGTTAGTGGAACAAAATCAGGAGATATGGGAATAGATGGGGTTACTCCTCAAATATCTGGAGGTTATCCTATACAGGTTAAACAAAGCGAAGGTGTAGGACGGAATGTTATAGATAATTTTCAACCAGCTATGGACAGAGTCCATAAAAAGAAAGGATATATAGTCGCTTTTTCATTTGCAAAGGGAGCATATGAAGAAGTAGCTAGAGTTAAAAATCAAAAAGGAATTACTATTATTCTAAGGACAGTCCAGGAGTTAATAGATGGAAAAGTAGAAGAATAAATTATTTTTGATATAAATTAAAAGCATTTGAAAATGATTGGAGAAATAGACGTTAGGATTGGGGGGGTAGATGATTTTGGAGTAAGTGAATTAGTTGAAAACCTTAACTCAATAGAAAATTTACGTGTTTATGGTAGAATTCAAGAAAGCTTCCTTAAATTTAAAGAAGTAGCTACTAATCTGATTTTTGTTATTGGTGTTGGTGTAGCTAGTGAGTTAGTAGCACATTATATTATTCGATTCTTTGAAAAAACAAAGTCAAAAACTAAGAAACCAATTGAGATAATAATAAATAATAATGTTATAATTACGCAAGGAGATACTAAAATTGTTATTGAGAACAAGCTTAAATCAGTTTTTGATAAATAATTTTTTGCCCAATAAGTGTGAAATCTGCCTAATAAGTCTTACTTATTGTAGACTTTTAAGGCAAAACTCCTCCATCCACAACATTTATAAACCACTTATAATTCCGAAGTTATACTAAGCACGCACTTCACATGCTTAATGCGACCTGAAAAGGCTGCTCAGAGTGTTTCTGAGGAGAAGCCAAGAATAGGTCTGTTTGAAGAAAAATAAGGGATATTAGAAATGCCAACAGTAAGAAAACCAAGAGCAGGGTCAATGCAGTTCTGGCCTAGAGTCAGGTCTAAGAGAAGCACTCCGAGGATCAGGTCCTATGCAGAATCAAAGGATGTAAAGCTGACAGGCTTCTTAGGATACAAGGCAGGTATGACGCATGTCCAGACAACAGAGACCAGCAAGCATTCCCACCTTAAAGGACAGGAAGTCTCATTCCCTGTGACAATAATCGAGTGCCCCCCTGTAAAGATTGCTTCTCTGAGACTATACAAGAAAGACGGCGTAGACCTGAAGCTGAAGACAGAAATAATCCTGGCGTCAAAAGACAAGAATCTGGAGAAAAGAATGAGCCTGCCAAAGAAAGCGCACACTTTGGAGAAAATCAACCCTGAGGAATACGACGATGCAAGGGTGTTAGTATATTCACAGCCTGCAGCAACAGGCATAGGAAAGAAAATGCCCGACATGGCGGAAATCGGCATAGGCGGCACTGAAGTGAAAGACAAGATTGAATTTGTAAAAAGCAACATAGGAAAGGAGATATCAATAGATTCTGTATTTGCAGACGGCACCATGCTGGACCTGAAATCATTCACAAAAGGGAAAGGGTTCCAGGGCCCGCTAAAGAGGTTCGGCATCCACATAAGGCAGGCCAAGTCCGAGAAATCCATAAGGAACCCGGGATCACTGGGAGCATGGAGAGGCCAGGGCCAGGTAATGTGGAGGGTCGCGCATGCAGGAAAGATGGGCTACCACCAGAGGACAGAATACAACAAGCAGCTATTCAAAATAGTAAAGCCCGAGGAGATAAAATTCAAGGGCGGCATAATAAGATACGGCAATGTGAAGACCGCAGCAGCCTTAGTCAAGGGCGGGGTTGCAGGGGCAAAGAAGCGCCTTGTGGTCATGCAGCTGGCAGTAAGGTCCAACAAGAAGCAGTCTCTTCCGACAATAGAAAAAATAAGCCTGCACGAGATGCAGGGAATATAATATGAAAGCGATACTCAAAACAAAAGCAGGGGAAGGCAAAGGGAACATAGATTTGCCAAGCCAGTTTAAGGAGCCTGTAAGGGATGACTTAATCAAGAGGGCAGTCCTGGCAATACACAGCCACAAAAAGCAGCCATACGGGACAGACCCTGAAGCAGGAAAAAAATACTCATCAAAGCTATCAAGAAGGAGAAGGCATTATAAGGGCGCATACGGGATAGGAATATCCAGGGTTTCAAGAAAAATAATGAGCCACAGGGGAACAAGGTTCAACTGGATGGGAGCCACAAACCCCAACACAAGGGGCGGAAGGGAAGCCCACCCCCCTCAGGCAGAGAAAGTTATCTACAGGAAGCTGAACAGGAAAGAGAGAAGGAAGGCAATAAGGTCTGCAATGGCAGCATCTGTAATAAAGGAGCTTGTCTCAGCAAGGGGCCACGTAGTATCAGAATATCCATTAGTTATTGAGAACTCAGCAGAAGATATGAAGAAAACAAAAGAGGTTCTTGACATGCTTGCCAAGCTTGGGCTTGAAAAAGAGCTTGAGAGGGCAGCAAGGAGATCCTCAAAAACAGGGAACGCAAAAAGAAGGGGAAGGCCATACCAGCAGGCAATCGGCCCGCTAATAGTTGTTTCAGGGAAATGCAGCCTTATCGGGGCAGCATGCAACATCCCGGGAGTGGAAGTTGTTGAAGTCGCCAATTTAAACGCGGAAGTGCTTGCCCCGGGAGCAGACATGGGCAGGCTTACATTATACACAGAAGGCAGCATAAAGAAAATTGCAGAGCTGAGGCTATTTACAGACTCGCCGGTAAAAGAAGAGAAAAAGGCAGAGCCGAAGCCCGCCAAAAAACCTGCGGTAAAAAAGCCTGCAGTAAAGAAGGTTAAAGAATGATAATCAAATACCCGCTTGCAACAGAGAAGACAATAAGGCTGATGGAGTCAGACAACTCGCTGATATTCATAGTCGAGAGGTCAGCAACAAAGAAGCAGGTAAAGGAAGCAGTCGAATCACTGTATAAAGTCAAGGTGGCAAGGGTAAACACAACCATTGACCCTAAAGGAAGGAAAAAGGCATACGTCAAGCTTTCAGACGAGACGCCCGCAATCGACCTGGCAACACAACTGGGGATAATGTGAGAACAGCATGGGAAAGAATCTGATACAGCAGGCAAGGGGAAAGGGAAGCCCGACATACAGGGCTCCGAGCTTCAAGTACAAGGCAAAAGTATCATACCCGCAAAGGGCATCATTCGGAAAAATTATTGATTTCATAAAATGCAGGGGCCACTCAAGCCCGCTTGCAAAAATACAGTATGATTCAGGAGAAGAGACATACGTCATTGCCGCAGAAGGCATGAGGACAGGCGACACAGTAAACATAGGAAGCGTAGAGCCGAAGAACGGCAACACACTCCACCTGAAAGACATCCCGATAGGAGCGGCACTATTTAATATAGAAGGCAGGCCGGGAGACGGGGGAAAGTTCGTCAGGTCAAGCGGATGCTTTGCAAGGCTGCTGTCAAAAAAGGACAATGACGTGGTAATCATGCTTCCTTCAAAGAAGGAAAAAACATTCCATGCAGAATGCAGGGCAACAGTGGGCATGATTGCAGGAGCAGGAAGAAAAGAAAAGCCATTCCTGACAGCAGGAAGGAAATACCATTATATGAAGGCAAGGAACAAACTATGGCCTAAGGTATCAGGACAGTCCATGAACGCAGTCGACCATCCATTCGGTACATCCAGGTCATCCAAGAAAGGCCAGCCTACAATCGCAGACAAGAACGCGCCTCCGGGAGCAAAAGTAGGTAAGATAAGGCCGAGAAGGACGGGTATGAAGAGGTAAAGATGGCAAAGAAAGAATTCACATTCAGGGGAATGACAATAGAGGAAGTGCAGAAGCTTTCACTAAAGGACTTCATGAAACACATACCTTCAAGGGCAAGAAGAAGCCTTGAAAGGGGCTTCACAGAGCAGCAGAAGCTGCTGCTGGAGAAGATAAGGGCAGGAGACAGGGTAAAGACCCACTGCAGGGACATGGTAGTCATCCCGGAAATGCTGGGAAAGACAATAAAGGTCCACAGCGGGAAGGAATTTGCAGATGTTGTGATAACAGGAGAGATGCTCGGCCATTTCCTTGGCGAGTTCGCCCTTACAAGAAGGGGAGTGCACCACAGCGCTCCGGGAATAGGGGCAACAAGGAGCAGCGCAGGGGTGTCAGTGAGATAAAATGACAGTAAATTATGCATTCAAGACAGACAGGGAAAACGTGGCAAGGGCCTACGGGAATTCGCTGGGCATATCCACGAAGCAGTCTGTCGAGATAACAAGGATGATCAGGGGCATGCCTGTAAAAAAGGCAAAGCTGATGCTTGAGCAGGTAACAAGACTGGAAAGGGCAGTGCCTATGAAAAGGTACAACCAGGACACAGCCCACAAGAAAGGTATGGCTGCAGGGAAATATCCTGTAAGCGCGGCAAAGGAGATCCTCTCAATAATCAAGAGCGCAGAATCAAACGCAAAAGACAAGGGCCTCGACACCGAATATTTAATAATATACCACATTTCCGCACACCTGGCATCAAGGCCGGCAAGGTACGGGAGAAAAAAAAGGTCTGTGATGAAGAGGAGCCACATCCAGGTCGTGCTGCTGGAAAAAAAGCCAAAAGCAGAAAAGAAAGCTGGAGAAAAACCGGCTGAAAAAAAGAAAGAAGCAAAGCAGGAGAAAAAGGATAAAAAATGATTGAGCGCGATTTCATATCAAGGATGAAGAAGGAATTCCAGATAAAGGAATACCTGAGGGAAAACCTTAAGGGAGTCGGGCTGAGCCACTCAAAGATACAGAGGACTCCGCTGGGAGAAAAAATAGTAATCTACGCGTCAAGGCCCGGACTTGTCATAGGGGGCGGGGGCGCAAATATCAAGAAGCTTACAGAAGATTTGAAGAACGAGTTCAGCCTGGAGAACCCGCAGATAGAGATATCAGAGATACAGAATGAGAATTTAGTTGCTGCGGCAATCGCGGAAAAAATAGCAATCTCACTTGAGAAATACGGCACAATGAGGTTCAAGGGAATAGGCCATAAGGTAATGACGGATGCACTGGCAGCAGGCGCACTGGGAATCGAGATACTCATCTCAGGCAAGATACCGAGCGCAAGGGCAAAGACATGGAGGTTCTACCAGGGCTATATCAAGAAGTGCGGAGACGCAGCAGTCTCAATAGTTGACACAGCATATGCAATAGCAAACCTGAAATCAGGGATTGTAGGGATAAAGGTAAGCATCATGCCTCCCGGAGTAAGGCTGCCTGATGATATCAGGTTCAGGCCGGACGCGGCAACAGTTGAAGAAGTCAAAGAAGAGGAATCAAAAGAGGCAGAAGCAGAGATAAAGACAGCAGTTGAAGAAACAAAAGAAACATCAAAAGAAGATAAGACAAAGAAAAAAGCAGCAAAGAAAAAGGCAGAAGAGCCTGAATCAAAGGAAGCCAAGCCGAAGAAAGCAAGGGCAGCGAAAAAGAAGGAAGGTAAAGAATGAAATCCAAAGAGCTGAAAGGAAAAAGCAGTGAGGAACTTGAAACGCAGCTGCTGGAGCTGCAGAAAGAACTGATAAAAATAAACACGCAGGTTGCAACAGGCACAACACTGAAAAGCCCAGGGCAGGCAGGACTGGTCAAAAAAAATATTGCGAGGCTAATGTCACAGCTGAAAAAATGATTTGTAACACATGCGGGCTTCCAAAAGAACTTTGCGTTTGCGAAAACATCGCAAAGGAAAACCAGGAGATAACGGTTTATACAGAAAAAAAGAAGTTCGGGAAACTTCACACGATGATTGAAGGCATCGACACCAGGCAGATCGACCTTAAGGACCTGGCGAAGAAGCTGAAGAACACCCTTGCGTGCGGAGGCACGTTCAAGGACGGGAAAATCGAGCTGCAGGGCGACCACAAGCAGAAAGTGTTTGCGGAGCTGGTAAAGCTGGGCTTCCCCGAGGAGACTATCAGGGTCAGATGAAAGAAGAGCTGATAGGGAAGGAGGCGGAGATAACAGAAAGCAGCGGAAAGACGCACAAGGGAACAATCGTCAATGAAACAAAAAACATGCTTCATTTGGAGACAAAAAACAAGATAAAAAAATTCATCAAGAAAACATCAAAAATCAAAATCAACGGAAAAACAATCGAAGGAGAAAAAATAGCAAAAAGGCCTGAGGACAGGATCAAAGAGTGCTGAAAATGAAAAAAACCACACTGAAAACAAGAGGAAGGACATTCAAGGGCAAGGTTGTAAGCAGCAAGGCCCAGAAGACTGTCACAGTAGAATGGAACAGGAGAGTATATGTCCCGAAATTCGAGCGTTACCATGACAAGAGGAGCAAGGTGAAAGCGCACAACCCTCCTGAGATGGACGCAAAAGAGGGAGACACAGTAATAATAAAAGAGTGCAGGCCGATAAGCAAGACAAAAAAATTCGTGGTTGTAGAGGTATTGAAAGATGAAAGCAGTAAGGGCTAGGGTCACAAGGGGGCTTCCGGTCGGAGCCAATGTTCCGACATGCGACAACTCAGGAGCGAAAGTGATAGAGCTGATTTCAGTATACGGCTACAAGGGAGTGAAGAACAGGAAGCCCGCAGCAGGAGTCGGGGATATAGTAAGGGCGGCTGTCAAGAAGGGAAGGCCGGACATGATGAAGCAGATGGTATATGCAATAATAGTGAGGCAGAAAAGGGAATACAGGAGAGCCAGCGGCATAAGGGTGAAATTTGAAGACAATGCAGCAGTTGTGCTGAAGGATGACAAGGGAAACCCCAAGGGAACAATATTCAAGGGGCCGATTGCAAAAGAGGCAACAGAAAGGTGGCCTGCAGTCGCAAAGGTTGCAAGCATAATATTATGAGGCAAAAATGAAAATAAAACAATTTTCAAATTTCAAAAACACCGGGTATTTTTAAAAAAATGAAATTTTCAACAACACAGAAATCAAGCGTGAAGCCGGCAAAGCAGAGGCTATACAGGCTGGCTGCCCCTCTCCATGTAAAAGGGAGATTCCTTAAGGCGCACCTTGCAAAACCCCTTAGCGCGAAGCACAAGAAAAGGACTGTGAGGGTTGCCGAGGGGGACAAGGTCACCATAATGGCAGGCCAGTTCAGGGGAAGGGCAGGAAAAGTTGAAGAAGTAGATGTAAAAAATTCAAAAGTATATGTTATAGGGATAGATATCCAGAAGGCAGACGGCACCAAGCTGAGAAAATCAGTGCACGTCTCAAACATAATGATAACAGAGCTGAACTTGAACGACAAGAAAAGGCAGGAGAGGCTGAAGAAATAAAATGGCAAACCACCTGAAATCACTGAATGCACCGGCATCATGGCCTGTAAAGAGAAAGACAACCAAGTTTTCACTGAGGCCGCTTCCAGGAAAGCCGATGCATGAGTGCATGCCGATGGGACTGGTATTCAAGAACCTTCTGAAGGATGCAAGGACAATGAAAGAAGTGAAGGCAATCATGAACGACAAGGAAATCCTTGTAGACGGAAGAAGGGTAAAAGACCCAAAATATCCGCTCGGGCTGATGGACGTGCTTTCCATACCCGTCTCAGACGAGCAATATGTCCTGCTTGTAAACGAGTCAGAGAAGCTCTGCCTCCAGAAGATAGACAAGAAAGAATCATCATTTAAGGTATCAAAGATAATAGGGAAGACAGTGCTGAAGGGCGGAAAGATGCAGCTTAACATGTATGACGGCAAGAACATTATTGTGAAAGATGGCAAATTCGCAGTAGGCGATTCAGCAGTGCTTTCGCTTCCTGACTATAAGATCAGGGACACGCTGAAGCTTGAGAAAGGCAGCTATGCTTTCCTTACAAGCGGAAGCCACACAGGCCAGCACGGAAGCATAGAAAATGTTTCAGCATCTGGGCTTGTGAAGATAAAGACAAAGAAAGAGGAATTCGAGACGCCGAGAGAATCCGTATATGTAGTCGGGAAAAAAGAACCTGTGGTGAAATTTAAAGAATGAACCCTATGAGAGAGATAAGGATAGAGAAACTTACCCTAAATGTAGGGGCCGGCACAGACCAGGAAAAGCTGAAGAAGGGCATGAAGCTGCTGAAGAATATAACCGGCATCGAGCCTGTAAAGACTATCACAGACAAGAGAATACCTGGCTGGGGAGTCCGTCCGGGCCTTCCTATAGGATGCAAGATAACAATAAGGAGGGAGCATGCCAGGGAGCTGCTGAAGAGGCTGCTGAAGGCAAAGGACAACAGGCTGCCTCCGGGAGCATTTGACTCAAACGGAAACGTGGCATTCGGAATCCACGAGTATATAGATATTCCGGGGCTTGAGTACGACTCAGCCATAGGCATAATAGGCTTCCAGGTTACAATAACGCTGTCAAGGCCCGGCCACAGGGTGAAATACAGGAAGAAGCTGAACAGGAAGCTGGGAAAAAGCCACCATATAACACAGCAGGACAGCATGGATTATTTCAAGAAAGAATTCAATGTTACAACGGAGGAAGAATAATGACAACTTCAGATCCCAGGAAAATGCTAAGCCAGCTTAAGAACAAGCCGCAGAAGCTGAAGCGCTTTGAGAAATACAACCTTCCGAAGGAAAGGAAATGCGGAAGGCACACGGCAAAGTGCACAAGATGCGGTAGGACAGGCGTAGGCGGATTTGTCGGCAAGTACGGCCTGAGATACTGCAGGTGCTGCTTCAGGGACATAGCAACAAAACTTGGGTTCAAGAAATATAACTGATTGATAGACAGGAGAACAAAATGAGCTTAAACGATCCATTGGCAAACGTGCTTTCCCACATCCACATAGAGGAGAAAAAAGGGAAGCAGAAGATAACAGTCAGGAATAACTCCAAGATAATAAGGGCTGTGCTTGACCTGCTTAAAGCAAACAACTATGTCGGGGAATACAAGGTCATTGAAAACGGCAGAGGAGGAGAGATAGAGATAAGCCTGCTTGGGGCTGTAAACAAGATAGGAGTAGTAAGGCCGAGGCACAGCGTCACACTGAAAGAATACCAGAAATTTGAAAAAAGATACCTTCCGGCATTCGGATTCGGTTTCCTGATTGTGTCAACAAACCAGGGGCTGATGACACAGGAAGAGGCAATAAAGAAAAAGCTTGGAGGAAAGCTAATTGCATACGTTTACTAAAATGACCGAAGAAAAAGCACTTACAGAGGAAATAGAAGTCATCGAGGGAGCAAACGCATCCCTGAATGGCACATCCCTTACTGTAAGCGGGCCGAAAGGCAATGTTGTGAGAGAATTCAACAGCCCGAAAGCCAGGATAAAGCTTGAAGGCAGGCAGATAACGCTTTCAGCATCAGGCAACACAAGGAAGGACAAGACAGTTTTGAAGACATACAAGGCCCATATAAGGAATGCCATGAAGGGAGTCACAGAGGGATATGTATACAAGCTGAAGGTATGCTCAGGCCACTTTCCCATAACAGTCTCTGTTTCAGGCAACAGGCTTGAGATAAAGAATTTCCTTGGCGAGAAGATTCCGAGAAAGGTTAATCTTATGCCGGGCGCAGCAGTAAAAGTTGACGGAAGCACAATCACAGTGGAGTCCCCTGACATCGAGAAGGCAGGGCAGGTTGCAGCTGACATCGAGCAGGCAACAAGGAGGCCGGGCTTCGACAGGAGGATATTCCAGGACGGCATATACATAATAGAAAAAGAAGGAGAGCAGATTTAGAGAAAATGGAAACGCCCCAGCCAGCAAGGAAAAGGAGGAAGTTCAACAGGCAGGACATCCATAAGAAGAAGAGGCTTGCCAATACATGGAGGAAGCCAAGGGGAATCGATTCAAAGATAAGGATAATGATGATAAACAGGGTCATACCGAAGCCGGGATACGGCAACGCAAGATCCCAGAGAGGGAAATACAGGGGCATGGAAGTAGTCGTTGTGAACTCCCTTGCCCAGGTAAAAGAGCTTGACCCGAAAAAGCACACAGCAGTAGTCTCAGGAAAGCTCGGCCTGAAAAAGAAGTTGCCCATAATGAAGGAGCTGATAAAGCACAAGATAAGCATACATAATTTTGCAGACCCTGAGAAATACATATCAGAGAAAGAGGGCATGCTCCAGGAAAAGAAGAAGCTCAAGAAAGAAGCAGAGAAGAAAAAGGAAGAGAAAAAAGAGAAAGCAGGGAAGAAGGATAACATAGATGACAAGGTCAAGGAAGACGTGTCTGAAGAAGAAAAGAAAAAGACAGAAAAAAAGGAGATAGACAAACTGCTTACTCAGAAGGTGTAATCAAGTGAAATCAACAATACAAAAAAGGCTGGCAGCAAAGATTGCGAAGAGATCCCGCAAGAAAGTCATCATTGACGAATCAAGAAGGGACGAGATAAAGGAAGCCATAACAAGGGCAGATGTCAGGGCCCTTATGAAGGACGGAGCAATAACAGTAAAGAAAAACAAGGGAATATCAAGGGGCAGGGCAAAAGAGCACCAGAAGCAGAAGTCAAAGGGAAGAAGGAAAGGCCAGGGCTCAAGGAAGGGCTCTGCAAATGCAAGGGGCTCAAGCAAGAAAAAATGGATGAACAAGATAAGGCTCCAGAGGAAGTTCCTCAAGGAGCTGAAAGACGCCAAGATGCTTGAGCAGGAAGCATACAAGGGGCTTTACAAAAAAGCAAAGGGCGGATTTTTCAGAAGCAGGAGACACATCAAGCTATACATAACAGAGCACAGGCTCATAAAGGCAAAGAAGTAAAATGGTACACAAAAAAATAGCCACAGTCCAGTACAGGAGAAAGAGGGAAGGGAAGACAGATTACAGGAAAAGGATAATCCTCCTGAAGTCAAGGACGCCGAGGCTTGTGGTAAGAAGGTTCAACAAGAACATCGTTGCACAGCTTATAGAATACCATCCTGACGGCGACAGGGTGATAGCATCATCCCATTCAAGAAACCTTGAAAAGCACGGATGGGGATACAACACAGGAAACATCCCCGCATCATACCTTGTAGGGTATATGATAGGCCATGCAGCAAAAGGAAAAGAGGCAATACTGGACATAGGGCTTCACACGCCAATCCCGGGCTCAAGGATATTCGCAGTCCTCAAGGGAGCAGCAGACGCAGGCCTGAAGATAAAATATTCAGAAGAGATTGCGCCAAAGGCAGACAGGCTTTCAGGAAAGCACATTGCAGACTATGCAGCACTGCTTAAGTCAGACACTGAGAGATTCAACAGATTATTTTCATCATATGTAAAGAACAAGCAGGACCCTGCAAAGATGCAGGAGGCTTTTGAAAAAACAAAGGAGAAGATAGCATCGTCAAAATAAAATGGCTAAGAAAATAACAAAACCTGAGGAAGTGGAAGAGATAGAGGCAATAGCAGAATTTGAGGATGAGGCAACCCTGAAAACAGCAAGAGATAAAAAAGTAGAGGAGCTGGTATGGACACCAAGGACAGGGCTTGGGAAAAAAGTAGCTTCAGGTGAGCTGAGGGACATCTACACCATCCTTGACCGGGGAGAGGTCATAATGGAGAAAGAGATAATTGACGTGCTTCTCCCGGACATAGAATCAGACCTTCTCCAGATAGGCCAGGCAAAGGGAAAGTTTGGAGGAGGAAAAAGAAGGGTATTCAGGCAGACGCAGAAAAAGACAAAAGAGGGAAACAAGCCAAGGTTCGCAACACTTGCAGTTGTGGGAAACAGAAAAGGGATAATAGGCCTTGGATATGGAAAAGCAAAAGAGACTGTGCCTGCAAGGGAAAAGGCAGCAAGGAATGCAAAATTCAATGTTTTCAAGATAAGAAGGGGATGCGGAAGCTGGGAATGCGGATGCGGAGAAGCCCACTCGCTGCCGTTCAAGATAAAAGGGAAGTGCGGCTCAGCAGAGCTTATACTCATGCCTGCTCCCAAGGGAACAGGGCTTAAGGTCGACAGGGAAATAGCAAGGATACTTGACCTGGCAGGGATAAAGGATGTATGGTCGCAGACAAACGGCCAGACAACCTCAAAGCTGAACCTTATAAAAGCAGCTGAAAGGGCTCTTAAGACACTTACCACAACAAAGCTTCAGGAGAAGCATTACAAAATACTGAGCATTTCTGAAAGGCCGGAGGAAAAGAAGAATGGATGAGAAAAAAGCAGCAGGAAAGCCGGCAGAAAAGAAAAAGGCTGTGAAAGAGGAAAAGCCAGCTTCCGGAAAGATTGCAGTAGTCAGGGTAAGGGGCGGGATAGGCATGGCCCCGGATGCCCAGAAGACACTGAAAATGCTCAACCTCTACAACAAGAACTGGTGCGTTGTGATAGATGCAACGCCTTCAAACCTCGGCATGATAAGGAGGGCGAAGGATTATGTCACATGGGGGGAGATATCAGATGAAGTGCACCAGGAAATGATAGAGAAAAGAGGGGAAGAATTCACTGAAAGGACAGAGGATTCAAAGAAGAAGATACAGTACAGAAGGTATTTTACGCATAACAAGAAAAAATACAGGAAATATTTCAGGCTGTCTCCTCCCAGGAAAGGATACGGGAACAACGGAGTCAAGATGTCCTTCTCAAAGAACGGGGCGCTTGGCTACAGGGCAGCCAAGATAAATGACCTGATAAAGAGAATGATGTAGCATGCAGACAAAAAGAACCAAGAGATCCAGGATAAGGGCAGCCAAGCCAACAGGAGGCCACGGCCACAAGAAAAAGAACAGGGGCGCAGGCCACAGGGGCGGAAGGGGAAAGTCCGGATCAGGAAAAAGGGGAGACTTCAAGATAATGAAGGTTACCAAGGGAGAGAAGGTCCTGGGAAAGCACGGGTTTACATCGCTGAAAAAGCATATAAAGGCAATGAACCTTAGCATACTCCAGACAGAGATTGAATCATTTGTAAAAAGAGGGGAGGCATCAAAGAATAAGGATGCCTATGAAATAGACCTTTCAAAGCTCGGCTACAGGAAGCTGCTCTCAAAAGGGGATGTCAGCCTTAAATTTCACATAACCGTCGACTCTGCAACAGAAAATGCAGTTGCAAGGGTTGAGGAAGCCGGAGGAAAGGTCACGCTTTTAGCATCATCTGAAGAGCCTGAAAAGGCAGACAAAGAGTAAAAATGGGGGTCTTAGACAACATAATACTGAACCTTCCAGAAGTTGCATCTCCGAAACAAAAAAGGCTTTCTTTCAATGAAAAACTCAAGTGGACGCTGATTGTCCTTGTACTATTCTTTGTGCTCGGAATGATCCCGTTATGGCCTCTGGGCCAGAATACCCTTGCGCAGTTTGAATACCTTTCAATCATTCTTGGGGCAGAGTTCGGCTCCCTGCTTTCGCTGGGAATCGGGCCTATTGTTACAGGATCCATCATACTCCAGCTTCTTAACGGCGCAGGAATACTGAAGTTTGACCTGACAACCCATGAGGGGAAGCAGCATTACCAGGGAGTGCAGAAGCTGGTATCGATGTTTTTCATAGTATTTGAGGCATTCATCTATGTTTTCATGGGAGGAATCGCCCCGCCGGCAATGGCAGCAGGGATAATGACCCAGATGAAATTCCTTCTGGTGTTCCAGCTGACTCTGGGCGGGCTTATCGTGCTTTTCATGGATGAGATTGTAAGCAAGTGGGGATTCGGCTCCGGCATCTCATTATTTATCGCCGCAGGAATCAGCAAGCAGATATTCATAAGATTGTTTTCATTTACAGATACGACAGGCAACCTTATCTGGGAGCCTGCTTACCAGGGGCCTATTGTAGGAACCTTATGGGGAACAATATCCTCCCTGACATCAGGAGACGGACAGGGCGCAATGCTCGGCCTGATAACAATAGGAGCAACCCTTCTTGTATTTGCAATAGCAATATATGCGCAGGCAATGAAGGTTGAGATCCCGCTGTCATTCGGCAGGATAAGGGGGCACGGCATAAGGTGGCCTCTGCAGTTCATATACACAAGCAACATGCCGGTCATCCTGGTCGCATCATTATTCGCAACAATGCAGCTGTGGGTAAGGCTTTTGCAGAACTGGACAGGAGGAAACCCGCTGCCTGTCCTGGGGGGATTTGTTCAGGGCAATGTCCCTGTCGGGCTGATGGCAGTCCTCAGCGGCCCCAACCTTGTGCAGACACTGATACAGAGCGGGGGCCAGTGGGCAATAATATGGCCTACACTGCTCAACTCGCTGATTTACATCCTGCTTATGGTAGGGGGCGCTGTCTTGTTCTCAGTATTCTGGGTCCAGACATCCGGCCAGGATGCAGGGAGCCTTGCCGGGCAGATGATGTCCTCAGGCCTGCAGATACCCGGTTTCAGGAAAGACAAGAGAATACTCGAGAGGATTCTTTCAAGATACATAATGCCGCTTACAGTGATGGGCGGGATTGTTGTCGGGTTTTTGGCAGCAACAGCAGATTTGATGGGAGCACTGTCAAGGGGAACAGGTATACTTCTTACTGTGATGATTATATACAAGCTCTATGAAGATATTGCAAGGGAGCACATGTACGACCTCAACCCAGCTGTCAGGAAATTCATGGGCAAATAAGCAATAATCCATAATCTTTATATAGGATGCACTTCTTACGGTTTCTGGGGGAAAAGTTTGGCTAAAGAT
The DNA here is from genome assembly GCA_000830295.1 of archaeon GW2011_AR15. GTDB lineage: Archaea > Nanobdellota > Nanobdellia > Woesearchaeales > GW2011-AR15 > GW2011-AR15. The sequence goes on along the minus strand of CP010425.1, from coordinate 423,015 downwards.
AAAGAAGATTCAGACATGGCTATTGACTTCTCGTCACTTAAGAAGATATTTTCAGGCAGCTCAGCAAAAAAATACGGGGTGTATGCCCTTCTGCTTTTAATAATGCTTTTTTCAGCCTACATAAGGATGATGCCCTATCATTTGCCGATGGCAGAAGACCAGGCCAGGCAGAGCATATATAATAACATAGCAAGGAACATCCAGGCACAGGTTGACACGCAATATCCGAATCTGCCGCAGCAGAGCAAGGAAGCCATGATAAATGAGCAGCTGCAGACAGTGGTTTCCCAGCAGCAGTCGCAGATAGAGGCGCTGATAGCCGGCCATGCAGAGCAGATAAGGGCATTATACAGGGATGATTCAGGCACAACATATCTGGGGGATATTGATTCTTATTTCTGGCTCAGGTATGCAAGGAACATAGTTGACACAGGCCAGCTGGCAGATGAGTACAGGGACGGAGTTGCATATGACAACCACATGAATGCGCCCAACGGCCTTCCCGCAACCCAGAACCTTTACCCTTACCTTGAAGCATTCATATATAAGTTCATGAGAATATTTGACCCAGGCATGAACCTGCTCAAGGCAGGATTCTATACTCCTATTTTCCTCTCATTTATAGCCATAATTGCAGCATTCCTGGTCGGAAAAAAGCTTTCGGGGGACATTGCAGGCCTCATCGCAGCGCTGCTGATAGCAGTCAATCCGACAGTGCTGAGCAGGTCTCTCGGCTCTGACAATGACATGGTGAATGCGGTTTTTCCGCTGCTGGTAATGCTCTTTGCAGTATATGCTTTTGACTCGAAAGACCAGAAAAAAACAATGATATTTTCAGCTGTTGCAGGATTGCTCCTCGGGGCCTACAGCTTTGCATGGTCAGGCTGGTGGTTCATGTTCCTTTTCATAATACTTGCACTTGGAATATATATCGGATATATCGCAGTATACGAGTTTATAGATAAGAAGAGAGACATCAAGGAGATAGCCTCAAACAAAAACATCCGCAGGATGCTCATGCTTCTCGGGGTTTATATAGTTGTGACATTTATCTCTCTTGCTGTCTTTGGCAATGCAGGGGAATTCATCCAATCGTTCACAAACCCGCTGAGGATAGTCAATCTCAAGGATGCTGCAAAAGGAGGGAGCCTCTGGCCGAACGTATATACAACAGTTGCAGAGCTTAATTCCGCAGATGTCGGGCAGGCAATCGTCAGCCTCGGAGGAGCATTGTTTTTCATACTTGCGCTGATGGGCGCAACACTGTCCTTTGTCAACCTCAAAAATAAAAACCATTCAATGCTGACAGCGGCATATCTTGCAGGAGCGGCCCTTTATTTCATGATTATCGTAGGAAGCGCAAGCTCAGGAGGCATCAGCACCATAATGTTTGCGGCGCTGCTTGTGGTTCCCATGCTTGCAGGCTTTATACTCTCATGGTATTACAAGTACGAGCTTGAGCCTGCACATTCCATATTGACAATTATCTGGCTGATGGCAACGTTATATGCAATAACAAAGGGAGTCAGGTTTATCGTGCTGATAGCGCCTGTATTTGCAGTATCATTCGGCGTCTTTTTCGGCACAGCAGCAGAGAAGATGTCATCAATGCTGGGCAAATCCCTTGATATGTCGGAGACAATCCCGAAGGCAGTCTTCATTCTTCTGATAGCATTGGTATTGATACAGCCCGTAAAAAACGGCATAGCCGTATCATATTCATACGCCCCCGGAGTCAATGACGCATGGGTTGAATCCCTTGAAAAAATAAAAGCAGAGTCCCAGCCTGATGCGATTATAAATTCGTGGTGGGATTTCGGCCACTGGTTCAAGTATTTTGCAGACAGGCGGGTCACAAGCGACGGTGCATCGCAGAACGAGCAGCAGGCGCACTGGGTGGGCAATGCCCTGCTGACAGATGACGAGCAGCTTTCAGTTGGAATCCTGAGGATGCTTGACTGCGGCGGAGCAAAAGCAGAACAGGAAATAACAAAGCTCACCGGTGACACATATGATTCCGTGAATCTGATTTACAGATACCTGAAGATGGACAGTGCAGCTGTAAAGGCAGACCTGATGAAAACAGCTTCTGAAGAAAAGGCAGATGAGATACTGTCATACATGTTCTGCCAGCCTCCTGAGGATTATTTCATAACAAGCGAGGACATGGTAGGCAAGGCACCGGTATGGGCGCATTTCGGCAGCTGGAATTTTGAAAGGGCAAAAATATACAGTTATTTTCAGACAGAAAAACTTCCCAATTTCACAGCAGCACTGGTCCAGGAATTCGGCTATACAGAGCAGGAAGCACAGTCAATTTATTACGAGATAAGCTCGCTCAGCACTGACAGCCAGATAAACAGCTGGATAGCTCCGTGGCCAAGCTACGGCGGCCAGATAGGGTGTGCAAAGCAGGATGAGAGCACACTGAGATGCAACCTCCAGACGACAGACGGGGGAGTGCTTCCTCTCACTGTAAACCTCGCATCAAAAGACGCATCAATAGTGACAAGCACCCAGACAATACACCCGAAGAGATTCGGCTATGTTGAAAACGGGCAGTTCAGGATAAAAGAATACAGCGGAGAGACTATGGCTTACAGCATCGTGCTTGTGGGAGAAAGCTCCCTGCTGGTAATGGAAGACGAGCTTGTAGGCAGCATGTTCACAAGGATGTTCTACCTCGACGGCCAGGGACTCACGCATTTCAGGAAATTCCATGATGTTACTGACATATCAGGCCAGAGGATTATAACATGGAAGATCAGCTGGTAAAATGAAACATCACAAAGGCATTCTGCTGGCACTCCTGACCACTTTCTTCACAGCAGCCGGCCAGTTTTTCCTGAAGGACGGCACAGGCCAGATACCGATAGCAGGCATAATCAACATCAGCCTTCTGATAGGGATTGTGCTTTATGCCGGAGGAGCAGTCGTGCTGATATTTGCACTGAGGCACGGCGAGCTCAACATGATATACCCGATGATATCACTCTCGCTGGTCTGGGTTACCTTGATAAGCTATTTCCTGCTCAATGAAAGCATCACTCCTGCCAGGATTGCGGGGAATGCGCTGATACTTACAGGAGTTATTTTCATAACAAGGAAGCATAGGGCGGCAAAGGAGAGCAGAAAATGATAAGCATATACTCAATTCTTGCCCTGATACCTGCAGAGATACTTGCAGCATACGGCTCAATATTCATGAAAAAAGGCTCTCTCGACTTTTCCCTCGACCCCAGGAAAATAAAGAAAAGCATGCCGGCAGCATTCGGCATGTTCCTGTTCGGGCTTTCCATGCTTCTTTACATATTTGCACTCAGGTTCAGCGATCTATCTGTTATTTATCCTTTAAGTACCATAACTTACATTTTTGTATCCTTGCTTTCTGTAAAGTATCTGAAAGAAAAGATGACCGGCATGAAGTGGCTCGGCATAATGCTTATAATAGCAGGATGCTTCCTTGTTGTAAGGTAAAATGGCAATACTTGTTACCGGCGGAGCAGGATTTATAGGCAGCCACACATGTGATGCCCTTCTGAAGAAGAACGAGAGAGTCATATGCCTTGACAACTTCAATGATTATTACCCGCCAGAAAAAAAAAGGAAGAACATAGAGCGCAATTTAGCCAGTAAAAATTTCATCCTGGCTGAAACAGACATAACAGACGGAAAATCACTGGAAAAAGTTTTCGGGGAAAACAAAGACATAAGTGCAATAGTCCACCTTGCTGCCAGGGCAGCCGCGAGGCCGTCTCTTGACAATCCGCTGCTTTACGCAGAAGTTAACATCCTCGGGACAATAAACCTTCTTGAGCTTGCAAGAAAGCACGGCGTAAAGACATTCATATTCAGCTCCTCATCCAGCGTCTACGGCGCAAACAAAAAAATGCCTTTTTCAGAGGCAGACATCACAGAGAGCCAGGAGAGCCCGTATGCAATCACCAAAAAAACAGGGGAGATGCTGTGCAAATTTTACAGCGAAACATACGGCCTGAATATAACCTGCCTCAGGTTCTTCACAGTCTACGGGCCAAGAGGAAGGCCGGACATGGCACCCTACAGATTTACCGAGGCAATAGACAAAGGCCACCCTGTGAATATGTATGGAGATGGAAATTCAAAGAGAGACTACACTTATGTTGATGATGTTGTCCGGGGCATTCTTCTTTCAGTTGAAAAAAGCAGAAAATTTGAAATAATCAACCTTGGCAACGGAAACCCGGTTGAACTGAAGAAATTCATCAGCCTGATTGAAAAACAACTTTCAAAAAAAGCAAAAATAGCAAAAAAGCAGATGCCCAAGGGAGACGTGGTGGCGACGCACGCAGATATAAGCAAAGCAGGGAAAATTCTTGGGTATGTCCCTCAGACTACGATTGAGGAAGGCCTGAAGAAATTCATCCGGGGGTATAAGTCCTGAAAATATAATATCCCTGTTTCCCTTCCTTATAATAGATAAGCTCATTCTGGCTGCTTATTGACTCAAACAGCTCTTGCTTTTTTCCTCTGCATATGTCATCAGGGCAGGGATAGAATTCAGAGGTGTACATGATATAGCCCACATTATTTTTTTCCTTTTCATAGATTTCTGTTGCTTCATCGACATTGTTGTAGAAATGCACCAGTTTCACATCTGAATATGCTATCGGGATTGGTGTTGTCGCTAGGATGCTGAGATTTGTCCCATGTTTTCTGAAATAAGTGTAAAATTCAAGAGATGTGCCCTCCTGGCCGTTTGGCCCGAATTCTCCGGGCATGAGCAGGGCAGGAATCAGCGATATCAAAACCAGACTTATTCCGGCATGCCTCACTCTTTTTTTCATTGCAGGATAGAGTTTAACCATCCCGAATGCCGCAATGATGCATGCGAAAGGGAGGAAGGAGAGCATGAACCTTGGCTGCTTGTTTATTATAAAAGTAAAATATACAATGAACAGCGCAAAGCATATGATAACAGTATCCGCTTTCCTGTTTTTTGCCACCAGATAAATTCCGGGAATGAGGAAAAGCAGAAGAAGATTCTGCCGTATCAGCCATATGGCATAATAAAACAGGTTGTATATGTGTGACACGAGGGAGTCTGAGATTACGCTGTAGGCAGGATTGTCCTGGTGGAGGACGGCATCTGCAAACGGCGTGATGGGGTTGCCGTATGCCATGTAATTGAATATCAGGAAAGGCAGCACAGCCAGGAAGAATCCGGACAGGAGTGCCCGGTCGATTTTCTTTTTTTTGATATATGAAGATGCAAGCAGGGCAGCAAGCAGCAGCCCCATGGGAAACCTGAACATAAAGGAGATCCCTGCCAGCACGCCTGCGGCAAAATTTTTCTCTTCAGCGAAAAAATATATTCCAAGCAGGGCAAAGAACACAGAAGGGATTTCTGTAAGACCTGCAGACGAGCTGCTGAAAAAGACAGGGGACATCATGAGCAATAGCGCAGCCAGCAATGCAGCTGTTTCATTGAAAATCTTTTTTGCCAGGAGATAAGCGGCTATTATGGTGCCGGCGCTGAACAGCAAGGATATGATTTTTGAGACCACTATCATGTCAGCCCCAAGGGCCCAGAAAAAACCAAGCAGGCTGGGGAGGCCGATGGGCCTTATTGTTTCCCACAGACCGGTGTTTCCGCCAGAGAACAGGTATTTTCCCATACCCATATATACAGAATCGTCCCATGAAACTCCGCCAATATCCAGAATCTTCAGCGCAATAAAAAGGGCAATCAATACAGGAAGACCGTATTTCAGGAGCCTGCTATCCATATTTATATTCTCTGCAATTAGGTTTAAATATGTTTTCCTATTTACTAGCCCCATGAATACTGTTACAGACACAATATTATGGATAATCTACATACTCCTGATGTATCTCAATATATTCTGGCTGATTGTCTATTTTCTTGACGGGGACAAATGGGTTCCGAAAAAAAGGCCGAAAGATGAGCCGAAAGTAAGCCTTGTCATACCTGCCCACAATGAGGAAAAGGTAATAGCATCGACAATGGAGCATGCCATAGCCATAGACTATCCGAGAAACAAATATGAGATTATAGTTGCTGTCAATGCCAGCACCGATGACACAGTTAAGATAGCCAGAAGAATAAAAAAAGAGTATAAGGAAACAAACATAAAAATAATAAGCACCAGGGAGAAGGGCAAGGGCATTGCCCTGAATAGGGCACTAAAGATAGTAAAAGGGGACTTTTTTGTCCTTCTTGATGCAGATTCATATGCGGAGCCCAAGGCACTGAAAAAGCTCCTTCCTTATTTCAGGGAGGACAGCAGCATAGCCTGCGTGCTTCCGATGATGAAAGTTGCCGCCCCGAAAAATTTCCTGCAGAAGCTCCAGAGGCATGAGTATATCCTCAGCATATTCTTCAAAAGGATAATGGGCAACCTTGACTGTGTGCATGTCGCTCCGGGCCCGTTTTCAGTCTACAGGACAGAAATATTGAGGAGGCTTGGCGGGTTCTCCCATCCCAACCTGACAGAGGACCTTGAGATAACTCTGAAGCTCCATAAGCACCATTACAGGGTAATCCAGACAACAGATGCAGAAGTCCGGACAATTGCCCCCGAAGGCCTGAAGGACCTTTACAAGCAGAGAAACAGGTGGTATAAGGGTTCAATATTCAACTCAGTAAGCAAGGATTACAGGAAGATGTGGTTCAACAGGGAATACGGGGACTTCGGGTTTATACAGATGCCGACCATAATAGTGCCGGGGTTCCTGGCAGTCATCATGTTTTCAATATACACTTATTATTTCCTTGAAAAAGCATATGATGCTATTTTCAGGATATATGCCATAAATTTCGACCTGCCAACAGTAGTTTCAAACCTGAACCTTGGATTTAATATACTTGACGGGGATTACACAAAGCTCCTCATTGCAGCCCTCATGTTGTTTTTGGGAGCGATAACATTTATACTTTCGCACAGGATGGTAAATGAGAAAGTCTTCAGGTATGGAAAGCTGACGACACTCGTATTTCTCCTGATGTACCCGTTTTTTCTGGCCTTTGTATGGAGCGCCATAGTCATTGAGATTATTTTTTCCAGAGTGCAGGAGTGGTAATTTCGTAAAGCTTTATAAACCATGAGAAAAACACTGAGGGTATGAGGAATCTTAGTTCAGGAAGATATCTTTTTGCTGCAATACTTACAGGCGGCATATTCCTTCTCGGGCTTTTTCTCGGCCTTATAGTTGAAAATTACAGGCTGGAATATATAACAAAAGAGGACCAGTTCCAGAAGCTTGACTACAACTCCGCACAGCTGCTGTATCTCTACATAGACCAGCTTTCCCAGACAAACGAGTGCAGCACAATCCCGAATATATACGATCTTTCCCTTGATCATCTTGAGAAGACCAGGCTTAGGCTGGAGTCATATGATGAGGAGTCTAAGATAAACCAGGAGGAATTTGAGATACTGAGAAGGGAATACCTGCAGGCCCAGCTGAGATACTGGCTGCTTTTCCAGAGGATTGAGAAGATGTGCAGCCTTGATGTTGTCACTGTCCTTTATTTCTATTCAACAGATGAGGCATGCCCAGACTGCGCTGACCAGGCGTTCATACTTACATATCTCAAAGATTTGTTCCAGACTAAGCTGATGGTATTTGCACTGGACTCAAACTATGAAAAAGAGCCCCTTATCCCAGTGCTTAAAAAAAGCTTTAACATAACATCATATCCTGCAGTCGTGGTGGGAGACAGGGTTTACCAGGGATTTACATCAAGGGATGAGCTCATGTTTGAGATATGCGGCGGCTACGAGGAAAAATCAGAGATATGCGAGGCAGAGGCCAACGCTAATTAACAGGAGTTTCATACTTCCATATTTCAATATCCATAAAGTCATATATCTTCCTGAAGCTGCCGTCTGTCTGCATTACCAGCAGCATACCCTCATCTTCTTTCTCCCAGACAAGTCCGCTTTTCATCTCGCTGCTAATCCAGATATACTCAATACTATTTCTGTCCAGAAAACCCATTATTTCTGTAGGATTCCTTGACTGGAATATTGCATCTGCATTGTTTATCCTTGTTCTGTCTTTTGAATAAGTGAAATATGATCTATCTATATAAGCATCAAGCCCGCTCACAGCCTCTATAAGAGAGCCGAATTCATAATGTGAGAGCACTTTTCCCGTGTTGTTCCGGCCGGAAAGCCATTCCAGGCTGCTGACCTCTGTATCATAAGGCCCGGCTTCGGAAATTTTTTTTATGTAGGCGCCCGGGGAAAATATCAGCCCGCAGGCCACAAGCACGAGGATGTAGTTCCCCACAATCTTTGCAGACCATCTCCTGCTGACCATGATATAAAGAGCCACACCGATATAGTATGACATTATCAGGTCAACGAAGACAATATAGTGGGGGTCGTAGAGCGTGAAGACAGCAAAAGACAGGAGAGCCACATAGATAAACGCATGGCTGTGCTTATCCTTCCAGGAAATAATTATGCCTACTAAGGAGAGCACAATCCCGAATATGCCGACGCCCACCACCGCCCCGAGGTCGGCTATGTGCTCAGTCAGCATATTATAGAAGCTGATGTCAAAGGAGACGGCATTGACAGCCATGAAGAATATGACAACAGCCACAATCCCCAGGAAAGGGTACAATCCCTTTTTGCTCTTCAGCCTTTCAAATATCACAATCAGGCATATGGCAATAGCGAAAAACATCCTTGGCGTTGCTGCAAGTCCTGCGAGAAAGCAGAGCAGGGCCCAAAAGTAGCTGTTTTTTAGTATAAGTAAAGTGCCCAAAAGTATGAAAAAGAGAGGGAGGAAAAGCGAGTTATACGAGCCGTATAGGAAAAAGAATACGGGGGAGGCCATTACTGCAGCCATTGTCAGGAGCCTCTGTTTTGGTTTTTTTATTATCTTTCCAAGTATAAAATAAAGCAGGGCGATATTGCAGAGCCCAATGATGAAGGGCAGGACCCTCATAAGGAAGACAGGAGTGCCAGAATATGAGAGGAGGAGGTCCGGCATGTGAGGGTTTATCTGTGAGACTTCCCTGCTCCTTATCGCAGCGAGATGCTCGTACTGGCCGTAGAACGGCAGGACTTCAGTGTTCCCTATCCTGAAAAAGAGCATGGCGCCGAGCACCAGGGCGGCAACAGCCATAATTACAAGCAATTCCCTTTTTTCCTCCGGCATCATATTACACTGCACACATCCTTGTCCCACCTGTTCCTGTATACTGTTATGCTTCCCTCATAGACAGGCACGAAGCATGATTCGCTTTTCAGCAGGTTTTCTGTAATCCTGTAATCCTTAATCTTTTCTGAAACTATGACATAATCCACACTGTATTTCTCAAGGACCCTGACAGCAGGCACCTTGAACCTCCAGGTATAGAACAGCAGGACGTCGTTGAACCTCTCGTTGGCATCTCCAACAAGCAGGAAATCATTGTCAATAACATTCTTTCTTTTTCCGAAATAAGCCACAAGGTGGCCTTCTTCAGGGAGAGCCAGGACAACGCTGTCTTCAGGGGTGTTATTTGCGAGCCACCTGAATCCCTCAATATATTCTGTGCTGAAGCTTTTTCCCGATTCCTGGTATATCAGATAAACGCCTGGAAAAATATGGCTTATCATCAGAACCACCAGAAGTATGTTGAATATCATCTCAGCCCTTTTTGCGAACTTTGTCCTTTTCATATAGACCCGCAGGCTCTTCAGCGCCTGTCCGAACAATACTGCCAGAGCTATGCCCAGGAAAGCCAGGGCAACCTCAATCTCAACGACCTTGAACCACAGCAGGCCGAAAGCTGAGATGAACAGGCTGATGAAAAGAAGGATGTTCTCGCTCTTTTTCCTGAAAAGGTATATGCTGACTGTGTAGAGCCCGAAAAAAAAGGGAAAAACCCCTATTCCGAGGATAACCTTTTGTATGCTCAGGTCTGCGAAATAGCTGTCCAGGAGAACCTGCGGGAGGTTTCTCAGCACAATGGAGAAGCTGTGCTCCTGGAAAGCCTGCTTGTAGACGATTATATTTATCCACAGCAGGAACAAAAGGAAAAAGGCAGTAAACTCAAATCTGGCTTTTGAGATTGCATGCTTGTCAAGATATTTCAGTATAAGGTAGACAATAAAGCCAAGGAGAAGTATGAAGCTTGAGGAAGAGACCAGGGCCAGCACGATGCTTAAAAGTATTGCATAATCTATTGCACGCTTCTTTTCCAGCACCAGGAAAAGATAGAGCAGGAACAGGCTTCCCGGCAGGATAAGGGAAAGCGGGCTTATGTCATTCAGGGTCTGGCTTATATAGACCGGCATTGTTGCAGCCACAACAGAGCAGATAATGGAAACCCGCCTGTTCTGCAATACTTTCCTGCAGACAAGGTACATGGCAGCAATGAGAGAGGAAGCCAGCAGCGTGTTGACTATTTTTATTGTTATTATCTCTGGGAGGAACATGGTAAGAGCTGCCAGTATATAGAAATAAAACGGCATGACCACAAAGTTCCTTCCGCCATAGCTGAGCAGGTCATCCGAAAGAGGGAGGCCTGTCTGCTGTATATGCTCTATCTGCCTCAGGGCGAAATAAGAGTAGTCCGAGCTGAACTCCGGGGTCTGCAGGGAGAAGAACAGCCTGGCTGAAAAATACAGCGTGAACAGCACTATAAGTATAATGTGCCTTGTTTTTAACTCCATACTGCCCCTGAAGCTTACTTTGTTTTTATATTTTGCCAATGTGATATAGAAAATTTGAGCTCCTGATATAGCAGAGGGGAATGTCCCCTCTACGACTCCCTTTCCCTGATGTTCCGGACCGCCCTATTTCATGCCTAATTTTATCTTTATTATGTATATGAATGTGTTGAGAAGGTATTCCATGCCCAGCTTTGATTTTCCCTTTGTCCTGTCCCTGAAGTGTATGGGAACTTCTGCTATTTTGTAGCCCCTCTTCATTGCTTTGTAAAGAAATCCGATCTGGAACGTGTAGCCGTAAAACATGTCCTGGTTTATCTCATTTCCTATGTCCAGATATACCTTTTTTCTTATTGCCCTGTAGCCTGTGCTCCAGTCCCTTATTTTCCTGCCTAGCATGAATCTTATGAAAGAGTTTCCGGCAGCACTCAGGAATTTCCTGTAAAAAGGCCATTTTTTTGGGATAGAGCCGCCCTTTATGTATCTGGAGCCCAATACCAAATCATACTCTTCTGCCATCTTTACCAGTGCAGGAAGGTCTTTTGGGTCATGGGAAAAATCAGCATCAATCTCTATAAGAACATCTGCCTTCAGCTTCTTCACTGCATAATCCATGCCCTTAAGATATGCTCTGCCAAGCCCTGTTTTTTCCGGATTTGTTATAAGGCGGACTTTCCTGTTTTTTTTGACCAGCTCCCCTGTGCCGTCCGGTGAATTATCATCAACGACAATTATTTCTGCACCAGGCAGATTTTTTTCTATAGATATAATCAAAGGCATTATGTTCTCCCTTTCATTATAAGTCGGGATTATTACTGCTATCATCTTCAAAGCTCTATGTCCACAGAAACCTTTCCCTTGCTTTCTTTCAGCAGCTTGTCAACTTTCTGGTAATTCTCGTATATCAGGTTGCCCTTTTTCTGGTTTTCCCCTGCTGATATCTCGAGCCCCTTTATTGTCATTTCCTGCTGCTTTATTATGCTCAGGATCTGCTGCTTCTTTTTCCCATGCAGGCTTTCTTTTTTCTCCTCTTTCTCTTCTTTATGCTCTTCTGCCAGCTGCTCGTTTATTTTCTTCGGCAGCCTGAGTTTTTCAATAGCCCCGTAAAGCCTCTTTATTTCTTTTATATCAATATGCGATTTTTTCTTGTCTATTTCTGCCAGCTCGCAGAGCTCTTCTGCATATTTCCCGCCCAGCCCGAGCTCAGTTGCCAGCGTCACCACAATGCTGTTCCTGTCTGATTTTTCCAGTAATTTAACCAGTTCTGCCTCTTTGAGCGTGAGGAAGTCAACATCCCTCTTTGGATATTCGTATTCTATGTTGGGCCTTATTGTCCTTGTCCCGAAGCCCTTGTAGTCCAGGGCCATTATGATTTTATTTTTATCATCTGCAAGGATTATATTGCCCGGCCTGAGAAGCTCGATGTAAAGGGCACACCTGTTTTTTGATTCCAGCTCCAATTTTATTATCCTTTCAAATCCCAGCTGCTCTATGCTCTTTATCCAGACATTGCTTATGTGCTTTCTTATTGAAAGGCCGAATTTTCCTTCCCCTGAATCTTTTTTGTTTGTAAGGAAAAGCATGCTTGGCAGTATCACAGTGAGGTATTTCTTTCCTGCATTGGGTATGTGCAGCTGGAAGCATATAGTATTGTTGCTCTGGAATACCTTGTCTATTTTTCCGCCTTCAATTACTTTCAGCTCCTGCAGGAGATAGTGCAGGTCTAATGAGGTCAGCTCTTTCATAGAGATGGGGTGGTTGGAGTTATTTTATATAAATGTTGTTTTGGGATAGCTTTTTATATAGTTTTTATCTACAGCCCCGAATGAAGCTTGAAGAAATTGTGGATTGGGGCAAAGAGATAGTTAAAAATAATGAAGACGCATTTCTTTTTCTCACAGCAGGGTTTCTCTTGGATTCTGTTTCAACTTATATAGGGGTTAGGGTCTATGGGATTGATACTGAAATAAATCCGGTTTTTAGATCTCTGATGCACACTACTAGCCCGGAAATAGGATTGCTTGGGGTTCATCTGGCATACCTGCCCCTTTTTATTTATTCTGCCGATATTGTTGAGAAAGGCCTGGGAATAAAGGCAAGCTATATAATGACGGCGGGTGGCGCCTATAAATATATTTTAGGACTTCTCAATACTGTTGCGCTTGTTAATGAGGCAATTAAGCTTTATAATTAAAATAAAAAGCAACGATTCTTAAATAACCTCTTTTTCACATTTAATATGGGGCTTGAGGACTTCATAGAGGCGAGGAAGGACTTTATAAAAGATAATAAAAACCTCTTTATTTTTCTCTGCGCAGCAACAGCTCTGGATGCAGTCACAACGTATATTGGTGTAAAGATAGTCGGAATTGACAGCGAATTATACGCTCCGGCAAGAGGAGCATTTGAAATCTTCGGCCCGGAAATAGGAGTGTTTGGTCTCAGTGCAGCATATATTTATGCGTCAGCTGCCCTGGCTGGCAACATCGAAAGATTTACCGGATTTAGCAGCAGGGTTGCGGGAACAATATTTGCAATCCCTAAAGCGATAGGCGCTGCGGCTAATACTGTGACACTTGCTACAGCAGTATATACTATATATAATGCAGGACTGACACTGCCGCAGATCCTGGAATATCTGGCAAAATAGCAGGATTACGGCTCAACCTTCCCGTTAAGCTGGCGGTGTATGCCCATGACTTTATCATTGGCAAAGTTTCTCAGTTCAGAAGGGGACATGTATGCAAAATCGCCGATTGTCAGCTCAGATTTCTGGTAATAATTGAAAATACCGCTTAATATTTTTCTTTTTATGCCAGGCAAAGCTCCCGGTACCAGACGCTCCCGGTACAATAAATCAGTAACATCACCCATTCCCAGAATTAAAGGATTTTTTCCCCATCTGAATGAATATATCATTGCCAGCTTGGCCAGGTATTCATTTACAGAAACCCCTGCATGCGCAGGGTAGCCTATAAGCTCGAGGGTATGCTCTATCTCTCCCAGCGAGGCAGATGGCAGAGAATCATGCCTTGAAACAAATGAGCTGCTTCCCCTTGCCTCCAAAGAATCAGGCGCCCAACCTTTAAAATAAAGGCTAAACACAGTATCATCTCTTGCAGAGGCTCTCCTGCTGTATTCCAGGCTGTTCAAATCAAGCTCAAAATAAGCGCAGCATTTTCCCATCATCAACCAGAGTTAAAAAGAGTTATATTAAAACCTATTCATCAAGATGGTACTGCACGCTAATGTAAGAAGTTCTTTTTCTGAAATAGATTGCTGTCCTTAAGGCAAACCCAGTCTGATTGTGTAGCAGGTGGTGCCAGAACTTTACAGGCACGAACTCCGGGACAACAACAGTGACATTCAGCTTCGGGTCCTTTTCCAGCTCATCAAGGTATTTCATCAATGTGCCGACAAGTATCCTATAAGGAGAATCGAGTATAACAAGCTCAATGCCCGGTTCGAATTTCTCCCATTTCTCCAGAAGTTTCTTTTTTTCGCCACCGCTCATATTTATATGCACAGCCTTTACATTCCTGCAGAATGCTTTTGCAAATCTTATTGATTTTATTACGCCTTTGTGGAATGAAGGGACAAGCACAATCATCAGATGCTTATCATCAACATTTTTCGGAAGCGGGGCTTTCAGGTCTTCAACAGAAAGCTGCCTGGCCAGCTTGGCATAATGGTTGTGTATATTATTCAGCAGCAGGACAAAAATCGGCAGCAAAATAACAATCATCCATGCTCCCAGAGCAAATTTTGTAACAGCGATTATGATAAGCGCGATGAAAGTCACTACGCTTCCCACAGCATTTATTACAATGGCCCTCTTTCTGCCTGGCACCACCTTGTCTTTGATGTTTTTTCTTACCATCCCGGCCTGCGATAGTGTAAAAGAAGTGAACACACCTATGGCATACAGGGGAATAAGATGATGGACACTTCCTCCGAAAAAGATTATCAGGGCAGATGCTGCTATGCCGAGAAAGATTATCCCATTTGAGAAAACAAGGCGGTCCCCGAGCTGCTTGAACTGGTTTGGCAGGTACTTGTCTTTTGCAAGGAAAAAGCACAGCCTCGGGAAATCAGCAAAACTTGTGTTTGCAGCCAAAAATAAAATCATCATTGTGAATATTTGTACTATAAAGAACATCGCGCCTTTTCCGAATACACCTTCTGCAAGCATTGAGACTACAGTCCTTTCACTGGCCGGCGTTATATGGTACTGGAGCGCAAGGAAGGTTATGCCAAAAAACAGGATGGACAGTATGATTGCCATGGCAAGGAGTGTCGTTCTTGCATTTTTGCTGGCGGGCTCTTTGAAAGCAGGTACACCGTTTGAGACAGCCTCAATTCCTGTAAGCGCAGCACAGCCTGAAGAAAAAGCCCTCAGCAGGAGGAAAGCAGAGAAGCCCGCAACAATGGTTACGCCTTCGCTTGGAACAGGGACAATCTGGCCTGTAAAATACCTGTAAAAGCCTACGCCAATCATGATGAAAAATGTGATTATAAACAAATATGTAGGTATTGAGAATATAACCCCTGATTCTTTGACGCCCTTGAGATTCAGCAGTGAAATCAGTATAAGCACAAATACTCCGATAGCCACTTTATACGGCAATAATTCAGGGAATGCAGAAGTGACAGCAGCCACACCAGCAGCCACGCTTACAGCGGCAGTCAGGACATAGTCAAGCAGCAGTGCTGCGGCAGCAACAAGCCCGGGGTATTTCCCGAGGTTTTCTTTTGCCACAATATATGCCCCGCCACCATTTGGATATGCTTCTATTGTCTGCCTGTAAGATACTATAAGTATCCAGAGGAGAATCAGTATTGCAAGGGCAATAGGCAGCGAATATGACAGGAATGCAACACCTGCAGTAACCAGTACCAGTAATATCTCTTCTGTAGCGTATGCGACTGATGACAACGAGTCAGAGGAAAATACAGCCAGAGCCAAAGTCTTGGAAAGCTTTTGATGCTTGAATTCCCAGCTTGGAAGCCTCTCCCCTATAATGAATTTTCTTAGTCTCTTTAGCATCAAATCGCCTAGAATAAAGAGGTATTTTGGAGGTTGCTTATAAATCTTATTAAATCCTGTTTTCATCCCTGAAGCTATACCACTTATTGCCTATTATCACGTGGTCAAGCAGCACAATATCCAGCAGCTCCCCGGCTTTTTTCAGCTGCTCAGTAATCTCGGCATCCTCCTTGCTCGGGCTCGCATCCCCGGAGGGATGGTTATGGACAAGAATGACAGATTTGGCCGATTTTCTTATAGCATTTGAGAATATCTCCCTGGGATGGATAATAGAGGCATCCAGGATGCCCACAGAAACCAGGTCTGCCTTGTCAATAACCCGATTCTTGACATCAAGGGAAATGCAGTAGAAAAACTCCTTTTTTCTGTTTTTCAGGAAAGACATTAGCTCATAGACATCTTTTGATTTTGTTACCTGGACATTGCTTTTTTTAGGCTTTTGCCTTCTGGAGAGCTCAAATAAAGCAATCACCTGCATTGCCTTGGCCGGCCCCATGCCCTTTATTTTTTGCAGCTCAGCCAGAGAAAGGGAGCCAATATCATGCCTGAGAAGCCTGTTGCACATATCCACGACATTCTCCTCTCTTGTCCCTTTCTGCAGTATTATGGCAAGCAGCTCTGCATCGCTCAGCGACTCAGCCCCGAAATTCATCAGCCTGTAGCGCGGCTGGTTCTGCAGTGGGATGTCTTTTATTTTCATGGACAGGTAATACAGAAGATACAATTAAAATCTAATCAATATTCATTCGGAAGTTTTGCGGTAATAGAAGTATCCAAGAGCATAGGCCAGCAAGGTCGTGACAGCAAATACAGGTTTTGTAAGCGGGATATTGAGCACAAGGTCGAATATCACATATATTGCAGCATAGCTCAACCCTGCCAGGTTTACCAGCAGGAAGCTTTCAACAAGCGGCAGCTTCAGCGTGGCGACAGGCAGGACAAAAGGGAGATAGATGAAAAGCATGTATGCCATAAAAAGCCTTAGGGATGCCCAGAGGTCCATGAGCACTAACGACACTATGAAAAATACGACAGCCCCGGCTAAGACAAGCTCCTTCAATTCAGATATATGCTTATTTTTGGCCATTTTTTATTATAATATACCCGTTTTTATTGTACACGAGGCTAAATCCGTAATTATTTATGAACTCATTTCCAAACAAATAATTTGCCTGAGCAACCTGCTGTGATATGTCCTGGAAGAAAACATAATCAAAATCCAGGAGGTATAATGTTGAATTCGGTTCGGAATAGGTTCCGTATGAGAAATATGAATTCTTAACTTTATGCACAGACCTTAAAGTGTCTCCTCCATACATTCCTGTAAAGAACAGGCTTGTCCTGTTGGTTGCAAGATATTCTGTCAACAATCTTTGGTATTCATTCATGTCAATAGCAGCGACCATTCTTTTCGTGTAGAGAAACTCCTGCTGGAATACAGATCCAAAAAACAGTATTCTGTCAGTTTTTTCTGTGTTTTCATGAATCCATCGGTAGGCTTCCCATTCATCCATGCTTATATGTTCCCCACTAAGTTGCGGAACAAGTTTATTGTATTGTACAAATCCGGAAATAATAAACAAGACAGCTACCAGGGCTATTGCAGGCATGTGCCAGGATTTGTCCTTCATGTATTTTTCAATAAAATATACCATGGTGTATGCAACAACAGGGATTACCAGAAAAGGAGTCATGGTCCTCATTCTTACAAAATAATAAGGGTCGCTGAATATAAGCGCGGAAATATAGGCTACAATGAAAAAATAGAGAAGCGTATATAGGAAAATCTTGTATTTTTTTGCATTAGCGATCATCTGCAATATTCCGACTCCCAGTATCACCAGAACTATCCATGGCATAAAAAAGATATCAGGATACACCAGGCCGCCGGTGTAATTTCTTGAAAAGAAATTTTCTCTTACGCCATAAAATCCGATATTGAATTGTTGTGCTCCGTGTGCTTTCCATACAAACAGGAAGGTTGGAAGAAGGACCAGCAGCACAATAACCGGCAATGCACCAAACAGCACGGCTTCTTTCACAAGCTTTGCAAACTCTTTTTTCACAAGATGCTTTTGCAGTATTTTCCAGCCGACAATCAGCGAAGGTAGCAGCATGATGCTGAGATCCTGCGGATGAACAAGCATAATGCCTGTCAAACAGAGCCCCATAAAAAACAGCTCCGGATGTCCGTCTTTTTTTAGGTATCTTATAAACATCCAGAGGAAAGCCAGCATGAAAACATTTGAAAAAACCTGTAGCCACAGTCCGATATAAAGACTGTAGAGCCAGACATGAACAGGAATGGGAAGTATTGATGCAGCAGAAGCTAAAAGGGCAATTTTCCAGTCACCAAAAATCTCGATGACTATAAGATATACAAGTAATATGAAAAATGCAAAAAACAGACAAATAATAAAATACAGAGTCACCCAAGCGGGCACGCCAGAAAATAGTGTAAGGATCGCTGAATTCAGATAATTGAGAGGAGGCTGGACACTTGAAGCTCTTTCAGTTCCGAGGGAAATATAGAGGTCGTAGTACTCCCACTGCTGGGTATCTATTATGCTTTCTGCGGCCAACACATGATAGAAAGGGTCTGCCGCTTTAATATTGCCGGGGTGTGTCAGAGGCACGTCGTCAAGATTCAGATAAAGTAATAATCCCAGCATAAAAATAGCAAACAGTATATAAGGTGCATGCTTCTCGTTTATCTTAAAAAATCCCCCCATCTGTTACTGTAATTCCTGTTCAGCTTATTAATTTTTTTATAATATAAAGGCAAGGCTTAAATAAACTACTCAAACTATAATTTTCATGGCAAAAACTGACCATATCTATATGCCGGATGACCATATGGATAAATTGTACAATTCAGGAAATCCCCTTGTAAGTTATATACATAGAAAAAGGTTGGAGATTATCACGAATAAAATAAATAGAAACGGACATCAAAAAATTCTTGATGCTGGGTGCGGGGAAGGTCATCTCATAGCCAGGATGCATAGTAGAAACCAGAGTAATGAGTACTACGGGATTGACATAACAGAAATAGCCCTCAAAAAAGCCAGACAGAGATGCTCCTATGCCACTATAAGAAAAATGGACCTGTCAGAACTCGGATTCAAAAATGATTCTTTTGATATAATAACATGTACAGAAGTTATTGAGCATATCTATGAATATACTGAAGTCTTTAAAGAGTTCAGGAGAGTGCTTAAAGATAACGGCAGGCTTATACTGACTTTTCCCAATGAAAATATGTGGACGCTCAGCAGAGCCCTTCTCATGAGGCGGCCGATAAAAGTCCCGGACCACGTGAACTCATTCAGTCCTAAAAAAATCAGAAAATCAATAGGCCTTAAAACAGCATCACAGTACAATATTCCATTTAATCTCCCTTTTTTTATTTCACTCGGTTCAGTAATGGAATTCAGAAAAAATTAGTATCTGCCTGCAATGCTTTTTACCCATATTCCAATCAAATCCATGAGCATAGAAAAAGAATCCCGTACAAACCTTACTTTAGTTGCCCTGTCATTATTCCAGTCCACACCAACTTCCTTTATTTTAAGCCCTTTTTTCTTTGCAATGTACAGCATCTCAACATCGAAGCTGAAACCGTCAATTGTCATTTTTTTGAAAACCTGCCTGCATTTTTTCACCCTGAAGAGCTTGAACCCGCACTGCGTGTCTTTGATTCCAAGCCCGGTCATGATATTCACAAAAAGAGGAAATATGTTGCCCGCCATCACTCTCCACGGCGGCTGCTTCTCGACTACATTTGCCCCTTTTTCTTTTCGCGAGCCTATGACAATGCCATAATCATCAATATATCTCTCAAGCTTCCCAATATCTTCAATCGGTGTGCTGAGATCAGCATCAGAAAAAAGAGCAATGCCGTATTTTGCAGACAGCAGGCCTTTTTTCACAGAGTACCCTTTCCCCCTGTTCTTTTCACTGCTGAGTATTTTTATCCTTGGATTGCTAAAAGACCCGGCAACCGCAGAGGTCCTGTCAGAAGAGCCGTCATCCACAACAATAATCTCATAATTGATTTTCCTTTTTCCAAGATATGCTGTTATCTTCCTAAGGGTTTTACCTATTCTTCTTTCTTCATTATAGGCAGGGACAATAACTGAAATATCTTTAATCATATGGCCATAGAATTTATCTGCCTATTAATATTGTTTTGGTAAATTACCCAAGCGCATGGGACCCGGTAATATCCTCTAATGATGGCCGGCCCTGCCTGAAGCCCGACATGAGTATGATTTTAGTATAATTAAGCTGCTCCCTCTTTTCCTTATCTTTGGGCATGCTGTCATCTGCCACTTTGACGGTTATATCATACATCCCCGCATCAATCATGGCATCCCTGACATCATTTTCATCAAGGTTGGCAGAAGGGAATTCAGCACCATCAATCATGTATTTCCTGCATCTGTACAGCGCCCCGCCTATGAAAAAGCCTCCGGGCCTGACAACATTCAGAATGTTCGTAAAATACTCTTTCCATTTTTCCTTGTCATCAGTCATGCTGTCTGCGCAATAGAACGACATGACAAAATCAAACTTGTTTCCGAAAATATCCTTTTCCCTGATATCACAGTGGAGAAATCCCGAAAGTTTGCCTTTCACTTCCCTTTCATATTCAGATATGCTCTGATTGGACCCGTCATATTCCAGAATCATCCTTGAGAAATTACCCCAGTCATATCCGCTTCCATCAGCCCACTTCTTTATCTCCTCAAGATTAGCTTCAAGAAAATCAGAGACATATATCCCTTTGAGAGAGTCTGCAGCAGCAGAAAAATAACAGACAGTCGGACCGCTCCCTATCTCTACCCCAATCTTGCCCTGGAAATTTTTTCTCTGCTGGACTATGAATTCAATAGCAGGCTCATAGCCTATATCTTTTGGAAAATATATCTCAAGATACCTTCTCGGATTCCAGTTTCCAAAGCTCATTTGACTGTCACGCTTTTCGCGAGGTTTCTCGGCTTGTCAATAGGCAGCCCCCTTTCTTTCGCAACATAATATGTAAGAAGCTGGCCCACTATGGTCGCAAGTATCCCGAATTTTCCGTCGTTTGAAGTATCGACCATGAAATCTCCTTTCATCTCATTTGTGATTTTTATTACATGGGCCCCCCTTGCCTCAACCTCTTTTATGTTTGAGAGCATGTCATAATCTTTGTTGCTTATCAGTCCAATAACTGGTGTGCCTTTTTCAATCAAGGCTATTGTTCCATGTTTCAGCTCTCCGCCCATCATTCCTTCTGCGTGCATGTATGATATCTCTTTTATTTTCAGGGCAATCTCCCTTGCAACAGGATAGCTCAGGCCCCGGCCCAGGACATAGATATCATTGTGCCTGTTGAGTTCCTTCGCCATTTTCTCTATCTTGTCTTTCTGCCTGAATATCTTCTCTATCTTGCCCGGAATGTTGCTTGTATTTATCCTGAACCCGAATTCCCTGGCAATGCTCAGCATAAGGGTTACCTGATTGACAAAAGATTTTGTCGCAGCAACGCATATTTCCTGGCCGGCCACAATATTCAGGGAGATTTCTGACATCCTCTGCACAGTTGAATA
Organism: archaeon GW2011_AR15; assembly: GCA_000830295.1. Classification (GTDB taxonomy): domain Archaea; phylum Nanobdellota; class Nanobdellia; order Woesearchaeales; family GW2011-AR15; genus GW2011-AR15. The sequence goes on along the minus strand of CP010425.1, from coordinate 401,695 downwards.
CGGCACATTAACAATAGAGGCGATTTTTGCCCTGTTCTTTTTTGCATATTTCAGCGCTTCAATAACATCCATTGTCTCTCCTGACTGCGATATTGCCACAACCAGGGTGTTCCTGTCAACGCCCACAAAATGCTCAAACTCTGAGGCAATTATTGTCTGGGCCTCGACACCGCACTTGTGCAGGTAATACACGCCGAGAAGGGAAGCGTGATAGCTCGTTCCTGAGGCGACAAAAGTGACTTTCCTTGATTCTTTCATGAGCTTTACGAATTTGCCGAAATTTTCCTTCTGCTCCGTCTCCAGGCTCAGTATCAGCCTCCTGACAGCTTTCGGCTCTTCCATTATCTCTTTCAGCATGAAATGCTCATACTCTTCACGGGTTGACTCCTCCTGCTCCCACTTGAACTGCTGGATTTTCTTTTTTATTTCTTTTCCGTGCCTATCATAGAAAGTGTAAGAGCCGCTTTTCACAGCAGCGAACTCATCATTCTCAAAAAATATGGCCTTGCTTGTGACATCAGAGAAAGCATAGATATCAGATGCAAGTATGTTTATGTTTTCCCCGACTCCCAATACCATCGGGGAATCCCTTCTCAGCGCATACAGAGTATCCTCCCTGTCTATCATAACAAGTATTGCAAATTCGCCTTTAATATCCTTAATGAAGTCAACGCACGCCTCTTTCATTGGTTTTGTCTTCAGCTTCTCATCGAAATAATGCGCAGCGACCTCTGAATCTGTCTCGCTGCTGAACACACGCCCCTTTTCTTTCAGCCCTTCCCTCAGCTCTTCATAATTTTCAATTATGCCGTTGTGCACTATTGTAACCTTTCCTGCCCTGTGGGGATGGGCATTGGCATCAGTTACACCGCCGTGAGTCGCCCACCTTGTGTGCGTTATTATCATTTTGGTCCTGTCTTTTGTCTCCGGGACAATTATGTGGCCTGTTTTCTTGAACAGCTTTCCGTCATAATAATATCCGAATGAGTCATATCCCCTGTATTCCAGCCTTTTCAGCCTCTGCACTGCTTCCCTTGCGTAAAACTCATCAGCAGAAACCATTCCTACAATTCCGCACATTATCGATCACCTTTTTTGAATTTCAGATGCACAGCTACGACTGCAAGCAGTATGAAAGCATACCCTGCCAATTCAGCCAGGGAAGGCAGTTCGCGATAGACCAATATACTGATTATGCTTCCGAATACAATAACTGAGGATGAGAGTATCCCGCCGACACCGGCCTCAACTGTCTGCATCCCCCTGTTAAGAAAAAACAGCACAGCAACATTCAGCAGGGACATTATTATTATGTAAATCCAGGTTGTCAGGCTGTAGCTGAAGCTTGTTGTTTCAAATATAAGCACAAAAGGAAAAAGGAGAAATCCTGCAAAAAGGGGGACATAGAAAGCTGATGTTTTCCAGTCATCTTTCTTAAAGCTTCTTATGATTGTGAAATAAAGCCCGTAGAGCAGGGCACAGGCAATGCCATATGCAATGCCGATGTCGAAATTAGAAAAATCAGGCCTGAAAATTATCATGACTCCGGAGACAGAAAGCAGCAATGCGATAATCTTGCTGTTTGTTATTTTTTCCCTTAGCAGCATCCAGCCGAATATCCCTGCAAACAGCGGGGTCATGCTCGTGAATGCGGACGCATTGGCATAGCTCGTGTTGAGATATGATAATACAAACAGCACAACCATCACGCCGTATGCGAGAAACCCGGCAATCAGCAATTTGAAAAACTGCGGCTTCGTGATTTTCAGGTAAGCCCTGTCTTTTGCGAACAGTACAAAATAAATTATAGCAGCTATCATGAACCTAAGCGAGACCTGTGCTATAGGCGGAACTTCCTTGTCGAGCTCCCTTATGAAAATGCCGAACGTTGAGATTATAAGTGCAGTAAGCAGGATATAGATCTCTCCCCTGTTTTTCACTGCACATCCCTCTTTACTATCTCTCCCGGCAGTGTTGTCTTTTCCGGCCAGATTTTTCTCCCGGGATATATTATTGTCTTTATCCCGAGTTTTGCGCCATCCCCTATTACCGCGCCGAATTTTTTTCTTCCTGTATTAGTCATCTCTCCTTTTACAGGAGAGGAGATATTTTCTCCGTCATGCCTTAAATTCGCAATGATTGTTCCTGCGCCGAAATTGACATCATCCCCTATTACCGAATCGCCGGCATAGCTGAGGTGGCCTATTGATGTCCTGTCTCCGACAATTGTATTTTTCACTTCAACAGCATTCCCTATTTTGCAGCTGTTTCCTATTGAGCTGTGCGCCCTTATGTAGCAGTTCGGGCCGATGCTGCAGTTTTCTCCTATGATGACAGGGCCCTCAATGTATGAGCCTGATTTTATTATCGTGCCTTTTCCGACAACGACAGGGCCTTTCAGCACAGCATATTTCTCGACCTCCCCGCCGACTGCTTTCTTTATTTTTGAGAGAAGGAACTCATTTGCTTCAAGCAGGCTCCAGGGATAAGTTATGGGAAACCAGTAGTCTGCTATTTTTTCATAATGCACTTTTTCGCCTTTTTCAATAAGATATGTTATGTAATCCACAATTTCAAATTCCCCCCTTTTTGACTTCATCAGCCTGTGGGAGAATATTTTCCTGTCATAAACCTGCAGCCCTGTATTTGCAAGCCCTTTTTTCCTGCCTGGCTTTTCCATGAATCCTGTAACCAGGCTGCCTTTATGGCTTACTTCGCCGAACCTTGAAAGATCATCAACTTCTTTTACAAGGACGCAGTATCTGTGCTTCAGGCATTTTTTTATGTCGCTTCCTGAATACAGGTCATCAGCAACCATTGCTATGAACCTGTCTTTGATGAATCTCTCGGCAATCATCAGTGCCTGACCGTTTCCCTCAGGCTTTTCCTGTATCAGATACCTTATCCTGATACCCTTGTAATTATTTCCCAGAAGTTTTTCTGTGAATTTCTCTTTTCCCACAACAATCAGGATTTCATCAGCCAGGCCCTTCAGCTGCTCAAGATTATGCTCTATTATTGTCCTGTTCGCAACTTTAAGCAGATGCTTTGGCTTTTCCAGAGTAAGCGGATATGTCCTTGTTCCCTTTCCTGCTGCCAGTATAACTGCCTGCATCTTAAGCCACCTCATTTTTTATCTTTGAAATTATATCCCTGCAGAGCATTGTTATAAGCTCTTCGTTCTGGCCTTCTATCATGACTCTTGCTTTCATCTCAGTGCCTGAATATCTTATCAGGTGCCTTCCCTTGTCTCCGAGAGCCTTTTCAGCTTTTTTTATTTCATTCATTACGCTCGGCATTTCTTCAAAAGGCTTTTTTTCTTTCACAGGGGTGCTCATCAATACCTGCGGGTACTTGTGCAGCACAGCAGCAAGCTCAGAGAGCTTTTTGTTTTTTTCCTTCATTATCCTCAGTATCTGCGCTCCTGCAATTATCCCGTCTCCTGTTGTATTGTAGTCTGAAAAAATCAGGTGGCCTGAGAACTCTCCGCCAAGATTGTAGCCCCCTTTAATCATTTCTTCAATGACATACCTGTCGCCGTTCTTTGACCTTACGACATTTCCGCCTTTCTTTCCTATGAGCTCGTCAAAAGCAAGATTGGAATATTCTGTTGCAACCACAGTGTCTTTTTTCAGCTTCTTTTTTTCCATCATATAAAGGCCTGCGATTGCAAGCATGTAGTCCCCGTCAATTATTTTTCCGGTTTCGTCGACCATGATTACCCTGTCGGCATCGCCGTCAAGCGTTATTCCGGCATCTGCCCCGCGCTTCAGCACAGCCTCTTTGACAACTTCAGGATGCAGGGCTCCGCAGCCCTTGTTTATGTTGTTTCCGTCCGGTGTGCTGAATATTGTGGTTACATCAGCTCCGAGCTCTGAAAAAACCATTGGAGCCACCTTGTAGGCAGCTCCGTTTGCGCAGTCAAGCACAAGCTTCAATGGTTTCAGGGAGGTGTTATCTATTGTTCCTTTGATATACTGGGCATATCTCAAAGCAGCGTCATCAATCCTTTTTGCCTTTCCTATGTTTTTTGAAGTCACGTGCGCAGTGTCAATCCTATGATTGAGGATAAGGTCCTGTATTTTTTCTTCTGTTTTGTCAGGCAGCTTTCTCCCTTCAGAATCAAATAATTTTATGCCGTTGTCTATGTATGGATTGTGGGAGGCAGTTATCATTATGCCCGCATCTGCCCTGAATTCCCTTATCAGATAGGCAACCCCGGGAGTGGGAAGAGGGCCGGCAAGAAGGACATCAGCGCCCATGGATGTAAGCCCCGCAGTAAGTGCATATTCCAGCATGTAGCCTGAAAGCCTTGTATCCTTTCCTATAAGGAAAACAGGCTTTTTGTTTCTGGACATTACCTTGGCAAAAGCCTTGCCCAGCTTGAGGGCAACTTCCCCGGTAATAGGGAATTTATTGGCCTCTCCTCTTATGCCGTCTGTTCCGAATAATTTCATGCTCTCAGTTGAGTTCAGTCTATTTATATAGTTAATTCAAACGGAATTTATAGTAAAAACAGGGTTTCTCGTCTATAAGCCAAAGGAAGCAGGCTTTAATTATATTATGAAAAGATATATAAATATTATAAGATTTCTTATAGGATAATAAAATGGTGAAATCCTATATATTGCAGGAAAGGGACGGCAGCATGCTTTACAGCGACGCACTCATAGTTGACAGTCCGGAGGCCCTGAAGATTGTAGATCATCCCATAAGGATGCAGATTCTTGAGCTTCTGGCAAAAAAGCCGATGTATCCTGCAGAGCTTGCAAAAGAGATGAAGATGCATGAGCAGAAAATCTATTACCACATAAAGCAGATGATGAATTCCGGCATACTTGATGTTGTTGGCAGGGAAGAGATAAGGGGCACAGTTGCCAAAAAGCTTTCCCCAAAACAGCTTAATTTCGCCCTTACAATGTCAAAAGAATGGAAACCTCTTGCTTCCCTCATTAAAAAGAAAGATGATACAACCCTGAATTTCCTGAAGCCGTTCATACAGAACAACAGGCTGAATGCCAGCATTGTCGTGGGCTCCCCTGACCCGCACGGCCCTCACAAGGCAAGGGCGCGCGACGGGCATTACGCAATAGACCTCGGCCTGTTTTTAGGAGGTCTTTGCAGCATGGATGAGAATTTCTCAACAAAGCTGGATGTTGATATTGACCTAAAGGAGAGCAGAAATCTGATCCTGGTCGGCGGGCCTGTAACAAACCATGTTGTGAGCAAGATAAACGATTTCCTGCCTGCGAAGTTCTCAGACAAGAAGCCGTGGGGAATAATAACAAAAAAAGCAACTTACACAGAAGAGAGCATAGGCATGATATCCAGGCTTCCCAACCCATATAACCCGGAATATTTCGTGCTTGTGCTGTCAGGCATAAGGTTCATAGGCACAAAGGCTGCTGTATTCGCTTTCACGAGAAACACAGGCCAGGTCATACACAGGTTTACAGGCCAGAAGGAATTCCATGCAATTGTGCAGGGATTTGACCTGGACGGCGACGGGAAGATAGACAGCGTTGAGATTCTTGAATAAAATTATAGAAATATAAAAAACTATATAAATATTCGTTAAAATGTTAAAAGTGAAAAGTATTCATGAACATTTATATTTAAAAAATGAAGAATTTTAAAGACTGGTTATATAAAGAATATCAAACAGGTATTCCCACACACGTAACCAATACTCTTCTTAAGGAAGGTATTCCTGAAAAATGGATTGTGCCTGCTTCAATGATAATCCATCACCTTTCAGAAATGCCCTGGTACACACAAAAGCAGCTGCTTGAAGACACAGAATTATCAAAACAAGAATTAATTGAGCTGAATGCCATAATCCAGAATTCTGATTTCTTACAGCAAATGATAGTTTTTGAAGGATTAGGCAAGAAATACTGGAACACGATCCTGACCCATGTCAGCAGCGGCAACATAAGCAAGGTGCTGAATTATGAATACGCGCTGCCTTTCCGCCTGACGTTGTTTCCGGGCATGTCCTGCATGTATTATTGCGGCTTTTGCGGCAGAAATCAGCAGGCGAGCTACAAGCCTGGCGAGGTATTGGTATCAGGAGCAAAAAAGTTTAAGGATGCCATTTCAGGGCTGCCAAAAGGCTCAAGGATATCAATCTCAGGAGGGCTTGAGCCGCTTACAAATTTCAAATTGGGTGAGATAATCACCCATGCAAAAAAGCTGGGATATAAAGTGCCTTTGATTACAAACGCCCACATGCTTACTCCTAAATATGTGGCAATGCAGCCGGGGCTTTGGGATCTTGATTCATTAAGAGTATCATTGTATGGAACAGATCAGGAATCCACATTCAATGTCACGAGGCATCCACAGGCCTATGAAATGGTTAAGGGTAACATAATAGAATTCCTGAAAGAGAGAAACAAAAGGAAATCAAACCTGAAAGTAGGACTCAACTACATTATCCTGCCTGAAAATATGCATACAATACTACCCTTGCTTGATTATATCAATGAAGTCAATTCTAAAGTAGACAATGGGCCGGGAATTGATTTTCTTACAATCAGGGAAGATTTCGGGAGCGTTACAGAGATAGAAGATGATGTGGACAAATCAGTCGAGGGGAGGAAGTATTATCTGGAAGGTTTCCTGACAGAAGAGCAGAGGCAAGAGCTGATATCCCTGTTTGCAGAGTTCAATAAAAGAAGAGAGAAAGAGTGCCCGGATATGCACGTTGATTTCGGATATGCCATGGCGGCTCTGGGAGAAGGAATTCTGGGAAAGCCATTGGCAAGAGTCAAGGGGACCCAGATGAGAAAATCAGGCTACCCCCAGCTATCTGTTGCCATGGACAGCCACGGTGACATATTCCTCTATAAAGAGGCAGGATTTTTAGACAGGCCGGAAAACCAGAAATTCATTGCCGGCAGGATAACAGAAGATAAGTCCATGGCAGACATTCTTAAAGAATTCATAGCCAGCAGGAAAATCATAGATCTGGATAAGAGTGACGACAGATTCATGGATTCATATGACCACCTGATAACGCTTCTGGTCAATCAGGCAGAAGCCGACATAAATGCGGGCATCCCGTTTGAGCTTGGGCCTGTCAAACTGAGGAAGCAAGACCAGACAAGTTCAGATACAGAATTGAGCAACCACTGGTATAAAGACGAATCAGGCTAGCTAGGTCTGCACAACCTCAACATCATGCCCTGCTTCCTCTGCTTCTATCCTGCATATGTCAAATATTTCAGCATCGAGGTTTTCCCTTATCTTGCCCTCCTTATATCCTCTTTTTTTCAGCCTTTTTTTCAGTTCTTCAAGGCTGGACTTGGTAACTATGCACTTATCCACGTATTTTTTCGGCAGATAGTGGGAAAGGTGCGAGTCAATCACAACATCCTTCTCTTCTTTTATTATCTTTATAAGGGCCCTGTTCAGCTTTCCAGTATCTACAATCTTGGAATCCCTGTCAAAGTCTAGGGCATCATAAAGATGCTGTTCTTCAATAAGCTTATTCACATCTATGTACTTGAGATTTTTCTCTCCGGCTATCTTCCTGGCTATCGTGGTCTTTCCTGTCCCGGGAGTCCCTGTCACGATTATGACTGTCATGGCTTATTGAAATATAAAAAACTATATAAATATGGTAATAAATTAGTTTACATTAGGTGGGATTAAAATGCTAAAGATGAAAAGAATTTCAGAATGCTATGACATGAAGGTATTTACAGACAGCGGTGATTATTTCGGAGATGTTGAGGAAGTCATTGTCACAACAAACAAGATATTCGGCTGGCGTGTAAAAGCAACAAGAAATTCATTCCTGAACGCTGTTCTCGGAAGCGCAAAGGGAGTTGTCGTCCCCCACCCTCTTGTGAAGAGCATAGGCGACATAATGATAATAAACAAGTCAGCAGTTCCTTCTTACGAAGCTGAAGAAGAGTAACCAGAAATTAAAATTATGCCTTTTTCTTTGCCGGGATATTAGGGTTAAATTGTTATGGACACAGTCCGTTGTAAACAGTTAGAGCCCCTACCCCAGGTGCAAAAAAGGCACGGGAATTGTTTTTTTCTCTAGATTTATAAAGCTTGGGATTATCTCAGCTTTATGGTCAAGAAGAGCAGGGAGAAATTTAAGATATACAAGAACGTATTTGATGAATTTACGCTTTCAACGCTCTTCAGGCTGAGCTCCCAGAGGCACTTTGACGACCTTTTGATGCCTGTGATGATAGGGAAGGAATCCAATGTTTTTCTTGCGGATACAGCGGATGATTACGTCATAGTAAAAATATACCGGCTGGAGTCCTGCAATTTCAACAAGATGTATTCCTACATAAAATCAGACCCAAGGTTCATGGGATTAAAGAACCAGAGGAGGCAGGTGATATTCAAGTGGGTGCAGAGGGAATACAGGAACCTGCTCACAGCAAGGGAAAAGATAAACGTGCCGACCCCGATAGCTTTCCGCAATAATGTTCTTATAATGGAATCAATAGGCTCTGAAAAGCCAGCGCCGCAGCTCAAGGACAGCCTGCCGAAAGACATGGAAAAATTCCTGAAGAGCATAATAGATTCAGTCGGAGACCTGATTGAGCTCGGCATAGTCCATGCCGACCTTTCAGAATACAATATCCTGAACCACAGGGAAAAGCCCTATTTCATTGATTTCTCGCAGTCAACAAGCGTAAAAGACCGTAATGCAGCAGAATACCTTGAGAGGGATATGAAAAATATAAAGAGGTTTTTTGCAAAGCATGGCGTGCAGATGGACGACAGTGTTACAGAAAACCTAAAAAGGAAATTATTAAATAAAACAGAGGATTCACAGAACCAAAGGTGATATGATGGCAGATAAGGTTTCCAATAATGAACAGGTAGGCTTTCACAAGGGCGCATTGTCAACCCTTGCCAAAGAGAGGCAGGAGCTTATGAAGCTCGTGGGCATTGTAGAACAGCTTATGCAGATGCATGTAAAGGCACTGCAGGAGCTGGGAGTTGACCTTCAGAAGATGGCAGAGGATGCAGCCAAGGAAGGCAGCAAGCCCATAGAAGACCTTGTAAAAAAAGAAAGCAGAAAGAAATAATGATCTTCAGCATTTCTGGACATGAAAATTTGCTCGGGACTCACAGGAATACTCTCGAGTTCACAAGGCACGGGCACCTAACAAGAAAAGGCGACTGCATAGTCGGTGTCAGCGCGGATTATTCTGTTGATGAGCTGAAAAAACTGGCTAAAAAATACAGCAGGATGAAAATCACTATAACTGCAGGGGGGCTGAAAGACACGGTTACAGCAGCCCTGAATAAGGATTTCAGCCATCCGGATGAGATTGTTGTAAGAAAAACTGATTTTATTTCAGCCAGGACACTCGGCATAAAAGCAGACAAGGCAGCCATTGGCCTTAACAGGGGGATTATTGAAATGCTGAAAAATCCGGGGGCAAGGGCCAGCGTGGAAATTGCAGGAATAGAATGAAAAAAGCAATGAAGAGCAGGGACGCAAAGGAATTTATAGAGAAAGCCAGGGAAAAATTTTCAATAGAGCTGCCGAAGAAAGACAGGTATGAGACAGATGAAAGCATAGTCCTGATAAACAATGAGCCTGCTTTTTTCTACCATGAGAATGAGCTGCTTCCGACGCTGAAATTCATCCTTAAAAACGACATACTGAAAAAAATAACAGTTGATATGGGTGCAGTAAAATTTGTTGCCCAAGGCGCAGACATAATGCGGCCGGGCATTACAAAGATAGATAATGGCATAAAGAAAGACGAGATCATTGCGGTTGTTGATGAGACGCACGGGAAGCCCCTTGCAATAGGGAAAGCCCTGTTTCCAGCAGAGGAAATAAGGGCAATGGGTTCAGGCAGAGCAATAAGAAATATCCATTATGCAGGGGATGAAATCTGGAACATATAATTTGTTACTATACAGTGAAGAAATGAGTTATATTTATATATAGCCTGTTTTTCTTCTGCACTATGGACCATATTGATTATGTAGATTTCCCTAGCACGCCGCATATTTACTATAACTCCCATTTTAGGGGTGAGAAGGTGCATGCATTCTATACAGATGAGGCTTCAGACAAGCTGCTTGAAGGAAAAACAGTAAAGCTTGAAGAGAAGCTTGACGGCTCTAATGTCGGCATCGGATTTGAGTACGGACAGCTTGTACTGCAGTCAAGAGGCCATAAGCTTGGAAGCCACAGCCAGTACGACCTTCTTAAAAACTGGGCAGAAGTAATGCGGTATCATTTTCAGGAAATTATAGGGGAAACATACGTGGTTTTTGGCGAATGGATGTTCGCAAAGCATACAGTACCCTATGACAATCTCCCGCATTACTTCATAGGAACCGGGGTATGGGATAAGGAGGAGGGCAGACCAATCAGCACAGAAAGGAGGTATGCACTCTTTGAGGAAATGGGAATCCCACATGCGCCGTTGTTATACACAGGAGAGATATCAGGATATGATCAGCTGGCACCTCTCCTTGGGAGAAACTCAGAGTTTGGCTCCACAAAAATTGAAGGCCTTTACGGAAGGATAGAAAAAGAGGGAGGCGTGGAGGGATATTTTAAGCTTGTAAATAGGGAGTTCTGGCTCAAAAGGCAGCAAACGCAATTCCCAAAAAACCCGGTCCAGAACACTCTTAGGGAAGGCATAGGGCTTTCAGACCTTTTCTGGGCAGACCGCTGGGTGCGAAAATAACCAACTCAATTTCTGGTGTGAAGATAGTGGAAGTGCGGAAGGTTATCCTTGTTTCTTTTCAGGTTTCCGAAATAAGGCCCGATTTTCAGCTCATTTGCAGTAATCCTGAAATGGGCGTCCGCAGAACAGACAACTACTTTGCATGTCCCGCTTCTTTCAAGGGCTACACCAGTAGCCAGGACTTCAACATCAGGAGCAGAGATATAATCCCCGTTCAGTTTTCTTTCCTTCGCCTTTTTGTTTTGAGAAGCCATGCCATTTTCATATGCCTGCACAACCTTTGCTTCAATGCTTGTCATGCTGCTCCCGCCCCTTCTTTTCCCATCAATAAAAGGAGCTGAGCCCTGATACAGCTGCATAAGGCAGTCATATGTCCTATCGGATATCTCGCGGTTTTTTTTCTTCGCAGTAAGCTCCCTGAAAATATTCTCAGTAATTAAGACGATATAATTCCTGCCTTCCTCATCATAGTCCCTGGAAAGGTATTTGATTATTTTCCATGCTTCACCCTGGCGGCCTGTCAGGCTCTGGTAGTTCTGTTCAATCCCGATGACAGCGGATGTGTCTAACAAGACCACAGGAGTCCTGCAGCATGTTGTGGAATCCGTAAGGAAATTTTCAATTCCAAAAATTTCAGGAACTTCTCCTTTTCCTATGCTGGCAAGAAACTGAGCTACCATCGCATCGGAAATACGCACCTTATATATAAATATTATACAAAAATCAATAAATTACGCCCTTCTTTCTTTAGGCACGTGGTTGAGTAATTTTTTCCCCGCAATCTTTCCGCATCCCATGAAGTCTTCCCTGTTTTTTATTAGTGCAAATCCTTTTAATCCGGTCTCAACCTCGAAGTCCTCTCCTGCCATCCACCTTGCAGCCTGCTCATCATCCAGCTCAAGCACATTTTTTTTTGCTAAAGGCCCTATAAGCTGGCTCCCCTCAATGCTCAGCCTCAGCTCCCTGTCATTTATTTCCCCGAAATACATGCCGAGAGAATTTACCCTGAGCTCCTCCATGTCAATTTTTCCGGCATCCTTGCTCAGAAGAAAGATCCTGTTTTTGCTGTTCATAAAAAACTCATACTCCAGCACCCCTTTGCAGCCGAACTGCCCTTCAAGGAGCCTGCCTATGTTTTTCTTCTCCCTTGAATTCAGGATGTTGAGAACATTCATTCAGACACCCCAGACAGGATTGTCCTTCCTCATCATTTCAGCAACCTCTTTCAAAACTTCAATTTCACCGTTGGAAAGATATTTCGCGAGCTTCTTTATTTCCCTGAAATCTTCCTGCGGGATGGAGCTGTACAGGATATCGCCTTCCTTTATCTGCCTGCCTACAGTAACCTTGTCAAGGGAAAGTGCTGCCTGCTTTCCCTTCGTGATGCTCTTTATGTTTTCCTTCTCATGCTGGATCTCTTTTACTGTTGTTATCCCGGCCCCGCTTTTCATCAGTGCAGTGCCTGTTGCCAGCTTCCCCTCAAGTATGTCAACGCCGACAATAGCAGGATTGCTCTGCCTGAAAACAAACCCTTTGAGAATCTGGATTTTGCACGGCCTCACAAGATTATCAAGCGCCCTTGCCTCCATAATCTCCTCCTGCTGCTTCTGCCATTCTTCAAGCTCATCGATTATCCTGTATATTATATCGCCTGTTATTATCTTGACTTTCTCATTTCCTGAAATCTCTGCATCCCTCTGGACATTGAAGCCCAGTATAACAGATTCCGTAGGGCTTTTTTCATGGCCTGATTCCGCATCAGCAACATCTTTTTTTGATATTTTCCCGATGCCTGCTTTTCTTACAGGAATATTTTTTTCTTTCAGCAGGAAAGTAAGCGCCTCGAGAGAGCCGAGCGTATCCGCTTTTATTATTATGCCTGAGCTTCCTGTCTCGATTATAACTTCCCCGATTTCTGCCTTTATCTCCTTCATAACTTCCTCTTTTGTATCTTCTGTATAGCTTTGGAGGGGCATGCCTGCAATAACTTCATCAATATCAGGGGCGGATATCTTTACTCCGGTTGCGGCAACAACCTCGTTCACTCCCATGAATTTTGTTTTCTTGTCCCGCATCTCTTTAAGAGGCAGCGGCACCAGAAGGGCTTTCACTCTGGTCTTTATGGGCTTTTCAAGTCCCCCTATGATTATTTTGTCGTTTTTTTTCAGCAGGCCGTCATAGACTATGACATCAAGAGTCTTTCCCAGCCCGACAGTCTCTTTCACTTCCAGTACAGTCCCTTTTGCCCCCCCGCTCACATGCAGCCTCAGCGAGTTTTCAAGGTATTTCTGGGCCAGCCCGACAAGAACCATGAGAAGCTCTGGGATGCCGTCCCCGGTTATTGCAGATACAGGGACTATGGCAACCTGCTTTGTATACTCCTCAACCCTGTCAAACCTTTCAGAATTAATGCCCATCTCTGACAGCTTCCCGACGATTTCATATATCTTTGTTTCAATTTTCTCCTGCACAAAAGGATCCTGGACGCTGAGGTTTTTCACCAAAAACTTGTCAGCCTGCCTGTATTGGGGGACAAGGTCAATCTTATTGGCTGCAATCACAAAAGGCGTCTTTGAGTTTTTCAGGATGTCTATGCTTTCCAGCGACTGGGGCATCAGGCCCTCATTTATGTCAACCACAAGAATCGCAATATCCGATATACTTCCCCCCCTCTTCCTCAGCGTGGTGAAAGCAGCGTGGCCCGGAGTGTCTATGAACAGCAGCCCCGGAAGTGTGAGGCTTATTTTGTTTCCAAGCAGGCTCCCGCATATTTTTTTTACAGTATCCAGCGGGATGATTGAGGCGCCGATGGCCTGTGTTATGCCTCCGGATTCCCCTATCTGCGTAGCGGTCCCCCTAATCCTGTCCAATAATTTTGTTTTTCCATGGTCAACATGGCCAAGCACAGATATTATCGGCTGCCTTAATTTTTCTGCCATAAATGAGAGAACAAGAGATATGCTTTTAAAATTTGTTATAGGAACATAGAGAGAAGGCAATCTTTAAATATAAAGTACCACTTTGGAATAGTAGAGGGTGATGTTTAAATGAAAAAACTGGCACTTATAGCAATATTCCTGCTTTTAATAGCGAGCGTCTCTGCGCTTAGCGTGAGGGTCTATCCTGATGCTTTTAGTTCAGATGAGGAGACCTTGGTGGTATCATTCTTTAATCCAGGCCCGTCAACACTGCACGATGTGAGTGTCAGAGGCTACTTCCCGGATTTCGGATCCAGGACAGGAACAGATGAAGTAACAATAAAGAAACAGGCAGGCGAGAGGGCATACCTTGCAATGGAGCTTCCGCAGGATGCAGTCCCGGGTTATTATCCTGTAATAATCGACACATACAATGATGACGGCCACAGGAGCACAACGCACAGCTGGGTCTTTTTATACAATTAATTTAATTAACCCTTTCTTTTTACTTATCCATTATGGTCACTGAAGAGAGCGCGGAAATTGACGTGCCTTCCGGCAAAATATCAAAGCAGCTGGGAGTTTTCTATAATCCTGTGATGAAGCTGAACAGGGATGTTTCTGTCCTGCTTCTGGATTCTGTGCCTGACAAAGACATGCAGATTGCGCTGCCGCTTGCAGGGTCAGGAGTAAGGGGAATAAGATTCTTTAAGGAGCTGAAAAAGGGCAAGATAAAGAGCATTGCATTCAATGACTACAAAACTTCTGAGAGCATAAAGAAAAACCTTGAGATGAATAGGGTTAAAGGAGAGGTATTCGGCAAGGATGCCAATATGTTCCTGCTGGAAAGCAGGGGGTTTGACTATATTGATATTGACCCATTCGGCTCCCCAAATCCCTTTCTCGATTCTGCAATTGTAAGGCTTGCAAGGAACGGCATACTCGCAGTTACAGCAACAGACACAGCAGCGCTCGCGGGCAGCTCTCCTCTTGCGTGCAGAAGGAAATACTGGGCAAAGCCCCTGAGAAATGAATTCATGCATGAGACTGCAATAAGAATTCTGATAAGGAAAGTGCAGCTTGTGGGGGCAGAGCATGAAAAATCCCTCAGGCCTATTTTTTCATATTCAAAAGACCATTACTACCGGGTGTTTTTGAGGGCTGAAAAAGGGAGGAAAAAAGCGGATGAACTGCTGAAAGAGCATGCATATCTCCTCTGGAACAGGAAAACACAGGAGAGAAAGGTCTCTGAGCATAATTGCCTGAAAGGCTTTGATTATGCAGGGCCGATGTGGGTTGGAGGATTGTGGGATAAAAAACTGGTTAAGGCAATGCTGAAAAACAGCGATAAAGACAACAAAAAATTATTTGGCCTGGTTTCATTGATTTCAGAGGAATCTGAGATTGATGCTGTGGGCTTTTATGATCTGCACAGGCTGAGCCAGGCAAAGAAAAAGCCCATCCCGAAAGTGGAGGATGTTGTCAGGAAAGGAGTTTCAAGGACGCATTTCCTGGGGTGGGGTGTAAGAACCCGCAATTCAATCAATAAGATAATGTGATATTTTTTGTCCCGCATGAAATCCTTTTGGAGTTCCTCTCCACCAGTGCGTATTTTCCATTTCACTTGCCAGAAATTTCGGCAGATGGCCAGGTGGATTCTTACGGGTAACCAATAAAAGAGGGTCGCTGCCCTTTTTTATAGTAGCAGGGAAAATCTCCGTCAAATCAAAATTAACCTTTTCTGATAACTTGAGGCCATGTGCCTCTATCTGATGGGGATAGTAATGAGTTGTTATTATTTTTCCGTTGTTATTCAGGGAAGTATACCAGGAATTCAGGGCTCCAAGCTTATCATCAAGATAGGGAAAAGAGAAGAAAGAAACCGCAATATCCGCGGCAGGAAAACCTTCAAATGAATCGCATATATCTTTTGGATAAGCAAAATGAGTTCTCCTGTCTTTATTTTCTACAGGCTTTACAAACAGGTCAAAGCCATAATAATTAACATTTTGCAGAATATCAGGGTTCACACGTTTCTGAAGGCATCTTTCTTCCAAAACATTAAAAAAATCAAGGGAAGCATAGCCGTAGCCGCATCCCAGATCAAAAAAATTGGCTCTGTCTTTTTCCAGGGCAGCCTCTATTACTATGTCCCTTATATCCAGTCCTGAAACCCTCTTTATTTCCCTTACATAATCAATAAATGACCTGTTTTTTGTAATATAAGATATTATATCAGAATCATTTGCCATGATACGTGTAGAGAAAAGCTATTAAAAAAGGTTACTGAAAATAAGATTCATTTCAGAATAAATTTATCCGATAGCCCTTCTGACATCAGTAACTTCAACAGAATTCACGCCGTCAATTGTCTCTATATCCGCTTCAAGGTCGTCTGTTGAGCCTTTGTCTTCGTCCATGACAAACATTATCTTCACTGCCTTTAGCCCAAATGCAATAGGCTCTACTGATACCTTGTAGTCATCCGTGCCTGCAAATGATTTTATTTTTTCCAGAGATTTAGTTTCAATATCCTTAAGGTCAACATCAGGAGATTCAGGCATGATGCTGAACGTGACAACTACCCTCGCCATTTTAGTTTGGACCTATAAAGCCGCATTCCGGGCAGGTGTACTTTGCAACAATTGTCCTGCAGCTTGGGCACCGTATTATCTCGTATTTCCCGCAGCTTGGGCACTTGAATCTTGCAGTGCCTTTAAGGTTGGTAATCTTTGTCTTGCATGTTAAGCATTGTTCCATAGGCTCTTGGATTCGGCAGGGATTTAAAAAGGTTTTGAATCAGAGAACACATATTCCGTAACCCATATAAACAGGGAACAAAACATATTGATTATGAAAATCAAATCACTTTTGCTCGTTATCTCCATACTGTTAATTTTTTTCATATTGCTGCCCTATGGCGCTGTTACTTTAAACAACATAACTGGCCTTCCGCGTTATTCAAATATGGAGATGAAAATTTTTGGCATATTCTTTTTCATATTGGGTATAGCAAATTTCTTCTACTGCATATCCCTTTTTAACAAATTTGGGGAAGGCACTCCTCTTCCGACAGAACCAGCAAAAAAGTTCATCATTAAAGGAAATTACAGATACGTAAGAAATCCAATATATCTGGGGCATTTTTCTGTTTTTCTTTCTTATTTCCTTATTCTTGGGCATGTATTGCTGTTAATCTATCTGCTAATATTAGTAATGGTTCTACATTTTTATGTTGTTTTTGAAGAAGAGCCGAAACTAAAGAAGAGATTTGGAAAGGGATATAGAGACTATTTGAAAAAAGTGCCAAGATGGCTGCCAAGGATTTAGAAAAAATTATGCATGCCCCAAAAAGTTATTAAAGAATAAAAAATAATAATGCCGGATGAGAATATCTAAACTGCCTTTTCTTGTATTTTTTGTAGTATTTATTCTCTTTATCAGCGCATGCACTCGGGATAATATTGAAAAAGGAGCAGGAGAGGAAAACAACGGTCTAGCAGAAAGCAATGATATCTCCGAACCCAGGGAACAGGAAGAAGGATGCAAAGCCGATATAAAATTTGATTATCCTCCTGTAAATCTGGAGAAGACAAAAGTCATGATTCCTCTCGGACTAATGATAGATAGCCATGTTACTCCCATTGACCATCACTATTTCCAGGACTTTGATAATGAAGAGGCGGATATAGAAGTATATTCCCCGGGGGACGGCTATGTGACAAGCATACAGCATATGCCAGGGGCACCAGCGGGGAAGGATTATAGGGTTGTGATAGAACACACCTGCACTGTTTCAAGCATCTATATCCATATTGATATACTATCTGAAAAACTAAAAGAAAATGCTCCTGCTGCCAATAGCTATGTCAGTGTAAGAGTCCCTGTTGAAGCAGGGGAAATAATAGGCTATTATTCAAAGAATGTGGATTATAACCTTGTTGATACAGAAGTTGTCCTGCCTGGTTTTGTTGTAAAAGAGCATTATAACGGAGAGCCGTGGAAAATACATGTCCCCCCAAATACATTTGATTACTTCAACGAGCCTGTAAAGAGCAGGTTAATTGAGAAAAATCTCCGTACAGCCGAGCCGATATCAGGAAAGATTGATTATGATATTGATGGCAGGCTTGTTGGCAACTGGTTCCTGGAGGGAACAAAGGGCTACGCCGGAGGGCCCGGAAGATACTGGCTGGGCCATCTTGCTTTTGCATATGATTATCTGGACCCTGACAGGATAGTCCTATCAATCGGTAATTATGACGGGGAAAATTCCAGGCAGTATGCAGTCAAAGGAAATACCCCCGATCCTGCGGATCTCAGCGCAGAAACAGGAGTTGTAGAATATGAGCTTGTCCAATATGATTACTTTACAGCAGACGGGGATTACTGGGACAGAAAATTCCTTGCAAAAGGAATCTATACAGAGGGATATGATCAGGTAGAAGGCGTTGTCCTCGTGCAGATGACAGAAGAAAGAAAAATCAGGTTTGAAGCATTTCCGGGAAAAGATGCGTCAGAGGTTACAGGGTTTACAGAAAATGCAAAAATGTATGAGAGATAGATTATAGGCTCTCGTAATACTTCTTCATAAGCAGCGCATCTTCCTCTATGTTCGGGCTCTCAGAAATGACGCAGCCGCGGATATCAAACTCTTTCCACACTTTCAGCAGCTCTTTGTAATTCATGTCAGACTCTTCAAGTATGAGGTGGTTTTTCTCCCCTTTCTCTCCGTACTCAATGCCTGAAAGATGGATGTGCATGTTGTGCAGGCCCTCTTTTCCAAGAGCCTTTTCCACATCCTCCAGAATTTTCCTGAATTCTGCTTCAGTATTGTATTTTCCGTTAGTCCTTGCATGCAAATGGGAGAAATCAAAAACAGGCATCACTCTTTCCACTTCCTGCGATATCTTCAGTAATTCCTTATAATTCCCGAACTGCGTGGGCTTCCCTGTTGTCTCAGGCCTTATCCAGACACTGTTGCCCTCGCCGTCCAGCTTCTTTCTCATTTCCACAATCCTTTCCTTTATTGTGCTGTACACTTTCTCAGGCTCCATCTTCAGGTAATAGCCGGGATGGAAGCAGACAGACCAGCCGCCGCACAGGTTGAGTATCTCAGCAGATTTTGTTATGTAGCTCATGCTGCCATATTTTGTCTTCGGCTCTTCAGAATTAAGGTTTATGTAATATGGGGCATGGCATGTCAGCACTATCCCTTCCTTTTCAGCCTTTTTCTTTATTTCAGGAGCTTTTTCCCTGCTCACGTTTATATTCCTTACAAACTCCAGCTCCATGCATCCCAGCCCGAGCTCTTTTGTCCTTGCTATCCCGTTTGGCGTATTCCTGTCTTTTGTTGACAGGGGGATGCCGGCAGGGCCGAAAAGAAGCTTGCTGAATTTCATGCAATACAAAAATCAGGAGGACTTTTTATAATTTGCCAAAGAGCGGGGGATATAAGGGGAGTAGAGAAGGGTAAGAATATCAAACGTCTCGCTTCCGGGAAGCTCATTCAGCTGCGGGAATATTGCAACGGCCGTCCTGTCGCAGGGAACAATAATGTTCTCTTCGGTTTGTGTGTAAGTTCCTGATTTATTATCCTCTGTAACATCCCAGTAGTTGTCTGTATCATCATTGTTCCTGCTTGCAATCTCCATGGCAACAGTAGAATTGCCTTCTGCGCTGTATGAATGTATTATCCTGTCGGGAATGTAGACTGAACTGCCCGGAGGTATTCTCTGCGGCTCTCCGGCAGAAATCTCAGCCCAGACGTGGTTTATCTTTATCCTTATGGGGGAATAATAATCAATCATGTTTTTATCAGTCTTGTTGTACACTGCCACAGTTGTTATACCTTCTCCCAGATTAAGATATTCCTCCCTTTTTGACCAGTGGAAATGCGGAGGGGCTCCCTGCCCATTTCTTCTGTAAATATATTTCAGTGAATGCAGCTGATCTATGCTTTCTTTGCTGCCAGCCTCAACCTGTGAATTAGACATTGTAAAGAACACTCCGCCATAAGAATCAAAATCTCCAAGCCCGAAATCGCTCACTCTCCACCCAAGCCCATCTTTCCTTATCTCATTTCCAAGCCCAGGATTCTTATACCACTCCTTGACATCCCAATAGGCCCACGCAGGCAGGATAAGCCCTTTTTTCTCAAATTCCCGCATTGCCTCCTCTATCATCCTGTTGATATCTGACCTTAGCATCCTGGTTTCTAACAGCAGGTTATATTTAAAGATTGTATCGAAAGCTTAATATAAGAATCCCGATTGATTTAATGGAATGGGGGGACAACTTAAAATGCTTGAATCCTGCATCTTCGTCATATTCGGAGCCACAGGAGATTTAACGCACAGGAAGCTGATGCCCGCGCTTTACAGGCTCTATGTAAGAAATGAGCTGCCGAAGAATTTTGCAGTAGTGGGGGTTGCCAGGAAAGACAAGACCCATGATGATTTCAGGCAGGATGTAAAAAAATCAATGGCAGAATTCCTGCCAAAAGAAAAATTTGACAGGCTGGACAAGTTCCTTTCAGGAGTCTTCTATTACAGGAATGATTTTGATACAGCGGATTCCTATGCAGGGCTGAAAAAATTCCTTGAAGATACAGATAAAAAATACAGGACAGCAGGAAACAGGATTTTTTACCTTGCCACTCTCCCGGACAAATTCGAGCCCATAATAAAGAATCTCAGGAAGCAGAAGTTTCTTGCAAAGGGAAAAGACCACAGGCTGATAATAGAGAAGCCTTTCGGGGACGACCTGAAATCTGCCAGGAAGCTGAATAAAATAATAAATACGGCATTCAGAGAAAACCAGATTTTCAGGATAGACCATTACCTCGGGAAAGAGGCAGTGCAGAACCTTTTTGCGCTGAGGTTCGCAAACAAGATATTCGAGCCTGCATGGGGGGAGAGGAACATAGAAAATGTCCAGATAACCCTCCTGGAAAACACGGGAATCGGCACAAGGGGAGGATTCTATGACAGGTACGGAGCAATAAAGGATGTCATGCAGAACCACATGATGCAGATACTGTCCCTTATAGCAATGTCCCCGCCCAAGAATTTCAACCCCGGTGAAGTAAAGGACAGCAAGGTAAAAGTGCT
This sequence comes from archaeon GW2011_AR15, assembly GCA_000830295.1. Lineage (GTDB taxonomy): Archaea > Nanobdellota > Nanobdellia > Woesearchaeales > GW2011-AR15 > GW2011-AR15. Next base: position 380,968 of record CP010425.1, on the reverse strand, counting down.
GAGGGAAATATCAATCCCGAAAAAAAATGATATTGTCATAGGCCAGTACAGGAAAGGGGCATTGAAAGGCTCTGTTGATTACAAAGATGAAGAGGGTGTTGCAAAAGACTCAAGGACAGAGACGTTCGCGGCAATAAAATTCTGCATAAACAATGAAAGGTGGAAAGGCGTCCCTTTTTATCTCAAGACAGGCAAGAACCTTGACAGGAAGCTCGTCCAGATTATTGTCTATTTCAGGAACACATCACTGCTGTCAAAGTTTTCAGGCGGCATACACCCGAACGCGCTTATAATAAAATTATTCCCTGATGAAGGCATATACCTCAGGATGAACATAAAGACGCCCGGGAATAATTTTGAAATAGAAAATGTAAGCATGGACTTCTGCCATAGCTGCCTTTTCGTCATAAATACCCCCGAGGCATATGAAAAACTGCTGCATGATATCTTTCTTGGAGACCCGACCCTGTTCACAAGGTGGGATGAAGTAGAGGCAGCATGGAAAGTGATTGACCCGGTAATTGCGAAAAAGAAAAAAATCAGGCTGCATTATTACAGCTCAGGAAGTCCGGGGCCTGAAGCAGCTGACAGGCTTGTGAAGAAAAACGGCCACCACTGGGGCCTGGAGCACATGTAAAATGCACACGACAGACAATGCTAACGAAGCTGCAGAGATGATTGCAAAAGAGATAAATTTCCTGCTTGAGAGCCATGACAATGTTACAATGGCATTTCCGGGAGGGAGGAGCATAACCAAGCTGTTCCCGGCACTGAAAGAAGTGAACATACCCTGGAACAGGGTCCACATATTCATGATTGATGAGAAGCTTGTTCCTGTTGATGATGAAGAGAGCAATTTCAGGCTGGTTGACAGGGGACTGCTTTCATGGCTTGTTGATGAAGGGGGACTGCTTCCGCAGAACATCCATCCTTTCATAATGGACGAGGACATGCCGGACTACGGCATAAGGGAATATGAAATAAACCTGAGGATGATAAAAGAAAATTATGACATCATAGTTTTAGGTGCAGGGGAGGACGGGCATGTCGGCGCATTGTTTCCGAATCTGACAGTAAAAGACAATTCAGATTATTTCCTTATAACCCACGAATCTCCCAAGCCCCCGAAGGACAGGATGACTTCCAGCAGGAAACTACTGGAAAGGTCGAGGATGGCAGTTGTATTGTTTTTTGGCGAGGGGAAAAGGGAGGCATATGAAAAATTTAATAATCCGAAGGTATCAACAGATGATTGCCCTGCAAAACTTGTGCAGAGGATAAGAAAAGTGGTAGTGGTTACTGATCTAAAATGAGAATAGGATTCATCGGCCTGGGAAGGATGGGGCATGGCATGGTCGAGAGGCTTCTCCTCCATAGAAAAGAAGTTGTTGTCTGGAACAGGACAGCCTCAAAAACTAAAAGCATTGCAGGAAAAGGCGCAATACCTGCCTATAACTTAAATGAATTTGTTGGGAAGCTTTCTTCAAGAAAGATAATATGGCTGATGCTTCCCGCAGGCAGGGTAACTGATGGCATGATAAGGCAGCTTCTTCCCCTTCTGAAGAAAGGGGACATTATTGTAGATGGTGCAAATGATTTCTACGGGAATGCAGAGAAGCACGACAAGTGGTGCAGGAAAAAGGGAGTTCATTTCTTTGACTGCGGGGTTTCAGGAGGGGTATGGGGGCTTCAGAACGGATATACTTTAATGATTGGTGGGCCTAAATCAGAGTTTAGGCACATAGAGCCTTTCTGCAAAGCGCTTTCTCCTAAAAACGGCTACGGATATTTCGGGCCGGCCGGAAGCGGACATTATGTCAAGAGTGTGCATAACATAATCGAATATGTTTATTTAGAAGGATTGGCAGAGGGAGTTGAGCTGCTGGATGATTTTAATATCGACATAAAAAAAGCGGTTTCTGTGTGGCAGCCTGCTTCTGTGATAAACAGCTGGCTGCTTGACCTGACAGTGAAGGCAGTTTCAAGGAAAGATTTTGGCAAGATAAAGCCTGCAATCGGAAGCGTTACAATAGATGAGCTCATCAGGACGAAAAACGCAGTCAAGGGATATGCTCCTGCATTTGATGCTGCTGTGAAGATAAGGAAAGACAAGAGCAGGAAGTTTGCATTAGGAAAAAGGACAATTGCCGCAGTGAGGAAGGAATTTGGGGGGCATGAAGTTGAGAAATAGATTGATAAACAACTCCGAAGAATTATGAAAAAAACTCCAAAATATAAAACCTATAAATTAAGAGATTCTTGTTTATTATGTAAATCCAAGTTGAAGCCATCAAGAAATAATATGTGTATTTATTGCGGTGGGACTTTCTGTGAATCTCACTTTAATGTTTACAATCATAATTGTCAAGGCAAACATCAAGGTAAATTACATTCCGGTGGGCCGAGACCAACACCAGATTCTTTGAAATATACCTAAGTTTACTCAAACAACGTATTTAACCATAATACTCCGGCTTGGTCTCTTTCATCTCTTTGCCGCGGGCAGAGCTGAACTGCTTCAGCAGGTCCTTGTAGGCGTCCGCAACTTCTTTTGTCACGCTCGGAGAGACTTTCTTCAGCGCGGCATTGAAATTTTCCTTTGTGACTTTCTTTGCAGCCATGTCTTTTCTCAGGGCGAGCATTGCTGCCTCCCTGGCAACAGATTCAATATCCGCTCCGACATAGCCCTCAGTCTCTTTTGCCATCTCCTTGATTGATATTCCCTTATCAAGAGGCATGTCTTTTGTGTGTATCTTGAATATCTCCTCTCTTGATTTTTCGTCAGGGGCAGGCACAAGCACGATCCTGTCAAACCTTCCCGGCCTCAATAATGCAGTATCAAGCATGTCCGGCCTGTTGGTTGCTGCCAGTATCACAATATTATCCAGCTCGATTAAGCCGTCCATCTCTGTAAGCAGCTGGTTGACGACCCTCTCAGTAACCTGGTTGTCAGAGCCCATTCCCCTTCTCGGTGCAAGGGAATCAATCTCGTCAAAGAATATGATTGTAGGCGATGTCTGCCTTGCCTTCTCGAAAACTTTCCTTACAGCTTTTTCTGACTCGCCAACCCATTTGCTCAAAAGCTCAGGGCCTTTTACAAGTATGAAGTTTGCCTGGCTCTCATTTGCGACAGCCTTGGCCAATAAAGTTTTACCAGTTCCGGGAGCGCCGTATAAAAGAATTCCCTTGGGCGGCTTTATTCCCATCTTCGTGAAAGCATCGGGATGCTTCAGCGGCCATTCAACAGCCTCGATAATCTCCTGTCTTACATTCTCCAGCCCGCCGACATTCTCCCATTTTACATTAGGGACTTCAATAAAGACCTCCCTCAATGCAGAAGGCCTTACGACTTTCAGCGCCTCGATAAAATCTATCTTGGAAACCTTGAGCTTCTCAAGGACTTCTTTCGGAATAGGCTGGTCTTCCTCAAGCTTTAAATCAGGATAAATCCTCCTCAGCAGGGTCATAGCAGCCTCTTTTGCCAGTGCAGACAGATCTGCGCCGACAAAACCATGCGTTATCTCTGCAAATTCTTTCAGGTTGACATTCTTTGCAAGAGGCATGTTCCTGGTATGGATCTTCAGGATATTGAGCCTTCCTTCTTTATCAGGGACTCCGATTTCCATCTCCCTGTCAAATCTTCCCGGCCTTCTCAGTGCAGGGTCAAGCTCATTCGGGATGTTGGTCGCTCCTATTACAATGACCCTTCCCCTTGTGTTCAGCCCGTCCATAAGCGCAAGCAGCTGTGCTACAACCCTTCTCTCAACTTCTCCCCTGCTCTCTTCCCTCTTGCTTGCTATTGCATCAATCTCGTCTATGAAAATAATTGACGGGGCGTTTTTCTCGGCTTCCTCAAACTTCTTCCTCAGGTTCTCCTCGCTCTGGCCGTAGTACTTGCTCATGATTTCAGGCCCGTTTATGAGACTGAAATTAGCGTCTGTTTCGTTTGCGACAGCCTTGGCCAGTAAAGTCTTTCCTGTTCCCGGAGGGCCATGCAGCAAAACACCCTTTGGCGGCTCTATTCCCAGTGCCTCAAATATTTCAGGGTGCTTTAATGGCAGCTCTACCATTTCCCTGACCTTCCTTATCTCGTCCTGCAGCCCGCCGATATCCTCATAAGTGACTTCAAGGACCCTTTCTTCCGAAACTTCTGTGGCCTCAGGGTTGAACTCAACCTCTGTCTGCTCTGTGATGAGCACAGGCTGCTTCGGGTTTGTTGATACGACGACAAACTTCAGGTCGCCGAGCCCGAACCCCATCAGGCCCTCGTCAAGCATATTAAAGAAATCATCTCCAAACAGCGGATTTGAGGACATTGTGGTCCTTCTCCTCCTTGTCCCTCCCAGCGAAACAATATCTCCTTTCACGACAGCCCTTCCCAGAAGCCCCTGCTTGAATATTATCGGGTTGGCCCTTATGACAATGCCCTTTCTCTGCGGCGCAATTATTACTTTTTTTGCTTCTATGACGCCTGCTTTTTTTATGGATACAAGCTCCCCTATTCCTGCCTTTGCATTTCTCCTTATCAGCCCGTCCATCCTTATTATGTTCAGCCCGATATCCCCGGGATATGCCCTGTCTGCGATTGCAACAGTCTTCCTCTCCCCTGCTATCTCTATAATATCACCCGGCCTTATGTCGAGGTCGTGCATGAAACTGCTGTCTATCCTGACGATTCCCTTGTTTACGTCATCTTGGATAGCCTCTGCAACTTTGAGTTTTAGTTCATTGACCATGATAAACCACCTATGCCATAAAAATAAGAAAAGATAAATAAAGCTATCGAAAACGAGGGAATCCAAAAGATTTATAAATAAAATGTGTTACCGCAGAGTAATAACACTTAAGAGGTATGAAAAAATGAACAACACACCAATCGCACCCCAGAAAAAAGGCTTTCTGGAAGATAAAATAAGAGGATTTACAAGCAGAGCCAGAGAGAGCATAAGATCTCCGGTAACAAGGTTTTTTACCGAGCCGCTGGCTTACCTGGCAGCATATGCAAATGCAGCATATGGCCATAATGCCAGCTATGTCGGGATTGAAGGCCAGGAGCCAAACTGGGGAAACCCTGTTGTTCTTGCGCAGACAGCCCTGCCATATGTTATGGAGCTTATGTCAGACTCTCTCCGCAGCAGGGACGCAGCATCAGGCCAGCCAAAGAAAGGCGCACAGATTCTTGAATATGCTACCACAGCCCTTCAGGCAGTGATTGTAGCAGGCAATGCACTTGCCGCATTATACTACACGCCTCTGACAGGAGGAATCATGAGAACTGCCCTGGACTCAACACTCGGACCAGGCACAAGCGCAAATTTAGACAGCACAATCATGCAGGCATACGGAGTGCCGCCAAACCCTCTTGTGCCGGCAGGGATAGCAGCTGCTAATTTCTACGCACTGTCAGAAAGAATGGGCAAAAAATAAATTAGGAAATTAATTTTTATTTCTTCTTTTTCTCATCGCTTATCTTAACCATAGCGATGTGAGGCGGAAGCTGCATCTCTTTTGCAAGCACAATTGCCTGCACGTTGCACTTTGACACTACATGAAGTGATACCTCTTTCATGAGGTCTTCAGGAAGCTGCTTTTTCTTTTCCCAGTTTTTCAGGATTTCCTCTGCCTGCTTTGTGTTGGATACATAGAGCACACCGCCCTCAAGGTCGATTGAGGCAATTCCCGGCTCATAGCCGACATGGAATGTGAATGAGAACTCGATGCCAGTCTGCCTGTCCTTGCCAAGGTTCAGCTTTGCTTCCCTGACTTTTGTAACAGTCATGTTGTTTTTTATGTTAATGCTGCCTGTCGCATTCTTGTTTTTTTCGACAGACATTTTCTTAAAGTGGAATCCCAAAAGTGTCATTTGCTATCACCTGTTCCTCTTGTTTTCCTGTAAATATATAAAGATATCGGAAGGCCTATTTCTTCCACTTCTTTGAGTCATCAAGGAAGCTTTTTATCCCTGCATCTGTCAGCGGATGATTGAACAGCTTCAGCATCACATCAGGAGGGATTGTTGCAACATCTACTCCCATAAGAGCAGCTTCAAGGACATGCGTTGGGTGCCTCAGGCTTGCCGCAAGTATTTTTGTCTGGTAGCCGTAGTTTTCATATATCTCCTTTATCTGCGCAACAGTATCCATGCCGAAGTGGCCGACATCATCCAGTCTTCCTACAAAAGGGCTCACATAAGTTGCGCCTGCCTTTGCAGCTATCAGGGCCTGCAGCGGGGAGAAAGTAACAGTCACATTTGTCTTTATGCCTTTTTTTGAGAGTATCTTTACAGCCTTCATGCCTTCAGGAGTCATCACAATTTTTACAACAATGTTTTTACCCCAGGTTACATACTCAAGGGCCTCTTTCACCATGCCCTCTGCATCAGTGCTAAGCGTCTCAACGCTTATCGGGCCTTTCACAATGGAGCTTATCTTCTGGATGGTTTCCTTGTGCCCTTTCCCGGCTTTCATAATCAGCGTGGGATTTGTTGTAACCCCGTCCACAAGACCCATATCATTAAGCTTCTTAATCATGTCAACATCTGCAGTATCAACGAAAAATTCCATTCATATCACCCAGCATAGAATATATTACAGTCCTATTAAAAGATTGTGGTCAGAATTTAAAAAAAACTTATATACCCTCCTGAATTCCCAGACAGGATGCTCAAAAAATATTTCATGATTGTGCTGGTGCTGATCCTTATGCCCGCAGCCATGGCAAAATCAGGCAGCATAAAGCTGCTTGCCGTGACAAATACAGGAGAAGAGCTCATAGGCAGCGTCGCTGACATGGAGCTGGAGATAAAGGAAGGCACAGGAAGGGTATTCATAGACTCCCTGCCGCTCTCAAGACTTGACACGCAGATATCCACAAGATTTGCAAAAGAGGTTGCCTGCAATTTCCTTGAGAGGGACTGCAGCAGGTATGATTTTTTCTACAGGATAAGGTCGACGAGCGGGCTTGTAGGCGGCCCGAGCGCAGGGGCAGGGGCAGCAGTGCTTACAGTTGCCGTCCTTGAAGGCCTGGCAATAGACCAGAGCGTATCAATAACAGGGACGATAAATTCAGGAGGTATAATAGGGCAGGTGGGCGGCATAACAACGAAACTGGATGCGGCAGCAAAAAACGGCATAGCAAAAGTCCTTATCCCGAAATACATGCAGCTCAACCTGACAAACGGGACAGGAAACAATACTGTTGAGATAATAGAGATCTCGCACCTCAGCGATGCGGTAAAAGAGATAACAGGAAAAGAATATGCGACAGAAGCAGATATAGAGCTTAGCCAGGAATATGTTGAAGTCATGCAGCGCCTCTCAGACGACATATGCAGCCAGGCAGAGAAGCTTCTTCTCAGCTTGGGTGTCGAGGAGGAATATTACAGCCTTGCAAGAGCTGCGCAGGAAAGCGGGAGATACTACAGCGCAGCCAGCTATTGCTTTGTTGCAAATGTCAACCTGAAGTATGAGGAGTTTATGAGGCAGAACCTGACAGTAAGGGAAGCAAGGGAAAAAATAGATCAGATAAAGGCAGATGCAATACTTTTCAGGGCAAACATAGAGAATAACCCTATAGATACGCTTACGGACCTTGAGACTTATATGATAGTCTCCTCCAGGATTTCAGAGGCAGAGGCAGGCCTCAGCGACGTATCCAGGAGAATCAGCAGGGGAGAATTTGACAATTCGACAATATACAGCATTGCATACGCAACAGAGAGGCTGAACACAGCAAGGTCGTGGTCAGGCTTCTTCAACACCTTCGGGACAGAATTCAATATTGACAAAGAAGCACTCAATGAATCCTGCCTTGAGAAAATATCCGAGGTTGAGGAGAGAATACAGTATCTTGAGCTCTACCTTCCGGAAGGAGGCAATGAGGCAAGGGAAGCGATTGTGAGGTCAAACACGGAATATAACAACGGGAACCCTGAAATCTGCCTCTATGAGGCCAGCATAGCAAAAGCAAGGGTTGACGTCATACTTAATACAATGTCAGTCGACCCTGAATATGATGAAAAAATAATAGAGGACAGGCTCAGCATAGTGAAGTCGCTCATAGCAAAGCAGACAGCCAGGGGCATGTTTCCCATAGCAGCCTACAGCTATTATGAATACGGGGGTTCCCTGAGAGAAACAGACAAAGGCTCTGCACTGCTCTATCTTGAATATGCCCTTGAGCTCGGGAGCCTTGATATATATTTTGAGGAGAAGGGATTCAGATTCCCCATAATAAACTACAGGTATCTCCTCCTCTTTGGCCTAGGAGCTGTCGCAGGAGCGTCGTTTGCTGTGCTCGTCATGAGCAGGAAAAAGAGAAGAGGGAGATAATTTTATAAATGGCTTCTTTATCCAGTAATATATTGCCGACGTTAAAGGGAAAGCGAAAGGACCTTTAACACACTGCTGAGGCGATAAAGATGCAGTAAAGATTGTTTCTTTACTGTTGCATAGGAGGAAATTAAGATGACTGAAGAATTGCTTGTTGACAACGACACTTACCTTAAGGCAGGTATACACATAGGAACAAAATTCAAGACAAGGTTTATGGAAAACTTCATCTACAAAACAAGGCCGGACGGACTATCAGTGCTGAATGTCCAGAAGATAGATGAAAGAATAAGGATGATGGCAAACATGCTTGCCAGATATGCTCCTGAAGACATACTTATTGTGTCAAGAAGAGAGAACGGCTGGCTTCCTGTAAAGATTTTCGGGAAGATAACAGGTGCAAAATTCTTTGCCGGCAGGTATCCGCCGGGAATAATGACAAACCCAAAGCTGAAGAACTACACTGAGCCAAAGATACTTGTGGTCACAGACGCATGGCCCGACAGGAACGCTGTGCTGGATGCAATGAAGGTAGGCATACCCGTAATTGCACTCTGCGATACAAACAACCAGGCAAACAACATTGACCTCGTTGTCCCATGCAACAACAAAGGAAAGAAGAGCCTGGGGCTGCTGTTCTACATTGTTACAAGGGAATACCTCAAGCAGAGAGGCGAATTCAAGGAGAAGGACTTCAAGTACACAATTGAGGACTTCACGTCTGAATAAGTTTTTATTTTCCGCTATTTTCTTTTTCCTTATGATACTTCTTTCAGCATACCAGGCCAGGAAATTCCTCCCGGCGGGAGACAAGGCCACGGCATCGCTTGACCTCGGCCTGACAGAATCAGAAATAAGAAGGGAAGGAGAGTACTTCATATTTCCCGACGGCCAGAAGCTTGGCATTGCGGATATAAAAAAAATAATAAAAAAAGACACTATGTGCTTTCTGGTTGAGAACAGCTCGATAATTCAGGTCGCAATATTCTCAGAAGAGCTGCAGAGATACTACAAGCTCGTCCCGACAGGGTACAGGACTCCGCCGACAATAGAGATATCAGGAATAAGGATGCACGTCACCAAAAAATTTTCACCCCTGGAAGACACGAAGCAGAAAATTAATTTTGTTGCGCCATGCACCGGGACAGTGCTTGACACATGCTGCGGCCTCGGCTATACGGCAATAAAGGCAGCAGAGACAGCAGAAATAGTCTATACCATAGAGATAGACCCGAACGTGGCTGAGCTGCAGAAAATCAACCCGTGGTCAAAGGAACTGTTTGACAATAAGAAAATAAAAATGATAATAGGGGATGCGTTTGCGGAGATAAAGAAATTCCCGAATGCTTTTTTTGACAGGGTGATACATGACCCGCCAAGGCTTGCACTGTCCACGCTGCTTTATTCCCAGGAGTTCTACAACCAGCTTTACAGGGTAATGAAACCCGGAGGGAAACTATACCATTACACAGGAGATCCGGGCAGCAAGAAAAGAGGCATGGACATACGGGCGGGCATAATAAAAAGGCTTGAGAAGGCAGGCTTCAGGAACATGCAGAGGGTGTTCAACGGAGTTACTGCTGAAAAACTGTGATACTGAATAATTTTATAAATTAATTCAATGTTCCCGGCTTCTATGCTCGCAGATAACGGGATTATGGCCAGGGAATATATCCTTTCTATAGAGGAATCAGAAGACAACCTTGAAAAAGTATCAGAAGTTGCACTGCTGGAAAATATATTTTCCGGAGAGAATGTAGCCAAATATGCAGAGAGGTCCCAGCTTCCGTTGTCAAGAGAATTTGAGATACTAAGGTATAGCCTGGATAGGGCAAGGCATTTTCCCGGATTATTCAAAAGATCAGCACAGGAAGGCACGCTGGAAATGGTCCTTTCAGGCACAGTAGATGATATGGATACAGTTAACGAGTACATAACAAAACTTCCGGTGATGGTAGAAAAAGCAAAAATCATAGATACAGCAACACTTACTTTCTCGTCAGAGTGGTATTATACCCAGGACATTCCGGAGAAATATGCCCAGCACCTCAGAGATCTTATAGAGGATACGTATAAAGAAAAAGGTGTTAAGCATACCATGGATGTAGTTCGGGCGGTGACACACAAAAGGTACCAGCTTAGCGGCATTATTTACGGCCCTCTTTCTCCTCTGGAAAAATTAAAAGACGTTGTAGTCAGAAACAATACCATAACTCTTCAGCATGCCTCTCTTACTTACTGATTCCTTTTAACTTTAAATATAACTTCAGGTTGCCCTTATTTATGGGCGTAAAATCAGAGCTTGCTGACAGGGTAAAGAGCAGGCTGGAGCTTACTGTTGAGTGCGGATTTCCACAGGAAGGCATGGAATCTCTTGTAGATGATGTGCTTGAATTGCCGGAGAAAAAACTTAGGGACAGGACATCAGTAAGCAAGGCTATTGCAGAATATGGCAGGATGTTCTCATACAGCAGCTATTCTGACATTGCGGATTCCTTCAATGCAGCTGAATGGGGATACATAAGATATCTTACAGGAAAAAAACCGAACAGGCAGGCAGGCAAAAAAGAAAAAAACGATTACGAATATCTCAGCGGGATACTAAGGAATTTTTCATCAGCAATACACCCCGCGGAAATGCAGCTAAAAGAAGCAAAGACAGCAATGTGGGAATATTTTGCTGAGATGCATAATCCTGTTTTCAGGGATATAGCTTTTGATTATCACATGGACCTTGCCCATACGTACAGGCAGCTGATTAATAATCCCTATTGGGCGAAATATTTTTCTGAAAGCTGGAAGGAAATATACAGCAGCCCAGACAGCAAGGTTAATCTTGGGAAGCTTTGTGGCAGGGCCTTGAGATGGTTTGCTGAACAGCCTGAAGAATACCTTGAGAATGCTACAAGGGATTCCAGAAGAAGCAGAATAGTGGCGCTGGCTTTTGGCAGGTTTGGAGATAAAGGACAGGCAGAGCATTATTTTATGAAAGCATTCTACCAGGCAAAAAAGACAAGTGAGAAGATGCAGGTCAGGCTAAAAGAGGATATGCATGAAGCAGGGATAGCATTGCCCCTTAAAGAAAAACTGAGGATGGCTGCTAAATTAATGTTCTAAAGAAAACAAACCGTTCTCTCTTATCTCAAAACTGATCTCTTTTCCTATATTCGGATGCTCAGATTCATCATCTCTCTTGTATTTCTTTAGGGTTGCAGTCCTCTTGTCATCTTTTCTGTGGAGCTCAACAATCACTTTGCACATCCTTTCCATGAGCGAGCCGCCGACCATTTTTATCCCGTCAGGAGAATCCATTCTTGCATATACCGGATTTGTAAGCAGCACAACCTTGTCATAGTCCCTTGCAATCCTTATCAGGTTGGCCATGAGCTCAGCCATTGCCTCATTGACTTCCTTCGGCGTCTCGTTGAGAACATTCCTGTAATAGTGGCCGACGGTATCTACGACAACCAGCTTTATCTTTTCGCCGCTGCATATTTTTTTCACTTTCAGTATTGTATCATGCTGCTCTCTGAATGATTTGGGCTGGATCAAAAATATATTGTCAAGCAGTTTCCCGATGTCTTTTCCGTACAGCTGCTTTAGCCTTTCAGGATTAAAGCCTTTTTCAGCATCAACAAAAATAACCTTTCCCTTTTCAGCAGCGGATATTGCAGCCAGCAGGCACAGCGTTGTTTTTCCTGAAGCGGAATTCCCGTAGACCATTGTTATTTTCCCCGACTCATAATCGCCTATGAGTTTTCCGATAACATCAGTGTTTGGAGAAACAGTGTAGGCCATGGAAAAAACAAAAGCTATGGCATATTTAAAATTAGTGAAATCAGCAACTTTTAAATAAAGAGCCAGTTTAACAGCCGCCATGGACATATCAGTCATAATCCCAGCATACAACGAGCAGGACAATATAAGAGAGCTCCATGAAAAAGTAACCGGAGTAATGAAAAAGCTCGGGAAAAAATACGAGATTATCTTCATAGATGATGGCTCAACAGATAATACCTTCAAAGAGCTTGAAAAAGCCGCTAAATCTGACAGGAATGTCCGCGTAATAAAATTCAGGAGGAATTTCGGCCAGACTGCCGCACTGGACATGGGTTTCAGGAATGCAAAGGGAGAGCTTGTAGTTACAATGGATGCAGACCTGCAGAATGACCCTGCAGACATCCCCAAACTTATAAGCAAAATTAACGAGGGGTATGATGCTGTTTCAGGATGGAGATATAACAGAAAAGACAGCTTCTCAAAAAGGGCTTTCTCTGTAATTTCAAGAATTTTAAGGAGGATCATAATAAAAGGGAAATTCCAGGACCCCGTATGCTCCCTGAAAACCTACAGGAGAGAATGCCTGGAAGATCTTGAGATGGATGGGGAAATGCACAGGTATATAGTGGATATCCTCGTGCTTAAAGGATACAAAGTTGCGGAAGTTAAAATAAATCATTTTCCGAGGAAAAAAGGAAAGACAAAATACGGGCTGCTCAGGCTGCCAAAAGGCTTTCTTGACCTCCTTGTTGTAGCTTTCTGGCAGAGATATTCCAACAGGCCCATACATCTGTTCGGGGGAGTGGGAATATTATCTTCATTCCTTGGATTCCTTGCAGGAGGCTATCTGGTCTTCAGGAAATTTTTCTATGCAGAGCCTATAGCAGACAGGCCGCTGCTCCTGCTGTCAGTTCTCCTGGTGATAATCGGGATACAGTTCCTGATATTCGGCCTTATCGCAGACATACTTCTTAAGATGTATTACAGCGGAAAAAAAAGAAACTATGCAGTTGAAAAAATCATCTAGCTTTTTCTGATGACTGCAGAGCATTCAGCTTTAGCCATCCTACAGAACCCATTATGCTTATTGATATAAGCTGTATTATATGTAGGCTGAAGGAAAGCACAATGGCTGATTCAAGAGGATAGCCGAAGAACGTCAGCACAAGGACCCAGACACCCTCGACAGTCCCGAACCCCGCTATCCCGTTGACAGGGATAAGGTTTGAAAGCACGCCGAAAGTTGAGCCTATGATAAGGACATTAAGGGGTATGGAAAATCCAAGGGCATTGACTGTGAAATAAAAGCACGCCATGCTGACACTCATTATAAGCACAGACTGGATGAATATGGCGGCAAGCATTTTCGGGGATTTGAATTCCTCAAATGAATTTACAAGTGTTTTTACCTGCTCTGTAAAAAAACTGAGCCTGGTGCTTATTTTCAGTGCAATCTTTTCAAATACTTCGACAATACGGATAATAATCCCTTGCTGGTAAATAAGGAGGATAAGGGCAAGAGACATCAGGGCCAGTAAAGCAACAAGGTAAGGTACTGACTGCCCGAACCCGGAAGAGGCAAGGTGAAGGGAGAAGACAGAGATTACGAAAAATATGATGAGGATGGATAAATCAAAGACTTTTGTGATGACAAGCGTGGAAATCCCTTTGTGATATGACTGCTTCCCTATTTTTTTCACATAATAGATGTAGCTCAGCTCGCCGATCCTGAAGGGGATAAGGTTAAGAAGCAGGTTCTGAAGCAATACAACCGGAAGCATCTGCCTGAAAGACATCTTATTCTTCAGCACCATAGTGAACCTTACAGTCCGCAGGACCATAAGCAGCACGTAGAGCAGGAAGAATATTGCCAGATAAAGAAGGTTGGCATTTGCGAGCGTCGATATTATATCCTCAATTTTCACCCTTGACAGCATGATGAAGACAAGAAAAACCGACATAGCGACAGCCATTGTCCACTTAAGAATATTTTTGAGATTCATTCTATGTTTATATACAGCAGCTCATAAGTTCCTGTTGTCATTTCATATTGCTGCTTTAGGGGAGCTTTTCCGCCTATAAGGGAGTTTAGGTCTGATTCATTGAAAGTGCCTCCCTTCCTGAAAAGGAAATAGACAGGCTGCAGCTGCTGGCCGTTCTGGAACATGGCAATCTGGACCAGCCGGTAATTATTTCTGATATAGTCCCCTCTTTCAGTCTCCAGCTCATTGCAGCCGGAAGTGTCAAGTATGCAGTAATTCTGCATTCCCCACTGGTAGACGAATACCCATTCCACACCGAGTTCTTCGCCTTTCCTGAAAGCATCTATGCTTGCAGGCGGCTTATATCCCGGCACGTCAGCATGCCACAGCACACCAAAGCTCTGGTGGGAAGAGTGGAACATCCTGTCGCCCGGATTTTTGTGTGTGTTTATGTATTCCCCTGCAATATCAAGCCCGGGGAACTGTGTGTTGAACATCCTGTCCCTTGCTTCCCTGCTCTGCGTCATGAAACTTCCTCCGGCAAGAGGGGCAAATAGTATAACCAGCACTATACCTATATATGCAGCAGATTTCAGGTTTTTCTCAAGCTTGACAAGCCTCAGCACATTCTTTGAGACAACCTCAATGAAATAGGCAATAAGGAAGATTATGAGGGGGGCAGCAGGGAACTGGTGGTAATTGTGCCCGCTTAATTTGTATCCCATGACAAACAGGAATGCAACAAGCCCTACTGAGTAGCCGACCATGAACCTGTATCCGGTGTCGTCCTTGTTTTTTGTAAAATAAAGCATCAGCAGCAGCCCAAGGCCGATGGCTGCAAAAAATATCCCTATGAGGGTAAAGTTATCCGCAACATAGCTTTTCATGACCTGCCAGAAACCCGGGTCAGCGACCATGCTGAAATCAATAAGGCCGCCGAAATTTGATTCAGAGTTAAGGGTAACGCCGCTTGCCAGGATTTTTGACCTGACATAGACTTCAGAATAGAGCGCCCACGCAGGGAATGCAGCAAGTATAATGCCCGCAACCAGCAAAGGCTTCATAAATTTCTCTTTATCTTTAAGCAGTTTTTTGTATGGAAGCGTGAACAGTATTGGTATGCCGATGAGCGAGAATGAATACTTTGTTATAGCTCCCAGCATTACAAACAGGACAGCAATGTAAAGATACTTGTGCGTCTCCAGCGAGTTCAGCCATTTTACATAATACAGGGAGCCGAAAAGCATGAAGAATAATGCAGGGTTATCAAGCTGGACATTGTGGCTGAAAAATACATATAATGGGTTTATTGCCGCAAGGAAGGCAGCGAGCAGGGCAAGGCTTTCGCTCCCGAACAGCTCTTTTACCAGATAATAGAACACCGCGACAGCGGCAACTGAAAATATTACCCCAACAAGCCTGGCCAAAACAAGGGAGGCTCCAAAAAATCTGAATAAGAACCCGACAATTATTGCTATCGTAGGGAAAGTGTCGCTGTGGGCCCCGTCAGGCGGTTCAGTAACAGCTTCCATTGTGTCCCTCATAGGGATAAACAGGCCATCCTCAAAAAAACCCCTTTCAGCAAAATTCCTTGCCTCTGTAATATAATGCGCAGTCTTCCAGTTATGATAGCCTGCGACAGGGTAATCGATATGATAGAGTCTAAGCCAGAAGCCCAGCAGGAGAATTGCAATGAGGACAGCGAAAGCCACACCTATCTTATACTTCTTAAGCGTCTGGAAAAAATCAGCATCCTCTCCCCCGGATTTCCTCTTAGCCATCAGGAGAGATGATTGAAACGTGTTATATAAATGTTTAGGATTTTAAAACCCCAGAAAGATCTCCCGAGGGAGACCCTTCCAGGGAAAAAGAGGTGAAAGTAAATTTGTTAAATTGTACTCATTTCAGAATGGTTACACAATATTTAAAGCTTTCTTTTTTGTATAAATTTCAGAGTGGTGACAAATAATTTCTCGTCTATGGCCAATCTTTTTAAACCAACTCCTGCTTCTCTAAGTCATGAAATGCGTCAAGTGCGGGAAGCCCTCAACTGTCCACGTGCAGAACCTTGATACATGCGGGAGCTGCTTCCAGAAAATCATAGAAAAAAGAGTGAGAAAAGAGGTAAGGACAGCCGGCCTCATAGAGAAAAATGATAAGATTCTTGTTATAGATGACGGCTCTGCGTCCGGAAAAGTTTCCGGATATCTGCTGAAAAAGATAATAAAAGGCATGCCTGTGCAGATAGAGATAAAACAAAAGGAGTTTGAGCCGGGCATGGAAATTAAGGGAGACTACAATAAGGTTGTTGTGCCGTGGAATGCTGACCTTGAGGATGAATATTTTCTCAGCTGCGTCATGCAGAACAGGGAAGCGGAATTCCTCGGGCACTATACAACCAGCAGCAAGACATATGTGAAGCTTCTCCTTCCTGTGCTTTCTTCTGAGGCAGAGCAGCTTGCAAAAATAAGGAACTTCAGCTACACAGAGAAAAAAGATAAAAGCCCCATAAGGGAGATGATGGATAAGCTTGAAGAAGAATACCCTGAAGCGAAATTCAGCCTGCTGAAGAGCTCAAGGGAATTCTCAAGATGAGATGGCAGGTTATCCTGGTTCTTCTGTTCATTGCATCGTGCACACCATCAGAGATAAGGGAGCCCTATTCTGAAATCAAAGTCTATTTCTGCCCTGAAGATGCGTGCCTTGACAGGATTATGGAGCAGATTGATAATTCATCAGAAATAAAGTGCGCTTTCTATGAGCTTAACCTTCCAGAGCTGATATCAAAGCTGAAGGAGAAAAATGCAGAAGTTATCATAGAGGACAGCACATCAGAAGGCGAATTCAGAACAGGCCGTTCCTATGCCCTTATGCACAACAAGTTCTGCGTTTTTGACAACAGGACAGTCATGACAGGAAGCATGAATCCGACTGAAAGGGATAACTACAGCAACAATAACAACATTGTTTTCATAGAATCAGACCACCTTGCAGAAAATTATCTTGCTGAATTTGAAGAGTTTGACAATGGAATTTACGGGAAGGGAGATGAAGTAAAATATCCTGCTATTTTTTCAGGAGAAATAAAGATTGAGAATTATTTTTGTCCCGAGGACAGCTGCAAGCTGCACGTGATTAATGCATTAAGAGGGGCAAACAGCTCAGTATATTTCATGGATTTCAGCTTCACTGATGAGGATATAGGCAACCTGCTCTGGAACAAGGATTATGAAGGCCTTGATGTGAAAGGCATAATGGAGACAAGGCAGGCAGCGGACTATTCAAGATATGATGACCTGAGAGAGTTTACAATACTGGACAATAATCCGTATACAATGCACCACAAGGTTTTCATAATCGACAGGAAAATTGTGATTACAGGCTCATACAACCCGACAGAAAACGCAAACGAGAACAATGACGAGAACATACTGATAATCCATGATGAAAAAACCGCTGAAAAATTTATTGCAGAGTTTGAAAGATTATATGAGTTTGAGGAAACTATGCCGAATGCAGCAGGCGGCATAATATTATACCGCATAATGTATGACGCAGAAGGCGCTGACGAAGGAAAAGAATATGTAGAAATAAAAAACACCGGAAACAGTACAATTGATCTAGGCTATTATTTTCTCAGCAACAGCAAGACTAATTCAAGGCTTTCGGGAAAATTAGGGCCCGGGGGTACAACTAAAATAGAGCCATCGTTTGCTCTGAAAAATTCTGAGGGCATCCTCCTGCTGAAAAAATCCCAGCAGGTGATTGATTATGTTTACTGGGAGGGAATGTGGAACCTCAGAGCGGATGAAGGAGAAGCATTATTAAGGACAGATCCATACCCTATATCAGGATCATCCTGGAAAAATGTACAATAGAATTTTATCTTTGGCACCGAGCAACACTGAAATACTCTTTGCACTGGGATTGGGAGACAGGATTGCCGGGGTAACAACTTTTTGCGACTATCCTGGGGCAGCCGGAAAAATCCCCAAAGCAGGCTCATGGATACATGTCAGGGACATGGAAAAAATCAGGAAACTCAACCCGGATTTAATCCTCACCTCCATGTATGTGCCGCCCGCTGTAAAGGAATGGGCTGAAAAAAACAATGTCAGGCTTGTAAACCTGTTTCCACAGACACTGAAGGGCGTATATGACAGCTTCATGATGATAGGGGTGCTTACAGGAACAGGCACGAAAGCAAAGGAAATTGTTTCTGATGTTAAACTTGAGATAGGCAGGATACAGGAATTAGCACAAAGAAAAAGACCAAAAATATACACAGAGGAATTTCACAGGCCTCCGACAGTTGCAGGGAACTGGGTGCCTGAGCTGATAAAGGCAGCGGGCGGGATTCCCATGATAAAAGAAGGAAAGCTGAGCCCGGAAGTCACACTGAAACAGGTCGAGAAATTTGACCCCGATATAATCCTCCTGCACTGGTGCGGCTTCCATGATAAATCAAAAAAGGAAGATTTACTAAAAAGAGGGTGGAGAAATCTGCGGGCTGTAAAAGAAAAAAAGGTTTTTGCAGTTGATGACACGTTCCTGAACAGGCCGGGGCCAAGAATATGGAAAGGAGCCCGCCTGATACAGGATATAATTAGGAAAGCTTAAAATAAACCTAAAACTCCCGGAGATTATGTTGCCTATAAGCATACTCGCAGGACTTATTCCCATGTTCTCATGGGGAATTGCTGATTTTATTCAGAGTGTTGTGATAAGAAAACTTGGGACATACAAGACTATGTTCATTGCCAATCTTTTCGGGCTGGCCTTTACACTGCCTTTCTTGCTGTTTTTCAGCGTAAGCATCGCCCTCCCAAACCTGATGCTGCTTGTAATCGGCGGAATCTGCCAGACAATAGCCATCTATAATTTCTACAGGTCGCTGGAGATAGGAGAGGTTTCAATAGTAACGCCCATTTCAGCATCATATACTGTAATAACTGTATTGCTGCTTGTGCTGTTCCTGGGGCAGAGCATAAGCCTCTTTACATTCATAGCTATCCTGATGCTCGTGTCAGGCGTCGTGCTTGTGTCAACAGACCTGAAAAAAATAAAAAGCATGCATGCAGTAAGGGGAGTGAAGGAATCCCTGATAACACTTATGATGTGGGGAATCTACTTTTTCATACTGGAGCTTGTTTCCAATGATATAACCTTATTCGGAGTCAACTTTCCTGCAACCCACTACATATCAGTATTCTTTTTCTCAAACATATCCTTCGGCAGTTTCCTGATGCTGTTTGCGCTCTATAACAAAGGCATCCCGAAAAAATCAGAGTTTAAAGACAAGATGCCATTTTTCATACTTTTCTGCTCTACAGTCCTCTACACTCTTGCATGGCTCGTGCTTACTTACGGGTTCACAGTGGGCGATGCTGCAATAATAACGCCCATAAGCTCGCTTTATCCCGCAATAATTGTTACGCTTGCCATGATATTCTACAAAGAGAAGCTTGTCCTTAACCAGAAAGTTGGAATACTCACAATTCTTTTAGGGCTGGTCCTTATCAGCCTATAAGCCACTGGACACAGTAGACATCCTCTTGTGAGCTATTTAAACAAAACTGCCCTCTTTTTCTTAAAGAGGTGATTTGCATGATAAAAATCATTGTGTTACTGTCAACATTGCTCGTGGGAGTTTTTTACACAAGGAGAGAAATTAGCGCTCTCATAAGGTACGTAACTGAGAAGGATTATGCTGAATTATACGAGCTTAACAGGGCAGTTGCAAGAAGGGAGTTCGCAATCTAATCCACAACAGCAGTTTCCAGTTTAGGAAGATTGCAGAAATCTGAGGCATAATTGTATGCTCCCGCATTAAGGAATATTATTTTCCCGCCCTTTTTCGGCTTTTCAAGGAACACTTTATACCTGAATATGTCCATGGAGTCAGGTGTGCAGCCTTTTATCGTATATGCCCGGCCGTTTTCCTTTTCCCCTTCAACAATCAGCCTTATGTGCGCCACAAAAGTGTCCATGGCGGAATTATAGACCGAGCAGTTTATTATCACGTTATTCTCAATCACATTGAGTATTTCAGTCTCAAGTCTTACAGGAGAGGCGGCTATGAACCTCCCGGGCTCTATTACCATTTTTATCCCCTGCTTGTTGAGCCATTTCTTCAGCTCTGCTATTTTCTCAAATATCCCTTTCAGCACGCCCTGGCTGTAGTTCTTGTATTCAGCAGGAAGCCCGCCGCCGATATTCACAATATCTATTTTATCCCAGTGCAGTATAGTGTCTTCTAGCTCTTCTTTGAGATCCCACTCGCTGACATTCTGGGTTTTTCTGTGGAAATGTATCCCCAGCCGATCAATATTTTTGTTTTTCCTCAGCTCAGGAAGAAGCTCGTTGACCCTGCCCGAATAAAACCCATAGACAAAATGCTTCCCCGTGTGTACTGTGTGCTCTTTCAGCCTCATCCTCAGCAGCAGAGAAAGTTTTTTCTTTTTTTCTTTTGCATAATCCAGCAGTATTTTCAGGTCTGTGTCATTGTCAACAACAAATTTATTGACTCCTTTTTTGAACAGCATCCCTAAATCTTTATCATTCCATGCCTGGGAGAAAAACCATACCCTTTTCATGTCCTTTAAGTCATCAAGGCTTTCTAGTGTATGGATGCTGAACATCGTGTCTGTATTTTCCTCAAGGATTTTCCCGACATCAACATTGGTCTTGTAGCTGTAGGAAACAGCGTCAGCGTATTTTTTTATTTCCTGATACTGTCCAAGGACTTTCTTTTTTGATATTACAAAACGGGCCTTCATTTCAGCATGCCGTCCTTCTCAAGCGTCTCAAGAGCCTTGACCATTATAAGCGGGAAAGTGAAGGTCACATCACCGATTACAGTGGAGACATCAGAGTCATCTTTGACTTTTCCCCAGCTCTTTGCCTCTTCTGTTGTTGCTCCGGACATGCTGCCTGAGCTTGCATGCGCAGTTGTAAGATACACAGCATAATCCAGCCCCCCGTTGAGAAGGCAGGCAAGTATTGCATGGTGCTTCGAAATGCTTCCTCCCAGCGAGACAAGGCCTTTTTTGTCGTCATGGCTTGTGCAGAATAATATGTTCCTAAAATCCTGGACAACATCTATAACAAAATCAGGATGCTTCTGCTGCAGCATGAACAGATGGAACCCGAATGAGCCGTCTGTTATTCCCGGGCAGAAAATGGGGACATTATTTTTTGATGCCTGGTATAATATTGAATTCCTGTCATCCAGCCTTTTCCCAAGCTCATGTATTAATTCGGAGGGAGTCCATCGCGGCTTTTTCTTATAGAGTTCAAGGAGCATCTTCCCTATTGTATCTTCAAATTTAAGATATGACTCATTCCTTATGAAAAGGTTGCCCACCCTGTTGACGCCTTTCTCATAAAGCTCGATATCGTCAGCGCTGAATCTGCCTATTATGAATTTCTCGCCTTCTGCCTTCATGATATCCTCTTCAATCCCGCCGACAGTAGTTACAACCACATCCACCATGCCTAATTCTATAAGCTGGGCAAAGAACCCCCTTAACCCGGAAGTAACCATGTTGCTGGTGTATGTGAAAAAGATCTTTGCCCCATCCTTCTTCATCTTGACAATGACATCAACAGCTTTCTTCATCTCGCTGCTCTGGAACCCCACATTTCCCAGCGATTCAACTAATTCATTCACAGATATTCCTTTTTTCCACCTGAAGTCTTTTACTTTTTCCACAGATATTCACCAAATAAGTATATTGAAAGCTAATGATATTAAGAACAGATTTACACGCCTTTTTTCCGGACGCTGCTTTCCATAGAATGAGGGAGTCTTAGTTCATTTAAAAAGGTTTTCAATGCATCCTTTTTTCTCGTAGTATTTCTGGTGGTATTCCTCTGCCCTGTAGAACTCCTCAGCTTCCACAATTGCAGTCGCAATCTTTTTGCTGTGCTTTTTCTGCTCCTCCTTCAGGGATTTCTCAGCTTTTTTCTTTTGTTCTTCATTATAATAGAATATCACAGACCTGTACTGTGTTCCCACATCGGGGCCCTGCCTGTTGAGCTGAGTCGGGTCGTGTACTCTCCAGAAAACCTCAAGCAGCTTTTCATACGGAACTTTCTTCGGGTCATATTTTACATGCACGACTTCTGCATGGCCTGTTGTATTGGTGCAGACAAGCTGGTAAGAAGGGTTCTCAGCATCTCCGCCCATGAAGCCGACTTCTGTAGAGAGTACACCTTTGACTTTTGAGAACTCGTGCTCAACTCCCCAGAAGCATCCGGCACCAAAAGTTGCTGTTTCTGCCATCATTCAAAACTTCTTGGCGTTATATCCCAGCCCTTCTGTGAAGTACTTCTCGTTCTGCTCTATCGCGGTTGTAAGGTCAACTGCCTCCCCTTTCTGCAAAGTCCTTGTCGCTTCCAGCTTTACGGGGTTTCCTTTTGCGTCATGCCCTTCATATACCTCATTAAAACCGGGCGTTCCAAGTTTTGCCGCAAGATGCTCGCCGCCGTTTGCCACAAAATTTTTCATAGCATCAACCTCAAGGCCTTCAAAAATTGCCTCATAAGGGCATGTCGGAAGGCAGGCATTGCAGTCAATGCAGGTAGCAGGGTCTATGTAAAATGTGGGATGCTCTTCCTGCGGCTCTCCCGGCCTGATGCAGTCAACAGGGCACACCTCTACGCATGCGCCATCCCTAAGACAGAGTTCTGTTATGATGTAAGCCATTGGTCCTCACCAGGAATAGCAATAGCAGACGGATATTTAAAGATTGTCTAACTTTTTATCGTCTTTAGGATATCTTAGATGATCTTCAAAATTATCTTCCAGTTCTCTTCTTCTCAGCTGCCTCTTCATCTTCTCGAGCCACTGGTAGACAGTTGAGTGCGGGCTTCCTTTTATTATCATCTCGACAGCTTTCCTTGCAATATGAATTGAGTCGCTCCTTCCTATTATGGCAACGGTCTTGCCGTAGACAGAGACAAAGCATTCTGTATGCTCTTCAATGATTCTCCTTGTCTTTCCTTCAGCGCCTATAATTCTTCCCTTTATCCTCATGAACTGGCTTTTTTTCTCAAAGTCAGGCAGGCTGATTACCTCGAAAGCATAGTCCTGCTTCAGCAGGAGCATGGCAATTTCCGGGTTGAATCCCCGGGCAATGGCCTTTATTATCTCCCTTGTGGAATAGAGCATAAGGGCATCATCCCCTATGACATTAACCTCTCCCTCTTTTGAGTCAATCTCCATGGCTATGCCTGTAGTCTCCTCTATCTGCTTCTTGACTTCCCCTTTCTTGCCTATAAGCACGGCAACCCTTTCCTTCGGGATTTTTACCTGGTATGCAAACTCAGCCATATCTACACGGAAACATACTTTGTTTTTAAAATTTTGTTTAAAGGAATAACTATTTAAAACATCATGATTTCAGGATTTTCCATGGATGAGCCAAGGATAAAAGTGAAAGTTTCTGAAATAAGGTGCGAAACGGGCAATGTAAAAACATTCAAACTCATACTTGCAGAAGGAGAAATAGTGTTTACACCCGGCCAGTTCGTCATGCTCTATGCAAAAATAGATGGCGAGGAAGTGGGCAGGGCATACTCAATAGCATCGTCTCCTCTGGATAAGGGATCCATTGAGCTGACCATAGAGCTGACCCCTGACGGAAGGCTGACGCCTTTCTTCCACAAAAAAGTTGAAGTTGGGGATGAATTTGAGATAAGCCAGCCTAAAGGGCATTTCACATATACAGAAGAGATGGGCAATGAGATTGTTCTTATCGCAGGCGGCTCAGGAGTCGTGCCTTTCAGGTCCATAATGAAATACTGCACACAGAAGAAGCTGGATACTAAAATTACGCTGCTTTACAGCGCCAAGACAGTTGACAGAATAATCTACAGGGAAGAGCTCAACAGGCTGGCAGATGAAAACAGGAACATCACAGTTCTATATACGATTACAAGGCAGACAGAAGGATGGGACGGGAGGGCAGGGAGGATTGACAGGCAGCTGCTTGAGGGGAATTTCAGCCCGAAAAAACTTTTCTATATCTGCGGCCCGATACCTTTCATCAGGGACATAGGGGCAACACTGAAGGAGCTTGGAGCAGACAGGCAGAACATAAAGCGGGATGTCTGGGGAGCATAGAGAAAGATTTATAATCAAAGTTTGATTCATTAAACAAGGTGAGGACATCATGGCTAAGCAAAAAACCGAAGTAAAACAGGTTGTTACAATCACAGAGAAAGCTGCAGGCAAAATAATGGAGCTTGCCAAACAGGACAACAAGGAAAAGCACGGACTTAAGCTCTATGTGTTTCCAGGCGGATGCTTAGGATTCCAGTATGGCATGGATTTTGAGGAAAATCCTGAAAAGACAGACTTGGTTATGGAGCAGCACGGGGTAAAAATCTTTGTTGACAAGGACAGCGTGGAGTTCCTTAAAGGAGTCAAAATAGACTTTGTAGATTCCCTGCACGGCTCAGGATTCAAGATAGACAACCCAAACGCGACAAGCACATGCGGATGCGGAAAGAGCGTCTGCTGATTTTTTTATTTATTCTATAATCTACCTTAATTTGTAATCAGGCTTTCTTTGGTTTCTCATTCCCATTGTGGCAATATGGTGATATGGGTAATGGGATGAATAGGGGTTATGGTTATATCCCTCATTTCTGTGGCCAGATGGGCTCCACGATTGCGGACCCGCAGGAATGCCTGCTGCTTTCTTATCATCCTGCTTTATTGATTCAGGGTCCGGTATTATCCAGTTCAGGAATTCTGTAAAATAGTAGAATACGGGAAAGAAAATAACTGCTGAAAACAGAAGCTGGAAGGACAGCCCGCTGATTACAGGGTTCCTGTAAAACAATGGGCTGAATATTATTACAACATAGGTGACTTCCCTTATTCTGCCCAGATATTTTGTAAGTTGCTTTCCCTTGACACCGAGGTATATTATCCAGCAGCCGTATGACAGCACAAATAGGGCAACAACAGATTTCCCGAGCCAGCTCAGCCAGTGCGCGCTATCACCTGCCTGCACTGCCCTTATGCTGGTGCGGATCCAGTCTAACCCGGCCCACAGGGCAAGCACTCCGTTTGATATCGCGTTTCCCAGTGATGTTCCTTTCTTCTCCTGGAAAAAATCAGCAAAAATCCAGCCGACCCAGATAGGAATAAGTATCCAGAGCATGTCAGGATTGGTAAACGGAGCGACAAATATAGCTTTCAGCCAGAGCACGAATGAATCTATAAAATAGAACCAAATGCCTGAAAGAATATAGCCTAAATTCATATATTAATATGCCGGATAATAAGTATAAATACCTTTCCAATAGGTTATATTGGGCAATAGGCATAAAAACAGATAAAAATTTTTATTATTTCTTCAGCAGCTTATACTTTTCAAGTATCTCTCTGTATCTTTTGTAATCTTCTGATGCCTTGAAATCCCTTATGCTCTGGGCAGGCAGTTTCTGGAGCCACTTGTTCTGTATCTTAAGCGCATCTTTGAGGTCTTCATTCACTTCAGCATGCGCCTGAATAGCAACCTCTTCAGCAGCAGTATCCTCTTCCCCGCCGAGCCATCCGAATAATTTTGAAAGCAGATCCTTCTTCCTTTTCTTTGGCTTCTGTTCCATATCCTCAAATTCCCTCTCTTCTTTCATCCTCTCTACCTCTCCTACTTCAGGATATTCTTCAGCATCCCCGAAAAGGGAATCAAAAAATCTTTTCAAAAAAGAGACCTTTCTTTTTCTGGGGGTAATTTCAACCTCTTCCACTATCTCCTCCACTTCAACTACTTCTACCTCTTTCTTCTTCTCTTCCTTATCCTCTTTTTTAGGCTTATCCTTCGTCCTTCTGGAAAGATAAGCATCCATATCCACGTTGAAAGATTTGCTGCTGATTTCTACCTACCCCTGTACTATATCAATTATGCCTTCTATATATAAATTTTTTTAAATTCCAAATTATATCAAATTAGGTTATGATACTGAATAAGACCAAAAACATAGTGATTACAGCAGAAATGAGGGTTTGCAGAAGCATTCCCTCAAAGCTCAGGGGCCTGATGTTTTCAAGAAAAATAACAGACACGGGGCTTGTCTTTGTCTTTGACAAGGCAGAGAGAAGGGGACTGCATATGCTTTTCGTATTTTTTCCCATAGACCTTGTCTTTCTTGATAACAGGAAAAGAATTATAGAAATAAAGGAGCACTTCCTCCCCTTTACAGTTTATTATCCCAGAGAGAAAGCAAAATACGTGCTGGAGCTTCCTGACGGTGCAGTAAAGAGGAGCGGGACAGAAATAGGCGATTTTATTATGTTCTAGACGACAACGCCAAACGCCCCTGACAATCCTGCAAGCGCAACAAGATAGATAATATACGCTATAGGCGCAAACAGCACAATGTATTTGAGCCCTGCCTTTATGCTGCCTTCCCTCAGGTCAGCAATTATAAGGGAGGATATGCCTGCGATGATGACTATGGCTATCTTTGAGAAGAGTATGAAATCCTTTGGGTTAAGCAGGTTATCCCCGAAATTCAGCACATTTCCGTAATTTGTCACAGTAAGCTTGTCCCCAAGCCCCTGTATTATCTGCATCAGGTTGAATGACAGTGCAAACAGCACAGGGGAAATCACGACGGCTATGACGCTTATGAATATCACATAGCTGGTTACGCTTGCTATAAGCTCTTCATTGAGGTAGTGGGCTTCCTTTACATTTGCCACGACCCTGTCTATAAGCTCAGATATGTTGCCGCCTGCCCGTATTCCTATTATTATCATATCCATTGATTCCTGCAGCAATGTTGAATTGTACTTGTTCGCAAATTCCTTCAGGGCCTGCTCTGTATCGTCTCCGGTCATAACTTTCTTTGAGACAATCTCTATCTCTCTTTCAAGCACTCCGAAGTCGGGGTTTACAGAATTCCAGAGAGCCCTGTCAAAGCTCATTCCTGCCCTTAGATTTACAGAGACCTGCTCAAGAAAATCAGGCAGGACTTCCTCTATTTCTCTCGTCCTTCTGAATATCACGAACTCATAATAAAGCCAGAAGCCTATAAGCATGACAAAAACAAGGCCGAGCTGGAGCGCTGTCAGGCTCAGGAAGGAGAGTATCAGGAAAAGCGCAAGCCCTGCAGACTTAAGATAAGAGTAAAGGAGCAAGGCATAGGCAAGGATGCTTATTGCAAAAGAGAACACAAAAACTTTCCCATATGTATCAAAAGGAACCTCATATTTTCCGGTCTTTTCAAGATATATGCCTATTCTCTGCCTTATCCTTTCAGGCAGGATGCTTTTCCCGAGGTTATAGAAAAAACTCATTCCATCACCCCTGGCTTAAGCGACCTGAATGAGAACAGGAAAAACAGCTGGACTACCAGCAGCATAAACAGGAGGAACATAAGCACGGTGAAGTTTATTACAAGGACTCCGGGAAGAAGGCTTGCAGCTACTATTATAAGGGCAGTGCCAATGCTCGGGAAAACAGTCCCCAGGATCATATAGAACATTGACATGGGATTCAGTTTCTTGCCGTATTCCTGTATATGGATAAGGTGGTTTCTTGTGACATCCTCAACAATATTCTTTATTGTCTTCCGCAGGTCAGAGCCTGTTTCCAGTGAGGTCTTTATCTCACTCAGTATCTTTGAATATGCAAGGGAAGGGCTGTAGGCTATTGCTTTTTCTATGGCATCTTCTATTGGTGTCCCAAGCGAGATATCCAGCATGAGCTTCTTGAAATATGCGCTTGACTTTGTATTGAGTGTGCTTACGCTCTCCAGGGAATTCACAAGTGATGAGCCGCTTTCCAGCTTCAGAAGAAGGTGCCTTGCGGAATACAGAAGGTCTGATTCAAGCATTGCCTTCCGGCTCCTGAGGCTCATTGCCGGAATCAGTTTTATCATCTCAAATGCCAAAAAAAACGCAGCCAGGAAAACTATAACTGCATAATACGGCGGCAAGCCCCTGAAAATCAGCAGCGCCAGCACTATGCCGGAAATAAGAAGGGCAACAATAAGGCTTGAAGCCACGGCCAGTTTTGAAAACCTCTCAGGATTTGTCTGTGTCTTCTTCAGGATTTTTGTATATTCCTTTGAAAATATATTTCTCATTTACTTCACAGCCACATAATCTTTATTCTTTTTGACAAGGTCGAGAAGGTGCTGCTTTTCTGTGTAGTAATCGCTTATGATAAGCCCGACTTTGCCTATCTCTTCTATGTCCCTTGCAACAAGCCATTTAAGCACAGATATCTTCTCCTGCAGCTCGGTGCTTATCTGCTCCTGGCTCATCCCGCTGTAAAGCATGAGAGTGGCCATTGTCCTCTGCGGAAGGGCTGTCTGGGACATCCTGTCCTGCATGTTATTATGCTGCATTATGATTTTTGGGTTCCCGGATTCGTCAAGCTCAGCTACCTGGAATGTCCTCCTTACTCCAGTCCTTCTGTTCCTGTGCTGGACAACAATCAGGTCAAGCGATGCGAGCAGCTGCCTTGCAAGATTTATAGGGGGATTTGCAAGACGGGCAATGGTCTCATTTACATTGCTTGCGTGGAAAGTGCTGTATACAGAATGGCCGGTGTGCAGGGCTTCAAACATGACCTCAAGCTCCTTTTCTCTCCTTACTTCTCCGACTATAATCCTGTCCGGCCTCATCCTCAGTGCGTTGATCATGCAGTCAAGCATTGTTATTTCACCCTTTCCTTCAGGGTTCGGAAGCCTGGACTGCATAGGCACCCAGTGAAGGGTTGCGGGCAGCTGCAGCTCCCTTGTATCCTCAATTGAAATTATCCTTTGGTTTGGCGGGAAAAATCCTGAAATTACATTCATGAAAGAGGTTTTACCGGAGCCTGTTCCCCCGACAACAAGGATTGACAGCTCATACTGCATTGCCTGCCATATTAAAGCAGCGGCATTGTAATCGATTGTCTTGTTTTTCAGGAAAGTTGTTATTGTCCACGGCACCTTTGAAAATTTCCTGATGGTGAGGGTGTTTCCTGCAGTTGTTATAGGAGCAAGAGTGGCGTTCACCCTGTCACCTGTCTTCAGGTGGGCATCCAGCAGCGGATCAAGGAGGCTTATTCCCCTGTCCACGTTCCTCCCTATTATTGTTGCAAAATGCCTTATTTTATTCTCGTCATTGAAAACAATGTTTGTCTTAAGCCAGCCGTATTTTTTGTGGTAGACCCACACATTGATTCCTGCGCCGTTTATTACAATCTCCTCAAGCTGCTGGTCATTCAGCAGGAACTCCAGCTCAGCAAGGCCAAGGCTTGTTGTGATTATGTAGTCGGTTATCAGCTCAACAGTATCCTGGTCAGCGCCTGCGAATTGCCCCTCTATCAGGGCAGAAAGCTTTTCCCTGAACTGCTCCTTTATCTCTTCCTCCCCCTGCTTACCCTGCTTCTGGCTTATGTCAAAGCTCAGCCCTGTGATTATGTCATTTCTTATTCTCTCGATTGTCCTTTTTGTCTCAGGGGTAATATTGAGCAGGGAAAGGTGATAAAATGGCACGGGCTGGCCCCTCTGGCTGTAGATATGTATCTGCAGAGGTATCTTCTCTGAGTATATCTTGTAAGAATCAATTGCCTTAGTTTCCAATTTAACCCTCTTTTTTAGAGAAAGAAGTAGATGATGACTCTTTTAAATCTTTTCTTTTGTTAAAGACTATAAAGCCGGAAGTTCTTATATTCCAAGGATGCTGCCGCCCCAGATGTTAAGAATTATGACAAGAAGCATTACGACTATTGCAAGAAAAACAACATGGCCCGGTGAAAATTCTATCTTTGACTTATAGTCATCAAAATACCTTGTTATCCCTGCTCCCGAAGCAGGCATGCTTATCCTGTTGTCCTTTGCCATAAATGATGGAAAAGGAGGATGATTTAAAAACATTACTGAATTCATATGATGGATGAAACTGAATGTCCCGAATTCTGTTACATTTCTCAGGGTTATTTTCGGTGGCCTCATGGTATGGTCTGCGTATGCGCATTCCTTTGCTTTTGTGGTTTTTTACCTTCTTGCGCTTGCCACTGACCTCCTTGACGGCTTCCTGGCGAGAAAACTAAAGCAGGAGACAGAATTCGGGGCGAAATTTGATGCTATAACTGACAATTTCATTGTTGTATGCGTTGTGCTGAGCCTCTATCTTTTCGGCATCTATGTGCTTGAAAAATACATCTACCAGGCCATATTCCTGGTGTCATATTACCTGCTTGTGCAGGCACTCAGCTATTACCATACAAAAGAGCCGGTCTTCATGAGGAACTATGCAGCGCTGGCAGCAGCAGTTGTTTTCCCTGTGCTGGTCCT
This sequence comes from archaeon GW2011_AR15, assembly GCA_000830295.1. GTDB lineage: Archaea > Nanobdellota > Nanobdellia > Woesearchaeales > GW2011-AR15 > GW2011-AR15. The sequence continues at coordinate 350,565 of CP010425.1, read as the reverse complement.
TGTTTCCCTTGTATTTGAGAGTAAACTGCTGCTGTGGCTCTACGGGATCCTGACAGCATACAGCCTGACTGAAAAGCTCTTTCTCAAGGTTGGCAGGTCAGCGCATAGGTCAGTTTTCCTGGTAAAATCCCTGAAAACAAAAATATATTTTGCGGCAATAGTGCTGCTGATTGTGGGTGCGCTTTACATTCTCCCTGTCAATGATACAGAGGTATGCATCGATGACACATGCTATCCAGCAGAAATAAGGAACACGCCGCCGGGCAGGCAGCTGGGGCTGATGTACAGAAATGATTTTGAAGGGGCAATGCTTTTTGTCTTTGAAGAGCCGGGGAGATATGGCTTCTGGATGAAGAACATGAGATTCCCTATAGATATAATCTTCCTTGATGAGGGCATGGAGATTGTCGATACATTTGAGAATGTGCCTCCCTGCTATGAAGAGCCATGCCCCCTTTATACGCCAAGCTCTGATGCGAAATACGTAGTAGAGATAAAATCAGAATAAAATCATTTTCTCTCAGGTATTATAAGCCAGGCTATGATATAAATCAGGATTCCGGTTCCGAAGCTAAGCAGGGTGAACAGCACCCATGCGAGCCTTACGACAACAGGATCAACTGCAAAATATTCACCTATACCGCCGCACACACCGGCGATTACCCTGTTGCTCTTTGACCTGAATAATTTCCTGACTTCTTCTTTCTTTTTTGCTTCTTTCTTTGCCATCCTATTTACTTATAAACTGGAATATTTAAAGTTTTGGTAGATATGGCTGGTGCATAAGCTATTGTTCACTGGACATCCCCACGCAACCCTTTTAAACTTCTGAAAAACAAAATTTCCATGATCAGAAATACCTATATTCACCTCCCCAAAGTCGGGCTGAAAAAAGAATTTATAATAAGGGAGCAGGGAATAAATGACTGGGATGATTTCCTGGAGAGAGATATTAAAGGCATTTCAAAAAAGACAAAAGCATTCTATGACCGGAAGATACTTGAGGCAAAGAAAGAGCTTTATGAGGGGAACTCTGCATATTTTACAGACAAAGTGCCAACAACAGAGACATGGCGATTATATGAATTCTTCAAAGACGAAATAGTTTTCCTGGATATAGAGACTTCATCCTCAACAAGCATGGAATCATATCTTACAGTTATCGGCTTGTATGATGGCATTGACACAAAGACAATGGTGAAAGGCATAAACCTGAATCCTGCTGCCCTGAAAAACGAGCTGAAAAAATACAAGCTGATTGTGACATTCAACGGTTCCTCATTTGACCTTCCTTATCTGAACAAGAAATTTCCCGGCCTAATCCCGGATATCCCGCATATTGATGTGAGGCACCTCTGCAATAAAGCAGGGCTGAAAGGCGGGCTGAAGGAAATAGAGAAGCAGATTGGCATAACAAGAAACAATGTTATTGTTGAAAGGATGTATGGCGGTGACCCTATTAAACTATGGAGAATGTTCAGGGCAACAGGCGACAAATATTATCTTGACCTGCTGGTTGAATACAATGAGGAAGACGTAATCAATCTCAAGAAAATAGCAGAGTACGCAATAAAAAAAATAAAAAATAAATCTTACCAGTCAGAGAAGTCTCCCTCTAAAGCATTGACTCCAGAGTCTACCTCTTCCTGATTGAAATCCTCTTTAGCACTGTCGACTTCGCTGATGCCCTCTTCAAGGTCTTCATCAGCATTGTCCCCTGTGCTTGCTTCTTGGTTTGAGCAGCCAAGTATGAATGCTGAAAGAAGCATCAGAGAGACCACAATGGCAAATGCCCTTTTCTCTTTCATTATGCCTCCCCCTCCTCAACAAGCACGTATGCATCTGAAGATTCCTCAAGCACAATATCTATTGAGCCTGAAATTTCCCTTATCTCAGCAATTATCTGCTTTGAAAAGTCATGGGCTTCTCTCAGGTGCTCATGTGCCTGGCTGATAAGCTCCTTTGCCTGCTCTACCATCTCCTCACTGTCTTCTGAAGCATATGCTTCGACAAGCAGTGAATGGGCCTCCCTGAGCTCTACCCGGGCTTCAGCAACTGCCTCGCTGTAGCTGTCAAGAAGAGCATTGGCGTCACTTACATCATGGCCTTCCTCTTCAAGCCTGGCGAGGGCGCTTTCGAACTTGTTTTCAAGGTATTCAGCTCTCTTCAGGATGTCGGTTACCTTTAACCTCAGCAGTGCGTCAGCATGCAGCCTCAGGCCGAATCTCATGCTGTGCCATGCTTCTGTTATGGCGGCTCCTGCAGCCTTGACCTCCTCTTTTGTCTCAGCAGCCTCGACATCAGCTTTTGCCTCTGTCATAAGCTCTATCTTTGCATCAATGTCTGCAGTGATATTGGCAGCCTCTTCCTCTGTAAGGTCGTCATTTTCCTCGACATGTGCCTTTATCTTCTCAAGATTGTTTATTATAATATCTGCAACCCTGATAAGATATGCCTTTGCATGAGCAATTGCATCTTCTTCATTCCCGGCTTCAACAGCAGCCCTGAATTCAGCCCTCTCTTCTGAAAGCTCTGCCCTTATTTCGGCATGCTCTTCCCTGAGGCTCTCTATCCTTGCCCTGATGCCCTGGAAGTTTTCCACAACTCTTTCCCTGAACATGTCAGCCTTTGTAGCGAATGTCCTGACTTCCAGTTTAGCAAGAGCCATTGGGGCATTGCCTGAATTGACAATAGCATTCATTCTGGCTCTTCCAAGAATGGAAAGCACCTCAAGCTGTGTCTTATTAAGACTCTCCAGCTTTTCCACCTGAGCATCGGTAAGTGATTCTAATTTAGCCCTGTGCCGCTCATTGATTTCCAGCAGCCTGTCTCTCAGGCTAATCCTTGCATTTACTGAAGCATTCTGCTCAGCGTCTGCATTGGCAGAGCCGGCATTTGCCCTTACGCTTGCCTGTGTGTTTGCCTCTGTCCTGACTTCCTGTGCGAACACAGAAAATGCGCTCATCAAAAATATGAGCAGCATGGACAAAGCCATAATCTTTTTCATTTCCATGAATAGCCACCTCGCTATTTTATTTTACAGTTAAGATATTGCGGTTTTCTTATAAAGAAACTTTTCAGATTTGACCGTCAGAAGCTTTATATTCCCGGAAAACAGGCTTTAGAAGCTTTATATCCTGTTTTTCCACAGGCGTCGCAGGGAAATATTTTTATAGTCGGAAAGGCAACCCACCTTCAATGAGGGGGCCGTTGATGTTTGCAGTATTTCTTATACTGATTTATACAGCGTCAGCAGCAACAATATACGGCAACATATATGACCTTTCGCTTGACAGGGTTGAGGGAGCAGTTGTTGAGATCAATACAAATCCAATGCAGAGATTCGTGGCTGTAAACGGGACATACAGCATTGAAGTGCCTCCTGGCAAATACACAATTCTGGCATATTACAGGAATGGCCAGCCAATGGCAGTCGCCGAAAACATAACCATAGTGCAGAATGGCGACTATGTGCTTGACCTTTTTCTCTACCCGGATATTGATGATGAGCTGTTTGACGACCTCAATTTAGATATAGAGAATCCATATCCTGACAGAAAGTTTTCATGGCTGATTGGAGCTGCACTTCTTTTAATCCTGGCTGCTGCTTTCTTTTTTTTCCGGGCCAGGAAGAATAAAGGAGAAAGCAAAACAGAATACAGTAAAGAGAAAATCCAGAAAGCAAAGCCTGACCTTTCCAGAATAATCTCACTTCTGGAGAAAAATGACGGCAGGATGACGCAGAGGGAGCTCAGGAAAGAACTTCCGCTGTCAGAAGCAAAGATCAGCCTTATGGTTGCAGAGCTTGAATCCCTCGGAAAAGTAAAGAAAATAAAAAAGGGAAGGGGCAACATAATAATACTGGAGAAGTGACTATTTTTCTGTCTTGTATTTCCTTTTCCTTATTTCCTGGTTGAGCCACGCCTCCCATTCCTGGTAGATGAGCTTCTGGTCGAGCTTTTTGGATTTTTTCCTGACTTTCTCATTGAATACATGGTACATGTCATTTGAAAGTATCACAAAAGGAGCCTCAAGCATGTCCATGTCCTTGTTCTCCACGGCCTTTTTTACAAGAGCCTCTTTCATCTTTGCCCTCGTCAGTATATCCTGCCAGATTGCATCCCAGTTGCCCGCATAATCAGCTATCTTGCTTCCTATTATTTTCAATATCTCAGATTCACCGTTGACAAGGTCATCCGTGGGCACAAGCTCGTCTTTTTTTGCATCATATTTCATCAAATCAACAAAGCCTTTTTCAAGAAGAGGGTCCTGCTCCCAGTGCTTCTGGACTTCTGTTATCTGTATGACTCTCCTGTTCTTATGCAGGCCGTCAGCTGATTTTATGGGTGCAGCAACTATGACAATGTCAGTTGCCTTGAAGCTTGTTTTCGGCACGCCGATGTCATTCACCACCCTGTCATACAGGCCATAGGGTGAGTCAGCGTGAATAGTTCCTGCAACCACGTTTGCGGCTGCCCCAACCCTCATTGCCTCATACAATGCAACTGCTTCCTTGCTTCTCACTTCCCCAATAATAAGGGAGGAATCTCCGAGCCTAAGCGTTGACCTTATCCCAATTGTTGCGTCAACCTCACTGCCTGTCTGCGTAAGGGAAGATGCCACTTTCATCGACTGGACATTAAAACCCAGTGCTCTCAGCTGGGGGATAGGCAATTCCAGAGTATCTTCAATAGTTATCATCCTGTACCTTCTCATAATCTCTACCATGATTGCTGAAAGGAAGGAGGATTTACCGCTGCTCCTGGTACCGCATACCATCATTGTCCTGGTCCCGTCAATAAAAAAGCTTATGAGGCCTGCTGCAAGAGGGTTTATCATCTTGTAATGGACAAATAGAGGAAGGGTCCACGGCTTGTCCCTGTGCCTCCTGAAAGAAAATGCAAGACCCGTAGGGTTAAGCGGCCTGTTTATCACAGCAACCCTTGTTGATACCCCCGGGAGCTCAAGTTCAGTGTCAAGTATAGGGTTGGCCTCGTCCAGCGGCCTGCCTGAGATCATCCTTAGTTTGGAGGCCCAGCTTTCTGCCTCCTGGACAGTCGGTATAATGTTGGTCATGCAGTCGTCATATTTCCCGTGGACAATGAATATCTGCATCCTTCCCATGGGGCTGTTTATTGAAATGTCCTGTATCTCCTCGTCCTGAAGCAGGACCTCAATCAGCCCGAAGCCCACAGTATACCTCACAAGTATCCTTGTAAGCTCATCGACTTCCTTCTCCCTTAATTTTATCCTCCTGTAATTTGCCAGCTCTTCAATGAGGTCTTTCCCTACATTGTAGAAAACTTCCCTCATCCTCTTTGGGTCAACAAAATCTTCCCTTTTCGGCTTGTGCTCTGCCATTATGTTCCTGGCCGTGTCAAGCAGTTCGTATTTCTCTTCTGAAAGCTTGAATTCAGGCGGAAGGATATGATAAAGGGTCTGGACTGAATCGGCAATCTTGAAGATGGTAATCTCAGTTTCCCCGATTGTAAAGCTGTCTATTTCCTTGCTGTTCTTCGGATAGGAAGACATGAGTTTTGTATACATGAAATCAGGCTTTATTGTAGGGCTGAAAAGAGTCCTGTAGACAGACCTGTCATCTGTGCTGTAGCCTGCAAGATATGGGGTAGCGATAATGACCAGCTTTGTCTCGTCAAGCATGACAATAAGGTAATCAAGGATTGAAAGGTAGTGCCTGATGCAGACAGCAGCATCCTCCCCGCTTTTGTCTAAAAGGATTCTTTCTCTTCTCCTTATTCTTTTCAGCTCGACATAGGCGCCGAGCGGATCCCTGAGCAGGAGGTTTGAAGTTATATTCTTCAGCTGGGTATACCAGATATTGGCGTAATTCGCGCACCTGTCTAATGTAAGAGAGGTTATGCTGAACCTGTCCTTTTCCCTTGACAGCTTCCTGTAAATCATTGCTATTTCATTCAGCATGGAAGTCTGCTGGAAGTCATATTCATACTCACGCTTCTGGGAAAACACAACCTTTGTTATGCCGCTGGTCTCCGCAAGCTTCTCCATGACCTTTGACATGGTGATATCATTGTCTTCAAGCGAAGGCACAAGCGGGCTGCCTGCAAAATCGCATTTCAGTATTGTATCCTCCCCCAGCCTTTCTACAGAGAAATTGATGTCATCCATTTTAGTCTAGCAAATTTTATATAGTATAGGCATAAACAATTGTTCTATACTTTAAAAAAATTCCTCTTTTAGAATGGCAGATAAAAAACAGGCCGATAGCCAGGGAAATCCGCAGCAATTTCCAGCTTCCGCACCGCCGCCTTCTCCGGTTCCCCAGCCCCAGCCAAAAAAGGCCCCCGCAGTCCCCGAGGAAGTCTCAAGGCAGATGGAGGAAATAATGAGGAGAATAAGGCTTCTTGAAGAGAGATATTCCCAGATAAGGAAGAAGGCCCAGTTCACTGAGGAAAATATGCTGGATGACACAAAAGAGATTTTCAGCGAAATAAATGCCCTCAATGAATCTATATCAGAGCTGAGGAATTCAATGGCGGAAATGGCTGACAAGTTGTCAAAGCTTAGTGAGGAAGTGAGCCAGGCGGTCAGCAAGGCAGACCTCAATGTCATATCAAAATATCTTGATTACTGGCAGCCCCTTGATTTCATTACAAGGGCAGAGGCAGAGAAGCTCATTAGAGAGAAAAAATGAACGAAAGTTATATATATGCTAATATTCTTAGCTGATACTGGAAAATGGCAAGCGGTTCTCCTATGAATGATATAATGGAAATGAAACAGAGAGGGCTCTCCAACAACGAGATAATCCAGAACCTGCAGAGGCAGGGATACTCCAATACGCAGATATTTGATGCGATGAGCCAGGCGGATACAAAAATAGCAGTTGAGGGGAACATGCAGCCTATCAGCGGCGGCCAGCCGCCAAGGCAGTCATATCCAATGCCACAGCAGGAGTCTGAACTGGACCAGGAGATATTCACGCAGCCGCCGATGGAAGAGGAAAGACAGCAGCAGAGCAGTAATTACCAGGCACCACAGCAGGATACAAGTTTTGATGAAAACCAGGTCAAGGTTGAGGAACTGGTCGAGGCTGTCATTGAAGAGAAATGGGAAGAGCTTGTCAAGGATGTCAACAAGATTGTTGACTGGAAAAACAAGGTTGAGTCAAGAGTTTCGGAGATGGAAGTAACTCTGGCAGGGCTCAGGGAGAATTTTTCAGACTTGCAGAGGGCAATCCTCAGCAAGGTAAATGACTATGACAAGCACATACAGGAAGTCGGCTCAGAGATACAGGCAATGGAAAAAGTATTCTCAAAAGTGCTTCCCAGATTTACAGAAAATATCAATGAATTATCATCAATAGCAGAAAAGCTAAAAAAGGGTAAAAATGAGAACAAGAAAGGCGCAGGTAGCAGTTGAAACGCTGCTTATATACGGAGTTACAATACTTATAGTCATGCTTGCAATAGGAGCACTGATAGGCTTCGGAGTGATTGACCTCGGAAGGCTTCTTCCTGACAGATGCGATATTTCAAATGCATTTACATGCGAGAATTATGCGGTCCTCCAGGACAGCGTCCAGCTTGAGCTGAGGAACACCCTCGGCAAAAATATAGATGGCTTCACAGTTACTATAGAAGGCGAGGGGGATAATGAGGGATTGTGGGGATGCTCTCCTGCAAATGTTACAGGGATTCTTGTAAACGGAGTATTGAGCGATGTAGTAACCCTTGACTGCGATATCCAGGTCCCTTCCGGCAAGAAAATACAGGGAGACATAACCCTAACTTTCTACACAGTAGGAAGCCAGATAGAAAGGACAGCAACAGGAAAGATAAGGGCGACAGTTTCCTAAACCCCAAATCTCCTTTTTCTCTGTGAATATTCCTCAAGACAGGCCACGAAATCCTCTTTCTCAAACTCAGGCCACATCTTTTCTATGAAAATATACTCGGAATAAGCGCTCTGGAATGCAAGGAAATTAGAGCTTCTCTTTTCCCCGCCGGTCCTTATTATCAGGTCGGGCTCTGATTTGATGTAAAGGCTGTTTTTGAAAACTTCCTCGTTTATGTCATCCACCTTAATCTCGCCTGAAACAGCTTTCCTGGCTATCTTCATGGCAGCGTCAATGACCTCTTCCCTGCCGCCGTAGGCCATTGCGAAATTTATAATATACTGGTCATGCTCTTTTGTTAGCTCCATTATCTCTTTCATTCGTTTCTGTATGCTTTCAGGGAACATCCAGAGCCTTCCTATGACATTTATCCTTATCCTCTTCTCGTATATCCTCTTGTCTTTCTTCAGCTCCTCGAAATTCCTGTCAAAAATAGCCATGAGGAAGTCAAACTCCTCTTTCGGCCTGTTGAAGTTCTGGATAGAAAAAGTATAGACTGTAAGTTCTTTTATGTCGTATTCCCTGCACCATTCAAGCACAGACGCAAGTTTTTTTGCGCCCCATTCATGGCCTTTCCAGGGCTTTGCAGTCAGCCTTCTGGCAAATCTCCTGTTCCCGTCCATGATTATCCCAAGGTGCCTTGGAACATTCTCTATTAAACTCATTTCAGATGAAAGAACATCATAGGATATTTAAAAATTTTGCAATTTTTTATATTATGACACAAACCTTTATAAAGCCTTTTTATATCCCTTTTCCTAATTACACAAATGGGTCCTCTTATGAGATTCCCTTGTAGGGAACTCAATGAGTTTGAGACACTCTTGCGTAATACAGCCCGTCACGAGAGTACCCGGGGAAGCATACGTCAAAGACAAGCTATGAACCTGGGAGTTAGTGTCTCGGGCGACAATATTTTATTACGCTCAACGAATAAGGACAAGTAAGCTCACACTCATCACATTCATCACATAAGTAAGTTAGGGTAAAGCAGACATTGCTTGTTCTTATTAAACAAATCATTACAATGGCCAAGGCATAAGGAGAAACAATCATGTTCATCATTTCATTCAGCAGATTGCAGGAGATTTTTGAAGAACCTGATATAACCGATATTTCTTATGCCGGGCTTTAGAGGAGGAGATAACAATGGGAAAAATAAGCCCAGTATCAGCTAAATATATCATTCACGCAGGCATAAACATAGACGGCGTTGTAGACAGGCCGGACGTAATAGGCGCTGTCTTCGGCCAGACAGAAGGGCTTCTCGGAAGTGAGCTTGAACTGAGAGAGCTTCAGAGATCAGGCAGGATAGGAAGGATAGAGGTAGACACAGAGACAAAATCAGGGAAGACAGTAGGCTCAATACTGATACCTTCAAGCCTTGACAAGGCAGAGACAGCAATAGTCGGCGCTGCTTTGGAAGTCATCCAGAGGATAGGCCCCTGCACTGCCAAGATTGAAGTCAGCAAGATAGAAGACATAAGGATATCAAAGAGAAACCATGTCATTGACAGGGCCAAGACCCTGCTAAGGCAGATGATGGAAGAGACCATGCCTGATTCCCAGGAGCTGAGCGATGAAGTGGCCTATTCTGTAAGAGTTATGGAAATACAGGAGTATGGCCGCGGCAGGCTGCCAGCTGGCCCGTCAGTCGATGAGTCAGAGGAAGTCGTTGTTGTGGAAGGAAGGGCGGATGTCCTGACACTTCTTAAGCACGGATTCAAGAATGTCATAGCGCTTAACGGCACATCAGTCCCTCCTGAGATTATAGAGCTTGGGAAATCAAAGGTGCTTACAGCTTTTGTTGACGGAGACAGGGGAGGAAACCTCATAGTGCAGGAGCTTATGAGCGTTACAGAGGTTGATTTTGTGGCAAGAGCCCCTGACGGAAAGGAAGTTGAGGAACTGACAAAGAAGGAGATACATAAGGCCCTTAGGAGCAAGGTATCTGCAGAGCAGATGAAGATGGAATCAGCATCAGCTCCAAGGAGGGCCATTGAAAGGCCAAAGCCGGTGCAGGGCAGGCAGATGCCAAAGCCGGAAGAGAAAGAGACTCATTCAAAAATAACAACGGCAGAGAAAGATACCTTCAGTGAGATGCTTGAAGACCTTGTAGGGACAAGAGGGGCATATGTGCTGGACAGCAAGCTCAATATCCTCGGAAAAGTCCCGATTTCAGAGCTGAACACAACGCTGAAATCCCTCAATACAGGCGTCCATGCAGTGATATTTGACGGAGCAATAGAAAAGGACCTTCTTGAAGCAGCAGAAAAAGCAAGAGTTGACTTCCTTATAGGAATGGACAACAAAGTAAAGGGCAGGAGCACAAAGGTCAATCTGATGACTGTTGAAGACTTTTAATAATTTTATTTTTAATTTATTCTTCCTTATAGAATATGATTATGTTTGAATTGTTCTTTACCTCATCAAGGTACTCAAAGAACAATTCAGACTGCTGGTCTGCTGTCAGTGTCTCATTTATCAGGTCATAAGCTTCCTCGTAAGTGGCATTGGATACAGGCTTCACGGTTTCAAGGTAGTAGTCCCTTATCTCTATTGCAGTCACCTGCACCCTGCTGTAGACTGTTTCATTCAGCAATTTGTTAAGCATCAGGCTTTTCCTGTAATAATTCCTTGCCTCCTCCAGCGAGGAGCCGACGCTCTCCAGCATGCCTGAATACTGCTCGACTGTCAGGCTGTTCAGTTCAAGTATCCTGTTTAAAGTCTGATCAACCTCTTCCTCACTAACAGTATAGCCTCTTTTTTCTGCCTCCTGCAGCAGCACACGCTCGTCAATTAGGCTTTCCAGCACGTCGCTTTTTGTTGTAAACTGTTTTGAATCTTCAGGCAGCCGGTCGTAGAGGGTGTCAAGCTCTTCCATTGTTATTGTTTCGTCATTTACAACTGCAGCCACTTCATTATTTTTTTGGAAGATGGCATTATTTATGCCCTTGAAAAATTTTACAGGAGCAGGGGAGTTCTCTGAAACTTCAACTGAGTTGGCGTAGAGCATGCCGAGAACAAATAATACAAGCAGAGCCACTCCGCCGCCAAGCGCTATGGTGGCATATTGCCTTTTCTTCATATCAGGGACTTTGGCTTTTTCCTTTTTAGAACTGCTTTTCTTCTTTCTCGGAATTTTCTTAGCCATGAGAAGTATACAAAATTCAACAGGATATAAAAAGGTTGTTGTTGATTTAAATAGGTATTAAAATAAGCGGAAATTACCTTTTTCTATGAAGGAGAGATTTCTTGATTTATGGAGCAGGATAGGCGCAGAGGGAAGCGGCGAAAGAGAGTTTGAAGAATTATACGCAAGATACACTGAGTCTCACAGGGCATACCACAATATCTGGCATATTGAAGACTGCCTGGCGGAATTTGATACTGCAAAGCATCTCGCCAGCGATCCGCTTGCTCTTGAAATGGCAATATGGTACCATGATGTAATTTATGAGACAGATGGCAGCGCAGATAATGAAAAAGAGAGTGCAGATCTTGCTTATAGCACTCTTGTAAAAGCAGGAGTTTCAGAGGCATTTGCTGAAAAAGTAAGGTATCTGATAATGGCAACAAAACATGAAACTATCCCTGAGGAGGGCGATGCAAAGCTCATGGCAGATATTGACCTTGCTACATTAGGCCAGCCATGGGAAAAATTTAACAGGAACAGAAAAAACATAAGAGAGGAATACTCCCGTATCCCTTACGAAAATTTCGCTGCAGGGACAAGGAAAATATTTGAGGGCTTCATGAACAAGCAAAAAAGGCCCTCAATATACCAGACAGAATTCTTCAGGAATAAATATGAAGTTGCGGCTGAGACCAATATGAACAGGGCAATGGCTCTGCTGGGCTGATTCCCTATTTAAACAACAAATTATATAAACTTCTAAGCCAGCATTAATCCTTATGTATGATATCGTCATTGGCAGGAATAAATCTGACCTGCAGAAATACGGGCTGAGCGGAACAATTTTCCTGGGAAAGCACTATGTCAAGATGGGGCAGGAAACTTCCCTGTCAAGCAGCATACTTCTTGATGTGATAAGGAGCCACGTTGTTTTTGTCTGCGGCAAGAGAGGCTCAGGAAAATCCTTCACAATGGGGGTCATTGCAGAAGGGATTTCAGACCTGCCTCCTGAAATAAGGTCAAATATATCAGTCCTTATAATGGACACAATGGGAATCTACTGGACCATGAAATACCCAAACCAGAAGGAGCGCGATTTACTGGATGAATGGGGCATAAAGCCAAAGCCTCTTGATGTTACAGTATTCACGCCGAAGGGCTATTTCGCAAGTTTCAAAGAGAAGGGAATCCCTGTTGATTATCCGTTCTCAATAAAGCCCAGCGAGCTGGATATCGATGACTGGATACTGACATTGGGCATGGACAAGAATTCTGAAGAAGGTGTGCTTCTCGAGAGGGTTATAACCCAGCTGAAAGACACAGGAAAAGACTTTTCGCTTAAAGACATAAAAGCATGTGTGGAGAAGGATGCGAAAGTCTCCCAAAGAGCAAAGGACAAGGCAACCAACTTATTTGCCAGCGCGGAATCATGGGGGCTTTTTGATGAAGAAGGGACGCCTCTGACAGAAATAATAAAGCCAGGCAGGATATCAATCCTTGATGTCAGCATCTATGCGACAGCTCCCGGAGGCTGGGACGTAAAATCCCTTGTTACGGGACTTGTCTCAAAAAAACTTTTTGTCCAGAGAATGGTCTCAAGAAGGGAGGAGGAGTTTGAGTCAGTGCACGAATCAGTGCACTTCTTTTCAGAAGAGGAAAAGGAGAAGATGGAATACCCGATGGTATGGATAATAATTGACGAGGCGCACGAGTTCCTTCCTGCATCAGGCAAGACAGCCGCAACAGACGCCCTGGTTACTATACTGAGGGAAGGAAGGCAACCGGGAATATCACTTGTGCTGGCGAGCCAGCAGCCAGGAAAGATACATACAGATGTCATGACCCAGTCTGACGTAATAATCTCCCACAGGATAACAGCAAAGCTGGACACAGATGCCCTGGGAATGCTGATGCAGTCCTACATGAGGCAGGGGCTTGACAAATATCTTGATGACCTGCCGAGAGAGGCAGGGGCAGCGATAATACTGGATGACAACAACGAAAAGATGTATCCTATGCGTGTAAGGCCGAGGTTCACATGGCACGGCGGAGAGGCTCCTGTCGCGCTGCCTGCAGACAAGAAAATATTCAATTTCTGATTTTCCGCAATAATCTGCATAATCTTTTTAAAGCTTCTTTCATTAGCTATCTTTATGGCATTCAATAAATCATTCCCGAGGACAACTGACAAATCCGTCTATCCCAGATGGGAAGAGATAGAGCTAAGCGAGGCAGAGGAGAAAGAGCAGGAAGTCCTTGCAAGGAAGGAAAATATCCAGAGGATGAAGGAAAGCATAGATGATGCAAGGGAGATAATGAAATCCAAAGGGCTGAAGCCCTACCAGACAGACATGGTCAACATGGCACTTTCCTTATTTGACAAGAGGGCAAGCCACGAGATATTCTACAAGGAAAACAAGGCTAAGGAAAAGTTTGATAAAGAATTCAAAAAATAATTACTTTCTTCTGTTCTTGGTCTCAATCTCCACGAAGGTGTCAGGATCAGCGTGGGTCATGGAAGCCATGGCAGCAAGGAACATAGCCCCGAACACCAGTGTAAATGTGACACCCCAGTCACTTGACCTTGGGTAGACATACATAAGCGAAATCAGCACTCCAAGTATTGATGTTGCCATAAATGCGCCATTCAAGGGAGCGAATTTGAATACTCTCTTTGCCATAAAAACACCTCTGTATACCAATTCTGCACTTTAACTATTTAAATTTATAGGAAAAATATGATAATGTTTTTATAATAACCGGGATACTCCTAGCCCAGATGAAAACAATAGGTGTTATAGGGGGATTAGGGCCTGAAACAACAGCGGAATTCTACCTTGAGATTGTGTTTGGCAGCTATAAGAAGAATAAGCAGCAGCGGCCGCCGATACTAATATGGAATGTCCCCCTGAGATATGATATAGAAGAAGACCTGATAAGGAGCTCAAAGGGAGAGGAAAGATACATACCCTATCTTGTTGCCGGAGCGAAAAAGCTCGAGAGAGGGGGAGCGGATTTTATTGTCATGCCATGCAATTCCCTTCACATATTTATAGAAGATATAAGGAAAGCAGTCAAAATCCCGGTCTTGAGCATAGTGGAAGAGACTGCAAAATTCCTCAGGGAGAAGAAGTTCCGTAATGTTGGGCTGCTGGCAACAAGGACAGCCCTTAAATCCGGGTTATACGAGACAGCCCTCAAAAAAGAAGGCATATCACAGATTGTTCCGCATGATAAAGACCAGGCGATGCTCGGAGAGATTATAAACAACATTGTCCTGAGCAGGCATGCTGAAAAAGATAAAAGAAAGCTTGTAACTATGATAAATAAATTTGAAGGAAAAGCAGATGCGGTGATTCTTGCGTGCACAGACCTGCAGCTGCTGATGCCTGAGCATGATAAACTTGAAATATATGATACAATGAAGATTTTTGCCGAAAGCACTGTAAATTTCTGCCTGAAACAATAATATTTTTATACTAGGACGCCCAAAAATATCCCATGACTGTGGCAATTGATACTCTGAATTCTGCTTTCAGCAAAACAAAGAAACTATTTTTTCCGATAGACAGGGCATACTGGCTCCGCATGGGGTTCATTAACCTGTTTGGCGGAAGGCCCGGGAACGGGTTCTCAGGAGGAAATAGCTATAGTACCTCCTCAGAGTCGCCTGATGTGAATTTTGCCAGTTTTATAACCAGATACGGCCTCCTGCTTGGGATAGCCTTTATTGCCTTTTTCGTGCTCATGCTCTTTTTCACCTATCTAAACAGCGTCTTCACGTTCATGTTCATTGAAGGGGTGCTCCATAAAAGCATAAAGATAAGGAAAAGCTTCAGGGCAAACCATTCATTGGGCCTGAACATATTTTTCGTCAAGCTGATTACAGGCATGATAACCATTGCAGGCATTGCCGTTATATTGTCACCGGTCATAATAGCCCTCCTCAACGGCACATTATCAAGTTTCAACTACTGGCTGTTTGTGCCGATGTTCCTCGGATTCTTCATATTCTTCCTGGCACTTATCATATTCTGGTTCATAGTCTATGACTTTGTAATGCCGGTAATGTACCTGAAAAATTACAGGTTTGCAAGGGCATGGCACCACGTTATTAAGAAAATCAGGGACAGGAAAGGGGAGATAGGCCTTTACTGGCTTATAAAAGTCGGGCTTTCCATTGCGCTTAACATAGCAACAATTATCCTGGCCATATTCGTGGCAATAATCCTCTTGATACCATTTGCCCTTATAGGCCTGGGGATTTATTTCCTGCTTTTGATGGCATCCCAGACAGCAGCCATAATTGTGACTGCTACATACGCAGCGGTTGTCATCCTGCTGATTATATATGCAATATCCGTAATATTTGTCCCTGTAGCAGCATTCTTCAGGCTGTGGTCAATAGAAATGGTCAGGAAACTGAAAGCAGCCTAGTCCCGCAGCATAAATTTCTCAATTATTTTCTCTGCTTCCTTCCTTCTCTTCTGGTGCTCAGCAAGGAAACTGTTCAGCTTGTCTACAAGAATCATCTTCAGCTCTCCTGAAAGCAGCTTTCCTGACTTGTAATCTTTATAGATTTTCTCAAGCTTTGCATCGTCCTCCTCAAAGAATGTTAGCCACTGGTATGAAACATCTACTTCAGGGTTGCCGCCGTGCTTTCTGTGCTCTTCTAAAGTATCACGGCCTCCTGAGAATGCATACTTGAGAATTTTATTTTTTACTGTCTTGGCATCATCAGTTGTGTATATTGCAGTGCTCTCGACGGAGGAGGACATCTTGCCCTCTCCACTCATACCCTGCAGCCCGGGCAGGAACCGGCACAATATTGTTGCGGGCTTGTAATACCCAAGTGATTCAGCGACATCCCTTGTCAGCCTGAAATGCACATCCTGGTCAATTGCGCATGGAATTAAAACGCGGGTTTTCTTTCCTTCAAGGACGCTTGGCAGTATTGCAGGAACAGACTGCATTGCAGTATAGAAAATCTCCCCGATGTTCTTGTCGTTGTCAAACCCGAATGTTGACTTTATTGTTGAGAAATTTATCTTCTTGGCTACCTGGACAGCATGCTTATACATATGGCCGGCGTACTCAGTATCCAAAAATATGTGGGTTTTCTTTGGGTCAAACCCTACAGCGATTATGTCCAGTATGTTGTCGTAAGCCCACTTCCTTGTCTCTTCCAGAGTCAGGTCTTTCTTGAAAAGGAATTTTTCCTCATCAGGAATCTGGAACAGCAGATGGGCATCAAAGTTGTCCTGAAGCCATTTCGTGAATATCCATGGGATCATGTGCCCCAGATGCACGGGCCCGCTTGGAGCCCTTCCTGTGTAAAGATAGAATTTATTGTCTTTCCTGTAATCTTTTAATACCTCATCTAAATACATGTGGGAGTAGAATATCTTTCTTCTGAGGTAATGGTGGGTTCCTCCTGTAATGCTTTTAAGCTCTTTCAGCAGTTTTTCATCCAGCTTTTTTGTCCCGAACTGCTTTACTAATTTGTCATAGTCTATATCTCCCTTAACGCTCCATGGTGTGACTATGAAATCATTTTTTGTCATTGTTTCTCACTTTATCATGCATACTATTTAATATTTTCTCTCGCCGAAGATGGCTGTCCCTATTCTCACCATATTTGAGCCTTCTTCCAGTGCTATCCGGTAATCATTTGTCATGCCCATTGACAGATATTCAAAATCAAAAGTGCGGTATATCTTTTTCATCCTGCTGAAATACGGCCTTGCGTCTTCCGGGTTTTCTGAGTAAGGGGCAATGCACATCAGCCCTTTTATCCTTATGTTTCCCAGGCCGGACAGGCTCCCTATGAAGCTGCTTACCTCGCCAGGAGGTACCCCGTATTTCTGCTCTTCTTCCCCTATGTTCACCTGCACGAGAATGTCCTGGACTATCTCCAGCTCTTCTGCCCGTTTGTTTATTTTTTCAGCCAGCTTTACAGAATCGACTGACTGTATCAGGTCAAAAAACCCCACTGCCTTGTTCACCTTGTTCGACTGGAGATGGCCTATGAAATGGTATCCCACATTGTATTTTTTCAGGCAATCCTTCAGCATGCCGTATTTTTTTCTCGCTTCATCAACCCTGTTTTCCCCGATTATTCTTGCTCCTGCCTCGATTGCTTCTATAATTTCCTCGATGCTCCTTGATTTTGTGACTGTGACAAGCTCTGCATTCCCTATCTCTTCCAGTATTTCCCTTATTTTCTGCCTTATCATCAGAACATCAGCCTCAGCAAGCTTTCGAATATTCTTATGAATAATAAATTTGTGATTATATTTGTTGCTGCATATTTCATCAGGAACTGGAGAGGGGCACCGACAAAAAAAGCGCCAATCGAAAACAGAAGGCCTGCTATCAGGATATGAAGCAGAGGCAGGGCATATATTATGCCGGTTGGCATCAGGGAATAAGCCAGCCCAAGGATGATATAAAAAAACGTGCCGTAGAAAGTCACCATCGGGCTTTTGCTGAATTCCAGGGAGGCAAGCATCCCTCCAAGAAATGATATTCCGCCTATAGCTGCGCCTGCAAATGCGCCGTATCTTGAAGCTGAAAGCATAACAAACACCATGCAGACATCTATCCCCAGCACAATGCCGATGTATCTCTTGTGAAGCATCACAAGGATAGAGACAAGTATGGAAAGCACGATTACAAAATGCTCCCTGAATATGAAAAATGAGAGCAAGAGCCCAAGGCCTGAAGCTACAATATTCCGGAGCATATCCAGGTTTTTTACAGCAGGCAGTGAAGCATTAATCATCTCACCCTCCTTGCTTTCAGGCAGGCAACATTTTCATAATTTTTTGAGCCATAAAAAAGGGGAAAAAACAATTCCCCGTTGATTTCTGTTTCCCTGAAATTGACAAGCAGGCCGCTATAATCTTTTTTTTCAATGATGCCGTAGACACTGTAGCCCACCTGACTGGCAATCCTTTTTCTTCCCTTAACCATGCCGAGATTGATGAGAATCTGTCTCAGGATTCCGCTTACATCTCCCCTATCTTTATTGAACTCAATGGAAATCCCGAGATTTACATGATCAATCAATGCCTTTCCTTTGGCAATAGACTTTTCCATGAATACACATTTCTCAATTGGAACTTTTTCAGCAATTCTGAATTGCTCTTTTTTTGTGAGAATTATGAAATCCTCTGTGTCAGCTTCTGTTGAATGTATATCTATCACAACATCCGCTTGCCTTAGCTCATGCAGTAGTTGATGCGCAAGCTTTTCCTCATGATCTCCCTCCGGATTGCCCGGAAACACCCTGTTAAGGTCTGATTCAGTGAATCTCTTGTTTTCCTGCGCTGCTTTCTCATTCGCCAGGACAAAAAAAAGAGTCCCCCCTGCCAGACGGATGTTCTTCAGCTTTTCTATTGCTTTCTCACCTATTTTTTCATCTCCATGGACACAGGCAACAAAGGCAACTTTCGGATTTCCTGAACCGGTTTTTGAGATCCTCATTTCATCTCACCATCCTGAATTCCAAAGAGAACGTATCTCCTTTCTCATAATCCAGAACATCAAAGATACGGTTAATCTCCCCGATGTTTGAAAGAGGCCTTTTTTCAGTCAGCATCCTGCCATACATCCCTTTCACATGCTCCCTTTTCTCTGTGTAGCTATTTATTGCGCCTATTTCCGCAAGATTGTCAAGAGACCTTGTCACACCGAGATAGACAACAGGGTTCTGAGTCCTCAGCTTTACTGTGTTTTTGCCATGCTCGAATGCGAGGCTGACGCGCCTCATCACAAACTCATTGTAAAGGCCATCCCCCTGGTATTGGGGTTCAACAGCAGCGCCGACAAAATCAACGGCGTTTTCCTGAATATTGGCAGTTGCAAATCCAATTGCCCTTGTTCCTTTGAATCCCATATAGACTCTGTCAGTTGGCATAACATGTTCTATAATTTCTTCAGGAGTCATGCCGGGGCCGAACGCCACCAGTCCTATATCGATGATGCCCTGTTTCATCCTGTCTGTTAAGTCACTTGGCCGGAACTCTATAATCCTAATTTTTTCAGGCCTTGGCTTTGCATAATACAGGCTCAGAGTGTCATGTATCAGCTGGTAATCTTTTACAGGATCCAGGCCAAGCCTTCTTAATATCTCATCTTCGTTTTCAGGTTCATTTTGTTTTTTCATTTTTGCCTCCTAAGGTTTTTGATGGGGCTATCAGGAGTCGAACCTGAATCTTTTGGTCTGGAGCCAAGAATTTTCCCGTTAAACTACAGCCCCGTATCTGGTTTAAAACAATGAACTCAGGGCTGCCACCAAGAGCCCGCAGAAAAATTTAATGTAATATTATCTAACTTAATTGAAAGAACGCCAACGTGAACCGCCTTTTGTGTTTCTCATGCGGAAAGGGAAAGTATAACTTATTTATATAGTTTCCGAAATATATGTTACAGAATATATCCTAGCTGAAGCTAAATTGAAAGGGGATTTTAAGGGGAAGCCCCTTAATAAAACAACTAAATTTTTCAGAATACATTTTACAATATCGCCAGCATCCGAACAGCAGATCTTTATTACAGGTTAACCTAAGCAAGAAATTACAAAGTCCAGCGTGAATCACCAGCGCTCATAATGCAAGGTATAAACTTATTATTAATAAATATATCTGAAAAAATAAAAAGAAAATCAGCGCTGCAGCGCTGTTTCGAGTCTCCGCACGGCCTTCTGGCCATCGGTTTTAAATCCTTTTAGCCTGTTCATAACATAGCCGATATTCCAGAGCTTCTCTTTCCTCTGGCTAAGGTATTCCCCTATGCATGTATGTTCTTTCATAAGAGATGATACCCTGGATGAAACATCAGAGAAATATTCCGCAAAAGCCTTTTTTTCATCCTCCAGCCCCTTGTAGCCTTTCCAGTGCGGGACATGCACAGACCCAAGGTCTTCTACAGGAGTAAAGTCCAGCCCTTCTCCGGAAATCTCTCTATATCTTTTTTCATCCTGCACATACTGCCCAAGCAGGCCTTCCAGCTTTTCCAGCCTCGGATGGACGGATTGCGAGAATTCTGTTTTTATCCCTGACAGCCCTTCAAGAACAAGGTAGACGTGGGCCATTACTGCATACAGGTTTGCAGCCATATAAGACGGCTCTTCACTGTCTTTTATCCTGCTGAAATGATTCTGGGTTGTCGCTATGATGCGGTCTACCAGCGCAAGCTGGTCCTCCCCATAATATGCTTTCCTATGTTCTAATGTATCTGCAAGCTGGTCAAAGCTTCCCATTTTGACCACCCCTAATTAGTTAATATAAAGTTATATAAAAATATATTCATGAAAGGAAATCCTGTCTGCAAAATGTTTTTATATCCGGAGGGCATACCATTAACTTTGGTGCTTCAGCATCGCTCTCACAATTTTCTCTGCAGTTTCCCTTTTATGCGGGTAAGCAGCAATGCATATCTTGAGCCAGAAGCAGTTCCCCGAGTCTGTTATCCGGTATTCTCCGTTCAGCAGTTTCTCTTTATCCAGCCTCATGTAGAAATGCAGTCCATTGTCCAGCCTGCTATCCATCTGCCGCAATAGCATCTCTTTCTGATCTTCACTAAGCCGGGACATGAGGTTCTTCAGCACTTTCTTTGTGTGCCTTTCTTTTTTCACGAAAACAGTGATAACTTTTATCTTGTTGTCCTCAAAACCATAAGATATTTTTGACTTAAATTCAACCTTCTCTTTTTCAAAATCAAAAGGGAAGAGTTCATGCACTTTTCCAATTATCTTTTCCTCGTCATCCTCACCCTCTTTAGAAAAAACCCGCATCTCGATGTTGTGAGCGTATTTCATTTTCTGTGGAATTAAAGGGTAATAAAATAATTATTCCCTGTAAAACTTGGCAGCATCTTCCGGCCTGACCGTGTTTATGAGGCAGTCTGTCGCCAGCTCAAATCCTGCAAGAGTCCCTTTCCTCTGCATCATTTCTATATGGAACCTCATGTTTTTTATGCCGTTCTGGAAATAGAAATTGTAGTTTTCCCCAACCACCCTCAGTTTCAGCAAAATGATTCTCATGATTTCTGCGAGCGAGATTATCTCATCCTCTGTAAGTTCAGTTGCATTCAGGATATGCCTTTTCGGGAATACGACTATCTCATAGGGGAATCTTGAGGCAAAAGGGCAGAAAGCGGCAAAATGGATGTTCTCAAAGCATCTCCTGCTGGAATCCATCTCACCCTTAATGAGATGCCCATACGGATTATCACGACTTGCAATAGCCTTCTCTTTTTCTTTTATAATCTCCGGGATCTGGCTGTAGGCAACAAGCTGGGAATGGCTGTGGTGCAGCGATGCTCCGGCAAGCCCGCCGTGGTTCTTGAACAGCGATACATATTTTATCCCTCTTTTTTTCATGTTGGCTTCTATCCTTTCATTATACACCCTTAAGACATCGGCAATCCTTTCTATAGGCAGATCCCACAATTCTTCGTCATGCCCGGGAGTATCAACTATAACTTCATGATATCCGAAAGAGCCTGAAGATACCAGTGAGCCTTTTCTTTTCATTTCAGGATTCTTGCCTGGCGTGACAACAGGATACTTGTTATAGAAAACCCTCAGCTGCCATTCCTTGGTGTGAGGATACCTGTAGAGCTCCTGCGGCGTTTTTCCCTCGTTCCCTATGCAGAAGCTGCACCTTGAATCTTTTTTCTTTTTCTCATGCCTTACAAGATGGGGCCTTTTTGACCTCACGGGAGAGATAAGGACATACCTGTCAAGAAAATAATCCTTCCTTAATTCATCCATGCCAATATAATCTGCAGGCTGTCTATATAAATTTTTTTAGCATAAGTTTTTTATACTAATATATGAACCAATAGGCCAATGAAGCATGTTATAATAACCACTTCTGATGCGAGATTCGAGGATTTTGTCTACAACCACTGGCTGAAATCGCTCCAGGCAAATGTCAATCTGAGCAATATAGATGTCGCCATATTCGACTACGGGCTTAGTGAAGAGCAGGTTGAAGAACTCAAAAAGAAAGGAGTCATAGTCTACAAATGCGTGAAAGACAACCTCGTCAACAATATAAGGTTCAGGGATGCAGCAAGCTTCCTGAAAGAAAAGGAATATGACCAGGTGATGATAACAGATGGTGGTGACCTGATATTCCAGACAGACATAAGCCCTCTTTTTGAGGAGAACAAGGACCAGATGAGGGCGGCATGCGAGGATATCCAGCATGTTTTTGAAGACCTTTTCATGAAAGACGCTTTCTTCGAGGAAGATGAGAAGAAAATAAAGAAGATGCTTGAAGGGACGCAGATGGTAAACGTGGGGGTCGTGCTGGGTCCTGCAAAAAAATTTGCCAGCCTTTCAGAAGAGACAATAAAAATGATAAAGGGCATGGACAAGTTCGGACCGGACCAGCTTGCCATAAACTACATACTCTACAGGGACGGCTTTGTAAAGCTTGACAGAAAATACAATTTTGTCATAACAACTTCGTCAAGGGAATTCCGCATTGAAAAGGGCGTATTTTATTTCAAGGATGGTGAAAAAATCCCTATCGTGCATAATGCCGGAAGATATGACTATTCAAGGCCGGTGGAGAATTTCGGGTTCGGGGAAGACCGCAACAAGCTGAAAAAAGGGGTATTCTACGGAATGAGGGCACTGTTTGCCATGATGAGTTTCTTCAAAAGAAAAAAAACTAGTGTATAATTTCTTCGTATAGCCTTTCCATCTTCCTGCAGGATTCGGCAAGATTATGCTTTTCTGCCTCAGCCCTGGCATTTTTTCCGTATTTAGAAATCAGTTCAGGATTCTCAATAAGCCTTAACATGCCTTTTGCCATCCCTTTATAATCTCTCCTTTTCACAAGAAAGCCGGTTTTTTTATTGTGGACAACATCGGGGATTGCCAGCACATTTACCCCTATAACAGGTAAGCCTGAAGCAATTGCCTCAAGCAGCACAATACCCTGAGTTTCCATCTCAGAGGCAGTCACAAAGACATCATGGCTCCTGTATATTCGCGGAAGCATGTCTCTCTTTACAAAGCCGGCAAACTTTACATTCCTGGTGAGCCTGAGCTTCCTTGAGAGCCTTTTAAGACGCCCTAGCGCAGGCCCCTTTCCTACAATGGTCAGCTGAGCCTTAGGATATCTTCTGCAGACAATTGCCAGCGCCTCCAGTATAATATCTATCTTTTTTTCAAAGGCAATCCTTCCGACATGCAGGAACTTAGGAAATTTTCTGTATTTCCCCTTTTTCCTGAACTTGTCTATCTCTATGCCATTTGATATGACAACAACTTTAGATTTAAGATGGTGCCTCTTGAGATCTTTCCTGATGCCTTCTGAAGGGGAAATCACCACCTCGTGCTTATTGTAGAATACATTTGTCAGCGAAAGCACAGCGCTTCTTGAAAATTCCCTCCGTCTCTCTTCTGCATCACTGTTTTTCAGTCTGGCCAGGATATCATGAAGTGCCTGCTGGATGCTCTCGAGGCTCTCTGTCTGGCCTTTTTCTGACAGCCTTTCGGCAAACTCATCAAGTTTCAGCAGTTTTGACGGGCTGAGATACATCAGCACGTCAGGGAAGGAAGTGTGGTATGTTGTCACGACAGGGATATTGTAGCGTTTTCCAAGCAGAAGGGCGAGTATTCCAAGTGTTCCGGGGGCATGCGTATGCATTATATCCGGCTTAAAGTCAAGGACCAGCTTCCTGAAGGCTGCCAGGTTAAGATGGGGAACTCTCATTTCAGGGTATGAAGGGAAAGAGAAGGCACTGAACCTATGCACTGTTATGTTTTTCTGCTTCTTATCCCTATACCCTTTGTATTCGGGGGCGGCGATGGCAACGGCATGGCCTTTGCCCGCCATATAATTTGCATTGTTGAGCAGAGATACGACAACGCCATCCATCTTTGGAAGGAAGGTGCCGTCAACCACATGAAGTACCCTCATATACCCTGTTATTTTGTCTGGACTATTAAAATATTATGAAAACAAAGAGTTTTTAATAATGGGCCACAGTTAAGGGATGATGAAGCACAATCTTAGGATAATCGCATATCTCATGGTTCTTTTTTTCACGACACAGATAGTCGGACTCTATCTTCTGAACCAGAGCATAGAGACAGTTGAGCAGACTCCGGAAGGGGACATAGAGGTGGTGTACAGCCAACCCATTACAGGCAGGCCGGAACTGGAAGGCCAGTCATCTTTTAGTTATATCCTGGCCATGGTGCTTGTAGGAACTGCGATACTTCTTGTTATAATAAAGCTCAGGCTTTTCAGGCTGTGGAAGCTGTGGTTTTTCCTTGCAATATGGGGGGCCCTGTCAATCTCATTTTCAGTATTCCTTGATGACATGCTGTCTGCAATAATTTCATTTGTCCTTGCATATATCAAGATTTACAAACCGAACGCAGTCATACACAACATGACAGAGGTTCTTATATATCCGGGAATAGCGATAATAATCTCCCCTATGTTCAACCTGTTCTGGGCGGCAATGCTCCTGATTGCGATATCCATCTATGATATGATAGCAGTATGGAAAAGCAAGCATATGATAACTTTGGCAGAGGCCCAGTCGGATAATGAGATGTTTGCAGGGCTTATGATCCCGTATAAGAGCGAAACAAAGACAAAGAAAGCAGAAGTTAAGATAAAAATTTCAAAAAACATCAAGGGAGGAAAGACAACTTCAGCTATACTTGGCGGGGGAGACGTCGCATTCCCCATGATATTTGCAGGAAGCGTCATGACTTTCCTTATTGAGGCAGGAATCTCAAAAGAGATGGCATTCTTCAGGACCCTGCCCATATCACTGTTTGCAGGCGCAGCGCTGTTTTTGCTGTTCATAAAAAGCGAGAAGGGGAAATTCTATCCTGCAATGCCCTTCATAAGCATAGGCTGTTTTATAGGCTACGGCATAGTATTACTTCTGTAAGCCGGCAGCTATTGCTCCTGCGCCGATGAGCCCGATATCAGGGTTCATGACTAGGGCCACTTTCATTTTCTTCAATAGGCTGCTGTAATGCCTGTGATTCAGGAACTCTTTCATGAATCCCTCCTTCATAGGGTCCTTTATGGCTTTTGCTATTCCGCCGGCAAGGTATATCTCAGAGCAAAGCGTATTAAGGGCGGAGTCCCTGGCAAACCTGGCATAGAATTTCACAAACAGCCGGACTGCCAGGCCCGACAGTTTGTCCTTTTTGTAGTTCTCTGTTATTATCTCCGGCTTGTACTTTGCTTCCTGTATCAGCCTGTGCATCCTGCCGTTCATTGTAAGGTTGGATTTTATCTCAAGATACTCATATATCGCTGATATGCCCCGGCCAGATAGAACATCTTCATAGCAGACAGTGCCTTTTATCTTCTTCTTGATATAGTCAACAAGGGCGTATTCATCAATATCCTCTACTCCGACAATGGTGTGGCCTCCTTCGCTTGGGAATATTTTCCCGTCAATAACATATGACTTGCCCAGCCCGGTCCCTGCCCCAATTACCATCTTTATCCCGTCTTTTGCAGAGCCCTTGTTCAGTGCAAAAATGTCTGATTTTCTCAGGAAGGGCAGTGCAGCAGCATTTGCATGGAAATCATTTACAAGAGCGACATGCTTCAGCCTTGTTTCTTTTTTTACTTTTGATATGTCAATAGTCAGGTCTGCATTTGTCAGCTTTGCCTTTTTTCCTGCTATAGGGCCGGCAACTGCAAAGCATGCTCTTTCTGCATTCTTCCCGAATCCGTTTATCAGTTTAGGGATATTATAGACATTCTTTGTGGAGAATATCCTTTTCTCCTTTAATGATATTTTTTTGCCTTTGGCTTCCAGCAGCCCTATCCTGGCATTTGTGCCTCCTATATCAAGAGCAAGAACTTCCATTAAAATTTTAAAGGACCGGTCCTATAAATAATTTATCTATCTTGAAAAAGGAAGCCCGTCTTTGCTTTCCTGATAGAACAGGAACAGCTTCAGGCCGATTCCTATGAATGTCAGAATGGTTTTCTGGAGCAGCCAGAAGAAGACGATCTGGTGAAGATAGGGTATTTTTATGCCGAATGAAAGGACAAGAATGTAGATTCCCGAGAAAAGGTCGCCATAGCTTGCAAGGTCCCTGTTCATCAGTACGAACAGCCCGCCCTTCACAATAAGATAGAGAGCAGCATACATCAGCAGCTTTGACGGGAGTATAGCAGCCCCTAAGAGTATGAGTACGGTTATAAGGTCAAGTTTCCCCAGGGTTGCAAAAAGCATTCTTTTTTGTAATTCACACTGATTTAAAAAAATTACTGTTGTGAAAATACTAGATTAAAGATTATGATAGAGTGCGCAGCCCTGCTTTACAGGGCATATCTCAGGGAAACATGTGTAGCCTTTCACATCTAATCTAGCTATTTCATCTGCGCATTGATGCACAATATCATCAAGCTCTGAGAAATGGTCCAGCATCCTCTCTGCCTGCGCATGGCTCACATGGAACCTGTGAGTGAAATCAACCCTTGTCAACACCTTCCCGAATATTTCCCTTGTTTCTATTGCGTTGTCAAAAGCATAGAGGTGTCCTTTTCCGTATATGGTGTGATGCGGTTTTCCGGTAAGTTCAGTTCCGGAGACAGTATCCTCTCTCATCTCGTGGGAGGCGACTTCCAGATAGCCTATCACAACCTGTGAATTCTTGATTTTTGAGTTTTCCTCCTGTTTCCTTGTCACCCAGAAGAGATATGGCAGATCCATGTCAATTACTGCTTTTATGTTCCTGGGGTAGCATGTCTTGAGAAAATTCTCAGCTACCATATTATCAGGAAGAAAATGCGGCTCTGTTTTTTTTGACCCTTTGTCGTTCCTATCTCCCGCAAAATCAGGAATAGGCAGTTCTGAGCGCGGGGAATGATAATAAAACTTCAGCACGCCTGCAATATCTTCCCCACCCATAAAGAGGCAGAGAAAATTAGCTTATTCTTAAAGCAATTGCTAGAATCCCTTCAGGCTCTTCTGCCTGACTGTTGTTGTGAATGACATTGGGTTTATGGTCATGCCGTCTTTTGCTGCAATAACCTGGATGCCTGTATTTCTTTGTATTTCCCTTGCCTCATACAGCGGGTCTGCCTGGAGCATCTTGACGCCGAATGATGTGACCACAGCGAGCTGGGGCTTCACAATATTGATCAGCTTCTCAGCATCTTTTGTGGACATCGGCTCATTCTCTTTTGATTCCCCAGGCGTTTTCAGTCCTATTATGATTATGTCTGTATCTTTCAGGGCATCGACTATCAGGCTGGAATAAGGTGTCTGGGGAAGGTAGGCTATGCTGAATTTCTGGGTTATGAACCTGTATCCGCAGGTCTTTCCGACAGGCTCTTTCAGCTTTATGATCTCTATGTCAATATCATTGATTCCGATTTTCTCTGTATTGTCGATAATAATCATCCTTTCAAGGAAATTCTTATGCTCCCTGTTAAGGAAAGGCTGGCTGTTCTCTTTTTCTTCTGCAACAGAAGATGGGCAGACAAGAACGCCGATTTTGTCCAGGCCCTCATGGGTCATTGCACTTATGACGGCATTCACGTCATTGGCCCTCAGCATGTCATTACCTGTAATAAACACTGCTGTATTTTCCCTGAGATTGACGCTGGCTGCCTTGGCCATGAGCAATGAAGCAGGGCCGGGGTCAACATGGAACTGCGTTCCGTCAAAATCCAGGATTACTCCGCCGGATGCCCTGTGCTGCTTTCCCGCAACCATAGCATCCCCTGCTGTTCCCAGAAAAAGTATGCGTGCGCACATGGTTTAAAGAATGGTCTATCTATATAAAAAGATTGTGGATTGGCCAGTTAATTCAGTTTAGCGGAATCTATTATCCTGCTGACATAATCTACATACCTGAACGTCTCTTCCATTTTTCTTAAATATGCCTCAGGGTCAAGGTTGCTTCCAATCAGATATGCTGCATGGAGCATGGCCATTTTATGCTGCCTTTTCTGCAGGTCAGGCTCAGTTTTAATGCAATCCTCATAAGTTCTGGTAACTGAGTTTGCTATATGAAAAAAAACAGGGGGAAGGCGATTATTGTCTATAATATCACCAAGTATATTCATGACATCCTCCCTAGGCACTCCTGCCATTACTAATCCAGAGGAGTGGATTATTGTTTTGACCAGGCTACTTGTGGCTACAGCCATTTTGTGATTTACCTCAGAATTCATTTCTACTCCCTTGTCATATAGCAAACTGATTCTTAGTGCATAGAGCGGATCATTGATTAAGTCATATCTTTCCAGATAGTTCTCAAGCCGCGAATCAAGACCTATTGATGTCATTTAAGGCAGTAGAAAAATTGTATATAAAAAGGTATATGGCCCAGTTAACTATTTAAGCAGGCCAGGATTAGCAGGCCTATGATAACCGGCCTGATGAGGGATGTTTTCGGCTACAAGAAAGGCGAAAAAATAGCCATTCTTTTTGATACTTCCAAAGAAGAGGATGCAGACTGGAAATTCAGGAAAAAGCTGGCAAAAAAATGGCATGCCGAGCTAAAAAGATACAGGGCAAAACTGATAAGCTATCCTGCCACAGGCTCCAACAATGCAGACATCCCTGTGCAGGCAATCTCTGAAGTCTCAAAAGCAGACATAGTTATTGCCCTGACAAGATACTCAGCAACTGCCCCATTGTCAAGGGCCGCCAGGAAATACGGGTTCAGGGGAGCAAGCATGCCCGGCTTCAATGAAAAAATGTTGCCTGCAATGGAAGTGGACTATAAGGATGTTGCAAAAAAGGTCTCTAAGATTTATGACATCATGCTTAAAGAGAATTCTGCGGAAATTATTTTCAGGGTAGGAAGAAAAAAACACCGGTTATTTGTTGATTTGAAGGAAAGAAAGCCGCTAAAGGATGACGGGCTCTGCAAGGCAAGAGGCAAGATAATAAACCTGCCGAGCGGAGAGGCATTCATCACTCCTGTCGATACAGGGGGAAGCAGGACAGAAGGGTTTCTTCCAATACAGGAAAAAAAAGGCAAGGTTACGGTCTACAAAGTCAGTGGAAACAAAATAACTGATGCAGACAGGGAAACCAAACTAATGAAGAAAATAAGGGAAGACCCTGCAGTGGGCAATATAGCAGAGCTGGCTTTCGGTGTCCTTGGGCAGTATGGCCTAAAGAGCTCAGGGAAAGTGCTGCTTGATGAGAAGCTTGGCATGCACATAGCGCTCGGGAGGAATGACCATTTCGGTGGGAGCTACGGGGTAAAGAGCTTTAAGCACAGGGAGAATGTATGGCACCAGGATTATGTGTATACAGAAGACATGCAGCCTACAATCTCTGTCGCAGAAGCAAGACTGGGAAAAAAGATTATTATGAAAAACAGCAGGTATGCTATTTTCAGGTAAAATGAAGCTAAATAAGCTTGAGTTTGCGGTTGTAAGCAATCCCTTTGCAGATTTTCTGCAGGGAAAAACAAAGGCCAGGCAGTTCAGGCTCAGCCTGCCAAAGGATGCAGTTGCGCTGGACATAGGATGCAGCAACGGCTCTGAGTCAAAAGCGCTGCTGGAATATTTCTCCCTCAAAAAATTATATGCTGTTGACCTGGATGAGAAAATGATAGCCATTGCCAGGAAAAAAATAAAGAACCCGGCAATAGTCTTTGAAAAAGGGGATGCAACAAGGCTGAAATATCCTGCTAATTCTTTTGATGTCGTATTCAGCTTTGGGGTGATAAACCATATCACAGAATGGAAAAAATGCATAAAAGAGCTGGGGAGGGTCCTGAAGCCCGGAGGCTATTTAGTGGCTGAGGAATTATCAAGAGAAACATTCAGGACACCAATAGGGAGGATTATGAAAATGCTGTTTGACAGGCCGTATGATACTATGTTCGGCCGCGATGAATTTATAGGATTCCTGAAGCAGAAGAGATTCAGAATAATAGGGTATAAGAAGCACTATCCGATGTGGACCCTGAAGTATTTTACAGTTATTGCAGAAAACTAGAATTTCTTGAAAGCAGAAACTGTGTCCATAAGGTCTACCTGGCCCATGAACATTGCCCTGCAGCAATATCTTTCCACGCCAAGGTCATCCAGTGTTTCCTTTACTTTCTGTGTCCTGTTGTTGGTCTTAGAAACAAAATCTTCCCACAGGTGGCCAATTGGCTTGCCGCAGCTGAAGCATCTTACGGGTATAATCATAGTGTCTTGGAAAAAACGTTTGCTTTATAAAGATATCGCATGGATTACAATTTCACACCGACAAACAAACCCCTGCCTTTCATAAGCCCGTTCTTCAGGAATTTTGCCTTAATACCATATTTTTTCATGTATTTCAGCATCTTCCCGGTTTCGGAGAATTTCAGTCTGCTGGTTTCCCTGAAATAGCTGACGCCTTTGCCCCTCTCTGCGACAAGGTAGTGCACTTCAAGTATGAACATGTCTCCTTTTTTCTTTGAGACATTGAGCCTCGCTATCTTTAGATTGTCAGAATCATATGTCCTCATGAAAGGCAGGTCTCCGCTGTATGTTTCTTTTGTTATCCATGGTTCTATGACAAGCACTCCGCCCTGTTTCAGGTGCCTGGAAAAACTTTCTATTGCCCTCTCAATCTGCCTGTCTGTCTTAAGATGACCTATGGCACTGAATAAACAGGTAATGACATCAAACTTTTTGTTTAAGCTGAAAGAAGCCATATCAGCTTTTCTGAAAACGACTCCCCTTACCTTTTTCCTTGCGACTCTGAGCATATCCTCATTGAGGTCAACACCTGTGCAATTGAATTTTTTCTTCAGGAGAGAAATATGCGTCCCTGTCCCGCAGGCAACATCCAATAGCTCCTTTCCTTTTGACTTTTTATGCTTGTTTATCAGTTCAATTATTTTCTTTGTCTCTTTTTTGTAGTCTTTCCAGTGGTATATTTTATCGTAATATTTTGCAAGAGAATTATAGAGTAAATTCTTTACCATTAAACCTGTTTATTTATAAGAATATAAAAAGTTTACTCAGTTCCTTAAAATCCCTCATAAACAACTTCTTTTGCCTTAAAGAACTTTTTCGTGAAGTTTACTGCTGTCTTCCCATCAAATTCTTTGCATGTATAGAGAATTATTGAAAAAAACTTGGAATTAGCCCATATATACAAAGATATTCCTGAATCAATCAGAGGAGCAAAAGCGTCATACCCCTGATTCTCCTCTTTTCCTTCGCCAGCAGGAGAAAAAATTATAGGGTCACCATACATCTTTGTTTTTAACTCTCTTACTATACCGTGAAAGTATTTTTTTATAGTGTCTTTATTAACATTTATGGTGTAGAACCCTTCAATTAGTAGCCTTTGTCTGAATACATTAGGGGCAATATTTTTCATTCTTATCACCTACTCAATTATTATTGCAACCTTTCCGGGGAGGGCCTGCTTTGCCTTTCCCTCGCTGCTTTTTTCAGCTTCAAGGATTTCTATCTCAGCACTGAACTCTTCTTTGAAGAAATCAGCGCTTTCCTTCAGGACTTTCAGTTCCCTGTCCTGCGGCATGGCCTCCTCTATGCCGGTTTTCACAGCCTTCTGTATTATTTTTGCTATGTCCTTGCTGTGCTCCTTGAATCTCTGCTCTTTCATCACAGCTGCCATCAGCTTTCCGAAATCCCTTGTGTTTTCAAGCTCTTTTTTCAGCAGCCTGTAAAGGTCATACTTCCATTTCTCTGCAACAAACAGCCTTATTTTCTTTGGCCTGCCTATCTTCAATAGGTCAAGCACAGAATGGATGTCCTCAAGAGTGTCCTTTATCATGTCCTCGCTCCTGTCTTCTGAAATTTTTCCTGCTTTCGGCCATTCTGCCTCAGAAATAAATCCTTTTTTCCCTATTTTTCCCCATATCTCTTCGGCAACAAAAGGGGTTATAGGGGACATAAGCAATGCCTGGACTTCAATGAACCTGCTTATTGTTTTTTTGTTGGGCTTGTTGTTGCATCTTCTCATATACCATTTCAGGGCATTCTGCATATCGAAATAGCAGTTCTGCAGCGCACTTCTGAATAATGTTTCCTCGTAGTTTTCTGTTGTTTTTGCGATTATTGAGCTTATCCTGTTGTCCATCCATTCATCAATCGCCAGCTTCTTGTCGCGGCCCTTGTTGTAGTTCTCCTTTGCAAAATCCAGGAGCGAGAGGAGCTTTGAGGACATTGTTTTTGCAAGCTCCCTGTCGAAATTTGCATCATCAATCCCTTCCCCGCCTGAAAGCGCAGTGAACCTTGAAGCATCTGCCCCGTAATCATCATTTGCCTGCCTCATCGAGATGAAGTTCCCCTTGCTCTTCGACATTTTGTCGCCGTCAACCATGACATGGCCGTTCAACCCAAAAGAGCGGGGCCAGTGCTTTTTCGGGAAAATTGCAGTATGGTTGAATATGCAGAAGGACATGTGGTTCTGGATAAGGTCCTTTCCTGTGTTCCTGAAATCCATCGGATACCAGTATTCAAATTCCTCCCTCAGTTCATCTGCCAGTTTTGCAGGAACCTTCAGATTTTTCCTGTCCCCTTTCCCAAGCAGGACATAATCAAAGAAAGCATCATCAAGGTTTTCCGCAGGAACCTCTTTAATTTTATGAACTATTGTATAATATGCCATGTAGATTGTTGAATCTGAAAGCGATTCAATCAGCCATTTCCCGTCCCACGGCAGCTTTGTGCCCAGCCCGAATTCTCTTGTGCAGGCCCAGTTCCTCAACCAGTCCAGAACATAGTCAAACTGGCTCCTTGTTTTTTCAGGGTAGAGCTTCATATTGTCAAGGCACTCATGGGCTTTCTTTTTCCAATCCCCGTCGCCGTAAGCCATGAACCACTGGTTGTCCACTATCTTCACGACGCACTCTGCCAGCGTCCTTGCTATAACCTTCCCTGTAAGCTGGTAATACCTGTCCCCGAATTCAGAGGCAATAAGCTCTTCCCTGATTAATTCCTTTACCTCATCAACTTTCTTTCCTGAAAGGTCCTTTGAAAATTTTTTTGCATAGAGACTGTTCAGCTTTCCCTTGTAGAAGCCATCCTTGTAGAGCAGTTCTTTTGCTTTACCCAGCTTTTCTTTTTCTGTCTGGTTCCTTATCCCAAGCCTTTTTATCACATCCTCGGCAGGGATTTTTCCGTATCCCGGAATCTCAAGCACTGCAATAGGCTTTACAGCCTTCACATCTTCAAACTTCAGGCCGTATTTTTTGCATTCTTTCTCATCATTCTGCAGGTCATAAAGCGCAATAAGGTCGTCTGCTGAATCGCTCGGGACAGAGTGGACAATCCCGGTCCCTATCTCTGTGCTTACGAAGGCTGCAGGCAGTATAAGCACTTCAGCTCCTGAAAATTCTTTAACTTTTTTCCCTATTAAATCAAGGCCTGTTATTTTTTTGAATATCTTTACACTTTTTTCCTGAAAGCCCAGCTCTCTTGCAGTTTTTTCTGAAATTATCCACAGCTCATCATCAACATTTGCCTCCACCAGCTGTGATGCGGGATTGACATAAAGGTTTGTTACTCCCATTATCGTATCCGGCCTCAGGGTTGCCGTAACAACATATTTTTCCCCTAGCCTGTGCTTGACAAGCACATATTCCTGCGGCGTTTCCCCTTCCCCCTCTATCCTGTCGTGGTCTCCGACAGGGTTGTTGTCAACAGGATCCCAGACAACAGGGAATTTCCCGATTGTTACATAGCCTTTCTCCTTCAGCTTCCTGAACTGCCATTTTATAAAAGCGTCATATGACTTGTTCAGCTCTGTTGTTATGAACTCGCGTCTCCAGTCAATGGAATATCCCATTGCTGTGAAATCCTTTCTTGCCTCATCAGGGAAATACTCAACCCAGGCTACAGGATCTGAGAAATTTTCTATTTCCTTGTCAGAGAAGCCCTGCATCCTCATGATGTCCCACTGTTTCGGCTCATTCTCCTCAATCCTTTTTGCGGCGTTTACAATAGGAGAGCCTGTGCAGTGCCATCCCTGGGCATACAGAACGTTGAATCCGCGCATCCTCTTGAATCTTGACAGCGCCTCCAGCCTCATTGAAGAATAGAAATGGCCGAGATGAAGGTAGGCGTTGACATAGGGATATGGGAATGTGCCGAAGAACTTTTTCCTCTTGTCCGGCTTAGTCTCAAATATCTTTGCAGTTGCCCACTTCTTTACCCACTTTTCCTGTGTTTTTCTCAACTCTTTCATCTGTGCACCCTTGGAAACAAATATGATATTTAAGGTTTTAGAAAATAATCTGAGAAACTGATAATCGGCTTTAAATATAACTTTCTGTTCTTTTATACAAAATTAGCATATTTGGGGGGTATAAAAATGGCAATAACAGACGGATTGGTTCACCAGAGAGAGTATAATCTGGCAATGAAAGGCGGGGATTTTCTTCTGGCAGAAATGGTAGCAGAGAGATATCTTCCTAAAAAGCCGGAGCTTCTTGAGCAGGCAAGAGCAGCAGGATTTGAAGCAGCATTTGGAAGCAAAGATTATTCCACTGCGCTTGAATTTGCAAGAAGGCTTGGAAAAGGGGAGTTAGTAGCCAAGGCAGAAGATGTAATACATGAAGGAAACATGACTG
Organism: archaeon GW2011_AR15; assembly: GCA_000830295.1. GTDB lineage: Archaea > Nanobdellota > Nanobdellia > Woesearchaeales > GW2011-AR15 > GW2011-AR15. Next base: position 315,984 of record CP010425.1, on the reverse strand, counting down.
CGTGGGGGCTTGCATATGAGGCATCAATGAATAACGGGGATTATGCCGGGGCCATAGAATTTGCTGCAAAAATGAATGACAGCAGCATGATGGCAGACGCGAAAAAGCAGCTGCACCTGTCAGAATTTAATGAAGCAATGGACAAAGGGCTGTATGACACAGCCCAGGTTATCGCAGGGATGAAGCTTAATGATGACACACTGGAAGAGATGGCATATGAAGCATCCTTAATGAAAACGTATAATGAGCTTATGATGCCGGAAACAGTGGTCGGAGCAGGTCTTTTTGCAGAGCACTATTTCAGGCAGCAGCCGGAATTGGCCAGAAACGCATGGAATGCAGCATATGAGCGCGCAATGGGCGGCGGGGACTACAGCCTGGCTGATTTTATTGCCAGCGAGCATCTAAAGGACCCGGAAAAAGCAGCAGCATCCCAGAAGAACTATGTGGAAGCTTTGGCAGAGACATACAGGGAAGAGATGGCCAATAAACTAAGAGAGAAAGGTGAAGAGATTTCTGAAGGGGTTAAAAAAGCACTAAACCAGGCTGCAGGGAGCGATCTTGGGAAAAAGGTAATAGGGCTGTATAATACTCTCAGGGAGAAAAGCAAGAAATAATTCTTTTTATTTTCTTTTTTCAGATTAGGGAATATTTTGATTCTACAAGACGTTAAACCTCAAACTTTATATTCAGGCATCCAATATTATCTGTTATGAATATTTTGTTCATATGCAATCAGAACCAGAACAGGAGCAAAACAGCAGAGGAACTCTTTAAAGACAGGTTCAACACTAGATCAGCAGGGCTTTATAACGAGAAGCCTGTTACTGAGAAGCAGATTTCCTGGGCTGATGTTATCATAGTAATGGAAGGGCACCAGCGGGGCGAGATAGCCAAGAGGTTCCCTAAACAGTATCTGCTTAAACGCATTCTTAATCTAGATATCCCGGATATCTATACCCATAACCAGCCCGAGCTTATTGAAATCTTGAACTCAAGAATTGAGGAGTTATTTCAGCCACTCGTCAAATAGTGCCCTGGCTTTCTTTTTATCCCTGAATATCCTGGTTTCAGCTACAGACATGTCCGGGAGCCTTCTCGTGACCTTAAACCTTTTGTCTATTCCCTCCTGAAGCTCGCTGATGCTTACCTCCCATTTTTTGACAGGATGTTTTTTCATTGCTGTTTTATCCCTATAGCAGATTAATGAAACTAAGCCGGCATATTCCGGAATATTTGCGCGGGCACACAAAACCTTTTTAAACCAAACGCGATTTCTCAGGGGATATGGAAATAAACATTCTAGAAGACAAGAAGAAAAGGCTGGTTTTTGAGCTTAAGGGAGAAGGCCACACGCTGTGCAACGCCCTGAGGCAGGAGCTGTGGAATGACAAGGAAGTGACAGTATCAGCCTACAATATAAGCCACCCAATCATAGGCGTGCCAAAATTCATAATCGAGACAGATGACAAGGACCCGAAAAAGGCACTTAGGGATGCTATTTCAAGGCTCAGGAAGGATAACACAGAGCTTCTGAAAGAAGTCAAGAAAATAAGGTCATAATTCAAAATTCTTTTATACCTTCTTGCATTCTCCTGGCTTATGAAAGCAACAGCAATAGCAAATTCTAACATAGCATTCGTAAAATACTGGGGGAAGAAATCAGAGGATAATATCCCCATGAATCCGAGCATCTCAATGACGCTTGACAGCACACTGTCAACAAGGACGACAGTCGAGTTCTCTGATAAATATGGCGAGGATGAATTTATCCTGAACGACAGAAAAGAGACAGGGGAGAAGCTGAAAAAGGTCTCTGAATTCATCAGCCTGTTCAGGTGCGGCTCAAAGGCTAAGGTTGTTTCTGTGAATACGTTTCCCACAGCATCAGGGATTGCATCGTCAGCATCAGGGTTTGCAGCGCTTGCAGCAGCATGCAATAAGGCACTTGATTTAGGGCTCACAGACGAGCAGCTGTCTGCCCTGGCAAGAAAAGGCTCAGGCAGTGCTTCCCGGTCAGTATACAGCGGATTTGTTGAATGGTCAGGAGAGCATGCTGTGCAGCTGCATGACGGGCTTTACTGGGAAGAGCTTAGGGACATTGTTGTTATAACGAGCAGCGACGAGAAAAAAATAAGCTCAAGGGAGGCAATGAAGCTGACGCAGGAGAAAAGCAGATTGTATAAGGAGAGAATAAAAAGTATCAGCAGGACGCTTGATGCAGTAAGGAAGGCAATTGCGGAAAAAGATTTTCCTGCACTGGCAGAGGCAATAATGAAAGATTCTGATAATATGCACGCATGCATAGAAGAAGCAGGGATAGAATATCTGAATGAAAAGTCTTATGCAATAAAAGACATAGTAAGGGAGCTGAACAGCAGCGGGATAATAGCAGCCTACACTTTTGACGCAGGCCCCAATGCCCACATAATAACAACAAAGAAAAATCTCACAAAAGCAAAAGACGCGCTTTTCGGCTTCGGGAAAATAATAATCTCAAGGCCTGGGAAAGGAGTCAGGTATACAGAGGAGCACCTGTTCTGATGGAAGCAAAAGCATACGGCAAGATACTTGTTTTCGGAGGCTATGCTATTCTCGAGGCTGATAATATAGGGCTGGTTGTCAATGTCGATAAAGGAGTTACTGCTGAAGTTGAGGAATCAGGAGAAAATAAGATAGACACGAAAGGCAGGGATGACAGGTTTGTGAAAGCTGCCCTTGAAGAAGCGCATGCTTTCCTGAAGAAAAAAAAGATTGCTGTGAAAAACTTATCAATAAAGACATCCAGTGATAAGGAGATGTTTTTAGACGGGAAAACAGGGCTTGGAAGCTCTGCTGCTGCTGCTGTTGCAGTTGCTGCTGCTGTTTTGAAAATACACGGGATTGATGGCAGGGACAAAGTGTATGAGACAGCAAAAAAAGCGCATTACAGGGCACAGGGAAACAAGGGGAGCGGATATGATATTTCTGCTGCGTGCTACGGCTCGCAGTTTTTCTCCGGCAGCTCAAGAGAGGAATTTGAATGGCCTTCTGAACTGGTTCCTGTTCTGATATATACAGGCAGGCCGGCATCAACAGCTGAGATGGTTTCAAAAGTTCTGGCATACAAGAAAAAAAAGCCGGGAGAATATAAGGACTTCATGGGAGAGTACAATAACATAAACCTCCTCTGCAAAAAAGCATTTGAGCAGGAGAATACAGAACAGATAAAATTTTATCTGGAGAAGTCATGGCAGGCAAGAAAAAAATTAGGGGAGCTTGCAGGGGTTGATATTGAACCAGAGGAAATGACAGGGCTTATTGATGCCCTTAAAAAAAACTGGGCCTATACTGCAGGGCTTGCCGGTGCAGGCGGAGGGGATGTCATGCTTGCGGTTTGCCTGAAAAATAAAGAAAAACTTCTGGGATACTGCAAAGAGAGAAAATTAATTGTGCTGGATGTGAAAATTGTCAGCAGGGGATATGATTACTCCCAGTAGACCCACTCGCTTGTAATCTCATCAGAAACAACATTGTCGCCGTATGCCCTTACATATATCCTGAACGGCTCTCCTACAGGGGTCCTTAGGCCTGTGGCAGAATATCTATGTCTAGAAGCTTCTAATAATTTCTACTATTGTAGATACGATAGGTAGTGAATGGTATGTCTTTTTCACAACCTTTAAAAACCATCATCAAATTACTATACACGGGGGAAAATGGCAGGAATTGTTGCGTGGGGCTCTTATATACCAAGATACAGGATTAAGGTAGAGGATATTGCAGCCGCCCACGGCGGGGATGCAGAACAAATCAAGTTAGGATTAGGCATAACAGAGAAATCAGTGCCTGGGATTGACGAGGACACTGCGACGATTGCAGTCGAGGCTGCAAGGAGGGCTCTGAAATCATCAAAATTAAGCCCGAAGGAAATAGGCGCTGTCTACATAGGCTCTGAAAGCCACCCTTATGCTGTCAAGCCAACAGGAACAATAGTGGGGACAGCCATAGGATTATCGAATGACTACACAACAGCAGATTTTGAATTTGCATGCAAGGCAGGGACTGCGGCAATGCAGGTTGCTGCTGCATGGGCGCGCTCGGGAATGGCTGATTACGTCATTGCAGGAGGCGCAGACACAGCCCAGGCAGCTCCCGGAGACCCATTGGAATATACAGCAGCAGCAGGCGGGGCAGTTTTCATAATAGGCGAGGAGAATGTTGTTGCGGAGATAAACCAGACACTTTCTTTCACATCAGACACCCCTGATTTCTGGAGAAGGAAAGAGCAGAAATACCCCGGGCATGGCGGGGCATTCACAGGCGAGCCTGCTTATTACAGGCACATAACAGAGGCAACAAAAATGCTCATGAAAGATGTCGGCACAAAGCCGGAGGATTATGACTATGCGGTTTTCCACCAGCCGAACGGAAAATTCCCGGCAAGGGTTGCAAAACTATTGGGATTCACAGAAGAGCAGATAGCTCCGGGAATGGTTGTAAGGAAGATAGGGAACACTTATTCAGGCTCATCACTGCTCGGGTTAGCAGCAGTACTTGACATAGCAAAGCCAGGCCAGAGAATTCTCCTGACATCATACGGCTCAGGAGCAGGAAGCGACAGTTTTGACCTGATTGTAACAGGAAGGATAGCAGACAGGCAGACGAAATCTGTTGAATCGCAAATCAATGACAAGGTGTATATCAGCTATCCAAAATATCTGAAAAACACGGGCAAACTAGCATGAGAAAAGTAGCGGTAATCGGACTGGGGCAGACAAGATTCGGCCAGCTTTGGGAAAGAGGATTAACAAGTTTAAGTGTAGAGGCAGGTGTAAAGGCAGTCAGGGATGCAGGCATATCGCAGAAAGATGTTGAAGTGCTTTACGGCGGCACAATGTCGGGCGGGCTTTTCGCAAACCAGGAGCATCTGGCCAGCAAGATTCCGGATTACTCAGGCTTCAAAAATATTCCATCTGTAAGGGTTGAGGCAGCCTGCGCATCAGGAGGCCTGGCACTGAGGCAGGCATATCTGGACATTGCATCAGGCGAGCATGACATAGCGGTTGCAGGCGGCGTCGAGAAGATGACTGACTTAGGGAATTACTCTGTCACAAAAGTCCTTGCAACCGCAGCTGACACAGACAGCGAAGGGATCTTTGGGGCAACTTTCCCGGGGCTGTATGCAATGATGGCAAAGCTGCACATGCACAAGTACGGCACAACAGAGGAGCAGATGGCGGCAGTGGCTGTAAAGAACCATAAGAATGCAATGACAAACAAGTATGCGCAGTTCAGGAAAGAAATCACGGTCCGGGACGTTATGGAATCCACACTGATTTCAGACCCGATAAAGCTGCTGGATGCCAGCCCGATAACAGACGGCGGGGCAGCAGTTGTTCTGGCTTCTGAAGAAAAAGCAAGGGAGCTTAGTGATACTCCGGTATGGATAGCAGGAAGCGGGCATGCAACAGACTCAATAAGCCTGCATGACAGGGAAGACATCCTTACATTAAAGGCAACAGTTGAGGCAGCTAAAAAAGCATATGAGCAGGCAAAATTAACTCCTGAAGATATACAGGTTGCGGAAGTCCACGACTGCTTTACAATAGCAGAACTGCTTGCGCTGGAGGATCTGGGATTTGTGGAAAAAGGTAGCTCTGGCAGATTCACAGAAGAAGGCCAGACAATGGTCGGAGGAAAAATCCCGGTAAACACCTCTGGAGGATTAAAGGCAAAAGGCCATCCTGTGGGCGCAACAGGGATTGCCCAGGCAATAGAGGCAGTAAAACAGCTGAGGGGAGAGGCAGGCAACAGCACAGGCGCAGAAATAGCATTAACACACAATGTAGGAGGAAGCGGCGGCACAGCAGTCGTCCATATTTTCAGAAGATAAAATGGCAGTTCCCAAGATTTGGCGGAAAATACCCGAATACTACAACCTCATAGGCAGGCAGTGCCCTGAATGCAAGGAGCTGTATTTTCCTGTCAGGGACGTGTGCAAAAAATGCGGCTGCCTTGAGATGACAGATTATAAATTTGAGGGAAAAGGCCAGATAGTCACGTTCACTATTACAAGGACTCCGATAAGCGACCCTGAGGGGGAGAACACAGAGATTCCTGCAAGGGACGTTCCCTATGCTGTCGCTGTGATAAAGCTTGAGGAAGGCCCGATGCTGACAGCAGAGATAGTCGACTGCAATTTTGAGGATATTGAGATTGGAAAAAATGTTGAAGTTGTTTTCAGGAAGATAATGGAGCACGGCGCAAAGGGGGTAATCCAGTATGGGTACAAATTCAGGCTCTGCTAAAAAACTGCATGAGATGGCAGAAGAAGAAAGAAGAGCTTTTCTGGAAAAAAAACTGGGAGTTAATCTTGAAAACATAAAAAAATCCATACTTAATGAAAAACAAGCAGACGCAAACATAGAAAATTTAATCGGCTCAGCCCAGCTTCCCATGGGAATTGCCGGGCCTGTCAAAGTCAGCGGGGAGCATGCAAAAGGCGAATTCTACATCCCTCTGGCAACAACAGAAGGCGCACTTGTCGCATCTGTCAGCAGGGGATGCTCAGTAATAAGCAAATCAGGCGGGGCAGAGGCAGTCATAATAAAAAATGAGCAGACGCGCTCAATACTGTTCAAAGCAAAATCAGTCAAAGAAGCAAAAAAATTCACAGAATGGGCAGAGGAAAATTTTGAAAAATTAAAGAAAGCAGGGGAAGAGGGAGAGAGGTTCCTGAGAATTATTGGTATTGATTCATATGTTGTAGGCCTGAATGTATGGCTGAGGATAAAGGCAGACACAAGCGATGCAATGGGAATGAACATGGTCACTATTGCAGGCAAAAAAATCGCTGATTATGTCTCAAAAAATTATGAGATTGAATTTGTCTCTGAATCAGGGAACATGTGCGTTGACAAGAAACCGGGCGCAATGAATTTAATAGAGTCAAGAGGGAAAAGAGTTATTGCATCTGTCAGCATACCCGAAGAAGTCATTGAGTCAGTCCTGAAAACAACATCTGATAACCTGGCTGACATGAATTACAGGAAGAACCTTCTCGGAAGCGCTGCCTCAGGAAGCCTCGGATACAACGCGCATTTCGCAAATATAATAGCTGCAATGTTCATTGCAACAGGTCAGGATGCCGCGCATGTTGTTGACGGTTCTCTCGGATTCACAACAGTTGAAAAAAATGAGGGAGGAGTTAATTTCTCTGTTACTCTTTCAAGCCTGCAGGTCGGCACAGTAGGAGGCGGAACAGGGCTGAAGACGCAGAAGGAAGCGCTTTCCATAATGGGTGTTGCCGGCCCGGGGAATCCGCCTGGGGCAAACTCAAAAAAACTTGCAGAGATAACCGCGGCTGCCGTCCTTGCAGGAGAGATATCTTTATTGGGTGCACTGTGCTCTAAAGAGCTCAGCAGCTCGCATCAGAAATTAAACAGGTAGACAGCAACAAACTTTATAAAGAATATCCTGTTATTTGCTAATATGGATACTGTAACGATACCAAGAGAAGAATACGATAGGCTCAAGAAACTGGAACAGGTAGACTGGGAATTAGTCGGGAAATTCAAGAAAGGATTAGATGATGTCAAAGCAGGGCGGGTAAAAAGAGTCAGATAATTTTTTCCATTAATTCTTTAAATTCTGGCAAATGTTTCTCAGTTTTGTCAATTACCCTCGGCATAAACCATATTTATTATGGACTTTTAAATGCGTTTTTCAGGATTTTCCGTTATTCTTATATATAGTCTGGCAATATCTTAAATCATGGCCAAGGCATCAGGAAAAATAATTTTGTTCGGTGAGCACGCAGTTGTCTACGGCTACCCCGGCATTGCAGTCCCTGTGAAAGACGCGGCAGTCGAAGTTTCCATAAGTCCTTCTGACTATTTTTCTTATGAGACTGACAGGGAGCTGTACAAGGAGGAAAAAGAGAGGCTGAATGACCTGCTTGAATTATTGTTCTTCCAGCTCCATGCTGAAAAAAAAGACATGGAGATAAAGATAAGGTCGACGATTCCGGTTGCATCAGGCATGGGAAGCTCTGCAGCGCTTTCAGTTGCACTTATAAGGGCAATAGCAGAGCATCTTGGGAAGGCAATTGATGACAAAAAGGTGAATGAGATAGCATTTGAATGCGAGAAGATGTTCCACGGCACGCCGAGCGGGATAGACAATACAGTTGTGACTTATGGAAAGCCTGTTTATTTTTACGACGGGGAAATGTATTTTCTGAAACTGAAAAAGCCCCTGCATCTTGTAATAGCAAACACAGGCATAAAGTCCCCGACAAAAGAGGCTGTGCTGGAAGTCAGGCAGAGATATGAGAGAGACAGGGAAGAATATTCAGCGCTGTTTGAAAAAATCGGGCAGATAGCAGGAAATGCAAAAACAGCCCTTGAAAGCGGGGAAACAGCACAGCTTGGGGGGCTGATGGACAAGAACCATGCACTGCTCCAGCAGATTGGCGTCTCCTGCAAAGAACTTGACGAGCTTGTCAGTGCAGCAAAATCAGCAGGCGCGCTTGGGGCAAAGCTGGCAGGAGCAGGAAAAGGAGGGAACATGGTTGCGCTGGTTGAGCAGGACAAAAAAGACGGTGTGATGAACTCCATGAAAAAGCTTTCAAAAAATATTATATACACTGAAGTTAAACCGTAATAAAATGATAACTGAGCATAAAAAAAAGTTTGAAGAAATTCTCGATGCTTTTCTTGGCAATGAAATAAGGGATACCCCTGAAAACCTCAGGCCATACTATAATATACTAAAAGGATACGTGATGAGTGGCGGCAAGAGACTGAGGCCGATGGCCGCAATCCTCTCTTATGTTTCTTCAGGGGGAAACCCTAAAAAAATAATGCTGCCTGCTGTTGCAGTTGAGCTCCACCATAATTACTCCCTGATCCTGGATGACATAATGGATGAGGATGAGCTGAGAAGAGGGAAGCCAACAGTCCACGAAATGGTAAGGAAACTGCAGAAAACAGGCAAGTCAGAAAGCAAATTATTTTCAGACAGCCCTTCAAGGCAGGCTGTGAGCTTTGCAATGATGCTTGGGAATATTACAAATATACTTTCAAAAAAAGCAATATTCAGTTCTGATTTTCCGGATGAGAAAAAATACAAGGCAGTCGAGCTATTGGAGAAAACAGACCAGCTTCTGCATCACGGGCAGATGTATGACATGATGTTTGAGAGCAGGAAGCCGACAGAGCAGGAGTATCTGAAAATGGCAGGGCTCAAGACAGGAGCATTATTTGGGGCATCATTCCAGCTTGGGGCTATGCTTGCAGGAAAAGACGGGCATACGCAGCACGAGCTGAATGAATTCGGAAAAAAACTTGGGGTAATGTTCCAGCTCCAGGATGACCTTGGGGATATTGAGCAGGACAGGAAAGCAGGCAAGAATACATTGGCAACAATAACTTCTGAAGCGCACTGCAGGAAGCTGATAATGCAGTTTCAGGATGATTTAAAGCGGATATTATCGGGAGTTTCTATAAAAAATAAAGAGGCACTTATGAACTTCTCAGAACACGCCGTAAAATTACTTTAAAATGAAACATAAAAGCTATTATCGGAGATTCAAGATTATTATCGGCACCCCATTATGGCGCATTTATCTCCGCTCATCATATAAAAAATGCCTGAAAAATCTGAAAAGACTTAATTTCAGCTTAAATTTTTCAAAAAAATCTTTTTCAGCTTTGCTCTGCGGCGTTGGAAATGAGGCTACAGCGGATGAATTCATAAAATTTGTGACCGGCAAAAACAAAAATGCAAAAATCATTATTATTGATATAGGAGATGAACAGATACGTGCAGTCAGAAAATTAGTTGGTGCAAAATATTCCCCTCTGGATATAATTGTAAAAAAAATAAATGCACTGGAACTTGATTCATTCATAAAAAAGCATAGCATTGACTGGATAGAAACAGACGGATTTTTGGAATATTTTGATCAAAGACATCTTCGACTGCTTTTTGCGCAATGGAAGAATGTCCTGGCTGAAGGGGGAGTTATCACTTTTCGTGACTCTTTTAGTAAAAATAAGTTTGACGAATTGATTGGTTCTTTTAGGGTATGGATAGCCAGAGAATGGCTGGGAGTGACCGTATTTTCACATAGTAAAAAGTTTTTCGAAAATTTAATAGAATTATCAGGATTTAATTACTGTGCTGAACCGACGCTTCTGCCGACATTCATCAGGTACACATTAATCAAGACCTGAAAAAAGTTATTTAGAAAGTCCCCTTGTAGGAATCAAACCCTCATCAAGACCATACTCAGCTTAACCCGTTAGTGGAACTTGCTTATTGGTACCTCCTACTCAGGGATTTAATATTAAGCATTATAACTATTTAAATTCTTGCTTTTTGTTCTATGGTGATAAAATCAGATCTGCGGACAAGCAAAACCATCAATTATTAAAATACCTCTTCTTTCACAAATTTCATGTACCTGTATTCAAACATCGTCGGGACTTTTGTATTCAACCAGAACTTCCAGATAAGGGAGAAAGTGCTCTTTAAGGAAAAAGACATCCCTAAGATAGCAAAACAGCTGGAGAACAGGGAAGAGCTTGACACAGAAAAAGAGTTCCTCAGGAAATTCAAGTCAATAAAATCACTGACTTATTCTGACGATCCTGCTGATTTTGAAAAAATATCTCCGGAACTCGAGCAATACCGGGAGGAATTCTACAAAAACAATCTCTACCTTACAGGAGAGCAGGTAAGGGAATCAGTTACAGACGATTTATTGATATTGCAGCTTTCAAGCTCTGTTGTTGAAATCAGCAAGGCAATCAACATGCTTTCCAAAAGATTAAGGGAGATGTACGGCCATGTCCTGCCTGAGCTTGACGGGATAATAACTGATCATCAGCATTTTGCAGAGCTTGTAGCGAAAAAATCAGCAGAGGAGCTGAAGAAAGAATTTGACATAAAGAGGACAATGGGGACTGGAGAGGATAATACAGGGGCGAAAGACCTTGCAGCCACTATTCTTGATTTATACAGGCATAAGGAAAGGCAGGAAAAAAACATGGAAGCGCACATGGACAGGACATGCCCCAATCTTGTCGCTGTTGCAGGATATTCAATAGGCGCAAAGCTGATTGTGATTGCAGGCTCTTTAAGGAATATGGTAATGATGCCGGCCTCAACAATACAGTTATTGGGAGCAGAGAAGGCTCTTTTCAGGCATATGACAAGGAATGCAAAAGCGCCGAAGCACGGGATCATAATAGACCACCCTCTGCTGCAGAAAGCGGAGAAAGGAGACAAGGGAAAGGCAGCCAGGGCGCTTGCTGACAAGATATCAATGGCAGTAAAGGTTGATTATTTCAAGGGCAAGTTTATAGGAGACAAGCTGAAGAAAGAGCTGGAGGAGAAGTTTAAATGAAAGGCATGGTAAAATTCCTCCAGCAGGCCAACAAGCTGAAGATCCTGAAAAGGGCGGGCTGGGTGAAGCTGAATATAGAAAACCCGGAAAGCGTGGCAGACCACACATACAGGACAGCAATGATGGCAATAGTATTATGCCCTCCGGAGCTGGACAAAGGGAAAGTGCTGAAAATGGCAATAATACATGACCTTGCAGAGACTGTTGTAGGGGATATAATCACAAACCATAATGACACACCGGAATTCAAAAAAGCAAAGCATGAGAAAGAGAAAAGAGCAATGAGGGATATTGTGAAAGACCTTGATAAGGAAACAGCACATGAGCTGATTTCAGTCTGGGATGAATTTGAAGAGCAGAAAACAGGAGAGGCAAGATTTGCAAAAGAGCTTGACAAGCTTGAGATGGTTTTCCAGGCATTTGAGTACGAGAAAAAACCAGATGAGTCATTTGATTCATTCTGGGAGTCAACAAAAGCCATGGTAAAGCACCCGAAACTGGTTGAGTTGTTAAATGAACTGAGGGAGCAGAGATGAAGCAGACAAAATTCCAGAATATCTATGAAAGAGGGCAGAGGCTATTTACCCTTAATCTCACTCCAGGCCAGACTTTTTTTGAGGAGGAAACAGAGAAATCAGAGGGGAAAGAATATAGGCAGCTGGACGCAAGGAGAAGCAAGCTCGGAGCAGGCATAGTCAAAGGCCTTTCGCAGGTAGGGGTGAAGCCTGGCGACACAGTCCTCTATCTTGGAGCCAGCCACGGCTATACAGTCTCATATGTCTCTGACATTGTCGGCAAGGACGGGTTTATTTTTGCGCTTGACTTTGCGCCGAGGGTTGTGCGCGATTTAGTTTTCCTGTGCGAGAAAAGAAAGAACATGACGCCCATAATGGCGGACGCAAACCAGCCGCACTTATACAGCCACAGGATACACAGCGCTGATTTTATCTTCATGGATGTTGCGCAGAAAAACCAGGCAGAGATATTCCTGAAAAACTGCCGTTTGTTTTTAAAGAAAGACGGGTTCGGAATGCTTGCTGTTAAGTCCCGTTCAGTAGACATAACCAGGAAGCCAAAGCAGATCTACCAGGAAGTCAGAATACAATTGGAAAAAGAGCTTACTGTTGTTGATTTCAAACTCCTTGATCCTTTTGAGAAGGACCACTGCATATTTGTCGTGAAGAAAAAATAATTATCAATAAACCTTTTAAACCTTCATGCTTTCTCTTTTCTAATGCAACCATGGTCTGTAAAATACCAGCCTAAGTCAACTGAGTTTACCCAGGGGCAGAACAAGGCAGTTGAGGAAGTGAAGAGTTTTCTTGGCAGTTTTCCAAAAAAAAGGGCAGCGCTGGTCTATGGCCCTCCCGGAAGCGGGAAAACTTCCATGGTGCATGCAGTTGCCGGAGAGAACGAGCTTGAGATTATTGAAGTGAATGCCTCTGATGTAAGGAATGCTGAATCAATAAAAGAGAAGCTCGGGCCTGCAATGATGCAGATGTCCCTTTTTTCAAGAGGGAAGCTTATTCTTGTTGATGAGATTGACGGCGTCTCGGGAAGCGCAGACAGGGGAGGGATTTCAGAGCTTGCCAAGCTGCTGGACAAGACACAGTTCCCCGTGATAATGACTGCCAACGACCCCTTTGACAAGAAATTCTCCACGCTGAGAAAAAAATCAGCAATGATAGAGTTCAGGACACTGGCATATCCGTCTGTCCTTGCAGTGCTGAAAAAAATCGCTGAGAAAGAATCAATAGAATATGATGAGGTTTCCCTTGAGACTCTTGCGAGAAGGGCAGGCGGAGATTTGAGGGGGGCAATAAACGACCTCCAGACACTTGCAGAGAACACCAAAAAACTTTCTAAAGGGGATGTTGATGAGCTTTCAGGAAGAAGGCAGGCAGACACAATGATTAATGCCCTTATGAGAATACTGAAGACTACAAGCCCTGAGGTTGCCCTCCCTGCTCTTGAGGATGTTGATGAGGATACTGATGAAATATTCTTATGGATAGATGAAAACCTGCCTAAGGAATACAAGGACCATGAGGACCTTGCAAAAGCCTATGATGTCCTGAGCAGGGCTGATGTTTTCAGGGGAAGGATACTGAGAAGGCAGCACTGGAGGTTTCTGGTCTATATCAATGACCTTCTTACAGCAGGGATTGCCCTGTCAAAAAAAGAGAGATATCCCGGATTCAACAAGTATACAAGGACCACAAGGATACTGAAGATGTGGATGTTCAACCAGAAAAATGCCAAGAGAAAGTCAATAGCAGGCAAGATTGCTGAGAAGACGCACACTTCTTCCAGGAGGGCAATCCAGGACACGCTGCCTTATGTCAGAGTCATATTTAAGAAAAACAAGGCAGAGGCTGAGAAGCTGGCTGAGTATTTTGAATTGGATGATGCGGAAATAGATTATCTAAAAAAATAATGCGTTTATAGAGGAGAACTAAAGCCGGATTACGCCATTTTCTTTCATAGTATCCAGCACAATCATGCTTTCTGTCCTTTCAACCGAAGGCCATGACCTCAGCCCTTTTTCTTTGCCGAATATGAATTCAGAAAGCTCTTCATTATCTTTAAGCCTGGCCTTTGCGATTATATCAAACTGGCCTGCCATGATATAGACTTCTTCCACTTTCCCGTCTTTTTTCAGCCTCCCGGCCACTTCATGCACGCTTTCCTTTGAAGTTATTACAATGTGCACAAGAGCGCATATTGGCTTGCCTATCTTCTTCATATCCAGCACTGCTTTCTGCCTAATGATAGTTTTATCATCCTGCAATTTTCTGATCCTGTTGTGGACAGTTGTCCTCGGAAGATTCAGTAAAGAAGCAAGCTCTGAAATCTTTCTGCCGGAATTAGTCTGGAGCTCATTTAGTATTTTCTTATCAATTTCGTCCATAAATTATGTATAAATGGATATTTTTATTTAAATTTTATCATTTTTATAATATTCTATCTAATAAAATACGTTTTTATCTATATAATGACAAAAAATTCTCAGCTAAATTTAAAAAACATCCAACTACCAACTTTTTGGTGATTAGCATGACAAACATTAGAGCAGCAATACGTGATACTCTTGCAATTGGAGCTTTGGCATTATCAATAGCAGCTCCCGCAGCATACATTATAAGTGCTGCGACTCCTGAGATAAGCGAGTATGTTTTTAGCGTGGATTACATCAATGATTCAGCAGAAGAGAACTACATAATTATAGAGAACAAACTTTTCCTCATTGGGAAAGACAGGAAACTGGAACAGGTAAAAGATGAAGAATTACAGTATGCATTTGAACAGGTCTTCATGTATGATATTCTCGGCAGCCCGTCATGGACTGCCCAGGGATTATCACTAAGACCGGAATACTCAGGAAAGGAGCTTGGACTGATAGCAGAAACATCGTACATGGAGCTTAAAGACTTCACAGTCAATATATTGCTGAAGTAGATAATAAAAATCCGCTATCAGGAGTTATCCGGACTAAAAGCAGGAACAGGAGGATTTTTACATTGATTGGCGGATTTTTAGTCTTGAAAATTTCAGCCCGAGGGTTAATTAAACCTTGAAAATTTCTTCTTCAAGCTGAAATTTTCAATAAATATATAAAAAAAGGATAAAACATGCTTACTGAGGGAAGATGTCTAAACTATCTATAGATGAGCTGGCTGTTTTTGCCAAGAAAAAGGGATTTGTTTTCCCAAGCACAGAAATCTACGGCGGAATGGCGGGCTTTTTTGAATACGGGCCGCTGGGGGTTGAGCTGAAGAACAACATCAAGGCCAGCTGGTGGAAGACATTCGTGCAGTCAAGGGAGGATGTTTTCGGACTGGACGGCTCCCTGATTTCAAGCGCAAAGATATGGGAAGCATCAGGACACCTGGCAAGCTTCTCTGACATGCTTGTGCAGTGCGTGAAATGCGGGAAAAGCCACAGGGCGGACAGCCTTGTTGAAGATACTCTGAAGATAAATGTAGACGGGATAAAGGCAGATGCCCTGAACAAATTAATAGCAGACAATAATATAAAATGCCCTGAGTGCAAATCAGACCTGAAGCCTGTTGAATCATTCAACCTGATGTTCCCTGTGCAGATTGGGGCAGAGAAGACAAAAGACTCAACCGCATACCTGAGAGGAGAGACAGCCCAGCTTATTTTTGCGGCATTCAGGAACATAGTTGATTCAAGCAGGGTAAAGCTTCCATTCGGTATAGCGCAGGTGGGAAAGGCGTTCAGGAATGAGATTTCCCCAAGGAATTTCCTTTTCAGGACAAGGGAGTTTGAGCAGATGGAGCTGGAATTTTTCATAAAGCCTGATGACAGGAAATGTCTTCTTTTGGAGAAAAAGCACCTTGACCT
This sequence comes from archaeon GW2011_AR15, assembly GCA_000830295.1. Lineage (GTDB taxonomy): Archaea > Nanobdellota > Nanobdellia > Woesearchaeales > GW2011-AR15 > GW2011-AR15. The sequence continues at coordinate 300,221 of CP010425.1, read as the reverse complement.
CGCTTTCTTTTTCTATTCAGCAGAAGACCAGGAGAAGAAGAAAGAGCACAGCCAGACAAAAATTTCAGACATGCTGAAGAAAAAGAAGCTGGACGAGTGGCACGCCTACTGGCTTGCAGAATCCTACTTATGGTTTACAGGCCTTGGCATGAAAGAAGAAAACCTGAGAGTAAGGGAGCACACAAAAACAGAGTTGAGCCATTACTCAAGCGCAACATTTGACATAGACTACAACTTTCCGTTCGGCTGGAAAGAGATATACGGGAATGCAAACAGGGGGCAGTTTGATCTGGCACAGCACATGAAGCATTCAGGAAAATCACTTGAGATATTTGACGAGGATGAGAAAGGGAGGATTGTGCCCAGGGTGATAGAGCCCTCTTTCGGGGTTGACAGGGCATTCATGTCTTTCCTGTATGATGCCTACAATGATGACACGGAAAGAGGCAACATTGTGCTGAAGCTGCATCCGAAGCTTGCTCCGATAAAGGTGGGGGTTTTCCCGCTGATCAACAAGCTTGACAAGGACGCAAGAAAAGTCTATGACATGCTGAAGGACGAGTTTGCCTGCACATATGACAGGGGCGGAAGCATCGGAAGAAGGTATGCAAGGGCAGACGAGCAGGGGATCCCATTCTGCATAACCATTGACTTTGAGACGCTTGAAGACAAGGCAGTTACCATAAGGGACAGAGATAATACGAAGCAGGAAAGGATTAAGATATCAAAATTAAAAGATAAACTGGGAGAATTGCTCAATCAGTAAGGCGTCCCTTTCTTCCTTGCCTCTTTCATGGCATTTGCATACCACTCAAACTCATCAAGGAATTTATCTGCCTTTTCATTGTATGAATCATCCAGAGGATTCCCGTTCTCGTCAAATGATTCATGAACTTTCTGCACAGGGAACAATGTGGGTATGCTCGGCATTTTCAGTTCAGGCAGCACAGCCCTCAGCTGCATTGCAGCCCTCACTCCTCCGAAAGGCCCTATTGAATAGCAGGCTATTGCACTCGGCTTGAACCCGAATTCCTTTGTGTAGAAATGGTCAAGAAGGTTTTTCAGCGCAGGCGGGATGCCGTGGTTGTATTCCCCGCTCACAATGATGAAGCCGTCTGCCTTTGTGAGAATTTTGGCGAGAGTTTCCATAACTTCTGGGGCAGTGCCCGGCTCATAATACTTATGCGGCTTCTCAAGCAGGGGGAGCCTGTGCTCCACAGGGTCGATAAGGACTGCATCGTGCTTCCTTTCTTTTAATTTGTTGACTATGAATTTGGCAACTCTTGTCCCTAATCTCCCTTCCCTTACAGAGCCGTATATGACTGCGATGTTTAATGGCATAGATAGTAGTTAATTTCAAATCTTTTTAAAGATATTGGTAATAAGAACATCATTATATATACTCAGAATTAAGTGCTCAGCACTTTAAGACATCTACTCACACATGGACCTATACTTATCCCTTTCTACAAGGAATACTCGTGGCGGACTCTCTGCATTTCTGTATCTTTCGAACTTGGTCTGCCAGTTATCCTCTTTCAGAGTGCATGGTATTGGCTGCCCGCACTCCCCGCCGCAGTGGATTGCATCATCCAGATATGCCCAATCGGTAAATAGGGACATAGGATAAGTTATGCCTTCTTCATCCGCAACCTGCAGGGCCTTATCCCATAATTCCTGGAATGTGGCCCCTTCAGCAAATTCAAAAGGCACCTCTACTCCGACTTTGTATAGGTCTCCCTGCGTTGTCAACATCTTTGCTTCAGTATTTACTATTGCAGCCAGAGACATGGGATTGTATGTGGGGAATTATCTATTTAAAAGTTTGTAATCACTTTAAGGGTAATGTAACATAATCTTTTTATATAAGATTAAACTGATAGGAGCTTAAAATGGCAGATGATTTCCATAAAAGCATTGAGAATATTATACTTTTTCCTGGCAGCCTAGAAGAGCTGAATATGACATATAATGCAGGAAGAAGCGGCACGCTTTATAGTATTATACCAATGACTGACAGCAAAAGATATGTTGAAGGTGTAATCATACCCACAGAAGAAGAAGCTATGAAAGTCATGAAACTCATGGGCAGCGCAAGCCTAACGACAATTCTCGATGCCAAAGCACAACTAGGAGAATTTAGTGAAGAAGATAAACGACAAGCAGTATCTGGAATAATGGATATGGCATATGCTACTCTTTTGGAGGTATATAAACTAATGCCGAAAAATTTCTCTGAGCTTGACATAAGGAAACAGGCAAAAGATATGGGTGCAGATGGGCTTATTAGGGTAACATACCAATCAGAATCAAGGCAAAAGGTCGACGGAGGCCCAATAACAGAAATGAACCTTACTTTCTACATGGGCATTCCAGTCAAAGCACACTTGCGTGAATAATTCTAGAATAAAAACCTTTATAAATGACCCGTATTTCCTGTGAATAAAGCCCGAGTTAACGCGATCTGAGGGTTAATACGTGTTATTCTCGGTAAACTATCAAAAATGGCAGAAGAGCAGAAAATCAGGCATCTTGTAAGGGTCGCAAGCACAGACCTTCCGGGAAACAAGGCAATCGTAGTTTCTATGACAAAAATAAAGGGCGTAGGGGATATGTTCGCCAATGCAGTATGCAGGCTCGCCCATGTTGATATCAGCAAGAAAGCAGGCCTTCTTTCAGAAACAGAAGTGGGCAGAATAGAGGCTGTCCTGAAAAACCCTGAGAAGCTTCCGGCATGGATGCTTAACAGGAGAAAGGATTATGATACAGGAGAGGACAAGCATCTTCTTCTCGGAGACCTTGCATTCACAAACCAGCAGGACGTAAGAAGGCTGCAGAAGATAAGGACATACAGAGGAATCAGGCATGCATCAGGCCAGCCGGTAAGGGGACAGAGGACAAAATCAAATTTCAGAAGGAACAAGGGTAAGGCAGTCGGCGTAAAGAGAAGCAAGGACGCCAAGGCAGGGAAGGTATAAGCATGGGAGATCCAAGAAAGTTAAGGAAGAAGTATTCAACCCCGACACATCCCTGGCAGAAGCTCAGGATAGATGAGGAAAGGGAGCTTATGAAGGAATACGGCTTCAAGAACAAGGAAGAGCTATGGAGGCTCAGCTCAAAGCTGAGAAATTTCAAATCACAGATTAAGAAACTGATCCCAAAGCACGATGAGGCTTCAGAAAGGCAGAAACAGGACCTGATAAGGAAGCTCCGCGGCATGAAGCTTGCAGGTGAGAATGCTATTGCAGAAAATCTTCTTGAAATCACGCTGAAGGATATGTGCGAAAGGAGGCTGCAGACAATTGTTTTCAGAAAAGGGCTTGCCCATTCAATAGGCCAGGCGAGGCAGTTCATTGTGCATGAGCATATTACAATAGGCGAGAGGAAGATAACTTCCCCATCATACCTTGTGAGTGCTGATGATGAGGTGAAGACAGTATTCAGCGGCAGTTCGCCATTAGTTTCAGAAGATCACCCTGAAAGGGGAGAAAAGAAGCCGGTTATGGCAGCTAAGAAAGCAGAAGAGCCTGCCCCAAAAAAAGGAAAAGCAGCTGAAAAAGTCCCGGAAGTTGCTAAGGAGACGCAGGAAAAAGCTGGAGAGGTAGCAGAAAATGAGTGAAGACAGGAAAAGAAGGGAAAGGGGCAGCAGTGAAGAAAGGGGAGGAGACAGGGGAGCCAGAAGAGGCCCTCCGAGAGTCAGGGATTTCAGCAAGGATAATGTAAGATGGGGGATATGCCACATCTATTCTTCATATAATGACACAATAATACATGTAACAGACATAACAGGAAGCGAGACAATCGCAATTTCTTCAGGAGGCCAGATAGTAAAGTCGCACAGGCTTGAAAGCTCGCCGACAGCAGCGATGGCAGCAGCCAAGAAAGTCGGGGAGATTGCCCTTGAAAAGGGCGTGACAGGCCTTCATGTAAAGATAAAAGCTCCTGGAGGTCACAACGGGCCGAGCAACCCGGGGCCGGGAGCACAGGCAGCAGTAAGGACATTGTCCAGGATGGGCATCAGGATCGGGATAATTGAGGATGTAACGCCAATACCGCACGACGGTTGCAGGAAAAAAGGCGGAAGAAGGGGAAGAAGGGTCTAAAATGAAATTCGAAGTCTTGTCAAAAAAAGGGGAAAAGATGTCATTTTTGCTTAAGGCTACAACACCAGCCTACAGCAACGCGCTGAGAAGGATAATGCTTACAGAAGTGCCTGTAATGGCTATCGAGAATGTCGAGATAAAGCAGAACAGCTCAGCAATGTATGATGAGGTCCTGTCGCACAGGCTCGGCCTTATTGTTTTAACAACAGACCTTAAGTCATATGAGCTTCCGAAATCACAGGAAGACGTAGACGGAAGAAAGGCAAAGTGCACTCTTGAGCTTACGCTCAAGGCAAAAGGGCCGAAAACAGTATATGCATCAGATTTGAAATCAAAGGACCCGAAAGTAAAGCCAGTCCACCCGAAGACGCCTATTGTAAAGCTGCTTAAGGACCAGGAAATTGAGCTTGTTGCAGTTGCAGTACTCGGAAAAGGCGAAGAGCATTCAAAATGGTGCCCTGGCCATGTATGGTATACTTACAATTTTGACATTAAAATCAACAACAATGATATTGAGAAATACAGGGACCTTTACCCGCCGCAGGCATTTGACAAGAAGGGAAAGCTGGACAAGGAGCTCATCATCAAGAACAACCTTGTTGATGCTGTCGGCCATGTCAATGAGAAGGTGGTAAAGGTTGAATACAAGGATACAGAACACATATTCCACCTGGAATCATGGGGCCAGCTTGAGCCAAAGGAAATAATTGTAGAGGCGTTCAATATATTCAATGACAAACTTGGCGAGCTTGACAAATTAATGAAATAAAATGAAAAACACGCAACTGGCATCACTGATAACGGAGCTGAAAAAGCAGTCAATCCAGCATAATGTAAACATCTGGAAAAGGATTGCATCAGATTTAGAGGGACCTACAGCCAGAAGGAGGGCTGTCAACCTGTCAAGGATAAACAGGTATGCCAAGGCAAACGAGATAGTTGTGGTTCCGGGCAAGGTTTTGTCAATGGGCGAGATAGACAAGAAGCTGACAATAGCAGCGCATGCCTTTTCAGGAAGCGCGCTTGAGAAGATAAAGAGCTCAGGCGGAAAGGCAATTTCAATACAGGAGCTTGTAAAGGAAAACCCTAAGGGCTCAAAAGTGAGGATAATAGGATAAAATGATAGTAGTAGACGCAGCAGACATGATTGTAGGGAGGCTTGCAACATACATTGCAAAGCAGGCGCTTTTGGGAAATGAAGTCAGGGTCATAAACAGCGAGAAGGCAATCATGGCAGGGAAAAAAGAGAACACATACAAGGACTACCTTGAGAGGATGCACAAGGGAACCCATGCAAAAGGACCGTTCATCCAGAGAAGGCCTGAAAGGATTTTAAGAAGAGTTGTCAGGGGTATGCTTCCTTTTGCCACAACAAGGGGAAGGGAGGCATACAAGAGGGTATTATGCTATGTCGGTGTGCCAGAAGAATTCAAGAATGAGAAGCCTGTGAAGCTTGAAAGCAAGACAAAGGCAGAGCTTCCAAATTTAAGATACACTACATTGAAGGAAATATCAAAGAAAATAGGTGCTAGAGTTGAGTAAGACAATAAATGAATCAGGAAAGAGAAAAACAGCAATTGCCAGAGCAGCCCTGAGCAAGGGCACAGGCAAGGTAAGGATAAATAATGTTCCTCTTGAATTGTATGAGCCTAAGGTATACAGGATGAGGATAGAAGAGCCTCTTATATTGTCAGGGGATATAAGGAACAGCATTGACATCACTGTAAAAGTTATAGGCGGCGGCCCGATGAGCCAGAGCGATGCCACAAGGACAGCAATAGCAAGGGCGCTTGTAGAACATTCACCAAGGCTTAAGCAGGTTTTCCTTGAATATGACAGGCACCTTCTTGTTGCTGACGTAAGGCGTAAGGAAACACACAAGCCGAACACGCACGGTCATGCAAGGGCCAAGAAGCAGAAGTCATACAGGTAATCAGGCAATCATTTTCTTTGCATTTTTTTTACTGTCTTCCCTTAACATCAGCATAAAAGCCACTGAAATGGTTACAGCAGCTGCAATGCCAAGGCTGCCGGGGAAGAAATAATGTATCAAAGCATTTCCTATTAGAGGCCCGATTATCTGGGATATGCTCATCATTGATCCCACAAGCCCCATTATTGCTCCCTGCTCCTTAGGGCTCACTGCCCTTGATACAGAGCCTGCAAGCAGCGGCATCGCCATGCCTGCGCCGACAGAGAACAGCGTCATTGTTACAAGGAAAAGCCACCACTGCCTCAGGAAAATCATGTTGAGCATCGCAAGCAGTATGAAAATCCCGCCGGCATACCTCAGCTTTTTCTCCCCGAACCTGTCAATAAGCCTTGACAGCAGGGTCCCCCTGAATATGATGCTTACAAAGCCGACATATGTAAGCAGGAAGCCGACATTTGACGAGTTGAAATTCAATACTCTTTCTACAAAAAATGCAAAGCTTGTAACATACATTGTATGCGTCAGGGCAAAGGAGAAATACTGCCAGAGCCTTCCTGAGATTTTCGGCATTGAGAAATATTTTTTGTAATCCCTGAAATGGAATGCCTCTCTTATCCTGAAGCTTATATTCTTCTTTTTCTTTACTGTTTCAGGAAGGAGGAACATTGTCATCAGGATTGTCATGAAAGAAGCGCCCGCCGCCAAAAATGAGGGGATGCTGTGGCTTATTCCCGCCAGTGTGCCGCCTATCGCAGGCCCTATGAGGAATCCGGCGCCGAAGGCAATGCCGCCTATTCCAAATGCCTTGCTCCTGTCTTTTTTTGAGGAGATGTCGCTTATATATGCCTGCGCTATGGTGAAGTTGCTCCCCAGCATCCCGTCCACAATCCTTGAGAGGAAAACCAGCCAGATGTTATCTGCAAAAGCAAGTATGATGAAGCTCAGGCATGTTGACATCTGGGAGAATATCAGCATCGGCCTTCTTCCGTAGTGGTCACTTAATCTGCCCATTATGGGCGCGGAGATGAACTGCAGCAGTGAGAATGATGCTAGTATAAGCCCGTATGTCAGGGGCGTTGCTCCAAGCTCTTCAACATAGAATGGGAGGAAGGGAAGTATAAGCGAGAATCCCAGGACTTCGGTGACCATTATCAGAAAAATGGTTGCATATCTCCTGTCGAATTTCATCTGTCCTTGGATAAAAGAGTTGTTTATATTCTTTGCTCTTCAACTAATTTCAAACATGGTTTCTTTCTGTAATATATCTAAAATTTGCACAAAACTTTATTAATTCCATTTAAATAGTTTAACTATAATGGATGAAAAAGAGATTAAAATCCAATTGATATCACTTATAGAGGATTTTAAGGCGAACTATCAGAAATATAAAAAATTCTTGGAAGCAGATGTTGAAACTAAACTAATTGAGGAGTTATTTATTAAAATTCTAGGATGGACAAAATCAGATTTCACTAAACAGGCTAAAGCAAGAAGAGGGGAAAATCTGGGTGAAGCGGATTATGCATTTAAGATTGGTGATAGAATTGTATTTTTTTTGGAAGTTAAACGAGTTGGTGTTCCCTTGGATAAGGAAGCAGATAGACAAGTTATCTCTTATGCTTTATCAAAAAGAATCCCTTTTGCAGTATCTACTAACTTTGAGAGATTAAAAATCTTTTGTGTTGAACAGGAAAATGCTATAAACCAAGTATTTTCTTATTTTGCATCACCAGATGAATACTTAAGTAAATTCCACGATTTAATTTTTCTCAGTAAAGAGAGCTTTGAAAAAGACTTATTATTAAAAAGAGCAGCAGAAGAGGGAAGATTAAAAAAAAGAATTTCAATTGATAAGCCCTTACTTGAAGATTTGATGCTCATCAGGAAAATTATTTCCGATGACTTGGAGAAAACATATCCTAGTAAATATAACATCAATGAAAAAGATGAAATAACCCAAAGAATAATTGATAGATTAATTTTTATCAGAAGAAGTGAAGATGTTGGAATAAACCCCGAAGATATAACTCTTGAAGAGATTAAACATTTTCCTGATAACAAGGCATATTCCAGATTAAAAGAGATATTTGTGAGATATAATGATGTTTATAATAGTGGACTTTTCAAACCTAATTTTGATAATGATTGTGATATTATAAGGCTCAATGGGGGCATTATCAAAAAACTAATTTATTTATTATATGAATCAAGGAATGGTGACTTTATTTATAATTTCGATTGGATTGATGCTGATGTTTTGGGGCAGGTTTATGAGCAATACTTGGGTAAGATTCTAGCACAGACAAAATCAGGAAGGGCAAAGCTATCTGACGGGCAAGCACATAGAAAAGAACAAGGAATATACTATACCCCAAATTATATCGTGGATTACATAGTAAAAAATACTGTGTGGGAAGCATTGAAAAACAAAAAAATTGATCCAAAATCCATTAAAATTCTTGATCCTGCATGTGGCTCTGGTTCATTTTTGATAAAAGCGTTTGATTATCTATATAAGGACTTGAATACAAACGACTATGCAAGACAACAAAAGCTTGACAGCCAGGGTGCATATTCTATAAAAACTGAAATACTAAAGAAAAATATCTATGGCGTTGATTTAGATAACAAGGCAGTTGAGATTACAAAATTAAATCTGTTACTGAAAGCTGCTGAAAAAGATAGGAAGTTGCCCGAGGAGATTGATTTACACATAAGACATGGAAACTCTCTTATTGATGATGAATCAATTGTAGGATTAGATGCCTTTAAGTGGACAAATGAGTTTAATGAAGGCTCGTTTAATATTGTTATAGGAAATCCCCCCTATGTCAATATTTACCTTCTTTCTAAAAATGAGAATGAGGTAAAATATTATCAAAACATTTTTTTTAGTGCTTACAAAAAATTTGACTTGTATGTTCTTTTTATAGAAAAAGCAATAAAATCACTAAACAATGGTGGATATTTCAGTTTCATTATACCTGATAAATTTCTTTCTCAACCTTATGGAAAAAATATTAGAAAATTCATTCTAGAAAATTGTGTCATTGTAAAAATTGTTGATCTAACACAATATAAAATATTTGAGCAAGCAACGGTTGATAATGTAATTATAGTCCTAAAAAAAGAAACTAGCCTAAAGAAAAGAAATAATAATAAGGTTAAAATAATAAAGCCAAAAGTCGATCCTTCAGTCAATAAAAAGATTCTGGAAGAAGTAAAAGAGATTTCACAAAATATTTTCCTAACAACCGAAGAGTATTTGTTCAGGCTAGATGTGAATACAGATACAATCAAACTTAAAGAAAAAATTGAGAATAATTCTATTTTTATAAATGATATTTGTTATGTAAATTGGGGGGCCAGAAGTGGGAATATTAAAGAATTTGTTATAAAAGAAAAGGCAAATTCACTCTGTAAACCAATGCTTGATGGGCGAGATATCAATAGGTATTCTATCAATTTTGACAATAAATACCTTATTTATGATATTAAAAGACTCTATAATCCCATGTTCAAAGAGCTTTTTGAAAACCCAAAACTAATGATAAGAGATATAAATGCAAAGGAAGGATTAAAAGCCACGTATGATGAACAAAATTATTATGCCGAACATACCCTTTCTATTTGTATGCCATTTTACCAATTACAAGGAATACAAAGAAGAGGACTAAACATTTCAGAAAAACAGTTAGAGATTTCAAAAAAATTTGATTTGAAATATTTATTAGCTATACTAAACTCAAAACTCATAACCTTCTATTTTAAACAATTTATCGGTTCTGGATTGCATGTGTACCCAGATAATATAAGAGCATTACCGATTAAAAATAAAACTCTTGTTGAACAAAGACCACTTATAAATTTAGTTGATAAAATATTAAATATGACTATGCGGTTTTCTTCTCTAAAAGATAAAAAAACATCTGAAACCACCAAGTTAGAACGAGAAATTAAAGAAACAGATGAAAAAATTGACAAACTAGTTTATGAGATATATGGAATCACAAAAGAAGAACAAAAAATCATCGAAGAAAGTCTCAAATAAAACTTCTTTAAGAAGATTTGATGAATGGTGTTTTAAATTAGAGTCCTACGTTATAACTCTAGGATTAAGTATATTCATTGCGCCATTAATCTTCTTTCTTTCATTCTATGTTCATGAAGGGGGCCATATGATTTATGCAATACTTGATAATTTACTGATTTATAGAAGATTTCCTGAAATTATAATCAGCAATTGGGTTGATGCACCTATATTCTCATTCATCAAACTGCCACAGCAGACGATGATTCTAAATGGGAGATTTTCTCTAAATTTTGCCCTAGGTGGGATTATTTTTACTTTATTCGTAAGCATATTTTTATCATATATCTTTTATAAATATTCAAAAAATGAGAATAAAAAATGGATATTCTCTTTTCCCGTATTATTCCTGTTGCATGATATAGCAGGCAATTATATTTGTGGAACAGATAACCCAACTTCACTTCCTTTAATATTATGTGGTCACTCTCAAATATTCCACAATACCACTATAGCAATACCCTTTTTAATGATGATTCCAACTACAATAATACTACTTCCTTATATTCAACATGGTTTAAAAAAACTGGTTAATTCTCTTTAATTTCACCAATAACCTTATAAATATTCAGAAAAAACAATTGCATATACAAGCCTTAATTCTTGTATGTTATGAGGTGTTTTCATGGCAGGAGTAAAAGAAAAATCAAAAGTTAAGTTCCACTACACAGGAAAGTTAAATGACGGCGAAGTTTTTGACAGCTCGCTAGAAAGAGCGCCCTTAGAATTTGTAGCCGGTTCAGGTATGATAATCCCCGGGCTGGAAAGGGAAATGCTCGGGATGAAGAAGGGAGAGAAGAAAGTGATAAAAGTCATAGCAAAAGAAGCCTATGGAGAATCAAGGGAAGAACTGGTAAGGGAGCTTCCGAAAGGGCCTGTGCCGGAAGGAATGGAACTGAAAGCAGGCGCCATGATATACCTTAGAGGGCCTGACGGGCAGCCTTTCCCTGCGAAGATACTGGAGGTAAAGGATGCAACAGTCGTGCTTGACCTGAACCATCCGCTAGCTGGGCAGGACCTCACATTTGAAGTTGAGATTGTTGGGGTTGAATAGTTTTTATTTTTTAGTTCTTTTTTGTTTTATTTGGAAAATATTAAATAAATCCTAAATTTTGATGATTAGGTGAAAGAAAAAAAACGATTATTTGTTATACTGAACATACTTTATATCGTTCTTTTGCTTTGCATAACTTATATAGTAACGTATTATGCAACCCCCATTCATGAGTTTTCTCATGCTTTGCCTTGCAAAATGATTGGAGGTGAACCAAATATAACATGGGGTAAAACAGATTGTTTTATTTCCGGTCAGGAGAACAATATCTCCTATTTTCTATTTTATATGGGACCATATATTTTTTATCTTTTTGTTATAGTTTTTATCTATTGTCTTTATAAGAAAAACAAATATCTAAAATATTTTAGCCTTCTTCCATTATTTGATATTGTATACAATTATTTTTCTTCATTAAAAATATCTGATTTTAGTCTTTTACTCCAGCACACATCAAAAAGTTATTGGTTATTTGGTGTTGGGATAGTACTAACTTCAATTATATTGACATATTTCCTAGTTTATAAAACTCAACTATTTTCTGTCACAACGTTTTTGAAGGATTTTAACTTAGAACAATTTTTTCGATTAAATAAAAATGGGTAGTTGTGTTCTCTTTAGTTAATTTTAAATATTAATCCCCCATAACCCTATTCTATGACTGCAGATAATGATAATCGTTAAATAGTGCAGCGTTTTCTTTATCAGCTAAGGTGATAGGAAATTAAGCCCAGAATACCCAGAGTAATGTCAACCCAGCACCCTGACAATGTCAGGCAGCCGTTCTTTGTAGAGAATTCTGTCATAGGCGGGGATGATGAGATAAAAGAGGCATTCTATACCTTTTCCAACCTCAAAATAAAGGAGCAGCTCTGGGACTGCGAGGGAAAGGAAGTGGATAATTTTGTCATAGAGAAGCTGCTTACAAAATACGATGATTATTTCAGGAGGCATGAAATAGGCAAGGATGTCTTCGTAACGCTGAGAGGTCCGAACCCAAGGGTAGAGAAAAACAAGGGCAAATTATTGCTGGAAACCCTTGAAAGCATCCCGAGGAATTATGACACAGCCTACCATTTCTACCAGAAAGACATAGCCCCGATATTTGAGATTTCAATACCAATGGTAAGCTCAGCCCATGAAGTGCTTATGGTCAAGGAATACTATGACAAATTCATAACAGGAAAAAAATTGAAGAAAGTCAACAATACAGCAATAAAAGAGTGGGTAGGCGACTTCAAGCCTGACACAATAAATGTCATACCGCTGATAGAAGACAAGGAGCACATGCTGAGGGCTGCTGAAATAACAGGGGAATACCTTGACAAGGCAAAAATAGAAGGCCACCAGAGAGTTTGGTTAGCAAGATCAGACCCATCGCTGAATTACGGGAACCTTTCAGCAATCCTTCTCAATAAAATAGCTTTGCAGGATTTGCATTACCTTTCAGAAAAAAAATCAGTTGACCTATACCCTATAATAGGGTGCGGGTCAGCTCCGTTCAGGGGGAATTTCAGGCCTGACAATGTAAAGAATGCAATGGCAGCATACCCCAGCGTGCAGACTTTCACAGCACAGTCAGCATTCAAGTATGATTATCCAGAGGAGCTTGTCAGAAAAGCAGTAGAAAAAATTGAAGAAGCAAAAATGGGAAAGCCGATGGAAGTCGACGAGAAAAAAGCAAGGGAGATGATAGAAAAGGTTTCCTCTGAATACCAGAAGCAGGTCACGCAGATAGCTCCCTTAGTGAACCAGATGTCTTCTTATGTTCCGGAAAGGAGGAAAAGAAAGCTGCACATAGGGCTTTTCGGATATTCAAGAAAGCAGACAGGGGTCTCCCTTCCCAGGGCAATAAAATTCTGCGGCGCAATGTACTCATTCGGCCTGCCGCCCGAGCTGCTGGGGATGAGCAGCCTTACAGAAAAGGACTACGATTTCATAAGCACGGTAACAGCATCATTTGACGAGGATATGAAGGACTCGCTGAAATATTTCAATGAGGAAAGCCTAAAGCTACTGCCTGAAAAAATACAGAAGCAGGTGAAATCAGTCGCATCAAGGTTTGAGCATGAGACTGATGAAAGGCACAAAAAAGTAACCTCGCTTATACTGAAAGATTTCAGGGCCAACAGCTTCATCGGAATGTCCGAGAAAGTCGAGCAGGCAGCGGCAATAAGAGGGTTTTTGGGATAACGAAAACCGATTTTCAATAAACTTAAATAATGGATGAGATTAGACAGGAATAAAATGCTAAGGACACACACATGCGGGGAATTAAGAAAAAAGGACATAAAAAAAGAAGTCACCCTGTGCGGCTGGGTCCAGTCCTACAGGGACCACGGCGGGGTCATTTTCATAGATTTGAGGGACAGGTATGGGCTGACGCAGGTGGTATTTGACCCGAGCCATGACAAGAAATCCCATAAGCTTGCAAATGAGCTGAGAAGGGAATATGTTGTAAGGGCAACAGGAAAAGTAAGGTTCAGGGGAGAAGGCCTGGTAAACACTAAACTGGATACAGGAGAGATTGAGGTCCTGTGCGATTCTGCTGAGATACTTAACAGGAGCGAAGTCCCTCCTTTTGAGATTGATGAGAGGGCTGAGATAAGCGAGGACATGAGGCTGAGATACAGGTATCTTGACCTGAGAAGGAAAAATATGCAGCGCAACCTCACAATGAGGCATAAGGCTTTCAAAGCAACCATGAATTACCTTGACTCGCAGAATTTCCTGCACATCGAAACCCCGATGCTTATGAAATCCACTCCTGAGGGGGCAAGGGATTATGTTGTGCCGAGCAGGGTCAATTTGGGAAAATTCTACGCGTTGCCCCAGTCCCCCCAATTATACAAGCAGATACTTATGGTTTCAGGCTATGACAGGTATTTCCAGCTGGCCAGGTGCCTGAGGGATGAAGATCTGAGGGCAGACAGGCAGCCGGAGCATACGCAGATAGACCTTGAGATGTCATTTGTGGAAAGAGAGGATGTTTTTGAGATTGTCGAGGGACTGATGAAGGCAATATGGAAAGAGACTCTCAGCATAGATATACAAGCGCCATTCCAGAAACTGTCATGGAAAGAGGCAATGGAGAAATACGGCTCTGACAAGCCGGATTTAAGGTTTGGGCTGGAGTTCTGCGATGTTACAGATGTCATGGACAAGTCAGAATTCCAGATTTACAAAAGCGTGATAAAAGAAGGCGGAGTTGTGAAATGCCTGAGAGTGCCGAAGGCAGCCGGATTCTCAAGGAATGAAATTGACGGGATGATAGAGCTTGCAAAAGTCCACCATGCAAAAGGCATGTCATGGATGAAGATAAAAAACGGCAAGCCTGAAAGCTCAATTGTAAAATATTTCCCGGAGAAAGTTCTCCAGGAGCTTGTAAAAGCAGCAGGGGCAAAAGAAAATGACCTCCTGCTTTTTGTCGCCGGTAAATTTGAGGTTGCGTGCAGCTCGCTTGGCCAGGTAAGGCTGTTCCTCGGAGACAAACTTGACCTGATAGACAAAAAAGAATGGAAATTCGCCTGGATAATCGACTTCCCGCTGTTTGAGTGGAATGAGGAAGAGAACAAATGGGGCCCTATGCATCACATGTTCTGCGCGCCTAAAAAAGAGGACCTTCCAAAGCTGGAAAAGGACCCGGGCTCTGTCCTGTGCAACCAGTATGACCTTACACTTAACGGCACAGAGCTGTGCTCAGGCTCAATAAGGATAAACGAGGCAGAAGTGCAGGAAAGGGTGATGGCAGTCGTAGGCTTCCCAAAGAAAGAGGCAGAAAAAAGATTCGGATTCCTGCTGGAGGCTTTCAAATACGGAGCTCCTCCGCACGGCGGAGTAGGCCTGGGGTTCGACAGGATTGTCGCGCTCATCTGCGGCTACAACGACATCAGGGAAGTCATTGCATTCCCAAAGAACAAGCAGGCGCAGAATACTATGGACGGCTCTCCTTCTGACATAACAGAAAGGCAGATGAAAGAGCTGCACCTGAAACATGATTTTGTAAAGAAAGGTGATGAGAAATGAAACTGAAATTCATGCCCAATGTGCCGGGAGTATTGCTTATGACAGCATTCTTCATATTGGTAAGTGCATTGCTTTACGCGCTTCCTCTATGGCTGATATGGAACTGGGTAATCCCGAAGATATTCGGATTGCCTTCACTGACAATACTTGATGCGTTCCTGCTGAACCTTCTTGCAGGGATACTTTTCAGGGGAAAAGACAAGTAAGACCTTAAAAATTTTCTGGGCAGGGTATCTTTATATACCCTAAAATATTTACTCAGCAGATGGAAACATACCTCTTTGACATGAATGACACCATTGTGGATTCATCAATATACGAGAAGATGCATTGGGAGCTCATAAGGGCGCTTGCAGGCCATACAGGAAAAGAAGAGGCAGAGCTCAGGAAATTGATGTCTGAAATCAGGGAAGGCGCAGGCACTGAAAAAACAGACAGCTTTGACCTTTCAAAAAACCTCAATGCAACAGAACTGTACTATAAGATTCTTGAAAAATACGCCAGGCATGAATTTGCCCTGAAAACAAAAAGCATCCCGGAAATATTCAGGAAGATTAAATCAAAAGGGAAAAAAATAGGGATAGTGAGCAGTTCGCAGCCCAGGACAATTGAGATTTTTCTGGGCAGGTTCGGGCTTATGGAATATGTTGATTTCATTGAAGCAGGAAAAAAAGACACTGTGCTTTTCTGGGTCACCCTGGCAAAGAAGCATAACATCTTCCCGGAAACAGCCATAGTGATAGATGATTCTTCTGCTATCCTCGCTATTGCGAAACGTGCAGGATACAATGTCCTTAATGCAGAGAATATCAAAGACCTTGAGATATAACACCAATAACTTTTAAATATCCCGCCGAATACACTCTCTCTGATGGAAGTAGACAAGGAATTGCTTAAGCATGTTGCTGAGGTTGCAAGGCTTGAGCTTACAGAAAAAGAGATAAGGGAATTCCTGCCGCAGCTGAAGGAGATAATTGAAGCGTTTTCTGAGATACAGAAGGTTGACACAAAAAACACCAGACCGAGCTACCATCCTGTTGAGCTTAAGAACCATGTGAGAGAAGACAGGGCAGCATCCTGCCTGACAAATGAGGACGCGCTGAAAAACACTGAGCACAGGAAAGACGGCTATTTCAGGGGGCCGAGGATATTATGAATGCGGCAGAATTCGTGAGGCAGGCAAAATCAGGAAAGATTGACCCTGTTAAAAACACGAAAAAATTCCTTGAAGAATCAAAGAAGATTGACAGCGATTACCACTATTTTCTGAAATTCAATGAGGATGCCCCGAAGCAGGCAAAGGAACTGAAGAAAGGCAGATTGTATGGCCTGCCTGTTTCTGTCAAGGACTGCATCTGCGTCAAGGGCCTTGAGAGCAGAGCAGGCTCAAAAATACTTGAGGGATATGAGCCGGTATTTGATGCAGCAGCAATTGAAAAAATAAAGGCAGAAGGCGGCGTAATTGTCGGAAAAACAGCTCAGGATGTCTTTGGCTTCGGCTCTTTCAACGTCAATGTCGGGATAGGCTATAAAGTCCCCAAAAACCCCTTTGACAAAACCAGGGCAACAGGAGGCTCATCAGGAGGGGCGGCAGGCATGGTGCAGAAATCAGAACTGCCCCATATAGCAATCTCAGAAAGCACAGGGGGAAGCATAGCAGCGCCTGCATGCTACTGCGGAGTCTATGGGATGACGCCGACTTACGGAAGGGTCTCAAGATACGGGCTGATGGACTACGCCAACAGCATGGACAAGATAGGCGTGATGGCAAAGGATATTGAAGATGTTGCACTGGTTATGGAAATCATCTCAGGCTATGATGAGAGGGATTCAACCTCAAAAGACCTTCCAGCTGAAAAATATACAGAAAAATCAGATTCAAGATTCAGGGTTGCTGTTGTAAAGGAGTCGCTTGGAAAAGGCGTTGAGCAGGATGTGAAAAAAAACCTTATTGCAAAGCTCGGCAAGCTGAAATATGAAGAAGTCTCCCTTCCGCTCACTTTTAGATACGGGATACAGGCCTATTACCTTATCTCCCTGTCAGAGGCATCAACAAACCTTGCAAAATACTGTGGCATGAGGTATGGGAAGCATGAGAAGCTTGAGGGGAACTTCAATGAATATTTTTCAGGAGTGAGGAGCAAAAACTTTTCAAAGGAAGAGAAAAGGCGCATTATACTGGGAACATTTGCGAGGATGTCAGGATTCAGGGACGCATTCTACATGAAGGCTCTGCAGGTAAGGACGAAAATAATAGAGGAATACAGGCAGCATTTCAGAAAATATGACATTGTTGTAACACCCGCAATGCCGAACATAGCCCCGAAATTCTCGGAAATAGATAAGATGACCCCGCTTGAAAATTATATGATGGATATAATGACTGTGGGGCCGAATCTTGCAGGGTTCCCCCATTTAAGCATGCCATCAGGATTCAGCAAAGGCATGCCTACAGGAATGCTGATAATAGCAGACCATTTCCAGGAAAAAAAGATAATAGATTTTGCGAGGTCATTGAAATGAACCATAGAAGAAAGAAAGTCGGGCTTGCGCTCGGCAGCGGAGGGGCAAGGGGATTTGCCCACATCGGCGTGATAAAAGCTTTACAGGAGCACAATATCCCTATAGACTATATAGCAGGGACAAGCATGGGAGCGATAATCGCAGCATATTATGCCCTCAACCTTGACATAGCTGGGATTGAAAAAGAATCTCTTTCATTCACCAAGAGGGAGCTCCTGAACCTGGTGGACCTCAACAGGCCGGGGATATCAATGCTTAAGGGAGACAGGCTAAGGCATTTCCTGAAGAAATTATACAGGAACAAAAAATTCAGGCACACAAAAATACCGCTGTCAGTAGGTGTGAGCGTGCTTGAGGACGGCTCAAAAATGACAATAAACTCAGGCAGGATTGTTGATGCAGCCATGGCCTCCTCAACATTCCCCGGGGTATTCCCGCCTGTAAGATACAAAGGGAAAACACTTGTGGACGGCGGGCTTACAAATGCCACACCAATTGACCTGGTAAGGGAAATGGGCGCAGAGATCATAATTGCTGTAGACCTTTTCAAGGTCCAGAAAACAGGAAAGGCAAAGTATAACCGCATCTGGAAAGTGCTTGAAAGGACATATGAAATAGCCCTCTCCAACCTGTCCCAGTACGGCGAAGAATATACGCACAACGGCAATGTCGTGCTCATAGGCATAGGGGGAAATAAAGCAGACACGTTTGCATTCCATAAGGCAGAGAAATATATCCGGCTGGGAGAAGAGGAAGCAAGAAAAAAAATAAGAAAGATAAAGAGGATGCTGAAGTGAAAGGGGAAGTTGTCATAGGGCTGGAAGTGCATGCAGAGCTGAACACAGAATCCAAGCTTTTCTGCGCATGCCCAACGCAGGGAGAAGAGGAGCCGAACACAAGAACATGCCCAGTATGCCTCGGTCACCCGGGAAGCAAGCCGGTTGCAAATAAAAAAGCAGTTGAGCATGCAGCAAAGCTTGCAATGGCGCTGAACTGCAGGCTGGCAAAGCAGGTGATTTTCTCGAGGAAAAGCTATTTCTACCCTGACTTAGCCAAAAACTACCAGATAACACAGTATGAAGTCCCCATCGGAGAAAACGGCAGTATTGATATCAGCGGGAAGAGAATAAGGATAAAGAGGCTGCACATAGAGGAAGACCCCGCCTCAATGATACATCCCGGAGGCATAGGAAAAGCAGGCTATGTCCTTGTTGATTACAACAGGTCAGGGAACCCATTGGCTGAGATAGTCACAGAGCCGGACATCGCCAGCCCTGAAGAGGCAAGAGAATTCCTGAAAGCCCTGATAACTCTTTTGAGATACCTTGGGGCATTTGACCCTTCAAAAAACATAATCAAGGCGGACGCAAATATCTCGATAAAGGAAACAGGGTACAAAAGGGCGGAGATAAAGAACATCACAGGGTTCAGGGAGATAGAGAAGGCGCTTGAGTATGAGATAGCAAGGCAGAAGCATGAAGGGATAAGCTCCCAGGAGACAAGGTCATGGGACGCAGAGAAAGGGATGACGCAGCTGCTGAGAAAAAAAGAAACAGAAGAAGACTATGGATATATCTTTGACCCTGATCTCGTGCCCATAGATATAGAAAGAGAAGAGCTGGAAAAAAAGCTGCCTGAACTTCCTGATAAGAAACGCAGGAGGTATACCAAAGAATACAGATTATCCGAGGATGATGCGCGAATCCTGGCAGGAGAATTTTCCCTGGCCCAGATATTTGAGAAAGCAGTGGAAAAAACCAGGCCTGTGCTGGCAGCCAGATGGATAAGGGGAGAACTTATGCGCGTCTTAAACTACAATAAAATAGACACATCGGAAATGAAAATAAACCAGGCCCAGTTTATATCCCTCCTGCAGCTGCTGGAAAAGAAAAAGATAACAGACGCAACAGCCCAGAAAATACTCGAGAAGCTGGCAGTCGACGATATTGATGTTGAATCGTATGTGAAGAAAGAAAAGCTCGGGGCAGTCTCAGATTTAAGGATGATTGAAAAATACTGCAGGGAGGCAATAGCCGAGAACCTTCAGGCAGTCTCAGACTACAAATCAGGAAAGGATATAGCGCTTAACTTCATACTCGGCAGTGTGATGAGGAAATCAGGCGGAAAGGCAGACCCTAAAGAGGTAAAAGAAACCCTGAAGAAGCTTATCAATCTATAATTTTTATAAACTAATGCAGCTTTCCAATGCAGATGCACCGCTACCAGAACGCGTTCTTGTTTGAAGCAGAGGATGAAGTTGTTAGTGCGGAGGCTAAAGAGGGATTCATTTTTACGGAGCTAAAAGACACTATTTTTTACCCCGGAGGCGGCGGGCAGCCGTGCGATACAGGGACTATAGAAACAGCATCTTTCTCAGGGGAGGTTGTCGAGGCATGGAAGGAAAATGATAAAGTCATCCACAAAATAAAAGCAAAAAAAGGCAGCCTGAAAAAAGGAGATAAAGCAACTCTTAAGCTTAACAGGGAAAGAAGGGAAAAACTTGTGAGAATGCACACAGGAGAGCACGTGCTTTTCAAAAGCCTTGAGATCAACCTGGGAGATGTTGAGCTGGACAAAATAAACCTTTCAGAAGATGAGAGTTCTCTTTTTATCAAAACAAAAGAAGCCACATGGGACAAGCTTTTCAAAGCAGAGGAACTTGTAAATAAAATAATAAGTGAAGACAGGGAGATAATAGAGAAGGAATACAAAAAAGAGGATGCTGTCAGGCTCGGCAAACTGAGGATAAAGGCAGACAGGATAAAATCAGATACTGTCAGGGTTGTCGAGATTAAGGATTTTGACTGGTCTGCATGTGCAGGCACACACGCCGGATCAACAGGATATATCGGCTCCCTTGTTATAACAGGATTCAATTTTGTCAAGGGAAGCTGGGAGATAAGGTTCAGGACAGGAAACTTAGAAAGCCTGTTTTCAATGGCGGCAGTTGCCAGGAAATCAGCATCGCTGCTTAAATCAGATGCATCAGAAGTCCCTGATCTGGTAAGGCGCCTGCAGGATGAAGCAGAAAGCTATAAGGAAAAATTCAGGGAGATGTCCTCAAAGCTGCTGGAGTTCAGCAGCGAGGAGAAAGTAAAGGGTATAACATTAGTACACAACACAGTTGATGATGTGGAGAAGAAGCAGCTGACAGACAAGGCCATCTCCCTCCTGAAAGAAAAGACGATTGTATGCTTTGTTAACAGGACAGGTGACAAGGCAGCAATACTGCTGGCTGCATCAGAAGACCTTAAGCTGAATACCCCGGATCTCCTCAATAAAGTCCTTTCTAAATTCGGCGGCAGGGGAGGAGGCAGGGATAATTTTGCAATGGGGGCTGTTGATATGAAAGATTCAGAAAAAATAATTGATGAGCTGAAAAAACATATCTAAAGGCACTGGACATCCTACTGAAAAATATTTAAACTCCAAATACATTGGATTAGTTATGAAAAAAACCCTCGACCTGATAAATGAGATTGAGTCTCAGCTGGACAGGGAAGTTGTTTCTGATGCAAAGAAGGCTGATAGTAAAAAGCTTTAAATATAGTAAAAAAATGGGTCTGATTGGGGGTAACCATAGACAATATTTTTACAGGCGGACTTACTGGTATGAGTGCAAGCGGGAAATCCACCCTTACACAGATAATAAGAGACGCACTTGTTGAGTTCACTTACCAGAACGGCCAGGATGTAACAGCTATAGACCTTGATAATTTCTACAGGCCGATTGACGTTGTTTTTGAGATACAGGGGATTGAGGGAAGCCCAAGCGACCCCGAGAGAATATCTAAGGTAAACTGGGACGACCCTAATCTTATTGACTATGGCAGGGTTATCTCGGCCATTGAAGAGCTGAAGACAAAAGGCGAAACAGAAGTAGATGTATATGATAAATTAACAGGGACATATAAAGGGGAAAAAATAACAGTAAGAGCAAATAAAGTCCTTCTTGTTGAAAGCTTCCTTCTCTTTTCTGCAGGTGTTCCAATGAAGGGAGATTATGCAAGCGGCAAGAAAAAGATCCCTGTCCTGGAAAACCCTGCAGCAGTAAGCGAGAGGATACTGGAATTAATACCTTACAGGGTGTTTGTAGACTGCAATGAAAATGTCGGATGGCTGAGAAGGCTCGCAAGGGATGCACATAAAGTCCCCAGGACATATGAAGAAACCCATGAGCTGTGGACAAGGGACGCTTTCCCTATGGCGCAGCAATATATCTATCCGCTAAAAAAATTAAAGAAAGAAAAAGGGATTTTTGACAGGTATATTGATAATAGTGTATTGAGCGTTGCTGATATTGATCACACCTTTATGGATATTGTTAACCTCTCAGCCCAGCAGCTTAAGCCTGAGTATGCCAGTCCGGCAGCAAGACATGAATGGATTGAAGAAAGATACAGGCACGGAACAATCGAAGAGGCGCAGTGGCTGAGAAATATTTTCGGGCAAAGAAACAGCCACTAATCAATCTCAAGCAACTTGTTTAACTCGTCCTTGATCCTTGCCTCAAACTCATAGACTTTTTCTCCCTCTTTTTTGTCAGAGCTGAGCACAACCATCAGGTCCTTTATCATCTTCCTTTCTTTTTCCTTTCCCCAGCCTGCAGCGTCCCTCTGGCCAAGGTGCTCTTCTATAAGCCGGTCTTCAATCTCTTCAGCAGATCTTGTTTCTATCTTTACCTCTTCAAATTCCTTTGTTGCCAGCCCGGAAGTGTTTCTCATGACAAAATAAACATCTTTTTTAGCAAGAATATCGTATACTTTTTTGAAATCAATATCCGAGACCCTGCCGCTTTGCAGAACCCCTGATATGCGTATAAGTATAATGCAGTCTTCTTCAGCATCCCTCTTCACTTTGTCAAGAAGTTCTTCTGTTACTTTTTCAGAGTTTTTATGCAGAGCATCAACTCTTATGCTCACAACTTTTTTTATGGCAATCTCGTGCCTCTTTACTTCCCCGTTGTCATATATGTAAAACCCTCCGCCTTTTAATTCCTCAAGCTCATGGAAATTGTTTGGGAATAAAGGCCCGGGATAGACGACATTCCTGTAGCCAGGCATATCAAGCTTCTCCACTATATGAACGTGCCCGCCTGCATAATAGTCAAACCCTTTCGGCAGCAGGGAGATTGGTGCTGAATCCATCCGGTCCATGTCTTTCGGCTTCAGCTCGGTTATTGCAGTGTGGAAAAGGAATATCTTGAATCCTGGCTCTTTTTCAAGCGAAGCCCTGTCAAGCTCCTCATAGTATGTCCTTTCCAGCATTCCCCTCCTGCCGAGCATTCCTGTTATCTTTGCTCCTGTTTTTTCGTCTATTGTGAATTTCAGCTTCAGCTTGTTGTTCTCGACGCTCCCTTTGACGACATTGGTGCAGAGCCCAGCCTCCTCAAGGACATCCAGCATTGTTTTTCCTGAAGGAGAAAAATCATGGCTTCCCGGAATAAGGTATACCGGCACGTTTTTTTCTTTCAGCTCCCTGAATTTCCTTACAACATCCTTAAGCCGGTCTATGCCGGGAAGGGCGGTATTGAAAAGGTCTCCTCCAATCACGATGAAATCAACTTTTTCTTTCAGGGAGATATCGAGTGCCCTGAAAAAAGCCTGCGTATTGAGGTCTTTCAGCTTCGGATCCCTCCACCCGCCTATATGGCAGTCTGCTATGTGCGAGAATTTCATGAAGATAAGGTAATCTTGTGTATATTTAAAATTATTTAGATAGTTTTTAATATAGTCATAAATCCCACAGGAAAGAATGCCATACCTTGCATATGTCACAAATTTTCTTGTCCACATGGCTTCAGGCATTTCTTTCGGCAAATTGTCCAACGAGCTTCTTGAGCCTGATGTAAAAGGAAAAAAAAGATACATGAGCCTAGAGGATATAGCAGGGGAGCATACTGATGGAATAACTGCATTAGACAAGATAAAGGCAAGTCCGAAATGGATGCTTGAAAATATCAAAAACCCCGGAATTTTAGGCTATTTTATGTCGAATTTCCCTGACCTTGATGTTATAATCCAGGAAGCATACGTTAGCTTTCTCAGGATTAAATTTCCTGGGGCATCTATACCTGGGCTTCCGGACTCCCTTACAGCCACATCACAGAGCCTAAGCGCCGGAGGAGGAGTTCCGGAAAATTATGCAGCAGCCTGTGACGAGTGGGCATGCCACAGGACGCCTGCCCTGCACAGCATTTATGGAGTGGTTATAGCTGGGATTATAGGTGGGATATTATATTATAAGTCGATTCCAAAAGAGACGCCAATATCAGACAAGTTAAGATATGTGGCGTATGGTGCATTCTATTACGGAGCGCAGGTTGCGGTCTCTCATCTGCTTATTGACACGTTCCGGCACGGCTCTCTGAGAGGGCCGCTGGCAGAGCAGTTTTCGGAGTTCATGAACAGCATCACAAATGGTGTAAATAACTTCAGCCTGCTTGAACTTGGAATTCCTGCAGCACTCGGGCTGGCATATCTCGGCGTTAAATATGCAAAATACCGGAGAGAGAAAACAGCCCGCTTCTGGGATATCTTTTTAAATTAATTGTAGTTACGCCATGCTAAAATGCCAGACATATCATTGCAGGCTGCTGAAATTGCAAATGCATCTTTGCTGCCAAAGCTGTCAGAAAATGGGTATGATGAGGTTTTAGGCATTTATCTGCTTGGGGAGAGGGAGTATGCCTATTCAGAATTCTGGTCCGGCATGAGAATGATATGCGTAGGAAAAAAAGAGGGATATCCTGAAGGAGGATTAACAGCACTCCTCGGGCAGCTGGATAATGAAAAAACAGTTCTTGTCCCACTTACAGAAGAAAGCGACAGAACAGTATCCGAAGACCCTTACAGGCTATTGTTTAGAGGAGCAAAAATAGACGGCCCGTATTTTGTTTCTGCATTTGTCCATCAGGACTTTTATGCCTTAAACAGAAACTTGGAGAAACAGAACTAGCTTAAATTTACCCCTTCAAAATCAATGGCATCTTTCTTTTCCTTTGGCCTTGACCTGACATAATCCTCAAATAAGGGAATTTTTACAGGTATTGCAAACTTTGTGAAGTTGCTGCTTATTATCGCCTCCCCCTTGTCAAGCGATGCAATTGCCCTGCTGTCAGAGCTCAGGTCCTGGGATGCGGAATCTATTATTGCCTGGCGTTCAGGAGCCATTTCTATTCCCAGGATTATTTTTGTGTTCATATTTGCAAGTATCTCTCTTGGAATCAGGGAAGGCAGCTGCGTTATTGCTGTCAGCCCGACCTTGAACTTCCTTCCTTCCCTTGCAATTGTAGAAAATATATTGGGCCCGCTTTCAAGAACTTGCTTCCCCAAAACTCTCGGAGCTTCCTCCAGCACTATTGATATCACAGGCTTGTCCTTCAGAATTCCCTTGTTCTTGTGGCTCTTGTACTTGTTCAGTATTTCTGTCGCTATCAGGCTTCCTATAAGTATTTCCACACTCCCTGAAAAATCAGAAGTATCCACGACAACAACTTTCCCTTTCTCAAGGTCACTGCAGATGTCTGAGATGGTTGTCTGGCCTGCCTGCATGTCAAATATGCCGTTGCAGAATACACTGCTTCCGTCAGAATCCAGATCAAGCAGGGAGGAGAGCCTCCTTCTTATTACAGCCAGAGTCCCTTCTTGGAATCCCTCATGGTCAGGGATTGTGAGCGCAAACTTTATCCAGTCTTTGTTGTATCTTTTGTAGAGTGCAGAGAGCGCCTCTTTCTGCGCAGGGGACCAGTCAGCAGCGCCGTTGAAATGCCACGGCTTCACATGGCTGAGATTTATTCTCAGGCTTCTTCCTCCTGCAGGAGGCTCAGAAGAATAATACGCAAGGTTTTCTTTTTTGGGGTGGTCTTTCAGCCCCAATTTATTCCTGCCGTAATATTCATCATGAGGATCAAGGACAAGCACGCCTGCATAATTCTTGTCAAGGCAGTCCCAGAGCATTAAACTGGTAAGGTTGCTTTTTCCTCTTCCTGTTGTTGCAGGGATGAGTATGTGGTGGCTGAATACATCTTTGCCCGGAAGGAAAATGTCAAAATCAAGAATCTTGCTGCCGGACCTCAGCCTGCCGACAAACAAAGGGGCATCAGGCTTTGTTATGAAACCAAGGTCTTCTTTTTTCACTTCCCTTACAGATGAAAAGAACTCAGGCAGGGATTTTGAGGATCTTGCATTTTTTGGAGTTATTGTTATTAGGTTTTTCAGCAGGGCAAGAGTGTAATTCCTCAGCTTCTCGTCCATAAGCATCAGGTCAGAATCCTCTTCAAGCTTCATTCCCGAGACAAGCTCAAGATTGGAGGCAGACAGCTGCGAGCCGTATACGAGATCATATGCCTGCAAAAGAATCTTTGCGCTTTTGTTTTCCGCTATAAGAAGCTCCCCGAGTTCAATCTCCTCGCCGTGCTTCTGCCTTACGACTATCTCCCCGAATTTCCCGGAGATAACTATCCCCCTGCTCATGGAGTCCTGAAATCAAATGTTGTATTTAAGATTATGCCAAAAAATTTCACCGTAATTATATAAAAAAGAAAAAAAAGAGAATAAAGAATTTATCTCCTTCCCCTTGCCATCTTGGCTCTTGAAACGTCTCCGTGCTTGTCTACAAAATATAGATAGCCACTTGCTTTCTTGACGCCTACTTTAGCGACTTTCTGTGTTCCTGAGCCGCCCTTTTTTCTTCCGCCTCTTGACATTTTGGCTCTTGAGATATCTCCGTGCTTATCTACGAAATACAGATATCCTTTCTCTTTCCTAACTCCTGCTTTAGCAACTTTTTCTGCCATTTAACTTTACCTCCGTTTTATTGACAATGTGGGAAAAATACAAACTATCTCCCCCCGTCTATAACATGAGGGCGTGATATTTATAAATTTTATGGTAAAATAGAGGAGAAAACGCTAAAAGCCCTCTAATTTCTTGATTTCAGCTATTTCCTGCTCAGTTACAGAGCAGCCGTTGAGCTTTAGCCCCCACAGCAGCCCGTCAAGCAGGGTTTCTTTCGGGTTGTCAAGCTTCAGGTAATACTCTCTGAATAATCCTTTCTCGTAGGCTACAGCAATCAGCTCAAATGACCTTATAACATTTATACCTGACACCCGCCTGGAAAACGCGTCTATATTTTTTTTGTCAGCATCTATGTTCCTGTGAAACCTTTTTTCCATTCTTTGCTCAACAGCTTCAGGATTTTCCAGAAGCGCCCTTGTTATGAATTCATCTACCACCACGGCATCAGCATGAAGAAGCTTTGCAGCCATGACGGATTCTATCTCAGCGTACTGCACATTTTTTACATAATTCCCGTCTGCCATGAATAGGCTGTTGGCTGAATCCAGCAGCGAAAGGGCTTCTTTCCTGAGATCAGGGGAATCATAGACTTTCAGCACTCCTGTCTCCACAAGGCTTAAGACCTGGAGGGCCTCAAACTTGTATCTCTTTGTTGTCAGCGGCTTCTCTACAACCTCCTTTTTCACAGAGGGGGTAATATAGAATTCTCCGCCAAACTTCTCTTTCAGGGGCTTAAGCACCCAGAGAAGATTGTTCAGTGCAAGGGAGATAAGAGGGCCGGTATCGAAAACAAGGGCTTTTACCATGATATGCCCTCCTGATTTTTGGACTTTTCCTTCGTCAAAGTGTCAAAAATCACTCCTCGTATCATAGATACTCCTCCTGATTTTCGGACTTTTCCTTCGTCAAAGTGTCAAAGACTAATGCCTTCATTTGAAAAGCCTCCTTGTAAATTCAATCTTGCTCTTTACATTAGTTTTGTGGCCGAATTCATCAATTATCCTTGTCTTGCCGACATAATCCATAAGGTCCCAGATAGAGACATTAAGGGCTTCCGCAGCCTGACCCATTGAAATTCCCTGCTCAAACATTTTTGAGCCCTTTTTTATTTCAGCCCTCTGGAGAACTTCCTGAACATAGAATTTGGTCTTGCTGTCTTTCTCAGACATATCTTTTATTATATGGTCTATCTCTGCTTCATACCTTACAAGATTATCCTTTTCCAGGGCTTTCAGGGCATCTGCAAGATGCGGGAGCACAAAATTATCGACATCATCTTTGCTCCTGTATATTTTTGACAAAGAATATATCAGCACCGCAACGCCTATTGACTCCCTGTCCTGGTAGACAGCAGCAGTCTCGATAATGCGGTCGCTCAGCTCCCTTAACCTGAATAACTGGTCCTGCTTTACAATCTTTATTGATCCCTTCAGGACATCTATTATCTCCTTCCTGACATTCTCATTCATTACAATATTACCAAAAGCTTATTTTTATATAAATATTGCCTTTACAGATGCGCATGATAAAACAAATCCCTGAGGATTTTATAGTAGAGGAGATTCCACTGCATGATTTTGGCGGTGAAGGCCCGTATACCTATTTTCTCCTGGAAAAAAAAGCATGCAACACAGAGGAAGCTATACAGGAGCTTTCTGCAGATTTCAGGATTCCGAGAAAAAATTTCAGCTATGCAGGGACAAAAGACAGGAACGCAGTTACAAGGCAGTATTGCTCTGTAAAAGGGGAGATAGCGGACAAAGATTTCGGCAGATACAAAACAAAGATTGCCGGCCATGGCAGAAAACCCATCTCCCTTGGCGACCTGAGAGGAAATAAATTTACAATAACTATAAGAAAAATAAAGAGGCCACCCGAGAAGACGGATTCCATAATAAATTATTTTGGCGAGCAGCGCTTCGGCAGAAACAACCTTGAAATCGGACTTGCAATCCTGAAAAAAAATTTTGAAAAGGCAGCGTCAATGATGGACCATCCTGAAGTAAGCATGCATCTTCTGCACAGCAAAAATGATTTTATCGGAGCAATAAGGAAGATTCCGCACAAGATACTAAAGCTATACCTCCATGCTGTGCAGAGCTACCTGTGGAATGAGGTTGCTGCAGGATATGTAAAGCACCATTCAGAAAATTTCTCTGAAGCTGAATACAGGCACGGCAGATTTATTTTCCCCCGTAAGAAAATAAAGGATATAGAGATCCCGCTCCTTGCGTTTGATACCGAGTTCACAGACCAGGAAATTGAAAAACTTTATCAGGAAACCCTTGAAAGAAGCGGGCTTGAACTGAGGGATTTTGTTATAAGGAACATCCCAGATGTGACGCCGATGGGCGCTTCAAGAAATTTAGCTGCAGAAGTCAGGAACATGGAGGTTGGGGAGCTGGAAAAAGATGAGCTTAATGACGGCATGAAGAAATGCACAATTAAGTTTGAATTAGGGAAGGGGAGCTATGCAACAATTGTTATAAAGAGGATTTTCAGCTGATGCTTTTCACAAGCTTCTCTACTTTTTCCTTTATCTGCTCCCTTATCCTGCACAGCTCACCATAAGGCCTTGTGCTTCCATCTTCCTTTATCCCGTCTATCATCTTCCAGAATATCAGCTTTGGAGAATTTTTCAGGTAATCCGGCATCTCCTTTTCTGATTCCAGCAGCACAACAACCTTGTCAGACGCATCAATCATCTCAGGGGTAAGCTGCTTCGGCACTTTTTCAAGCATTTCCTTATCAAGCTCTGCAATGAACTTCTCGGCGTCCTTCGCCCTTCCGCTCTCAATGTGGTAAAGCCTTGAAAGCCTGATGCCAGCATACCTTGCGTTTATCCCTGCGCTTTCTGCCCTGTGTTTTTTTGCGGATTTATTGAAGAAATATTCTGCCAGCTGGCTCCTGAACATGTTGCCCTTGCAGACAAAAAGTATTTTCATTCTTCAAATAAGTTAGGATAGCTTCAGTGCCCTTCTGACATCCTTGCTTATCATGGTTATACCCGCTCCTGCGTCAATCTCCAGAAGTGTACCTCTTTCTTTATAGTAGTTAATAAGCGGTTGTGTCTGCTCTTTGTATACCTGCAGCCTGTTCTTTATGACTTCGGGGCTGTCATCGCTTCTTGATTCCTGCTTGGCCCTGCTCATCAGCCTTTCAATTGCAATTTCATCCCTCAGGTAAAAATAGACTGCATGATTGATTTCCTGCATGCTGTCGAGAAATTCAGCCTGGTTGATTGTCCTTGGATAGCCGTCCAGAATATATCCGTTTTTGCAGTCGTCCATGCTGAGCCTGTTGAGGACCATGGCGTTTGTTATCTTGTCAGGCACAAGAAATCCCCTGTTCATGAACTCGGATGCCTCTCTTCCGAGCTCTGTCTTGTTCTCGATATTATACCTGAAGATATCGCCTGTTGATATGTGGGGGATATTAAGGCTCTCTGAAAGTATTTTTGCCTGTGTCCCTTTTCCTGCGCCCGGAGGCCCCAAAAACACCAGTCTCATCATAAGTTCACTATCCAAAATAACTCAGATCCGTTTTTATATCTGTCTCTTTTTTCCAGATTTCCTCCAGCTTCCTGATGTGCGGCTCTATCTGCTTCTTAAGAGCATTCCATTCACTGAATGATTCTTTTATGAATGAAGCATTGCCTTCCTCTGTGTTCTGGATGGCAGTAAGGGCAGATCTCCTTATTATGTGCATAATCTTCTTGAACAAAGCATAGGCATGCTCCCTGTCTGCATCATCCATGTGCCTTGCCTCGTACATGTCCTTCATGTTTGTGTCAGGCTGGACAAAAGATTCTATAAGCCCTGCGTAGCCTTCAAGCTTCTCAGTGATTTTTCCCCTTATTTTCTGGAGCATGACTTCTGTCTCAGGAAGTATGTCCTCAATGTCAAAGTCCCTGTTCAGCTCAGAGTATGCCGGCAGGGAGTATTTTTTCTCAAGTTTCCCGTATGTTTCTTTCAGGTTCATCTGTACGTGAAATTAGCTGTTTATATTAAAACGTTTCGCTGCTGATTCGAAACCCTTTTATAGTAGAGTGCTTTGATTTATCTCTGAAAAAAGAGGTAAATTATGGTTCTTAGCGAGGACGAGCTAAAAAAGGAAATAAAGGCATTTACAGAATCTCA
The DNA here is from genome assembly GCA_000830295.1 of archaeon GW2011_AR15. GTDB lineage: Archaea > Nanobdellota > Nanobdellia > Woesearchaeales > GW2011-AR15 > GW2011-AR15. Next base: position 269,555 of record CP010425.1, on the reverse strand, counting down.
TTCAGAGTCCGTAAAGTCAGAGGAGTACAACCAGTTCAGGAGCGAGGTGATGCCCGGCAGGTTTACCCTGTACGAGAAGGCCTGCAATTTCTGCTCAAATATTGTAAAGCTGAGCCCTGACAAAAAAAAGCTGGCTGAGCTGCAGGAAGCGCTTGAGACCTGCCACCTTAACACAACCCCAGCGGGAGTGACCTCATTTGCAATACTATTCCCGATAGCATTCATACTTCTTGGCGTAGCTCTTTCGTTTACTCTTTTCTCCCTGATTGCGCCAGGGTCATCAATGTTCTTTATGTTCATGTTCATTATTTTCGGGCTTATACTTATAGTGCCGCTTACAACACTTCCGATGCTCCTGGCAAACAACTGGAGGCTGAAGGCAAGCAACCAGATGGTGCTTTCCGTGTTCTATATTGTCTCGTACATGAGGCACACTTCCAACCTTGAGCTGGCCATAAAATTCGCATCTGACCACATTTCGCCACCCCTGTCCCTTGATTTCAAGAAAATAATGTGGAATGTAGAGTCCTCCAAGTTCAAATCCGTGAAGGACAGCCTTGACGATTACCTCAGCAGGTGGAAAAAATACACACCTGAGTTTGTCGAGAGCATACACCTTATCCAGTCTTCCCTGCTGGAGCCGTCAGAGAAGAAGAGGCAGGAAGCGCTTGAAAAATCGCTTTCACTTATACTTGAGGCTACATATGAAAAAATGTTCCATTTTGCCCAGGACCTGAAAGAGCCTATAACAATGCTCCACATGCTTGGGGTGATACTGCCTATACTCGGGCTTGTTATCCTTCCTCTTGTTGTGAGCTTCATGGAGAATGTGCAGTGGTACCATATTTCTGTGCTTTACAATGTCTTCCTTCCCCTTAGTGTCTGGTATCTTGGCAAGAAAATACTTTCAACAAGGCCGACAGGCTATGGCCAGGCTGATATCACGGAAGTCAACCCGGAGCTGAAAAAGCATACGATGCTTACCATGAAGCTCGGGAAAAAAGAGGTATCATTCAACCCGATATGGATTTCAGCAATAATATTCCTTGTATTTCTTGTAATAGGAATTATGCCCCTTATCCTTCATCTTACCTCCACAGTCAGCGGGCAGTTCTTTGATATCATTGTAAATGAGAAATGGCAGGTAATAAGCACGACAGACCCGGAAGCCCTGAAGGCAGCAAAATTTACCTTCCTGGGATACAAAGAGAGCAAGGACGGCACTCAGCTGCTCGGGCCTTATGGCCTTGGCGCGACACTGATAAGCATATTCATCCCTCTTGGGCTGGCGCTTGCAATGGCGTTCTATTTCACGGCAAGGACAAAGAAGCTTGTTAAGATAAGGGCGGAGACAAAAGCACTTGAGAACGAGTTTGCAGCTGCGATATTCCAGCTGGGAAACAGGATCGGAGACGGCCTGCCTGCAGAGATAGCCTTCAGCAAGGTCTCGCACATAATGGAAGGCACAAAATCAGGGCAGTTTTTTGACCTGGTGACAACGAACCTCAGCACTCTAGGCATGGGCGTCGAGGACGCAATATTTGACCCGAAGCACGGGGCAATAACAAAGTTCCCCTCTGCACTTATAGAAAGCTCAATGAAGGTTTTCGTCGAGAGCGCAAAAAAAGGGCCAGAGATAGCATCGCAGTCCCTCATAAACATCTCCACATACATAAAGGAGATGCACAGGGTGGATGAGAGGCTTAAGGACCTGATGTCAGAGATAACCAGCAGCATGCGCTCGCAGATAAATTTCCTGGCACCGCTTATCTCAGGGATTGTCATAGGGCTTACCTCCATGATAACTACGATCCTTATCACGCTCGGCAACCAGGTAACATCATTCTCAAGCTCAAATGTCGCAGGAACAACAACAGGGCTTCTTGAGCTTTTCAGCGACAGCATCCCTACCTTCTATTTCCAGATAGTTGTCGGCATCTATGTCGTCCAGATAACATATCTTCTTACAACAATGCTCAATACAATAGAAAACGGATATGACCCGCTGAATGAGAGATTTATGCTCGGCAATTTCATAAGAAAGAGCGGAGTCCTCTACAGCGCAATAGCATTCGCTGTCATAATGATGTTCAACATAATTGCAGCTACAGTCGTTTCCGGCCTGGTCCTGACAGGATAGAGAGAAGATTTATATAGTGGAAATATACAGGATAATCTAGTGATTCTGTGTGGAACCAATCAAGAAAACAAGTGGACCAGTACCGCCAATGCAGCCGCTTAAGAGGCGGACGCATGTGGCTGTGCATCACCACCACATAAGCCTTGCCATCATTCTTCTTATAGTCCTTGTTCTTATAATGATCATAATAATCAGGCCGGCATTCATAGGTTACAGGCTGTCAAAAGATTTTGAGAGGATTGGCCTGGATGTGGAAAACATAATGAGCGAGCTTGACACGCTGAAATCAGACGTGCTTTTTGCCGAGACGCAGCTTGAAAGCTGCAGGATAGTGAACAATGAGACTGTTGCAGAGCTGAGAAATGAGAAAAACAGGACCTTCCTGTGCCAGTCAGCAAACCTGAAGCTTCTGTCTGATATAGAGCAGCTGCAGTCAGAATACAGCAGGAACATGACAGAGGTGGAGAGGAGATACCAGGAGAACAGGAGCCAGGCAGAGGTAGAGCTGAACCAGCTGAAAGCAGATTACCAGGAGCTTGTTGGAAGGCACGAGACTATAGTGCAGACTTCAGCAAACAACATATGCTGCAAAAACAAGATAGACGACCAAAATATTGATTCTTATGTAGTCTCAAATGACAGGATAGTGTGCACTGTGGGAGAGCCAAACAGGATAAACTGCTAGGAAAAAAGCGCCTCAGACCAACCCTTTAAGAAATGGTTGAACGAAACAGGTGGGTTTCACTTCGTTCAAGCCCACATAGAAAAAAAAGCGCCTCAGACCAGATTTGAACTGGTGACCTGTCGGTTTCTTTCATAGGTGTTAACAGCCGACCGCTCCACCTGCTAAGCTACTGAGGCATTTTTTAAACAAAATCTCAGATAAGCAAACTTTCAGTTTGCTATACTGAGGCACACGGCTTTGGATTAGGTATAAATTTAAATAACTTTCGAGATAGAATAGAAAATTATATATAAGCAGCAGGGTTAATTTCTGCCATGATATACATAGGTTCTGACCATGGCGGATTTGAGCTGAAAGAGCACATAAAAAAATTTCTTGAAAAATCAGGCCATGAATTCATGGATTTGGGCAATCTGAAATATGAGAAGGATGACGATTATCCGGATTATGCGCTCAAAGTTGCAGAGAAGGTTGCTGCAGGCTCAGGGAATAAGGGAATCCTTTTGTGCAGGTCAGCAGCAGGCATGGTAATAGCAGCGAACAAGGTCAGGGGGATTAGGGCAGCAGCAGTTTTTGACAAGAAGTCAGCAGTCCACAGCAGGGAGCACAATAATGCCAATATAATAGCACTTTCAGGCGACTGGATGGATGAGAAAAAAGCAGCAGAAGCACTGAAGGCATGGCTTGAGACTGATTTCAGCAATGAAAAGAGGCATGCAAGAAGGCTGGAAAAAATAAGGCAGTATGAGAATTCTAAAAGCAAGTGATTTATAAATAAATTATTGTTTCCCCCTAATATGTCTACACTTAACCAAGGTGCAAGGCTGTGTGCAGCTGAAATAAGCAGGCAGGAAATAGATTACAAGAGGATACTGCCTGAAACACTGGTCATCATTAAAAATCCAAGGATTGATAATTACCTGAAGCCAGGCAGGGATGGGCAGATATCCCTGGCAGGGAAGGATCTTGCAGAACTGATTTTCTCTTTGCCTGATGCAGTGCTGCCTGATGAATATCTGCTCGGGTTTGATAAAATAAGGCTGGATACAAACAAGAGAACCGTAGAGGGTGACATCCACAGCACAAGAGCAGAATATATGGACCCGGAGAATGGCGAAGTGAGGTCGCTTGACAGGAAAGTCGGATTCTATCATTTTTCATGGGGAGAAGAGCAGTCGCAGCTTTCAGTTTATGTCCAGGCTGATTTCCCCCATAAGCCGATACATGGGATATTTGGTTTTGCCTCATGGCTTTTATCAGGCAGGGAGCCATTTGTCAGGGACCTGATTGGATTATATTCAACTGACAGCAAACTTTAGTTCTAAACAAAAGTATTATTAATCTCTCTTTGTTTTCACATACTGATGAAACTGAAGATTTCACCCTCAATATTATCAGCGGATTTCGGGAAGCTGAACCAGGAAATCCAGGATGTTGGGGGATATGCTGATTCTTTGCATATTGACGTGATGGATGGGCATTTTGTCGGCAATATCAGTTATGGAAGCGTTGTTGTCAAAGGTATAAAGACAAAGCTGCCAATGGACTGCCACCTGATGATTGAAGAGCCTGTCAGGTATGCTAAGGATTTCTCAAAATATGTTGACAGGATATTTTTCCATGCAGAGCTTTTCAGAAATAAGGGCGAGCTTCTGAAGGCAATAAAGAAGATAAGGGCAATGAAAGTGAAAGTGGGCCTTGCAGTAAACCCGGATAAGCCGGTTTCGCTTGTCCTTCCTGTCATGAAAGAGATTGATGCTGTCCTGATAATGTCAGTTTACGCGGGATTCGGCGGTCAGAAATTCATCCCTGAAGTGCTGAAAAAGGCCAGATTATTAAGGGAAAAAGGATTTGCTGGAGATATTCTTATTGACGGCGGGATAAACGAAACTACAATAAAGGCAGCCAAAAAATCCGGGGTTAATGTGTTTGTTGCGGGCTCATCAATCTTCGGGAAAAAAGACAGAAAAAAAGCAATACATGAGCTTAGAGAGGCGCTGAAATGAAAGCAGTTGATATCAACGGAGTCCAGCTGAAGTGGCTCGGCCACTCATCATTCAAATTCAGCTTCGGAGGGAAAGTTGTCTATATAGACCCTTTCCAGGTTGATGAGACAGAGAAGGCAGACCTGCTTCTCATAAGTCACGGCCATTATGACCACTGCAGCATCGCGGATATTGCAAAACTAGTGAAGGAAGACACCCTGATTATCACAACGCCTGACACAACAAGCAAATTTGCGGGAAAAGTTGACGGCGGGAAGCTGAAGCTTGCCAGGCCAGGGGAATCTTTTTCTTTTGGAGGGATTGAGGTAAAGGCAGTGCCGGCATACAACATAAACAAGAATTTTCATCCGGGCATGAACGAATGGGTCGGCTATATAATCAAAATAAACAATGTGAGGTTCTATCATTCAGGAGATACTGACCTGATTCCTGAGATGTCAGAAGTAAAGGCGGATGTTGCCATGCTCCCTGTCTCAGGAACATATGTCATGACAGCAGAAGAGGCAGCCCAGGCAGCAAAAAAGATAATGCCAAAGATTGCCATCCCGATGCATTACGGCAGGATAATAGGGAGCAGGGCAGACGCAGAGAAATTCAAGAAGCTGTGTGATTTCTGCGAAGTCAAGATACTTGACTAGGTGTTTCCTTATATCCTTCAATAAACCTATCGACAACAGTCTTCGCCATACTCTCATCCAGAAGTTTTTCCTCTTCTTTCTGTTTTTGCCTGTAGCTTTTTACATGCTCCAGAACAACACACTGCGCGATATATTCATCCACTTTTCCCTTTACTTTCTGTAAATTGCCCATCAGGAGAACACCCAGACCAAATTTAGGGGCCGTCAGCTCGTCAGGCAGCTCTGTATTGTAAAACTCCGGCCTTACAGAATATCTTTGGGAGATGGCAGGCATCAGCTCAAGCCATTTATCCAGCCCGCCAAAAATATCAATAGCATAGTCATGTGACTTGTTCAGGAAATGGGAATTTATTTCCTGGCCTGTATTTTGCAGGGCATACTCAAGCAAAATGGAATTGAACCATTTTATCTTATGGTTATCCTTATCCGGGCCATTGAATAATATCCCTTCGAGGCTCACCTGCCTGTATTGCTTCATCACGCTTTCATCATAAGGATACATCTTCAGGGCGTCCAGCATATTTTCGGGAGAGGTGTAGTATTGCTCTTCCAGCATCCTGAGAGTAAGCCTTCTCATGCTTTGCACCTTCCTGAAAAAACCGTGCCTTCTGGCTAATTCAGCATCCACAAACCCGGAAAGGACCAGGTTAAACAGGCTTTTCTGCCCAAACTCGCGCCATTTTGTAGACGCTGGTTTATACCTGTCAGGGTCATAGAGCATAGAGGAGAAATTATAGCTGCTTCCGCTCATCGCTCTTCCAGGCCTTCCTCTTCTCTCGTCTATACTTGCCCTATACCTTTCGTGATATATGTCTGAAGTCCTGCTCATCCGGCTTTAAAACCTGAATTTATATAAAAAGATTGAGAAAAAATGAGGCACGCCAAAAGATGGATACAATAATCAATAACAGCTTACCTTGCCTCGTCCTTAATCCCGCTACCCTGAAAGCACCAACCTATATGATTAACGCTGCTTCCTTCCAGACCTGACGTGGTTCTCAAAAAGATCAGTCGATCAGGACAGGACCTCATTGTAGGAGACAAGACTGCCATTGGACAATCATATCGCTCTTCTGGCTTCGACCCCCTCTTACGTCCGTTTAAGGTTACAGGGAAGGACGGGCTCCCCGGTCTAGCCTCATGAATGGAAAATAGCAGTTTGTTTTTAAATCTTACCGCAAAATGCTATAAAAATAGGCAGAGCTGTTATTTCAGCCTGACAGCCTCTAAATTCCTCGGAGCTGTTGTCTCAACCCTGTAATTCTTGTGCAGAGAGCTTGCCAGGTCAAGGCATCTTGAGCTTTCCCCGTGGTTAAGGATGATTTTTCTCGGCCTCGGGCTGCATCTTGCAACATAGTTCATAAGCTCTTTCCTGTCAGAGTGGTCTGAAATCTCAAGCTTGTGGACATCCATCTTTATCTGGCAGATTTCCTGCTTATGGCCGTCCTTGAATGATATCTCCCTCTCTCCGTTCTGTATCCTTCTTCCAAGTGAGCCAGCACCCTGGTATGAGGAAAACACAAGTGAATTGTTGCTGTTGTCTGCCAGCGCCCTCAGGTATTCTACAGAAGGCCCGCCGACAAGCATACCGCTTGTGGCAAGGATGATGCATGATCCGGTTTCTTCTATTACCTGCTGCCTCTCCTTTCCGCTCCCTATCCTCTTGAATATGTCTGAAAGGAAGGGGTTGTTGTCCCTGTGGAAAATCTGCTTCCTTATTGAGCTGTTGAGGAATTCTGGGTATGCAGTGTGGATTGCAGTGATATCCCAGATAAGCCCGTCGATAAAGACATCGACTTTCCTGACCTCTTTTGTCCTTATCAATTCTTCAACCATTATCATCAGGTCCTGGGCCCTTCCTGAACCAAGCACAGGGATAAGGCATTTTCCTCCCCTGTCTATTGTCTCATTGATTACGTCCCTCAGGTAATCGTACATCTCTTTCTTTGTAGGGAGTATGTTGTCTTTCCCTCCATAAGTTGACTCCAGCAGCAGTGTCTCGCACCTCGGGAACTGCGTTGCAGCAGGGCTCAGCATGACGCTCTTTCCGAATTTCATGTCAGCGCTGTAAACAAGGTTGTGAAGGCCGTTTCCTATATGGAGATGGCACATCGCGCTTCCCAGGATGTGGCCTGCATTGTAGAATGTCAGCCTCACATCAGGCGTGATATCAGTAACTTCTTCAAATTCAAGCGTAATGGTGTGCTTGACCATTTCTTTTATCTCTTCGCTTGTGTATATGGGCTCCTTGCCGTCGTATCTCATTATTTTCACATAATCCAGCAGCATAAGTGCCATCACGTCCCTCGTAGGCTGCGTGCAGTAGACCGGCCCCCTGTAGCCGTATTTGAAAAGATACGGAAGGAAACCGCAGTGATCAAGGTGGCTGTGGCTTATTATTATGGCATCCAGCTCCTCTATCTTGAATTCCGGGGCTTCAAGCAGGGGATATGCGTTATTCTCGTCTGCGACGTCAACCCCGCAGTCCATCAGTATCCTTGATTCCGGGGTCTGCAGGAAAAGGCAGCTTCTTCCGACCTGGCGTCCGCTTCCAAGATAAGAGATTCTTATCCACTCATCTTTCTTCCCCCTCAGCCAGCCGTTGTATATCCTCTGTCCTACCTTGTGGAGGAACTTACGCCTGTAATCGGAATTCTGGTAAAGGACAGCCCTTATATTCTCAATAATCTGGGACCTTATCGCAGGGGTTCTTTTTATCACAGGCACCCATAGGACTTTCTCTTTGATTGCCTTGAGGTTTTCTCCCTGCTTTCCTATAGCAACCCCTGGTTTTTCAGCCTCGATTATGACTATTGACCTCTGCGGGTCGAAAATTATCTGGTCAATCTTTGCTTCTGCAGGGATTATCTCCCTAATTTCTTTTTCCGCAAGCTCGGAATCATGCGTTATGCTTGGATCCGGCCTCAGCTCTATCCTTTTCTTTATCTTGTTGACAATATCCTTTATCATGCCGTTGGCTTCGAAGACGAATTTCCTGTCTTTTGTATAGAGGACTATGTTTGCCCCCTCAAAGCCAGCGTCGCTAATCTTGCCGTCGGGCAGTTCTTTCAGTATCTCTTTCAGAATTTCACTCATTCAAGAATACACCATTCCATATTAAATCAAAAAATTATTTTGAAAGGTTGATTGAAATCTCTTTCTTGTAAACTTTCTTTACCCCGGAGTTGCTGACAACAACAACATCAATGCCGTCTCCGGATGCGCTGTCTCTCTGCAAAGCAGCATTGACTGCCCTTATGGCAAGCTCAACTGCCTCGCTTTCTTTCATGTCTTTCTTGTACTGCGAATCAAACACACCGAATGCAAATGATCCGCCGCTTCCTGAAGTCACAAAATCATCGACTTCAGTTATTGAACCGTCCGGGTAAATATCATATAAATGCGGCCCGGTGCTGTCAACTCCTGCAAAAATGAAGTGCACTATTCCCGGGATGGCTGAGAATCTTCTTATATTCCCGTATACGATTCCTGCAAGGAGGTTGGCTGCCTCGCTTACATTATTATCCCTGCCAGTCCTTAAGTTTCTTAAGTTAAGCTCGGCCTTTATCAGCTTGACCAGAAGCTGTATATCTGACACGCTGCCTGCAGTTGTCAGTGCCATTTTGTCTGCGACCTGCAGCACTTTGTCTACTTTTTTTGCAGCGATAAAATTCCCTGCTGTTGCTCTCTTGTCAGCTGCAAGAACTATAAAGTCCTTTGCAACCAGACCTATTGTTGTAGTTCCCGTCTTCATAATATTTTCTTCCATATATTCACCCATGAGAATAACTGGATACTGGGAACCCGCAGGAATTTATAAAGTTTTTTGTTTTTGCCGTATAACTCAGATTTTTATATAACATTTAGTTTCCCGGGGCTATGGCTTTCTGGGATAAAGGGAAAAAAACAGTTGAATACCTTGACAGCATGAGCAACGGGCTGGTCTCCCGCATAATACCAAAAGATGCAAATTTCAGAAAGAGGTCTTTTGCATCACCGTCGGGATTTTTTATGGAATGTAAATCAAGCAGTGATTCAGTGTACCTTTCCCTGAAAAATGCTGAATACCCTTCGCCTTTAGGCAGAAGTGGAATATCCATAGCAACAAGCAGCGGATACTCAAATTTTCTTGAGAGAGAAGCATTTGAAAGCAGCTTTTCAAGCCTGAAAAACCTGAATAAGGCAATAGTAGACTTAGACAGAAAATATGAGGGGCTGCTGGGCATGATGGCAAATAACCCATCAGAAAAAATGCCAAATCCAATGAATATTGCAATAATCCTGTCGGGTTCAAGTGTAACAGATGAAATACCAGGCAGAGCAACATGGATGTTTGAGATTTTTTCAGACAAAGGCAGATTTGAGGCTATTGGAGAATTTTTTAGAGAAGGAATATTCAAAACCCAGCCACAGACATTTAATGTTGATAATGCAGAGATAACCTTAAAGAACCATGCTATAACAGCCGCGTATATATACGGGCTGATGGACAGGAAAAAGGCAGAAAAAGAAACAAAAAAGCTGCTTGAATCCGAGCTTAAGTCAATGGAGGGCATAAGTCAGCTTGGTCTGGAAGTATTGTCTGCAGAAATAGAAGGGGCAGAGATGGGTGGCAACACCCTAATTTCAGCAGTGATAAGCGATGGAGCCGGACAGCTCAGGCTTCAGAAATCAAATGAGCCCAAATATATTCTTGGGAAAAGCTACTCAAAGAGGAAAAGAGAGCTTGAATCATATGGGGTGCACGTGAAAACATCCGGAAAAAAGACGACACTGGAAGGGAGCATACCATTAATCGTGAGACTCGGAAGGGAGCTTTCAGGAATACACAACTACGGCCTTCTTTCTCAGCAATAATCTTTATAAACCCCACATTGTTCCAGACTAACTGATTTACTTTGGGGGATAAACATGGGCTCGGAAAGAGAATCAAGGATTTTTATGTAAAAGAATATAAGAAGCTTTTTTTCATTCCCCTGATACTGTTTCTCCTTTCTGCCCTTGTGCTTGCCAACACCTATTTCACAACAGGCGAGGCAATAAGGAGGGACGTCAGCCTTAAGGGAGGTATCTCACTGACAATAAATGCAGGCTATGATAATATAGCAGAGCTTGAAGAATTTCTTGAGAGTTCTTTCCCTGAAAGCTCTGTGAACCTGAGGACCATTGAATCCGCAGGCACAATCGTCGGGATAATAATAGAGGCATCTGATATTGAAGAGGATGCTCTTGTTGAAGCAGTGAACCAGAAAATAACGCTGACGAAAGACAATTACAGCGTTGAGACAATGGGCTCTTCACTTGGCGAATCTTTTTTCATGCAGATGTTCATTGCCGTCCTGCTTGCATTCTTGAGCATGGGGATTGTATTCCAGTTCTATTTCAAAAATATATATGCGACGCTTGCAGCGCTGTTCTCGGCATTTATGGATATCTTTATCACGCTCGGGATAATGGACCTTTTTGGGCTAAGGCTTACCGCAGGAGGTATTGCAGCATACCTGATGCTTATAGGCTATTCAATTGATACGTCAATACTGCTTTCAACAAAGGTTCTCAAGGAGCATATAACTGAAGCAGTTCCTGCTATTTTCGGGGCAATGAAGACAGGGCTTACAATGTCTGTTGCAGGCATTGCAGCGACAGGTGTTTCATTCCTGCTTACAAACAATACAACGCTGAAGCAGATTATGCTTATACTTATAGTAGGGCTTGTCATAGACGTGCTGACAACATGGATCGGCAATGTGGCATTCCTGAGATATTATCTGGAGAAGAAACATGGGAAGCATTAAATCTCTCTTAAGCAGCTGGAAGATATGGCTCTACATAGTATTTTTTGTAATAACAATACTTGCCATCAACCCAAACCCTTTCAATGAGGGGGTTGCAATAAGGACAGTTGCATTAAACAGCTCAGCATATAACGCAGGGATGCAGAGCCCGTCTCCGTCTGATGCACCCATGTCAAGAGAGAGAATACTAAGAGTAAATAATATAGAAATCAACAGCGTTGAGGAATTTGATGATATTGTTTCCACAATTCCTGCAAATTCAACGCTTACAATAAGGACATCAAAATCAGCTTACAGCCTTCTTTTCACGTCAAAAGAAAAGCTCGGGCTAACTGTCTATGAGGCGCCAAAAAGCAATATTATCCTTGGACTTGACCTCCAGGGCGGGACCAGGGTTGTCCTGCGGCCAGAGCAGAAACTCTCTGCCCCGGATATGGATATCCTGCTTGAGAATATGAAAAGGCGTATAGACGTCTTTGGGCTTACAGACACTGTTGTGAGAACCTCAAGTGACCTTGCAGGCAGCCAGTTCATAATAATTGAGGTTGCCGGGGCAAATGAAGAAGAAGTGAAAGACCTTCTTGCAAAACAGGGAAAATTCGAGGCAAAAATCGGGAACGACACAGTTTTCCTCGGCGGAAACGATATAACTTATGTATGCAGAACAGCCGACTGCTCCAGAATTGAAACATGCCAGCAATATTCAGACGGGTATGGCTGCAGATTTATATTCTCCATTTCACTCAGCACAGCAGCAGCAGAAAGGCAGGCCAATATAACAAATACCCTCGGGATATCATATGATCCGTATGGCCAGGCATATCTTGACAAGCAGCTTGACCTTTATCTTGATGATGTTCTTGTTGACTCATTGTCAATATCAGCAGACCTGAAGGGCAGGGCGGAGACAAGCATATCAATTTCAGGAAGCGGGAGCGGCCCGGACAGGAATTCAGCAATCCAGGATGCACAGAAGGGCATGAAGCAGCTCCAGACAGTGCTGATAACAGGAAGCCTGCCTGTGAAGCTTAACATAATTAAAACAGATACATTATCACCTTCATTGGGAAGGGAATTCCTTGCAAATGCAATGCTGATAAGCATAATTTCAATAATTGCAGTTACCTCAGTTGTAATAATAAGATACAGAAAAATAAAAATTGCAATTCCGATAATCATAGTCATAACGTCAGAGATCCTTCTGATACTCGGGGTTGCTGCACTGCTGAAGCAAAATCTGGATATTGCAGGAATTGCAGGAATAATTGTTGCAATAGGAACAGGAGTTGATGACCAGATTGTGATTACTGACGAGATTCTTGGCCATGGGAAAGATGAAGACAGGAACTACCTGTCATGGGGACAGAAAATAAAAAAAGCATTTTTCATAGTTTTTGCCGCATACTTTGCAACAATAGCAGCAATGACTCCGCTGCTGTTTGCGGGAGCAGGCCTGCTTAAAGGATTTGCAGTCACAACATTAATAGGAGTAACAAACGGAGTTTTCATCACAAGGCCGGCGTTCGCTGAAATGATGAAACAGCTTCTTGAATAGCGAAAAAAATCTGACGTCCTAATTCCAAAATCTTCTATAAAAAACGCAAATTATAAAAACTTCATTCACGGTTAATTCTGAATCTTTGAAATAAACGAGGTGTAGCAATGAAAAAAACCAAGAAGAAATCGACTGCAAAAAAGACTTTAAGGAAAAAAGCAGCAAAAAAGGTTTCTAAAAAATCTGCCAAAAAATCCGGCAAGAAAAAATCAAGAAGATAATCACATAACTTACAAATACCTTACTTTTTATTTTTTTTGTTTCTTTTTCTATAGAAATTTTCCAGTCTCTACTTTTTTTTTAGCTATTTAGAAAATTTCTATCTTGAAAAACAGCAGATAGGTCTTACATCTTTGAATTAACTGCTGTTTTTCGATATCCATTCATCGTATTTTCTGCTGATTTTATCGACTTTCCACGAATAGATTGCGGGAATCTCGTAGCTGTGAATTTCCAGTACGGCTTTTTCTATCCTCTCAAAGTTGTCGTTTGCTGTTTTCACAAGCAGCACAAACTCAACATCTTCCTGCATCTCGCCGTCCCACCAGTACATGCTTTCAACAGGGAATATGTTGACGCATCCTGCAAGTTTTTTCTTAAGGAGATGCCCTGATATTTTTTTTGCCTCAGCGGAGTTCCTTGCGGTTATGTATACGAGTCTCATGAAAAAGAGTAATTGCGTAAGAAATATAAACCTTGCTTATCCGGGAAAGGGAGCCAAATTTTCGCAGAGTTCACCAGACTTAAAGCCAAGGACGGATTAAGCTTTAAATATAACTTGATTTTCTCAACCTGAAAATGGATATTGAGATATACACGTACTGGAACGATAATATTAAACCAAGTGATATGGTGGGAGCTGCCTCAGACATTCCCGTTCATCCTATTGAACTAACCATTAAAGAGCCATATATAATTTTTCCACGGCTTCAGCAGCCGCAAAAATTTGGATACAGGGCAAATAATATAGCTACATCTGATATAACGCACCACATTGAAGCAGCTCTAGATATCATACTGCAGCTGAAGCAGGAATATGGATTTGGATTCCACCAGGTAATTCTTGAGGGAACAGATGATGAAGTCCTGCATTTTGAAACCGGCAGGGGTCTGGAAGACGCAGTAGAAAAATCACGATTGGCATGTCCGCCGTCTTATGGGGACAGTGAATACTATATGGTAGAAGAAGGCATAGCCCGAGAGGGTGACAAGAGAGAATTCAGTTTTAAACTAAGAACAGAAAAGCCCATTAAATTTTCAGATTATGCTGCTTTCAGCCTGCCCAGATTAAGAGAAAACGCGTCAAGACTCTCAGGCTATTCTGCGGACATGTTCAGACCAGTCAGAAGCAGAGATACTTTTCTGGCTTATTTCCTTGGAGAAGCAAGGGAGGACAGACTAGTTTCTTTTACAAGCATGGTGGATGCCTTCCCAAGGGCTGAGCCAGTGTATCATGAAGGGCTTGCATTTGGGTTCTTCCTGCATCCAGCAGCAATGTTCTATGTAGACCAGATAAGAAAGGGAGTGGAAACACCTGAGGAGATAATGAAGGCCTTCAAAAAATATGAAGGGAATGTTTTGATAGGAGGAAAAGCATATGGGTTTTCCCCAATTGATGTTGAATCAATATGGGATGAAAGAAGGATAAAAGAACATCTTAATAACCTGGCCAGGTTCCATGTAATTAACACTGTGGAAACAACAACTTATGCGCCCCTGGAAATATTGTCCGCAGTATAATTCTAAACTTTTATAAATTAGCAGAACTATCTGACTGGAATGAAAGTTACGCCCGCAGACAGGACAAGAAAAATAACCTATGCCATCAGGGATGTTGTTGTAGAAGCACAGAAGCTCGAGAAGCAGGGCAAAAAAATAATCTATCTGAATGTCGGCGACCCTCTGAAGTATGATTTTGAGACGCCAAAGCATATGGTTGAGGCAGTGAGCAGGTCATGGAAGGAAAGCTCAAGCTATGCTGATTCTTTGGGATTATTAGAGGCGAGGCAGGCAGTTGCGAGAGAGGCAAAAAGGCTTGGGATTCCGGGCGTCACTGAAGAGGACGTTGTGATGACTTCAGGCGGCTCTGAAGGGATTTCAATGGCAATAGGCGCACTGATAAACAAGGGAGAGAACATTCTGCTGCCAAAGCCTGGCTATCCATTGTACAATGCAGTTGTAAACTATCTTGACGGGGAAATAAATGAATATGAGCTGGAGGAAGAGAATGAGTGGCAGCCTGACATTGAAAAGATGAAAAAGAAAATCAACAGCAAAACAAGAGCCATTGTCATTATCAGCCCAAACAACCCGACAGGAGCAGTGTATACAAAAGAAACAATAATGAAGATAATAGCTCTGGCAAGGGAGCATAATCTTGTGATATTCAGCGATGAGACATATGACAAGCTGATTTTTGATGATAATTTTAAATTCCATGCAGCCGGTTCCCTTGCAGGCGATGTGCCTGTTGTTACATTCAATACGCTTTCAAAGAATTACCTGTGCCCCGGCTGGAGAGTGGGCTGGCTGTTTTTCTCAGGGCCAATGGAGAAATTTTCAGAGTATGCAGAGGCTGTCAAGCAGCTTGCCCGTGCGCGCCTGTCAATAAGCCACCCCATGCAGTTTGCTGTTAAGCCAGCACTTGAAGGCCCCCAGGACCATCTGAAGGGGCTTGTTGCAAAATTAAAGGCAAGGAGGGATATTACGTACAAGAGACTAAACGAGATTCCCGGAATAAGCTGCGCAAAGCCAAGAGGTTCATTCTATGCATTTCCGAAGATAGAGCTGCCTATAGAATCAGACAAGAAATTTGTCCTTGACTTGCTCAGGGAGGAAGGAGTATTGTTTGTATTCGGCTCAGGCTTCGGACAAAAAGAAGGGACAAATCATTTCAGGGTCGTATTCGCCGCTTCTGAAGAGGCACTGAAAGAAGGCTATAACCGGCTGGAAAGATTCATAAAAAAAAGATTCTAATTGTCCGGGCTGTTTAAAATTTCCATGCATACATCAGCAATGTTTTTTGCAGACTGGCCGCTATTCTGCATTGGCATCAGTCTCTTCACTTCATCAATATCCAAGTCTGTATAGACCTCTTTTCCAAGTGCAACGCCTACAAACGTGAGAGTGGAAAGCTGTGTAATCAGGACATCGCAGTTGGCAACCATCTCTTCTCCGTTGCCGTCTGTATAGATAAGCGCTCCGGGAGCATGCGTGTTTATTTCATACACCGCCCTGTCAGCTTTTTCTGAAGGATGGAGCTTGAAAATCAATTGCCTTCCGCCGGCGATGTCAACAGCTTTTTTTATAAAGGCAGGCCTGTTGTCAGGCTTAAAGACTTCCCGCAGGGGAGAGGTTGCTGCCAATACATATCCCCTGTGCTCAAAATCATTATCCCTGTATTTCTCCATATCATCAAAGTTGGGAATGCCTGTAACCCTTATTTTTTCAGGCCTGACTCCTTTCCTGGTGAAAAGCTCCCTGTATCCTTCAGAAGCAACGCAGAAATACTCGTATATATCAGACAATCCTGTTGCCGAAGTATTGGCAATATAGCGCGGAAGAAAAGGGAAAATCTTTATCAGGTTATAAGTCCAGCTTTCCGGGTCTGTTATCCCTTCCTGCACAAGCACCACTTTTCTATCGAGTATGTTGTCCTGGATATATACGTCTGTGCATGTAACGACAAGGTCATATTCACGGCCAATGCCCTTGTAGTCCAGAGGAAGTCTTCTGTCTTCTATGAATTTCTGGGTATTCTCAAAGTGCTTCTTCCTTAAAGGAATATCAATCATACTACTGGTCAGCAATTCATCCAGGGAATTAAGGTAAAACGGCGTGAAATAACAGCTGTGCTCCTGCAGCTCCTTAGATATGCTGTACATCATTTTCCCTGTGTTCACTGTGCCGATGATGAAAAGTATGTTTCCCATACTTAGCCTGAGAAAAAACTTATATTTAAAACTAGTCTGAAATAGGCAGGGGTTAACTTTAAATATAAACTGCAGTCACCAGCCAGCATGCCAAATTTCGATCCTGCAAACCCGTTTGGAATGCGCTATATGGACCCAACAGTAATGCCATATGTGCCAGGAGCAGCACTTGATGAACTGACAACCATGGAATTGGCTGAAATTGTAAACGATTCCAGGGCAAGGAAAGAAAAAAAAGGCCTGGCAGGCTTTCTCTACAAAACATTCGATTTTATGTACGCAGATTCTAAAGAAGCTGAGAGAATCATAGAAGAGAGGAAACAGGCAAGGATAAATTTCTACAAGGCAAAAATAAAAGGGCTGGAGCCTTTCGACTCTAGTGGAGACTTATATAATATTTTGGAGATGTACCAGGACGGGACATTTGATACTCTCCTCGGCCATCATGTAACTATAGAGCAGAAGATGCCGGAAGCAAAACTGTTTAATTCCCACCAGGTTGCAGGCCAGACGCACAGGATCCTTTATGAGCCTGTCGCAGAAAAGCCGTCTGTATATTCTGATCCAAGAAACAGGGGATTAGTCACCTTTTTCTAGGACCTGTATGACAGCATATAACTAATTTTAAATACCTCTGTCCACCCAACAATAAAAAAATGATGCGGCTGCCATTTTACGGGACAGGAGCGAAGCAATATTCACTGGACATTTCTCCATAACAATTATAAGTATATAGTTCATCCATACTGTCAATGAAATACAAGTTCTCACCATCCCAGATAGGCCTGCTGAAGGAATGCCCCAAATGCTTCTGGCTCCACTATAACACGGAGATAATAAGGCCAAGGGGAATCTTTCCGTCCCTTCCCAGCGGTATGGACAGGATACTGAAAGAGCATTTTGACTCTTTCACCAGGAAAGGAGAACTTCCGCCAGAGCTTGACGGCAGGGAGGAGATGAAGAATGTCAAACTCTTCCCGGACCTTAAGCTTCTTGAAAAATGGAGGTCAAATTATACAGGGATACAGTATGACACAGAAAGATTTCTGCTTAAGGGCGCAATTGATGCCCTTCTTCTAAAAGGAAAAAAACTGATAGTGCTGGACTATAAGACAAGAGGCTATCCTGTAAAAGATGATACGCATGTGCATTATATTGAGCAGCAGGCGCTTTACAATTATCTGCTGAGGAAAAACGGCTATGAGACAGAAGATTTCTCCTATCTCCTTTTCTACCACCCTGACAAGGTCGTGGACAATGTATTCATATTCCACAGGGACCTGATAAAGATAAACACACACAACAGGATTGCTGAGGAACTGCTGAAAAGAGCACTTGAAGTTCTGGACGGCCCGATGCCGAAAGAAACAGAGGGATGTGAATACTGCAGATATAGGGAATCAAAAATCACAGGAGAGACCAAAAAAGAAAAGCCGGGAAATCTTTTAGACTATTAAAAAAACACATATTCTTCATTGAATCTTATCTTTTTTCTCGGTGTATCTGCAGCATAGCCTACCGGGCATAGCACAACATTTTACTGAGATTGAAGTCTATCTCAGCCCGTTTAAATAGCTTCAAATAATTTTATTGCCTTTTCTTTTGCAGCAAGCAGAAAGGGAGCAAGCTTCGGTCCTCTTTCCCTGTTCAGCAAAACAAGATATGCAGCTGTGAAAAGCTCTTTTGGCTCTATTCCTGCCTCATCCCTTGCAATATTGTAGAATTCATCGTACAGGGATTTCTCATCCCATTCCTTTTCCCTTAATTTTTTTGCCAGTGTCCTTATGGCTTTTACCTGTTTTGCATCAAGCTTCACATCGGGGGCTTTTTTTTGCAGCTCAAACCTGTACTGCTCGTCTGCAAATTCCTTGACCCACTTTTCAGCAAAATCCAGCCTGTCCTTTACATAATCTATGCTTTCCTTTGTAGTTCCTTTTTTTATGTGGCCTGTCTGCTTCAGGTTTTCTATTATATCATCTTTACTGTCAAATATCTGAACGAGGGTTGCGGCATGCACAAGCGATATCTGCGGAGGCATCTGCGTTGGTATCTTTCCGATATGGCTCAGCTCATATATCCTCTTCTGCTTGATGTTCTCTTTTTCCCCGAGGTCCTGCTTGCCGAAATACACTCTTTCTGCTGTATCATATCTCTCGTAAAGCAGGATAATGTCGTTTGTCCCATAAGGGTCGAAATCAATCACGGCATTCGGCCTTGTCCTTATAAGGAGGAACCTCAGCATTTTTGCAGGAGCAAAGTTCACAGACTCTGCAAACCCGATTCCCCTTCCCTTGCTTGTTGACATTTTCTTACCGCCTACTGTGAAAAACTCATAGCCCTGGCCGGTGTAGTATCCATTGCTCGGATATGGGGGAGGATAATTGAAGACATCCACAGAAATCCTGCACGCAATTGTCCTTGAGCCGCCTTTTGTGAAATGGTCTTTTCCTGCTGTCTCTGCTATTACGCCTTTTGAGGGCCATTTTGCAGCCCACTCAACTTTCCAGGGGAATTTTCCGTTGCCGTTGTAGGGGGAGATCCAGCCTTTGTGGCCGCAGCCCTTTGCCCACTCAACAACCTTGTCAGAGCATTCAAAATAAATCTCTTCTTTCTTCCTGTCCCACTCGATTGCAAGAGTTGTCGCTATCTTCCCGCACTTCGGGCACTTTACATTGAACGGAAGCTTGTTTGCAGCAGCAACATCTTCCCCATAAAGCTCAGCATAAACCTTCTGCACCTTGTCAGCATTGTCAAGAGCAGTCTTTATTGCTTTGTTGAAAGTCCCTTTTTCATACTCTTCTCCTGTGCTTTCCAGTTCTGCCTCTATGCCGAATCTGGGAAAAAGGTCAGTGCACTGCCTGAAATAATATTCCCCGAAATTTTTGTAGCCCTTTACAGGGCTCGGGATATACCTGAATGGAATTCCTATATATTTCTCATTATCTTCTTTGCTCAGTTCTTTTGATGGCTTGTCCAGCGGGTCCATGTCATCGCTGCTCAGCACAAATCTTGCTTTCTTCCCCTTGTCCTTCAGTGCCTTTGCAATGGCATCATGGATAACCCAGCCTCTTCCGCTGCCTATATGTATGACTCCTGAAGGGGTTTTCTCGTCATAGATGAAGTAGCCTGTCTTGGCGACTTGTTTTTTGAGAACAGAGTCTTTTTCGACCCTTTCAATGACTTCATCTGCAATCTGGTCAGCCCAGTGATTCACGTCAAGATCTCCCATATCATCTGGTTAAATCTCATAGTTTATAAAAAGATTGCTAAATAACGGGAATAGAGAATATAACAATCACTAAAAATATTTGTTAAAATAATAACACCGCGTTTTTATATAAGTTCAGGTTAACCCTTTTCATACTTCATAGGAGGAAGATAAAAATGCCAAGCAATGGTAATGGTTCAAAATCATTAAAAACAGCAAAGAGGCCTACAAGAATAGTGCCGCTTGATTATAACAATCTGCCAGCATTCGCCCTGACGCAGGACAGGGACCTGACTTTAGGATGGGCAGAAAGGGATCTGGAGCTTGTATATATGAATGGAAAAGGTGCTGCTGAAATCAGGCCTTACACAAGTCTGGTTGCCTTGCATCAGGACGTAGGGCGTTTGCTGCCATCATCAAACTTGAGAGACATCTATGATATCTCCAGCAGAGTAATGGAAGGATTCGAAAGAAAAGCCCCACATGATAAGATAGAGATTCCGGTTGTAGTGGCAAAAGATATGGGAGGAAACAGCATTGAGCTTCTTGCAAACAGGATGCTTGTTGCCTATTTCCCAGTAGAAGGGAAGCCTCTTCCGCAAGCAGAATATAGCAACGGGCCTTCAATTTAATTTCTTACTTTTTCTTTAAATTATCAGAGTATAGAAGAACGGCGCTATTGTCGTGAACACCCAATAATTGAAAAGCACATGTGTTATGAAAAACACAGCAGAGGATTCTATTTTGCTTCCCATCATTATGTATAATGGCAGGACAAAAAGGTCATAGAGCACCGTCATAAGCACTCCAAGTTGCCACAGATTCAGAGCAGAAAAGAAAGGCACAATAAGCCCGACCATAGGAAGGGCGATTACAGACACAATGTAGCTCGGCTTGAAATAGCCGCTCAGCACAAGCGCTCCTGTTATTGTTGCAAAGCCTGCAACTGCCCCTGCAGCAGACCCATATGCCAGGCTGATGAGCACAGTCGCCATCATGCACAACTCTATACCGACATAATGTGCATACCTGAAAAACCTGATATAAGCAAGGGAGACTACTCCGAGGCCTATAAGGACAGCAGTGAAAAATATCCTTTCAAATTTTATGACTGTAAGGACGCCAAGAAGAACAAGCAGGATAGAAACAAGAAACTTCTTCCTGTCCTTTAGCACATCGTCAAGAAGCCTGCTGCCCTGCTTAAGCAGCTCATAGACAATATTGTTTTTCATTTATGCTGATTAAAAGGGTTTGATATTAATAGTTATGCAAAGGTATTTAAAACATCTCCAAACCTGAGAAAGTATGTTTATCCCAAAGAGATACGGGCAGTACAAAGAAGAGAAATGCCCCTTTTGCGGGGACAGGGCAATTGCCAGGAACAGGCAGGGGCTGAATGTATGCACTAAGCATAAAGAGGAGGTCCTCCCCGATATAAAATGCGCATGCGGCTCCTACCTTGAGCTGAAGACAGGCAAATACGGCCCCTATTTTAACTGCATAAACTGCGGGAATATCAACCTGGCAAAGGGACTGGAAATGAAGGAGTTTAAATTTAACACCCCGCAGAAAGTCACGGTTAGCCCTAAGGAAGAAAAAGACCAGCTGGTTGCTGACTCAGGAAAATATAAGGATTTCGACTACGGGGTAGAATAAGGCCGGCTATTTGGCTTCATATTTTTTCAGATTCTTATAATATTTCAGGTATTTTTCCCTTATTTTGTCTTTCATGGCATGATCAAAATCCAGCTTACCAAGCTCCTTGTCAATATCAACATCAGGATACACTGTCATGTTGCTCAGGAATTTCCTTCCTGCCTTTTCTGCCCCTTCCTCTATCTCATGCGCAGGCTTTTTTCCGAACATCTTTATTGCAGGAAACTTTGTTATTGCATTTGCCCCGGCTTCCAGCAGAAGAGGGACTTCAGTTGTCCTGTCAGGCCATGAGCCTGCGATTATCTCTATTTTGGGGAATTCAATCCTTGTTTTTGCTATCCATTCAATATAATAGCCGGTTTCAGGCCCATTCTCAAAAGGCGCGTCTTCATGGGGCACCAGCCTGTAGAAATTTATCCTGTCAACTTTCCATTTCCTGACAAGCTCCGTGAATCTTGGGAAATCCTCAATTGTCTCTCCCAGCCCGACTATAATTGTGATTGCTTTCTTAATTTCGTATTTATCCGCAATTTCAAACATCCTGTCAATCTCATCAAGCGGCTTGTCAGGGACAATGTCTCTCCTTAATTCCTCATTTACGCATTCAACAGTTCCCGTAATCCCTTCTATATACGGCAAAAGCTCTTTTATCTGTCTTTCTTTCAGCACACCAAGATTAAGCCACTGCTTTTTCCCTGTAATTTTGTAAAGGCCGTCAAGCACTTCTTTCAGCTCTGAAGTTGCCCAGGAGGCGATTCCTGCAGAAAGAAACCCGATCTCCCAGCTGCATATTCTGCATATAAGGGCCTCGGCAAATATGGATTCAAGCCTTCTCCTTGCCTGCCTAGGGTTCTTTATCTTGTCTTTTATAGTGTACATATAGCAGAACTTGCACGTTGGCTTGGCGCAGAACCATGAGATGAATATTGCCCTTTCAAAATGCGTTTCAGCCGGAAAATTCTTTGAATAGGTTGCTGACGCTTTCCTGACTAATTCATCCATATAAAAAAGGAATCAGAAACAGTTTTTAAACTTAAGTGGATAAAAAAGTTATTTCTGGGACAAAGCCCGCACTGAAACCCTAAGGAGAATAATGCTCCTCCATTATTAAACCATTTTCTGTGATTTTCGGCTTTCCAAGAATTAAACCCCTGTTCCCTTTTACCTGATACCATTCTATTGGGCTGTCATATCCCCTTTCTCTCCAATCTGTCCCATAGAAGCAGCGAGGAGTAAATCTTGTTCTTGGAGCCTCGAGAAGATGGGCTAAGCTTTCTTTTGTATGCGGGGTGAATTCTATTAAATTTGCCCGATACCAGAACTTTCCGTAAGTCCCGCCGCTCCCCTCGCTATCCGTTACTTTTTCAAGAGGGAGTTTTCCTCTTTGTATTGTGATTTTTCCAGTTTTGCTAATTGAAGCCACTAGCCCGAATTCTATTCCCGCATAGTGCCAGTCTACGAGACTTCCTTTCGGAAAAATTTCTTGAGCGACATGAAGTGCCAGTTGCCTCCAGTTTGACTCTGTTACTTCTTCTAATACTGATGACATTTTTAACCCCCTATTAGAATTCCCTAAAAAGAAATTTAATTATAAAGGTTTCTGTGCTTTTACATTATTATGGGCCTTGTAGAATCTATTACACGATTTCAAGGCTGCCGTATTTTCCTACAGAAAGCTGCTTTTCGCCCTGCCATTCCTTGACATAGCCGTTTTTTACCTTGACTGTATCTCCTTCCTTGACCATGTCAATCTGCTCATTCCACAGTGTCAGCTTTACAGAGCCTGAATCGTCCTTGACTGTGGCGTTGCATACTCTTCCTTCCCTGCCGAACTTTGAGAATTCCCTTACCTCTCCAAGCTCGGTTATCTTTCCTTCAACATCAACTTTGCTTTGGTTCACTTCTAAATCTTTTATTGCCATGAGAATTCTCTAAAAAGAAAGTTGTTTATATAATTTGCTGTGGCATTATTTTTCTTTTACTTTGCTTCCTACAACTATTGCAGCGCTTATCAGCACAATATTCTTGACGATGTACTGGCCTTCCAGCGTAAGCACGAAAGGAAATTGCACATAGACGACATCAGGAAGCAGTATCATAGGCAGGAAAGTGCCCGCCATCTGCAGGGCCATGAGAAATATCCCGGCTCTTACCATGGGCTTATAGAGCAGGCAGACCCCGATAACAACCTCCCACCAGCCGAGAAAAGGTATGAACCATGCAGGGTCAACCCAGTAGACGGTCTTTGCCACCATGTCTGTAGCTGAGCTTAATCCGAACGGCTTCAGGATGCCGAACCATATAAAGACTATGGCAAGGGAATACCTCAGCAGCGTTACTCCCCACCTGTCCATCCAGGCGATTATCATGTCGTCTATATGGCCAAAATTAATTTTTTTGAATTTCATTTTAGATTGTCAGTGTGATGGTCCCGTTGGCAAACAGTATAAGCAGCACGCCAAGCCCTATCAGAAGCAGACCGGCGAAAAGCCTCATCCATTTTTTCTTGCTGTCTTTCCAGTCCCTTATCTTATTTGCATCGACGCCAAAATACACAAGCAGCAGTATGACAATCAAAGGCATCACGAATATGATGTTATAGATAACAAGCAGCCAGAATACTTTCCATGACAGCCCGATTTTAGCCAGTGCTGTTGTTATTGCGAGATACGGCCCTCCTGTGCACGGAAGCTCTACAGCAGCGACGAATATCCCCAGAAAAATGCTGCCGCCCGCAGTAAGGTTGTTTATCTTCTCCATAATTGTTTTTGCATGTTTTTTAGGAATCTGGAGAGAGAAACCCTGGCCATACCAGAAGAAGTCCTTTATTTCTATAAAACCCATTGCTATTACAATGACTCCCACAATCCAGCCGAGATAGATGCTGATGCCGGGGAATTTCTGTATGAATGTGAGCAGGCCGAATCCTGCTGCAAGGTATGTCAGGAAAACCGTGGTTATATAGATTATGCCGATACTAAGCATCTTTTTTCTGTTATTGGAAAGTTTCAGAAGGGTGGCAATCATTATTACAAGGACGCCGATTGCGCAGGGGTTGATAGAATCAACAAGTGCTGTTGACAGAACCACGGGCCATGTAGGCAGGATAATCTCAACCGCCACTTAGAACACACCCTGTTTTCTCGCTCAATTCTTCAAATGAAGGCTCTCCTACAAGCCTTGAGCCGTCTGTAAATTCGAATGTAGCATATTTTTCAATTCCTTTTTCCAGGCATAGTTCTGATTGTTCATTATCTCCTCTCGGATCGCATTCAACATACTCAACATATTTAAAAGAACTGCCAAAGTTTTTCTTGACTTGTGCACAGTGAGGACACCAAAAAGTTCCGTACATCACAGCGCCCTTTTCAGTCAGGCACTGGGCAAACTGGTCAACCTGCTCCCGGGGATATGAAGGCCCTGTTGAGCAGGCAGTCAGCAGCACAAGAAGCAATATCATAACAACTGCAATTATCTTCCTCATTTCTTCATCCTCCACACAACAACAAGAGAGGCAACCAATATAACATCAAGAGCAAGGCAGTATACGCAATAGGTCTTCAGTATGAAATGCTGGATGAGGAACAGGTAGAACCCGTAGGCAACACCAAAAGCAGTGATGCCTTTCATCCAGTTTAATGTGCTATTCTTTTCTATGAACAGGAAGCCCTTTTTCTCCTTGTGGGCTTTTGCCAGGAAGAAAAGGAATACAAGTGTTAAGAATCCAAGGAATGCGTTTGCAGTCAGCAGGTCAAAAAACCAGTTCATGCCTGAGAGATTTATAAGCGGGAGAGACCAGCCGAAATCTATAGTGAAAAGATATGACAGGCCGTCAATGTTGGCATATGGGCTTTTGTTTACAATGCCGCAGTCCAGACCAGCACCAAAATTGCAGAACTGGCTTGCATTAGGAGAAAAATGCTCATACAAAAGAAACAGGGATACCAGCATACCCAGAACTAAAAGTACATTCAGGATCTTGTTGGCATCCTTAAACATTCTTCACCTCAGCAGAAAGGACAGTCATCGTCGTCCTTATCCTTGCCTTTGCCTTTTCCCATAGCCTTCTCTGGAACAGATTTCATAGTCTTTTTCCTCCTTTTTATTAACCTATACCGGCATGGAAAAAACTATTTAAATCTTTCTACTATTAGTTTTCATAATGAAAGCATTTAAGCTTGCAATAATAGGCGGCGGGACTTCCGGATGGCGGGCTGCAGCGCATGCTTCTAAAAAGGTAAAAGTTGCGCTTATAGAGCCCGGTAATCTTGGTGGGACATGCCTTAACAACGGCTGCATTCCTACAAAGGCAATGCTGTATGCATCCCATCTTTATTTCCAGTCTAGGGATTTAGCAAGGTACGGCATAACAGCAACTTCCCGGCTGAATTTTAAGAAGCTCATGGCTCGAGTCAATGCCATAGTGAAAGAGGGAAGGGAACATATAGAGAAAGCCCAGAAAAAAAATAAGAATATAGTTCTTTTTAAGGCAAAAGCAAAATTCATAGATAATAATACTATTATGGCGGGAAAGGAGAAGATACAGGCAGAAAAGATTATTATTGCAGCAGGCTCAAGAAACATTGTGCCTCCAATAGCGGGCCTTGACAAAATAGATTATCTGGATAATGTCTCAATCCTGAATCTGAAAAAACTTCCGAAGTCGATAGTGATGATCGGAGGCGGCTACATCTCAATGGAATTCACAAGTTTTTTTGCAGGTTTGGGAAGCAAGGTAACAGTGATAGAAAGGCTGCCTGATATTCTCAATATGCTGGATGCTGACACAATAAGCATAGTGGAAGAATATTACAGGAAGAGAAATGTTGACCTGCATACTGGATTCACAATACATGAAGTCAGGAAAGAGGGAAAGCTGAAAAGAGTTGTATTTGACAAGGGCAGGTCAGTCAAGGCAGAAGCAGTGCTTGTCGCAACAGGCAGAGTTCCCAACACCGAATTCCTGAACCTCGCTGTAGCAGGAATAGAGCTGGAGGGGAGAGGCATAAAGGTAAATGAGTTCCTGCAGACAACAAACAAAAATATCTATGCAATAGGCGATGTTACAGGAAAGGCGATGTTTGCCCACGCAGCAAAGAGGGAAACAAAGATTGTCCTGAGTAATATATTTGAATCAAAAAAAACAGCAATGGATTTCTCATTAGTGCCATGGGCGATATTCACCAGCCTGCCTGTTGCAGGGATCGGGCTGAATGAAAAATCTGCAAAAGAAAAAAAGATCAGCTATGGTATTTTGAAAGCTGATTTCAGCAATGTGGGAAGGGCAAGGATAATAGAGGAGCAAAACGGCCAGGTGAAAATTCTTTTCAGCAAAAAAGACAAAAAAATAATAGGCGCAGAGATAGCTGGGCCTAATGCAGACGACATCATTCATGAATTTGTTGCACTCATGAATGCGGGCGCGACAGTCTCAACACTGCAGAAGATGATCCATATCCATCCTACTCTCAGCGAGGTTATGGAAAACCTCAGGGAAATATAGGTCTCTTCAGGTCTTTCAGCTCCCTGTCCACAATCTTTTCTTTTCTCTGGATTATTATCTTTTCTCTTGCTGCAATAGGGTCAAAGTATTTCCCGAGTTCCTGCTTCAGCTCTTCAACTGAATTGAAGATAAAAAGCTCCTTGTTGAAGCTGTAGATTGCCTTGTTCCTTTTCAGCACGTTCTCTATTGTGAAAGGGAGAATGGGGACTTTTCCGGATACTACATTTTCTATCTCGCCTTTTGAGGACATTATTCCCGCCCCGAATATTTTTACCTCCCCGTTTTCCTTTATCAGCCCGAACTCAGTGCTGAACCATGCCAGCCTCTTTATGTTTTCCTGCTCCTCAAGAGTCGCCCTTATGAAAGCAGGGGCGAACATGTCCTGTATGGCTGTGTATTGCTTCAGCGTCATGAAAGGCAGGTGGCCGAATATGTCGTGGAACATGTCAGGCTCTGGAGTAAAATCAAGCTCTTCCCAAGTTCTCATATAATCTGTTATCATGAATATCCTCTCTGAAAATTTCAAGTACCAAGGCACAGCATCACTGTATCTCACTTTTGTCCTCTCGATTTTCCAGCCAGTTCTCGGCGCAATCTGTTCATTTAGTTCCTCCACCGAAGGGATTCTTTCCGGATCCATTTTCAGATTTCTGAATCCAGCTAAGTAATCCGAGCAGGCGTGCTCCTCTACAACAGGCCTCAATCTGGCAAAAAGCGTTCTCCATGTTTTGTTTTGTTCATTTGTAAAGTTCATTTTAATACCTCCGAATAGTTTTTTAGAAATGCACACCGGAACCTAGTTCCCATGCTTTATTCAGAAAGGGAAAGGTTCAGCTAGCAATAATAGTAATAAGAATACTTGCTTTGTGCTGCTGGCTTGTGCATGGGAGAAAGAAATAATACTATTTTATTTAAACTTTTCTAATATTCACTTGTAAGTTACAAATCACAAAAGTTTTATATACCAGTTAAACATTCCCATCTGCTATGAGAATCAGTAACCAGCCTGAAGATTGTATTCATTGTCAGTAGTTCTACGTCTATTTTAACTAAGCCGGATTCCAGTTCCAGAGGCATTGCCAGTAACCAGTCTGGAGATTTACGTCATCAGAGCAATTGGCATTCTTGGCGGCATGGGGCCAGAGGCAACTGCGGAATTCTATAAAAGAATTATCAGCATATTCCAGAGAGAATATGGCTGTGCAAATGATTTTGATTACCCTGAGATATTCATCTATAACCTTCCTCTGCCTGAGATTGTAAGAACGACAGACCCTAAAGTAATTAATTCACTCCAGAAAGGAGTTGATAAGCTTACAGCTGTTGGCGCTGAATTTATCGTGAGCCCATGCAATTCAGCAGGCACACTTTTTTCCTCTCTTGATTTCAGACTGCCTTTTCTGAGCATAGTGGATGAAACACTGGAGGAAATTGGTTCAGGAAAAACCGGGATACTTGGAACAAGGCAGACTATTAATTCCGGGGTATACCAGAAAAAACTAAGCAATCTCGGAAAAACTTCTGAACTCCCGACCGCGAAACAGCAGGAAAAAATAACTAAGATTATCCTGAATATCCTTGCAGGGAAAAAACTTGAGTCTGATAAAAAATCTATTTTGAAAATAATTTCTCAATTTAGAGGAAAGGGATGCGATGCAGTTATATTGGGGTGCACAGAGCTTCCTCTTTTGATAAGCCAGAAAGATTCGGATTTAAAATTGTATGACACACTTCAGATTTTAGCCGAGGCAACTGTAGAATATTCTGTTAAGGGTGATTCTGATGTTTAATGGCGACGGTAGTTTAGTGGCAGAATTTGGGACTGTGGATCCTAAGACGCGAGTTCGATTCTCGCCTGTCGCCCTCAACTATTTTCGTTCTCGAGTGCATCATCATCTCCAGTCCTGGTTTTGTTAATTAGATAACCAAAGCGCCGGCCGGGCATTAAGCGGCGGAGATGATGAGAATGAAAACATTAGCTAAACTAAATAAAATAAGCATAGAGGACAAATTACTCATATCAGCAGCAGGACTTGCTATTGCAGCAGCATGCCTTGTTACTCTCCCCCTGAGAAATATTGAAGGGAGGGTAATAGGCAGGGAAGATACGACAAGGGCATACCTAATGGATAGGGGCTGGTATTCCGAGTTCCGATATGCTGATTATAGTGTCCTCGGCCCTGACGGGATAGTTAGAGTGGTAGGGCAGGAGATTGATCTTCAGGGGAAACCTGTGGGCGGCTTTTTCCTGTATGATAAACCCCTTCAGGAAGGCTGTGAGTATAGGATAAGTACAACACTGCTAGGCTATATTATAATGAATGCAGAGCAGATAGGAGAATGCCCTTCTCCGGAATACAAAAAATAAAACAAGGAGATGATGAAAAATGGTAAAACAAATCAATACAACAAGAGAAATAGCTTCGGAATTGGATGGAGGAGAGAATCAGCCCTTTCTTTTCCCGGAGTTCTACAGATTTATAATGTCAGGACCAAGAGATGTTGTTCTCTATCCTTCTCTTCTATTAAGAGGG
This sequence comes from archaeon GW2011_AR15, assembly GCA_000830295.1. Classification (GTDB taxonomy): domain Archaea; phylum Nanobdellota; class Nanobdellia; order Woesearchaeales; family GW2011-AR15; genus GW2011-AR15. The sequence goes on along the minus strand of CP010425.1, from coordinate 239,903 downwards.
GATATTGATGACAAAACTCTGGAAAAACTGGAGAAAAAAGAACTTATTCAGGAAAACGACATTCTTGTCAGGGAGATTCAGTCTTACGATGACTGGCTAAGTATGGCAAGAAACGGTTCCAGCAATATCAGGATACCAAACCCTATTGTGGTTGGCCGTATGGCAGCCAATTCATACAAATGGGGAGAAGAATCCAAAGAGGATATAGATGCGTGCCGGCAGCTGTTGAGGAGGGCAATCCGGGTAGGTCTGGTGACTTCAGGGAGTTATAGCCCTGCCAGCCAGGAGTATTCCTATATTGCCTGCAATGAAGAGGGAGGTACAGGGGAAGTAAGGAAAGAATTGTATGATTATATCCTTTCCGAGCCGGAATGGGAAGAGCAGCTTATCGAGAACATTACAGGGATAACCCTTTACGGCCGCTCTGCTACTCTATGGCCTGTGTTTCTCAGGTCCACGCCAAATCCGAGAGTCATTGTGCCGGATGAAGTTAATCAGGCCATAAACATGGTGACATATCTGCCGACAGGACAGGTAACTCTTGGTGCTGACCCTGAAAAAGGCCTGTGCTCTTTGCTGGTCAGGGTGCTGGATAAAGACGAGTATAGTGCAGGAAGCAGGCCTATGAGGGTAGAAACAAAAGCAGCAGATGCTCCCGGTTATGTGTGCACATCAAACGAGAGGGCATCAATCCACTAACTTATTTTTTATTTTTTTCAAAAACTACAAAAACTATATAAAACAATAAAACAAAGGTGATAATAATGGAGCTGGATAATGCAAAAGGGACAAGGGACTTTTCGCCTGAGGAAAAAATACTCAGGGACAAGATAATCAAAGTACTCAAGGAGACATGCGAGAATTACGGGTTCAACCCTGTTGAAACGCCCATAATTGAGAAATACGAGACACTGGCGGCAAAGTTTGCAGCAGGCGAGGAGTCAGATGCACTGAAAGAGATTTTCAGATTGACAGACCAGGGAGACAGGAAGCTCGGGCTGAGGTTTGACCTTACAGTCCCTTTCTCAAGATACATTGCAATGAACCCCAATGTAAAGATGCCTTTCAAGAAGTACATGGCAGGAGAGGTTTTCAGGGACGGGCCCATAAAGACTGGGAGATACAGGCAGTTCACCCAGTTTGACCCTGACATAGTCGGCTGCAGGGAGATGATAGCAGATGCAGAGATACTTGCACTGGCAGACTCAGCTTTCAGGAAACTTAAATTTGATTTTTACATAGAGCTGAACAACAGGAAAATACTGGACGGCGTGCTTACGGATGCCGGAGTAAAAGAGAAAGACTGGTTTTCTGTTACAGTGTCAATCGACAAGCTGAAAAAAATCGGGAAAAAGGAAGTTGAAAAAGAGCTTACTGCAAACGGAATGAAAAAAGATAAGGCAGAATTTATACTTGACACGCTCTCTCCGGAAAAAGACAGCAGCGCAACCCTGAAAAAACTTGAAAAGACAATAAAAAGCGCAGAGGGAAAGCAGGGGATAGAAGAGATGAACGAGCTTCTGGGTTATCTCAAGGACTTAAATGTAAAGACTGCAGTTTTCAATCCTTCCCTTGCAAGAGGGCTTGCGTATTACACTGGCCCGATTTTCGAGATATTCCTTAACAAGTCCTCAATCACAAGCTCAGTTGCAGGCGGAGGGAGATATGACAGGCTTATAGGGAATTACCTTGGGAAACAGGAAGAGATTCCTGCAACAGGAATTTCATTCGGCGTAGATGTCATAACAGAGGCCCTAAGGGAAAAAGACAGGCTTGATGAGAAGTCAGTTGCAAAAGTATATGTTATCCCTATAAAAACTGTGAAGGAATCGCTCAGTATTGCCCAGGAGCTCAGGGAAGCAGGCATAAACACGGACATCGACCTTCTTAACAGGGGCATAAGCAAAAACCTTGCATTTGCGAATTCCTATGGCATACCTTATGCCCTTATAGTCGGGGAAAGGGAATTGGCCAGCGGCAAGCTGAATCTCAGGGATATGAAATCCGGAAAAGAAGAAGCACTCAGCACAGAAAAAATAATCTCCAGGCTTAAATCTTAGTTGTGATTATAGGATCATCATCCACAATTACCGTGTGCTCTGCCTGGCTCACTAATCCTCCGTCCCTGTCAGGAAGAGGAGGATAGCTGTTCAGCATATCCTGCTGCATTAGCTCCCTCAGCGCAAAATTGACTTTCGGCTCTGGGAATTTTTTTGTCAGCCACCTTGTTGTGAAGGGCATATCTTTGAATGATTCTATCTCTTTCAGCACCTGCCTTGTTATCATGTTCCTGACAGGCTTTTTCTGCTTCATTGAGAATATATTTGCATTGGAGCTCTCAAATATTATGCCTGCTCCCGTAGATGCGAAAGGCTCTATTGCAATCACCATACCCCTTTCCAGTCTTGTCTTGTCCCCTGTGTCAAAATTCGGGATGCTCGGGGAATCATGATACACATACTGGCTGAGGGCGTGGCCTGAAAGGTTCCTCACAGGAGCAAAGCCGTATTTTGTTATTGTGTCCTGTATTGCCCTCCCGATATCTGAAATTGCCACTCCCGGACCTACAAGCTTCAGGGCATTGTTCAGCCCTTCCCTGGCGGCTTTCACAATCTTTTCATTGTCACCTAAATCAACAGTAAGCGCATTATCCCCGATATATCCGTCTATCATCACGCCCACGTCAAGCTTTGCAACATCCCCTTTTCTGAAAACTATTTTGTCATCCGGCTCTGCACAGTAGTGTGCAGCAATCTCATTAAGTGAAATCTGCGGAGGGAAAGCGAACTCTCCGCCAAGGTCCAGAACCTTTTCCTCGACTTTTTCAGTCACTTCTAGCATGGAAGCTCCGACTTTTATCATATTCCCCCCATATTTCAGTGCAGTGCCTGCTATCCTTCCGGCCTCAATATATTTCTCCCTCTCATCCATGGCTCTGGAAAATCCAAGAAAGTATTTATATGTTTTTACTGATTACCTGGGTATATGGCATACACAAAAGAAAGCCTGGTTAAAGAGCTCATCGGGATGGGCATAAAAGACAGGAAAGTCCTTGATGCTGTGGGAAAGACAAAAAGAGAATTGTTCATCCCCCGGGGATATATGGAAGAGGCTTATGCAAACTATCCCCTCTACATAGGGCATGGCCAGACAATAAGCCAGCCGTACACAGTTGCCTTCATGATTGAGCTGCTTGAGCTGAAAAAAGGCCTTAAAGTGCTTGAAGTAGGTGCGGGGAGCGGCTATAATGCCGCTGTGATGTCAACGATTGTAGGAAAAGAAGGAAAGATAACAGCTACTGAGATAATTCCTGAGCTTGCAGAAACCGCAGCAAAGAATCTTGAAAAAGCAAGCATAAAGAACGTGGCAGTAGTGGAGGCAGACGGCAGCAGGGGATATGCAAAAGAAGCGCCGTATGACAGGATCATAGTTACTGCGGCTGCTCCTGAATTAAAGCAGGAATGGATAGAGCAGCTTAAGGGCACAGGCATACTTGTTTTCCCCCTCGGCGAGCAGCACACAGGCCAGGCAATGATAAAAATAAGAAAAAAAGGGAGTGAGCTAATAGGGGAGAACCATGGCTCTTTCATGTTTGTCCCCCTCAGAACAGATAAAAATAAATAAGATGAAATATCCCTAATCTAAAATGATATTCCAGATACCATTTGCAGACCTCAGAGGCGCACTTTCAGTAGTCAACGCTACGCTGATAACGATAGCCCTCGCAGTCCTTACATTTATATTCGGGCTGATAATAGGTAAGATTGTTGAAAGGTTTGCATACAAGGCGCTTAGCGAAGTTGAGCTGAATAAGATAATCAGGGAGTACACAGGACTTAAAATCAATGCTGACAGTTTCATAAGCTCAGTGCTGGCATACATAATCTATTTTATCGCATTCATAGCTGCGCTCGACCAGCTTGGGGTTGCAGGCTATATAGTCTATATGCTGTCTGTCCTGCTGACGATAGTCATAGCAGTGTCTTTTTTCCTTGCAGTCAGGGATTTCATCCCGAACCTCATAGCAGGCACATTGCTCTACAGGAAAGAAGGACTTAAAGAAGGGGCACATGTTGAGATAGCTGGAATAAAAGGGGAGATAGAGAATGTTGATCTTTTCCAGGTGAAAATAAGAACCAAGTCAGGCGATATAATATACATCCCTAATGCTACTGTCGTGAAGTCAAGCATTAGGATAAAGAAGAGAGCACCAAAATCTCCTGAAAAGCCTAATTAATGGATTCTAGTATTGAAGCAACATTCCATATCTGGGTTCTTGTGTAAGGCTGTATGTTGTTGTCGTCAGATATTTCATCCAGCAGGCTCAGCGCCTTGTTGACTCTCAGAGAAAGCTCAGTCTTCTGGTTGAGGGAATCAATTATCTGCTGAATCTTTGTCTTGACATTTTTAGGCACTGTGGTATCATCCAGCAGTTCCTGTAGAATTTCTGTAATCTCTTCCAGCTCTGACATCTTCCATCACTTTATCTCCTTCATAACATCCTTCTGCAGTTCAGATGCTTTCTCGCGGAATTTTGCTTCCTGTTTTTCCAGAGTCTTCAGCCTCAGCTCAACAATATCCAGCTTTTCCCTAAGCTCCTTTTTGACCTCTTCTTTCTTTGAGGCAACCATTATGTTCCCTATTATCCTGAAAACCTTTTCAGTATCCTTTACCTGCTCCATCGCATTTTCTATTTCAAGCTGCTGGGACTGGAACTGCTGCCTCTGTGATAAAATAGAATTGATGTTCTGCTCCAGATTCTGCAGCTGCTCCAGCTTTTCCTTTGTTTCCTTGTTCATTTTACCCTTGAAATTTTTTCATGTGTCTCAATTATTCTCAGAATCGAATTTGTGAATGCCCTCATGCTGACAGGGTCCTTTGCCTCTATCTCGAATTTCAGTGTCCTCCCCTTTGTCATTCTGCAGCTCGCGCGGTCCGACTGCAGCTTTTCAGACAGGAAAACTTTGTATAACTCCCCGACATTTTCGCTTATCTCAAGCGTGCAAGTTATCATCTTGCCTTGACTTTTGTTGTGGTTGTTCGTGGCTTATACAGCATCTTTGAACCGCAGTAGATGCACCTGACTCTCTTCCTTAAGGTTGAGTCTTCTATTTCCTTGTTGCACTGGAAACATTTGTATAGTACCATTTTCTTGATTAAAGAGTATAGGCCTTCCCTGTGAATTTTGAGCCGCATTTCTGGCACAGCCAGATGCCTGCTGAAATCCTTTTTACTTTCTTCTGGTTGCAGTATGGGCACTTGTGGAAGGCCCTCTGGGTCCTTTCTATAGCTCCGTACTGGAGCCTTGTGGTCCTGCCATACCTTGCACCGAACCTTTTCACGTTTTTGGGAAGGTCTTTAGCCATGAGGGCTTGGAAATTATAGGGGTTTAAATAGTTAACGCCTTAAGATAAAGACCTGGAGAATTAAGGTTGTGCCTTGAAATATTCATGGAATAATTGTTTTAGTTCCAAGACCTCATTCGCAGATTCTATTTTACTAAATAATACCTCATAGCCTTCAAATGAGATATACCTGGAAGCGAAAGGCGAAGTGTATATGGAGTTGTGCTCTGGATGGTTCACAAATCCTGTTCTCCAGATAGAATAGGGCTCTTCTGAATCGGCTTCCCTCACACCTATTGTAAAAGCAGGCCTGTCAATTCTTCCTGTGTACTCTTTTGCAATTGCTCCGAATGCACCAATCAATACTGCTTCCAGATTTCCAACACTTTCACTCCTGTTCTTGCCAGCATACTTCTGCCTTATTATGCCTTTTTTTATAGGTTTTCTCCTTAAAAGCTGCAGGCCTTCATATTCATAAGTTACCATCCCAGCCCAAAATAGGATGAGCTTATATTTAAATTATGCAGAAAGTAAATAGAGGCTCTAATTATTTAAATCAAGCAGCAATCCAAATCCTCATGAAGCTTGTAATGTTTGATTATGACGGCGTGATAATGGATACTTTTGCCTTCACAAGAAAGATATACAAAGAGCTCGGAGAAGAATTCAAGGTCAAAATTCCTGATGATGACGCATACTTAAGAGAGCTTCTTGAACTGGACTGGAGAGAGACATTAAGAAAGCTTAATATTGTGACAGAAGAGCAGATAGAGAGGAACATCAGGATATTCAAGGCCGGCCTGAAAAAATACAGCCCCCTCATAAAACCGTATCCCGGCATTCCAGAAGCCATTAAGGCGCTTTCTGCCAGATATAAGCTGGCCGTTGTCACCAATAATTTCAAATCAGAGCTTAACTACAGGCTTGGGAAATACAAGCTGTCAGGATATTTCAACGGATACTTCGCGGAGGATGACGGGGAGCTGAAGCCGAAGCCGGATTTGTTATTGAAATGCCTGAAAAAATTTGATGTAAGCCCGGAAGAAGCCATCTATATCGGGGATATGGACGGGGACATAATAGCAGGCAGGGCTGCGAAAGTAAAGACAGTTGCAGTTACATACGGATTCCACCACAAGAACAGGCTGAAGGATGCGGATATAATTGTCGACAGCCCAAGGGAGCTTCTTGCACTGCTAAATTAGCAGTGAGATAAGGCTCATCACAAGCCCTGAGACAAAGGGTATGAAGAAATTATCATCCAGGTTGAACACTTCAACTTCAACAGCTTCTGCCATCATGCCGAAAGCGCTGCCGAAGAAGGCAATTGGAAGGGGCACGAAAAACATGGCGGCAACCGCACCGGCAAGAGTGCCTGCAAGAGTCCCCTCAAGCAGTTTCTTTTCATTGATTACGGTCTTTGTTTTCCCGTAATAGTTTCCTATTACATGGGCTGCAGGATCCCCTATTGTCAGTATCATTATTGATGCTGAGGCTATATCTTTGTCAAACAGCGACACAGACATCAACACGCCGAGAATGTAGAATACGGCCCCTTTTGCCGGAAAGCTTGCAAGATCTTCTGGCTTGTCGAATAGGGCAAGAAGATTAATGAGATGCTTTGGCCTCCTGACCTTTATGTACCAGCTTGCAATGAAGGCAAGTATCAGGCCGCATAGCAGGATAAGTATCAGGTCCTGTTTGTAGTTGATAATCCCGGAATTGATAAAGATTACAAAAGCTATTCCAAGCAGGAAATGCACTACTTTTCTTCTTACCATATAGCCCTTGAACTCTGCCATGTATATTTTTGAATTGCTCTACTTTAAAAGGTTTTTCCTTACTTTATCTATATATCCTGTTTTTTTTCCTGCAACATAAGCAATGATAATCAAGACAAGAACCACAGTCATTATTGTTTCTGCATGGTCTATCCTGCCTGCGATAAGAGTGTAAACTTCCCCGAAATTGTAGCCGAGCAGCGCGAGAAAGATATTTCTTGGGACTACTCCAAGAAAGGTCATTGCTGAGTATCTTTTTACGTCATATTTCATGATGCCGGCAACCCCGGAGATTACAGAGAGAGGCATTATAGGCAGCAGCCTCATTGTAAATAAAGTTATGTCTTCTTTTCCTCCCCTGCTGAATTTTTTCTGGAATCCCTTTATTTCCTTCCATGACACGCCATGCCACTTCTCATATTTTTCGATTATCGGCTTTCCGCCGTAATAGCCTATGAAGAACAGGAAGTAGCTTCCTATTGTCTGCGCCAGCCCTGCGACAACAGCAATCCAGAGAGCGTTCCAGAGCACAGCCATCAGTGCTCCCTGCGGTATCAGGACGTAGCCTGCAGCCATCACAATGAGGGGGCTGGGTATGGGGATGATTATTGTCTCAATTGCAACGCCGATTATGACAGCAAGGAGCCCATGCGTCCTTATTCCCTCAAGAATCCATGCAGTAAGTTCTGAAAACATCAGAGAAAATTAAACAATATGGAGTTTATAATATTTTCCTAGCTACATTCCCCAGCCACACAATCTGTAGCGCAGTTTGCCCTTGCAACGCAGGAATTGCTGTATGTTTTGCCGTTGCAGCATACAGGGTTGTACTCCATGGTGCAGACTATATCGTTATTTGGCGAACATTTCCCGTCCTGTGCAGTTTCATTAGTGTCTGCCCCATTATTTTCATTAGAATAGTTCCCATCTGTTGCACATCCGGAAATAACAGCAATCAGAAAGACAAGCGAGATCAAAACAATGTATCTTTTCATAATAAAGAGAAGAGAATATAACTTATAAATACTTTTCTATAGCTTCAAGTCCAATCTTTTCACTGAAGTATTTTTTCCTTGAAATCTCCTCTATATTCTTTTTAATCCCCCTCTTTTCTATTTTGATTTCCGCCCATAGCCTGCCTTTTTTCTCAAAAGTTTTCTTATGCTCTTTTTTGAAGCCGCTGCATGCCTTTTTCATCTCGAGAGGGGGGCCTTCAGCAATTCTTGTTTCAGGCAGGACAGCATTTTCAAATACAAACCACGCAAGCGCATTTTGCTTTTTGTCCCAGTGCCACCCGCTTTTTTTTATTTCAAACCCTTTTTTTGCCAGCTCTGATTCCATGAACCTGAATGCTTTCAGTATCCTGCTGCCGATGACATCTGGCTTGCCTTTTCCTGCTTTTAGTTTCAGCACAACAAGATGCTTCCTGTACTTCGATTTTAGATACTCCACACTTATCTTTTTTTCAACAAAAAATTCCTCAGACGGCTTTTTCAGGAATTCCTTTGTTTTTTTCCTGAACAGCTCAAATTTCTCCATGGAAACAGCAGAGGCAGCGTTCCTTGTTTTCAGTATAGGGTCAACAACAATCATTGGCCCTTCCAGCTTTGACTTGTTGATGTTGAACTTCACATCAGCGGAATTTTTGTAGTGCTTTTTTGCATCTATAACTAATTTAGGCTTCCATTTCTGGGAGGCTTTCAGCAAATTGAGGAAAGAGCCGTAATGCACTATCAGGATGTCAATAACATGCCCAGAGAATCCCTGTATATATGATTCGGCACCATAGACCCCAATGACTTTGCAGAATTTCTTAGTTAATCTTATCTCATCCTCCTGCCCTTTTTTCAGCTTTTTCTTTACCCAGTCAACATGTATGAAGCTCATGTCAGTTACATTGAGGGCTTTTTCAGGGTTCTTTATATTCAGGACAGGGACAATCTCGTAATTCAGGCTGTCATGCCTTATCTGGTAATAATCCCTTGAGCCGTGGAGAGTTACCGGCCTGAATTTCCTGAGAATTTTTTTGAGCAGCTTTGATATATCCTTATCTTTGTATGAGTAATCAAATTTAACAAACAGGTCAACATCAAAATCGCCTTTCAGGAATGTGCCTTTTGCAACACTGCCGCCTGCAACACAGGAGGCTTTTATCCTGCTTTTTTTAATTTCTTTGTTTATCTCTTTTACAAATATCCCTATTTCAACAAGCGCTGAAGTATCCGGACGCAAATCCTGTTTTATTTTGTCCAAAAAATCCATAATAAGAAGTTAACCAGCAGTCTTATAAAAACCTATCTGCTGAAGTCAATATGGGCCTTTTCAGGAAGCACTTTTTCAAGGCGGGAGTCAAGAGGATACCCTTGAAGATAATTTGAATACTGTTCACTTACATTTCCGAAAATCCTGTGCGGCCGGTAGTTGCTCTCCATCTTTGGATTCCAGTTCACCACGCTTCCGAGAGGCTCAAACCCTGTCCATGTTCCAGAAAATGCAGCTGCATCAGCGTTTATGAAATCCTCAAGAGGAATTTTCTTTTCTATTAGTTCATATCCCAGCGCCCTTGTTATTTTTATCACCAGGTTCCTTTTGGTCCCCGGTAGTATTGCCTGGGTTAACGGAGGGGTGTATACTTTGTTGTCTTTTATCATGAAAGCGTTTTCCCCTCCTCCTTCCAGCACATTCCTGTCATGATCAGTAAGCAGGCCCTCATCAAAGCCAAGCAGATTGGCAAGGTTCTTCACCATTCCACCGGCGCCGTAGTTTGCCCCAAGCTTTGCTTTCCTCGACATGCCTGAGAAGCCCAGATGGGGCGTATCTGAGGGAGGAAGCCCTATGACTCTCCTGTGCAGTTCTTCATCATATACAAGAATGCGGGCCCCTGACTTCGGAGCGCTCGCAAGGTAATTAGGTACGTTCTGCACCATTATCTCCAGCACAGCATGGTGGCTAAGTGAGGCAACGCCAAGCCCGGGAACAAGATTCCCGTTTTCATCCAGCTTATGGTCCCTGTAGAAATTGGGCCTTATGTAGATCAGCCCGTCTTTTGCATCAAGGTCAAGATAGCCTTTTTCTGCATTTATCTTCAGTGTCTCCATGATGGCTTCCCTGATTTTGTCTTTATTTGCGTCAAGAAACAGCGGAGCATCTTTCAAAGCTACTGGCTCCCCCGGAATATCAGAAAACAATTTTCTTTTTTCTTCCAGCGATGCTTCAAGAGCCTCTGGCTGGGTAAGGAACAGCTGCTTCATAGTTTTCTGCATCCTGTCAAGGTTCTCTTCTAATGTAAGGATATACCACTCATTATTGGCATCCCTGACAGCTAGTATGCCTTCAAAGCCGGAAGTTGCATAATGCCTTACATGCTGGTAAGGCGTGTTTGGAAAAGAAGATGAATATTCAGAGGCTTTGACAAACGTGTCGTTCCCGTATGTGTCCAGCCGGTATATGAGTGATTCTTTATATCCTAAATCATCTGGTTTCATGCGGGTGCGTGTCCCACCTCTTAAGTTTAGATTAATTAATATATATTTAAAATTATCCTCCTTCTGTCAAACTTACCACAACATTTAAATATGCCCGAACTTTCAGTATTTATAGAGGAGAAAAGGGGGTTTTCTCGCATAAAATTCCAGAAGAAAAATCATCAATGAGTTAGTCAAAAATGGCAGAAGAAAAATCATCGTATTCAGCAAAAGACATCACAGTTCTTGCAGGGCTCTCTGCAATAAGGAAAAGGCCTGGAATGTATATCGGCTCAACAGGCCCGAGAGGGCTCCATCATCTTGTCTATGAGATAGTTGACAACAGCATAGACGAGGCAATGGCAGGGCACTGCAGCAACATCAAGGTTGTGATACATGCAAACGGCAAGGTTTCTGTTGCAGATGACGGCCGTGGTATTCCGGTAGAAGAGCACCCAAAATACAAGAAGCCCACGCTTGAGATAATTATGACAAGGCTTCATTCAGGGGGAAAATTCGACAAGAATTCATATAAAGTCTCAGGGGGGCTGCACGGGGTAGGCCTTGCAGTCGTCAGCGCACTTTCTGCAGAGCTTGATGTTTTTGTAAAGAGAGAAGGGAATGTATACACGCAGAAATACAGAAAGGGAAAGCCCGCATCAGAGCTGAGGGTAATAGGGAAAGACGAGGCAACAGGAACAATGGTGTCCTTCCTTCCTGATCCTGAAATCTTCCCTGAAACAAAATTCCAGTTTGACACTCTGGCAACAAGGCTGAGGGAGCTTGCTTTCCTCAACAGGGGGATAAAAATATCCCTCACAGACGAATCAACCAATGAGAAGAAAGTTTTCCATTACGAAGGAGGCCTGAGGTCATTTGTAGAATACCTCAACCACAACAGGCAGCCGGTCCACGAGGTAATAGTCCTTGAAAAAACAAGGAATGACGTCATCGTTGATCTCGCAATGCAGTACAATTCAGGCTTCAAGGAGAACATATTCAGTTTTGTCAACAACATAAACACAATAGAAGGAGGAACCCATCTTTCTGGGCTGAAGACAGCGCTTACTAGGACAATAAACACCTATGTTGACAGGAGCGGCTACAAGGAAATAAAGCTTACAAGCGAAGATGTCCGTGAAGGGCTCACAGCAGTGCTTTCAGTGAAAGTCCCAGAGCCCCAGTTTGAAGGCCAGACAAAGGCAAAGCTGGGGAATTCAGATGTCAAGGGCATAGTTGACAGCGTGGTCTCAGAGGCATTGTCTACATTTTTGGAGGAAAACCCGAAAGTTGCAGCTGCAATAGTTGAGAAGGCAATAAGTGCGGCAAAGGCAAGGGAGGCAGCAAGGAAAGCAAAAGAGCTTGTCAGGAGAAAAGGCCTCCTTGAAGGGAGCACGCTTCCAGGAAAGCTTGCAGACTGCGCAGAAAAAGATCCGGCAAAATGCGAGATATACATTGTTGAGGGAGACTCTGCAGGAGGCTCTGCCAAGCAGGCAAGGAACAGGGAGATACAGGCTGTGCTGCCATTAAGGGGAAAAGTGCTTAATGTGGAGAAGGCAAGGCTTGTCAAGATACTCAAGAACAATGAGATTGTTGCAATAATAACTGCGCTTGGAGTAGGCATTGAAGAGGAGTTTGATGCCTCAAAACTGAGGTATCACAAGATAATAATCATGACAGACAGCGATGTTGACGGCTCGCACATTTCCATATTGCTGCTGACGTTCTTTTTCAGGTATATGAAGCAGCTCATAGAGAAAGGCCATGTCTATCTTGCCCTTCCCCCATTGTATAAGCTGAAGAAAGGGAAATCAGAGATTTATGCTCTTGATGACAAAGAAAAGGACAGGCTGCTGAAAGAGATGGGCAGCCAGGGCATCAATATACAGCGTTACAAGGGTCTGGGAGAGATGAACCCTGAGCAGCTCTGGGAGACAACAATGGATCCCGAGAGGAGATACCTCAAAAGAATAACTATAGATGATGCAGTTGAGGCAGACAGGCAGTTTACAGACCTTATGGGAGAGGATGTTGCTCCGAGGAAGAAGTTCATAAGGGAAAATGCAGTCAATGTAGTAAATCTTGACGTATGATTATATATTTATAAATAACTTATAGTTCTCGTTACAGGATGAATAAATCAGACCTGGAGAGAAAAATTAGCCCAGGAGATTTTGTCTGGGTCCTGGCGAATGTAGGGCATGGCGATAGGCTAACCAGAAATTCAGCTTATATTGGGATTTACCAGCCAGACACGGTACATACGTTCTATGTAAGAACCCAGGTCTCATATGACGGAGTGAATGACCCAGAAAACCCGGAGATTGGCCTGGGCGGGGATTACAGGCTTTTGTACTCATCAGTGCATTCGGCCGAGAGGATATTGTCTGCTGGTGAAGTAGCCAGGAAAGGCGTGGGAGAATTCGGGCCTAATGCAGCAGCAGTGTATCTTCACTTCTTTAAACAGTTCCGGTAACTGTTACCATTCTCCAAAAGCTTTTTAAACTATACACAAATTCAAACAGCATATGGCTGTTGTTAAACCAAAAACATCAAGGATAAGCATAAAGAAGAAGAAATGGATTAAGATAACTGCTCCCAAATTCCTCGAAGAGAGGGTTATAGGGGAATCATTCTTAAGCGAGCCTGCAGAGGCTATAAAGAGGACTGTGAAAGTCAATCTTATGCAGGTTACAGGTGACATAAAGTCGCAGAATATTGCAGTCAAGTTCCAGATAGCTGATTTCAAGGATAACAAGCTCCAGACAAAAATAGTTTCTTATGAATATCTTCCCTCATCTGTAAAAAGGCTCATGAGGAGAAGCATTACAAGGATAGATGAGTCTTTCGTCGTTTCCACAAAAGACGGTGTAAAAATCAGGATCAAGCCGCTTCTTATAACAAGGGAGAAGGTAAGCAGGTCTGTTGAAAAGAAGCTGAGAGCAGAGCTTAAGGCAGAACTAGTTAAGTTTGTTACAGGCGTTTCCTATGAAGAGCTCTATACTGAGATCATACAGAACAAGATACAGAATGACCTGAAGAAGAAATTCAATGTGATTTATCCTCTGAAGGGCATCATCATCAGGGTTGTGGAGAAAGAGCCGGATGAATATGTAAGCAAGAAGGCACAGGAGAAAGCTCTCGCTGAAGAGCCAAAAGCTGAGGATATTGAAGCAGGCATTCCCAAGACCGAGGAAACGCCAGCAGAAGCCAAGGAAGAAAAGCCAAAGAAGAAGGCAGCTGCAAAAAAGCCTGCTGTAAAAAAAGAGCCAAAGGCAAAAGCAGCCAAGAAAAAAGAATAAATCTTATAAAACACCTAGATTTCTCATCAAATTATAACTAACACACTTTAGCCCCGTAGTGTAGCGGCCAATCATGCAAGGCTCTGGCAGATGAATAATTTCACTGGAGGCACCTTGCGACCCAGGTTCAAATCCTGGCGGGGCTACTCCTTTTCTCTAAAGATTCATAGGATTGCATTCAAAGCATACCCCATAATAACAATTCCAATAATTGTAATGCTCAAAAATGTGGCTAGAAGCTGCCATTTCATAACTTTTCTAAGGATTAGTAGCTCGGGGACTGAGACAGTTACTATAGACGTCATGAATGCCAATGCAGTCCCAAGAGGCACTCCTTTTCCGACCAGTGCTTCCATTACCGGGATGACTCCTACAGAATTTGCATAAAACGGCGCACCGATGAGAACTGCAAGAGGCACTGCCCACCACTCTTTTGAAGACAGGTATCTTTCTGCCAGGCTGGCAGGGACAAACCCGTGGATAGCAGCTCCGATGCCAACGCCCAGCAGAACATAAGGGAAAACCTGTCTTGTTATATTCCATCCGTCCTGCCACCAGTATCTAACAAGTTCTTTAAGCTGCAGCGGCCTGCCACCCTGCTCTTTTAAGATTTGCAGCCTGGACCTGAATTTCAATAGCTCCCGGCTTACATATTTATCAAGCTTAAGCTTCTGTATAATCATCCCTCCGGTTACTGCTACAGCAATTCCGATTATATTATAGATCAGGGTAGCTTTTATCCCGAACATTGCAGGGAAGAGATAAAGGGAGGCCTCATTCACGAGCGGAGAGCTGATCAGGAAAGCAAAGGTCACTCCAAGCGGGATGCCTGCTCCTACAAAGCCTATAAAGAGAGGTATTGATGAGCATGAGCAAAAGGGAGTTATGACGCCGAGCAGGGCTGCAAACAGATAATCCAGGCCGAGCCATCTTCTTTTTGTCAGGATATTTTTTACTTTTTCCATTGGGAAATAATATCTTATGACTGCCATGCTATAGTTTATTATCAGAAGGAGGAAACCAATCTTTATTACATCATATATGAAGAAATTTGCCGCACTTCCGAGATAAGAGTCCTTTCCCAGATTAAGTAAATCATAGGTAATAAGGTCTGCAAATGACCGGACAGGGCTAAAAATATCCATGATATTAATCCTCTTTACAAATATTTATATTCACAAATATTTACTAACTTAAATATCTTGTTATTTTAGAATTTTGAGAAGTTCATTTACTCTTTTATCCTTTATTTTATACAATACCCTGGTAGCGTCTTTCCTTGAAGATAATATCCCGATTTCTTCCATCTTTTTGAGGTGAAGCGAGACGTTTGGCTGTGATTTGCCGGTGTATGGCACTATTTCGCAGGCGCATTTTTCCCCATCCTGCAGAAAGTCTATTATCCTTAATCTTGTCTTGTCTGCAAGTATCCCGAAATATTCTGACACGTCCATAATCACAGCAAATATTTGCCAGTTTAAATATTTATTTAGTCCTGTTTTATCAGGTAATATTTATATACAAAGGAAAACCTCTTTCATGCATGAAGAATGCAATTATCCTGCATGGAACCTCCTGCAATCCAAATTCATTCTGGCAGCCCAAGATAAAAGAATTTTTACAGAACAAAGGGTATGATGTGTGGGTACCTTCGCTTCCGGAGCCCGATACGCCAAATCTTAAATCGCAGCTTCCTTTTGTGCTTAAAAGCGGGGAATTCAATGATAAGACCATAATAATCGGGCATTCTGCAGGGGCTCCATTAGCATTGGCAGTTTTAGAAAACATCAAAGTAAGAATCCATAAGGCAGTTTTAGTGGCAGGCTATGCAAGACCCAAAGGAAAAGCAAAGAAGACTGAATTAATATTGCAGGAAAAATATAACTGGAAGAAGATAAAGCATAACGCCAAAGAGATTATTTTCATAAATTCAGATAATGATCCCTGGGGATGTGATGATAAGGAAGGATATTTTATGTTTGAACATCTCGGCGGCAAGCTAATCATTCTTCATGGAGAAGGGCATATGGGCTCTGAGTCTTTCAATCAGCCCTACAAAGAATTCCCTTTACTCGAAAAACTTCTGGAACTATAAGTTGATTGAAAACAGCCTATTCACTCAAGAAATATCATCTGCGGGAGATTAGCCTCTGGGTTCTGCTCAAGCGTCTCTTTATGCTTGGCCTCAATGAAATCCCTTGCTTTCTTCAGGTCATATGCCCTGAACAAAAACAGCACTTCATCAGGATTATCTGCATTCTGCCAGACATTTTCAAGATAGAGGCCGTATTTGGCATGCTCTTTTTCATCTGCCTTCAGCCTTGCCCTTATATCACTTACACTGACATTCCTCAGCCGGCAGAATATGTGGCCCATGGCCCTATTAATTCATTTTGGGGTTATAAATTTTGTGGCAACAATTATTAAGCTGCCCCAATTCTCTCCTGCCATGAAAAGGCCGCACAGCAAAAAATCAGGCCAGCTGAAGGAGATAGCCCTGGAGAGGATAAATGAGCTCTTCAGCCAGGCAGAGAAAGTTTTCAGGAAAAGCCCTGATCTTGCAGACAGGTATGTAGAACTGGCCAGGAAAATAGGCATGAAATACAAGGTCACAATGCCAAGGCAGCACAAGAGAAGGTTCTGCAAGCACTGCTACACCTATCTAGTTCCTGGAGCTAATTGCCGTGTAAGGCTGACAGGCCAGAAAGTTGTCTATTTCTGCCATAAATGCAGGAACTACATGCGCTTTCCATATTCTCCTGCCAAAACAAAATAATTCTCCATATTAATCAAGTTGTTACTCTATAATAGTTAAAAATAGAAAGATTTATATACTCAACACCACTACTTCATAGTAAGAACTTTTGCGTAAGGGCAAATTTCTTACTATCACCCCACCCACAAGAACAGCCCTTACGCAAAAAGTCTTAACCGTGATGGAAGATGTACGACCAAGACGACATAGACACTCTGAAAAAAGTGAAAAGGTATGCATCCAGAAGGAATAAGGACTTCTCCAAGGCAATTAACGACAGGAATCTTACTGAAGAGGAGATGGACGAGTTATTTTTATCATCATAACAGAGCAGAGACAGCTTTAAGCAAGGATGAACCAATGGCAAGAATAAGAAAGTCAAAGACAAACACAACTTATTTTATGGATATTCCAAAATGCGATGAAAACGGCAAGAAATGGAAAAAGTCAGAAGATGACAATTCCCTTGAGGTTGCCGCAGACTAAATTTATTTTTTCCTTTTCTGAGATTACCAATCATTTTTATATATGGCCTCTTTCTCCCTTTGCAGTATGTATAAGCTTGAGATAAAGAGATTGGTGGATGAGATAAAGAAGCAGGGAGCAAAGACAGTCTGTCTTCATCTTCCGGACGGCATAAAGCCGGATGCAAAAAAAATGCAGGAAGAGATAGAAAAGCAGACAGGGGCCCAGGTAATAATCTGGGGCGGCTCATGCTACGGCAGCTGCGACCTCCCTCTTGAAGTCAAGAGGCTCGGCGTGGACCTCCTTGTCCATTACGGTCACAGCCCGTGGCAGGACTCGGGAAAAAGGGACTACGGAAATATTCTGGAAAGATGATGATAAAAGACATTGTGAAAGACAGGAAGAAAGGTTTTCTTATAGATTCCGGGAACCTTGAAAAGATGAAAGAGGCTTTCCTGAAGGCAGAATCAGTAATAAGAAAAGCTGTTTCCGAGAACAGGTTCGTAGTAATACGCCATCATAACGACGTAGACGGATATGCTGCAGGGTTTGTGCTTGAAAAAGCACTGAATTCAATTGGCTACAGCAGGAACATTATGAGAACGTCCAGCAGGACACCATTCTATGATTACACAGATGCACTGCGCGACCTCAATAATTTCCTTTCTTCAAAAAGCACTACGCCCCCTTTAATCATACTTGCAGACCTGGGCTCAAATGAGCAGAGCATGGCATCAATAAAGAGGCTGAAAACATACGGCATTGAATTTGTAATAATAGACCACCACAGGTTCGATGCTGAAAACAAGCACGAGGCAGTAAGCTTCCTGAACCCTCATGTTTTCGGGCTCGGCTCAGAGCTGAATGCAGGCGCACTTGCAACAGAACTTGCTGTCATACTTGACCCTGCACTAAAGGGAATAGAGCATCTCCCGGGTCTCTCAGGAGTCGCTGACAAGTCGTCAGGAGAGGATAATGATGCGTATGTAAAGCTGTCAGGATACACCAGAGAAGAGCTTGAGAAGTGGGCAGCTGTGATTGACCATGATACTTATTACCTCAAATTCCCTGAGAGGACAGACATACTTGAGGGTTTGTTCATGCCGGGAGCCAATAATACCAGGATAATCAATGAAATCTATCCCAGGATTGAAGCGGAGACAGAGAGAGTAAGGGCAGCAGCAAAGAAATATGCAAAGATAGAGGATTTTGGAAAATTCAAATTAGTCATAATAGAGAAAAGCCTTGTCTCTGACTGGGAATATGCATCCTCAAAACTGATAGGGATATCCCACAGGCTTGTCGAGGGGCCCAAAATAACGCTTGCAGTTACGGCAGATTCAATCAGCTACAGGGCAGACGGAGTTGATTTTAAAGGTGTTGACCTCCTGGAAAAGCTGAAGAAGGAGTTCCCTGCCGCCCTGCTTTCAGGAGGAGGCCACGATTCTGCAGGGGGAATAAGCTTCAACATAGCATCAGGAGAGGAGATACTGAAATATGTCAGGGGATATATTAAGAAAATTTAGTTACAAATATAAACTCTGAATAAAACAACAGATCTATGCTGACACTCAACCATATCCTGCTCCTGCTGGTAACATATTCCGGGCTTCTGGTCGGGACAATAATCTCGCATTTCACAAAAGAGGAGCTTAAAGCAGGGAAAAAATACTTTATTTTTGCAAGGCCCGTAGTCCTGTCCCTGGTTTTCTTCTATTTCCTTAAGTTCCTCGCAGTAAGCCCTGCAATCTCAATACCGCTTTCAGGGATAATTGCAGTCCTGTATTTTTTATGGGATGTGAAATCAAACCTGCCGTATAATGATGTTTTGGCATACAGCCTTCTTGCAGTGATACTGTTTGAGACAGCAGGCACATTTGCAGCAGGCCTTATATTCATATTCGGGCTGCTTACAGCATCAGTATATTATGACACTAAAGAAAATTTAGCCTATAACCTTATTCTTCCTGTCAGGGATAATATCGTCTACCTGTTCATTGGCATTGTTATAGCACTAATCTAGAACATAAAGACAATTCTCGCGACTATAATGCCTATTATAAATCCCACAAGGGCCTGTCTTGGGGTATGCCCGATTAGTTCATAGAGCCTCCTTGTCCTGAACTTCCTGAAATACCTGAATTCATCAACAACCTTGTTGATGACCTGAGCCTGCTGGCCGGCAGCCCTTCTTGCGCCGATTGCATCAACAGTCACTATTGAGCTGAGTATAAGCGCCACAATGAAGAGACTGGAGACGCCTTCAAGGTGGTATATTGCGGCGCTCATAGCAGTAACAGAGGCAATATGGCTGCTTGGCATGCCTCCTGTCCTGAAAAATACCATAAAATTCCATTCATCTGTACCAAGATAATAGAAAAGGAGCTTTAGGGCGCCTGTTACAATGTAGGTCAGGATTACGCTTATAATTATCCTGTTCGTGAGTACCTCTCCTAAAAAACTCATATCCAAATATTATTCTGGGGAATATAAAAACTTTGCTAAACTTTCAGGACTATGACTTAGAATTTCTCTTTTTATTCCCCTTTCCTGCTTTTTTTCCCTTCCTTGCAGTTCCAGGAGGCTTTAACCCTGACAATAAAATAATCACCACAAGCAGCACTCTTGGGAAGGCAGATATGAATGCTCTTGAAGTAAAGAATTCTGCAGGAATCTTTATTGCAGGAAGCTCTATCTGGAAGAGATAGTTTTCAGGCGGAGCCTCAGGAGCAGGGCTTACAACTGTAAATGAGAGTTCTGAGGTTGCGGCCTTGCCCTGGTAATTGACGCTTGTCTCCAGAAGGTAATCCCCGGGAGGCAGGTCTGAGGGAATCCTCAGCTCCCTGTTGTACTCAAGCTCCTTGTGCACTGCCCTTGTATCGCTCTCTTTCCACAGCACATTTCCGGAGGTGTCTTTGATTAGATATACAATAGTTACATCCTCTGTTGCAACATCTAGGAATTTAAATAAAGTGACATCAAATTTCAGGTATTCTCCTGGCAGGACAGAAGCGTATCTCTGGTCCATCTCTGTTATGATATCAAACAGGCTGCCTTTGGGGAAAACGTCAATCCTTATATCAATAAATTGAGTCCTGCTGCCGGAGCTGAAGACTATATCACCGAGATATGATTTCGGCTCTGTTTCATTGGGGACAGCAGCAATAACAGCAATATCCTGATAGTCATTTGCACTGATATGGTAATCTATCTCTTCGAGGGTCATAAATTCAGCCAGGGTTGACCATGCTTTCACCACAATATTATATGAGTTGTTGTTTGCAACCCTTA
Organism: archaeon GW2011_AR15; assembly: GCA_000830295.1. Lineage (GTDB taxonomy): Archaea > Nanobdellota > Nanobdellia > Woesearchaeales > GW2011-AR15 > GW2011-AR15. The sequence goes on along the minus strand of CP010425.1, from coordinate 219,500 downwards.
ATGTGAATTCCCTTGTCTCGCCCTGCTTTATTCCTAGCGTGGTCTTTTCAGGCGTAACAGAGAAATCATACTTGCGGTCAGAAGAGCCCCCTGAGCTGCTGCCCCCAGAACTGCTCCCTCCTGATTCCTCTTCTTCCGCAGCAGCGCTTCCCTTAATTCCTGTATGATGTAGGTTGTCAAACTTAAACCTTGAGCCTTCATCATAGCATGTGATATTGTTTATTGTTGTCCCTGTTGAATTGCCGATGCATGATGTAAAGTCTGTCTCATTGGCTCCTGTGCATGCGGCGCTTATATCAGACGATGCAGAGACAGGCGCATCTTTCACGCACAGGCTGATATAGCTGCTGTCATCGAAATACACTGTCTTATTTGTCAGCAGCTGGCCTGAGAAATTCAGGAGTATGAAGTTATCCCCTTTTGTTATGTGCACTTTGCTCAGGTTAAGATGTGCTGCTGTGAAGTTATGGCTGAAGTTTACAAGAACATCTGAATCCTCCTTGATTACAACAGGATGCCTGCCTTGGAAGCTTCCTCTTGAAGAGTTCCCTCTTATGGTTATATTCAGGTTGTTTATCCCTGAGACAGCAGGAGTTGATTCATTTCCGTTTAAAGTGTCATTTATATCTGCAATATCGTCGCCATCTGAATCAGCGAACACAGTCAGGTTGAATATAGCTGAGTTATAATTCCCGGAAGTGTCATTTATTGTTATGTTAATAAGATACTCGCTGGCATTAAGTATTGCGGCGTCATCAAGGAATCCTGATGAATTTATTGTAAACCTGCTGTCAGCTACAGAATAGGAGTCAAATCCATTGCTGTCTGTGGCATTAAAGTCAGCGCCTGACCAGTTCTGTCCGTATATTATGCTTTCATTGGAAGGTATTGCGGTAAAGTAAGGCTGCAGTATGTCAGCAACAGTTACATAATATGTCTGGCTGCCTGAAGTGTAATTCTGGGTTTCAGGATAGGCTGCAGTTATGTTATACAGCCCGCTGCTGCTAAACTGGGTATTGTTGCTTATTGATCCGGCTCCCTGATTGATTAATGTCCCGTTATTATACAGCTGGAGTGTTGCACCAGTGTCTCCTGATACTATAGTAGAATTAAGCAGTATGGCGCTTCCTAGATGCACAGTTGAATTGCCTGATGTGCTGTTCACGGTTAGGGTAAGCGAAGACGCTGCCCTGTTGACAGTCAGCCCGAATACTGTTGAGTTTGTATTTCCAGATGTGTCATTTATAGTGATATCCAGGCTGTATGTTCCGGCAGCAACCACAGAGACATCATCAAGAAGCCCTGAGGAACTTATTGTAAACCTGCTGTCGTTGACAGTATAGTCGCCGATGTCAATGTTATCATCAGCATTGAAATCAACACCTGCCCAGCTTCCGTAGGTTATTGTTGCATTTGAGGGGATTAATGTGAAATATGGAGCTGTTAAATCAGGGTCGCTGACACCTATGAAGTATGACAGGCTCCCCGAAGTGTAATTCTGGCTCTCCATGTAAACTACAGTTATGTTATACGTACCTGCACTGCCGAATAAAGTATCATTGATTACTGCGCCGGCTGCCTGATCGGCCAGGGTTCCATTATTATAGAGCTGCAATACAGCGCCGCTGTCCCCTGACACAATACTGCCGTTTAATACCATAGAGCTTCCTGTATATATTGTGGTATTCCCACTGGTACTATTGAAATTCAGACTGAGTGAAGGCGTTGCTTTGTTTACAGTTAGTGTGAATATTGTTGAGTTTGTATTTCCAGATGTGTCATTTACAGAAACATTTAAACTGTAGGCCCCGGCAGACACTGCGGAGTCTTCGTCAAGGAACCCGGATGAGTTTATTGTAAATCTGGTGTCGTTAACATCATAAGTATCAACGCCTATAGCATCATCAGCATTAAAATCAACTCCCTCCCAATTACCGTATGTTGTTGTTTCATCACCAGGTATTGATGTGAAATAAGGGAAGTTTACATCTGTGCAGTCGTTTGAGGAGCAAATTAGTCCGGGAGAACAGTCACTATCTGAATTGCAGTCTTGCCATGTTCCTGCATCACAGTAATCATTATCTCCGTCGCCGTCCACATCCGCAGGTGAGGTCCCGTTTGCGTAGCATGTGCCCGAGCTGATGCATGAATCACCTGCCAGACAGCATGCTTTATCGCTTGAATTATCAGCAAACCCATTATCAATAGAGATTTCGCTTACTTGTCTTGTATTTTTATTTTCTCCTGAGTCGTCGCCGCAGCAGACAGTGGTGTTTATTTCTCCGCCTATATTCCAGCTGCCGGTTCCTGCAACAGCAGTGCATGCATCTTCTGAGTAATCCCCTCCGTACCATGTGCTGCCTGTCCCGCAGTAGGCTTTATCCGGTGTGGAAGCAGAACTTGCGCTTCCTGTTGCTACACAGGCGCCATTGTAATTGCAGTCTGTAGCGACATTACAGCATGCCGTTACAGCATCATTATATCCTGAAGGAGTATCTGTGCTTGAGGATTCCGCTACAACAGCTTCACCCGCGTCATCACCACAGCATGATGTTGTTGCACACGAGGCGTCTCCAGTACAATCTCCAGAACCCAGACTCCATCCCGGACCGCCATTACAGGTACCATATGCAGTGCATGCTCCTGCATCCGTATCGCCGTCTGATGCTGTGCAGAAATTATCATTGGCAGCGCACACAATCACCCTTTCATTTCCGGGCAAAACAGTGAGGAACATGAAATAGACAAAGAAACACAGCGCAACAAGAAACAGAATTCTCCTTATGCCTGCTTTCTTATACAAAAGTTGTATAGAGTTATCCATAGTACTATCATGGGCCCTACCCCTCATTCCTCATCGTTTATGTATTAGGACTTTGAGCCTTTATATATTTTTTGACTATGGCAGCAGCCACAAACAAAACATATTTAAAATGGTGCACGTTACCATGTTTCTGAAAATTTAATGAAAAAGAAAAATAGCTATCTGGTTTACGTTGTTATAATTGCTGTAGCTATTGTTGGATTTTTGATTTTCAGATCCGCGGCCAGCTCCTCAGGCCAGTATGATGAACTCGCACAGTGTCTTGCTGATAACGGGGTTGTGATGTATGGCGCATGGTGGTGCCCGCACTGCCAGAACAATAAGAAACTGTTCGGGGACTCATGGGATACATTTGCTGCTGCAGGCGGCTATGTTGAATGCTCAACAGCCCAGAGGACGCAGACAGAACTGTGCCAGAATGAGGGTATAACAGGCTACCCTACATGGAGATTTGCAGACGGCTCAGAGCTTAATGGCGAAAGAGGCCTGCTGGAACTTGCACAGAAAGCGGGGTGCGAGGCGTTTTTACAGTAACCTTTTAAAGTAACTTGTTTTTCCAAGAAAGAGCAAAATGGCAAAATTATACAAAGTAAGGAAGAAATGCCTGATATGCGGCGGAGTCTTTTATCCAAAATATGCTGGCTCATTATATTGTGAGGTCTGCAAGAACAAGAAAAGCACCGAAACAAAGGCAAGAGCAAAGCCGGCAGCAAAAAAAAGCTACAGGAAAGCTGCCAAGAAGACTGCCAAGAAACATGCAAGAAAAGCAACAAAGAAAGCAGCCAGGAAAACCAAATCCAGAAGATAATTTCCGGAAATTTTCTTAAATTTTTTTATAAACTTAAGTTTCTCCCAAAATTAAAATTTAGATAAAATATATAAACCAATTCTATTTAGCTAAGCCATACTTTTGTCAAAAGGGGGTATATAATAATGGCTAAAAACACTAAAAAGAAGTCAACTGCTTCTAGAAGATCATCCGCAAAAGGAGCATCCGGGAAAGCAGCTCCTAAAGATGATATGTGGAAGACTTATGCAATTGTGCTGGGAGTATTGTTGGTCCTGTCTGTACTTACAAACGGATTTGGTTTGGGCAACGGCGTCGGGTCACTTCTCAACAGCCTTAAGAAATCAAATACAGGCAGCAATGGAGAACTGCTTATTGAGGAGTTTTCAGATTTTGAGTGCCCGTTCTGCCAGAGAGCATATCCAACAGTGAAACAGCTGCTGGATGAGTATGAGGGGCAGGTGACGTTTGTATACAAGCATTTCCCACTGAGCAGCCTGCACCCATTGGCACAGCAGGCAGCAGAGGCTTCAGAGTGTGCGCGAGACCAGGGCAAATTTGAGGAATATCATGACAGGCTTTTTGAGACAAAAGCCCTTGATACAGCCAGCCTGAAAAAGCACGCAGCAGATCTTGGCCTTAATACTGCAAAATTCAATGACTGCTATGACAGCAAGGAAAAGGCATCTGTTGTCCAGGCAGATTACAATGAGGGAACAAGCAGGGGAGTTACAGGCACGCCTACATTTTTCATAGGCGGAGAGAAAGTTGTGGGGGCACAGCCATATGACAATTTGAAGGCTGTTATTGACAGGCATCTTTCAGGGGAGGCACAGCCAACACCAGTGCAGCCTACTCAGCCTACACAGCCAACGCAGGCTACAGAATACACAAGCAGCATAGATGATGATCCGTCAAAGGGAAGTGCATCAGCCAAGGTTGTGATAATAGAGTGGTCAGACTTCCAGTGCCCATACTGCAGCAGGTTTTACAGTGAGACACTGCCTTCAATACAGCAGAACTATATCAGCACAGGGAAAATCCGGTTTGTTTACAGAGATTTTCCTCTGAGCAGCATACATCCTCAGGCAACACCTGCAGCAGAGGCAGCAGAATGCGCAGACGAACAGGGAATGTTCTGGGAATTCCATAACAAGCTGTTCGAAAATCAGGACTCATTAAGTGCTGATAACTACAAGGCATGGGCTGAAGAGCTCGGCATGGACACATCACTGTTCAACAATTGTATTAACTCAAGAAAATACCAGGCAGAGGTCCAGAGCGACTTCAGCGCAGGCACGAGTGCAGGAGTTTCAGGCACACCAGGGTTTTTAGTTGGTGTGATACAGGCTGACGGAAAAACAGTGATAGGACAGAGTGTCAGGGGAGCGCAGCCTTACTCAGCATTTGAGGCTGTGATAGAAGAGGAGCTTGCCAAAGTATAATTTTCATTTTATTTTTTCATTTTTCTAATAATTTATACCAAACCAGAACAAAGCCACCCATGCCATAATCCCCAGATAATACTGGAAAGGAAGCGGGCCTAGCCATTTCGGGTGCCATGTTACATATTTTCTGCTGAATTTTTTCAGTCCGAATGCCGGGTTCAGCACGAACCACAGGAAATCCTCACTCAATGTTATGAAGATATACAATGAAAACACCAGTGCCTCGTTCTGCAGAGTCCATGGCGCAAATATGAAAGCAGTATGCAGCATCGAAAAGATGAACAGCCACATAGAGACATGATAGCCCGTGAGCTCTTTCTTTCTTCCGAATATCCTGTTGAAAAGCCAGAACTGCTTTCTCCATGTGGGAAGCTTTTTTGCCCAGCCGTGCTTGCCTTCAATTTGTATCTCAAGCAGGGCAAAGAATATCGCAACAATAACTCCAATCTCAAAATACAGCGGAAGAAAAGCCATCATCCGGCACCACTGTTAAATTCACTAAACAATTTTTCCGAGCTACTGTGTATCTCCTCCAGTAATTTCCCATAATTCTCATCCGACTCAGCAGCTTCAGTATAATCACCTATCAGCTCTTCCAGCCTGCCCATTGATTCCCATCTTTTTTCAAGTTTTATATCCCTTAATTCTGCTGACTCAACAAAAGCAGCGTAGTTGAGAAAATTATCTATGGCTGCCTGCTCTTCGCCTTCCGGCGTAAGGTAGATAAAATGAGGTGCGTTGCTATGTGCATACTCTTCTTTTGACAGTTCATATCCAAGGCCCTTGCCAAATTTTTCTGCAAACCCCCTGTCCGTTCCCGGGTTTATGAAAAGTACAAGAACCTGGCCCTTGGCATAATCAGGAGTATAGGTCATAGGAGAATCTAAGCACAGCTTATATAAGAAATTAACTAGGCAAGAAACAAATAGCAGCAGCCTAAATTTAAATATAACTTCACTCTTCCAGCACATAAGATGGATTATACTTATCTCAAGCATCTGCCGCACTATAAAGAGCATTCTATGGAACCAGGATTCACAAATTTTGAGCTGGCAGAGGTTGTTACAGAGGAGGAAGGCAGATGGGTTCACAGGTGGCATGCTGTCGTGGGGCTTGAAGAAACACTGCAGGGGTACAACCTGCTTTATTTTAGTGAAGTGTCCAGAAGCACCACGGATATGTTTGATTTATCTGGCATCAAAAACCCATTAAAAATGCCTATTGAGGAGATAGTTGCCTATCACAGGCTCACGGCCATTGACGGGGATAAAACCAAGATAGAATTTCTTACTGCGGTAGCCAAGGAGCAGCAAGGTAATCATTATCAGCAGTAATGCATCAGCGCTTTCAGAACTGAGTTACTTTTCCAATATTTTTCTGAAATATCATCTGGGATTAGGCAATAGAATAGGGGCAGAATTTAGATTATTATCCTAAAGAGAATCTATTAAAGAGCTTATCTCCTCTTCTATTCCGCCGTCGGGCATGCCCCTGAAAAAGCTGATATGGCCTGCAAGGAACTGGCTTACAATATCCAGGTTATATTCTTGAGAAGCCTTTCTATCATCCAGCAGCTTTTTTATGAACTGGACAACCTCCCCGCGGCATGATACAGCGTTGTGGACAGAGTAGTATATGATTTGCGACAGCTCAAAGTCCTTCCTGTCCTCTGAGAGAAGCTTTGTATCAAAATCATGGAGCAGAATCCCTTTATCAGAAACAAACTCATTCGGTCCCCACCTGTCGCCAAAAACAACATTCTTTTTGTGTGCATCCATAATAACAGAAAAATAATTATCCAGCAGGGCAGAGTTCGCGGAGAGGTCTCCTGCCATCAGAGAATCTTTGTATGTTGGAGCTGAGAGAAGGGGATACAGCATTGATGATTCAGTATGCGATATCGGCAATACAACAGGGAACCCAAGAGAAATCCAGCAGCCTATATCTTCGGCCTGTTCAGGAATCTTCCTGAATCTCCACCCGCCATTCTTTAAGCCTATTGAGGTGTATTCCTGAAAGATATGATCTTCTGTTTCCTTCCTCAATGCAGTTTCGAGCGGGGTTCTCAAGACATAAATCTCCGGATCATTTTCAGATTTCAGGAACAGATTGTTATTTAGACCGCCGGTCTTTGTTCTGAATATTTTGACATCAGGCGGCAGGGAACCCTCTTTAAAATAAGGCTCCAGCAGCTCTCCATATTCATTACTGTTTTTCATCTAGGGCATGCTCAAATCTCTCAAGCCCGTCCAGCAGCTGGTCTTCAGTTACTATTATAGGTATCTTGAATATCAGTGTGTTGCCTGGACCGGATTTTCTTAAAATAAGCCCTTTTTGTATGCATGCACTATATATTTCTCCAGCCAACTCCTTTGATACGAACTCAACGCCGGCAATGAGCCCCGCACCCCTGACTTTTTTTACATGAGCATCACGGGAAGTAATCTCGTCTAATCTCTGGAGAAGAGCAGCACTCTTTTTCTCCACTCCGCCCATGTATTCCGGCAGCGTATTTATTACTGCAGTTGCAGCTGCCATATTTATCGGGGTTCCGCCGTCAGTAAATCCCGTCTGGTTATAGTCAAGTACATCATATTCGGGCTTTAATGCTGCCAAGGCTATAGTCATGCCGTTTCCAAGCCCCTTCCCGAATGCAGCAAGGTCAGGCACGACAGAGAAATATTCCGCGGCAGTGTATTTGCCCAGCCATCCGAACCCTGTCTGGGCCTCATCATATATCAGCGTAACTCTATGCAGTTCACATTTTTCTTTCAGCTTTTCAAGATATCCCTCAGGAGGCATGATAACGCCGCCATTTACAAGTATGGGCTCCAGCAGTATCGCTGCAGTGGTTTCTTTTTCAAGAAGAGCCTCTAATTTGTCCAAATCATAAAAATCAGGGACATATACAAACATAGACTGGAGAGGAGTATGCCATGGCTCCCTGTCAATATGCTTCTTTGAGGCTGCAATAGTTCCGATAGTCTCCCCATGGTGCGCGCTGTTGAATACGATTACTTTTGTGCTCTTCCCTGATTTGTTCATCCTTTGGTAAGTTACAGCTGATTTTATTGTCTCTTCAACAGAGTCGCTTCCGTCTGAGAGTTTGTAGTTTACATAGCTTAGCTCTTCCGGCAGCGCCTTCCCGAGAGCAGACAGGTAGTCATCAAGAGTTGGCATAAGATACCTTGAGGAGGCATGCAGAGGCCTGCCGCTCGAAAGATGCTCTATAATGGCCTGCGTTATATTAGGATGGTTGTGCCCCAGGACAAGGTTATTTGTGGATGCGGAGAAATCAATATATCTTCTCCCTTTCAGTTCCGGCCTATCATAGATATATATCCCGCTTGCAGATGCAGCACAGATATCCGTAGAAGGAGACATTGATGCTACAACATTAACCACCATGTTGCTTATACAGAAAAAAATAACTTATATTTAAATTTAATATCTCCAAAAAGAAACTGGAAGGGTTATATATCCACAAAAACCCCGCTTTTCCCCGGGTTTATGAAAAGGGTCCTGCCTATCTTGTGGCTTTTTCCGGCGTTCTCATGCAGGTGCCCTGATATGACGAGGTGGGGCTTTATATCGTCAATAAATTTTCTGTATGACTTGTTTCCCCTGTATTCTCCGTTTACCTTGTCAATCTCTGTTCCGTGGGGAGGGCCATGGGTAACCAGGATGATCCTTCTCTTCCCGATAGCCTGCGGCCTGAAAAATTCCGCTGCAACATCCTCGAAATACCTGTCTTTTGTCGAAAATCCGTCTCCTCCGTATCCCATGAAAACATAATCGCCGACATGATGGACAGCTTTATGGAGGAAGGTTATATTGTCATGCTTTTCGCAAAGCTCCTTCAGCATCTCTTCGCTCTCATGGTTGCCGTGTATCATCAGGACAGGGCTCCTGAAGCTGTTTATCTGCTTCATAATCTTTTGGATATTATTTTCCATAACAGTAAAATCCCCGGCGCATATGACATTGTCTGCCTGACCAGATTTAGCCTTCAGGCTATCCAGTGCTTTCATGTCCCCGTGAACGTCTGAAAAAAACAGCAGTTTCATTCCCCACACTGTAGAAACTGCCAATATTTAAAGCTTTATACGAATAAATATAAATAATGAGAATGTTTTACTCTCCGAGATGGTAGTGCAGTTTTACAACACGCTTACAAGGAAAAAAGAGCCTTTTAGGGAACTGAAGAAGGGCACAGTAAAAATATACAGCTGCGGCCCGACAGTCTATAATTACGCACATATAGGGAACTGGCGCGCATTTATTTTCTCTGATATATTAAGGCGATACCTGAAGTACAAAGGATACAGAGTTATGCATGTCATGAACCTTACAGATGTGGATGACAAGACAATAAGGGACAGCCGGAAAGAAGGTATTCCATTGAAGGAGTTCACAGAAAAATACACAGACTATTTTTTCCGTGACATGGACACTCTCAACATAGAGCGTGTTGAAAAATACCCAAAAGCAACAGAGTCAGTCAAAGAGATGATTGAGATAACAAAGAAATTGCTTGACAACGGCATGGCCTACAGGAGCGAGGACGGCTCGATTTATTATTCCGTCTCAAAATTCAAGGATTACGGCAAGCTTTCAAAGATTAAATTCAAGGACCTGAAGGCAGGAGCAAGGGTAAAGCAGGACGAGTATGAAAAAGAATCCGCAAATGATTTTGCGCTCTGGAAGGCATATGAAAAGTCGGACGGAAACGTTTTCTGGGAGTCAGAGCTTGGAAAAGGAAGGCCTGGTTGGCACATAGAGTGCAGCGCAATGAGCACAAAATTCTTGGGAGAGACCTTTGATATCCACACAGGAGGAATTGACCTTATCTTCCCCCATCATGAGAATGAGATTGCACAGAGTGAAGGTTGTTTTGAAAAGAAATTCGTGAACTACTGGCTGCACTGCGAGCACCTTCTTGTTGACAACGAAAAAATGTCAAAGAGCAAGGGCAATTTTTACATCCTAAAAGATATACTCGGAAAAGGATATTCTCCAAAAGCAATAAGATATCTTCTTATGAGCACGCACTACAGGAAGCAGCTGAATTTTACATTCCGATCCCTTGATTCTGCAGAAAACATAATAAACAAGTTTAAAGAATTTATGAGAAAACTCGAGCTGGCAGACGGAAAAGGCGGCAGCGCAGACGACATCATTTCCAGAGCAAAAAAAGAATTTGAAGATGCAATGGATGATGACCTGAATATTTCAGAAGCAGAGGCTGCAGTGTTTGAATTCATGAACTTAGCAAATAAGCTTATGGCAGAGAACAAACTTTCCAAAAAAGAGGCCATGGGCTGCATAAAACAGATGAGGGCATTTGATACAATTCTTGGGATTCTGGACTTTGAGGAAGAAAAAATTCCTGAAGAGATAACAGGGCTGGTAAAAAAAAGAGAAGGGGCAAGGAAGAATAAGGAATGGAAGCTGGCAGATGAACTCCGTGGTAAGATAAAGAAAAAAGGCTATTCTATTGATGATACTGACAGCGGCAGCGTTGTGAAAAAGTTATAATCTATGCCAGAGTCTATAGTGTAAAACCTATTGGCTGGCCGTACAGATCCCTCTTTGTTATCTTTTCCATCTTATCTGGGGAGATGCATGGGTAATCGGCAATGCTTTTTTCCAAAGCTACAACGAGCTTTATTCCTTTAGAGTTGACATTATAAACTTTCAACAGGCCATCATCTTCCAGCTCAGCCACTTTCTGCGCAATAGCCCGGTAATCGGGCACAGTTTCCTCAAGAAGATATCCTTCATCCTCAAAGAGCTCCTGGACACCTGGCAGAAACAATATTTTTTCCCTGCCCGCCAGGTCTGCGAAATACCGGGATTCATTGAAAGGCTTAAGCCTTACATTATGTTTAAGATAAGAATCAATAATCCCTTTATTGCCGCCCATGAGTGATTTCATAAAACTGTAAAGATTCAGGTTGACAGATGCAAGGTCATCGGTTATATCGTCAATCTGGAATTGTGTGGGCCTGTAATTCCCAAGGGATATTTCATTCCTCAGCATATCAACAAGCTCCTCCCCATCTTTGCCAAGCCGGGTTATTATTGTGACGATATCGTCTATCTTTATGCTGTGCAACACTATGCTCCCCTGCGCAGTTTTTATTATAAAATACTTTGTTTAATTTAAATCTGTCTAAAAATTTCCAAAATGTTTAAATATGCTGCATGGCACTTTACCGTTATGAAATATATCCTTTTTTTCAGTGAGTCAGGAGAGCAGGATTTTCCATATATAGGGAAGAAAGCTCTTAACCTTGCACTTCTCTTCAAAAAAGGGTTTAGGGTTCCTCCGGGATTCATCATCTCCAGAGAGGTTTTTGATGAGATAATAAGGCATAAACAGATTAAAGGGCCAGTCAGCAGCCTTTTCAAGTGCCCTGAGGAAGAGTTCAGGGAGAGAATCGAGGAGGTAAAAGATTTAATCAGGAGATACAGGTTTAACGAGGATTTCTCTGAAGAGCTTGTCGAAGCCTACCTTAGCCTGTCTGTAGACCTCAATATGAGCGTAACATCTATGCTTGAATCAGAAGAGGTTTTTGTCGGGATAAGGCACAGCTTTATAGGAAACGAACCTGAGAAACTGAGGCTGGTCCAGAAAACCATACTTAACATAAAGGGAAAAGAAAGACTGTTCAGCGCAATTCTCGAAACATGTGCTGACAAGCTTATTCAGTATGTAAAAAATTTCAGGGAGAACAAAACAAAAGAAGAGTTCTCCATTGCTCTTGTGGTTCAGAAGATGGTTAATGCTGATAAGTCAGGTATAGCCTACTATGCCGGTGAAAATATTGTTGTAAATGCCTGCTTTGGGCTTGGGCAGGACTTTGAATATGGCAGCGTCTATCCGGATGCATATATAGTTGATGACAGGACACTTTCTGTAAGGAGCATTGATGTTGCTGATAAGCAGTATGAGTATGTAAAGGACATTGATACCGACGAGACAATAAGACATAAGCTTGGAGAGAGGTCAACCAGACAGGTTCTCTCTGAGTATGAAATAACGGAAATTGCACGGCTGCTGAAGAAAGTGGTTAATTCATTTGGCAGGCAGCAGCGTATAGAATGGGCACAAAAAAAAGAGGCACTCTATGTCATGAAGACAAAGGACAGAAAAATAGAGGAGCAGGAGGCAGTAGAGCTTGAAGTTTATGATGAAGAACAGGAAAAGATGCCGGACATAATAGATATATCAGAGCCCAGCCTTGAAGAGGACCTGCAGGCGCTTGAGCAGATTGAGCAGTATGATAAGGAAGAAACAGAAACAGGGCCCGAAACCGAAGAAAAAAGCCCAGATGAGATAGATGTAACGGACATAACCGAGCTTGAAAATGAAGAAGAAAACACTCCGGAAATCGAGGAAATTAAAATTCCTGAGGAGCAGCCAAAGCCGGAAACAGATGAAGGCTCTATATTTTCGAGCTATAAAAGCCATGAAGAAGCAGCTGCAGAAAATGGGGAAGCAGGATATGAAGCCTCTGCAGGATTTGACAAACTGGCAGACCTTGCAAAAATGAACGCAGGCAATACAATTGTTTACTGTTTTCTTTCAATAAAGGAAAAATTAAGGCAAAGGCTGAAGAAGCATATCCCGGAGCCTCCTGAAGGATATGATAAACTGATTTCAGAAATAAAAGAGTATGAGCCCCTTCAAAATGAAAGTGAGCTGAAAAAGCTTGGAAACATAAAAGAGGAGTTCATATTAAAATTAAGATTTCCGGCACCTGAAGAGGTGGAAATGGCTCTCAGGCTTCTGAAAGAAATTTAATGCACTCTCCTGGTTTTCTTTAGCTCTTCCCAGACAATATTGAATCTCCTGAGCCCTTCATTAAATGCAGTTGTGCCGTCCCTGTTATTTTTCAGCAGGAAATACACAGATTCAAGCTCCCTGGCGAGTCTTTCGTCTCTTGGATCAAGAAATCTTCGTCTAACGAGCCTTTTAAGATAATTCAATGCAGAACCCAGACCCATATTTGTTTTTGCCAGTTCTCTCTTTGTCAGCACTACAGTTTCAGCTATTAGGTCATTTGTCATGCATTTATCATAAAATCAATTAAAATAAAAACATTACTATTCACAGGAACTCTGCGAATCCTGCATCTGCAATGAAGTCATGCACATCTATTATTATCCCGAGCAGGAGACCAAGATAGACGATTATAATGTTGAAACGCATAAGGCTAAAAAACAGCGGGATGATGATTGTCATTGTAAATACCCTGAAAAAGCTGTCTATTACGAAAAGTGCCTTAAATATCCCCTTTCCTCTTCTTAGGATATGACCGAGCATCCTTCCGAATATCTGCAGGATATTTAGTGCCATACAGGTAAAAAGAAATCATATCTTTTTAAATTTATTGCAGCAGTGCAGCCCTTATCTCAGGCGGAGCAGCCATGAGGAAAAATACCATTGCTACTGATATGAAAAGCAATATCCAGAATATCCAGTCTGCTCTTTGCTCTACCATATTGATTTGAAAGATTAATAAAATAATAAATTTATTCCTGATAAGCGGATATTGCATTCAGGCTGCTTTTTTTCATGTATCCTCTGACAGGCAGGCCTGTAAGCTCCTCTAGATCCTTTATTTTCATGTCACTGAAAAAAGCCCTGTAATCCGGTCCCGGAACTCGGTATACCTGCCTTGTCCCGCTTTCTGGTCCAAGCTCAAGCACCAGCCTTACGCTTCCGTCAAGTCCTGCAAGAACTTCTTTGACAATGCCCATCCTCTTTACAGGATCAGGCAGTGAATCTTTATTCTGCTGAAGGAAATGTCCTGCAGCTTCAAGAGCATCCTGTGACAGGACGTGAGCATAGGGTATTACTTCTTTGTTCAGAACATCAGCAGCCTTAGGCAGTACTTCTTCATTAACCTTGGCAGCGAGAGTTTTGGCTCCGGCTGATATTTTTGCTCCAAGTGATTTTAATCCTGCAGAAGCCCCTTTGTAAGTCCTTCTGCCGACAACGCTGGCAAGCTCTCCAAGCATAGACAAATCCTCATTTTCAGGTTTCCTTGATGCCAGCTTACCTCTGATTTCTGATGCAGCATGCCCGGCTGCTTCTTTTAGGCCTCCATATGCCTCAGACAGAGCAGATCCTGCAACTTCTGCATACGGCTTAGCTTTTGCTGCCAGCCTAGTAGCCAATTCTTCAATCCCGCTTGTATCAGGCTTGAACTTCTTCAAATCTGCCTTTACCCTGTATTCAGGCTCTACTTCCTCAAATCTTGCAGCCCCGATTATTAGTTTTTGTCCACTCCCGTATTCGCTTGGGCTATCTACTTCAGTCCTCATGCTATAATTATGGGCTGCGGTTGGTAAATAAAGTGTTATTGGCATGTAACCACCTCAATTGGTGCCACTCAAGAGTAAATACTTATTTAAATGCTTATTGCTTTTATAATAGAATCAGGCGATTTTTTGCTGGAGCTCCATTATCTGGCTGTAGTACTTTCCCTTCTCTTCCTGGGGCAGGGATGCATACTTATACTGTATCTTGGGATAAATGTCTGCAGTTGTCCTCATGTCGCCTCTGCTGACAGAATCCCTGAATTCTTCTATGAGGGTATCTATATCCTCGCTGCTTAAATCCTGCGGAGAGGTTGAATTGAAGACCTGTATCATTTTCCTGTACAGCTCGTCTCTGTCCCTGTAATCCAGCCTGTCAAAAAGTTTCTGTATCTCAACATAGATCTCCCTGGCTTCTTCCATGCTGTTTTTCCTGATAAGTGATTTTGCCCTTTTTAGGGATTCAAGTATATCCAGCACATCAGGGCTTCCGAGCTCTCTTTTCGGGAATTCGTGGGTGATTTTTATTTCCCTTTCTATCCTCCCGCCTTCTTCATGAGCGTCATCTTGACGTTCGAGGGCGACTTTGGCCGCCTTGTCATAATAGTTTTCCATTATCTCGAATTTTTTAAGTTTTCTTGAAACAGCATATCCCTGTTTCTCAAGCTCCTCTTCCGTTTTCCTAACAGCTCGCTTCTCTCTCGCAATATCATTCTTTATTTTTGTTTCCATCTCCACGAATGAGTCACTCCTCTTTTTCATCTCTCTTGCTTTGATTTCCAGAGAATGCTCGCTGGCCCGTATTCCTGCCCTTATCCTTCCTATCTCGCTTTCTGTCGCCTTAAGGTCAAGCTCCCTCATATCAAGCTCCACTTTCTTGTTTTTTGACCTTTTCTTCAGCTCCTCAAGCCCGGACTCGAATACGCTCAATTTCTTTTCAAGTTTCAGCAGCTGGTCTCTCCTGTCATCAATTGCTTTTTTTATTGAAGCATATTCAGCATCTTTTGATCTCATTTCTTTTTCCAGAGAAATGAAAAAATTTTTCCTCTTTTCTGTTGCCTCTTCAAGATCTGCTTTTCTTCTTGCCATGCTTCTGTATTTGTCACTGTATTCCATGATTTTCCTATCAGCCTCATCGCATCTCTTCTTTAGCTCCTCTATCTTAGCCTGCGTAAGGAGAAGGTCTCCCGCCGCAATTTCAAGATGCTCTTTTATTAGTCTGGAAATTGTTTTGGCATATCTCCTCTTTTCATTCAGGAGGTTCTCTTCCTCCATAGCAAGCCGGCTTTCTCTTTCTCTGTAGAATTTTTGCAGCTTTGTGAAACTGGCTCTCTTCTCCTTCAGCTCTGTCTTTATCTTCTCTATCTCCTCTAGAGTCTCTGCGTATTTTGCCTCAAGATCCTCTTTTATGCCTGCTATAAGCTTCTCTTTTGTTTCAACATAATCTTTTTTCTTGTTCAATGATATATGCCCTTCCTTTACCTGTTTGCTTTGGTCTGAAGTCTGCTTCTGCAGCCCTGTAAGCTCCTCAATATGCTTCAGGATAAACTCCTCTTTCCTTTTCAGGATCTGTTTTTTTGTCTCAAGCTCTCTTACTTCATCTTCAAGAGTCTTATTGAAAAGCTTGAATTCAGGCAGGTCTTTTAATTCTGATTTTATAAGCTTCTTTTCTTGCCCAACAATTTTTTTCTCCTTTTCTATCATTTCAAGGCCTTTATCCAGCTCTTTCCTGTTTTTCTTCAGTTTTTTTATTACTCCTGTTATCCTTTCCTTCAACGGGGGCGGCTCAAATTTAGGGAGTTCAGGCATTTCCTTTTCAATTGCGGGCGCCTTATGCACTTCTTCAGCAAGCTGTGGAGGCTCAGGAAGAAGATCAGCGGGACTGAATTTTGTTTCCGGAATCTCTTTTGACATAACCAGCCCGGCCAGCCTTTTAGCAGCATCCATAAGAGATTCCCTGCTTATCATATCCTTTTCGAATTCCAGCTTATCCATCAGGTCGCAAAGCCCTCCAATTTTAGCCCACATATCATCGCTGAATCCTTTTTCTCTGAGCTCAAATTTCAGGTCTTCATATGTAAACTTGTAATGCACGCCGTATTTCTCAGCAAGAAAAGAATTGACTATCTTGCTCAGCCTGTGAAATTCCTTCTCAAGGTCTTCAGCGCTGTTAAGGCCTGACCTGAATCTCTCTATCTGCCTGCTGAACCCTATATCAGAACTCCCCTCCTGCCCAAATAATGCCATGACTAAAACTATAACTTGGAATGTATATAAATTTTACTGATGAGATAATCATATCCTGCCCAGCAAAAAGATTTATTAAGTAGATACCCCTATTATAGCTATGCCGCAGGTGTTTTTCACCAGGTTGAAGAATTCTTATGCTTTTAACTTACAAAAAGGTATGGGGAGGTGATAAAATGGCAGAAAAAAGCGCACTTGACTGGACTGCTTTTGTGCTTGTAGTTGTGGGCGGGCTTAATTGGGGATTAGTTGGCCTTTTTGGTCTTGACCTTGTTGCCCTAATTTTTGGATCAGTCCCACTATTGCAGCAGGTAGTTTACATCTTAGTCGGCCTGTCAGCACTGTATATGGTCTACTATGCAGCAACCAAAAAGAAATAAGTCATTAGATATTTTTTTATTTTTTATCCCAGGTTAAGCACGTTCCTTTTTGCCTGGAGATTCCTGAAATCAGCATCAAGGACAAGATAGACCTTGCTGTCAAAGTATTTCTTTATTATGGGAATGCCTTTCCCTATCATGCCGGCCGTATGCCTTCTCACAATTTCTTCAGTAAGTCCAAGATGGCGTGCTATTTTCTTATAGTCAAGAAGGTCCCCTTTGCTCTCATAGAGCATAAGGAAAATCTCCCTTTCTTTAGGGTTGAGAACCACAGTGCTGAACTCCTCATTTGTGAAGGTCTTCTCTCCCGACATCCTGGAGAGCTTCATCTCCGCAGCATCAAGCCGCTCTTCAAGCTTGGATATCATTGCCTCAAGTTGTTTTATATAGTCAAGTGAAGAATTTATTTCACTGGTGTTCTCGTTTATGGCTTCGAGATGGTCTGTCATTTCAGCCTTTATCTTGTTGAAGGCATCCTTCAGCCTGTCTTCTTTTGTTTTATCAGACACCAAATCACCCTGCTGCCAGGATAATATCATAAATTTATAAACATTGCCGTTTTATGACAGCGGTATAATGAAGTCAAAGAAGGAGCTGGCAGTTACATTATCGAGGATGCAGAGCTTCCAGAAGCCGTCATGGAGGCTTGAGCAATACCCTACAGACTCGGAGATAGCTGCAGAAGTGGTGTGGTTTGCATACCATATCGGGGATATAGAAGGAAAGACAATAGCTGACCTGGGCTGCGGCACTGGAACTCTCGGAATTGCTGCACTCTTTTTCAGTCCGGAAAAAGTCTTTTTTGTGGATGCTGATGAAAAAGCCCTGAAGCAGCTGAGAGAAAACCTGCTCCTGATGGAGATTAAAGACGGATATGAAATACTTCATCATGACATTTCAGGATTTCATGGGAAAGCTGATGTTGTTCTGCAAAACCCGCCTTTTGGCGTAAAAAGCGAACACGCAGATAAGGCATTTCTGGAAAAAGCATTTGAGATAGCGGAGGTTGTCTATTCCTTTCACAAGATTTCGACAAAAGATTTCGTTGAGAAGTTTTCCAGAGACAAGGGATTCAGGATAACCCATTTTTTCAGGTTTGATTTTCCGCTAAAGCAGACTCAGGAATTCCATACGAGAAAAATACACAGGATTGAAGTCGGATGCTGGCGGTTTCAGAGGATTAGTAGTTAGGAGAGAGAGGGGAAGTATATTCCTTCATCTTTATGAATGGTTCCCTGTTTACATGAGAAAGATAGTCATTAAAAGCCCTTTTAGCTATTTCAAATGAATGAGGCAATATGCTTATTCTGGCCTCATTTGGTATCATATGCGCTTCCTTCCCATAGTGATTATTTACATATGCTACCGGGACAACAACAGAATATAGAGCAACATTAAAAGGCAATGCAGCATACAGAAATTCATCCCTTTTCCTGTTTAATTCCTGGTTGACTTCTTTAAATACTTCAGTGGCTTTCCCTATTCTTTCAGTGGTCGGGTTGTAAAGGACAGGCATCAGGCCGCGGCCAGTATCAAAATCCCAGGGGCCGGAGTTAGGGTCAGAATAGGCAATATCGGACAATGATTTTTCTATGTCAGGCTTTTCTTCCATCAATAACAGTGCCATAAACTCAAACGTCCTCTCGACAAATTTTGCATTGCTGAAAAGGTATGCCTGTTTTAGTGCATAGTCAGAGACACCTGTTGATTCTGGGAATAGCCTTGACCGTATTTCAGCTTTTTTTATATTTCTTACCAAATCCTCAATAGTTTTATTTCCGTAGATGATCCCAGGCCCGTTCTTTCCGGTCTCATCTCTTAATGCCAGATGTGCATGATATGTAGGCTCGTTTGTCCCCAATTCCTGAGTATACTCAAAATTCCAGGATACCAACTCAGAAAAGGGTTCATCTTTAAGGTTCATAGATGCAGTTATATAATCAGGAAATAATTCCAGGATTGCTTTATGCATAAACTCCCTATGCTTATGCGGTTCTCCTTTTGCTGATACCTCAATATCTTTTGCATCTACAAGAGTTCCTGTAATGAGCTTCTCATTTGTATTGACAATATCCATCCTCCAAAGTCATAGATGTTTATATTTAAAATTATCTGAACAACAAATTTATAAACCGTACTGTTTCTATTTTTAATAAAGAGGTGTATTGATGGCCAGATATGTTCTGTGGTTTGATGAGGTTACTATAAAAGACGTCCCTAAAGTCGGTGGGAAGAATGCATCGCTTGGGGAGATGTACAGGAACCTTACAGGAAAGGGCGTCAATATCCCGAACGGGTTTGCAGTTACAGCAGAAGCATATTTTCATATCCTTGAAAAGGCAGGCATAAGATACAGGATAAAAGAGATTCTTTCAGACCTTGACACAAAAGATGTTGTCAATCTTGCAGAAAGGGGAAGCAAGGTGAGGAAGCTGATAAGGGAAGCCCACATACCTATTGATTTGCAGAAAGAGATTATTGAGAACTACAAAAAGCTATCCAAAGAATATAACTCGCCGGCAGTTGATGTGGCTGTGAGGAGCAGCGCAACAGCAGAAGACCTGCCGGATGCAAGCTTTGCAGGCCAGCAGGAGACTTTTCTGAATATAAGGGGCCCGATATCCCTGATAGAGGCATGCATGAAATGCTTTGCCTCACTGTTCACAGACAGGGCAATTTCATACAGGGTAGACAAGGGGTTCGACCATTTCTCAATCGGGCTGAGCGTAGCAATCCAGAAGATGGTGAGGTCTGACAAGGCCTCAAGCGGAGTTATGTTCTCAATAGATACAGAATCAGGATTCAAGGAGGTTGTTTTCATAACAGGGGCATACGGGCTCGGGGAAAATGTCGTTCAGGGAGCAGTCAACCCCGATGAATATTATGTTTTCAAGCCCACGATGAAGAAGGCAAAAAACCCTCTAATAAGCAAGGAGCTTGGCTCCAAGAAAGTCAGGATGATATATACCTCTGGTTCAAAAACACCAGTAAAAAACATTCCTGTCCCTGAAAAAGAGCAGCATAAGTTTGTTCTTGATGATAAAGAGATACTGAAGCTGGCGGAATGGGCGTGCATAATCGAGGACCACTATTCAAAAAAAGCAGGGCATTACAAGCCCATGGACATGGAATGGGCAAAGGACGGGATATCAGGGAAGCTCTATATTGTGCAGGCAAGGCCGGAGACAGTCCAGAGCCAGAAGCAGCATAACGTTATTGAGAAATATGTCCTGAAGCAAAAAGGGAAGATAATTGTTTCGGGAAGATCTGTTGGAGACAAAATAGGCCAGGGGCATGCGCACGTTATAAAGAATGTCAGGGACATAAACCAGTTCAGGAAAGGGGAAGTGCTTGTGACAGAGATGACAGACCCTGACTGGGAGCCTATAATGAAGCACGCGGCAGCAATTGTCACAGACAAAGGCGGAAGGACATGCCATGCGGCAATTGTCTCAAGAGAGCTCGGGATTCCTTGTGTTGTCGGCACCCTGACAGGAAGCCATGAAATAAAGAACAACCAGGATATCACTGTTGACTGCAGCGACGGCAGCGAAGGAAACGTGTATGAAGGATTCCTCAAATTTGAAGTAGTGAAGCAGGATGTCAAGAAGCTTGCAAAAACAAGAACAAAAGTAATGATGAACCTCGGCAATCCGGAAGAGGCATTCCAGTTGAGCCACCTGCCATGCAGAGGAGTGGGGCTTGCGAGAGAAGAATTCATAATAAATTCATACATCAAGATACACCCTCTTGCGCTTCTCCATTATGAAAAAATAACAAACAGCCATGTTAAAGAGATTATAAATAAGCTGACCTTTGGCTACAAGGATAAGGGAAACTTCTTTGTTGACAAGCTGTCATACGGCATAGCAAAGATAGCAGCGGCGTTTTATCCTGAAGATGTTGTCGTGCGTTTATCAGATTTCAAAAGCAACGAGTATGCCAACCTCATAGGAGGGAAGGAGTTTGAGCCTGTTGAGGACAATCCCATGATAGGATGGAGGGGCGCCTCAAGGTATTATGATGAAAAGTATAAAGAAGCATTCGGGCTCGAGTGCGAGGCAATAAAGAAAGTAAGGAATGAGATGGGCCTCACGAATGTTATAGTGATGATTCCTTTCTGCAGGACTGTTGAAGAAGGGAAAAAGGTGCTTGATGTAATGGCTAAGAACGGACTTAAGCAGGGAAAAAACAAGCTGAAGGTCTATGTCATGTGCGAGATCCCAAGCAACGTTATCCTTGCAGAAGAGTTCCTGGATATATTTGACGGCTTCTCAATAGGGAGCAACGATCTCACGCAGCTGACACTCGGCCTGGACAGGGATTCCGAGCTTGTCTCACATATTTATGATGAGAGGAATAAAGCAGTGAGGGTGCTTATTGAGCAGGTCATAAAGACAGCCAAGAAAAAGAAGAAGCACATGGGGTTCTGCGGCGATGCGCCTTCCTCAATCCCAGAATATGCAGAGTTCCTTGTTAAAGCCGGGATAGAATCTCTGTCTGTGACCCCTGATGCAGTCACCAGGACACTTCTTAATGTTATAGAGACTGAAAAGAAATAGAAATATTTTTAATTTTTTAACTTAACTTGCAGAGAATGGACAAAATAAAGAAAGCGTACGCAATAGCAAAAAGAGAATTGAGAGGATGCTATGACACACATGGCATAGTTGCAGGCAGGCATCACTTCAGCGATTACTGGGGGAGGGACGGCTTTTTCGCATGTTTTGGTGCTTTGGCACTTGGCGACTATAAAATTGCTGAAAAAATGGTTGATTTGTTCTATTCCCATCAGAACAGCAGGGGCCTTATACCTTACAGGCTGATGAATGCACCTATAACATTAGGGCAATACCTTGGAAAAGAAAGAAAAAGATATGAATACCCAAGGCCAACATATAAGCTTAGGAATATTTACCAGGAAGTTTTTGACGGAACAACCCTTGCAGTAATTTTTCTTTCAAAGCTCGGACTCATGGGCCGCAAAATAAGCAAAGAACGCATACAGCAGACAAAAAAGGCATTTACCTATCTTGAGAAGAAGGAGAAATATGGCCTGCTGTGGGATGGGATAATGGCTGAATGGAATGACAGCGCAGATAAGTTCGGCAACCTTCTGTATTCCAATATAATCTATTGGTACAGCCTTGACCAGTTTAACAAACTGCTTAAGAAGAGAGGAGAGCAGGGAGCAAGCCTGGTAAAGAAGCAGGAAGATGTCGCGAAAGCAATAAGGGGGAGGCTATGGAACGGAAAATATTTTGCTGACTGGAATGATTACAAGAGGCAGGATTATTTTTATCCATATGGGAATCTGCTGGCAGTCACATGGGGATTTACAAGCAGACAGGAGTCAGAAGCCATAATAGAGGAATGCAATAGAGTAAAGATAGCATTTACTCTTGAGACCAACTCTCCGGCATATCCGTTCTGGAGGATAGATTTGCTTCAGCACCTTATAGGGATGGGGAACTATCAGAACAAGAGCATGCTCTGGTGGCAGCCCGCTGCAGCATATGTTGCAGCCCTGAATAAGCTTGGAAAAAAGAAAGAAGCGAAGAAGCAGATTGAGCTTATGTCAGAGCAGATACTGAAATACAACGGGGTGTATGAATGCTATGAGAGAAACGGGAAGCCCGTGCAGAAACTGCTATACAAGTCAGAGCAGCCCTTTGCATGGTCTGCAGGTATGTTCATCTGGGCTGCAGGAAAAGCTTAGCATAGCAATTATTTTAAATCCGTTTTCATTCTGTAGACCCAATGCCAAGGCTAGAAGTATTCAATATAGAGATAAATGGTATAAAGACAAAATATGCAGCATGCGGGAAAGGGAAGAACCTTGTTATGATGCCGGCATGGCGCATGGACATTGACAGATCCGAGGAGCTTATGAAATACCTTGGAAAAAGATTTAGGGTATATTTTCTGAATGTGCCGGGATATGGGAACAGGAACCACCTGAAAAAAAATTATACAGTTGAAGATTATTCAAGATTCATATTTGCCTGGATAAAAAAGCTCGCACTTGAGAAATTCAGCATCCTTGGCATATCCATGGGAGGGCCGATTGCATATAACCTGCTGGCCAGGATTGACAGGAAGAAAATTGACAAAATTATTCTGATGGCTCCATGGTATAGCTCCGGCTGCATAAATTTCAGCCCCAAGCTTCTCAAAGTTGGAGGGAAGCTGATAAAGATTGTATCAACAAAAAGGCTCACTAAGGTAGGTAATAAAATCTTTGACAGCGAGAGGATTCTGCTGGGGTATATGAGGCTGATAACTCCAAGGGAGAATTTCAGGGATAGAGAAAACATGGTTAGGTATGTAAAAAATTTCAGGACATTCTGTTTTACATCTACAATGTACAGCCTTTACACCACCCTGAATTATGATTTGGGCAAAAAAACCAGAAGATATCCTTATGAAACAATATTCATTATGTCTAAAAACGATCCTCAGATTAACTATGACAAGACCCTGAGAGGCTACAGGAGACTGTTTTCTAATGTGAAGGAATTCCCGCTGGAGCACAATTTCCATGCCCCAAGGATATGGATAACAAAAGAACTGATTGACCGGTATTTTGGAAAAACATTTATAGAAGCTCTGCAGCATATTTAGAACATGGGGACAGTATTCGCGCATATTGCACTCTCTCTTATCTACTTCTTATTCCCTAATAATCTTGATTTCATTGCACTTTTGGCAGCCTGTGTCCTGCCTGACCTGGACTATTTTTTCATCATGGGGAAAGATGTTGTCAAGCGCTCCAAAAAAGAGGAGTTGACAATAAATGCCTTCAAGACAGGGTTCTTCCACTCCTTAATAGGCATATACCTTGTTCTGTTTCCTCTTCTGCTTATGCTTTCATATTTTATCTACCCCGCGTTTGGCCTGGAATTTAGCTTGATGAAGATAGTGTTATCATGCATAATAGGATTCACCTCCCATATCTTGCTGGATCTGCCGTCACACCCATACCTCATGCTCTTTTATCCAAAAGTAATAGAAAACCCGTTCCTTCTCAACCTGGACTGGAAAGTTGTAAGGAAACTGTATCCATACAAATATGTTGAAAAAGAACCTTTCACGTATATAAGGGAATACCACTGGCTGATTATTAACACAGTACTGGCCCTGATTGTATTCGTTGCCTTCTATATAATGTGAGCCATAAAATTTATTAAGCTCAGGATAGATATCTATTCAGAAGATGGTAAACGTAGCTATAAATGGGTTTGGAAGGATAGGAAGGCAAGTATTGAGAATAGGCCTGAAAAACCCTAAGCTGAATTTTGTTGCGGTAAATGACCTTACAAATGTTGAGACCCTTGCATATCTCCTAAAGCACGACTCAGTCCATGGCGGGTATAAGGGAGAGGTAGGCCATGACAAGAGCAATCTTATTGCAGATGGCAAGAAAATCCTTGTGTTAAGCGAGAAAGAGCCGCAGAAGCTGCCATGGAAGAAGCTGAAAGTTGATATCGTTGTAGAATCAACAGGGTTTTTCAGGACAAAAGAGTTAGCATCAAGGCATATTGAGGCAGGCGCAAAAAAAGTTATACTCAGCGCTCCGTGCAAAGGCGAGGACAGGATAAAGACAATAGTCCTTGGCGTCAATGAAGAAATGTACAATAAGAAAAAAGATCATATAATAAGCAATGCATCCTGCACAACAAACTGCCTTGCTCCGGTGGTCAAAGTATTGAACGATGCTTACGGCATTGAGCACGGGCTTATGACTACTGTCCACTCTTATACAAATGACCAGGTGATTCTTGACCTTCCTCACAAGGACCTGAGAAGGGGCAGGGCAGCTGCACTAAACCTGATACCAACAACAACAGGAGCGGCAACAGCAGTCACTGAAACCATACCCGAGCTTAAAGGGAAGCTTAGCGGCATGGCTATAAGGGCCCCGACGCCCTGCGGCTCTATAACTGATTTTGTCTGTGTGCTGAAAAAAGGGACAACAGCAGAGAAGGTCAATAAGCTGTTTAAGAAAGCCGCAGCTTCATCAAGGCTGAAAGGCATACTCCAGTATTCAGAAGAGCCGCTTGTCAGCTCAGACATAATAGGTAGCTCATATTCTGCTGTATTTGATGCCGGCTCAACAATGATGATAGGTAGCAGGTTCCTGAAAGTGATTGCATGGTATGATAATGAATGGGGGTATAGCAGCAGAATTGTTGATCTCCTGACCAGGATGCTGTAAACCCAAACTAAAAATATAAATATGTGTGCCTGAGTTATAATTCTCCTATGGGTTCTAAAAAAAGCAAGCAGCAAAAGGCTGATAACAAAAAGAGAGAGGGTATTACTCCCGGGACTTCTGAAGAGGAAGAGCATGCTTTTATTGCTGAGAACCTTGTGAATAAGACCGCAAAAGAGAAGCCGAAGGAAAAAGAGCCTTTGCAGGAAGAAGAGAAGCATTCGCAGGACATAAAGGAGCTCCATGAAGTAGAGCATGATATAACAAAAGGCATAGAAGTAAGGAAACTGGTAAAGCCCAGCGAGCAGCCGAAGACAGTAAAAAAGACTGGAGATTTGCTTGGCCACGGATTCCATTATTTTGTCGGCATTGAGCAGAAGATCACGCATGATTTCTTTTTCAGCTGGCTTCCGGACAAACTTAAGAAGTACATTAGATTATTTATCCCTTTTATCCTGATGGCAATTGTTCTCAAGATGCCGATAGATGTTGAGCCGCAGATAAGAAACGCATTGGCGCTTTTCATATGCATTTCAATGCTTTGGGCACTGGAGTCAATAAGCATGATAGTGACTGCTCTCCTTATTCCTGTGCTCTCTGTTGTGCTGGGGATTTCAGGAGGTGAAAACCCCTTCATAGGCTTCTCCAATCCCATGATTTACCTGCTTCTTTCAGGCCTTATAATCGCCCAGGCATTCAGGAAGAGCGAGCTTGACAAGCTTATAGCTGTAAAGGTGCTCTCTCTATCCAAAGGGAGACTAAAGATGCTCCTCTTCTACCTTATGTTTGTTACAGCGATTTTTGGCATGTGGATGTCAAATACAGCAACAATAGCCCTGCTGATCCCGGTTATACTTACAATATCAGGCGAAGTCGGGCATAACGGCGGGAAAGACCATACTTCAATGTTTCTGCTGAGCGCAGGATTTGCATCATCCATAGGCGGCCTGGCATCCATACTTGGGGGTAATGCCAATGCCATAACAGCATCCTTCCTGAGAACTTCAACACAATTTGACTTTCTAGACTGGTTTGTAATAGGTTTTCCGATATCAGTAGTCCTTTTCATCATACTGTATTTTACCATGCTGAAGATATACAGACTCGATGATGAGAAAATTGATATAGGGATAATAAAAGAGGCAGCCCAGAAAACGAGGTTCACATACAACCAAAGGAAGCTTTTGATGATATTTATTCCAACAATATTCCTCTGGCTTTTCGGAGGGCAAATCAGCAGTTTTTTTAATATACCTCCTGCATTCTACAGGACAGAGATAATAGGACTTTCTGCAGCTATACTGCTGTTCTCATTCAGGGTGCTGGAATGGGATGATGTCAGGAGGATTCCATGGGAAATATTTTTACTTGTAGGAGGAGGGCTCACGCTTGGGCAGGTATTCATAGATACAGGTACAGCCTCCCTGCTGGCAGACAAGCTTTTTGCTTCAATATACTGGATGCCAATTTTTATTGTGATACTTGTAATCGTTATCATTGCCATGGTGCTGGCTAATTTTGTCAATAACTCCTCAGCGACAATCATACTTGTTCCTGTGCTTATGGAGATATCGCAGCACTTTGATATAAGCCAAAGGCTTCTTGTAATGACAGCAGCAATGGCTACAGCAGCAGCAGCTCTTACACCTATAGCTATGCCTTCTTTCTCGCTGATTTACGGAACAGGCAAAGTTGAAAGGGGCGAGATGGTAAAGACAGGGCTATCAGTTGCCCTGATCTGCGCACCTGTGCTTGCCATAATGATAACACTGATGAACTTCTTCATCAGTTAGATATAAAATTTATAAATCAGCACTTAATCTTCATATATGGTGATAGCATGGATGTATTTGACAATGTAAAAAAACAGCTTTCTCAAATCAACAGCATAATGAAACTTTCAGACAAAGAAATGAGGCTTCTTCTTACACCAAAGAGGATAATTGAAGAAAATCTCGAGATTGAAATGGATTCCGGCAAGGCAAAGGCATTTCAGTCCTATAGGGTACAATATAATGATGCAAGGGGGCCGACAAAGGGAGGCATAAGATACCATCCTAATGTAACCCTAGGAGAAGTCAAAAGCCTGGGTTTCTGGATGGCTATTAAATGTGCTGTGGTGGATATACCCTATGGAGGGGCAAAGGGAGGGATTGCTGTAAACCCCAAAGAGCTTTCTGAAAAAGAGCTTGAGAGACTGTCAAGGGCATTCATAAAGGCAATTTACAGGGAGATAGGGCCTATGAAAGACATACCTGCCCCGGATGTCTACACAAATGCCCAGATAATGGCATGGATGCTGGATGAATATGAGAAGCTCACAGGGGAGCATTCTCCAGGAGTCATAACAGGAAAGCCTCTTGAGCTTGGAGGCTCTAAAGGCAGGTCATTTGCCACATCACAGGGAGGCGCATATGTCCTGAGGGAATACGCAAAGCTTCACAATATTATCCCTGAAAAAACAACTGTTGCAGTGCAGGGATTCGGAAATGCAGGCAGCCATATAGCGGAAATACTTGAAGGCTGGGGATATAAGATTGTTGCAGTGAGCGACAGCAGGGGAGGGGTTTATGATAAAAACGGCCTCAATATAAAATCATTGCTGGAGCATAAAGAAAAAACAGGGGCTGTAAAAGGGTTTGCAGCTGAGATTTCCAATGAGCAGCTGCTTGAGCTTGATGTGGATATCCTTGTGCCCGCTGCTCTTGAAAACCAGATCACAAAAGAAAACGCAGACAGGATAAAAGCCAAAGTCATACTTGAGCTGGCAAACGGTCCGCTGACACCGGAAGCAGATGATATACTTGCAAAGAAAAAGACAGCAGTGCTTCCTGATGTACTGGCAAATGCCGGCGGAGTCACTGTAAGCTATTTCGAATGGGTCCAGAACCTTTACAGCTATTACTGGGAAGAGCCTGAAATACTTGAAAAGCTGGAGAGAATAATGGTAAAATCCGCAAGGGATATCTTTGATTCAGCTAAGAAATACAAAACAACAATGAGGACAGGAGCATACATACTTGCAATAAGCAGGATACTTGCAGCTGAAAAACTAAGAGGAAATCTATAGACTTATAGAAAAGATTTAATAATGCTCGCAACCTTCGCCACATAATGAGGATAGCAATTATAGGGGCTTCAAAGAACAGGGAAAAATTTAGCAACAAGGCAGTAAGGGCATATAAGGAAAACCACCATGTTGTCTTTCCAGTAAATCCGAATGAGAGAGAAATTGAAGGGCTGGCATGCTATAACTCGGTTTTTGAGATTCCGCTTGATATTGATGCGGCATCAATATACCTCCCGCCCGCGCTTGGGATAAAAGTTGCCGATGACATAATAAAGAAGAAGATAAAGAAAGTCTATCTTAATCCAGGTTCTGAAAGCGACGAGATAATAAGAAAGCTGAAGAAAAAAAGGATACAGGTGCTGCAGGAGTGCAGCATAAAGGCAATTGGGATCGATCCGGAGAAATATAAATGACCAATCCAGAGAAACTCCATGTTGAGCAGAAGCATAAGATTTCTACAGAGATGTATCTTAAGATAATATTTCTTCTGAAAGAGGAGACTGGGGAAGACCCGAAGCCGGTCGATGTGGTGAAAGAGCTCGGGATATCCAAAGGCTCAGTTTCAGAGATGCTGAAGAAGCTTGTTGATGAAGGATATATACAATACGAGTCTTATGGAAAAATAACTTTGACTGATAAAGGGCTGGAGCATGCAAAAAATGTCGTGAGGAAATATCTCGTAATAAAGCATTTCCTGAAGGACATACTGAAGATATCTCCTGAAACAGTGCATGATGAGGCCTGCAACCTTGAACATGCATTTTCTGATGAGTCAATAGCAAAGCTGAATATACTTCTCAAGCTGATGGAAAAAGGTCTTTAAATCGAAATATTTAAATGAAAGTTCGGACTCCCAAACTAAATGCAGGCTAAACATACTCACCAGAGGCGCATGCAT
This sequence comes from archaeon GW2011_AR15, assembly GCA_000830295.1. Taxonomy (GTDB): domain Archaea; phylum Nanobdellota; class Nanobdellia; order Woesearchaeales; family GW2011-AR15; genus GW2011-AR15. Next base: position 190,301 of record CP010425.1, on the reverse strand, counting down.
AGCCAAACCAGGAAAAAAAGCACAGGATTAATGCAGCAGCTGCAGAATAAGCAGGTGGTTATGGTGATAGCAGCGGTGCTGGTCCTTCTTTTGCTCCTCGGCTTTAAGGCATTTATCCTATTCATTATAATAGCAGCAGCTGCAGCCGTTCTAAACTATTTTATCCATGTTTCAAATATCCACCTTCACCTTGGCCATGTTTCTTTCCTTGCAGTCATATTCAGCTATACGCTTGGATTCAAGTATGGGATATTTATGGTCCTGATAGCCCATGTGTTGGCAGAAGTGCTGGCAGGTCATGCTGATGTGGAGATGATAATTACGGGAGCTGTATATATAGTAAATTGTCTCATTGCTTCACTGCTTACAGGAGTCCCTATAGTCACTCTTGGCCTTGGCCTTGCAGTATTCCAGGCAATTGCAACAATGGTCCTTGGAATGGGTGCAGGAACACCAATAGCAGAGCTTATTACAGAAGATGGTGTTGAGTTTGCTATGCTGATATTATACTATCTCACACTTGCCAGACCGCTTGTTGCTTTGATAGCCTGACTTTCTAGAAGATAATTAATTAAGCTTATTGTACACCCAGCAGAACAAATACCCTATAATAAATGCATCCAGGAATCCCCACAATACGCCTATAAGCGCGCCTTTCAGGGAAACATCATACCCGATATAAACTGATCCTAAAGTCCTGACAAGAGCAGAACCCCAGTTTAGATAGGTTGCTGTCAGACCGAGAAGCCCGAAATAAATCCCGGATATCAAACCCAAAGCAAGTCCGACTTTCTGGCCATTAAGAAGATTATGCTTCTTATTCTGCTTCTTCATGACGATATTTCAGCCTGAAAACTATATATACTTTTCTAAACCACTGCATAGTAGTAAAATTAAAAAGATTTATATACTAGTTAGCTATAATCATGCCAATGGCGAAGCAAATTTCAGTGAAGGCAGTTAAAAGCACAGGGTCCAGCTTAAGCAGCATGTACAAGGAGGCGCAGACCTACTTAATGAATATCGGCTTTTCGAAGATGCCTCTTCTGGCCCTGACAAGCAAGGAGCAGACATTCAGGAGCTATATTTTCAGCCAGGGCAGGGAAAAAGTAATTCTTGAGTATAAACAGGACGAGTATGAGGAAGTGCTTAACCTTGTATTTAATGAGACAGAAATAAGATTCGTCTATGATATACTTCTGATGAGATTCAACCAGCTGGCAAGAGACGAAAAGAGTGTTTTTATATATAATGAGTAACATTAATGAGTTCTATGGATGAAGAGGATCCGCTGAGCATTGATGCTCTTGCAGAATCCATGGTTGGCACTGTGAAATTCGGCTATGATGCTTATCATGCTATCTCAGACTCTATTTCACTGAATAAAAGCCTGGACAGATGGGTCAGGGTGTCAGAGAAAGAAGGGTTTCTAAGATATGGTAATATAGAGGATTACACCGGGTTTTATCTTGAGAATGGAGATGAAAAGCACAGACTTGAGCAAATACTATCCTCAGATGTGAAAAGGGTGTACCATATTAGCGATAAGAGGAAGGCAGTCGTGAGCGGAATATCTGGCCTTGCTATAGGTGCTGTCTCGTTTAAGATTGCAACAATGGCATTTTATCAGCCCTTTCTGTTTCTTGCATCAGTTCCGGTTATAAGCTATTCAATAGGCTTGGTTATGAAATCAGTAAAAGAAGGGTTTAGAAAATAATTTATTTCTTGGCAGGCTCTTTGGCGCCAGCAGCAGGCTTGGCAGCTTCTTTGGCAGGACCTGCACCAGTACCAGGAGCGCCTCCGGCTTCAGGTTTCTTTTCCTCTTCAGGAAGAACTTCATTGATTATCTGGATTGGCAGGCCGGCTTCTGTCATCAGGGCAACAAGCTCTTTTCTCTCTTTTCCGACATTAGCGTCCATAACTTTCTTAGCCTTGGCCATGAACTCTTCACGCTTCTCCTGTAGCTCCTTCTGAAGCTTTTTCCTCTCTTCTTCCAGCTCTTTAAGCTCTTCTGCACTAAGCTCTGTCTTTCCTTCCTGAATTTTCTTATCGTATTTTCCTGTAAGAAGTTCTTTAAATGTTTCCTTGGCAGGCTTTCCTTCCACCATGATCCCCATGGACTGGCATGTTCCCATAACTTCTTTTACTCTGTCCTTGTTTGTTTTTCCCAGGAGAGAATCTTTTTTCATCTGTGATATCTTGATTATCTGCTCCATCTTGAGGTCTGCAACATAATCAGTGTTGGGGTTACCTGAGCCTTTTGGAATGCCTGCCTCTTTTATTATAAGCTGTGATGCAGGAGGAGTTCCGACAGAAATAGTGAATGCTTTTGTGGCTTTGTCTATTGTAACTGTTACAGGGACTGACATTCCCTTGAAATCCTGTGTCTTTTTGTTGATCTCCAAGACAACCTGGCCTATGTTGACTCCCATTGGTCCAAGAGCTGGTCCTAATGGAGGTGCAGCAGTTGCTTTGCCTCCTTCAACCAGGACATCTACCTTTTCTGTAGCCATGTGGTTCTGAATTTGATGTTGATTTAAAAACTTTTTGTTAGGCGAATAAAAAACTTTAAAAGGATAGTTGAATTTTTTTGGGCTATGGAAAATGATTCTGAGGTGCTGGAAGGCCAGCCATGCCCGGTATGCGGCAAAAACAGCCTTACTCTAAGGGAAATGAGCAGGGAAATACCATTTTTCGGGCTTTGCTATATCTTTTCCATGGACTGCAATGAATGCGACTACCATATGGCTGATGTAGAAACCGACAGCAATAACAACGAGCCGGTAAAATATACTCTTGAAATTGAATCGGAAAATGACCTGAATATAAAGGTAGTGAAGTCCAGCCAGGCTACAGTCAGGATACCAAGGCTTGCTGACATCTCTCCGGGCCCAATGTCAAGCGGCTACATAACAAATGTGGAGGGAATCCTGAGCAGGATAAAAAATGTCATTGAAGCGAAAAAGGATGATGAGGATCCTGCCATAAGAAGAAAGGCAAAGAACCAGCTGAAGAAGATACAGAGGGTGTTATGGGGCAGGGAGAAAATAACCTTGGTGATAGAAGACCCCACAGGAAATTCAGCAATCATCAGCGATAAGGCAAAGAAAGGATAAATTTGTGCGCTTTCTCCAGTATTTTCTTGGCATTTTTGTATGTCAGCTTCTCAATAGCTTTCTCATACTGGAACCATCCGTAGCTCTTATGCTCAAAGGAGAGCCTTACATCATCATTTAACGGCTTTCCGGCGAAAAAATACACTTTTTTCTTTATGAGCTTCTTATCCCGGTCCCTGAATTTATAGGAGATTTCTTCTTTAAACTCCGGGATTATTTCCACGTCAAGGTTTGTCTCTTCTTTTGTCTCCCTGACGGCAGTCTCCTCTAATGATTCATTTTTCTCAACATGGCCCTTCGGGAAATCCCAGTGGCCTTTTGAATACTGGAGAAGCAGATACTTATCATTATGGAAGATAATAACTCCAGATGAAGTCTCTTCTCTGAACTTTGTTTTCTTGTCCATGCAACAACATCTGAATCTGAAAAAAGGATGGCTCCCTATTGGGATTTTTGGGGAGGGGTATAATCAGAATCTTGGCAATAGGGAGCCGTTTGTGAGCTTAAGGATTCTCAGTTCCTTAAGTAGCATTGTGAACCTTAATGAGCCATAGCTCATTAAGGTAAGATGCTCCCCTTCCTTTTTGGGGAGGGGGTTGAGAATTTTCAGGCAAGGGGAGCTCTTGGTTAACCTGATTTATAGTCTAATGGAGGCTTTCTTAGTTCCTGAAGCCACATTAGTCCTACTCTCATCATGTTTTTATTGAATTTTTCTGATAGTGAATATGTTTTTTTGTATAGGTCATAGTCTATGAGCCCCATGCTCTTCATAGGTGTAAGGATTCTGTCATAAAACTGCCTTTTGTTATATGATATCTTTACTTTCTTCCCTTTGTAGGCGGGGTCATCAATCTGGGTGACCATATTGCCGTCATGCAGCTGGGTGGCGAACATAGACATCTCTGTCTTTCCGATTTCACCCTTGTTTTCTTTCATATGCCTGACAAGGAGCTTTGCTACTATGACCTGCTGCTTTGTAGCATAGATTATTTCGAATATATCCTCAGGCAGGTTGAACTGGTCGAATAATACCACCATTTGAATATTAAAAGAACTACTAATATATAAATATTGCGATTAGTATACAAAAAAGTATATTAAATTATTTCTTGGTATTAAAAAACTCCCTTATCATTCCCTTGTAATTCTCACTCACTTCAATCTCCCAGTCTTCAGGAAAACATCGTTTATAATTGGGCCAGATGTATCTCTCATCAAGGAAAATTATTATCCCTTTGTCTGTCTCGGATCTTATGCACCTGCCCGCATTCTGGAGGGTCTTGTTGAAGGCAGGGAACAGGTAGCCGTAGTCCCAGCCCCTGCTGAATTTTTTGTCAAAATACTCAATAAGCGATTTCTTCTCCAAATCAGGCTGGGAAAGCGGAAGCCCGACTACTATGACTCCTTTGAGAAAGTCTCCCGGCAGGTCAATGCCTTCCCCAAAGCTTCCTGAGGCAACTGCCAGCAGAGTTGCCCCGATATCCTTGTATTCCTTGAAGCGGTCAAGCATGCTCTGCTTCTCTGCCTTTGTCATGTGCGGCTTTTCTGTGAAGACTGTTTTTACACAATCACTGTCAAAATAAACCAATATCCTGTCCCTGAGATAATAGCTCGGAAAAAACACAGCCGAGTTTCCCGGAATCGCATTCACCATTTCTGCCAGCATCTTTGCCTGCAGCTGGAACTGTTTTTCATCCCTTCTTGTGAATTTGGTTGTTGTCTTTGGCACTACAAGATTAATCCTGTTCTTTTTGGGGAAAGGATCGCTGAAGACAACCTCCTGCGCATCTTCCAGCCCAAGAAGCTCTTTGTACATTGAAGTCGGAAGTAAGGTGCCGGACATAAGGATGGTTGAGCAGGTATTGTTTATTATCTCCCCGCAGACAACGCTCGGGTCAAGGCACCTGTATGAGATTGAGATGAAAGGCTCTCTCAGGCCCCTTTTGTATGACAGGATTCTTGTGAATCCCTCATCTCTACCCTGCCACGCTTCAAGGAAAGCAGCAATAGCCCCAATATAGGATTGCTTTTGGGTTTCCCTTATTGCATCCCCCACATGCTCAAGATCCCCTATCAGCTGGTCATAATCATATCCTTCTAACTTTGATTCAAACTGCTCCCTTGTCAGCTTTGCCTCTGATTCAATTTTCATGCCCTCAGCCAGCTCTTCAAGTATATTTTTTATTTCTGCAAGAATATCAACTGTATTGTCATACCCAAATTTTTCAGCCTCTTTTATTGCCCTGCTTATTGTTATTGTTGTAAGGTATTCGGAGGCAAGGTCTTTCAGCCTGTCAGGAAGGTTATGGGCTTCATCCACTATGACAATCAGCTTGCTGATATCCTTTTCAGCTTTTGCAAGGAAGTTCTCCCCTATTTTTGGATGGAACAGATAATAGTAATCAGCTATTATGACCTTGGCATTCTTTGCCATGCCAAGCGAAATCTCATAAGGGCACATCCTCTCATCTTCTGAATGCTCTATGACTTCTTCTGTTGTTAAAGGTGAAAGGCCCTTTATGTTGCTTAGAAGTTTTGTTGCGCCTATAGTGAACGTGTTCTGGTTCTTCCTGGCATTTGTATAGAACTCGCACTTTTTTTCTTCTTTCAGCCTCTTGCAGTATTCAGCAAAGTCTTTGCTGTATAGGCTGCTTACTCCGGGCTGGATGCACATCCATTTTTTTCCTATTATCGAAACCGAGCTTGTATCTGCCCCGAATTTCTCCTTTATCAGTTTCAGGGTCTCTATGGCAATCTTATGCTGGGTGTGCCTTGAGGTCAGGAAAAGGACAGTCATGTCCTTGTCTATTGCAGCTTTCAGGGCAGGGCTCAGGGTCGCTGCTGTCTTTCCGAGTCCTGTGGGAGCATGCACAATCAGATTTCTCTTGTTTTCTATGGTGGCAGCTGTAAGCAGAAGCAGCTTGTTTTGTTCCTCTCTCACAATCTCATACGGAAACAGCAGCTCCTGTTTTCTTGCTTCAGAAATCATAGGTTATTGCATTTGGCACAGCTTTATAAGATTTATGCAGCCCTGAACAGAATTTTTTTCTCACCTGGATACAGGCCCATGGAGGCCATCTGCTCATACTGCTCTTTTGAAAGGGTCATCTGGTTTACTGTAAACCCGTACTTCTCCTTTATCTCTCCCGCAAGCAGTTTCACATCTGCTGTATTTATTGTGGTTCCAAGGAGAATCACATTTGCTTTGATTTTATCTTTTTTTCCCAGCTGCAGCACCTGTTCAACTCCCGGCATCTTGGAGACTTTGTCAACAAAATAATCAAGAATGTCAACCTCAAGTATTGATTTTATGAACTCCACTTTCTTGTTGGAGGCCAGCTTATAGAGTTTGGCAGTCTTTATCTCCCTTGATTCAAGAAGCTCAAGCTTAACCAGCCTGTTCAGAATTCTGTATGTAGAAGCTGGGCTTACCTGGGCAGACCTTGCCAATTCCCTGAGGTAGTACTCATTCTCTTCATTCTTAAGAAAGGCCTTCAGAATTCCCACAAGTTTGGCATCAAACAGCTTCTCTATTATTTCCTGGTTCTCCATGCCATCTTGATTAATTTTCATACAATATTTAAATCTTTTCATTTATGAAACATTGTTCCATTTATGAAACATTTAGAGAGCAGCAGTAAAAAACTATAACAAACTATTTAAAGGAGAAAGCCATAAACGGCTATATGCAGGAGAAAGAAAACCCATCCTTTGATATAAAGGATTCTGTAAGCCCTGAAAAGATGAAGATGAATGTCTTTGAGGCTATAGCGACGAGAAGATCAATAAGGAAGTTTACCTCCCAAGACGTGCCTATGGAAATTCTTGGTGTGGTTATTGACGGGGGAAGATATGCCCCGAGCTCCGGTAACATACAGAACTGGAGGTTTGTTCTTGTAAAAGATAAGGAGAACAAACAGAGAGTTGCCGAAGCAGCAATGCACCAGCTCTGGATAGCTTCCGCCCCTGTTATTATCGTCGTGTGTGCTGAAACAGAAAAGCTCAAGCAGTTCTATGGAATCAGGGGAGACAGGCTGTATTCAGTGCAGAACTGTGCAGCAGCAATAGAAAACATGCTACTGACTGCCCATTGTCTAGGACTTGGATCCTGCTGGGTAAGCGATTTTGACGAAGATATGCTTAAACGAGCCCTTAACATTCCAGGGGATATAAGGCCGCAGGCCATTCTTCCTCTTGGTTACCCCGACGAGATTGTTCCTGCTCCGACCCACTATACCATGGAGAATGTCTGCTATTTCGAATCTTATGGGACCAGGGTTTCAAACATAGAGAGAGTTATGCAAAATCCCCTTGTATTTGACAAAATCTCACGGCTTTTCAAAGGTCTTATCGACGTGGGAAAGGATGCCATAGAGAAGCGCAAGGGATCTAAAAAATAAATTATATATTCTGTAATATATACATCTAAAAATAAAAAGATTTAAATACTACCCAGCTATATACATAAATTAAAAATTGTGGCTGTTAAAAATTATTTAGACTATAAATAATTAGTTGGTTCGATCAAGTGTGGCTTGTTCTAAAGGAGAATATACTAAACTAGTATTTAAACATTTACCTAGTTTAAGATATATACTGGAGTAGTTATATTCAGCCAAAAACAACAACACAACACAAAGACGTGTGGGGGTTAGAAGAAAAATGGAACATATCATTGACAACGCACTGAAAAGCAAGTCTAGTGACTTTGCGGGAGTAGAAACCCATCAGGCAACCATTAAGGTTATCGGCTCAGGAGGAGCCGGGAACAACATGGTTAACTGGCTTTACCAGAAAGGTGTTAAGGGCGCTGAGATTATTGCCTGCAACACAGACCAGCAGCACTTGAGTGTTACTGAGGCAGACAGGAAATTCCTTATTGGTAGGGAAACAACCAGAGGACTTGGATGCGGTGGATTCCCTGAAAAAGGGCATGAAGCAGCACACGAGCAGATGAATGAAATCAAAGAAGCACTTAAAGGCTCAGACATGGTATTTATCTGCGCAGGAATGGGCGGCGGAACAGGAACAGGGTCCGCACCGGTAATTGCTGAAGTTGCCAGAGACCTTGGCTCAATAGTTATTGGCACAGTTACAATGCCATTCAAGATTGAGAGGGCAAGAGTTGATAAGGCAGAATTCGGCCTGCAGCAGTTGAGAAAAGTATCTGACACAGTTATTGTAATCGATAATAACAGGCTTGTCCAGATTGCAGGAAACCTGCCAATAAGGCAGGCATTTGCAGTGGCAAACGAGCTTATCGCTACAATGATAAAAGGAATAGTGGAAACAATTGCATTGCCGTCACTTGTCAACCTTGACTATGCAGACGTTAAGGCAATAATGACAAACGGTGGAGTCGCAGCTATCGGTGTAGGAGCATCAGACACAAACAACAGAGTAGAAGAAGCTGTAAAAGGCGCACTGAGCAACCCATTGCTTGACATAAACTATGAGGGAGCTACAGGAGCACTGATACATGTTGTGGGTGGACCTGACCTGACACTTGAGGAAATCAATACAATCGGTGAACTGGTGACAGACAGTCTTGATGAAGACGCAAATGTCATCTGGGGAGCTAGGATTTCAGAGGACATGAAAGGAAAGCTTACTGTCATGACAATCGTGACAGGCGTCAAGAGCCCATGGATACTTGGAAAACACGACCAGAGGCTCGGCCGCCAGCAGATGGCTGACGTATCAGAAGAGCTAGGCATAGAAATCGTTAGATGATCACCCTTGGTCTTTGTGGGTGCCCTTCTTGCCTCTATCTGTAAATCACCCCCGAAAGTTTTAGGATAGAGGCTATTTATTCTCTTCTCCGGGAGGGGAAGAGAGTTTTTCTTTTTTTGATTAAGGAAATTAAGTTAATTTTATAAGAAAACTACTTCTCCACACCGTTACAATGACAGACATCTATGAAGGGCTTGAAGCATATCTACCGGAGGGAGAGTATATCAAAAAGATGGAATTAAATGAATATACTGACAGGAGGTATGAAAAACCAGGACTGCACTTTGAGCTTGTAGTGGAGGTTGATACCGGAAGAAATGAAGAGATTGGCTTCAGTTCTATACAAAAATACATTTCAGAAAACAACCTCCCTATTGACAGGATAAGGCAGTGCGGAAGAATAAACACCGGCAAGATATATTCGGGCTGGACTATTTCTCAAGATACAGAAAAAGGGGTAGAATACAGAATGAGGATTACTAGGCAGCTTGACTGGAATCTTATGGAATTTGGGAAACATAAAATATCCGTGACTGCATATAGTCCATCAATAGAGCCCCTGCAGGGACTTGCCAAGGCCATTAGTGAGTATGTTAAGCTGTTCAAATAACTCTATCTTGGCAAATTATTTAAACAATTCTGAATAGCTATCCATTATGACATTGTATATGATTGGCCTGGGGCTGAATGATGAAAAAGATATAAGTCTGAAGGGCCTTGAAGCAGTAAAGGAGTGTGACTACGTTTTCCTGGAAGGCTATACTTCCAGGCTCAATGTCTCTCTGGAAAGGCTTGAGAACTTCTACGGCAGGGCAATTGTGCTGGCAGACAGGGAGATGGTTGAGAATAATTCAGACCAGATAATAAACAAGGCAGCTGCCAGTAATGTGGCATTTCTTGTCGTAGGTGATATTTTCTCAGCCACAACTCACATTGACTTATTCTTGAGAGCAAAAGAAAAAGGTATACAGATTGAAATGATTCACAATGCTTCAATCCTGACAGCTGTAGGCTCTGTGGGGCTTGAGCTTTACAAATATGGTAAGACAACCTCAATGCCTTTTTTTGAGCCTTCTTTTGAACCTGAAACACCTTATGATGTGATAAAAATGAACCTTAAGAACGGACTTCATACTCTGGTGTTGCTGGATATTAAGCCCGACAGATTCATGTCAGTGAACCATGCCCTGGCACAATTGCTGGAGATTGAAAACAGAAGGAAAGAAAAGGTCATAAGCGAGAAGACCGGGGTTATAGGTTGTGCAAGGCTTGGCAGCCGGAATCAGCTGATAAAATACGGTAGTGTGCATGAGCTGCTGGATTTTGATTTTGGAGGGCCTCTGCACTGTCTGATAATTCCCGGAAAGCTTCATTTCATGGAAGAGGAGATGCTGAGATTCTGGGAGATCAACCAATCAGACTAGGGAGAAGCAATTTATTTAAACTGCTTGGACTTCTTTTGCTTTAAAGCCCCGTAGTGTAGTGGCCAATCATCCGTCCCTTTGGATTAACAGAAGAAAGGACGGGACCCAGGTTCGAATCCTGGCGGGGCTATTTCAGCAACGCCAGATATAATAGTTTCGAGATGGCCAGAATTACCTTTATCTGGCAGGGTTATTCATGATAGGATTCTCAACATGTCCTAGTTATATTTATAAGTACTAATACCATTTAGTCTATAGAGAATGGTAAACATTATTTTCGAAGACAAAGGGCTTAATTACCAGGTCCCGGGACTACCGTACGAAGATACATTCAAGTATGTCAGGCCGGTACTCTTAAATGGAATTCCGACACCTGATGACCTAGCAGCATTACTCGCTTCTTCAGATGCCGATACACTGACCAACCCATGGTCAGTTGGTGTCGTTCAGGGTTTTAAAGATTACATACCGACTACATTTAGGAGGATTACTAAGAATATGCCGGAGGACCTCATGCAGGAATATTTTAACATAGGGCAGGAAGCAATACCGGAAGGAGAGAAGATACTGCTGCAGCTGCAGACCGAAATAGAGGCAAAGGGAGCGACAATTGATGCCGCCATAGTTCATGGCAGAAGAGAACTCGGAACAGTTGTGAATAAAGCGCATATCCTGAACAGATTGTATATGATTGGAAGGATATACGGTCACCTGGAAGAAAGGAAATATCCTTTTCTGTTCGGTGATTTGGAGAGTGAAGAGAACTGGGACACTGCATTATCCCAGATGAAGATGCAATTCATAGAATACCTGAATGAAATCCCTATTGGGCCGAGAGCATACCCCATAAGAAGAAGGAATGCAGAAGTTACTGAAAAAGAAATTACTGAGAGATTCCCATATGTAAACTGGATAAGGGAAAAATTAGGAAACGACCTGTTGGGAATATTGCTGTACGGGTCTGCTTCAAGAACAGCAGATCCAAGCCAGTTCAGTGACTATGATAATTGGGTTGTTGTGAAAAATGTCCCCAGAGCACACCGGATCTTGAAAGGAACAATGCCATCAGTCTATCTGGATAAAATCGTCGAAGGTGATAAAAGCCATAATCTGCCTAATACCAAGCATGTAGGTATCCATCTTTTCCCGGAATCGTCAGAATATCTGGAAAGGCACATAAGATTTTTACATGATTCAACAGAGTTCCTAAAGCACACTCTTGTATTGGATGGAAGGTTTGACTTCCCGGTTATAGCAGAAGATGAGGTGGTTGAAAGAGGGATCTCCCATGCATATGTCAAATTGAAAACAATATCTGGAAGCCTAAATTGGGCGTACTCTACACCTGAAAAAATAATAGGGAAGCCTAACTTATTCGAGTTTATTGTGAAAAATATAAGGTTTTTTCTCCAGCATTCTCTGAATGCTATGCACGAACCTAAATTCAGAGATAAAGAAGAACTGGATGCATTGCTGGCAGAGAGAGGCATGCCGCTTCCGGGATACAAACCGGACCCAAAGTATATACAGGAATCTTTGCTCTTTTCGATGACTTCTGTTCTCAGACTGCAGCAGGACCTTATTGAATTCGGCAGGTCTCCGAACCTTGAATTTCTTTTAGATAACAATCAAAGAGATCCGTCCCATGTTAATGATTGGGGCAGTCTTGATGATGAAGCAATATAACTATTCCGTTATTATTTCTTTTATCCTATTATATGCTTCAGGATATTTTTCAGGGTCAAGAAGATCCCCATGCAAATCAGAATTGAGAAAATCCTGGCATTTCCCGTTTATATATGTGGTGTCCGCGTAATCCAAAGCAGAAGATTCGGCTGTAACAACTCCATCACCATCTTTTCCGTCGGTTTCGCATCCTTTCCCGATTATAAGATATACGGGAATATCAGGCCTGTATCTGTCAAGGCGCTTTAAAAAAATACTATCCTGACTCATATCATCACATGCCTTTTTATCTGCAAAATGCGAGCATAAAGCATCTGCCCTGCCACTAATACCATTATTCGGTGTCCCTATCAAGACTACCTTATTCACATGGCTTTCTCCAAACACAGAAAGATAGTTCCTTGTTACCAGTCCGCCCATCGAGTGAGCGACAATGTTGACTTTATCGGTTCCCGTGTTCGCAAGAACTATATCAATAATTTCTTTCAGCCTCAGCGAGTAGCTCTCAATGCCCTCTTCTTTCTTTATGCTCTTGAAGATCAGCTCTGTTTCATAATAAGGGAGATAATAATATGTTGCTCTCACACCCACAGGCAAGGCCATAAGAGACCAATGACTGCTATATGCGGTTGAATAATCTATGTCCCCGGCATTAATTATTATATGCTCATCAGTGAGCTTTTTCTGTATTTTTGTAAATGTTTTAATAGAGCTCTCGGGCGGATCATGAATGTTAAAAGAATGACCGTGCACAAATACGGTTGGGTAATTTTTAGGATCTGCCGAGCAGTGCGAGCAGTTCCCGTATATGCAGCATATGGCAGGCGGATCATCTTCCAGTACAAAAATCTCCTGAGAACCCTCTTTATATTCAAGACTAATGCCCTCAAAAGTTTTGATTGCCGGCAGAGGAGTGTAAACTGTATTGCAGTATACCAGAATTTCCGAATAGTTTATCAGCGCAACAGAATAATTGTGCTCTTCATCTGCATTCTCAAGAAGAGCAGCATCAGGGCATATTTCTCCCGAAAAGTTAAAAGTCAGATTTTCAAATTTTCCATAATTCAGAAGATTTACGTTTTTGTAGCTGATTTCTTTATTGTTTTTCCTTGCAGGATATATGGCCACTAATTCAGACACCAGAAGAAATTTATCAGTAAACTGGCTTAGCTTAGTAATGTTCTCAAATGTTTCAAGCTTTTTCACAGAGATATTTTTGTATAGTCCTTCAAATTCAGCTGATTCTGAAATGTTTGTCCTGGCGTAGAAATCATAAGCAGCAAGATAATCTGTGCTGTTTAGAAGACTAAGCATAGCAGCATTCCTGTTGTATTCAGCAACCTGATTTTTTAATGAATCCAGATCAAAGGAATAATCAAGGGGCGGTATTCTTGATAATATAACATCAGATTCTTTTAATTTTTGTTCATTGTATAATCCAACAGCCTTTTCCAGCTCCTTAAGATACTCTTCAGCTTTCTTCTCTATATATTTATTCGTGGGGATTGTCTTGTTTATCTCTGAAATATACTCCTCACTCTCTTCCTCCTGCTGTTTTGCAGTTGATAGTTCATCATGTTTTAATGCAATACCTTCTTTTAATCTATCAAGAAGCTTTTGTTCAGATTCAGAATAAGTATAATTGATAGTTATTATAGATGACCTGTAACTTGTCTCCCCATCTGTCTGGCAAATTGCTGTTTTTATATTTGAGCAGTAGGCTTCAAAATAGTATATTCTCTGGCCTTCTCCTGAAACATCCAATCCGATATTATAAGCTTCAGTTACTTTCTGGTTGCTCCTGAGCTCTAGGGTTCTATTGCCGAGTACCTTGCCAGTATAAGTATCTGTCAGCACAAACTCGCAGGTGCTGCTACAGGTATGGAAATTTCTGTTCTGCACTTCAAAGCTCAGAGGAAGAGTTTCATCATTTCTGAGAGATACGGTTTTTTGTAGAGGATTTATCTCTACTTGCAATTCATCATATATTAGATATCTTATCTTTAATCCGAGGTTGGCAAACAAAAGAAATATTGTAACTCCAATAATTCCAAGAATAAACCAAAGTGTTTTTTTCCTCTTAATATCGATTTCTTTTTCATTCTTGGAGAATTTCTCAACAACCAATTTCTTTTTTTGTTGCTTCTTTGGCATAGGTAAGGTAACACCAGCCACATTTATAAACATTATCAGTTTATTCCAAGATGGATTAGCATGACGCAAAGGCCTGTAATAGATGTTCACGGTATGACAAGAGAAGAGGCTGTCCGTACAATAAGGGCTAATCTGCTCGCTTTCTATGACATGGGCTTCCCTGAAGTCCATATTATCCATGGCAAAGGCCAGGGCATACTTAGGGATACTGTAAGGGATCTGCTGAGGGCAACCACTTTTGTAAGAAAAGCCCGTTCAGGCAGGCCGAATGAAGGCGGCTCCGGTGTCACAGTAGCTGTTTTCTCATGACTATTCTTTCATCAACAGCACATAATCCGGAGAATCTATTTCTGGATCATATCGAAAATATTACGGAAATATAGAAAGAAGGTATAAAAAACTATTTATCAAACTATTTTTATGGCCAGCATGGAGATAACTGAAGCCATAGAAGAGTTTTTTAGTTCACATATGGCAAAAACCGAATACAAAGACCGCCTCGCTTACAAGGCAACAGGAAAACAAAAAATCCTGATATCCCTAAATATCCCTCCTTATATAATAAATCTGCATGATAAATATTATGCTTTCGAAGAAGCATATCTTGGGGCTGAGTTTGCAGTTAATGTCAGCAATGATGATGTAGAAATAGTGCCTGTCGAGATACCCAGACTGCTTAATAGAGCTTATAAACACCCCTTTGTCTATCCAGACTCTCCGCAAAGAAGAGGAGAACTGGCATACATGAAAGAAGACTGGGAAGAGAAGTCTGAAGTAGTATTTGGGGAAGAAATGAGCTTAAAATATGATGGCAGAAAAACCGCTGAGAGAATTCTATCTCTTCTGGTATGCGGGGAGGAGCTGCTGGAGAAGAAAATCTGTTCTGAATCTATTTATTCAATAAGGTATATACATTCATTAAACTGCCTCATAGCAGAGAATAAAGAAGATGCAGTAAGATATGCATCTGAGAATAAAATAAAACAGGAGAGAATATTTGATAATCGCTGTCTATACTAAATCAGGGTCTTTTGGAATTTTAGGTTTGTCTCCGAAACCTTTTTAAATCATGTAAAACTCCATGTCCATAACAAAAGATAAATCCTGTGAAAGCGGATTTATGCTGGAGACTAGCAAAGACTATTTCTCCGGGGATTAACTAAAATGGCAAGAATGCACTCAAGAAAGAAAGGAAAGTCAGGCTCAAAAAAGCCTGTAAACAAGACATACACATGGATGAGCTACAAGCCGAAGGAGATTGAGCTTTTGGTCCTGAAGCTGGCTAAAGAGGGAAAATCAGCGTCAGAAGCAGGGATTATACTCAGGGATACATACGGGATTCCGGATATAAAATCCATAACAAAAAAATCAGTTTCAGCAATACTGAAGGAAAAGGAGCTTCTTCCCAAGCTTCCTGAAAACCTTGCGCAGCTTTTGAAGAGAGTCATCTCCCTCCAGAAGCATCTGGAAGAGAACAAGAAGGACATGACAGCCAAAAGAGGATTACAGCTTACAGAATCAAAGATAAGAAGGCTTGTCAAATACTACAAAGAATCAGGCAGGCTTCCGGAAGAATGGAAATATGATTCAAGCAGGGTACGTCTGCTTATAGAGTAAGCATTTATTTTTTATTTATTTTTTTAAAATCAGAAAAATTATTCCTTGAGAGAACTCATTATCTTCTCTATGTTGGCAGCAACTTCCTCGCCTTTTTTTGTCAAGCTAAGCAGTTTTAAGCGACCCTGCTTGTCAAAATTGACTAAGCCGGCTTTCTGCATCTGCTGGAGCAACTTAACAATGTGGGAATAAGTGCAGTCGACAGATTTTGCGAGGTTGGAAGCATAAATCTCTTTTTTTGAATTTCTCCTCATCTCAAGAAGCATGTTTGCGGGCTTCTTCCTGAACAGCACATTTACAATATCTGTTTTCCCCATTTTTATATTTATCAGATACCCCACTAGTTTATATAGTTTGCCAAATCCAAAAATGTATAGCCTGCCAACTATATTTTGCATTTATACCCTCTGCTGGTTTCCATATCGCTTAAATATAACATATAATTAGCTCATACCCGATGAAAGCTGTAAAAAACAGGGAGTCTGGAGAGATAGAAACTCTGGAAAATGAAATAAAGGAGCATCTCAAGGAAATCAGGCTGGCAAACAGATTGGAAAGGATAGATATTCTTACCTATTCATTATATGAAGATTTTGAGCATGATGCAATACTCTTTCTTATACATCCAAAAAACGGGAGGATTCTATTCTCTTATCCTTACCTAAGCAATTATCCCACAACAGACCCGGAAAATCCCTCAAATTATGAGGTTGTGCACAATTACCTGAAAAAGCAGGGGCTCAAATGGAACGGGCCCCTGACTGATGATGACTTTTGCTCACTGCTTAACAGAGTTTCTCCTGGAAAGTATGAGGAGGACAGCGCCGGCTATGATTAGAGTGCCGCTGAAAAACTGGTGAGCCAGCAGCACGGTTCTGTATAAGACATAAGAGTATATAACAACAACAAAAGGAAAAGCAGACCGTATCACCTGCGACTTGCCTGCACCGATATAATTGTATGAAGAGGTTACCAGAATAACAGCAACAACCTCGCTCAGTACAGGGATTGCTGCCAGTACAGGAAGGCTGTCAAGATTAGGGGCATGAAGATTGCCCGAGGCCAAAGCATACCCAAGGATTGTCAGGAAAATCATTACTGAGCTTGTGAACGTGAATATAAGCGGGGTGATGTCTTTTATATTCTTCTTTATCAGGAGCTGTGCAACTGCATAAAAGGAACCGCCTATGACAATGTATATTACTCTCCAGCCAAGAAATTCAATCGGGGAAAAGGTTATGATGTATACGCCGAGAAGCACAAGTGCTGCACCAAAAGCTTCTCCAAAATTGAATTTTTCATTGAGGAAAACCACACTTAAGATAACCAGTACAAGTGTCCCGATTCTTCCCAGGAATGAACTTATCTCAGGCCCTATTGCCTGGATTGAGAAAAACCAGCCGAGCATCGCAATTCCCTGGAATATTCCTACAATAGCAAGGACCTTCCAGTATTTTTTAAGAGTCGGAATAAGATTGGCCCTTTCTTTTGAGAACACAACTATGAGGGAGGCGCCAATAAGGGCAGAAAGGTTCCAGAGGAAGCTTGAAGTCTCGACATTATTTCCCTGAAGCACGTAATCTATGCCGTTGGCTGACATGGCAATCATGAAAACTGCTATAAGAACATAGGCGTAGCCTTTTATGTCTCCCATTTCAGGCATTAAATTTTAAGAAGATTATTAAACATTGTGATATTAGTTAGTCCTTTAGTTTATCCATATCCACAGGGTTTCTAAATGCTTCTGCAAAATATTCCATAATTGGAGCCATATATTCTGTTTCGTGTCTGAAATAATCAGCATGCAACAAAGAACCTATGTGGAAAGCATGGGTTGGAAAAAGATCCTTCCCAAAGCTCCTGGAAGTTTTATATACCCATTCTTTTCCAGAGATTACAAGAATCATGTTTCTTGGGCCGACTCTGCTTTCCCACAGCTGATCAGAAGTAGGATCGACAATCACTACCCCTTCTGTGTGGGGCTCTTTTATAGTAAAGGGGAACGCATTGTATCCATGATCGTCCGGATCATCAAGGACATAAGCGGCATTGAGAAAGCCCATAACCCAGGATGAAGCGGCAATATTTCTTCCCGAGTCTCCGCACCAGAAATTCGGGAACCCGCTCTTTTCATTTGCTGCAACCACATAATGTGCATATGCTATCTGGTATATCTCTCCTATTTTTGACATCAGCTCCGGCATGTCTCCCAGCAGCATTGAGCATGGTTCTTTAATTTTTTTGTATCCCCTGAATAGCCCCAATTCTGAAAAATCTTCCAAGTCTCTTATATCGAACCCGGGTACGAGTTCCCTATAATGCTTAAGCTTCTTTTCGCTAAGCCTCTTCAGCTTCGGTTTTGAGCTGAGATCAAGACCGCCATTCTGCATAGTAACCTGTCTTTCAAGAGTAAAAGGGATAAGACTGAAAGAGGTTAGCTCATCTATCTGTGGCATTTCCAGATCATAAAATAGATGTTTATAGTCATTAAATACCATTTACTGGGGAACTGAGAAGTTATATTTAAAGCTAAACGGAATCAGAGATGCTGCCTTGCCCTCTCGACCATCATCCTGTATACATTGCCGAAGGCATTTGCCCTGTTAGGGCTCAGGGAGCCAAGCACATTAGTGCCCTTTACAAAATCATCAATGCATGGTTTTGAGTTATCTACTATCTCTCCGGGGGGAAGGCCGCTCAGGGCCTCTGCAAGCATAGCCATATAGCCAAATACTGTCCTTGCGTCTGATATGCACTTATAATACATTTTTCCATCTTTGAATTCTGATGCAACATAGGCCTCTGAAACACAGCCGGGGACTTTGTTGCCGGAAATTTTTAGTTCAGGCGGAAAAGGATTGCTCCTCTCATAGTTATCTGCAATCTGCAGAATGTACTGGTATCTTTCAGCACCTTCAAGGAAAGTTATTTCTTCTTTTCTCTCTTTCAGGAACCCGCACGTTTCCTTAATTGTCTTTGCCATAGAAATTGATAATTAATGAAGGTATTTAAGATTTATGATAATTTTTTTAACTTTCCTTTGCGGATTAGAACATTTTTATATAAGAATGCAAATAGCCCTTCTTATGCAGCAACTTGTCTTTGTGAATAAAGAATATGGAACATGGGTTTTCCTGCCTTTGTATTCAGAAAAAGATTGGATCCTTGATATTCATGCAAAAGCAACAGGCTCAAAAAGAAAAAGGAGAGAAGTGGAGATATCTCTTGAGAAATCTTCTCCGCTGGAGCTTGAGATACTATCAGCTGAAGGCTCTGGCTTTTCTGTTTTGGATGCAGATTCCTTCAGGAAAGGATATGTCTTCAATCCTTTCCCGTCTTCAGATTTCTATGCAAGCATCCGCTTTAGCCTATCAGGAGATTATGGCCCTGAAGATTTGGGAGAGGATGGGCACATAGGAAAGAGTGTAAGAGACAAATCAACGTCTCTTGTAGACAAAGATGATTCTCCTTATGAGAATGCGCGCAGGATATACGATTATGTTTTTGGAATCCCCTCCACAGGTGAAAAACTGGTCGGTCCTGCAAAACCCATGACACCAGCACAGGTTATTAAATCAAACAAGGCAAGAAAATGCGTCTGCAGAGCCGAGCTGTTCAAAGATCTTTGCATTGCTTCAGGAATTTCGGCAAGGGAATTAAGCGGAGAAGTTTATGGGGATAATCTCATTTTAAAATATCAGAACCAGAAAAGACGTCCAACACATGGTCGCGGCCATGCTTTTGCAACATTCTATGACAATGGCTGGCATCTTGCGGACCCTACCCTGGGTGGGTTCGGCAGCAGTTTCAGGGCCCTGAATTATTATGAGAAGGTCGTTGCTGCAATAGGAATGGAATCAATAGATGCAGCAGTGAGAAAGGATTAGAATCAGAAAAGAACGAATTCGACCTTTCTTAGAAAAATGTCCCTGCGAGGAGAACTCACTTGCGCTCATGCTCCTCTAGGGATGTTCACTATGTTCACGTCCCTGCGAGGATTTGAACCCCGGCTACAAGATTTTTACACAATGCGTACCCTCTTTAGAGGGTACCCGTTACGGCGCCAACTGACGAAACGGTTGTCCGCAATCTTATGTGCTATCCAGGCTACACTACAGGGACTTAAAGAAAAGGAAGTTATGTTTTGTTTATAACTTTTTGGCTATTGTTGAGGGTGCCCTTCTTCCGATAGACGGTCCGTCGGAAACTTCAAAGCCGGCACTTCTTAAATTATCCCTGACAATTCTTGCGCAGGAATAAGTAGATAGTATGCTCCCCTTATTCATCCTCCTGAAAATTTCCCTGAAAAATTCCTCTGTCCAAAGCTCAGGATTCTTCTTTGGAGAGAACGGGTCAAGGAAGACAGCATCAAAACTGCCTTTTAATGTTTTTATTGTTTCTTTGGCATTGCCTATTTTTATTCTGAGATAGATATTTTTCTCCTCGTAAGTGTAGCTGTTATTGATAGGGTCAAACTGCAGTTTTTCGATAATATGGTAATGAGTTAAGCAGGGGTTGAGTTCTTTTAGCCTGTCCAGAATTAGCTCTTTTTCAAGAGAAACAAGGTATATTTCGCAATTCTCATTCTCTTCAAGAGCAGCATCAATTGCTGCAATCGCATTATAGCCAAGGCCGAAGCAGATATCAAAAATCCTGACTCTCCCTGTCTTAGCCAGTTCTTTTATTCTGCATGGCCGTATAAATTTCCCAAAAGTTTCCTCCAGGGCTCCAGATTTGGAATGATATGTTTCGCCATATTTCTCACTATAGAAAGTCGGTGAGCCATCACCAGTTTCTACTTTTTCCATCTGAAAAAGGAACTCATTATGTTTTAATAATTTAATCAAATAAAAGTTAGCACTAAATAGTAGTAAAAATAGAAACATTTATAAAGTATGCCTGTGTCTTACTCTCTATGGCATTTACATCTGCATCATTGGATGAACTATTGGAAATGATTGGCCCGGAAATAAGTTCTGAGGAACATGTGCTTACAAGTACAGATGATTGCAACTTATGGGTAAGGCAGTATACTGGTCGCGTTGTTGAGCCAATGCTGTCAAAAATAGAAGGGATAGCAGATATTATGGAAATAGTAAGCCCGTTGCAGCATGCTCTGGACAACACCTATCATAGGGCATATGACAGCGAACAGGGGCGTGAGGTAAAAGTCAGGCATGTTTTCGGACAAAAAGGTTATCTTGTTCAGATTATTGATGAGGGCAAAGGCTTTGAGCCGGAGCCTATAATAAAAGCCTTCCAGGAAGGCAAAGAGCAGAGATATGCACATTATAATTATAATGGATGGATGTTCAGGACATTAAATAAGAATGACATATTGGCAAGAATTGACTCTTCAACAAAGCCGCCTACAGGGACAACTGTCAGCATTGCCTATTTATATAAAACCCCATAAATATTTTAAACTAGTTGACTATTTAATCGAATATGGCATTAAAACAGGTAATTCTTATAAGGGCAGACCTGAAACTGCCGAAAGGAAAAATGGCAGCCCAGGCAGCCCATGCTTCTGTAGAAGCTACCCTAAGGTCTGACAAAGAGAAAGTAAAGGAATGGAGAAACAATGGCCAGGGCAAGATTGCCCTTAAAGTCGCTGACAGGAATGAGCTCTATAAATACAATCAGCTGGCAAAGGACGCAGGGCTTACAACAGCTCTCATTACTGATGCAGGCAGAACAGTGATTGCTCCGGGAACAGAAACATGCATGGCAATAGGCCCAGATGACGAAGACAAGATAGATGGAATCACTTCTGAATTAAAATTAATGTAATTAAGTGTGACTAATCCATTTTTATGGCGCATGTCGCACAAGTTTTCCATCAATGCTTTTAGCGAAACAAAGTTGAGCGCCTAAAAGGATTGGGCCTGATGACGAAGACAAGATAGATAAGATCACAGGGTCTCTTAAGCTGATATGACTCTTCCCACTATGCTTATTATGGGCTCTGATGCAGACAGGATGTAAATTATGTTGAGCAGGAAGGGGAGTCCTATTTCCAGAAGCTTTTCAGGCATAGGGTCCCTCGATATCTTTGAGAAGAAGTACAGAAGCGTGTAGTTTATTATTACCAGCAATATGCCTACAAGCGTGAAACTGTAGTCTTTAAGCGAGCTAAAAAGCACCATCATCACAATTGACAATGGGAGCGAAAATATTGTTCTTGCTTCCATATCGCCGACCATAGCCTTTGGAAGGAATTCAGCGAAGACAATAAGCAGAATTCCGTAGACTAGTCCTATCTGGCTTACTGTTATAAGCCCCAGAAAAAACACGTGGCCGAGATTTATCTTTATATCCTGCCTATGTGTAGTATATTGCAGCAGCGCTGAAAAAACCATGATTACTGAAAATATGAAAAGTTTCTGATAGAAAAGCAAACCAACAACTATTAGAAGGAAAAATAGGAGCACAAGCCTGATTTTTTGATTTTTATCCTTGAACTGCTTAAGCAAGTTATTTCCTAATATGCAAGTGATCAGGTAAATTTAAAGCTTTGTATATAATAAAGACAACAGCAATATAGACGAGATATGCAAGCACCTCCAGAAGAGAAGGGTTACCATTATATCCAAAGAGGCCCTTTGCTATGCTCCCTACAGAGCCGTTCTCATGCAGTGGAGGATAGATTCCCTGATCAGCAAGAGGGGCAGGAGGATTTATGTCCCAGACATGCTCTATATAAGTTGGAAGCACATGCGCCTCCTGAAGCTCATGGACACCGTGGGCAGCAAGTCCTGCTGCAAACAAGATAAGCAGGAGGCTTGAGATATTGAAAAATTTCTTTATATCAACCCTGACTGATGCCACAAATAAGAGGTAGCCAAGGAAGATTGCAAAAGCAACGCCAAGAGCTCCGCCAAGAAGCCTGTTTGTGCCGTTGACAAAACTGGCAGCGCCAAGGAAAATGACGGTTTCAACACCTTCCCTAAGGACAGAAATAAACGTCAGGAGGAATAATCCGGTCCTGTTTTTATGCTCTATATCCTTGGCAACTTTTTCTTTTAAGTCATGCGATATGTTTTTCTGGTTCATCATCCACAATATGACCGTGGTTATAAGGAATGAGCCGAAGAGCATTGCAACACCTTCAAATATCTCTTCAGCAGCTCCTGTGAATCCTCCGTATACCTTGGTAAAGAGGAAGGCAGCTATGATGCTGGCAACAAGACCTGCTCCAATACCAGTATAAACGATATTATTGTATCTTGTATTCTTTGTTTTGCTAAGATATGCCAGAATGATTCCGACTATAAGAGCAGCCTCCAGTGTCTCCCTGAAGGTTATCAGAAAATCAGCAATTATTTTTATTCACCTTTGAAGTTTGGAAAGCCGAACATTATTTAAAGATTTCTGTAATAAAAAACCAATTTTATAGATATTGGTTTCTAAACATCAGTGGTATCGCAAAATATATAAATCATATAAATATGTATACTGGTATAATCTAAAGGGTGTTTAGGTTAAACAAGCACGATAGGTATCTAAAGGACCTGCACGATAAAATAAAGGACAGGTATGATTCTGTTTCTACCAACATTATGATAAAAAAGAAAAAGCGCTCTCTCGGCGAAATTGACCTTCTCGCCAAAAAAGGGGACACATTCGATCTCTATGAAGTCAAATGCTCTTTCAGGATAACAAAGGCAAGGAAACAGGCGCGGTCGCTGAGAAAGCATTTTGACCTGCCGATAAACAACATCTATTTCTACTGTGGGGCTACTTCATCGCTTGTGCTGCTTTAAACCAGCTTATCAATTTTTGCCGCCAGAATAAAGTCGTTCTCATGCAGGCCATCTATTTTGTGGGTCCATATCTTAACTTCAACAATCCCCCATGTGAAGCATATGTTTGGGTGGTGGCCTTCCTCTTCAGCAATCTCCCCTATCTTGTTAACAAAATTAAGAGTAGAGATAAAATCAGGGAAGTTGAATTTTTTATAGAGATGATGATTATCAACAACTTTCCAGTCTTTCTCTAAATCCGTGAGGTAATTTTCTATTTCCTCTCTCTTCAGCTTGGGAGCCCCTGTTCTGCACGGCACGCAGCTTTTTTTGGATAGTTCAGCCATTAATACAGATAACCAGAATATCTTTAAAAAGATTGTTAAAAAAGAAAAAAAATAATTATTCCTGCCGATATCTCACTTTTCCAATCGGTCTCATCCAGTTGGACGCATATTTCCTGATGATTTCCAGCAGCCGGCTTTCATCCCTGGCAATCTCTCTTGCTTTGCTGTTGTAATCGTTAGGGTCATCTGAATGATACTCAACAGAGCCAATCATCCTGTTCCGGCCTGAGCCGTTTTCTCCTACAAGATAGAGATATATTGCATTGGAATGCACATCATACCCTATTCTCATAGTCTCATGCTCTGGGAACAGCCCTGAGATGCTTTCAGGGATGCTTATTGTAGTGTGCTTCAGATATTGCGTTGAGCCCGGAAGCTGAGCCATGCCGCTCCACCATCCTTCCGGCTCCCGAGCCTCTTTTTTGTCTTCTGAAAGATACCGGGTGGCATCGCCAAACCTCGGGCTCCAGAACATTCCAGCTATCAGTGTACACATACCCAACATTAATATTTCTATCATCTTTCATCACCTAAAAGCAATATTCCTCTCTCGTTTCACGCCAACGTCTTGCACTTTCAACATATTGATTGATGACAGCTCCATGTTTCTGTTTGTAGCTCTCTTGGAGCTCAATTAGCTTCTCAGACAGGTGCCTTCCTAATTTGCGGAGCTTCATTAGGCTACTTATCAATTCCTCTCTGCTGCCGTAATTGATTTCGAGTTCATCGGGTTGGTCTATGCCTAGATAAGGTGGGGAATTTACAGCAGCCTGCCTTATCTCGTGGGTCGATACATCCTCAGGGTCCAATGTTATTTCTTCCAGATAATTAACCACACTTCCTATTCCGCTGATTCTGACTACCTGCTTGCCCGTGACTTCATCTAGGTTTTTCCTTTCAAGATATAGTCCAGGAAGCTCAGGCGTATGATTTATACCGGGCCCGATAGAGAGTTTAGATTTAGCCCACCGGGTTTCTCTGTAACTGTAATTTATACTTTTTCCTAGCATTGCTCTCAGCACAGAGCTTTTGTAATTCAGCAGCTCATTTGCCAGCGAGCTATATTCCTTTACATAATCTTCTAAGTCTTTAACCAGTATATCTACCATTTTTTACTCCTCCGTGTTTTTTATTTTGTTTTTTTATTGAATCCCGGAGGCCCAGTTTTTCATTCCAGAAGCTTGCGGTTTTTCAGACCAGTTGAGAAAGGAATTTTAGTTTAGGCCTATGACTAGTTAAAGAAAAAGAACCCGGATACTGATTCTGTATAAGCCATGCCGAAAAGGAATGTTTAGATTATATTTAAACTTTATGAGGGGATTATATCACACTTGTCTTTATCTCTGCATTTCCTGCACTCTACTGTCAGGATATCATGCGCGGATATTTTCAGGTCATGCTCTTTCACATACCTGTACAATTCTTTCACGTGTTCGCATACCATAAAAATATACAGGTTAACAAGATATAAATAACTTTCCTTTAATAGAGTCTGCCGCCAATCGGCACGTCCTTGTCAGGCACAGCAAGTATGCACTCTCCCTTATTACCATTGGGAACTCCGAGTGTGAGAACCTCAGACATGACAGGGCCTATCTGCTTGGGCGGAAAATTGACAACAGCCAGCACCTTTTTTCCTTTCAGCTCCTTCTTGCTGTATGTCTTTACGAGCTGCGCTGATGATCTCTTTATACCAAGCTCTCCGAAATCAATTTTCAGTATATAGCTGGGATTCTTTGCCTCAGGAAAATCCTCTACTTCAATGATTTTTCCTACTCTTATATCAACCTTCAGAAAATCGGCAAATCCTATCATTTTTTCACTTTTATCTCAGAACTTTTCTTTATGTATAAATCCCTCTTTGGATATGGTATCTCTATTCCCTCTTCTCTGAATTTCTTATGAATCTCTTTTATTGCAAGGCTTGTGTAAATTCCCTTATAGGACGGGTCTTTTATCCAGAACAGGTATTGCAGAGTAATCCCTGAATCCCCGAAGTTCCTGAATCTCACGTGCGGCTCAGGGTTCTTTTCAACATAATCAGATCTCCCTGCCATATCAAGCAATAACTTTTCTACCTTGTCCAGGTCTGAATCATAGGAAACGCCAACTTCAACGTGGATCCTTATCTTAGGGTTTATGCCTGACTCATTCACCACTTTGGTGTTTGCCATTATTGAATTGGGAATAGTTATTAGAACACCAGCAGTTGTCCTTATCTTTGTGCTTCTCAGGCCGAGATCTATTATCTCGCCCCTGTCCTTATCATCAACGATTATGTAGTCTCCGATTTCATATGTCTTGTCCAGGAACAGAGAGATTCCGCCAAAGATATTTGCAATTGTGCTCTGTGCTGCGAATGCTATAGCCAGGCCGAGAATACCCGCGCTTGCCAGCAGCGGAGTAAAATTTATAGCCCATATGTGGAAGAACACGAAAATATAGACTATAACCATAAGAACCTTAAGGCTTTTTTCAAAAACCGGGAAGACCTTATCTTCAAAGACTTTCACTTTCCTTGTTGTGGTAACTTCCCTTACACGATGCACAATAAGAAGTACGACCCTGAGCAATATCAGGAACAGGAGGTAAGAGACTATTGAGAGGTATATCTTTGAAAAATAAGGCTGCAGGGACATGTCCAGATCAAGCATCTTGCCTGAGAAGAATATTCCTGACATGATGACCAGGAGGAGCACAGGCATCTGTGTTGCATCAATTACCTTGTCATCAAAATCAGTTTTTGTTTTTTGCACCAGTCTTTTCAGGATAACCTTGAAAAGGAGCATTGTTATTAATCCAAGAATAAGGAAAGTCAGCAGCACGATCCCTGCTCTGAAATGTATCTCATTTATCCCGGCAGAAACCATGTAATTATCAACAGAATCTGCTATTGCCGTAAGATTTGTAAACCCCATAGCTAAATGGGTTAAAAGCGAGGTATTTATAATTTTCGCCTAGATTTTCCGGTATCCTGTGGAAAGATAAGGCTCAGGAACCATTCTATCCTAACCCTTACTTTAGGAAGTTTCAGGGGAATTGAGAAGATCTATGAAAATCTCGCCATGGTGATACTCCTGTATCAGGTCTATTTTTCTCTGGTTGTCCAGGTGGAGCAGAGGAATGAATGTGAACACCTTATCCTCTTTTGTGTTTTCAGGCAGGAGGAGATTAAATGTCAGTTTTGGGGCTTCCTTCCCCTTTGATTTGAAATGACGGACTATCTTTGCATATACATCTTTTATTACCCTGCTTATATCAAGTGTTTTCTCAGGAATCTTTACCTCAGGATAGCTTTTCATCTTCGGAGGCCTTCTCTCATAGACTTCTAGGGCTTTTTCAAGGGCATTTACCAGGTCAAACACAGAGACTTTCCTCTTCCTTGGCTGAGGTGTCCTTGGGTATATCCTTGGCCTTCCTTCAAGACTGAGAGCACCCTCCTCATATTCCATCATCTCATCAAACAGATCGCCGTCATGCTCAGGCTCGTTGGCTGATGCAATTAGGGTGTCAAGAGCGTTTATGTCCTCTTCCATGAACCTGTATGATTTCACCCTGAGAAGTATAGCTGCAGCCAAAAGCACTTTCCCAGATATCTTCAGGTCCATATCTTTCAGTTTGTTCAGTTTCTCAAGGAACTTCTGGGCAAGCATTGACACGTCAATGTCCCACGGGTCCATATTCTCTGAACTAACAAGATCATAAATCATATTCTGCCAGGTAATCTCATCGCTATTAAAGAGAATGTTGAATATCTGGTCGTTTGACTTCACTGAGGCCTCTAGCATTTTATTATATATTTGTATACTGGTATATAAAAGTATCGTTCTAATATAGAACTGGAATATAGTAATAAGAGAAGTATTTAAACTTTATTCTGGTAGCCGTAGAAGGTAATTGTCTCTTCCCCGCACATGACTCCTATTATACCTTCAGGGTTAACACCCTTGAATGCCCCATATGATTCTATGTCCTGCTCTGAAAATATGCAGCTCAGCGGGGGATGGCTGTGCAGCGAGACAATAGTGCTGCTGTTGCACAGCTGAGAAGTTACTGAATAAACATCCTGCCTGTATATTAAAGGGGCATAGAGCCCTTCCACAACATAGTTGTTTTCATTCCTGTATCCGGTCAGGCAGGCCTTTATCTCATGCTCCTGGTTATCGAGATACATCTGCCTCAGTATTTCATATGTTTCTTTTTCAAATATAACCAGGCCGCCTTTTTTCAGCGCAAAAGTATAGTCCTCTCCAAGATTTGAAGTCACTATCCTGCCTGAGAGAAGTGAAATAATATGGTAGCCCGCATTTGTATTCATTATAAGCAATGCAGCAAGAAGGAGCGCAATGACAACAATATATATTTTCTTCAGCCTCTTGAGTAGTTTCTTGTCCTGATTAAGATTCTCTATCTCTTCAATATCTCCTTCTTCAGGTTTCATTTGAGCTTATCATCAAAGAAATAAAGCGGCTTAAGAATTTTTGGTATTCTGATTTTTAATTTCCTGTCTAGTGATTTCTCATCCGGCCCATGCAGGAATACTGAAAGAGCGGCAATTACCAGGCCGAAATCTCTTACTGCAACATCATTGTACCCAAGGCTTACGGCTATAAACGCCAGATGTGCTGCAAGAACCAGCGAGGAGATTCTTGTAAACACTCCCAATAACAAAAGAGTACCGAAGGTTATTTCAAAAATACCATTCACTATTATGAGAATAGAGAGGTTCTCCGGCAGATAGCTCATCATTACCATCATATAATGAGGTATTGAGTCCCTCGCATGCCCCATCACCCACTCCGGCAAATACCCTAAAAAA
This sequence comes from archaeon GW2011_AR15, assembly GCA_000830295.1. GTDB lineage: Archaea > Nanobdellota > Nanobdellia > Woesearchaeales > GW2011-AR15 > GW2011-AR15. Next base: position 161,660 of record CP010425.1, on the reverse strand, counting down.
CTTTCAGGGAACAAAAGCTGGTTAAAGCCAAACCACAGGAACACCAGCGATAATCCGATCCTAAGCAGAACAGCAGCCTTTTCCTTCATCTTCTCACCCACACAAATACCCGCAGAACTGCCGCGAATGCCGCCAGCGAAAGCACTGCAAGAACTGCCAAAAGCATTAGCGGTTTCATGTAGCCCCCATATCTGTATCCTGCAATACAGCAACATATTTAAATTATTATGCTATCATCTCTGGATCGGGGGAATAATGAAAGTAATAGCAATAGTTGGCATGACTGGTTCTGGCAAGACTGAGCTTGCGGGCATGATGGAAAAAGAAGGCTATCATAAGATAAGGTTCGGCGATATAACAGAGGAGAAAATAAAGGAAGCAGGCCTGCAGGTAAATGAGAAGAACGAGAGGTACATCAGGGAGAAACTAAGGAAAGACCACGGCATGGCTGCTTATGCAATCCTCAACGAGCCTAAGATTACCAAAGCTCTGAAAAAGTCTGACGTGGTTGCCGACGGGCTTTACAGCTGGGAAGAATATCTTTATCTTAAGGAAAAATTTGGAAACAGGCTGATTGTCCTTGCAGTCTATTCCCCTCCATCACTCAGGCATAAATGGCTGGGAAAAAGGCCTGTCAGGCCTCTTACGCCGGAGGAAGCGCAGAGCAGGGACAAGAGCGAGATAGAGAATATCAACAAAGTGGGGCCGATAGCGATTGCAGACTATATGATACGAAATATAGGGACAATGGACGAGTTAAAAAAAGAATATGAAAATTTCAAAAGGTGGTTAAATGAACAAAAAACCGACATGGGATGAATACTTTATCAAAATAGCAAAGCTTGTGGCAAAGAGAAGTTCCTGCACTTCAAGGCAGGTGGGAGCAGTCATTGTAAGAGACAACATGATTCTCTCTACAGGCTACAATGGCACGCCGAGAGGGATAAAGAACTGCGACGAAGGCGGCTGCCCGAGGTGCGAGGGAAGGGTGAAAGGCACTGTAAAGTCAGGAGAAAAACTTGACGAGTGTGTCTGCGTGCATGCAGAGGAAAATGCACTGTTGCAGGCAGCATACAACGGGGTTTCTATTAAAGGCGCCACTTTTTATACCAGCCTCTTTACATGCAGATACTGCACGAAGCACATCATAAACGCAGGAATAAAGAAAGTCTATTACAGCGAGGATTATGACCTGGATCCGATATCCAGGAAATTATATGAGGAAGCGGGCGTGAAATTAGTGAAGTATAAGGAAGAAAAAGAAGATTAGGCTATTTCAATTATTTTCTTTTTTCCTGTTAGTCCCAATACTATCCTTACTTTTTTCTTTGTAAGCTTTGAAAAGAATTTTATAACTTCTATGTTAGCTTTGTTGTCTTCAGCTGCTGCTTTTATGTTTACTTTTATTGCTTCTCTTTCCCTGTCATAGCCGGTTATCTCGTTCTTGGATGAATTGGGCTTTACGATGATTGTCAGCCTGCTGTTTTTTATGTAACCGTCTATCATTTTGAAAAAATATTCTTTATCTTATTTTTGCCATAGTAAAAATATTCGCTGAACTTGTTGAACCTCAGCTCTTTTCCAATGACATGGTTCTTTTTGTTTTTGATATTGTCCAGGAATTCTTTTACTGTATTGGCTTTTGAGCATGTCAGCACATTGCCCAGCGGATAGATTGAATGGCCGTCGCTGCCGCCGGTATATGATTTAAGGTTCTGTTTTATATAATCAACAGCGCGCCGGTTGTTTTTCCTTGATGTTCCGCCGTTTATGGCTTCTACTGCATCAAATTTTTTTAGTTCATTTTCATTTTTTTCAAATATCCTATTTGAGCCGCCTCTCATTGTATAGCCATAAGGATGTGCCACAGAAGTCACGCAGTTGTATTTTTTAGACAGTTTGTGAAGTTCAGGCAGCGAAAGTGTTGATCTGAAGTATCGCAGCATCCTGACCCTGTTCGGGAGGATTTCCTTTTTGTAAAAAGATTTCATTTCCTCAATATCATAGAAATAGAAAAGGACATCAACGCGCTCTTCTGAGTTGATTTCCACTCCGGGGATAACAAAGTCTTTCTCTGATTTTTTCCTGAAAATTTCCAGCGAGCCTGAGATGGTCGTATGGTCTGTGACTGCAACGCCTATCTTCAATGTCCTTATCTTTCCAAGTATCTGCTCAACAGTTGCAGCGCCGTCACTGTGGGTTGTATGAAAATGCATATCCACGCATCTATACCCTTCTAATGATTTTGGCCTTGAGAATTCAACAGAAGTCATTTATAGTCCCGCCATATGTGTTTGCACTTCTCGCATTTGAGAAATTTGGTCGCAGGCTCGTCAGATGCCCTTGTCTGGACTTCCCAGTAATATGCCTTAGTGTGCCCGCATTTCGGGCATTCAGCGTCGTCTGTTAATGGATGCACCTCAACTTCTTCTTCAACAGGTACTATCTCTTCTTTGTCTTTAATGACTTCTTTTATCTCGAGTTTCTCCGGTTTCCTGTTAATATAGCCACAACTGCATCCCATTACTGTCTTTCCCCCAACTTTTTTCGGTCCAAGTATTGAGCCGCATTTCGGGCAGAACATCATTTTAATTCAGCACCCCGTCCACTGTGGTTCCCACGCCGACCATATGAAGGAAATCAACAAACCATATCTTAAGGTTGCCGATGAAAGGTATCCTGAATATTGCTTTCCCTATGGCCTGGTTCTCATGTATGTTCTTTTCATCAATGCATCCTGTACTGTTGCAGAAGTCTATAGGCTCCTTGTTTGTTATAGGGTTGTCGCCTTTTGTCTGGTAGAAAAAGCCGTTTTTTTCTGTTTCCACAAAACCAGTAACCCTGTGTATTATAGGATATGCATTGGGATTGTTTTCCTGGTTCCAGAATACAAGTATATCCCCCTTTTTTATTTTATCAGGCGAAACGCCGACCAGCACCATTATATCTCCCTTGCTGAATCCGCTACTGAAAGGATATTTCCTGAATTCCTCTTTCGTTATCCCCATGTTTTCTTCGTACCATTTTCCTGTCTCTGCCCAGAATTCATCATAGTCCATGCCTTCATGCTCCATGCTGCTTGAGACAACAGCAACAACAGGGTGGCTTGTCCCAAAGGCAAAGCCAAGCCCGGGGTATATAAGGAATTTTATCAGCACAAATGCAAGTATGACATTCACAATCCAGCTCCATATAGAGTTGTCATGCCAGATGAAATCCCATGCCTTCCCGAGAAAGCTCTTCGGTTTTTTCCTCATAGAAAAGATGCAAGGAGCAGAAGTTATTTAAAAGTTTGGGTTTAAATTATGAGCAGCATAAAAATTATAGCTATTACTATGGGTATTGAGCCAAGAACAACGGCTTTTCTTATTTTGTCCTCGGCATACGCTTTCCAGGCGAATATTGAGAGGAGGATACAGACAACAGGATAGCTTCCCACAGCTCCGACGTATAATGCTGAGAGTATTGGATTTTGTTTGTCGAATACCATAAAAGAAGGCCCGAACACAGCAAACCAGGGAAGCAGGGTTATCAGCATAAACAGCTGGGCGAATATGAGCCATATCATGGCTATTGCATTCCCGTTTTTCTTGCGCATGGGTTTTGTTTGTCTGATTAGTATAAAAATTTTTTCAATCTTTGGATATCTTTATAATAAAAATGCAATTCTCCGGGAGCATGAGTCTTTATGATGCTATCCTTGAATTTGAGATGAAAGGGTTTGAGGACATATATGGCAAACTTTACTCAGAGAGCGGGAAGGTTATGAAGCTCATGCTGAAAGCAGCCCGCTCCAAATTTTTCGATCTCGGAGCTGAAAAAGCCAGGTTTTTCCTTGATGAGGCATACAGGATGGATTATCCGCCTTCCGAAGGCGATTTGGATGCACTGGCCAATGAATTTAAGTCATTTGAAATTGATAGGGGCCTTCTTCGTGGAACAGTAGAGTTTTACCAGAGGCTGATAAGGCATAATGTTGACACGTATGAAGAAGCTGTAAAAGCCGAATTTAAGGACAGCAATGAGTTCAGGGCAGCATATAAGCCTATTCTGGACGGATATCTTGGCATGCTGAAATCTGTGGGCAGAATCCCGCAGGGAATGAAAGACAGGATTATTGAGCTCGTTAATGAGGCTGCTGAAGAGAGGATAATGTATCTGTTTCCTGAATAAAGAAAAATAGTGGGCCCGACCAGAGTCGAACTGGTGACCTTCGCCTCACTTAGCATATGCTTGTAAGGGCAACGTCATTTGTGTAAGTTGTTATTTCTAACCACTTGAACCACTAGACCACGGGCCCGTGTATGGATATGAAATAAAAATAATATATAAATGTCGCGATTTCCACTCGTGTTCCAATAGCGAGTTGAAAATGACAACACCACATCGTGGAAATCGTGAGCATACTCAAGAACCGCCATTTACAGATAAGCGGTTCTTGACATTTAATGAGCCTGCCTGTTGTGCGCTCTCAGGCTTGGCCTCAGCTTCTCAGCTCCCTTGCCTTTGTTTCTCAGGCCTCTGCTTTTCCTGCTTGCAGATGTAATGCCTCTGAAAGCCCTTGCTTTTTTCTTTGCAATCCAGCTCAGGTAGTGCTTTGACTTGACAACAGGGTGGCTTCTGTCTACCATGATAACCTCATACCACTTGTACACACCATCTTCGCCAACCCAGTATGAATTAAGCACCTCGCAGTTCAGGAACTTCTTGTTTGCTCTTTCTTCTGCAATGCTCTGATAGTTTCTTGCAACTATCTTCTTGTGCCTTTGGGTCTTTGACCTTCTGGCCTTCCTTATCTGCAGCCTCTGCCTTCCTCCCCTTTGGACTCTCTGCCTTACAATGAAAACTCCCTGAATGGCCTTATATCCAAGAGCTCTTGCTCTGTCCAGCCTAGTAGGCTTTTCTATCCTTATTGTAACAGGTTCCTTTCTCCACTGAACAAGCCTCTCTTTCCATATCTCACCAAGATTTTTCTTCGGTTTTTTCCAGGCCTGCCTTATATATTTGTACATGCTCATTTTTTATCACCTTTAAGATTCAGGCTTCCGTATAGGATATGCCCACATTTCTTACTGATTTGGAAAAATGGAGTGTTTATAAAAGTTATGTAAAGTAGTCAGAATAACAGGTAATTTCCTAGTGTAGTCACAGGCGTATCTATGGAACTTTGAAACGCCGACACCCGCTTTTTCGGGAGGTGTGAGGTTTCCCCTCATTCCCGACATTTTTTATTTCTCTATTCCAAAACAAAAAAGCTTTTAAATCATCTGCAACTCCATTTCAATTGCTGAGGCGCATGCCTTGGGTTGACCCGAAGGGGCTTAAAGGTTTCTCAGCATAAAATCAAAAGGTGAACAATTAAGATGGTTGAATTTAAGCTAAGCATAGGAGACCCTAAGTCAGGGAAAACACACCAGATTGCAGTGTCTGAAGAAAATGCAAATTCCCTCCTTGGAAAAAAGATAGGAGATACAATAAAAGGAGAGGCTTTTGACCTTGCCGGATACGAATTTGAGATTACAGGCGGAGCAGACTACTGCGGCTTCCCGATGAGGAAGGATATCGAGGGCCCGGTAAGGAAACAGGTCCTTATCACAACCGGCGTCGGAACAAGGAACAGAGAAGCAGGCATCAGGCTGAGAAGGACAGTCTGCGGGAATACAATCCACGAGAGGATTACACAAGTTTCAATGAAAATCCTTAAGCATGGAAAGACACCATTAGGAGGAGCTCCGGCAGCAGAAGGGGAAGCACCAGCTGAAAAGCCCGCCGAAGAGCCTAAAAAGAAAGAGAAGCCAAAGAAAGAGGAGAAACCAAAAGAGCACTCCAAAGAAGAGAAAAAGGCAGCTCCAAAGGAAGAAAAGCCAGCAGAGAAAAAGGCTGAATAATTTTTCAGAAGCTGCTGAGCTTCTTTTGTTCTTTTATCTCTTTCAGCAACATGCTCTTTTTCAGCAGTTCCTCAGCATCAAAGCTGAATTTTTTTTTAATCATTAATCTTGCATAACTGAGCATGAGCTCCTTTGATGAGAACTTTATTGTTTTTGATTCAAGGGCATGCCTTGTTGCCTGCCTTACAACCCAGACACCGAGTCCCATATAATACTCGTTTGTGATAAACCTTAATGCCAGCACAGATGCCTGCCTTTTTTTTGATATCAGGTATTCAAGTATGCCAAGCCTGGCTGCATAATAGCCCCCGACAGTATTGCTTGCATAATCCTTTCTTCCCTCGTAGGACTCATAGTCTGTCGATGTCTCTATCTCGCTTTTTTTCGGCTGGCTTGGGTCACCCACATAAGTCTCAAAAAGCTCGTATGACCAGATCTCCGGGAAGAACAGTATGAGATAGTAATTTCCAAGATAGCCTCCGAAATGCGCAGCATATTCATACTCAGAAAAATTTTTTATTTCTGAGATAAGATTTTTCCCAAGCGTGTCATCCACAGCAGTTATTGACCATCTTGTGGGCACGAGCTTCCTGTTTTTTCCTATTCCGATATTCCCCACAGAAATCAGCTTTGTAAGGAAATGTTCATCATATCCCTTGCTGTAGAGATAATCCATCGCATCAACCGCCTTCATGTCTTCATCGCCCACAACTTTGTCGACCTGCCTTGTTATTGAGGGATTTTCAGTTATCTCAGCTTTCTCAAGCTCCACAGACGGGCCGTAGGGTGTTATGTCATTGTCAAGCTTCAGGCTGAAGACAGGCCTCTTGTTAAGATGGACTTCAACATCAACAGGCTTCTCTGCCATTGAGACTTCTTTTGCGACATCCATGAATTTCTCGTCAAAGCTCTTTATGTCGGCCTTGAACCTCGAGTTTATCAGGTTGCTTCTCAGGTCAACAATCTTCGGGATGTCATAATTCTCCCTGGACCATAATTTAGGCATATCCGTGTCTTTAGGCAGCTCTTCATTTGACAGGAAACCCACATTAACTTTCGGATAGCCGTATCTTCCTATGAAGACATTGGGCGATTCCCCGAAATAATCCTGCTTTGCCTTTTCATTGAACTGCTTCTGCTTCACCATAGAATACATTTTTGGGCAGCTTCTCAGGTGATGAAGCCTGGAGCTCCCGCAGTAAGGGCAGTTAAAGTCCATAAAGGAGGAAATACGAAATCAAATTAAATAGTTTTTGCACTGATGTCCAGTGCCTAGGCATATTGGAGATCATCCAGATATCCAAGAATTTCTGTGTGGTTGGGATCTCCGGGGAATATTTTTTCCAGCTTAAGCTTTGGAGGATAATTAACCTCAAAGAATTTTCCTGCTGAGTGGATAAAAGAAAGATTTATAGGAACTTTTATTCCGATCAGAACTTCGTTTGCAGTTTCCCAGCAGAATTTTGCATAGCCGCATCTTGAGCCATTGTTTGGCACAGGGTTTACATATCCATAGAATATGCCCTGGTCATATCCATGAGGCATGTATGCTCCCCTTGGCTTTATCAGCGCCCTGGTCCCTGCAGCAGCATGTTCAAGCTCTGAAGTCAGCCGCATCAGGATCAGTTCTTCAGATTTCAGGAACCATTCTTCAATATCCATAAAAGAAAGGAGAAAAAATTAAATTTTAAGCTTTTCTGTTTAGAAAAGCCCGTAAGTCAATATCAGCCCTGCTGCAAGCAGTGCTATTGTGTTGACAACCTTTATCAGCGGGTTAAGTGCCGGTCCTGCTGTGTCCTTGAATGGGTCACCGACAGTATCACCAACAACAGCTGCCTTGTGGGCTTCGCTGCCTTTTCCGCCATAGGCTCCCTTTTCAATGTATTTCTTTGCATTGTCCCAGGTAGCCCCTCCTGTTGTCATCATTATTGCCATAAGCAGTCCTGTGATTATTGCCCCTGCAAGCATTCCGCCAAGAGCAGCCGGTCCCAGAAGAAGGCCCACTGCAAGAGGTGAAAGCACGGCAATCAGCCCTGGAACAATAAGCTCATTTATTGCTGCTTTTGTGCTTATGTCAACGCATCTGGCATAATCAGGCTTTGCCTTTCTTTCCATGATGCCTTTTATTTCCCTGTACTGCCTCCTGACTTCCTCAACAATAAGCTTTGCAGCCCTTCCGACTGCCCTCATTGTCATTGATGAGAATACAAACGGCAGGACGCCGCCGATGAACAGTCCTATGACAACCCTATGGTCAAGGATATTTATTATTGTCAGGCCGACTTCCTCGGAATATGCAACGAAAAGTGAGAGTGCAGCAAGCGCAGCCCCTCCGATTGCAAATCCCTTTGTCACTGCTTTTGTTGTGTTTCCTACAGCATCAAGCGCGTCTGTGTTTTCCCTTACTTTTTCAGGAAGGTTGGACATCTCTGCTATTCCGCCTGCATTGTCTGTTATAGGGCCAAAGGAATCAACTGACACAACAATCCCTGTCATCGCAAGCATTGCCATTGCAGCGACTGCAATTCCATAGACTCCTGCAAAATAAAATGAGGCGAAGATTCCTGCGCATATCACAAGCACCGGAAGCAGTGTGCTTTCCATTCCAACAGCAAGCCCCATGATTATGTTTGTTCCTGAGCCTGTTGTTGATGCCTCTGAAACATCCTGTGTAGGCTTTTTGTCTGCTGAGGTGTAGTATTCAACAATCTGGCCGATGGCAACTGTAACAGCCAGGCCTGTAAGAGCCGCATAGAAGAAAGCCATGCTGCCCATCAGCAGAACAGTCACAAAGTAAAACCCGACTGCTGAAAGCAGTGCAGTTACAAGTATCCCCCTGTTCAGCGCAGACCATATCTTATTTTTGTCATCTGTCCTTACCACAAATGTCCCCAGGATTGAAGCAAGGATTGCCACTCCGCCAAGGGCCATAGGATATATTACTGCATTAGGCATGCTTCCCACGATTGAAAGCCCAAGAAGCATTGCAGCTATCAGTGTTACTGAATATGATTCGAAAAGGTCGGCAGCCATTCCTGCGCAGTCTCCCACGTTGTCTCCCACGTTGTCTGCTATGACCGCAGGATTCCTTGGGTCGTCTTCAGGGATTCCCTTCTCAACTTTTCCGACTAAATCTGCCCCTACGTCAGCTCCTTTTGTGTAGATTCCCCCACCCACTCTCGCAAATAAGCTGATAAGCGAAGCTCCGAAGCCAAACCCTATTATTGCCTTAGGGTCATTGTAAACTCCAAATAAGAGTGAGATACCAAGCAGCCCAAGCCCGACAACTGCCATTCCTGTTACAGTTCCGCCTTTGAAGCCAAGGTCCATTGCCTCTCTTAGCCCCTTATTGGCTGCCTGTGCAGTCCTGACGTTTGCCTTGACTGAGATCATCATTCCTATGAACCCCGCTACAGCGGAAAGGAATGCGCCCAGCACGAATGTAAGGGCAGTTGTCATGCCAAGCAGATACCATATAATTCCTGCCAATACAATTGTAACAACAGCAATTGTTGTGTTCTGTCTCAATAGATAAGCCTTTGCGCCCTGTGCAATCGCATCTGCGATTTCCTGCATCTTCTTGTTTCCCGGATCCTGCCTTAGTATATAGAAGGCAAGGCAGCCGGCATACAACAAGGCGAGAAGGCTCGCAACCAAAATAAGATTCAATACCATGTTTTAACCCCCTAATCTTTATTTTTTAAAAGATTTGGTATTAATATTTAAATCTTTTTTAATGCGACGAAGAAAGTTGGCAAATCTTTAAATATAAGATAAGTTTGGGGGTAAACAGGGTGATACAATGCTAACAATTCTTCAACAAATGGAGCCTTCTGATCTTGAAAAAATATTAAAGCATCTTCCGGACCCGAGCGATGTTAAAGTAGAACTATACAATTTCGACTACTCTGATATATCAAGGCAGACCGGGGAGTTTTTAGAGGGCCTGGAGATAGATAATATGAGGACAGCCAGCCTGGGCCATGCAACGAAAAGAGATGTTCTGGAGCTTTACAAGAAGAATTATGAGATTGAAAGGAAAGGCGGCTCTCCCGGCGTGCACAAAGCAAATAAAACTCCCAAACATGAGGAAGATGAGCCCCACTATAGTGACTTATTGAGGGTTACACTGGGAGAGATAGAATGGACTCTAGGCAAGAATTATGATGTAAGGGTTAAAGTAACACCTTATGACGTGAAAGTAGAATACAACGGCAGGGAGCCGCGCTACATAGCAGGGCTAAGGAAAGAAGTAGAAAAGATTAGGGGAGTCAGCTACGAAGCCAAAGCTGGAAGTGACAGATGACATAATCAGTTTCTGAACAGATTTTTTTATATCCCTGTTTTTTCTGTATTTCCATAAATCTTTTTATAAGGGATAGTTTTCTAATTGTGTATATGTCCAGAGAAGATAAGATAAAAGAGCTTGAGGAAGAGCTTTCGACAACAAAATACAACAAGAGGACACAGCACCACGTGGGCCTTGTCAAGGCTAAGATAGCCAAGCTCAAGGAAGAGATAGAGACAAAAAAAAGAGGGAAGGGAAAAAGCGAGGGCTTTGTACTGAAGAAAACAGGCGATGCCACAGTTGTCCTGGTGGGCTATCCGTCAGTAGGCAAGTCAACTCTTCTCAATAAGCTGACAAACGCAGAATCAAAAGTTGCAGAATACGAATTCACTACGCTGACAGTCATACCGGGTATGCTTGAATACAAGAGTGCCCAGATACAGATATTTGACGTCCCGGGAATTGTGGGCGGGGCAGCAGAGGGAACAGGAAGGGGAAAGGAAGTGCTTGCTGCAATAAGGTCAGCAGACATGATAATGATTCTCATTGATATCAATAGGCTTGACCATTATAAGATAGTCCAGAAAGAGCTCTATGATTCAGGCTTCAGGCTGAACAAAAAAATGCCCGATGTCAAGATAAAGAAGACGCCAAAAGGAGGGATTTCAGTAAATTCTACAGTGCCTCTTGACATAGACAGGAAGACCTTTGAGGGGATACTGAATGAATTTAAAGTAACAAACGCAGACGTGCTTATAAGGACCAGAATAAACGATGATGAGCTTATAGATGTTGTTGAAGGCAATAAGAAATACCTGCCCGGCATAGTGATAGTAAACAAAATGGAAACTGTTTCCGAGGAAAAGCTCCAGGAGGCGAAAGCGAGATATCCTGAGGCAATATTCGTCTCAGCAGAGCTGGGAATTAATCTCGAAGAGCTGAAAGAAAAGATATTCAGCGGCCTGAAAATGATAAGGATTTACCTGAAGCAGCCCGGAAAAGAGGCAGACGTGAAAGAGCCGCTGATAATGAGGCAGGGGGACAGGCTCAATGAGCTCTGCATCAAGCTTCACAGGGAGTTTGTGAAAAAATTCAGGTTTGCTAGGATATGGGGCTCTGTAAAGTATGACGGCCAGAAAATTACAAAGCTGGCGCATGAGCTCCAGGACAGGGATATTGTCGAGCTCCACCTCAGATAGCCAATCATAATCTTTATAAACTGTGTCTTTTTTCTCAGCACTATGCAACACCATGGATCTTTCAGAAGGAAAACCAGAGGAAAGCTCAGCAAAGGCCATAAGGAAAAGGGCAAAATCTCTCTGAGGAAATTTTTCCAGGAATTTAAAAATGGAGAAAAAGTAGTCATGAAAGCAGAGCCGGCTTACCAGAATGGCATGTATTATCCAAGGTTTCATGGAAAATCAGGCATGGTCCTCGGCAAAAGAGGAGAATGCTATGAAGTTCTCATAAAAGACGGCAGAAAAGAAAAGCTTCTTATTGTCCATCCTATTCATCTTAAGAGGTCTGAAAAATGAAGCCTAAGATGCAGGAAGAAGTCCCTATCAGTATCTATGATCTCAAGAAAGAGATGACAAAGATAAAGAAGAGAGATGAAGAGCTTTCAGTCAGGGCTGCAAAGACAGAGGAATACCTGAACAACTTTGTTATCCTAAAGCCAAAAGATGCAGAAGCACTTGAAGAAGAGCTGCTGAAACTGGAGGTCCCAAGGCTTAAGGAAGTCCATGTAAAAAAAATACTGGACCTTCTGCCTGCAAGTGTCGAGGAGCTGAAAGTCATACTTCAGGGATACACGCTTACCGTCAATAAAGAGAACATGGAAAAAATGATTTCTACACTCAAGAAATACATTCCTAACAGCTGAAAAGAACTTTCAGCGCAAACATTTAAATATTTCTCACCAATAACCAAAAATGATGCAAAAAGAAGAATACGCAATAGTGCTGGACTACCTTCCTCACGGGTATGCTTTCGACAATACCCCAAGCTACAGGAAGACTGCAATAGTCCAGGCTCTGGGGAAAACAACCCTTGTTTTGCTGGAAGCAGTCCCAAAGAAAGATATTACTCTTAATATCCATGATGAGGTCTATATAGGAGAGGGCAAGCGTGATAAGATACACCATGTCAATGGCAAGCTTGACCCCAACAAGCTGACAGCAACAGCAAAAGCAGAGCTTGAGCTTGTTGTCAAGGAGATTGTAATGAGCAACCCGCAGAGGTATCTGGATTTCTATAACAAGGCACAGCCGCTTACGACAAGGATGCATGTGCTTGAGCTTCTTCCAGGACTCGGAAAAAAGCACATGTGGGAAATTGTTGAAGAGAGGAGAATAGAGCCTTTCAAGAGTTTTGATGACCTTAAGGCAAGAGTCAAGCTGATGCCTGACCCGGTAAAGATAATAATAAAGAGGATACTTTCAGAGCTTCAGGGCGATGAGAAGTATCTTATATTTGTAGGAAGATAAGCTTATTCTTCTATAACAAGCGTGCTGTTGAACAAATACCATTTCTGCGCATATCCGCTGAGCTGGACAACATCTATCTCGTTCCATCCAGGCACATCAGTATCCAGGGTAATCCTTACTGTGTCTGTGTTGAAGGGGGTCATGTTCAGTGTTATGTTGCCTTCCATTGCGCTGTATTTTCTCTCGAGCACATAGGGGCATGTCTTTGTTGTGTACTTTCCTTCCCACATTGTAAAATAATCTGAGCCGTTTTTCAGCTCTATCTTCACAACAGCACCGGGGCTGAATGATTCTGCAACTTTTATTCCTGAGACATAGACAAACTTGTCATATGTAAGCTCAATCCAGTGCAGGCCGTCATCCTCCTGGCTGATGACCCATGCCCTTGGGTTGTCCCCGCATTCCGCTACATCTGATTCTCCTGTTGCTGCAAAAGCGCTCTGGTCATCCCTGTTTCCGCCGAATGCACCCCCATAAGAGTCACTTGCCTCTGCAGACACAGCCCACAGATGCATCTCTTCAGGAAGCTCCGGGCCGCCTCCGTTCCCTGCAAAAGTGCATGAGCTTAGGACAAGCAATAAGGCAGCCATGAAGAGATAGTTCTTATTCATCAGTCCTCCATTTGTTTAAAGAATATATAAAATTTTCTAATGAGCGCCAGGAAATAGATTTTTATATAAATTTACCTTCCCCTCGTTATGCAAAAGGGATTTTATTCTGAATTGCATAGCGATCTGGATTCCCATATTGAGCAGGCTGTGCAGTATTTTGGACAAAAGGATTTAAGAAAATCAGATATTGTTTTTTGGATTAAGGATGTTACTGATATTGGTTTGCAGCATATAAGGGTAGTAATTAGCAACGGGAGCGGTAAACTAGTTGACATAGCGTATGCACCTGACGACTACTTATATGGATGGGAAACACTGGAGCCTTTAAGGGAGCAGGCAGTGCAATACCTTGAAAAAGTCTGCAGGATGAAGCCGTATGTTTTTGAAAAGCTATAAATATAACATATTTCTCTTGCCTTAAATGGCTGAATCTAAAACAGTAGCTTTTATCGGCGGCAGCGGTCTTGCGCAGGGGCTTGAAGGCCTTCTTGCAGAAGTTACGCAGCACGAACATGTTGCAAATGAATTCGGCACAGTTCTTTCATATTATACAGGAAAGCACGGGAATACAAATGTAGTTATCCTTCCGAGGCATGGCGAGTCAGAAGGAGGCAAGCCGACAAGGACCCCTGCAGAACTTGTGAGGCAGAGAGGGTATGAGGCCAATATCTGGCAGCTTTACAAACTTGGTGTCCAGGCAGTCTATGGCACTACTGCTGTCGGCGCTCTTGACATGCAGATACCACTGGCAGACAAGGGCTGCTTTGTTGTGCCCTATTCTTATGTAAGGGGAGTTGCAGCTTCCCAGCACAGTTTTGGAGCCAGTGCCCTTAATGTCCATCCTAGCATGGGAGAGCCTTTTGATCCAAAGCTTATAGTGAGGGTATTCAGCGCAATAAAGGCTGCAGGATATGATATGATGAAAGGGGTATACATCTACAACGGCGGGGATGCTTTTGAAACCCCTGAAGAGATAAAAGTTTTAGAAAAGGAGACAAGATGCCTTAATGCCATGCGGGTAGTAGGCATGACAACAGTTCCAGAGGTTATGCTGCTGAAGCAGATGAATATCCCGTTTGCAGCCATTGCCTCTAATGTCAATTATGCAGAAGGGCTCTCAAAAGACATGATTGTCAGCCATGAACAGACACTCAAGGTCATGAAGAAAGCAGGCGGATACCTGACTAATATTGCCAAGGAGATTATTGTTTCTTATTAGAACAAAGTCTGAGCAACCGACTTTGTGCAAAAATCAGGGCCTGTTTAGAAACCCAAAGCGGTGTGCGGAAAGTAATTTTGTTAACATTATGTTAGCACAGACTTATATAGTTAATAAGATAAGTTACACAAACATGAACAAGAAAGCACAATTAAATCCAGTAATTATGCTGGGCTGGGTATTCTTTATAGTTGGTCTAATTTGTTTGGCTCAATATATAAACTTGGCATTCGGTAACGGCATGTTCTTCCAAAGTGCCACTCATAATACAGAGGATATAGATTTATTGAGAGGAGGATATTGGTTTATTGCTGCATTAGGCTCTCTGATAGTTGCTTTCATAATTAAATATAATCAATAAAAGTTATTCTGTTTCATAATATTTATAAATAGGTCCCTTATTATTTTGAAGATGGCAACCGAAAACAAGAGCATGGTTTTTATTGACGCAAGTAATATATTAGGTGGTTGGTGGACATATTGTAAGCAAAAGGGATATACAAAGACAAGTGGAGCATCTAAAAAAGAGGAGTTAATGAAGAAACTTGATTACGCAAAACTTCTAAAAGAAATTACGAAAGATACACACTATATTAGGGGATATTTCTACGATGCTATACCAAATCCAATAGGTGATAAAAAACAGGGTTTTTTTGATATGCTGCGTGGATTAGGTGTTACTATAGTAACCAAAGATTTAAGGTATAAAAAAAATGAATGTAAACATTGTAAGAAAGTCGATACGAACATCCCATATCAGAAAGGTGTTGATGTTTCTTTAGCTACTGACATAATGGGTTTAGCATTCGAGAAAGCATATGATATTGCAATCATAGTAAGTGGAGATAACGATTTTGAAGATGCGATAAATTATATAAAGAAAAAAGGAGTGAGAGTATGGGTTGTTTCGTTTATTTCTGCTCTAGGAGATGAAACTATGAGATCGGCGGATAAAGTTATTCGTTTAGATGATATGTTTGATAAAATAGTATTATAATCTTAATATAATTTAAGTAATATTAGGGTATTATCCCAATAATATTCCTGTAATATTCCAGTAAATTTATATATAAGTTATAACTATTCTTATACTATAACAACGGAAAGGAGGCCAGGGATTATACCCGACTCCTCCTTTCTAATATACTTTATTTTTTAATTTCAATTTTGGGCAGAAAGTCCAGGCAACCGAAAGCTTTTTAAATCTTCTCATTGTTCATTTTTTAAACTTAATGTTTTTACTAATAGGTGGGGGTGTGAAGGGTGGATAGAGATATTGTGAGAAAGTGCCCTGAATGCGGGGGAGTTAATTTATTCTGGAACAAAGAGAAAGGCGAAGTCATCTGTAAGGACTGCGGTCTTGTTGTCGAGGAAAAGATGGTGGACTTCGGCCAGGAATGGCGTGAGTTCGATTCTGATTCAGGCGAGAGCAGAAGAAGGACTGGGGCGCCCATAACATACACGCAGTATGACCAGGGGCTTGGGACAGAAGTCGGAAGAAAGGCAGACCTTTATTCTCTTACAAACAAGTCAAAGAACAAGTTTTTCAGGTTAAGGAAATGGCAGTACAGGATATCAACAGCCATAGAGAGGAACCTAAAGCTTGCCCTGGCAGAGCTGAAGAGGGTTTCATCATACCTAAAGCTTCCCAAATCAGTTGAGGAAGAGGCAGCAAGGATATATACAATGGCTGTTCAGAGGGGGCTTGTAAGGGGAAGGAGCATGGAGAGCGTTGTTGCAGGAGCATTGTATGCAGCATGCAGGCGCCATGAAGTGCCCAGGACTTTAGACGAGCTTAGCGAGGCATCAGGCATCGAGAAAAAGGAAGTCGGGAGGACCTACAGGTTCATAACAAGGGAGCTTGCAATCTCAATACTGCCGAGCAACCCTATTGATTATATACCAAGATTTTCCAGTTCACTGAAGCTGTCTCCAAAGACGCAGAGCAAGGCTGTCGAGATAATCGAGATGGCGCAGAAGCAGGAGCTCACCTCAGGGAGAGGGCCTACAGGAATCGCAGCAGCAGGGCTTTATGTCGCTGCCCTGATTAACGGCGAGAAAAGAACCCAGAGGGAAGTTGCTGATGTTGCCGGCGTAACAGAAGTTACTATCAGGAACAGGTATAAGGAGCTTCTTGACAAGCTGGACCTTGAGAACGAGATAAAGAAGCTGAAGAAAAAGTCAAAGGATTAGAACCTGTATAAGACTTTTTCAAAATTCTTTATTCTGTTCCCCTCAAACTTAACTCCCTCTTTTTTCAGCATGCTTATTTTTCTGGAAATCTCTTTTCCTTTTGTCTGCCCGGAAAACCCACCAATGCTTCCGTCAGAGGCAACGCACCTGTGGCATGGAGTATGCGGGGCATCCGGATTGTGCCTCATTATCTGGCCGATTGCCCTGTATGCTTTTGTGTTAAGGGCTCTTGCCATTTCCTTATATGTTGTTACTTTTCCCTTCGGAACTTTTTTCAGCAATCTGTATGCTCTTTCTGACAGGCTCATTTTAATTCCTCCAGTATTTTCATGAAATTAGCCTTAGTCTGATTTTCTTTGTACTGCCTTGCTAATTCAATTATCCTTGTCTTGTCCAGATTTATATTTTTTTTCTTCAAATGTCCAGTGACCCTGTCTCCAATCAGGAAATCGCAGAACTGGGTTACATTCTTTGGCTCTTCTGTATATCTGCATCGTTCAAAATCAATAAGAACAGGAGAATTATTTTTTATGATTATATGCTTGACAGGGTGATGCATCTCAAACTTGTTTATGCCCATTTTATCCATAGTGTAAAGCTGCTCAAATAATTTCTTCAGCACAAGTATAATATCTCTTTTTGAGCCCTTTTCAAAGAATTCCTCAATGAAACTCCCTTCTGCAAATTCATACACCAGGAAGTCCTTTTCAGCCATGATTAATTTTGGCCCAATGCCTTTCCTGTTCAGCTTTTTCAGGAAAGACGCCTCATTCTCTATCGTGCCCTGTGCTGTGCTTCCTGTTTTTTTTACTTTTACCGCAACTTTCTTCTTCTTGTAATCCCCGGCTATTATGACTCCTCTCTTGCCGTGCGCAAACACCATCGCATGCCTGATACCGAGTTCATCAAGCTTTTTCAGCAGAGGCGATTTGGTTATCCTCATCACAAAAATATCCTCGAAAAACCTGTGCTCCTTTTCTACAACTACAGAATCCAGAAGGTTTTCTTCAAGGGCTTTGTTTATTTTATTTTGGTCTGCAATTGATGAGTTGACAAGCAGGATAATGCCGTCTTTTTTCAGGTAATCAGCAGCGCTGTCAAGAAATTTTGTAGTTGTCCCTGTTCCTCTCCTGGCAGAGAAAAGCGCAATATCATCAATATTCTTTTCTTTGGGCAGATAAGGCGGGTTAAAGCATATGAGGTCAAATTTCTTTTTAGGAACTTTTTCAAACAGGTCAGATTCAACTGCTTTAATGTTCTTCAGCTTCTCTATCTCTGCGGTAAGCCTGGTCTGATTTACAGCTTCAGGATTTATGTCAGCAGCAATGACCCCTCTGGCGTTTTTTGCAGCGGCTATTGCCTGTATCCCTGAGCCGGTGCCCATGTCAAGCACTGAGCCTTTTGAGTATTCCTCAACATATTTCTGCAGTAGGTAAGAGTCTTCACGCGGCTCGTAAACTGTCTCTTCCATAGCGTACAAGAAAATAGAGGACTATATATCAATTATCCTTCCATGCCTGCCGACATTGAAGACTTTTGTGCTTCCGATGACTTCCTCTATGCCTTCTGCCTCGTGGACATGGCTGCACAATAATATATCCGGCTTGAATTTTTCAATGGCCTTTTTCACTCCGCTGCTTCCAGGCACAAATTCAGATAGCTTCTCCATTTTGCTTTCTGTAGGGTGCACATGTGTTACCATTATTTTCTTCTCTATGTCCTTCAGCCTGTCATGGCCCTGCTTGAGCAGGTCATATATTTCCTTGTCTGTCATCTTTGAGAAAGGGCCTATATTGGCGCCGCCTGCCCCGAATATGCCGATATTATCGTATTTCACAGAATATCCATGGAGGTTTTTCACGCCATACAACTCTGCGAGGAAATCAGCAGTGGCGACAGATTCATGGTTCCCCGGGATAATCAGGACTCTTTTTTTCTTCTTGACAAAAGGACCCACAATATTCTCTGTGCTCTGCTCCCTGTAGGTCAGGTCGCCGCACAATATGACTAAGTCTACTTTCTCGTCTTCTGCTTTCTTTGCCAGCTTCTTTGCCAGCCCCATGTCGCCGTGGATATCGCCGGCCGCAAGTATCTTCATTTTTGCCTCAGCTTGAATTTCATTTCCTTTTTGTCAAAACTTACTATTGTGGAGGGCTTTCCTTTTTTAGGCCCTTCGTATATTATGAAATCAACGCTGTTTTTAATATCTTCGTCTGCATCCTCAAGAGAGGTCATGAAAGCCTTTCCAGACTTGTTTACAGAGGTGGTCACTATAGGCACATTCAGTTCCCTTACAATATCTGAGAACCAATTATCCGGAATCCTCACGCCGACAGTATCGCTTCCGGGATTCACATGCTCTGATATGATATCCTTACTGTTGAGGCTGAGAATAAAAGTATATGGTCCTGGCAGCCTGGAAAGTTCGCCCATCCCATCAACCTCACAGTTTTCAATAATCCATTCTTTTCTTGGCGCAATAATGGAAAAAGGGTTTTCAGGCCGTTGCTTCAGCTGCCTGACTCTCAAGACCGCCTTGTCATTTTTTGCATTGCAGCCTATACCGTATATAGTATCAGTCGGATAGATGAAAACACTCCCATTGAGTATCTCTTTCATCCATTTTTCCCTGTCTTCCATAAATTCCTTTTTGGTTAAAACAAGCATGGGAAGAAAAGAGAATAAGAATGGCTTTTTATATTTTATTTAAGCTTTTCATGCTCAGGTTTTTTGCCTGGATGAAAAACAGGGTTTCTATTGTGCTGTGGTCGTACATTTGCATCACCTGGGACATTGTATGCCCTAATGATTTATATACCTCACAAGGCGATGTCCAGTGCAACCTGGTGTCCAGTGCCTAAAAAAGAAACGTTTTTAACATGGCATTTATTCTCAGCCATACGGGGGCTCGTGGTCTAGAGGCATGACATCCGCTTGACTCGCGGAAGATCACCAGTTCGAATCTGGTCGGGCCCATTTTTTCTTTTGTCGTTCTGTTAACTTGTTAACAGAACCGGATTTGTTTCCATCAATGCTTTTTAAAGGATTGATCTGGTCGGGCCCATAGTTATTTTCTCCCGTATGAATCCACATATTCCTTGACTACTTCAATAAGTCCTGTCAGCTTGCCGGTCTCAGCGTCTCCTTTTGATATTTTCAGGCTTATGTATGTTTTTTGCGTTTCCCAGAACTCAGACCCCCTGACATTCAAAATAAGGCTGTAGTCTCCAAATTCATCAGAAGAGCCTTCGTATATTATCCTGTTAGGTTTTAAGAATCCCTGCGACCTTATTATCTTGTCAATAGGGCAGTTATGATCAAGCATCAGGCCGTGGAGTTTTTCATCTCTCCTGTATTCTGCAGGGATAAGAACTTCCAGCTTAATCTCAATTCCGGGGTCAAGACTGTTTTTCTGGAAATCAAGTATGTATTTTGTGGAAGGAAGGCATTCCTCTATTGTGCTCATTCCACTCACTCCCCAGAGCCAAACCAGCCGCCGACAGTATTTAGCACGCTTATTATCTCGTCTTTTATATCAGTTATGCCTGCATCGTCCTTTGACTGCTCATACCAGGTGTAGAACTGGTTTTCTATCTCCTGTTGTCTTGCCTGCTCTCTTTCAACCCTGGCCTGATCCATATTGTCTATCACGCTTTGGGCATTGCCGGATACAACCGGAGAGCTGTCTGAATATTTCTGTATCAGTGCATTCAGTGTTTCTGTTGCATAATCAAACTGCCCCATGTTCCTTGCTACAAGAGCAAGGCTGTAATATGCCTCCGGAAGCCAGCTCGCATCAGCAGATCCATATTCCTCTGCAAGAGCAATGCTCTCTTCCAGATAGCCTGCTACATCTATTGGGCTCTCAAGAAGGGCATAGGACTCCGGGTTATTCAGGTCAATCCCGTCAAGGTATAGCTGTGCAGCTGAATAATGCACGAGAGACGCAGCCATTGGGCTCTCTCTCATGCCTGCAAGATAAAGGGCAATAACTTCTTCATTATCCGCTTCTGAGGCAATCTCATCAAGCAGGGAAATTGTGCCTGTATCATCAGGTGATACGAACTCAGTGTTTCCTGACATTATATTGGCGAGTATATAGCTCAGTTTGTAGGAGATGTGGCTTCCTGAATTCTCATTTATAGTTTCATTTATCCAGTCTATTGTTTCTGCCCTGGCAGATGCCTCACTTCCTGTTTTCCTTAGCTGGATAGTATAATAGTCTTCAGTCAGCTCAACGAGCCTTTTTGCAGAAAGCGATTCAGCATTGGGATAGGAGAGCACAATGTCGTTTATTTTCCCTATTACCTCCTCCTGGGTGTAGATGCTCTGGTTGAATGACTTTAGTATATATACCTGGTAATCTGATTTATAGGCTTCAAGGCTTCCGGGATATTCAGACACGATTGCTGCAAAAGCATCTACCTTTGCATTAAGAAGCTCCAGGGTTATCTCCGGGGTTTCGCCAGTTTCCGGCATCTCGGTTACTGCCAGATACCTTTCTGCAACAGCTGCAGAGGACGGCAGCTCCTGATACGGCAGGAAGGTTAAAGGAGAATAATCCACTCCAAGATTTATCAGGCTGGACATCGGGACCACGACATTTTCAGCAGCGATGGCCTCTGACATAACCTGCTCATATACAGGCCGTATGGCCTCCTCCCTTCTCCCTTCAAAACTCACGTTGAAATAGACATATGCTGCTGTGCCAAGAAGGGCAAATATTACAGCAGTGCTTATGGTCCTTTTTAATCCTCTGAATATGCCCTGCCTGGTTTCTCTTCTTATATTGTCTGAATAGCTTCCCGCCTTTATTTTCTGGTCAATGCTCTCATGATGCTCCTTCTGCAGTTTTGAAGTAATATCTGTAACAACAGAATGCTCAAGAGACTTCAGGTCACTTTTGCTCAGCTTTCCTGAGACTATTGCCGCAAGGTCAGAAATCATCTCTCCCGGCTTTGCATCTGAATTCACAATATTCTGGACAGGATAAAGGCTTGAAGAAGACATATAGGCTTTTATCAGGACATCAGTAGCTTCTTCTGCAGTTGCGGCTGATTTCAGCTGCTGGGCAAGTTCACTGTTTTTACTTTGCCCTATCCTGTTGAGAAACACCATCCATCTGGGATCTTTGGCAAGATCTTTAGAAGCATCCTTTGGAGCATACCTCTCCCTTGATTTCTGGACCACTCTTGCAAGATTTACAACCCCCCGCGTCCTTTTTTCTTCTGCCATTCTATTCTCCTGAAAACAGCTTCTGCACTGTATCCTGTATTGTAGTGTATATTGAATCTGGGATTATTTCATCGTAGACATTGTCAGGCAATGTGGCACCATAGGTATCTTCTACGTACTGGCCGTACTGGGCCTGATACTCAAGCTGCCGGTGATGCTCTGCAAGCCCGAAATAAACTGCTGCGCCGATGATAGCAGCGGCGGCAATGCGGAAAATCCATCTGGGTATGATGCTCCTTCTTGCAATTGCGTTATTTACTGCAATTTTTGTATTATATGCCTTGCTTAGCATGGATTCAATAGTTTCCCTGTTATTATTGATATAATTCTCACCAATTACCTGCTTCAGCTTTTCTGCCTGGCCGGCAACCTCACCTTCAGGAAGTGATTTATAGAAAATTCCTGCAACATCTTTTGATTTTGAATATATGGAAGATGAATCATCCATCATTATCTCTTCCATACTCTTCTTTGACTCCTCTGTTCCAGCATTGCTAACGAAAAGATCTGCCAGAAGCAGCTGATAGAATTCTTCAATATCACTTATTTTCTCCAGGTTTTTCTGTGCAGCCGGAGTCTTAAGCATTGATGAAAGTATCCTTGTTGTGTAGAGGTCCATGGGCAGGATTGCCTGATAGGGGCTTGTATCCCCTGCCTGTCTTTCCACGCGCCTTTCAGCAGGCTGCATGATTGAGCCTAGGAGGCTATCAAGCTTTTCATCTGCTGCGCTGGTTTTTGTTTTTACTGCCATATGCTTTATACCCCTTTATTTTGTGCCGTTTTAAAATTAGTTTCAACGAACGAAAATCTGTTAAATTCTTTGTTGCTGTAATTCAGGTAGCCTCTTGGCACTTCTGCGCCGGCGCACCATATATCAAACAGTCCGACCATGGCACTTGACATTATCATGTTCACGGTCCCTACTGAAGGAGTAGGCTCTTCAACGCAGCCGGCGGGCACAATCTCCTCTTCTGCTGCTTTGTTTACATCGAAGATATCATCAAGCCCGGGTGTTTTTCCGGGTATTACAGCATATGCCTGGCCGTCATCCTTGGAGGTTGCTGCATAGAACAGCGGAATATTATATTTGTGGGCTGTCGCATTGAGCATAGCAGACGTCTTAAAGGAATCAGTGCACCTGAATATGGCATCGGGAAGAGCGGATTTGAATTCTCCTGTAAAGAACTCGTTTTTTGCTATAATCTGAACTGCTGGATTGTACTGGGAAGCCACTTCCTTAAGCATAAGTGCCTTTGGCTGTCCGACAGAATCAGCAAGGGTATATTCATACTGCCTGTTCAGGTTTAACTCTTCCACCCTGTCAGCATCATATAGCCATATTTTCTTTACGCCCCTTTGGACAAGCTCTCTCACTACATTCACTCCCAATGAGCCTGCACCCACAACAAGCACACTTTTTCTGTAGTCTGGGTTCAGATTCTCATAATCGTCTTCCTGCCCTACTATTTTTCTTGAAAGGAAATTCAGGTTGACATCAATATCTTCTATGCTTTCGCCTTTCAGCGGCATAAGCAGTCTCCTTGCCTCTTCTCCCACGAGCCCGCCTATAAGGCCTGCCATAACCGGGTCCTGCGGCTTGTATGCGTATTCAGTTGAAAGTGCTCCTCTGGAGATTTCCTTGCCGTCAGGCGTCACTACTTTCACCTCGCCTTTGTATGCCATTGCAGAGGCATTTATGATAGGAACCATCCTTGAGATACCATACTGAAGCATAAGTGACTCAATGGAAGGATTATTTGTCGCATCTACAACAAGGTTATACCTTGTTTTTCCTGCACTTTTGTCCATAAGGATGAGCTCGCTGTCGCTGAGGA
The DNA here is from genome assembly GCA_000830295.1 of archaeon GW2011_AR15. GTDB lineage: Archaea > Nanobdellota > Nanobdellia > Woesearchaeales > GW2011-AR15 > GW2011-AR15. The sequence continues at coordinate 137,905 of CP010425.1, read as the reverse complement.
AATTCCATGTAACTCCCATTTTCAGGTTTGTTATATTGCCCTCAAGGTCAGGATTGCTTTTTTTCATTATCCTTTCCAGGGCATCAACCTTATAGACTCCCGGCTCTTCCCCGAAATATAGGAATTCAGACGGGTCATACTGCTTTAAGATGCGGTTGCTGTAGATATCAATATCCCCGACCCCAAGCATACTCAGTGCAACGAGTGTTGAGATGGCAACAGGACCGGAACCAACCACAGCCACGCTTGAATTATATAGCTTTGACTGATCCCATCCTTCAATAATCATCTGCCTTAAGTACCTATCACTCATCTTTCTTTTCTGCCTCTGGCTTTTTTTCCTCAGGTTCTGTGGTCTCCCGTATATTTACGCCGGCCAGCCTGGCAAGCCACAAGAGGAATCTTGCCAGTCCACTATAATTATCCCCTCTGTCAACAACAACCTTCTCCTGCTTTTCAGGGGCATCATAGTCTTTCTTTGGCTCCTTTTCTTCCCTGACAGGCTCATGTACTTCATATGAGAACCCGCTCTTTCTCGGCTTGACTATTTTTTCTCTTACAAGCTCCTCAATCTCTTTTACGGTAAATGCAACGTCATTCTCTACTTGGATTACCTTTATAGGAATATTTTCTATGAGCTTCATATCCCCTCTTGGCTTGCCGTCGAGGTAATTCTGCACAATTGCTTCAGAATACACGTTCCTGCTCCTCCCTCCTTTCTCTGTGCCGTCAAGATTTAGCACGTGGTCAAGGCTAAGCCCGTTGAAGATTGTGCTCTTTGCATACTGCAGCTCTGCCCTCAGGTAGCTGGACATTACTTTCAGCCCTGGGCCTTTTTCGCTGAAGTAGCCTTTCATAAAGCCTGCAATGTCCTCATCACTGGCTTCCTTGCCCTTTTTGTGATGGGCGTTAAATGATTTTATCAGTGAAGTAAGCTGGTCTGTAGGTATTCCGTATTCCATTCCTGTAAGAAGATCGGATACTATGACCTTGCCGCCTTTTATTTTATAATCAAGGTTTTTCATCAGTGTTTCCTGGACACCCGAAATCTTGTTGTGCGGAACAAGCTTTAGCACCTGCCTGTTATTGTCATCGTCAGTCCCTGAGGGATGGACAGAGCCGTATCCGGGGTGGAAATGCATCCATCCGTCAACCACAAGACCATAGGGGTTGTCATTGTCAAATTCCTGAAGAGCTTCAGGCTCTACCTGCACATGGGCATGCGAGGCATCATACTGGGTTGGCAGGAAGATATCCCTTGTGAAATTTTCCCCTTCTTTTCTCAGTGGGAGGAAATAGGCCTCCATGCTGCCCTCAATCTTGTTGATTACATTGTATACTGCATAGATTTTTCTGACAACGCCCTCTGTCAGTATCTGCTGATTGATTGTCAGCTGGCTGTAACTGACATGGACATCTTCATTGACAATTGCTTTTAGGTTTTTTACTAGGTCGGACATTTTTTATCACCTTCTCTGGGCTATTACATTTGTGATTGGATATTGCTTGATTATTTCTTCCCTGCTCATGCCGTCTACTTTTCTGAACTGGCTTTCATGGAAAGTGGACTTGTTCAGCAGCGCCCTTGGCCTCACGCTGCCGAAGTATCCGGACATCAGGATATTCTTGCCGTAATTAAGGTAATCTGCAATTCTTTCTTCTGGTGTAGTGTAACTGGATTCATATTCATCCGTGCATATATCCCTGTTTGATGACCAGTCCCCTACAAACGGGTGCTTGTATTTTCCCATTACAATAGGCTTCTTTGAATGCCTTATCGCCTCTCCCTGAATCCACACCTGAAGGCCGACTTTTGTTGCAGGGAAATAAAAGTAATTCTGGCTTTCTCCCAGGTTCACAAATTCAGGAACATCAATGGAAATCATGTATGAAGTGCCGTCCTTGTCTGTTTTCTCAATGCCAAGCCCGGCTTCCTGGTATTTCGGATTTTTTATCTCTTTGAGCAGTTCATCCCTGATTTCAATCTGCCTTAAAATAACAGGGTTGTTCTTGAACGCCTGTTTTTTCAGGTGCTCTCCAAGCGCACTGCTGAATGATGTTTCAATTGTGCTGAGGGAGCCGTAATACACAAGCCCGAATTTTTTTGGGCCAAGAGTTATTTGTATGCCGTCCAGGACCTTTTCTGATTTTGCAGATCTCATCACATATACTTCATTATCTATTATGCATATGCTCTCGTTTCCAAGCACATCTGACTGCAGGATAGATCTTTTGAGGCTGAATTCCTTTGCAATTTTACCGATATCTTTTTGTGTATATCCTTCATTCTCGATTCCCTCAATTATATCAAATACAGTCCCGGCAATTCCTCCTGAAGCCCTTTTCTTTCTGCTGCTTTTTTTCTTTGCAGAGGGCGCTTTTACATTTAGCCCCATCCCTTCTATGTCTATCCTCCCTGAGCTTACGAACCTTGGGAAGACTTCCTTTACTATAAACTCAAGCAGCTTAGATTCCTTAATTCTGTTGGCCATGTCTATATCTGAAAGCGAATCAATGTTGAATTTCTTCATATACTCGGCCTGCCACTTTCCTATCTCACTGTTATTATGTATGAAATAAAGCGCTTCAAGGCCAAGGAGGGTTTCCTGCGGTTCAAGCGGAAACCTTTCCTGGGATTCCGGACCGGCATCCACAAGGCTCTCTATTGCTATCTCATCAGTAAAATCAGAAACCTGGCTGCTCGCAGTGTAGATTCTTCCGCTATGTACTATAGTAATCCCGCTAAAATTAAAAAAGTAGAACTTCGGAAGATTCATTCTTTTTCCCCCAAGCCTTTCGGCCTGCAGCCTCACCTACCGCCTTTGCCTGCAGTGGCGTATGTCATATCAACAGTAATTGCTCCGTAGTGCACAGACGACTCATTTTTATCATCTATTGTGATATAAGAGAGGCAATCCTTTACCCGTGTTGAAAGCTCAACCTGGTTACCTCCGAAGGGATTATCCTGGAGGCTGTAAAGTATTCTTTTTCCTTCATGATTGGATTTGATTGTCGGCTTGTCAGCGTCTCTTCCGTATACAACATCCAGGGCAGCATCATAACTAACACTGTAATCAGCCATTACATCCTGTGTAGGGAACAAATGCCTCCCAAGCATCTCGCTCAGTGTAAAATCAAGCACTTCCTTAGGAAGCACTTCAACATCGCCGCCATTCCTGTAATTCTCTATTACTTCCTCTGAAGACCTTAGCTGGTCCCTGTTCAACAGCGCAAAATACCACTTATCAGGCGGAGAATTCACAGAGCCAATTCTGAAGAATACAAACGGAAGCATAGGAACAACCTTTCCCACACCTATATCTTCCCTGTGTATTTTAATAAGCTCATCAAGTGTTCCATACCTGTTTACGGTTACCGGCTTTAAGTCTGCCTTGTTCTGCGGTGCTGTAATATTACTTGTTACCATTGTCTCCCCCTCAACATCCTCTGTTAAATTTTTAAGCGGTTTTAAATTCAGATTCCGGATATAATGTTAATATTTAAGCATTTCTATTACTATCTACTTGCCCGTAACAACACAACGCAAGCTTTAAATATAGACTTCAAGTTCTGGAACTTAAAAAAGGGGAATGAAATTATATTGACAGGAGGGAATTAAAAAATGGCAGGACAGTCAGGACAATCATTAGAACAAAAACTAGCTAAGGCAAGAAATGTAACAACGCCTTCACAAAAAGAATGGGATGACGTATTTTCTAAAGGTACAATGCAGCATGAGTTCAAGAGCACAGTACGGGGTGTGCAGTCAAAGCAGTTTGACAGCGCCAGGCTCCAGAAATGGATGGATGGATATTTTGAGATTGCCAAGACACAAAGGGATTTTATCAAAAGATACGGCGTGCAGGCAGGACTCTTTAAATCAAGCATAACCAGCATAACAAAGAAGGGAGGAGTCTGGAGATATATTGCAGAAAATTTCCCTTCTGAGAGAATAAGAAACTGGGCTGAGAATATTTTCTGGAATTCTGTAAAAGGAGAAATGAACATAATCCCTGACCAGTATAAGGATATGATTGAAATTCTATATGCTAACCAGAAGGTTGTCGGGGAACTGAAGACAATGCTTATCAGGGTAAGCGAGGAGTCAAAGCAGGCATCAGATTTCTATGCCGCAGATATACACAGGCTTGGCAAGGAGTTATATACAAACCTTCAAAAGCAGAAAGAACTTGAGATAACTGTAAGTGCAACTCATGATAGACTGGCACAGCAGAAAGAAGTGCTGGCTGTCTATGGAGTAATATTCGGTGAGGGTAACAGGATAATGCCCACTCTTTCCCTTGAGGCTTCAGTGGAAGAGCTGTCAAATGCAGACCAGAGGGAGAAAGACAAGCAGCTTGTTATTGAGAAAGAGAAATACAACAAACTCAATAAAGAGCTCTCAGACCTTACAGATACTCTTGACGACTTTAAGCTCAAAGAGACAGGCTATGACATGTTCATTGCAAGGGCAGGAGAGGAATACGCTCTTAACGAGAGGATTCTCAAGAAAACAATAAAAGGCCTTGTAAGGCAGCAGGAACTGCTGGCAAACGAATACCACGCAGAGCTGGAGTATGGAAAGCCTACAACAGACCTGCTTACAAAGATAAACCTTGCGCAGGCACTCGGTGTAAGGTCATTCCAGGCACTTCTTGACTACAGGAATGTCTTTGACCAGATGCTGAGGCTGGCAGTTGAGGAAGGCGACCAGATAATGGATGCGCTGAGCCAGTATGTCCTGACAAAGAAATGGGATCCTGAGAAGATTGTTGAATATGAGAAGATCCTGGATGACAGGCAGGCAAAATGGGAAGAGCTTAGGGAGAAAAGAAAAGAGCTTACAAGGACTTTATACGAAGCTGCCAATGCAGATGTAGGCACTTATGAGGTCCCGAAGCTTAACTAATTTTTTTATTTCATTTTTTCGGAGGGAAGCATGGCATTGCTTGAAGGTGAGGCTAATAACAAATACTTATTTGATTTGGAGAGAAGCCTCACTGCACTTTCATCAAGGCTTCTATCAGATACTAAGCTTGAGCTTAGCAAAGATTACAAGCTGAAGCCGGCATATCCGGACATAAGCAGACACATAAAGAAACTTTCTTCTGACATACGCTGGATGAGAAGGCTGGACAATGAGCAGAATTACCATGATAACGGAGGAATTTATACAGAGACTGAAATCGGGGAAAATGGATTTCCTGAAATAGGGATGCATGCCAGACTCCACTCAGACAAAAGGTTTGCTGAGCAGCATCTTCAGCGTGCAGAAGATCTTGAAGAAGTCCTCGGCTCCTACAGGAAGCTGCTTTTTGACAACTCAGTTTCCACAGAGGATGAATCGGGCCTGCTTGCAAAAATTAGAGAGGAATACCGGACGAGAAAATACATGGAAGGCATACATAATGCAGACTTGCTTGATATCAACTCAGTAAGTGATAACATGGAGATTATACCCTATGATAATATCCAAAATCTTTACAGGATAGTGTTTGCCATTCCTGATAAGCTAAAGAGCATCTGGGCAGTCTATGCATGCGATCTGGAAAAAGAAGAGATAGATATATCAACAAAGCCCCTTTTTGGAAAAAAGCAGACAAGAAAAATAAGCCATATCTATGTTGATGCCGATGGCACAAAACATATCTCAGAAGATCTTCTCGGGATACTTGAGAGAGACTGGAGCTTTGGGGTAGCTCATCTGATGTGGTCTCTCAATAAACTGCCGGGCATACATCCGAAAATGGTTTCAGGAGTTTATATATCTGGTTTCTATTTTCCCGGAAAACCCAGTATGTCAGAGACCCTAACTAAAATGTTCATGGACCACCCGGACACATTTGTAATGCTTTCCAAAAGGGACTATCTTGTAAGCACAGGGCAGAAAGAAATACTTGGGGAAACCAAAGAAGAATTTTCAAGGGAAGATATGAAGTCTGATGAATTTATAGTACTTCCAACAGAACTCAAGCAGCTCCAGAAACAGCTGATAGAGATGGCAAAGATGAGAGAAGAAGCAAGGATATATGAGGTGTAAAAAATCGCAGACGATAAAGTAGCAGCAAAGAAACTTGAAGACATTACAGGCAAAACAGCTATCGAGATAAGTGAGGAGGAATATCATCTTAACCTTAGTGCCGCAATAGAATATCTCAATCAGCTCACACCACCTGTTGATGGCAGCAGAAGATACAACCTATATACCTTCATGAGAGATGCAATAGGGAGTTTCCCGCAGAAAAAAAATACTGATAAGCAGCTGGACGCAATTAACAGCCTTGAGAGGATGGTAGCAGCAGCGCTTACAGCATACAGCGCGCTGGATTCCCAGCTCCATATAACAGACAGGGAACTTGAGCTCAAAAAAATAAGTGATGAAGAGCTAAAATTAAGAGAACAGGACAAACTGATGAAAGATAAAGGGAGGGTTATTGCCTATTCAGTCTATGTGGGTTCTGTTATAGGACTAAAGACGCTGGAAGACAAAGCCATGGTGGATATCACAGATAATTCAAGAGTTATAAGCTTCAATTTCAGGAGACCTCTTTATGATGCAATCGGCGACTCGCTAAGAGGGCTTTATCTTATGCTTCTCCAGAACAAGGAGCAGATAAAAAATACAGATGAAGATAAGATGATGACTATCCTGTCATCATTCTATAAAACAATGATAAACTCAGCAGAAATTTACAAAGACCAGTTCCTCGCACTTGCAAGAAAAGAGGACCTGACCACGAAATTTAAGATTGACGAGATAACATTTGACGGCTACTCATATTCCTCATTCAAGATAATGAGGCCGGCTGAGCTGATGGACAGTGCAAAGCTGGATTATGTTATCGGGTTTGACAAAGTAAAGGAAATGGCAAGGGAAATGATAGGGAATTTAGGGGGGCTGAGGAAAAAGAATAACGAGTGGATTAACCCCAGGCTTCCTTTCAGCCACTCTGCGTTTGTCGTTTCAAAGCCAGGAGAGGGAAAAACATTTTTGGCGCATGCGACAGCAAATGAATTCCTTGAATTCTGCAGCAAGAGGGATATTCCGGCAAGGGTTATTATACTGAGGCCTACAGACTACGGGACCGCATACCAGTTCGAAAGCGCCAAGAACCTGCAGAGATGGATAGAGGATGAGATTGTGGGATGGAACGGCGCAGTGATGGTATACACGCCGGACTTTGACACTTATCTGGTTTCAAGGGAAAGCCCGCATACCACAAATGAGCAGAAGCAGGTGCAGAACATCATGTTCGGCATATTTGACGGCACGCTCGGCAAGAAAAACGGGAAATGGTTCTGGTGGGCCGACGCCAACTTCCTCCCTGAAGATGCTGCTGCATATTCAAGGCTGAAAGAAAATATGTGGGAAGGAGAAGGAGTAAAAAGCGGAGAGGGTGTTGTGAAGCTGTTCAGGGATATCAAGCTGAGAGACTATAAGGATTACATAAGCAGCATAACTGAAAAGCAGTGGGAAGAGTTCGGGAAATTATGCTATGAAGAGTACGGCATGAACGGGAGAGCAGTGGACCATATCAGCACTAATGCCATTAAGCGCATAAGGCCGATGCGTTCAGAACTTCCTGAAAAGTATTATGACCCTGACACAACGCTTGAAGAATGCCTGGAGATGGAAAGAAAACATTCAAAACCGCTGTCGTATGAAGATATCAGGGGCATAGCAGGGCATTACTTCAAAGAAGAGAAAGATGTTATGGATAGGCAGCGCCAGGAAGAGCACAAATCCAATGTTGAATATATCCTGAGAAACAGGGGTGCGCAGGCAGATGCAGATGCAATTATGGGCCTGAGCAGCATTCCAGGCGAAGAACCCAGGGGTTTTTATGAGAGGATGAAGCAGAAACTGGGTAAAGGTAAGAAGAAAGATGGATGACAAAAAAATAGATGACATCCTTTCAAGTTTCACTCAGAAAGGAGCAAGACAGGCATCTGAAACTCCAAGGAGAAGGAGAACAGGGAGTAGCAGGACTGGAGACAGCGACAGGCACAGGCAGATGCTGGAAGAGTATCTGCGCGAGAGAAGCAGCAATCCGGACTTCCTTGAGTCTATTTTCGAAGAGATACGCTCAGAGCCCCAGCCAAGAGAAGAACCTGTTGAGCTGCCAAGCGATTCATCCATGTCTTCGCTGATAAAAGACACATTTCTGCAGATACATTCAAAGACAAGAAAGCATGTAAATCCCGGAGAGCTTGTGCTGAAGCAGCCGCTCCTTTATTCTATCGAAGGAGAGGAGGCAAAAAGATATGCAGATGTAGTGCATGCAATAACCGGCAGGAGACAAAGAAGGAAATCATTTTTCATAGATGCTCTCGGCCATGACCCGGATATTGAAGGCCTGAATAATTATTATATAATTGTGTCTTTAAAGCAGTTTGACAGCGACATACTCGGAGGAAACTACTCATTCAAGAAAAACCTTCTCAAGAAACTCAACAAGTCCGCAGCGCCTTTTATAGAGCAGATAACCTTCGGAGAAGCGCTTTTCGGGCAAGTGAAAACAGAGATATCAGAGCTCAGCCTGCAGGATATACTCCTGAACATCAAAGACTACACGGAAAGCATTTTCAGGCTGGAGCTTTCGCTTGATACAGCAGCAGCCACAGTAGATGCGGTAAAGAAAATCCAGGATTCATATAATGATGTCAAGAAAGATCCGGATCTTATACTGAAGCCAGGATATCTTGAAAGCATGATTGAGCTTTCCAGAAAACCGAAAGAGATACACGGCCAGCTTGACAGGATACAGCTTCCTGATGTGTTCCCTGTAGAGAGTGTGGAGGATTTCATCAAGCTCAGGAGAAACGGGCAGGAGCTTTATGCGTTCAGGAACAGGAAGTTCCTTTTTGTCTATTTTGACGATTCAGGAAAGCTTGAGGCATCATACGAGAACAGGAGCATAAAGCTGGTAAACGGATATGACACAGACAGGGTTATCAATACTCTGTATGATTTCGGGCTCGTCACATTTTCCTTCAAGAGAGGAAAGGAAAAGCTTGAAGAGCTTAAGATGAAAAACAGGCAGGATATTGACACATTTGAGCTGATAAAGCAGATAAAAGAGCACAACAGCGCAATACCTCAGGAAGTAGAGAATTTCTACACTGTGCTTGACACGCTGAGCCATGAGAGCCAGGCAGACAAGGGGCTCTATTTCAAATCCCTTCCTCTGGAGACAAAGCTTGATCTTATTGTTCCTATGAGAGCGGATTCTGTGCTCTATGAGATTATAAACAGGAGCACGCAGACAGAGCTTGCACGGGCATATCACAAAGGCCAGCCTTTCATAGAACAATGGCAGCAGTCATCCCATGAACAAAGGGTTGGAATGATAAAAGGACTTGCAGCAGGAATAAGCTACCACGACCAGTATAATTATGAAGTGAACGAGTGGCTTTCAAAAAACAGTGCAAAGGAATGCAGGGAAGCGGGGATAAAGTTTGTGAATGGTGGTAGTGGTGAGTAATTCAAACTCCAACCTTTGGCCATTGGTGCCTGCAGCCGCTATGGCAATTTGCGTAGTTACAGCCACAATTTATACTTTTTTCAGCCAGCCGCAAACACAGCAGGAGCCGACTGCAACAATTGAACCTGCAGCAGCAACAATAGAGACAGTTTTAGAGGAGGCAACAGCAACACACACTCCGGAACCTACAGCTACACCAACACCTGCAGATGTGCCTCCTTCAATAGAATACAACCCTTTCTCGCAGCCATGGACCGACCCTGCAGATTCATTCAGCATATTTGAGGCAGAGCCAGTCGAGAATTTTTACGGCACAATAGTGGAGAGCTACCCCGGCCAGCTTTATATAAATTATCTTGATACGATGATGTATGCCAAGCCGTTCACCTGGCTTGTTGTAAGGGACAGGGAAGACGACTCACTTGAATACCTGATGTACCCGGCAGAGAGAGTTTTTCCGGGTGGAGAAGTTATAATAGATAGGTACTGGCCGATAAAGAAAAATGTAGCACTTACAAATCATATACTTGCATATATAATTTCAATCAACCCAGAAAATCTCTACTATTATGCTGAAACAGTATTCCGTATAGAGAGCCCTGCCCCTGACGGACATACAGACGGCATCATAGAGCTTGGCGGAATCGAATATGTTACACCAGAGGGCGAATAAGGTGGTAAGAAGTGTTGGCGAATGGCTATGGGACAATGCATTGTATATAGTTCTAGGGATAGCGATGATTTATATGTGCAAAGGGGCATTTGATTCAGAGCTGGCAGCAGCAGAACAGCAGCAGAAGCAGGAAGAGACAGCAGCAGTACAGACTCTTGAGTCCATAGCATTAGGCACACCTGAATATACGGCTATGCCGACACCTACACTAATATCCACCCCTACATTGACCCCGACGCCCACCTTGGCAATATCATGGGAGAACAACCCTTTCAAGAGCCCGCTTGAGTATAATGTGGATGAGTCATTCGACCTTATATTTGAAAGATATCCCTCAGAAAATCTCAAGGGAACAGTAGTTGACAGCTATCTTGGGTATATGGCTGTGGAATATGACTCTGGGACATTGCGGCCGTTCAGCTGGATGATTTTAAGAGACCAGATAGGCAGCATACATTATCTTATCTATCCGGCAGAAAAAATATTCCCAATAGGCCAGGAAGTTAACATACAGAGATATTGGGAAATAAAAGAAGGAGTAACACTGATGAACAATATGCTTGCATATGTCACCAGGGATAACAGGGGCAGCGAGGACTTTTACACTCTCCTTGATTTTACTATAGAAAGCCCGGCTGCCGATGGCCATGTCGACGGGATAATTGAGCTTGGCGCTGTGGAATACATCAGCCCGGAGGAAAAGTAAGATGAAAGGAATATATCGGGGTCTTGCAGCATTGGTTCTGGCTGCAACCATAGCGTCGTGCGAACCAGGTTCCCAAGGAGAAGTTATCAGCCTGGATACTGAAACAGCCACGCCTTCAGGCGAAGATTATACAGAAGGCCCGGGATTCCCGATTTCAAGAGACAATAACCCGTTCAGAATAAATTATAATTTTAATGAGAAAATCTCTTTTGAATATCTTTTTGAAGAAGAACCAGTTGAAGGGCTGAGGGGGACAATTATAGACAGCTACTTAGGTTATTCTGTTGGTGATTATGGCGACGAAGGAACAGTGAGGCCCTTCAGCTGGATAATACTAAGAGGAACTGACAATAACCTCTATTACATGATATACCCTACTGAAAGAATTTTTCCTGAAGGCCAGAGAGTCAGGATAGCAAGATACTGGGAAATAAAAGAGGATGCAGTATTACTTAACAATATGCTTACATACATAACAGATATTCCGGGGGAATTCACTTATGATGACAGGATGAATTTTCAGATAGAGAGCTCAGCCCCGGACGGCCACGTTGACGGTATAATAGAACTGGGTGCAGTTGAATATATAGGGCCGGAGGGCGAATAGGATGTATTATGATGAAAGTGATGGTTGCCTGTTATTTGTAGGTTTGGGAACAGCTGTTGCTGCTGTAGTTGGGATAGTGTACTATTTTACAGATGGGTTCGGCGGAAACACAGAGATACAGGAAGAACCGACCCCAGTAGTTGAAACAATAGACTCAGTACTTGAAGGCACACCGACATTCACCCCGACTCCGACACTAACACCAACTCCGACTTTATCAATATCGCAGATAGACAACCCGTTTGCCGTAAGCACACTTGAGTATGATGCTTCGACCTCATTTGACATATTTGAAAGAAAACCTGTTGAAAATTTCTACGGGACCATAATCGAGACCTATAAAGCAGAAATGATATATAATTATGGTGGGGACTATGGCAGTGTTTCCAGGCCGTTTACATGGCTGGTTGTAAGAGACAGGGTTGATGACAGTCTGGAATATCTTATATATCCCGGAGAAAGGACTTTTACTGAGGGAGAAGAGATCAAGATTGAGAAGTACTGGGCAATCAGGAAAGGCGTTACATTAATGAATAACATGCTCGTTTACATCACTTCCAATGATAAGCAGGAAGGCAGCATAAATTATTATGTCGGGCTGGACTATATAATAGAGAGCTCAGCCCCCGATGGTCATGTTGACGGCATAATAGAACTGGGAGCAGTGGAATATATTAGTGCAGAGGGGGAATAGAATGAAAAGAGTATATCAGGGATTGGCAGCACTGGTCGTGGCAGCAACAATGGCAGCCTGCGGTCCAGCAGAAGAGAGGGATATAGTTGACCTGACAATTGAAAAAACGCCAACTCCGAGCAGCGGCAGGATTACACCGGTTCCGACATTTCCCGTATCACAGAACCACAATCCGTTCAGGGATGGTTACGAGTATAACATCGAAGATTCCTTTGAATACCTGCTCGAGAGAGAGCCTGTTGAAAATTTCAGGGGGACAGTTATTGACAGCTACTCGGGTTTTGTAGTTGTGAATTATTATAATGACATAGGAATACAAAGGCCTTTCACCTGGCTGACTGTAAAGAGGGATATAGACAATGAACTGTATTATTTCATCTACCCGACTGAAAGGGTGTTTCCTCTAGGCCAGGAGATCATAATAAGGGAATACTGGCCTATAAAGGAGGATGCAAAAGTTGTTACCAACAATATGCTGGCATATATTACAGAAGTCGGGACAAATGAAAGTATATCCTACGGTTCATGGATGGACTTCCTTATAGAAAGCTCAGCTCCGGACGGCCATGTTGACGGCATCATAACTCTTAGCGCTGTTGATTATGTCGGAGGAGGGGAATAGATGAAGAGATTATATCAAGGGCTGGCAGCTCTTGTGCTGCTTGGGACAACAATGGCAGCCTGCGGTCCCCGGACTCAAAATATAGAGGATCTGACAATCCAGAGGACTGCAACACCGTCTTCCGGAGAGATTACCCCGGCCCCTACATTTGCAATATCACAGGAAAATAGCCCTTTTAGAATACAATATAACTATCCTATAAGCGATTCATTTGAGTACATGTTTAAGCCTGAGCCAGTTGAGAATCTCAGGGGAACAGTGGTAGACACGTACTTTGGCTACACCATCGGTGATTACGGAGAGAAAGTAACACAGAGGCCGTTTACATGGCTGACTGTGAAGAGGGATATAGATGGTAGCATGTACTACTTCATCTACCCTACAGAAAGAAGATTCCCAATAGGGCAGGAGATTGTTATAAGAAGGTACTGGGAAATGAATGAGAGTGCCCTCCTCCTGAATAATATGCTATCATACATTACAGATATTTTCATACCAGACCATTATATGAGTTACGATGTTAGGATGGACTTCCTTATTCAAAGCTCTGCTCCTGACGGACATACAGACGGTGTAATAGAGCTGAATGCCGTTGATTTTGTTTCATCAGGTGATTTAGAATGAGTCTAGCAAAAATAATAAAAAAATATGCTCTGCCGGTTGCACTGGGCGCAGGACTGATAATTGGAGGCTGCGGGCCCGCAGGATATTATGATAACTACGATCCTCAGGGAACAGAGCAGGCAGCAACAGAAACAGCAGAAGTAGGAGGAGAGGCAGAGATTATACTGCAGACTAACTTAGTTTACATTGTTGAAAACTCAGCAACGCTGACAGACAAGCTGGAGACTGAAACAGAAACCGGGCTCTACACGATTATTGCTGTTGACCACCCTATTATAATGTTTGATGATTCTTACGGAACCCTGAACATTTCAATTACAAGGATAGTTGCACTGGAAAAGGGATTTACGGATATGGAGAATTATGTTACTTTCCTTTACCTTGGGGACAAGCCGGTAATCGAGGGCTCCCAGGCAAGGCTGGAATATTATCCTGTGAAGCCCGGCCAGGTTATAACAAACAATAACGTAGCTTCTTTGATAAGCAGCGGCTCTTATGTTGGGACTGATCGTGTCATAGAAGGATTCAGCGATTCTGCAATAACCGGGATAATCGGGATAGATTCAGATGGCCCAGGCATAGAATACATCTCACCAGGTGAATGAAATGAGTTTAACCAGAATACTAAGACAATACATATTACCAGTCACATTAGGGGCGGCTCTTGCTGCCGGAGGCTGCGCGCCTATAACTCCTGAACAGGATGAAGTTGCGCAGGCAACAGTAGATGCAGGAGGAAAAGCGGTATTCCAGGATAATCTTACTTTCATAGCGGAAAATTCTGAATCTTTGACTGACAAAATAGAGCCTGAAACCGTAAGAGGGGAATATACAGTCATTCAGGTAGACTACCCGACGATAATGTACGATGATGGCGAGGAGGGCTATGATATAAGAATAACAAGGATAGTTGCTCTTCAGTCCGGATTAACAGATGTGGAGAACTATGAGACTTTTCTGTATTTCGGAGATAGGCCGATAATGGAAGGCGGCCGCATAAGGATTACATACTACCCAGTGATACCTGGGAACGCAATAACAAATGATGATATCATGTCGGTCCTTGGAGAGCAGGAGAGTGTCAGTGTGTATAGGGTAATAGAGGGATTCCACGGCCCGTATTCAATAACAGGGATAGTGGCTTATAATGAAGGCGTTTCTGGAATAGAATACATATCACCAGGTGAATGAAATGAGTTTAAGCAGCATAATAAAAAAATATACTCTTCCAATAACTTTAGGATTAGGGCTTTTTATGGTGTCCTGCGGTCCCAGCCCGGATGCAGCAGGAAGGTTTGATGCCGAGGCCCAGGCAACAACAGAAGCAGGCGGAGAAGCAATATTCGGAAGCGAGCTTACTTTTTTTACCGGACCGTCAGCCTCCCTTATTCCAAAACTGGAAACAGAAAAACAAAGCGGAACATATAACATAGTAAGAGTAGACTATCCGTCTCTATTACTGGAAGAAACATTTGAGGAAGGTGCGACGTATGATATAAACATAACAAGGATAGTTGCCATTCAGTCAGGGTTTACTGATGTGGAGAATTATGAGACCTTCCTATATCTGGGAAACAGGCCGCTGATTGAAGGGACAAAAGTCAGGCTTGAGTATTTTCCTGTAAAAGAGGGCCAGCTTATAACAGAAGATGATATTACAGATTTCATGTTTTCCTCATCTTATGGCCTTAACAGGGTTATAGAGGGGTTCCATGGGCCTTACTCAATAACTGGCATTATTGCAATTGAAAACGGCCTTCCTGCCATAGAGTATATTTCGCCAGGTGAATAAAAATGGGTTTAGACACAATAGTGAAAAAATATATGTTGCCGGTCATACTGGGAGGAGCTTTTGTCTTGGGAGCCTGTACACCGGGTTATGTAGAATCCGATACAGATGTCCGGGCAACAATAGAGGCCGGAGGCTCAGGCATACTGAGCAGCCAGATTTCCCTTATTGTCGGAGATTCAGATTCCCTGGCATCAAAACTTGATAGCAACAGGGAAAGCGGAAATTATGTAGTCATAAGTGTGGATTATCCTCTTATGTTTACAGACCAATCAAGCAGGGGATACAATTTCAGGCTTACCAGGATTATCGCGCGCGAGTCCGGACAAAGCGATATAGATAGTTATGATACTTTTCTCTACCTTGGAGACAGGCCGGTAATAACAGGGGCGGAAGTGCAGCTGGAATACTTTCCTGTAAAAGAAGGCGAGATAATAACTGTGGCGGACATATCAACTTTTTTAAATCTATATGACTATCCATATACCAATAACAGGCCGATAGACGGCCTTCAGGGCCCTTATTCCATAACGGGTATCATTGCTATTGACAATGATTCTTTCGGCATAGACTATGCCTCTCCAGGTGAATAAAGCCCGGGGAAAAGCTTAAATATACTCACCATTTCAAAGTGCTTACAAGTATTTTGGGTGGGTTAAGATTGTCAGCATATGGTTAATAGCAGCCGTAATCTTCCTTGCAGTTGTGCTTTATTTTTATCTGAAAGGCAGTCCTGGCAATAATTTCAGGAGAGCAAGGAAGCACCATAAGCTGGGAGAGGAATATCATTTAAAAGGGAATGATGAAAAAGCAAAGTATCACTATATGCTTTCTAATGAGTACAGGGAAAGGGCAATGAAGCAGGAGAAATCATGATGGAATGGTATGAGAAATCTGGGTTTGGCGAAAATCCCTTTTCCACTGACCCGAGAAAGAACCACGATAAGCTTGTTGGGATGGAGCATGCAGTAGAGGAGATTTTCTACAGGATTGATTCAGGGAGCATGCTGGCTGTTGAGGGGGCAGACGGCAACGGCAAGACAACGCTGCTCATGATTGCTGCAAAAAAATTCGGAGGCATGAGAAACGTAGTCTATCTTGACTGCAGGACACTTGACAGGAAGCTTAACATAACAACAGTGCTGCAGGAAAGGAACGGTCTTTTCGGGAAGCTTTTCAATAAAAAGCCGAGGAACATGATTGTGCTGATGGACAATGTGCAGCAGCTTTCAGAGAAAAATACTGAAAGGCTGAAGTATTATTTTGACCAGAATTACATAAAGTCAATAATCTTCACAACAGTTTCATATAAGAGAGCAAAATTCTCAGACAGTCTCAGGGACAGGATAGGCAAGAGAGTGATAAGCCTGCCAGTGCTTACAGAAGAGGATGCAGTTGATATAGCAAGGAGCAGGATAGGAGACAGCAAGCTGTTTAATGATGCCCTCCTAAAAAAAATTTTTAAGCTGTCAGACAATTCTATAAAGAAGTTCCTCCATAACTGCGAACATGTGGCCAGTTCTGCCTCCAGGAAAAGGCGCAGCATGGCACAGGCAGTGGATCTCAGGGTGTTGAAAGATGTGGTATAAGAGACTTGGATTCCATGACAATCCGTTCAGCATAAAGCCGGCAGCATTCAATAATGAGATGGTTGCCTATGACCTGGATTACATCTATAAGAAAATTGAAAATGCTGAGATGCTTTTTATAGAAGGGGACTATGGGACGGGAAAGACTACAATCCTGAAAAACATAATTGCCAGGTTCAGGGGGAAGAACAGGATAATCTATTTCAGCTTTAACAGCGGAAAACAGTTTAACATGAAGGAGCTTCTTGACGGAGCCAGCTCATTTTTCGGAAAGATTGCAGGAATAAAAGCCAAGAAGGTGATACTGCTGCTTGATGAAGTCCATTATATGGGCAGGTCAGACAGCTCCCAGATACTGAAATATTACACTAGCGGACAGCTGCAGTCAGTTGTTTTTGTGAATCATGATTCCTCAATTGCCAGGCTGCCTGAGGAGATAGAGAAGCATCTTGGGGGCAATATGCTAAGGACAATCTCCCTCACACAGAAAGACGCATTCGAGCTTGTCAGGAACAGAATAGGAAATATAGACCTGTTCCCGGCCAAAATCCTTGCAAGGATATATGCGCTTTCAGACAAAAATCCGAGAAGGTTCCTTGAATACTGCGAGGATGCAGCAAGGTATGCTGTTGAGACAGAAGACCTCAAGGTTACTGATTTCCATGTTGAGACCGCACTTTCAGCAGCAATAAAAGAACAGAAAGAAAAA
This sequence comes from archaeon GW2011_AR15, assembly GCA_000830295.1. Classification (GTDB taxonomy): domain Archaea; phylum Nanobdellota; class Nanobdellia; order Woesearchaeales; family GW2011-AR15; genus GW2011-AR15. The sequence continues at coordinate 120,407 of CP010425.1, read as the reverse complement.
AGGAAGAAGCAGAGGCAGCTGAACAGGATTCCAAAGCAGGAAAAGGCAGAGGAGAAACCAAAATTTATAGAAACTCCTGCAGTTATTGAAAAGCAGGAAGAGCCGGCTGTTCAGATAGAAAAGAAAAGGCCCGAGCCTGAACTTGAGCTTAAAGAAAAAGAAGTTAAAGAGATTCAGCAGCAGGTTCCGGAAGAGAAGCCAAAAGAACTTTCGCCGGACCAGCTGAAGACTGAAGAAGACAAAAGCAGGCAGAAGAAATACAAGGTAAACAGGCTGGTGGATGCCAAAAAAGATGCATTGGGAAAGGTTGAAGCCAGCGAGGATATAGAAGAAGAAATCCCGGAGTACAAGGTATTTGTTTTTGATGACTAGGTTCTCTTCAGGAAATTCCCGTAGTTTCTTTCAGGTTTTACATTGAAACTGCTTATTATCTGGAATATCCTAAGCTCACTTAACCCAGTCTGGCCGGCTATGTTTTCCAGATAAACACCATTGAGATAGGCATGCATTATGTGGAGGTTCCTTAGATCATGGGGTGTTAACCTGGTTCCGAGTATTTTTTCAGCATGGGATTCTGTCAGCTGTGAAATTCTTCTGCCGGATATGTCAAATAATAATGACTCTTTTTTGATGCTATTCCCTTCTGTGTAAAGCTTAAGGTCTTTTGATAGCTTCCCGGATATCTGGGAGAACCTTGCTGCTTTTCCTGTCCTTATCATGTTGCCTGCGATATCCGAGACTTTAATTCCAGCAAGCTCTTTTAGGGAGCATCCGGTCTCATAAATAATTCTGATTACCAGGGAATCCCTCTGGCTGCTGACTGAGCCTATCAGCTTTCTCATATCCTTTTGAGTTATATATTTCATTTTTTATATATACTTTAGGAAATTATTTCTTTTTTGATATCTAAAATAAGAAATAACTATATAAATTTTGCTAGATAAACAAGATTACGACACTTCCTAGTACAGCATAGATTGCTCCGTGCAGTGCTGAGAAGAGTATAGTCTGCGGGCCGAGCCTCAGAGCCAGTGCAATAAGTATTCTGGTGATGTCAAAAAGCAGTATGCCCAGCACAATAGCAAAATTTGTCGGAAGGAGATAGCTGAAAACAAGGACTGCTGAAAGCGACGAGGCCAGGTTGATCAGGGTGAAATGGTTGAATCTTCCTGTAGGCATATCTATGGCAATGGCTGCAAGCACAAGAAAGAGTATTGCTGAAGTCATGCCGCTGGTCTGCAGTACCACAAGGCCGCAGAACGGAACAGGGTCGAGATCCAGCGGGAATGCAGAGCCGAATCTCAGCATGAAGAAAAAGCAGAAGATAAACAGTGCTACCTGCAGCAAAAGAGTTGTTTTTCCAAAAATCATGAGGGCAGCCAGGGCTGCTAACAGCAGCACGGCATAGAGAGACAATTTCTTATCAAATTTTATCTTCTTCATTCCGGCACAGAAGCGCCTTTGATTAAAATACTTTATCGTAATCCAAAGATTTAAATATATGTTAGGCTTACCTAACATTATGGAATCAGCGAGCAGGGAGGACTATCTGAGGGAGTTCTATCTTATGGAGGAGAAGAATAAAGAGCCGTCTATAACTGAAATAGCTGAAAAGCTCAATATTGCAAAGCCGAGTGTGACTGAAATGGTAAAGAAACTGGATAAAGAAGGGCTTGCCACATATGAAAAATATGCCTCCCCGTGCCTGACAAAAAAAGGGAGGGAGATTGCAAGAAAGCTTACGATGAAACACAGGATTATAGAGCTGTTCCTGACAGAAGTGCTGAAGATGGACAGGAAGGAGATTCATGATGAAGCCCACAGGCTTGAGCATGCCTTCAGCGACAAATCAATAAAAAAAATAAGGGAGTTTCTGGGGAATCCGAAGACAGATCCGCACGGAGAGCCAATACCAAATTCCTGATTCTTTGGGAATGAAAAATGAAAAATGAAAAATAAAATACAGCCAGCTATAAAGACAGAGGGCCTATTCGTGGCATACGATGGGAAAGTCGCAATAAGTGGTATCAATCTTGAGCTGCAGCCGGGCACTATCAACGGCCTTGTCGGTCCCAACGGAGGGGGAAAATCAACGCTGTTCAAGGCAATTATGGGATTCATCAGGCCTTCAGGAGGCAGTGTTGCTATCAATGGCCTTTCCAACAGGGAAGCACAGAAAAAAAACCTGATTGCATATGTGCCGCAGTCTGAGGAGATTGACTGGAATTTTCCTGTAAGCGTAAGGGAGGTTGTCATGATGGGAAGATACGGCCATATGAATTTTCTGAGGAAGCCCTCCAAAGAAGATGAAGATGTTGCTGCCGAGTGCCTTGAGAGAGTGCACATGACGCAGTTTAAGGACAGGCAAATCGGAGCGCTGTCCGGCGGGCAGAGAAAAAGGGTTTTCCTTGCCAGGGCACTGGCCCAGCAGGGCAATATAATGCTGTTGGATGAGCCTTTTACAGGAGTGGACGCAAAGACAGAGCACGCGATAATTGAACTGCTTATAGAGCTGAGCAGGCAGGGAAGCACTATACTGGTATCAACGCATGACCTGAATTCAGTCCCAAGATTCTGCGACCATGTGATTATGATTAACAGGACACTGCGCTCATATGGCCGCACTGAAGAGGTCTTTACAGAAGGCAATATTACAGATGCTTTTGGAGGCGTGCTTCTGAGCCTGAAGCGAAATAGTAATGCATCTTCCATTGAAAGAGAGGTGCTGCTGTCATGAGCCTGCTTCAGGCTGTCCTTGCGCCGTTTGCCTATGACTTCATGGTAAAGGCAGTGCTGGTCAGCGCCCTTGTCGGGCTGGTCTGTGCAGTCCTCTCATGCTATATCACGCTGAAAGGATGGTCGCTTATGGGAGATGCGATCTCACATTCAGTGGTGCCCGGAGTTGCAGTTTCCTACATACTAGGGATCCCTTTTGCAATAGGTGCATTCATATTCGGATTCGGGGCGACAATAGCCATCGGCTACATAAAATCAAAAACAAGGATAAAGGAAGATGCAGTAATAGGCGTTGTTTTCACAGGCTTTTTTGCACTTGGCATTGTCATAATATCCAAAACCCCCAGCACTGTCGATATAACCCACATATTATTCGGGAATGTGCTGGGCATGCTTCCCTCTGATATTGTCCAGACAGTAATTATAAGCCTTATCACGCTGCTCGGGGTCTTTATACTTAGGAAAGACCTGCTGCTGTACTGCTTTGACCAGAACCATGCCCGCTCAATAGGGCTGAACACTGATTTCCTGTACTATGCACTGTTTTCCCTGCTTGCCCTTACTGTTGTTGCCTCGCAGATTACAGTAGGGATTATACTGGTAATTGCAATGCTTATAACACCGGGCTCTTTTGCCTATCTTTTGACTGACAGGTTTGACCACATGATGATGCTTGCAATAGCATGCGGGGTCTTCTCAAGCGTAGCTGGAACATACATCAGTTACCTTATTGATGCATCAACAGGCGGGACTATTGTAGTCCTGCAGGCCCTGATATTTGTAGCTGCAATGATACTCGCGCCTAAAAGGGGACTGCTTGCAGTGCGCAGGCTCAGGCATGAGTCAAAGCAGGAGATGATTTAGCATGGATAAACCCATGTTAGTAGCTGCTGCGCTCGTCCTGCTGTTGCTGACAGTAGCCTGCCAGATCTCCGCAGAATCAGGACCTGAGAAAAAGAAAGTCCTTACGACTTTCACTATCCTTGCAGACATGGCTTCAAATGTCGCCGGAGATAAAATTGAAGTTGTTTCAATCACAAAGCCGGGAGCGGAGATTCATCATTACGAGCCGACGCCGAGCGATATTGTAAGGGCGCAGGACGCTGATTTCATACTTGACAACGGCTTCGGGCTGGAAGCATGGGCAGAAAGATTCTATGCAAATGCCCCTGATGTCCCGCATGCAACACTGACTGAAGGCATAACCCCTATAATGATTTCCGGAGGGCCTTTTGACGGCAGGCCTAACCCGCACTCATGGATGTCCCCTACAAATGCAATTATTTATGTAGAAAACATAAGAGATGCGTTTATTGATTTGGATCCTGAGAATGAGGCAGCATTCAGGGAGAACGCAGAGGATTATATTAATGAAATCAAAGAGGTTGATAATTACCTTAGGGAAGAATTGTCATCACTGCCTTCGAATCAGAGGGTGCTTGCAACATGCGAGGGCGCATTCTCCTACCTGACAAGGGATTACGGGATGGGAGAGTTGTATTTGTGGGCTGTCAACTCTGACCAGGAGGGGACGCCCCAGCAGATAAAGTATGTTATTGATGAGGTTGCAGAAAATAATATCCCTGCTGTGTTCTGCGAGAGCACAGTCAATGACAAGGCGCAGAGGACAGTTGCGGCCCAGACAGGAGCGAAGTTCGGAGGAGTGCTGTATGTCGATTCACTTTCTGAAGCCGACGGCCCGGCTCCGACATATCTTGAACTGCTTAAGGCAAATGCAGGAACTATTGTTGAAGGGCTGGTTAATTAGAGATTAATTCTCAACTACATCATAGAATGTTCCGACCGGAGCGTCTGCATAACCTACGGATAATGTTTTCCTGGTTGTCAGGGTCAGAGTATCCAGAATAGCAGGGCCATTAGAGTTAAATCCCATAATATTCTCCATATCCAGGTTAACCCCTATATATGTTGGCCTGAAGATAAGCTCATATCCTACAGGCTCTCCTGTACCGGCATCCAGAAGGCCTCTTGCTTCCCATACTTCTACTGTCTGCGGCCATGGGTTCTGGCAGCTTTCCTGCGTCTCGTCAAGCATTACCTGGACTACAGCATCAAGGCTCCATTTCTCTGTTGTTATGCTAATGCCTTCTACATTGCATAATCCATAGGTTACAGCATTGTCCCGGGTCATATCAGCGTAAAAAGAAGCATTCTCAATCCTGTTCAAAGTATAAAAATACTTTGCATCTTTTCCTGCCAGTGATAAAGCAGAATATAGCACAAGCGCTCCGGCAGCAGCACCCAGTAAAAAGCTTTTAGCATCCATTTGTGGTGGATAACTAAATAGACTATATTTAAAGATTGTGGAAAAGATCAATATTTAAAGAGTCTGAACAGGGCATTTAGACAACTTTTTAAATCCTAGTCAGATTCTAAAATACTATGCGGGAGTAGGAAAGCATGGTCAAATCCGCAGGACTTAAGTGGACAGCCTTGGTTGTACCTTGGTCATCCTGTCTCTTAGTGAGTTCGCCGGTTCAAATCCGGTCTCCCGCATCTTCTTTCAATAAAGAATTCTCAATTATCTTGCAACAATTTTCTAATTCGTTGATTTTCCTCTTGTGCAATCTAAACCCGATATTATCTCTAAACTGTAAAATATTCTTCTTATTACCGTGTATGAGGAGATATAATTCCTGCGTTTTTTGTTCTTTTTTGGAGTAAGTCTTACCTGAAACTTCACTGCATTCAATATCTAAGCTTTCTAGCATATGCCCTATCTCTTCTAGAAACTCACGTAGCGAGGCTATTAGCCCTGGTCTTTTTGTCATTTTTAACATTGCACTAGAAGAGTGAGTTTTATTCCTGATTTTTATAGTTGATAATTCATCTTCTAAAATCCCCCTTAGAAAAGATCTAGAGTTCTCTTTATTTTCAATAATCCACGTAGGTACCAGAAAGGACTGTTTTGTTTTATTTCCAATTGGGGCACCGAGTGTATATAGAATGCGACCGAATATTGAATTGTTTACTTGAAGAATTGTTGAGCTTCCCTTTGAGTATTTGTTCTCTATTAATTTAACCGAGCTATCTGACAAGTCAAAAGTTTCTATTAAAAAATATTTTAATTGCTCTTGATTTTCTTTCTCACCCGAGTGTTTGAATGTAAATCTTTTATCAAGATGGCCGTCACCAAATGATTTCCCCAGGAGATAAGCAAACTCACAAGACAATCTCGAACTATCCTCCAGCGGAAGCCATTTTTCTGCCTGTAAAATTTTTGTTTTTGGTATAAAATACTCATACGTTGAGAGCAAATCTTCAATATCAATAATCCATCTTGGACTTTCCATAAATAGCTCACTTTTATTAGAGTGTAATCTAAATGATTAGTTTATATATCTCACACTAGAAAGTCCAGTGTAAAGAAAACTAAATAATTTGCCTAAAGAGTTTTTCAGAGGAGAAATCAGGAATAAAAATATTCCTTAATCTTTTCTTCTATCCTGTGCTTTGGCTGGACTCCGACTATTCTCCCTAATTCTTCAACACTGTATTTTCCATTATCTGCCTTCAGGAAAGCCAGAGTAGGTATGCCCAAGACCTCATACTCCCGGGCTATTTTCGGGTGCACATCAGCATCTATCTGATAGAACCCTATTTTTCCCCTGTAATCATTGCTCAGCTCTTCCACTACAGGGTCAAGCACCCTGCATGGCATGCACCAGGGCGCCCAGAAATCAACTATTAAGTATTCTTCCAAAGTCCCCTTTTTATTAAGAAAGTTTTCCAACGGCTCAGAAAATGCCGGCAAATTGCTCATACTGACCACCTCATTATGAAAAGGTAATGGAGATATGCTTATAAAATTTTTTGACTATTTAAGAATGGGTTATTATTTAATTGCTTACATATTCCAGTCTTCTGTAACTTTTATCATCGGAGAATACGACAGGAAACCCTTTCTTTGCCAGATTTGCAGCAAGAGTCTCAAGCACAGAATAACTCTCAGGCAGCGTCTCTTTTTCAGGGATTATGGAATACACGTAGCTCTCCTGTTTTACTTCAGTGTTGTATTTATCCGCAAGGCCTTCGGTTACAAGAACACCTCTGGCGCCCTTATACCATATGGGGTGCGTGAAGCAGGCAGCGGCAATCATTTTCCCGTCTACATTAACCCAGCCCACATTAAGACGCTCGCTGGATAGATCTATCTCTCCGTCCTCATCAAATAAAGCATCCAGCAGCTCTGCCATCCGCTGAAAGGAAAGGAAGTTATATTTAAATTTAGTGAATTCAGAAAAAATTATTTGACCAAAACGCTAAGGTACTGCGGTGATCTTGGAGGCAGCTGCTCCTCAGAAATCTGGCCGAATGCCAAAGCAGATTCCAGAGCATCTCTTATTGTCTTGTAATAAAAGAACGCACCGCCATGGCTCTCCAGAGGAAGATTTGCCCTGGGGTTCATAGTTGGCCTGACATAATCCTCGTCTATAACCTGATAATTTTTGCCTCCTTTAAGGATACCATCTATTGCACCCTGTGCTATACCATAATCCTCAAGAAGCATTTTTCTTACAATATTGTTTAAATCTGCCATTCAGAAAAGTAGATACAGGATATATATAAATTTACCTATCTTTACTACTGTTAAATGAATATTTTTATAAATAAATATCCCCTTCCTGAAGTTATGGTTAACATGCTGCATGGCACGGTCTATTGCACCACAGTTTATGTAAACGGAGTCCGAAAGGAAGACGGATTCGGATATACCCCGACTAATATTGTGGATGAAGACCAGGATATCAAGGCTTTTGAAAAAGAAACACTTGAAGAACTGGCAGATGTCCTTGTAAAAAGCAGGACAGAGATGTCATCAATAAGCAACCTTGCAGTCTCTAAAATTGTCAGAATCCCATCAGAAGGAGGAGGGGACAGAGTAATTTATAGGTGGCCTATCCCCGAACATTTATTCCATATGTTAGCCAGGCATTACAGTTCAGGGCTTAGGTAATTCTTAGGATATAACTTAACAGAAATTTTGTGTTACAAATACTTTACCATCAAAAGAGATTCCTACACCAATACCCTCTCTATCATAGTTGGGTTCTAGTATATTTTCTCTGTGGCCAGGGCTATTCATCCATCCATCGACAGCAGTTTTGGCAATTTCATCTGACGTTAGCCAATCTTTCCCAGATTCTATTCCATCTATATAGTAGGTTGAACCATACGTCCATCCCTGATGTATATTCTCCGCCAGACCATAAGTATAGTATGAACCATAATCCTTTCTACAATCATATCCATGCTTTTCTCCTCTATCCGTAGGTTCATCGCCATCTGGATTTGTATGAGAGAAGAAAGCCCTAGTTATCATATCCTCACTATGTTCTCTTGCAATATTATTTATTTCATAATCCCACTCAAGTAAATCCAATCCGTTTCTCTCTCTTTCCAAGTTGGTATATTCATGAACCTTTAATTCGATATATTCAACCTGGCTCACGCACTTATCATTACTTAGTACTTCATTATTCTTGCAGCCGCAACTAGACGGTCTTTCAATTAATTTTTTATTATCGCAATAATATGGTTTATTACTAGAGCAGCTACCTACTATGGTCCCATCCGAGCAAGTTTCCATGCACTTGCTATTTGATAATTTTAGCGTTTCAGGGCAGCCACAGGTGTTTGGTTTTTCGATTAAGGTCCCATTAGTACAATAAAATGGCTTACTTGATGAACAGCCGTTATGATTAGTTCCATCACTGCAATTATAAAAAATTGTTTCTTGGAAATTGCTCTTAAATATATTTAGTATATTTGTAATAAATGAATCTTTTGTTTTATCTGCAACATTTTCATTAATAGAAACTTGTATAATTTTTGACTCCTTCTTTGATAGTTTTATGTTGTTTACCTCAACATTAAAAGAATCTCCATATCTCTTAAAGATACCATTGACTTCGTATACCTCTATGGTTTTTGCACTTTTTGGAAATAAGGAATAAAAATTAGAAGTAACTTTAGCAAGTTTAATTTGAGTATTTTTGTCGTCTATAATAACGGGCACTAAAAGAGAATTTTCCTTGTCATTTGAAGGTGTAAGTGAGAGATAACCTTTTAGAGTGATTTTCTCGTTATAATATTCTGAAGGTGTGTTGATATATTCCTGAAACGAGATATTCTCTTCAACAGTTTGATTTACTAGTTTTTGTGCTCCTTCATTTACAGGTCTATTTATGAAGACATTATATAAAAATAGAACTAAAATAATTACAAAAAGGAGAAGTATACTACTCTTAAAATTTGGTGTTAACCACTTTGGCTTATTTTTCTTTGGTCGGTATATTTTTTTTATAATATCTTTACGTTTAGGTATATGGTAATGCGGGCGCTTCTTTTCTTTTCTCCATTCATTATAAGCCTCTTTAAACTCTTTACTAGATTCAGTATTTTCTTTACGAATTCTCTCAATGTCTTCTTCATTCCATCGGAAGATTTTTGCCCCTTTAGAATTCGCAGTTTCTTTCATAGCCCCCAAAGACGGGATACCTTATAGAATATATAAACTTTTTATTTTTAGACGTAATATGTATGCGACGACCGGGAATCGAACCCGGGCCACAACGTGTTTGCTTGCTTGCGCATTGGCAACGTCGTATTGTACCATTCAACTATCGTCGCGCAATAGATGAGAAATATGAATTGTTTATAAAAGTTATCACTGATTCCTATATATAAACCCATCCCAAAATATTTAAATCCACTCCCAATAATTAAGGAGAATAATGAAGACAGACAAGGAGATAAAGGCGGAGTTCAAGAAAAGGGCCTCTGAGAGCCCTGAAAAGTACTATGCAGTAAAGCACCTCAAGAAAGAGGGATTCATGAGGAAAAAGTGCAGCTGCGGAACACACTTCTGGACAGTAAACAAAGACCAGAAATTATGCGGGGACCCCTCATGCTCTGGCGGCTTCAGGTTCATAGGCAGGTCTCCTGCAAAAAAAGAGCTGGACTATATCCAGGTCTGGAAGGAATTTTCAAAATTTTTCAAGAAACTGGGATATACAGAAATAAAGCGCTATCCTGTTGTTGCAAGATGGAGGGATGACCAGTACTGGGTGGGCGCATCAATATATGATTTCCAGCCGCATGTTGTATCAGGGGCAGTCGACCCGCCAGCAAACCCTCTTGTTGTGCCGCAGTTCTGCCTGAGGTTCAATGACATAGACAACGTAGGCATAACCGGGGCGCATTACACAGGATTCGTGATGATAGGTCAGCACATGTTCGTGCCAAAAGAAAAATGGGACCAGAACATGGTATTCTCACATATTCATATGTGGCTGAAAGACGGACTGGGGCTTCCGAACAGCGAGATAACTTTCCACGAGGACGCATGGGCAGGCGGCGGGAATTTTGGGCCGTGCATGGAGTATTTCTGCAGGGGCCTTGAGCTGGGAAACCAGGTTTACATGCTTTTTGAGCAGACTGAAAAAGGAGCAAAAGAGCTCCCTCTTAAGGTTCTTGACATGGGCATGGGCCACGAGAGGATTGCATGGTTCACAAAAGGGGCAAGCACAAGCTACGAGACAACATTCCCGACAGTCTCAGAAAAGCTGTATAAAATAACAGGCATAAGGCCTGAGGGAAGCCTGATGAAAAAATTCCTGCCTTACTCATCATATCTGAACATTGATGAGGTTGACAATATTGAGGAAGCATGGAAAAAAGTAGCAAAAGAAATCAAAATTGATGTTGAAGAGCTGAAAGAGAAAATTCTCCCGCTATCAGCACTGTATTCTGTTGCCGAGCACACTCGCTCTGCACTGTTTGCGATTTCAGACGGCGCGCTGCCGAACAACGTAGGTGGAGGCTATAACCTAAGGGTCATAATAAGGAGGGCAATGGATTTCATAGACAAATATGGCTGGAAGATCTCAATGAATGACATCGCAGAATGGCACGCTGAATACCTGAAGCCGCTGTTCCCTGAGCTTATCGAAAATATAGACACTGTAAAGAAAGTTCTGGACGTTGAGAAAAGAAAATATGAAGAGACAAAAAACAAATCAAGGCAGATAATCCTTAACCTGCTGAAAAAAGACGAGAAAATCTCGGAGAAAAAATTCATTGAGCGTTACACATCGCAGGGGATAAGCCCTGAGATGATTGCAGAGCAGGCAAAAAATCTTGGGAAGAAAATCACTTATCCTGAAGATTTCTATGCAAAAGTCTCTGAGCTGAAGAAAGAGGAAGCCCCAGAGCCTGAGAAAAAAGAAAAGCTTGACCTGGAAGGTGTGCAGGAAACTGAGATATTATACTACAGCGATTTCAGCCTCGTGAAATTCAAGGGGGCAGTCCAGAAAGTCATAGGCAGCAATGTCGTGCTTGACAGGACGGCATTCTATCCGACATCAGGGGGGCAGATACATGACATAGGAACTCTTGAAGGCCATAAGGTAGTTGATGTATACAAGCAGGGCGGCCATGTAATCCATGTCCTTGAAGACAAGCCGAAAATGAAAAAAGGAGATATTGTGCACGGCGATATTGATTTTGAAAGAAGGCTGCAGCTGGCCCAGCACCACACAGCAACCCACATAATAAACGGCTCTGCAAAAAGGATACTCGGCAACCACATCTGGCAGGCAGGAGCGCACAAGGCGCTGGACAAGGCAAGGCTGGACATAACCCACTATGATGCTTTAACAGATGAAGAAGTGAAGAAAATTGAGGACCTTGCCAATAAAGTGATTGAGGAAAACAGGCCTGTATACTCAACACTCATGAGAAGGGACCTTGCTGAAAAAGAATACGGATTCGTATTATATCAGGGAGGAGCAGTCCCGGGAAAAATGCTGAGGATTATCTCTATCCCAGAGTTTGACACAGAGGCATGCGGAGGGACACACCTCCATCTGACAGGAGAAGCAAAGATAATCAAGATTATCAAGACGAGCAAGATACAGGACGGCATGGTCAGGATTGAATTCACTGCAGGGGAAGCTGCTGCCAAGGAGATAAACAGGGAATCAGATATACTGAAAGAGGCAGCAAAAATACTTGACTGCAGGATAAACCAGGTAGAGGCAAGGTCAGAAGAGCTTTTCAACAAGTGGAAGAAAGTCGTGAAAAAAGGCAGGATTGACTCGCCTGATGACTTCAAGCTGGCAAGCACAGCAGAGTCGAATAACACAGAACCCATGATACTCAAGAACACAGCCAACCTTCTCAAGACACAGGCCCAGCACATACCTAATACATTAAGCAGGTTCAAGAAAGAATTATTGTCTAAGAAAAAATAAGATTAGATTATCTTCTCGCCTGTTTCCTCATCTATTAAGTGTATGACTTCAACAGGGCATGATTCAGCAGCCTCAAGGTTGATATCAAAGTCCTTCTGGTCTATCCTTCCTTCCTGCTTGCCGTCCGGCATGTTTTTTCCGCCTATCACGTCTGCCTTGCCGTCATCGTTCATCTCCCAGAATTTCGGGGCTATCACAGCGCAGGCTCCGCAGCCTATGCAGTTGGGTTTATCGTGCAGAATTTTGAATCCTTTTGCCATATATCCCAAGAGAAAAAGTGCTTATATAAAGCTTTCGAAAGCCTTTAAATGGCTTTCGGGGCCTCTTGAACTAAACTGCGTTCAAACGGGTTTGCAACCCCTTTTTAACCCTTTAAAAGCATATTATTTACTCTTCAAAACTCCCTTTTTAGGGCATTCTTTCTCGAGCACACAGATGCTGCAACTGGGCGTCGGAGCCTTGCAGACAGCCCTGCCATGCTCTATTATAAGATAGGTATAATGGTTCCATTTTTCATTGGGAAGCTGCTTTATGAGATCCTGCTCTATTTTCACAGGGTCTGTGTTTTTTGTCAGCCCTAACCTAAAATTAACCCGCTTCATATGGGTATCAATGGCCATGCCCTCAAGTCTGCCGAAAGCATTGCTCAGCACAATGTTGGCTGTTTTCCTTCCGACTCCCGGCAGCGCTGTAAGCTCTTCCATTGTCCCCGGGACCTTTCCAGAGTGCTTTTCAATTATTATCCTGCACGCGTTCTGTATGTTTTTTGCCTTTGTATTATAGAATCCTGTTGACTTTATGTATCTCTTCAGCTTTTCAGGGCTGCCGTATGCATAGTCCTCTGCCTTCCTGTATTCCCTGAAAAGCTCTTTTGTAACAATATTCACGCGCTTGTCAGTGCACTGCGCAGACAGCATCACAGCAATAAGAAGCTCAAGCGGGTTTTCATGGCCGAGCGCAATCTCAGCTTTTGGATATTCCTTATCAAGCATAGAACATACTTTCCCTGCAGTTAGCATAGAACAGATGAAAAGTCCGGTTTATAAAAAATTATGGTTTAATAGGAATATGAGGAAAGGCCGTATTTTCTTCTGATGTTTCCCATCTCGACTCCGAACATCCCGTTCATGAGGCTGTTGTAGAACCCATATGCTGCAGCAATTCCAATTATGCCCATGCCTATTCCTGCCAGATTGCTTATGAATTTTATCTCATCCTGGAACAAGTGGCCTGCTCCGGGAATTCCCAAAGCCTTGTGCAAGTATATGCTAAAATCCCCCATTTCCTCCTTGAAAATTGTTTCGGCGTCGCTGCTTGAATGCATTATCTCGCTTCCCTGCTGGAGCGCTTCGTTTGCTTTTTCAAGATAAGAGCTGACAGAGCTGAAGTTCTGCACGTCATTTGTAAGCCCGTAAATCTGGCCGGCAAGGCTTCTTGGTTCCCAGTAAGGAGGATAGCCGTAGCCATACCAGCATCCCCAATCGTAAAATACATCACTGTCAGGAAGCTGTGCAATTCTTGATGCATTGCTTTCCAGTGTTGCAGGAAGCTGAGCCTGTCCCTGTGCTGCTGCAAGGTAATCCCTCACTGCAGTAGTATCTGCATTCACATACTGGCTTACATCAATAACAGGAAAGAATATATCCCCAAAATGTTCACCGAAAACTTCTGTTGCAAGGCCCTGCCTTGCCATTTCAACGCCCTGGTTTATCTGCCCCTGGTCTTTTGACTGGAAATGTGTACGGGAATCGCACACATAGTAGCATGTTTCTGTTGTATTCCCGTCAGAATCTGTGCGTGTGGTGCAGTTCATATGCCCTGACTCAGTATACCAGTGGCTGAAACTATTGATTATCGTGCCGCCGCCATTATTTATTGCATCAAGTGCATTTATCAGCCTGCTATCCCTGTAAAGCTCCAAAAGGGCACCAGAATCCCTTAGCCCTGTTTCTATATGCGAATCCAGCAGGACATAAAGCTGTCCGTCATTTAATGGCACATCTATTTCTGATTCCTCAGGAAACTGCGCAACATATGCCTGGTCAGCCCAGTGCGAGGTGTTGGCAGCATGCACAGTAAAAGGTATTATTGCTCCGAGGCCCTCATAGTCAGGCGGAAGCACCCTTGCAACTTCAGAGACCCTGTTCTTGTCCTGATGCTGGAGATAATTATATACCCCGTTCTTTACCAGCAGCCCTCCTCCCAAAGCCAGGGCAACTCCAACAAGAGAAGCATATACAAGAGGCTGCCTTGAGGCTACCCACTGGAATGCAGATGATATCCTGTCTGAAACAGTCTGCCTGAAAACATCTTCCTTGTTTTCTGCGCTTTTGATTTTTTTCTCATAAGGCTCTATGAATTTCCTCGTAAACTTGTGCTTCAGTGCCTTGTCTCCTGACTGCAGCTCATGAAGCCTGTATATCAGCTCAAGCTCTCTCTGGTCTATTTTCCCCTTCACAGATTCCAGCACTTCCCCGAACATATCATTTATGGCGTGATAGTTGGCAGTCCTGTTCAGGAATCCTTTTGCTGCAGACTGTATTTTTGATACAATGCTGTCCCTGTCTGCCCCGTCGCCAATTTGGGAAACTCTTTCTGCGAGCTCCATTGTCTCGGCATATATCTTCATTACATTTCTTTCTCTTGCCTGCCCGAGATTATTTTTTGTCCAGAGAGGGGTATTCTGCACAGTATAGCCGGGAAGCAATGACACTAACCTTGCAAATGACCCTGGGTCGCTGTATTCTGCATCAAGCTTTCCATCCCTGATTACAGGCCTTTTTATCAGTTTGTCAGGAGAGATATCTGATTCTTCTATCCCCGGGAGTATAGAGTTCATAAAGCCGGTCAGCTTGTAAGGCAGGACGCGGAGCTGCTCTTCAACAGCATATATAATCCCGTGCTTGCCCAGGCTTTCCCTGAATGTCCTCTGGAGCCCCTTTCCCTGCTCTATGCTCCTGTACAAAGAAATAATCAATGGCGCAAGGCCGGAATCTTCAAGCTGCTCAAAATCTTCTACATCAGGCTGATCGAATGCGTGCCTGTCAAGGCGTGCCTCAAACTTTGTCTTCAATGCCATTACTATCAAGTGGTAGTGTAAAGAGCTTATTTATAAAGCTATTCTCAGAATGAATCAGACAATCTTTTTCCCTGTTTCCAAATCAATAACCTTTATTACCTCAACAGGGCAGCCGCGCGCAGATTCTATTATTGACTCTCTGGCATCTGTTACAAGCTCAAACGTGCCGTCAGCCAGTTTCTTCCCGCCTATAAGGTTGGCCTTCCCGTCCTTGTCCATCTCAAAAAGCTGAGGGTCAAGCACAACGCAGGCATTCGCACCGATGCATGCCTTCCTGTCGTATATTATCCTGAATTTCCCCATCTGGGCATGAAAACAGAATTGTTTTTTAAGGTTTTTGTTTGCGGTGCTGTCAAACTTCTGAGAGCGTTACAAGCGATTGTATAAGCAATGGCTGGATCAAAAAGTAATTGAAAATGATTTAAAGAAATTTATCTAACTCAATTTTATTAATTTTAATGTATATAAACGCTGCTAAATTTAATCCAATTGTGACTATTAAACTACGATAAAATACAATCAATGGCACAAACATATCAGTAATGATATTTTTTAATGTAATAATCCCCCAAGTATATAAGACACTAAAAACAATCAAATTCAATGATAAATATGTTCCAAATCTGGACGCAATTTTCTTACTCATTATATCATATTAACATAGCTCATACTATAAAAATTTATGTATTTTTTTGACTTCTCTCTTTATTCCTTTCTATAATTCTATCCCATCTTGTTTTGCCTTCTGCGTCTCTGGCAGGTTGATAAACACTTAGTCCATATTCTCTCCCTGATATTGTATATGTACTTCCACCAAGATATCTTCTTGCCGTTTTTGAAACAAACCATATTATATTTTCTATTGCAGTTTGTGTTGAAGGAGGAGTTACTATATGTTGATTATTGGCTTGACTTTGCATGTTTGGTATAGTCACTTTAGAGGTGAGTGTACTTTCATCATCTTCTAATCTATTTTCTTTTGCTGTGCCAATAGATTCTTCTAACTCTTTATATCCTTCCCATTCATACCCAAATGTTATTGCTGAAAATATATGTGGACCAATAGAGGGAATAAACAATGTAGCAATAGCTATAGCTCCTATAGTTGTACCTTCTAATGTAGCATATCCTATCCTGCTCCAGTCGTATACTCTTCCTGAATAAATTAATTGAACTGCCAATTCTTGTCCCCCTCCAGATAATGCCATAATTCCTATGTATATTCCAGCAGCAATAGCAACGGGGTTCTGTCCTGTCGGATCAATATAATAATAAGGATTCCCCCTCTCAAACATATACCTATTCAACGACTGCGGATCGTATAAGTTTTGGATTATTGTATCTGGTTGTAAAAATATTCCCCAGCTTGGATTATACTTTCTGAAGTTAAAATCCGTATCCCCAACAACACTATCATACTCCTTGCCTTCATAGCCATACCTGACAGCAGAACCGCCTGCTACAATCTCTCCGAATGGGCTGTAAGTCGTGTTTTCAATGACAGCAGCTGCTTCATCGGTAACTACAGATGTTGAGCCTAAATGGTCAGAATGGATAAAGTATTTGCTGCCATCCGGGTTGACTTGCGCTATCAGCTGCCCTTCGTGTTTTACATAAGTAAAGTCAAAAGTTTCTTGGCTGGATCAGTATATTAATTTAAGAATAATACTCAAATCTTTTTTCTGATTCTAAATCTTTCAATAATTCCCCACGTGCATTTTTGATAATTCCCCAATACCAAAAATACTTGTCCCTTTTAGATTCATCAAATTGTGTTTCCGTATTTTTAGGATATATGCAAGCGTTAATATTAACTAATAACTCCCTAAATTCCGTATCCTCAAATTGGATTTGTCTTCTTATTTTTTCACTTTTTTTAGTATTTGAGTCTATTATCTTTTGAATAAGAAGCCTAATATCCAAATCATTCTTATAATCATAAAAAGAAAGTTCATAGCCTGCTTTACAAGAATTAACAAACTCCCTCCATTCTTTAATTAGTTTATCAATCTTCGTGGTGGGTGCTTTAAAATGACTTTTTTCTTTATCAATTACCATTTTAATGACTATTTGGAAGATTCGCTTATTTTTTAGGTTTTCGTATTCCAATAATAAATTCTTCTCCACTAATTGTCTGTTGATAGTAGTAGCTATATCCTGCTCTTGGTTTAAAATATGTCCTTATTGTCCCTTTACTAGAAGCAACTAGGAACTCATTTGACGCAGGATTATATCTTAAAACATCCCCATTTGGTCTTATATATTGTTGTATATCTGCATTATTTGAGCTAGCAAAGCTTTTTGCGGCATTATCATATTGTTTAACTGTTTTAAATCCAAATTCATCTTTGTGCTTTGCAAAATGCTTTTGTAGCAGTTCATCAGATGAGAATCCCTTTTTAGATGCTTCACTTAAGACATCATCGCCAGGTTTTGGTGGGGCTATTGAAGTTCTACCAGTAAAACTAAATGGTGAAGTTGAAAGACTAAAACCAATAGCAGTAAACAAATCTCCTACTAACTGGTTCCAAAATTGATTTTTTCCTTCTGGTGCTTTATCTACGGACCATGGTGGATTATATTCATAACCATTATATTCAGAATATTCTCCAAGTTCTCCTTCTTCTAACGTCAAAGGACCAGAAGTATGTACTCCACCTGAAACATCCACTAATTGTACACACCCTTGAACAGCATCACAGTATGCAAAACCATCTGGGTCAATATATCTAAATGGATTATTCTTTGCATAAGAATAACGATTGAAAGCTTGAGGTTCAAATGGATCAGGGATTATACTATCTGCTTTGGTGAATAACCCCCACTCTGCTTTATACATTCTTGCGCCAAAATCATACTCCTCTAGACCTAAATCAAATTCTTTTCCTGTATAATCTTTTCTAGATTCTTGTCCTCCTGCAATAATTTCACCGTAAGGACTATATGTCGTATTTTCAATAATTGCTCCACTTTCATTTGTTATAATTGATGTTGAGCCTAAATGATCGTTATGTATGAACTCTTTATCTCCTGAAGGCTTTACCTGAGCTATCTGTTGTCCGTTATGATAAACATAAGTAAAGTCAAAAGTACCTGAGCTGTTGATTACCCTGACAAAGTTTTCAGAGATATAAATCGTGGTTTCGTTGCTCCCATCCCCATTATAAGAAACTTTTACATGCATTCTCTCCTCTATCGGATGATACTCGTATTCCTGCAATAAATCACCAGAAGAATTTGAGCCGTTGTAAATCTTCCAGAGCTGGTTCAATGAATTGTATTCTCTATACTTGCCGTCTCCTGTTACAAGGTTGCCATTAGCATCGTAAGTTAGACTGAGTTCAGCTGAGAATACGGCAGGGAGCGAAACTACCAAATAGAGCAATAATCCGGCGATGATTTTTAGATAGGTGGCTTTTTTCACGATATCACCACTCCTCTTTTCTCGCTGTCGTTATAATTCGTATTATTGATATTCAGCCGGATATTATAGACACCTTCATCATTGTACTCGCTGCCTATATAAACAAAGATGTTGTCGCTTACATTGATTAAGTTGGAGGTTATATTCTCCTCTTGTGTATCCAGTCTCCATGAAAACTGTTGCGTGTTGTTTATCGTATTCTCTACTATTAATTCTGAGACTGCCTCTGAATCATCCTCTGACAATGTGATTAGAGATTGTATTAATAAAGGTTGAATTAGGAAATAATCCGTTATTGTGTCTTCATATGATGAGCTTCTGGCTGTAATTATTGCTTGTTTTTTGCCCTGCACTGTATAATTGTTCTCAACGATTACCATCAAAAGCTCATCATTGTCAAGAGAGGAGGAATTGCTTAGAACTCCGCTGATGTTCCACACAACTACTGAAGGGTTCCAGTTGTTTCTCACGTCGAAAGAAAAGATTTGGTCAGTCCCTGATGAATGCCTGTTGTAATTCTCTATTGAGACTCCTTCTAAACTAAAGGCTTCTGCATAATCATTGGTATAATTCTCTGAATTCAGTGAAATCGTGAATGTCTTTGAGCCGTCAGAACTGAAATTCTGCTCTGCAAACACGAATATGTTCTCATTGGAAGCTAAAGTTGTTACTCTGGAATATTCAGCTGCGCCGTCATCCATGGAGATATTTGTTTCCATTGGTATGAAATAATTCCTTACATCATAGCTGACGACTCTCCATGAAGCATTATTAGACAAAATGTCAAAATTCTCTATTTCTAATCCATTGAGAGTAAACACTATTGCTTTGCTTTCAGCACCGTCATTGCTAACAACTGTGCAGCCAAAGGTCTTCTGGCCTGGGCTGCTGTAATTATGCTGAAGATAGTCATACAGGCTTTGATTTCCTTCCAAATCAGTCGAGTATATTGAGTCAAGGCCGTCTGAGCAGTTCCACGTAACATTGTATATGGTGTCAGAGACATCATTCTCAATAATGAACTCAAATGTTCTCAATGAGCTATTTGAATAAATAGTTTTCAGGTTGTTAGCCCTTGCTCCAAATCTGTTATCATAAACCTCACTGTCTGAGATGCCTAAGGAAACAGCACTCACATTTACAGAATAATTGCCTCCGTTGGAATAATTGTTCTCAACAAGGAACCAGATGTTGTTCTCTACTGAAACAGAATCATTGCTGAAGGAATTCCCGTCTCAAAAGCCAACAGTAAAGTTAGTTACAATGCTCGTGTTCCTGTCATTAAGCAGCCAAAACTCAGTCAATCTGGATTTCCTGTTAGTATCAATCTCTCTCGGGCTGAAAACGTCAATGCCTGCGTCTCCTTCAATAATTGAAGACGGAGCGTGAGCCTGATCGCCATTGTAAACGAATTTCTTACTTTCATTGTTATGCACTATCTTCATCATGTTTCCTAAGGGGCTGTAAGAATACTTGTAGACATCACCTCCTATTGTGGCATTTACAAGCCTGTTCAAGCTGTCATAGCCAAGATAGTGGTTTCTATTATTCACAGGATCAAGTATGGAGATAATGTTTCCTACAGAATCATATGAATAGCTCAAGTTCTGGACTCCTGAAATATGGATGTTTGTAAGCCTGTTATTCTCCTCATCATAACTGAACTGCTGTATCAGGCCATTGCCATAGCTCCTATTGAGAATGCTGCCGAAAGCATTGTATGATGAATTGGTATTTATTTTATCTTCTTGAAACTCTTCAGATCTTTTCTTAATAAAATTAACAAGCCTTTATGATATTGAATAGTTAACAAAACAAAATAAACGCAGATAACAGATATAGAAATTGGTAGTGTGTCTGAAAAATACGCCTCTTTGACTATAGAATATCTAAATTGAGTATATATAAAGACTAGAATCAAATATATTATTGACAATTGTATAAAGTTAATCTTAAATAATCTATTTTCTTCTAGAATATGAAAAATTTGATTTGTGTCCTTGTTGATTTTCTTAGTTGAATCAATATAAAAAAATAGGAAGATTGAGAGTCCTATACCAGACAATCCAAAAACCCACCCAATAAAGGGGATACTAATATTAATTATTAAAGAGATAGTTAGAATGATAAATACAATTAATGTTAACCCTAAATAAAACACTTTCAATGTTTTTGTGTTTGTCATTTTATCTAATTATTAGGTTTATTATTAAACAAAAAAATGCTATGCCGAAATATATGTATGGTCTAAAAATTAAATTATAAATATTTTTTTTAAATTTTGGGTTTATTAGTCTTCTTGAATAAATTATTTTTTCAAATTCTGAAATCGATAATCTATGTACTCCAACTGAGTATATGAATAATATGAACACATTAATGAAACCTAAATAGGTATTTTGAGAAAAAATTACATAAGTAAAAAATATTGGCAGTAATATTGTTAAAATATAGAAAACTAGAAGAAAATTATCCTCAGCAACATCGTGATTTAGTTTCTTTTTGTGTACTAGTTTAGTTTTGTTTTTATATACTTTCCAACCAAGAATACTTGTTATTAAAAAACTAATTTGCAGTGAGAAAAGACCTACATAAAGCAGTATGGCTTCAATGTTTTGTTGGATAAAAAATACCATTTATGCTATTAGGATGTTTTTCTATTTAAATATGTGTCTCAGTCTCTACTGACTGGTCTTATTCCAATAAATCTTTTTTCACCATTAATGTCATAGATATTACCTGTATAAGTATTCGTTTCTCCATTGGCATTACTTTCTACTAGACTATATCCTCCACTTCTTCTTGAGCGAAGTAATGCTTTTGAACCTTTTTCTGATGATGAGATACCAATTATTTCATTGGCTTGATTATTCCAATCAAGTATATTATTTAAAACATTTATTGTTATCCCTCCCATGCCTTGATTAGCCTCGTAATAATCTGAAAAGACTTTACCTGCTGTTCTTTGTAATCCACTACTAATTATCTCATCTACAGCAAAACCAGCTGTTTCTAGAAGTGCTTTCTTAAAGTTTTCTGGAGTATCATCCTCATAGTATTGATACCATTTTTCTCCCAAATCATAAAGAGATTTAGCTTTATTCTCCGTGGCTTTTGCTTGAAGAACCTGTCTTGATGACTTATACCAATCAATACTAGGTCCAATAATGGGACTCGACCATGCAATGAATGCTGCTATAGATGCTACTGCAAGAGCCCCAACAAAAACAGTACCAGAAACTAGTTCAAAATGACCTGTCGGATCAACCCTGTTATACGGATTATTCCTCTCAAACGCATATCTATTTAGAGACTGCGGGTCATAGACATTCTGTATGAGCGTGTCCGGCTGCATGAATATCCCGAACTCTGGGTTGTACTGCCTGAAATGGAAGTCGTAAGTGCCTATTGTTTCATCATATTCCTTATTCTCGTAATCATATCTCGTCTCTTCTCCTCCTGAGACAATTGAGCCAAAAGGAGCATACGTAGTATTCTCAATAACTTGACCGGCTTCATTAGTTACAACACTGGAAGAGCCGATATGGTCTGCGTGGATGAATTCTTTATCTCCTGAAGGCAGTATCTGTGCTATCTGTTGTCCGTTATGATACACATACGTAAAATCGAAAGTTCCAGATAGATTTATGATCCTGACAAAGTTTTCATCAACGTAATAGGCTCTCTCAACCAGAACAGAATTATTGTATGTTTTCTTTATAAGGGCTCTCTCTTCTGTAGGATGATATGTGTATTCCTGCAATAAATCACCAGAGGAATTTGAGCCATTATACACTCTCCATAACTGGTTCAGTGAGTTATACTCCCTGAAAAGGCCGTCTCCGCTAACTAAATTGCCATTAGCGTCATATTCTAAATTTAATGTTCCAGCAAAAACAACAGATTGAAGAGCAATAAGCATGATGAAGAACAGGGCAATTCTCTTTATATATCTGGCGGTTCTCACGAGATAACCACCCCGATGCTCTCATTGTCATCGTAGCTGCTGCTGTTTATCACTGCAACCTGCCTGTAGATGCCTTCTGTGTTGTAATAGCTGCCAATATAGATGAAAACATTGCCAGTGAGATTGATTAAGGAGGAGGTTATGTTCTCTATCTCCGTATCCAGTCTCCATGAAAACTGCTGGCTGTCATCCAGCTTATTAAGCACAACCAGCTCGGAAACTGCTTTGGAACGGTCTTCTGATATCACTGCTAAACTGCTGATTTCAAGAGGAGTAACAGAGAAATAATCTGTTACCTCGTCCTGAACAGAAGACACAACAGCAGTTATTCTCGGTGTTTTGCTGCCCTGAGTATAATTATGCTCAATTGCAACCAATAATAATTCGCCTGTGTTCAAAGTGCTAAGGTTCTGTATGCTGGGCTCTGACACTGACCAGTTTACCACCCCAGAATACCATTTGTTCCTGATGCCGAACACTAATATCTGACCGGTATTTTGATTTACCCTCTCATAATTCTCTATTGAGACACTCTCTAAATCAAATGATTCGCTGTACGAATTAGAATAATTGCTTGACGAGACATCAATGCTGAATGTCTTTGAGCCGTCTGAGGAATAGTTTGTCTCGACGAAAACCATCACATCCTCGTCTGATTCAAGAGTTGTTATCCTGGAGAATGAGGCAGTCTCGTCCTCCATTGAAATATTGGCCTCTATCGGCGTGAAATAGTTCACAACATCATAGGCAACAACTCTCCTGCTTATGTTTGTCAGCAGGATGTCATAATCTTCTATCTCCAGGCCGTTTAAAGTAAATTCTACTGTCTCTGATTCTGTCCCGTCATTGCTTGTGACTGTGCATGTAAATGTCTTTTCTCCAGGCAGAGTGTAATTGTGCTGGAGATAGTCATACAGGCTTTGATTTCCTGCCAAATCAGTCGAATATATCGTGTCTATGTCATTAGAGCAGTTCCAGCTTACGTTATAGACCTTATCAGAGACATCATTCTCGATAATGAACTCAAATGTCTTGACTGAGACATTTGGATCTATAACCTTAAGGGATTTTGCCCGTGTGCCGAATTTTATACTGTATAGCTGGCTGTCTGATATGTTCTCTGAATCTGCTGTTATATTGACGCTGTAATCCCTGCCATAGCTGTAGTTGTTCTCAACAAGGAACCAAATGTTGCTGTCGAGAGTAATGGAATTATTCGTGAAATTCTTATTATCATCAAACCAGACAGATATGTTGGCCAGAATGCTTGTGTTTTTGTCATTCAATAACCAGAATTCAGTTAATCGGGATTTCCTGCCTGTGTCTATCTCCCTTGGGTTATAGACGTCCACTCCAGCTTCCCCTTCGATTATCTGGGATGGGGCGTGAGCCTGATCGCCATTGTAAACGAATTTCTTGCTTTCGTTGTTATGCACTATCTTCATCATGTTTCCTAAGGGGTTGTAAGAATACTTGTAGACATCATCTCCTATTGTGGCATTGATCAGCCTGTTTAATCCATCATAGCCAAGATAGTGGTTTCTATTATTCACAGGGTCAAGTATGGAGATAATGTTTTCTACAGAATCATAATCATAAGTCAAGTTCTGGACTCCTGAAATATAGATGTTTGTAAGCCTGTTATTCTCCTCATCATAACTGAACTGCTGTATCAGGCCATTGCCATAAGTTCTATTCAAAATACTGCCAAAGGCATTATAAGAAGAATCTGTAACAAATCCCGGGATTTTCCTTACTTTGCCTTGCCTGTTGAATATAAAATCCAGTTCTCCTAATCCAACTTTTGAGATAAGCCTGTTTTGGGAATCATAGATAAATTCAGTTGTAAAAGACTGGTCATCTGCCAGCATGATCATCTCTATAAGTCTTAACCTATCATCATATTCAAAGCTGAAATTGATATCATTCATACTCATATTTGTCAGCACACCGGAGTAAGCCCCGTCATAGCTGAAAGTAATGTTAACGTCTGAGCTGTTTTTTTCTGTTACCCTGTTCAGGGCATCATAGCCAAGTCTGATAGTATTATTCTTTGCATCTGTCTGGCTGATCAGGTTTGAATTCTTGTCATAGCCATAACTCCAGCTGCCCAGATCAGGGTCATCCATTGCTGTTTTCCTCGACAGCGAATCATAGAAGAACAAAAACTCATTGCCTTCCTCATCTGTAATTCTAACCAGATTGTCATTGGAGTCATATTCATAGGTTGTGTTATAGACTTTCTGCAGGCCGACATCATTTGTGTTATACTCGTGGACCTCAGCAATCCTGCCGAACGCATCCAATAGGTAATCATGCCTGTTCCCGTTTTCATCATAAGAGCTTATATTGTACTTTTCAAAGCTGACAGTCTTAGAAGTCCCGTCAGGATTAGTTACAGAAACAACTCTATCTAAAGCATCATAGTTATAGAAAACATAATTGCTTTCATTGTCCGCAGGACTTAGCTCTAAAGAATAATCAGCAAAATAAAGGTTCTGCTCACTCTCAACCCTGTATTCAGAATCATAGAAGATATTCTTGACAATCTCCCGGCCATCTTCAACCTCTGACTTGACCTGAATAAGATTGGCAAACCCGTCATAGAAATAGGACATGCGGTCTGTCCTGTTAGCTGTTGTTTTCATACTAACCTTTACCTTCTCAGGAGCCGCCCCATCAAAGCTATACTCATACTCTTTTGTCGGAGAGAAATTCGTGTCAAAAGGCATGACCTCTTTAGCTATTCTTCCATGAGCATCATAAACAAAGCTTGCGGTAATATCATTCTGTGTGAAAGACAAAACATTCCCTGTCCGTAAATCAAAAACCCTTGTGGTAATATGCCCCAGGGGATTTATCTCTGTAACAGGATAGGTGTGCGTGCTGTCGTACGAAAACTTATAGCTGTTCCCTAAACTATCTGTTTTCTTAATCACATTCCCAAAACCATCATAACTAAAGTAAGTAAACACATTATCTCCGCCTGAATCCCATCTTTCTGTTTTAGTCAGTCTGCCATAGCCGCTCACTCCTTCCAGGCCCAAATTATCATAATAGTATTTTGTCTCGCTTACTTTCTCTAATTCATCATCATAGATAGTTTCTCTCGCAGCCCTATCCATTATCCAGTTTTGCTTGTCAAAACCATAGCTATAGTTGAAATATCTCTCATCTTCGGCAACAGAAACATCTCCTTGATCTTCTAAATAAAGCAGGTTGCCGTACCAGTCATAGGTATAGCTTTTATTTGTAATTACAGGAGAATTAGAACCATCATAGAGATATTCAGCAGAAGAATCAAGACTTATATTATAAACACCATCAGAAAACACAACCGCATATTCTTTCTCGCTTTTTGAAAAGATGCTTAAATTCGTATCATATATCTGAGTCTTAAACTCCTTGCTCCTTCTAGGATTATCTTGATGGAAATAATGGCTGACAATCTTTGACGGCATTATCTCTTTAGAAACTCCGAAACCCCTGAACTCAGAGTTTCCGTAATTGTATTTTCCAAGAGAATAATTATAAGATGTTGAAGTAGCAAAGTTAAAATCATCCGAAAGCCCGTTTGCTGTTGTTACATTGGAAACAACATAAATATTAAAGCCAAGCTGGGAAGTCACATTTTCTGAATTATTGAACTGTGTTGAGCTGGCATAGCTTATATTTGTAATCCCGCCATATTCATTCTCTATGTTTTTCAGCATTTGAGGATATGTTGAATTCTTAATCCATGTTGTATTCCCTCCTGAAGTTGAAATGATTATATCGGCAAACCCGTCTCCGTTGACATCTGCGATGCTCCTGCCAAGGTTTTCATTACTGACAATGAAATCTGCAGGCGATTTCCAGCCATCAGTAGCCTGCCAGCCTGAGCCATTGTTGAGCCATGCTGAATCATCCTGCTTTATGATATCAACCAGCCCGTCAAGATTGGCATCTATAAACCTTGTTCCCTCGTCTTTCCCGTTTCCGTCTATAAAAGAGGTCGGCGGCTGCCACACTGCATCATAATTTTCCCAGCCGCTTGCATTGTTGAGCCATGCTTTTTTAGTACTGGCTGCGCCCTGCAGGATATCAGGCAGACCATCTCCATTAATATCTATAACCCTGATGCCTGTGTCTCCTGAGCTGTTTATGAAATCCTCAGGAATCGTCCATATGCTGCTTTCTGCCCAGCCGCTTCCAAGTATCCCGGGCCTTTGTGATGCAGACTGGCTGTTGTAGCTGGCAAAAACCAGAGGCTGCAGCCCGTTTGTTCCTCTAGGAACTTCAATGCCGTAAGAATAAGTGGCTGCCCCAGGAAACAGGCTGGTCCTGTACTGGCCGTACAGGATTATTTTAGGGTGTTCAGGAAGATTGGCTTTGTGTATGTAAGGCTTGTACGTATCAGCCGCATAGCTCACACTAATCACTAATAAAAATACAAAAAGCAGGAGGAAACTAGTTTTCTTCATGTTTCCTCCTTTAGTTAATGGTTGCGTCTATGAGATTTTTTACTGTTGTGGTTAGCTCTGTCGAAGACAGGTTTGCCATATCAAGAACATAAACAACCGGAGTTATGTTGAAAGTCAAACCCACAAGAGATTCATTTGGTAGTGCATAGTTGATAATCCATCTTTTATTCCCATACACCACAACTCTGTCTACGGTTGCTAATATTTGGTCATTATTGAGGTTTCTCAGGTAAACTTGTTGGCCATTATACACATTCGCTTCAGGCCATGCTGAGCTCTGTTGTATACCCAAATCAATAAAATTGTTGGCTCCTGACTCAGAATATATCGTCTCCTGAAGAGTATATGAAGTTACACTTGGTGTTGAAACAGGCCCTATTAGCTTGAACTGATAGTAGATTGGCTGGTCATTAGACAGATCTAAACTGATTATGTTAGTTCCATTAGTAGTAAGATTTATCCACTCAGAACTGTCCAGTGAAGCATTAGTGCTGTTATATTTAAATAAGATAGAGCTATCAACAGCGAGCACAGTTTGCACATCAACACTTGTTAGCTTTGATCCATTCTGAGGATACCAACCTTGAACATCGCTGTATAATCCCTGTGAGAATGTTTCTGAACTCCCTGGAGAGTAGAAATGGGAATTATTGAGAGATACTACCTCTTCTTCTGTCAAAGACCTGTTCCAGAAAGCAATTTCGTCAATATCCCCTTTTGTAAACTGAACATATGAAAAGCAATCACTCTGTTGTGCACCTATAACATTAGTATATGAACTACCACCGGAAATCGGGTCGTAGGTTTGTTCTGAAGCACTTAAAGTTTGAGATACCCCATTTATGTATAGTGCGTTCTGGATTGTCCCTGAGACATTCCTTGTAAAGACAATATGTGTCCATGCATCCTCTGTTAATGCACTATCACTTAAAATGTCTCCTACATTATTCATCTGAACGTGATATATGTCTCCTGTATGAGTATAGTAATATGCCATTCCCGCATTAGAGTCACATTGAAGAGCTGAAATGTGCTTTTGGACTCCTGTTCCATCAGAATCTATGTATACCCAATAAGAAACTGAAAAATCGCCAGAATCATCATAAAATCTACTGCCACCATCATAAGTTATTCTATCATTAGTTCCATCAAAGGAGTACCCATTATTGTTCTTGGCTGTAGTGCTGGTTGCTCCATCCACGCTTCCGTCAAGACTGCCAACACTATCACTGGCATTAGAATCAAACGAATAATAATGAATTAGACTATCTGAATAGGCAGCATCATTGTCAATATCCAACCTTAAATCATCATTCTCCGCAGTCAAATTAAGAAGTGTTGTTCCGTTCGTGAAGTCAGCATCAGTTGTCCATGTCCTTGCATCGACAATTGTAGGGTCTAGGCAGAAATAATATATGTTGGCTTCTGCATCACCTATACAAACAGTATATTTTACAGGAAGCATCTCTTTAGCTACATCAATCTCAAACCTGAACCTGTAATCTTCATCTGCTTTGAAAGTATTGTTTTTTACATAGTAGACGTAATTTCCATAATCTGTCTTATGTTCAATGGAAGATATTTTTGATGATATTACATTCTCAGATATCCTTTTTACTGTTTTTGTGTTGTTCCATGCAATTGAATCCCCCAAATCAGTAACAGATATTCCGGAGTTAACATCAATGACTGAAGTTGAAGTATAGTTCTCTATTTGCTCGGTCTGATTATTTAACCTTGTGTATGTTCTTGCACAATAAATCTGGGTGTGTTCTTCATTATTCCAGCCGTATTGACCGTCACAGGGATAAATTTTCTCCTCAGTTAAAACTTCTTCAATATCTTCCCATACAACAGCGCTGCTCATCGACACCAGAGGGACGGGACTGATTATTGCAATATCTGCTTTCCTATCTGTTTCCTTGCTTCTCAGCGCAGTCCCTTCAAGTATGAATTTCCCTGAGTGCGGGCTGTAGCCTGTAACTTCCAAGTCCCAGTCAAGGACAAAATCCTTGTTCTCAGTCTTTATCCCGCCGTCCTTTCTCTCAATATTATCCTGAACAGCCGCTGCAGAAACAATCATTATCAAAGCTAACACTACAAACAATATTTTTTTCATTTCAGATTACCCCCTCTATTAAAAGAACTATTAAGAACTAAACTATTGACTATAAAGCGATATGCTCGCCTCATATTCCACCCCCTTTTAGGCCTGGGTAAGGATATTTTCTATTTAAGATTTTCCAAATTGATATTTTGTATTTGGAAACATATTTATAAGTGAATCACTTTCATTTATTGTGCACACTCAGGCAATGGAGAAAGTTGAGGGCGGAAAACTTCTAGTTATAAAAGTAGATTTCGGTGACAAAATAGAGAAAGTTGATATTACAGGCGATTTCTTTGCGCACCCTGAAGAATCAATAAAAGAGATAGAGAAAAGACTGGCGGGCATAAAAAAGGATTTTGATGAAAAAGAGATTGCAGAAGAGCTGCAGAAAGTCATAGCAGAAAAGGGCTACCAGCTGATAGGCCTGGATGCGGCCGCAATAGCAAGAGTGCTGAAAAAGGCAGTTGATCAAAAATGAAGTGGAGAGTCATACCCCTGGAAATGGACCATGCTTTCATGAATATGGCGATAGATGAGGCAGTCTCTGAATCAGTTGCAGAAGGGGGAGAGCCGACAATAAGATTCTACAGATGGCTTCCGAGTGCGGTTTCCATAGGATATTTCCAGAGCATGGATGATGTTGTTGACGCGAGAAAATGCAGGAAGCTTGGCATCAGCATAGTGAGAAGAAGGACAGGCGGCGGGGCAGTCTATCATTCCCATGACGGAGAGATAACTTATTCCGTAATTGGTCCGGTTGGAATGTTCCCGAAAAATATAATCGAGAGCTATAAAGAAATATGCGGCTGGGTGGTCAAAGGGCTGAAAAATATAGGGATTGATGCGCAGTTTGTGCCTATAAATGATATTGTTGTCGGAAATAAGAAGATATCAGGCAATGCGCAGACAAGGAGGAATAACGTATTGCTGCAGCACGGCACAATATTATATGATGTTGATGTGAAGAGGATGTTCACTGTTCTCAAAATTCCTGATGAGAAAATCCGCGATAAAATAATAAAGTCTGTTGAAGAAAGGGTTACAAGAGTGATAGATTACAAAAAAGTTACGAGGGAAGATACATATAATGCCCTGCTCAAGGGATTTACAGAAGGGAAGGAATTCAGCTTCGGGGAGCTTGCTGAAGAGGAGATTAAGCGGGCAAGGCAGCTGGTAGAAGAAAAATATTCCACAAGAGAGTGGAATTTCATGAAATAATTACTTGTATTTCTGCATAAGATATCCTGCTCTTTGTCTTGCGTATTTATTGGCGATCCTTTCCAGACCCTGTTCTATTATTCCTGTTGCAATTCTCGGGTCACGTTCAGGCAGTTTCATTTCTTTTGCAAGCTCAATTGCAGTCTCTATGAAAGCAGGGACTTTATCAGGCTGTGAAAGCTCTTTCATAACAGCCATTGTTGACAGTTCGTGGTCAGCGTCAACATCCTCATCAACAACAAATGCAGCAAGTGCATAAGGCATATCAAGATACATCATTATCTCAGCTTCAGGATTGCAGGTCATTCCCGCAAGGTCAGCATAATATGCCCTCATGTTCCCTTCAGCTCTTGTGCCGAACCTCGATCCGTCCATAGTCAGGTATGTGCCGCCATCTGTAACTCCATTAAAAGCATGCGAATGCTTCTTCCCGCTCTCAAGAAGAATTTTCCTGACTTCTTCAGTAAATGCAGGCCTTGGGTTTGCATGGACCGTAATTCCCTCGCCATAAGGGTCAGATTTCCTTCCTGTTGTCATGTCTATATAGTCATCAGGAATAACCAGGCCTTTGACTTTGATTTTTTCAGGATGGTATGTCCCTACTGCGCTGGTGGCTATAACGACATCACCAAGATGGGCTGCTGCCAGGCTGTTTTCAATATACTGCGTAAGATGGGGGGCATATTTCACATTATGGCCATGCCTTGGTATAAAGACTACACCATCTTCTCTTTCCTGATATTCTATCCTGCCATAAGGTGTTCCCAAATCCAGTGTTTCCCATACAGCCTCTTTGAAGCCGGGGCTGTCATGCACACCGGAACCGCCGATAACAACAACCCTGTTTTCTGCCATAAGTTTTCCCCAGCAACCCAGTAATTAAACTATATTTAAAGTTAACTAATAAAAAATAAAAAAAGAATTATATCCAGACAGCCAATAGACCGCCCATCAACCCAAGCACAGCAAGATAATGCAGCGAGTCAATAAGGTAGAGGCTGAATGATTTGTTCTCCCACAGGACTTTTCCCAGGAGAACAGTTGCCACGAACCCCAGCCACAGCCAGAATCCGAGGATTGCTCCCTCAACAAAAGTTGTGGCAGCCACAAGTCTAACGAATGTATCAAGCACATAAGCCATAACAACCGTAGCAAGGAACCCGCCGACCATCGGTGTAACCATGCTTTTCTTCTTTGCTTTTTGCATGTCTTTCTTGGATATTTTCATCAGCTTCATCCACTGTTTTCCGAACAACGGGCCATACCAAATCCATCCCAGCAAAAAGCCTGCTAATGCAGTTCCTAGTACAGATAACCAGTTTACCATTTTTTTTTGCACCCCCAATGTTTTTTATTTACTCTATTTTATGCTTTCCAGATTTTTGATTAAATCCAGCATGAACCTTGACGCCTGCGCGCCGTCTATTACCCTGTGATCGAATGTAAGCGAAAGAGGGAGTATTTTTCTTATTTTGATGTCATTCTCTGATGCGACCGGCATGTTCCCGATGCTTCCCAGGCCGAGTATGGCGCTTTCAGGATAATTAATTACCGGCGTAAAATATTTCACTCCCACAGAGCCTAAATTAGTTATTGAGAAAGAACCCCCTTTTATTTCATCTATCCCAAGCTTCCTTGCCCTTGCCTTTTCTCCCAGCTCTGCCAGTTCTTTCGCAAGTTCCATCAGGGATTTCTTGTCAGCGTCTTTTACCACAGGCACTATAAGCCCGTCATCAGTATCAACGGCAAACCCTATATGATAGTAGTTTTTCAGCACAATTTCATCACCCTCAAGAGTTGAGTTTATCTCAGGATGCTTTTTCAGCGCTTCAGTTGCTGCTTTTATTATATATGGGAGGAAGGTAAGCTTTACTCCCTTCTTTTCTGCGCTTATTTTTTCTTTTTCCCTTGCTTCCCAGAGCCCTGTTACATCAGCGTCATGCATTGTGGTTACAGGAACAGTTGCCAGGTGGGCTTCAACAAGGTTTTTTGCAATAGTTTTTCTTACCCCTTTCAGTTCCCTCCTTGTAACCTTGCCGTGATATTCTCTTTTAGCTGCTTTTTTAACAGACTTCCTGATGTCTTCCTCACTTATTCTTCCGCCGTGGCCTGTCGGGACAATATTTTTCAGCTCAACATTGAGCTCTTTTGCAAGCATTCTTATTTTCGGGGTGGCCCTTATTCTTTTCTCTGAAGACTCCGACTCTTTTTTGGAGCTTCTTCCTGGCTTAAACTCATCCTTTGCCTCTTCAAGGAAGCCGACGACACTGCCTGTGTAGTGCTCATCTTCCCTGCCTTCTTTTTTTTCTTTTGTTTCTCCTGCCTTCTCTCCCTTCTCGCCAATAACTGCAAGGGTCTCCCCGACTTTTATTGTTTCTCCCTCTCTGTGATTGATTTTCAGGATTACTCCGGCCTTTGGCGTAGGGATATCAACAATTGCCTTGTCTGTCTCGATTTCAGCAATAGGCTCATCAGCCTTGACAGAATCGCCTGCTTTTACTTTCCACTTTACAATAGTCCCTTCAGTAATGCCTTCTCCAACATCCGGGAACTTAAAATCAAATACCATTCTATTTTTCAATTAATAATCCATAACCTCGTTAATTGCCTTTATAATCCTTTCTTTGCTCGGTATGAACTGCATCTCCAGCCTTGCAAACGGAAGCGCAGTGTCATAGCCTGTAACTCTCAGCACAGGCGCATCCAGGGAGTCAAGAGCTTTCTCATTTATTGTTGCCACAATCTCAGCTCCGAACCCGGAGGTCTTCGGGGCCTCATGCACGACAACCGCCCTGCCTGTTTTCCCGACGCTCTTTATTATCGCCTCAGTATCAAAAGGATATATTGTCCGCAGATCAATTACCTCAGCATCAACATCATCAAGCCCGGCAACAGCATCAAGGGTGTATTTCACCATTGAGCCCCAGGTTATTATTGTGATGTCAGTTCCTTCTTTTATGACATTGGCTTTTCCCAGCGGAATTGTGTATTCCTTTTCAGGGACATCCTGCTTTACTGCCCTGTAGATCCTCATAGGCTCTAAAAATATCACAGGGTCAGGGTCTTTTATTGCAGCCAGCAGCAGGCCTTTTGTGTCATAAGGCGTACTCGGGCAGACAACCTTTATCCCAGGGATATGCGCAAACAGCGCTTCCGGCATTTCGCAGTGAAGCTCAAGAGCCCGTATTCCCCCGCCTGCAGGCGCCCTTATCACCATCGGGCATGTAAACCTTCCCCTGCTCCTTGACCTTATCCTTGCGGCATGGCTGAATATCTGGTCAAATGCAGCAGGCAAAAATCCAGAGAACTGTATCTCTGCAACAGGCTTTACCCCGGTGACAGCCAGGCCTATTGCCATTCCCACAATGCCTTCCTCGCTCAGCGGAGTGTCAATTACCCTGTCTTTTCCGTATTTTTTCTGCAGCCCGTCAGTTGCCCTGAAGACTCCGCCGTTTACTCCGACATCTTCCCCAAGCACAACAACACTCTTATCAGATTTCAGCGCCTGGTCAAGCGCGGATCTCACTGCTTCTACATTATTCATGCTAACCATTCTTGAACTCCTCAAACTGCTCTTTCAGCTGCTGCGGCATCTCCGCAAATGTGTACTTGAAGATATCTTCCCTGTCAGGCGCAGGATACTCCTCATATTTCTTCACTTCTTTCTCAACAGTCTCTTTTGCATTCTCAAGGACTTTTTTCTTATACGCTTCATCAAGCAGCTTTTTCTTTTTCATATATCTCTCAAGCCTGAGCACAGGGTCTTTTTTCGCCCACTCCTCGACTTCTTTTTCGCCCCTGTATTTTTTTGCGTCATCGCTTGTGCTGTGGTCCCCTATCCTGTAGGTCATGCACTCTATTAATGCAGGGCCTTTGCCTGCTCTTGCATCATCAACAGCCTCTTTTACTGCTTTGTAGACTGCAAAAATATCGTTCCCGTCGACCTGGATTCCCTTAACCCCGTATGCAATTCCCTTCTGTGCTATTGTCTCTGAATGCGTCTGTATTTTTCTCGGCACAGAAATTGCCCACTGGTTGTTCTCGCAGACAAGAATGCACGGAACCTGATAGACTCCTGCAAAATTCATTGCAGTGTGGAAATCTGCCTTTGATGTTGCGCCTTCTCCGAAGAATACCAGCGAGACTTCTTTTTTTCCAAGGAGATTTGATGCCCAGGCAGCACCTACTGCATGAGGTATCTGCGTCCCGACAGGTATTGCAATGGGAAAATTATTCACATTCTCCGGACTTTTCAAACCGCGTTCATCTCCGCCCCAGTAAAGATAGAGAAGATGCATGGGCTGCTTCCTTGCAAGCAATGCCCCACTGCTCCTGTACATAGGGAACAGCCAGTCCTTGTCCTGTAGGGCATAGACAGAGCCCACCTGTGCTGCTTCCTGCCCCTTTACCTGGAGGTATGAGCCTATCCTCCCCTGTCTCTGCATTGAGAAAGCCTTGTCATCAAAAGTCCTGACAAGGATCATGTTTTCATAGAGCTCTTTTATCTGCCTGCCTGTCAGCTTCGGCATGAGGGCCTCATCAGCATTGCCTTCCTCATCAAGAACCTGCAGGTATTCAACCTCGAATTTCCCTATGACTTTCTTAACCATTTATTTTCCCCTTCAAAAATAATTCCCCTGCTTTATATGAGCTCCTTACAAAAGGGCCAGACGCGCAATATAAAAACCCCAGGCTATTGGCAACCTCTTCATAATATTTAAATTTTTCTGGCTTTACATATTCGCTGACTGCCAAATGTTTCTGTGATGGTCTTAGGTATTGCCCAAATGTTATAATATTAACATCAATGGCTCTTAAATCCTTCATTGCCTGGATTACTTCATCCTCTTTTTCACCAAGCCCGAGCATTATGGAAGTTTTTGTATAGATTTTTCTGCTGAGCTTTTTCACATTCCGGAGAACTGACAATGACTGCATGTAGTTTGCCCTGTAATCCCTCACTTTCCTCTGAAGCCTTTCAACAGTCTCAACATTGTGCGCAATTACCTCAGGCCCGGCATCAGCTATAATTCTGAGAAGCTCTTTGTCTCCCCTGAAATCAGGGATAAGGATTTCAACAATAATCCCCGGATACTGCTTTTTTATTTCCCTTATGCATTCGGCAAGATGATTGGCGCCCTGGTCTTCAAGGTCATCGCGGTCAACAGAAGTAAGCACAACATAATCAAAGACCCCGAGCTCTTTTATTGCCTTTGCCAGCCTCGCCGGCTCTGTCCTGTCAAGCTCTCCCGGCTTTCCTGTCTTTACAGCGCAGAACCTGCATCCTCTTGTGCAGGTGTCTCCCATCAGCATGAATGTTGCTGTCCCAGAAGACCAGCACTCTGACATATTTGGGCAGTGCGCTTCCTGGCAGACAGTGTTGAGCCTGTGGCTGCTTATTATCCCTTTTACCTCACTGAACTTTTCCTTTGGAGGCATTATCCTGAGCCACTCGGGCTTCATAATTACGGATTGCATCTCAGAGGGCTTTCACTCCGTAGCTTACAGTTGCCCCGTGCTTTACAGAAGCCGCAAGATGCACTGCAAAAGCAATCTCTTTGTCTGTTGCGCCTGCGAGCTTTGCCCTTTTTGAATGCGTCTCAATGCAGTAATCGCACTGCAGTGCTGCGCTGACAGCAACCATGATAAGCTCATTTGTCTTCTTGTCAAACGGGCTGGTGTCAGAAAGAGCCTTTTGGTACTGCTTGTATGCCTCTGCAGCTTCCTTTGTCTCATCCAGAAATTTTTTTGTGCCTTCTTTGTATTCCTTATCGTAAAGTTCTCCCATGTTTTAAATCACCTGAGTTAGGAATCGCGATGAAACTATTTAAAGTTTTCTTATGAGCTGTATGCAGAAAGATAGCTTTCGTTTTCAGGAGGGAGATATTTCATTGCTCTTTTCATGACCCTGTCAAGAACCTTCTCCTCAAAATTTCCGGCAGTCTGGAAATTGCTGTGAATCCTGTTTTCCTCATCCATGTTTCCGGCGAATAATGTGGCGTCATCGACATATCTTTTCCTGTCAGTTGTCTGGACAACATATTCTATCCCGAACTCATCAAGCAGAAACATATCAAGGGCATAATCATCAAAATCAGGATTCCTTTTCAGCCTCAGCCTGAACGGATACATTTCAGAAACATCACAGATAGAGATGGTGTGGATAGCAAGCTCTTCATCATGGTATTGGGGAAGCATGGCAAATTTTGCCATATGGATTTCTACGAGCCCCCTGCTGTTTATCTTCGGGCTTACCCTTATGCTGTACCTGGCAGAAGGCGCCTTTATTTTCCTGTCTGTGAAAATATCGCTGTACATCCATTCAAGGCTTTCAAAGAGCTCATCTGCCTTCTGCTGCAGGGTTCTCATCCTCAGTTCACTCCCTGAAGAGGTTTTTTCAGCTGATGCCAGTTATAGAATGTACTGTAATCTGTTTTTTCCAGGAGGTTCCCGGAAAGATCGTCAAGCTTCAGCCATATTGTATATATGTCAAGGACAAGCTCTCTCTTGCCTTCGTTCCAGCCTGGATTGGCCCCGACCTCCTGATAGTACTGCCACCAGTATTCAACCTCTTTTTTGATCTCATCCGTGACTATGCCTTCTATCTTATCGGGAGTGATGCCATACCTGGCATATCTCTCAAGCATGCTGTAGAAAAAATCCATAGCACTATGTTCCAGCAGCTTTGCGGACAGCATTATAAGAGGCTATGGAAATTTATATTTAAAGATTATTTCTTTTTCTTCGGAACAGCCTTTTTCGCCGGCTTTTTTGCTGTTTTTTTTGCCTCCGGCTGCTCAGCAGGCTTTTCAGGAGCCCTTTCTTTTGGCTCTTCTCTTCTCGGCTCTTCTTTCTTGGGCTCTTCTTTTTTCGGTTCGTCTTTTGGCATGACCAGCTTTGCCTCTTCTTTCCTTGGCTCAAGAACCGGCTGGTCCATATTTATCTTCTGAAGAAGGGATGCGCTGTCTGAAGGCTCCATTGGCCTCCTGAAATCCCTGCCTCCCCCCATATTCCTGTCAGGCCTTCTGAAACCCCTGTTCCCTCTCATCCTGTCATGCCTGAAATTTCTGCGCTCCCTGCTCATCTCATTCCTGATATCATTGGCAGCGATTACACTGCTTTCAGCCCTGCCACTGCTCTCGGGCCTGTTTTCTGCTGGTACGGCGGTCACGGTAGTTCCCCCGCTGCTTGCTGCAGGCTTATTGTCAGTCCTGAATGCCTTGCTGTTCCCCTTTATCAGCACCTTGTCAAGCTCTTTTCCAAGGTCGCCGAACTCATCAGCTTCCCCTATTAATCTTGAAGAGGATGTCTTTCCGAAAGCCAGCACTTCGGCCCTGCAGCCAAGTGCTTTCACGTGCTCAAGCAGGTCCTTGAAATCCCCGTCTCCTGAGACAAGAACAATAACGTCAAGCTTTGCTGCCATCCTCATTATATCCATGGCAATGCCCACATCCCAGTCACCTTTCTTTGCTCCGGTGTAGAATGTCTGCAGGTCTTTTGACCTCACATCATAGCCTATCTTTTCAAGGGCTTCAAAGAAATTGTGCTCCTCTTTTATGTCTGCCTTAATGACATAGGCAATTGCCCTGATAAGTCTCCTTCCGGCCACAGCCCTCTTAAGGATGTGCGCAAAATTAACTTTGGCATTGTACAGCTGCTTGGCGCTGTAATATAAGTTTTGTACGTCTATAAATACTCCGACCCTCTGGTCTGAATGTTTTGGCATATATATCACCTAATATTTTTTAAATAATTTATTTTAGTAAAAAGAACATTGGGGAATATTATAAAGGTTGCTGTTGTATGCTTTTTATACCCCTCAGGTAATATTTTTATAGTTATTTCACTTCCCTCACCGGATGGCATTATCAGAGGTGCTTATCCCAATACTGATTATAATTGTAGTCATGATTATTTCTGCCCTCCCCCTCTATTTTGCAGTGAGGCTCCTTGGCGGAAAAACAACCATATTCACAACGCTTCTTGTCATGTTCATTACAGGGATAGTTGTCTCAGCCGTAAGATACCTCTTCAGGACTTTCGGCGGGATAATAGCATTTGTGCTGATGATATGGATATACAGGGAGATATTCAGGCTGAAATGGTGGAAGGCTTTTGTTGCATGGCTGCTGCAGTTTGTTTTCATAGCAGTATTCTATGTGATTGCAGTTGTTGTTGCGGGGCTGATTCTTGGCATCTCTCTCCTTTCTCTCCTATAACAAACTTTAAATAATCCCCTTCTCTATAAAAGCTGCAATGGAGCCTGAATCAGTGCTTTTCCTGTGCGCGCATAATGACGACCAGCTGGTTGGCGCAGGGGGGACAATAGCAAAATATGCCAAGGAGGGCAAGAAAATAGTTACCCTGATATTTTCCTTCGGCGAGACCTCGCTTCCCCACATACAGGAGGAATTTTCAAGGAAAACAAGAGTCAAGGAATCCAAGAGGGCAGCAAAACTCCTGGGAGAAGATGAAGTCTATTATCTGGGCATCAGAGAGGGGAATTTTGCAGAGGAGATTGCAGAGAGGAAGATTGATGAGAAAGTCTGGGAGATAATAAAAAGAATAAAGCCTGCAAAGATATTCACTCATTCCCTTGACGACCCGCACCCTGACCACAGGGCAGTCTACAGGTTCACGATGGACCTGATTGAAAAGATCAGCTACAAAGGGGAAGTGTATTCTTTCAACATCTGGAATTTTTTCCTCAATTTCAGGAAGAGGGAGCAGCCGAAGCTTGTGGTGGACATAACAGACACTTTCAAGGTAAAGATTGAGGCATTCAACAAGCACAAGAGCCAGCTGCCGTCAAGACTCTCCCTTATGTGGAACATCTACTTCCAGGCAATAACCCAGGGATTCAACAACCATGTGAAATATGCAGAGGTATTTTATAAAATAAAGTAAAATGAAAATTGAAAATTTTCAAATATCCGGGGGACCCGAATAAAATGAAAAAACTGCTGATTGCAACAGACGGCTTCCTTCCGAGATGGGACGGCATCTCAAGCTTCCTTAATGAGCTCATCCCGAGGATTGAGGATGATTACCAGCTGACTGTGATTGCACCTGACCTGGGAGAGCTTGCCCCCAAGTACAAGGCAAGGATAATAAGGTTTAAGATACTGAAAGTAAGGCTGGCTGACAATTATTATTCTGCAATTGTGGATTATAGGACAGTTTCCAAAGAAGTGCAGAAGGCAGATTTAGTCTGGGTGCAGTGCATAGGCCCGATAGGCATTGCAGGGATAATTGCGGGAAAAAGGCACAGGAAGCCCGTAATAATGTACAACCACATGCTGGAATGGGAAGTCTTCCCTAACAGCCAGGGCATTGATTTCATAAAGCTGCCGATTAACATAATTACAAAGGCAATCGCAATATGGCTGTACAATATGTGCACAATAATAATAGTCCCTTCATCTGACCACGCAGAGCTTCTCAGCCTGCTGAGGATAAACTCAGAGAAGCGCGTTGTCCATCTGGGGGTTGATATAAATCTCTACAAGCCGCCGCAGAGCAAAGAAAAGGCAAAGGAGGATATAGGCATTGACCCGAGAAAGTTTGTGGTTGGCTACGGCGGGAGAGTAAGCCTTGAGAAAGACCTGAAGACCCTCCACAGGGCGTTTATCAGGCTTACAAAAAAATACGACAACTGCATTCTTCTGATAGCAGGCGGAGGAAGGCCGGAGATTGAAAGGCTTTTCAGGGGAAAAGAAAATATAATAATAACAGGGCCAAAAGACAACCTTGTGCCGTATTACCAGGCAATGGATGTCTATGTCCTGCCAAGCCTTATTGAAACAACCTCCCTTACAACAATGGAGGCAATGGCCTGCGAAGTCCCTGTCATAGTTACGCCTGTGGGTTTCATAAGGGAATATATCAATGACGGCGCCAACGGCCTGATATTCCCTAAAAAGAACTCGTATGCCCTCTATACGAAGATAGTTTACCTTATGGAAAATGAAGCAGCAAGGGAGAGAATGGGGAAAAAAGCAAGGGAGACAATAGTAA
Source organism: archaeon GW2011_AR15 (assembly GCA_000830295.1). GTDB lineage: Archaea > Nanobdellota > Nanobdellia > Woesearchaeales > GW2011-AR15 > GW2011-AR15. Next base: position 80,115 of record CP010425.1, on the reverse strand, counting down.
AAAACTATACCTGGGAGAAAACATCAGAAGGGATAAGGAAAGTCCTGGACTCAGTGATGGTGCCTCTCAAGAAGCATTGATACTTCCCCGAGCAGCTGTGCTACCCGCCTGAGGTCTTTTTCAAGCTGGAGGTTATGTATATGGTCCTCCTGCTCTTCCTGGAGTATTTCTTTCAGCTCGTGGCTTGCATGCTCAAGGTAATGCTGGAACTGGTGAAGCTCATCATGCGAAAACCGGTTTCCTGATTTCAGCTGCCTTTCAATCTCATCTACATTCTCTTTTTCATTATGGGTCAGGCTGTATGCCCTGTTTCCCATCTGCTTGAGAAGCTCCTCTTCAGGATAATGGCCGTGGTCATCGCCGTGCTTAAGCCCATGACCATGCCCGCCAGGTTGTCCCGGATATGCCATGCTTATCTAGATTAGGGGTATGTATAAATTACTTTTGTTTTATGACCCTGTTTATGAGAAATGATGCAACTGCCCCAAGCAGGAGTATGATCCAGAAAAGCAGGACGCTTATTTTTCCCAAAGCCAGAAGCAGCAGGTTAAGGGAAAGAAGAAAAATAAAAATTAGTGAAACTATCTTAACAGCATTATGTATCATAGGGTATCCTATTTCTTGGATTTTTTCCCGTGACACATGCAGTGGCCCTTCATTACCAGCAGCCAGAGCCCTTTAAGCACCAACAGGCCACCCAGGAAATACCACCAGTCAAACCATGCGTAATAGTTGTTTGCTATTACAAGCAGGCCTACGACCAGCCACTTACTTCCCATACAGCCATGTGTGTGTTCATGTTCTTCCATTGATTTTCACCTTTTAGATTTTTATCATATTAGGGTATAATAGTATATAAATCTTTTTACCGAAAACTCCCGACGGAAAAAGCTGTTTTTCTCCTCTGAATGCATAGCTTTATATAGAGAGGGCCAACTCTTCATAATAATACAGAAAACTGGTTAGAAAGAAAAGGCAGTTACAACCCGACTTTTTCTTTACATAATTGCAGATTTTCAAGAGGTAAATTAAATGAAAACATTTAGGGAATTAGGAATAATAGAGCCTGTGCTGAAATCCATTGAGGAGCAGGGCTTTCAGGATCCCACAGAAATACAGGAGAAATCAATCCCTGTCATACTTTCAGGGAAGGATGTTATCGCAGGTTCTGCGACAGGCTCAGGGAAGACACTGGCATTTGCAAGCGCAGTCATAAAAATAGTTGAGCCCGGACAAGGCATACAGGCAATCATACTCACGCCGACAAGGGAGCTTGCAGAGCAGGTATCAGAGTCAATGGTTCTTTTTTCAAAATACAAAAGGCTGAGGGTTGCGTCCATATACGGCGGAGTCTCAATAAACCCGCAGATGGAAAAGCTCCACAGCGCAGAGGTTGTTGTCGGCACCCCGGGCAGGGTCCTGGACCACATGTCAAGAGGGACGCTGGACCTAAGCAAAATCAGGATTGCTGTGCTTGACGAGGCTGACAGGATGCTGGACATGGGATTCATTGACGATGTCAATAATATACTTAGGGAATGCCCGGCAGACAGACAGACTTTATTATATTCTGCCACGATATCAAGCGATATCCGCGGTATTGCCCAGAGATATATGAGGGATCCGGTTGTCCTCAGGGTTGAAGCATATGTTGATCCTTCAAAACTGGAGCAGTTCTATTACCAGGTGCCGGTGAACATGAAATTCTCGCTGCTTGCCCACCTTCTTAAGAACGAGACATCAGGGCTCGTGATGGTGTTCTGCAACACGCAGAGGTTTACTGATGTTGTGGCCAGGAACCTGCAGAAGCAGGGAATCCAGGCAATGGCAACACATGGCGGCCTGTCCCAGTCAAAAAGGAACCATACCATGGAAAGATTCCACGAAGGCAAAGTCGGGGTGCTGGTATGCACTGATGTTGCAGCCAGGGGGCTCCATATAGAGGGGGTTTCCCATGTCTATAATTACGACATCCCGAAAGAGAGCAAGCAGTATATCCACAGGATAGGAAGGACTGCAAGAGCAGGGCACGAGGGGAAAGCAATAAGCATACTCACTGAAAGGGATTATGAGAATTTTGACAGGGTGCTGAGGGATACGAGCATCAACATACAGAAAGTGGATGTCCCGAGAATCGACAGGATCATGATAGAAGCCCCGCAGAGAAGAGAAGGGAGATTCTTCAGAAAAAGCGGGTTCAGGCACGGCAGAAGATGAAGCTTTATAAACAAGTTCAATATTGCACACTTATTAGACTTATTAAAACACACCAGGAGGGAGAATAATGGAAGGAGTTGTTAAGTTCTTTAACAACATGAAGAGATTCGGCTTCATAGCCGGCGATGATGGAACAGAGTATTTTGTCCACCAGACCGGATTAAATGACGGCGTTTCAATTCGTGAGAATGACAAAGTAACTTTTGACGTAGCCACGGGCGACAAAGGCCCTAAAGCTGTCAACGTGTCAAAAGCGTAAACACAGGTTCTTGATTAAAAGAATTCTCAATATAATTTTTTTTTATTGATTTTGTTTTATAGAAACCTACTGTAAAGTCCAGCCGCCGTCCACAACAATTACCTGGCCGGTGATGTAGTCTGCTTTTTCTGAGCACAGGAATACTGCAGCGTGGGCAATATCTTCCGGCTGGCCCCATCTTTTCCATGGGATTGCAGCCATAGTCTGCTGTCTTGCTTTCTCATCCATTGCTCCTGTTGCCCCTGGTGTCTCTATTGCTCCGGGTGCAACAGCATTTACATTTATTTTTTTCGCTGCAAGCTCCAGGGCAGCAGCCCTCACTAACCCGTTTACTCCGCCTTTTGAAGCGCAGTAATGGCTCAGCCCGCTGAAGCCGACCAGTGATGCGATTGAGGAGATTATGACAATCTTTCCTCCTGGCTGCATGGCTTTTGCAGCCTCTGATATGCTGAAGAATGAGCCCTTAAGGTTGATATCCAGGACTTTGTCCCAATCCTGCTCAGTTATTTCAAGAATAGGCTTGAAAGGATAGATGCCTGCATTATTGACGAAAATATCCAGCTTCCCGAATTTCTTTACTGTCTGGCTGACAAGGTTTTTCACATCCTTCTGGCTGGCCATGTCGCATTTTATCCCGAGGGCCATTACTTTGAATTTTGCCTCAATCTCCTTTGCTGTCTTATCGCACTCCTCTTTTTCAAGGTCAGCTATGACAACATAAGAACCCTGCCTTGCAAATTCTTCTGCTATGCCCAGGCCGATTCCCTTTACAGCCCCGGTCACAACAGCAACTTTGTTCAGCATTTTAGTATTATTGAACAGAAGGAGTATAAATACTTTATCAAAGCAGAATACTTAGGCAATTATAGTGGAGGATTCGCCGTTCTCATCTAATCTTTCCTGCCCGCCCCTGAACAGCAGCCTTTCAGCATACTCCTCAGGCACGCACCTGAATTTTGCGTTTTCAACCTGCACTTCTTCTGCACTCTTGTGACCATCTGTTGTCTCATATGCCTTGACGCAGTTGCAAGAATCAGAAGACCTATCGCAGGTTTCCCACTCACTTATCTCTTCCTCTCCGTAATGGATTATGCATGCCGTTGACCCTATCTGCGTATAATACTCATCATAGTTGCCGGGGCAGATGTCCACACAATCCCACCCATATTCTTCTGCCATTTTTGTTATATTAAATCCTTTTTCTGTTTCTTCACATATTACAAACCTTCTGTATTCACACTCACCAGGATAATACCCAAATACCTCTGCATCTCCGCAGGCTGTACAGTCATTGCCCATTGTTACAGCATCAAAGCTCTGGCATGGTGCTTTGATACATCTGAGACCGTTGTCTTTTAGCGCGCATACTGGTCTATAATCTGCTGTACATACTTCAGGCTTTTCATCAGGGCATTGAATAAATCCTGTCCATGCAAGTTCAACCATTTCTTCAACAAATAATTCTCCGTTTGCCCTGCACTGCCTCGGATAGCTTTCCATTACAGGATAGCCTGCTGCTGCGCATTCCTCAAATGAGGTAATATTCTGTGTTTTTGTGCATGCAGCTATTAAGAACAATGTGCCTATGAAGAGAAGGAATATTTTGCTTTTCATGGCATATAGAAAATCAGTGCTGGTTTATAAAACTGATGAAAAAAGCGCCGCGAAGTGTGATTCTTACCAATCCTTTTAGAAAAAGCATTGATGGAAAACAGGTGCGGCATGCGTTTCACTTAGCCACACTTGAAAAAAAGACGCCGCGGGTGAGATTTGAACTCACGTGTCCCAAAAAGGACAATGGATATTTGTGGGCCAGTGTAGGTTTCTGAGGAACAAAAGCTCCTAGCAATCCATCGCAATGGCCGGGCTATGCGACCGCGGCATATTATCCAAGTAATTCATGTTGTTTTTTATAGTTTTCTTAATTGAAAATCACTTTAGCTGATTTTCAAGTTGAAAATTCACTACAAAAAGAGATTTCAGTGAATTTTCATAATTGGAAAAGGAAAAAGAATATAAACAGCACTCCTATATAGGATTTACATATGAACCGGCTCTCAAACATGATTAGTTCTATGAATTATAAGGACTTAAAAGCAATAGAGAAGGACCTGTATGAGGGCAACATAGCCAGGCTGCTGAAGGCCAGGCTGGAGGGGTTTGAGAAAAAATTCCCTTCCAACATATGCGCCACCTGCGGCACAGTCCATGAAGGCGAGCCCAGATACGCATTATTTTTCGGCCCTGAGGATTTCAGGAAAAAAGCAACTTTCTGCGGGCTAGACTGCCTCAACTTCTTCGTGAAGAAACTCGAAACCCAGCACAATGAAGTCGTCGGGAATGAGTAAACTATAAAAATCGATTAAGTTTCCATGGCATCACACCAGGGTCTTTTTACGGGCCTGTAGCTTAGCCTGGTGGAGCGATGGTCTTATATGACCGCCATTGGTACATGTTATCTAAGAAAGCCATTGGTCGGCGGTTCAAATCCGCTCAGGCCCACTTTTTTTAATTGTGTGCTTGACCGAAGGGAAACACACTTTCCCCATCAATGCTGAAAAGGATTGGTGGGAATCAAGTCAGGCCCATTTTTTTTAATTGTGTGCTTGATAACAGAATTAAGGCACTATACTGTCTGACACTCCTTTATATCTGCTGACAGGATGCAGAAGCCTGACAACAAGAGGGTCTTTTCTCCAGTACACTTTAAGGTCTGCAGCAGGAAACCCTTCTATTTCAGCATGGTTTCCTGCATCTGATATAAAGTTTATCCATTTTGCTAATACAGGGAGATAGGTGTCAATAGTTTTTTTTATGTGCCGATCTCTCGGTATCTGTGAGGCTTCGATATCTTTTTCCAGAGTCCCGCACCCAAGATGCACTGCAATCCTGTTGCTCACCTCATCTAGACTTTGGCATGAAACTATTGAGCCTCCCTTGAGCAGTTCCTTGAATCCATACTGGCTTCTTGACCTGCTTGGCTCAACGCAGTAAAGCAATCCGCCTGCTGTTGCCTCAATATAATTGTGCATTATCCCCTCCCTTGGTGAAATTGTGTCAGCATAAAGGGCGATATCAGCACACTTAAAATAATTCTCAAGCTCACCATATGTATCTATTATTTCTATATTCGGATGCTTCATCAAGTTTGGGTTATGCGGCAGAGTGCCCAGTGTCCCCCAGCTGGGAAAGAGATATATCCTGCTTAGCTCTGAAATCTTTTTCAGCAGATGGTTAAGCAAGCCAATGTTTGATCCTTTCACAAACCCTATCACTACAATAGGCATATCATCTGGAATGTCCAGTTTTTTTCTTGCCTTTATTTTATCCTCCAATGAAGAAACAGAGCCGCAGTTATGGAGAAGTTTTGCATCTATCTGAAGGGTTAAACCGCCCGAGTTCAATGAATTAGAAAAATCTGCGTAAGTGCTGATACAAAGCGTATTGCCTCTCCAAGTCTCTGCTATAGGAAGTTTTTCTTCAGATACGCTGTTATGGTCATTTACTACAGGGGAATCTTTGAATAATATCGCCTTGCTGCTTTTACCGGCCGTATACCAGTACAGATTCATGAGTGCCTTAACATCAGAGAATTGGTGAGGATCATAATAAATTTTCATGCTGGCTTTTCGCATTGTTACTATTGAAAGGTAGTATTATTTAAGCCTTTCTATAATTTCAGAATTTTATTCAGCCTTTTCATCTCTTTAACAGCCGCGCCTGCATAATCACCAGTGTCTTTTTCCAGATAGGCATAGCTTATGCCCGAAGAGCTGTTGACCCTGTGCAGCCAAAGAGGATTGTTTGTCTTTTTCAGAATGGAAACAACCTCCTCAGCGCTTCCTCCCTGGCTTCCGACTCCGGGGATCAATAATGGCACCTGTTTTCCTGATTTTACAAATAAATTTGAGAGATGCTCAAGCTCTTTAGGATATGTTGCGCCTATTACAGAGCCAAGCCCGGGAGAATGCCATTTCAGTATTAATTCAGAGACTTTTTCATAGACAGGCTTGCCGTCTGATTTCAGATCCTGCACCTCAACAGCACTTTTGTTGGAAGTCCTGTTGAGCACATATGCGCCCTTGTTTTTGTATTCAAGGAAGGGAGATATTGAATCATGGCCGAGATAGGGGTGAAGGGTTACTGCATCTGCCTGCCAGTATTCAAAAACAGATTTTGCATAGGCCTTTGCTGTTGTCCCTATGTCTCCCCTCTTTGCGTCAAGTATGATGCTGATGTCTCTTTTTTTTATGTCTTCAAGCAATTTCTTTAATGAGGATAATCCCTCCAGTCCGTACTGTTCAAAGAATGCAATGTTCGGCTTTACTGATGGGACAGAAACATCCTCGCCTTCCATAGCGTTAAATATGTCTGAATAGAAGTTTACAATATCTTTCTCAGGCATCTTCTCAAGCACAGGGTCAATGCCGAAGCAGAGGATGCTGTTTGCTTCTTCTGCTTTCTCTTTCAGGATGTCAAGATAGCTCATTTTTCAAAGCCGTGCTTTTTTCCCCATTTCTGGGGGGATTTATTCCATTCCAGCACTTTTTTCTCGTCTTCACTGCTGATATATCCCTTTTCAGCAGCTGTCTTTATCAGGGTCGTGAAATCAGTCAGCGTATGCAGGCCGCATTTTTCCTCATCAAATTTTTCCTTTGCTTCCCTGAATTCATATGTTGTTATTGCAATGCAGTCAGTCACTTCGCAGCCAAACTCCCTTACAGCCTTCACAGCAGCTATTGAGCTTCCGCCTGTGCTTATGTGGTCCTCTATGACAAGGACTTTCTTTCCTTTTTCCAGATAGCCTTCGATCTGGTTCTGCTTTCCATGGCCCTTTGCGCTGTCCCTTATGTATACCATGGGCTTGTTGTATTTTTCTGAGAGCCATGCTGCCCAGTGTATGCCTGCTGTCGCCACTCCTGCAATCACATCAAATTTTATATTGAGGGAGCCTATCAGGACGCACAGGTCTTCAAGTATCTTTCTTCTCTCTTCAGGATAGGAGATTATCTTCCTGTTGTCTATGTAGATCGGGCTTATCATGCCTGATGTGTACGTGAAAGGGCTGTTTGGGCATATCTCGACAGCTTTTATCTTAAGAAGTATCTCAGCGACTCTCTCTTTCATTTGGGATAAGGTAAAAATCCTTAGTTTATATTTTTTATCCAACAATCAATTATATATACTACCTTGGGCTTATTATCATTTTAGCATGTATAAAGCTATTATAAGGCCGATTCTTTTCAAAGCCGACCCTGAAAAAATCCATGGTTTTGTCTCGTCTTCACTCTCTTTTTTCGGGAAATTTGCCCTGACCAGACGCCTGCTGAAATCACTCTATGGCTACTCCCATCCGATGCTGAGGACAGAGGTCGCAGGCATGAAGTTTGACAATCCCATGGGCATAGCTGCAGGCTTTGACAAGGAATGCAGGCTGATAGAGATTATGCCCTCCCTTGGCTTCGGCCACATTGAGGTAGGCGCAATAACAAGGAATGAGCAGCCGGGAAATGAGAAGCCGAGGATATTCAGGCTACCGAAGGACCTTGCCCTGATAAACAGGATGGGCTTCAACAACATGGGCGCGGACAGGGCAGCCGGGAAATTAAGAGCTGTGAAACATAAGAGGCTCATAGTCGGGCTCAATATCGGGAAATCAAAAGACACCTCCCTTGAAGAGGCTTATTTGGATTATCTCTATACCTATGAGAAGCTCTATGATTTTGCTGATTTCATGACAATAAATGTTTCCTCCCCTAATACACAGGGGCTGAGGAAGCTGCAGGACAAGAGCAGTTTATTGAAAATAATAAAAACACTGCAGAAGGCCAACAGGAAGAATAAGCCCCTGTTCGTCAAGGTCTCGCCTGACCTGACGTGGGAAGAGCTGGATGAATTTGTTGATGTGTGCATGCAGACAAAAATATCAGGCGTGATAGCTGTCAACGGCACAGTTTCGAGGAAAGGGCTGAGGACTAAAATAAATGAGGCCGGAGGGTTGAGCGGCAGGCCATTGACAAGGACAGCAACAGAGTTTATCAGGCATATCTATAAGAAGACAAAAGGGAAGCTGCCTATTATCGGAGTAGGCGGAGTGTTCACAGCAGAGGATGCTTATGAGAAGATTAAGGCAGGCGCTTCTTTGGTCCAGGTCTATACCGGGTTTATTTATGAAGGGCCTATGATGGCTAAAAACATAAACAGAGGGATTGTGGGATTTCTGAAGAGGGACGGCTTCAGGAATGTCAGAGAGGCTGTCGGGATAGATGTTAGTACTGAGTAGTAACTAAAACAATAATATTTATAAATTGCAGTTGTTTTTGCCTGGTTATGACTGATATTCAACTGACAGCTTTAGGAATAACAGTGCAGAGAGAGAACCATGCTTATCTGGATCTTGGCTTTGTCCCTGATGTCACAGAGTTTACAAAACAAGTGTACAAAATGTGGATGGGCTCTGAAGAAGGGATAGAGAAAGAGCTGGAAAAATACAGGCATGAAAAACCAGGGGCAAGAGTTATGTCTTTAACTTTAGACAATAATACAATATGGATTGCTTTCTACCAGTATTCTGCCAGCAACATAACTAACCTATACAGGCTTGGGCATGAGCAGGCTCATGTCCTGCACGCGATAGGGCAAATCTATCTGCTCCAGGAAAAACTAGAGCAGAAAGGACTTGATATAGAACTTAGTGGATATGAGCATTTTGAAAAATGCTCTCACGATGAAAAAGAACTGGTTGCTGATATAGGGGCGTTTTATGTTTTGGGGAAATATGGCGTTGATGTATTAAAGCTACCATCGGAACAAAACAGCCAGCTCATTAGTGCGAATCTAGCTTGGTACCAGAATGCTCTGAGAAACAGCAGGATTACTGCGTAGCCGTTTTGCTCTAATATACTTTGTCAGTAATAATTACTCTAACGCTACTCCCCTGTGTTTTCATCCCCTCAAACGGACTCCACTTAACCTTTGTCTGCAATTTGTTGCCGGAGATAGCTCCTTCCTTGTTCAAATCAATAATAACAACGTCAGCATCAAAACCTTCTTTAAGCTGTCCTTTTCTCTCCAGGCCGAATATCTTTGCAGGCGCTGTTGTCATCTTTGGAATAAAATCTTCAAGCTTTATCTTTCCCTCATTTACAGCAGTGAGCATTAAAGGCAGTGTTGTCTCGACTCCGGGAAAGCCGGAAGGGCAATTCTCATAATCCCTGTTTTTCTCCTCCAATGTATGTGGCGCATGATCACTACACACACAATCTATTGTTCCGTCATTCAGATATTTCCACAATGCTTCTCTGTCTTCTCCAGACTTCAGGGCAGGGTTTACCTTTGCCCTGTTCCCTATCTTATCATAAAGCGAATCATCTAAAAAAAGATAGTGCGGACAGGTATCACAGGTAACCTTAACTCCTCTCTTCTTAGCATTTTTTATCATTTCAGCAGATTCCTTGCAGCTCACATGGGTAATATGCAGTTTATTGCCATACCTCTCAGCAAACCCAATCAAATCCTTTACAGCAGTGTATTCTGCTTTATTATCCCTGACCAGAGAATGATATCTCTTCTCTGAAACATCAAACTTCTTCCTGTTCTCCTCCATCACCCTGTTATCCTCGGCATGGACAACTATCACAATATCCTTTGAGATTCTCTTGAAGATATCCCCGGCATCATCAACCTTATTATCCCCTGTTGTATGGCCGTAATACAGCTTGACAAATTTAATTTTGTTCTCATTAATCTCATCAACATTGGAATTGTTCACAGAAATATATAGCTCAAAATCAACAAGGGCTTTGGAAGAAACTTTGTCTCTCTTTTGATCTAAAAGCTTTTTAGAAGTTATCGGAACCTTATTGTTGGGCATGTCAAACACAGTCGTAATCCCTCCAGCAAGAGCAGCCTCAGAGCCGCTCCTCCAATCTTCCTTATGCTCCTCGCCAAAATCTCGGAAATGTACATGCATGTCAACCAGGCCGGGCACAACATATTTTCCTGAAGCATCTATAACTTCACCGGATGAAGAAGAAACTATCTTTTCCCCTGAAATAAAAAGATCCCTCTTAACAAACCTGCTGTCAAGAAAAACATTCCCGCCCTTTATTATCATTTTAGCAGTGCAACCATAAGCGCCATCTCAGTCCACATCCTGTTTTCTGCCTCGTCAAAAACAACTGACTGGGGGCCGTCTATGACCTCTGCAGTTACTTCATAATCCCTGTAGGCAGGAAGGCAGTGCATGAAAATGGCATCCTTCTTTGCCAGCTTCATTATCTTGGAATTGACCTGGTATGGCCTGAATTTTTTCACCCTTTCTTCTTTTTTCTCGGGCCTGATGTGGTAGCTCATCCATGTGTCTGTGACAATGACATCTGCGTCTTTTGCCGCTTCCCCGGCATTATGCGTAATCACAACCTTTCCCAATTTCTTTGCCTCTGCAACAATTGAAGCATCAGGCATCATTCCCTCGGGGCTTGCAACAGAAATATTAATCCCGCTCAAAGCGCAGCCAAGCAGGAGAGAATGGGTTACATTATTGTTCCCGTCGCCCAGGTATGCCAGCTTAAGCCCTTCCAGCTTTCCTTTCTTTTCCTTAATTGTCATCAAATCAGCAAGCCCCTGGCACGGGTGTGTAAGATTTGTAAGCATGTTTATGACAGGGGCATCTGAATTCTTAGCCAGTTCAACAATATCAGCATGCTCAAACAGCCTGGCAGAGATAATATCAACATAGCGCGAAGAGCACTTTGCAGTATCAGCTATTGTCTCGCCCCTGCCGAGAGGAGAAGTCGCAATGTCATAATATATTGCATGCCCCCCTAACTTTGTCATGCCTGTCTCAAAGCTCACCCTTGTCCTCAGTGAAGGCTTGGCGAAAATCATCAGCAAAGTTTTACCGGAAAGACTCTTGGAATACTTCTCAGGATTTTTTTTTATCCGGACAGCCAGCTCAATAACTTCTTTCAGCTCCTGAGATGTCAGGTCGGTCATCTTCAGGAAATCTTTTTTCATCAGATCACTTCCTCTTTCCCGAAAACATGCTCGCAGTAGTGGCACCTTACTTTCAGGGTTTTTTTGTCCAGCACGCTGAACACGGTCTTTATTTTATCATACCTTGTTATGCATCTCGGGTTGCCGCACCTCAGCCCTGTCACAACATCTGGGACAGAGACCTGTATTTTCTTTGCGACCTTCCAGTCCTTGATTATGTTTATCGTGGCATTCGGCGCTATTAGCGCAATCATATTGGCCTCGTCCTGGGTGAGATACCTGTCCTCAATCTTCAGGATATCTTTTTTTCCATAGGTTTTGCTGTCAAGATACATGCCGATCCTCAGCGCCTTCTTGTACTCATAGAGGTTCATGACATCAACAACCTTGAAAACCTGGCCCGCAGGTACGTGGTCTATCACAGTACCCTCTTTCAGCGCAGTTACAGCCATCTTCACGACTTTTTCTTCTGCCATTCTAAAGCACCCCCAGCACCCTGCAGAGCAGCGCCTGCCTTACAGGTATCCCATTGGCCAGCTGCTCGAAATACACTGCATACGGCGTGTTGTCAAGCTCATAATCAATCTCGTCAATCCTCGGAAGGGGGTGCATCACTTTCAGCTCGGGTTTTGCAGACTCCATCAGCTTTTTGTTTATCCTGTAGAATCCCCTTACCCTCTCATACTCAGCCAGGTCATAAAATCTTTCTTTCTGTATCCTTGTCGCATAAAGTATGTCAAGCTCCGGAATGGTCTCTGCAAGGTTTTCTGTTTCAATATAATTAGTTCCCCTCTCTTTTATCTCATCCAGGAACTCCTGGGGCATCTTCAGCGAATCAGGAGAAATAAAGTAAAGCTTTACATTGAAATGGCTTAAAGCAAGAGCTAGGGAATGTACTGTCCTTCCGAACTTCAAATCCCCTGCAAAACCTATGACAAGCCCGTCAATCTTCTTTTTCAGCTTCAGTATGGTGTACATGTCAAGGAAGGTCTGGGTCGGGTGCTGGTTTGCGCCGTCCCCGCCGTTTATTACAGGTATGCTCACAGACTCGGCAGCCGCCCTTGCAGCGCCTTCTAAAGAATGCCTCATTGCAATAACATCGCAGTATTTCTCGACTGTCCTGACAGTATCTTTCAGGGATTCCCCTTTCTGCGTAGAGCTGGTATTTGCATCCGCAAACCCTATCACAGAGCCGCCGAGCCCCTGCATTGCGGACTCAAAGCTTAATCTTGTCCTTGTTGAAGGCTCAAAGAACAATGTTGCCAGCTTTTTCCCAGCCAGCAGCTTCAGCCTTTTTTCCTCAGCCATGCTGTCAATCTTCTCAGCCAGCTTCAGCATGTCCTCTATTTCCTTTTTTGAGAAATCCCTTATTGAAATCACATCTTTTTTTGCCATGTATATTATTCACTCTCCCTGAAGAGCTGCTACCCCCTTATTTTATTCCCTAACCTGCTGACTTAACGCGATGAACAAAGCAAAGTGCCTGAGAAATTTTTTCAGAACAGCCTGTATTGCTCATTCTGAAAATAAGGAGATATATTTTTTTGTTTATAATTATTTCTGTTGTTTAGGACACATCAGCGCCGGCTGTCTCTTGCTTTTACTTCCTTTACAAGCCTGCTGATGAGAATTTTTGGGTCTGCCTCGTAGATTATCTTTGCTCCTGTCTTCTTTTTTGTAAGCTGGATAAGCTCGTCAAAGAAGCTGGATATCCCGCCCATGTTTTCCAGGACGCCTATAACCTTCCCGTCCTCAAATGCAATTGTGAACTCATTCAGTGTTCCCAGAGAGCCCCTTAAGAAAACAAGGGCATCAGAAGTCCTTATGTTGAGGATGTTCCTCTGGTTGAATCCGAATCCGGTGAATATTATTGCGTCATATCCTTTTGAAGGAAGCTTGTACCTTTTCTTGTGCTCCTTCATGTTCTCGGCCGGGGAAATCCCAAGGACAAATCCGCCTGCCTCTTTTGCGCCCTGCGCAGCCTGGTCAGGCAGACCTGTTGTTGCCCCATTTACAAGGATGCAGTTGTGCCTGGCAATATGCTTTCCAACTTCCCTGGCCCTGCGCACGAGAGTCATATCATTGATTTTTTCAGAAGAGCCCATCACGCCTATTTTTATCTTCATAGCCTATCCAATAACCTTCCAGATTAAAAAAGTTTCGAATAAGCAGAGGGTGGTTCGGAGGGATACTTCCCTCTGATAACTTAAAAATTAAAAAATATTATATTGCAATGCTGCTTTTCTCTATCTATGAAGAAAATGCACTGTGTACGATGCGGCTATGAGATGTATGAAAGGCACTGCAAGGTTCTCTGCCCTAACTGCGGGGCTATGTTTGATTGTTCAGATATATTTTAGCAATCTCATCTATCCTTTTGTCGAAGGCCATCTGCTTCAGTTTCTTATCGAGCCCGTTGCCGTAGAAATATTTCTCAGCCAGGTCTCTCCCGATTGCGTGCTTTGCCTTTATTTCCATCATAAGGAGGCCGGTGTGCACTGTGCTCCCGTAGCGCCCCCTGCCGAAATAATAAGAACCGAGGAAAACACTATCAAGGGTCCTTCTTATCTCCGGCTCTGTGTCGGTATCGTAGAGCAGGCTGTAGACATATTCTGCTTCAAGCATGGTTCTGCTCATAAACTCAGTAGGGAGAAGCCACATCGGGAAATCCGAATGAGCTTCTTCTATCCTGTCTCTGTAGCCTATATTATTGACATTCCTCGCTACCCTTATCAGCCTGTAGAACCCTCTGTCGTAAAATGCGGCATTTTTTTCTTTGCTTGTATCAAGGCCAAGGGAATAGAGCGCATAGCAGGACTCAAAAAAAGACTTGTCAATAATCTCTTTTTTTCTGGCAAGCCTCCTTAGAAGCGGGGAGAGGGAACGGTTGTAATGATCATTCAGAAACTTGTCGTAATCTGCTGTAAATGTGCCATGCTCTACTGCAGCCGCTATAAACCCCATTCAGCACCATTTAATGCTCATTCTCATATTTAAACTTTTACACAAATTTATTTAAACGCTCAGCCATTTTCCCTCTACGGGATGCAGAATCAGATGGAAAGAATCTACAGGCTGGACAAGCTTGTCCTGAAAATAACCAGGGCAGACAGGCTTCTGGGAAATGTAACCTCAAATACCCTGGATGCTGACAGGAATGCGCTGCTTGACAGATTTGGAAAGATAATAGTCACGTTTGAGCAGTTCAGGAAAGGAGAGGAATTTTTTATCATCATCAACCCGAAATTCTACGGCAGGCTCATGGCAGCCATTGAAAAATACATGAAGCTGGTCAAGGCAGAGGCCGGGAAAACAAAACTGAAAGTTTATTTTGACCTGGATGGCAAAATAAGAGAGGGCATCGCAATCCCCCAGAAAAAAGGGCAGCTGGTCATTACAGAAAAAGAGCTGGAAACAACTGTTTCAGATGAGGAGTTTACTCTTTTCAGGCTGAAGAACAATATCCCGCTCCACGGCATTGACTATGACAGCGAGATGCTCCTGAATGTCTCAGAGGATTATGTTTCCTACCAGAAGGGATGCTTTGTCGGTCAGGAGATAATTGCAAGGGTGCACCACAAGAGCAGGCCGCCGAAAAAGCTGGCGGTTGCTGCAGATAGCGTGGATATGACTTCAAGGGTCAAAGACCCCCGGACAGGAAAAGAGCTGGGATTTGCTTTTGCTGAGAATAAATAATGCAAAAATATTTATAGTGAATAACCCTTAATCAGCATATATGGCAGCCAGGAAATTAAGCAAGGTAGGATATTTCTATCTTTGGAAATCTTTGGAAATAATTGCCATACTTTTCTTTGCAAGGTTCCTCTCAAGGCCTGATTTCGCAATCGCATTCATCCCCCTGCTGACGCTGACTTTTCTGACATCCTTCCTGGACACAGCCAGGCACAGCAGCGGGGAAAATGAAGAGAATAAATTCTATAATGTCCTGAACATAATCTCAATATTCCTGGGAATTGTAATAGCAGGCATCATGATCCTGCTTTCCTCAGTCTCCAGCCAGCTTTACATATCATTTATGCTCTCATCAGCCATTGCAATATTCATAGGGCTGAAGACAATGCCTGAGGTCTATTACCTGGACAAGTCTCCCAAAAAAGTTTACAGGGCATATTCAAGGGCATATACGATTGCCCTGCCCCTCATGGCTGTGCTTGTGCTCTTTAAATTCGGATTTTACTCAGCTATTGCAGGATATCTGGCAGTGCAGGCAATTGCAGCCTTCCTGCTCTGGAAAAACTTCCCGATAAAGATAAAACTGGAAAAGCACAGGGCAGAGCTGAACAGGATTTTAATTCAGCTCTGGAAAGGCATGCTGGGGATTGACCTTGTCTATGTGGTGCTTATCCTCACCGGGTTTTTCATAGGCCTCAGGGAGTTTTCCTTCCTTTTCATCTCATTTGTCATAGGCTCTTTCTTATACAGGAACATCACTCTTTTCCTTGCCGGCCATCTCCAGAATAAGTTTGCTGAGATGGGCTATGATGTCTTCAAATTCAACCTGATAAGGCTGATTGAATACACTGCCCTTGTTGCTGTTCCCTGCTCGCTTGTCCTCATGGTGCTTTCAGAAGAATTTATACAGTATTTCCTTACATGGGGGAATTTTTCAGAGATTTTTATAATGTTCCTGTTTGCAGGCATGCTGAAGAGCATAGCAGAGGTTACGAGGCTTGTGTTTTTCACTGAGGAAAAGCAGGACGTCATGCACAGGATAAGATATATAGAGTCAGGCCTGCTTGTGCTGCTCTCATTCCTCCTTTACAGCAGGATAGGCATACAGGGGATTGCGCTCTCAGCAGCAATATCCTCTGTCGCAAGCTCCCTCCTTTACCTCGGCACAGCCGAGAAGCTGACAAGGCTGGACATACTGACAGTTTCCAGGGATTACTTTTACATATTCTTTTCAGGCGTGGGAACTGCCCTCCTTCTGGGGCTGCTGAAGGAATGGTTCCCTATAACAGGCTTAATCTCTCTCGTCTTTTTCATAGTATTGGGCCTGGGGCTCTATGTCGCGATGACGCTGATGTTCAACAGGGAGCTGTACAAAAGGTTTATCCAGTTCTCATTTAAGCTTGTAGAGGAAAAAGAATGATTCTGCAGTTTCTTGGCTTTCTTTTTGTGTTTGTTGTCCCGGGATTCCTGCTTACAATGATCTTCTTTAAGGATGAGCCTCTGCTTGAAAAAATAGCTCTCGTTGTGCTTATGAGCATAGGTTTCACAACAGCCCTCGGGGTTATCCTTGGCTTTAATGAATTCACATACAGGATTACGGGCGGGCTTTCCCGGATGAATGTCTGGGTATACTCTGCTGCTGCAAACGCTCTGCTCCTTGGCTATTATCTTTACCAGAACAGGGGCGGGAAAAAATCCAGGAAAAGGAAATCGCGACATTTATATAAATAACTTCAATCCCTGCTCTTATGGAAACGACACTGCCTTTTGAGAAGAATAAAAGGGAGATTCTTGTAAGGAAGGACTCAGAGACAAGCGACAAGTTCGGGGTTTATCCCGGCAAAAGGACAGTAGAGCAGCTTCTCAATCTCGGGGTAATAAATATAGATAAACCTGCGGGCCCGACAAGCCATCAGGTTTCTGCTTATCTCCAGAAGATTCTCGGGGTAAAAAAGGGAGGGCACTCAGGCACGCTTGACCCCAATGTCACAGGAGTGCTGCCTGTTGCAGTAAGCAAGGCCACGAAAGTGATCCAGACGCTGCTGAATGCAGGAAAAGAATATGTCTGCCTGATGCACCTCCACAGGGAAGTCCCTGAATACGAGCTTTACCAGGCATTTGAAAAATTCACAGGAAAAATAAAGCAGCTGCCCCCGATAAAAAGCTCTGTGAAAAGGCAGCTGAGGGAGAGGAGGATATACTATATTGAAGTGCTTGGCCTGGAAAAGCAGGACGTGCTTTTCAGGGTCGGCTGCCAGGCAGGGACATACATCAGGAAGCTGGTGCATGACATGGGACAGGAGCTGAAGTGCGGGGCGCACATGGCAGAGCTGAGAAGGACAAGGGCAGGGCCTTTCAGCGAAGAAGGGCTGTTTACCCTGCAGGATGTCGCCGATGCATGGTATTACTACAAGAAGCACCACAATGAGAAATTCATAAGAAAGGTTATCAGGCCTGTTGAGGAGGCTGTGAGGCATCTCCCGAAGGTATGGGTGATGGACACCACTGTTGACAGCCTGTGCCACGGAGCCTCTCTTGCAGTTCCCGGGATAGCAAAGCTGGAATCAGGGATAAGCCAGGGGGAGATGGTCGCAGTATTCACACTGAAAGACGAGCTTGTATGCTACGGGAAAGCTATCTTTACCTCAAAAGAGATGATGGGAGAAAAGGGCATGGCAGTGGAAGCAGGCAAGGTAATAATGGAGCCGGGCACATATCCAAGGATAAAATGAGACTGGCAGGCTTGTTCTCAGGCGGGAAGGATTCTGCGTATGCAATATACAGGGCAATGCAGCTTCATGAAATTGCGAGCCTTATTACCATAAAATCAAAAAATCCCGAGAGCTACATGTTCCACACTCCCAATACAGGGATTACGCAGCTGCAGGCAGAGGCAGCAGGGCTTCCCTTGATTGTTGCGGAGACAGAAGGGAAAAAAGAAGCAGAACTGGCGGACCTGAAGGAGGCAGTAAAAAAAGCTGTTGAGCTTTTCCGGATTGAGGGTGTTGTCACAGGCGCAATCGGGTCAGTCTACCAGGCAGCAAGGATACAGAAGATATGCGACGAGCTCGGGCTGTGGTGCTTCAATCCTTTATGGCAGCTTGACCAGCTGCAGCTTCTTGATGACCTGCTGAAAAATAAATTTGAAGTAATAATAGTGGGCGTTGCAGCATACCCCTTTGATGAGTCATGGCTCGGAAAAAGACTTGACAGGAAAGCAGTGAAAGAGCTGGCGGGGCTGAAGGAAAAATACAAAATAAACCCTGCAGGCGAGGGCGGTGAATTTGAGAGTTTTGTACTGAGTGCGCCTTTTTTCAGGAAAAAAATTAATGTGAAAAAAAGCAGCGCAAGATTTTCAGGCAACCACGGTGTTTTCGAAATAAAAGAGGCAGAGCTGGAATGATACTTGTGGTAAGCACCTGCGCTGACAAATTAAGCGAGGAGGAATTTGTAAAACCGATTGTGGGGATTGCAGGGAAATGTGATGTAAAGCATTATACAAATGTCAAGGATGTGTCTGGATATGATAAAATAATTATTTGCGGCACGGCACTGAAAGATAATGAGTATCTGAAAAATATTAACGGTTTTTTATTTCTAAAAGAAACAATCTCTCCCGTGCTTGGCATATGTTCAGGCATGCAGATTCTATGTTTGCTCTATGGCGCACGAATCACTGAAAACAAAGAGATAGGCATGACTAAAATAAAGACACTGAGGGAGAATCCGCTGTTTTCAGGAAACTTTGAAGCATACAGCCTGCACGGGAACGGGGTTGATAACCTTAATGAATTTTATGTGCTGGCAGAGTCTGAAGAATCAGTCCAGGCAGTGAAGCACAAAAAAAAGAATCTCTGCGGCATAATGTTCCACCCCGAAGTCAGGAATGAAAAGATTATAAGGAATTTTCTAGATTTTGCATGAGTAAAGGTCTTTTGCCAGCAGGTTTGTCGAATAAAGTAAAAGCAGCAGCCCGATTATTTTCAGCTCAAGCCCGTACAGCGGGAATGAAGCGAATATTGAAGCTATTCCGAGATAATACGCAAGAGTTATCCCACACACAGGGCAGCCTGAAACAATGATGCTTATCACTGAAGCTATTGTTATGCTCCCTATCTCTTTTCCTGAATTAGCAGAAGCAGCAAATTTCAGCTTGAACCATAGCAGCGCAATGTTTATTCCGAAGAGCGCGGATAATAATATCTGGATAATGACCTGTGCATATGCATACAGCTTTCCCATGCTCCAGTATATCTGCTCGAAATACGTGAAATAGAACAGCACAAAAGCCATGAGGGAGCCCGCTAAAATTGTAATCGGCAACGCCTCCTTATGCTTATAGATGGAGCGTATTATCTCTATTCTCTGTTTTAATGCCATCTCTTTTTTTCTTATCAGGATTCCTTTATTAAATTTGTGATTGCAAGAATTTACCTGCTGTCCGCTTCTCTCATTACAGGGCCCTTGTTTTTTGCCCACAGCTTTAAATCTTCTGTAGAGTACCACCCTGCTTCATACCTATCCTGCTGCTCAGGGTACAGCCACCACCTTGGCTTTCCGTTTTCGCCAAGACCCCTTATGCTTAAGGCAAAATATTCTTTGCCTCCTTTCTCAAGAAGCTCAAACACTCCACTTTCCTTTTCCAGTCTCCTGTAATTTGCCTGTTCTTCCCTGTGTGTCCTGTCAATTTCCCTTGCTTTTTCAAGATATTCTTCAGGTATTTTCCTGTAGTCCATAAGAATTAGTCCGGGATTCGCAAAAGGCGTTGTCCTGTTGCCGAGCATTATTATCCCGCTCTTTTTCCTGAAAGCCTCATACACATTTTTCAGAGCAGCGCCGTGCTCTAATGTAGTCCTGACTGCAAATGCATCGCTTTCCCATCCTGTGGCAAGATCTTCCCCGTCATAAAGTTTTGGGATGTATCCCAATGCCTCTTCAATTGAGCTAATGGAAGAATAAGGAACGAATACAAGAGATGCTGTCTCATCCTCATGGTAAAAAAGAGTTTTCGGTACTGCTGTATTTTTCCTTGCCTCATAGCCCAGAAGCTTTTCATCAAGCCCGATGCCGAATGATTTCCTTAACTCTCTTATCCCAGTTTCATGCTCAGTAGCCGCATCCCAGCCAAGGTTTATTCCCATGACCTTGTCATCCAGGACTATAAACCCCGCATCCATGATTCCCCTTTTCAGACTCATTTTATTTCCCCAAAGCTACCCGAGAAGAAATTTATATTTAAAATTATGCATTCAGAGGAATTCGAAAACTTTATATTGGATTTCCATTATCCAGAAGACGGGTGATACCATGAGGAAGATATTAGCAGTTATTTTGGTTATAGCATTTCTGATATCCGCATGCACAACATCAGGCAATAATGCAGATAATGCAGATGTTGAGGCAGAGGCAGATGTCAGTGCAGGGACACAGGAAGAGGCAGACCAGCCGGTAGGAGAGGAGCAGGAAACATCAGATAATGCAGATGTTTCAGATAATGCAGCTGCTGAAGTCAGGGAATTCAGCATTGTTGCAAAGAACTGGGAATTTGACCCTGCTGAAATCACAGTAAATAAAGGGGACACTGTCAGGCTTCTGATAACAAGCGTTGATGTTGACCACGGGTTTGCCATTCCTGAATTCGGAGTGAGCGAGAAGCTTTCTCCAGGCGAGGAAGTCACAGTTGAGTTCGTTGCTGACAAGACAGGAGAGTTCACATTCTTCTGCAACGTTTTCTGCGGCTCTGGCCATCAGGAAATGAGAGGAAGGCTCATAGTCCAATAGAAACTTATATTAACTTCTTTTCTTATTTTTTCATCATGGATCCATTAACAATTGTCCTTCTTCTTGCAGGTGCACTGGTGCTGATATGGATAGGGTACTGGATAGGCTCTGTTGTGAAAGACCAGGAATGGAAAGAAAGCCTGCCGAAATTAAGAAAAGATTCTGTGGAAAAATCACGACAAGTATTGACAGGAAAATTCTCAGAGCAGCTTGCCCCGTATCTTCCGGACTTCCCGTATTCCCCGACAGAATCAAGGTTCATAGGCAGCCCGATTGACCTTATTGTTTTCAGGGGGCTTGACAATAAAGAACCTGAGGAAGTTGTGTTTGTTGAGATAAAGACAGGGAATGCAAAACTCTCAGATGTAGAGAAAAAACTGAAAGAGGCAATTGAAAGCAAGAAAATAAAGTGGGTTGAGTACAGGCTTTAAATATAACATTTTCTTTAATTTTTAGCATGGGCAGCAAATTATCCGGCATAGATGAGCTTATCCCCTTTACTTATGCAGATCCAAGGATAGGCAGCAGGTTTACTATAAGGAAATTTGAAGAGGCTGACAGGAAGTATATAGAGGATATATGCTGCGATACTGCAGTCAGCGGCATCGGCATAGACAGGTTTTTTTCTGACAGGGATTTCTACGGAAGACTGCTGACAAAGTCCTACCTTGATTTAGAGGCTGAGAATGCCTACGTAGCAGCCAGCCAGGACAACAGGGTAATCGGATATATGATTGCAGCATCAGGAAAAAAGTTTGATGCTGAAAGAAATAAACTGTGGGTAAAAATGTTTTCCGGAAATATCGGTAAGTATTTTTGGGAGGGTGGCAAATACAGCAACTCAATGAACAGGAGGTTCATAATAAAACTGCTTGCGTCAGTGCCGGCATTTGCACCTTACAAGCTTGACATATTTGTCCACAACCTGGCAAAAAACAGGAAATGGAAATTTCCGGGAAGAATGGGCCATATGCACTTTAACATTAGGCAGGAGGCCAGGGGAGGGCTGCTTGGTCCAGTACTTGCAAATATATTTGAGCATAAGATGTGGGAAGCGGGAATCAGGGAGCTCTATGGGATGATTTCATGGGACCCGCTGCCGGCCGTAAGAATGGGGTATGAGGCTGTTGTAAAAAGAAAATATTTTGCCTATTCCACAAAAGAGAACCCGAGATATTTTACCCTGATATACAAGCAGCTCAATGAGACACCCAGACTTCACAATATACTGAATGCGTCTCTCAGCTCATCTCAACAACCAGCTTTGCAGCAGCCATGACAGTAATATTATTAATATCCTTATCAGGATTGACCTCAACCAGGTCCCACATCTGGATGTTCTTCAGGTTCTTCAGCCGCTGTATAAAATAGATCAGCTCCCTTGTTGTAAGCCCGCCAGGTTCCGTATACCCTGTGCCGGGGGCAAAAGCAGGATCCAGCACATCAACATCAACAGAGATGTAGAGCGCATCAAATTTCCTTGCAACTGACATGAATGAGTCGGCAACCACGTGCCTCCCTTCCTGGTATATCTCGGGCATTGAAAAAATCTTCAGCTTGCTCTTCTTTGCAAATTCAAGTTCATTCGTATGCATGTTCCTCACCCCTATGACAACAGCATTCTCTTTCTTCAGGTGGCCTTCTCCTATAAGCACCCTGAGGTAATCCTCATGCGTGGGCGGGCTGAAATCGTTTTCGCAGTCAAGATGCGCGTCAAAGACAAGAAGTCCGGGGTTGCTGTATTTTTTTGAGAATGCCCTGAAAGCAGAATATGTCATTGAATGGTCCCCCCCAAGAAGTATTGCAGGCATGTCAAGGCCGGAGACAGCCTTTGCAATCTGCCTGTTGGCCTCTTCTATATTGGAATTATTTATCTTTACATCCTCTACATCAAGGAAAGGCAGCACTTCGGATTCCTTAAGGAAGAAATTCTTTACTTCTCCTGCTACGGCATCAGGCCCCTTCTCCAGTCCTTTTTTCTGCTTCAGGTTACCTGCTGACAAAGGTATTTTCAGTATTTTCATAGCCGGAGAAAACCACTGCCCATTTATTAAATTATTTTTATTATGTTGTAGAGAAGCAAAAACAGATACCTGAGAAGGAATATGTTGGAGAGTATGTGGCTTGCCCTGTGCGTGTAATTCTGTATCGGGTCAGGGTCAACGAGGAGGTAAAGGAAGTACAGTATAACATTCATGGCTATTATTCCGATGATGAAATTCAGGTTGAAATCTATGTTTGTAAAAAAAGCCATGACAAAGCCGACCAGTGCAGTGACGACCACTCTTATAATCATGAGGTATTTTATGTGGCTTGACTTGTACATCCCGTAGAAGCCTGCGATTATGCCGAATATCAGCGCAACCATCGGCCCGTAAAGATACCCGAGCAGCAAGACGCTGC
Source organism: archaeon GW2011_AR15 (assembly GCA_000830295.1). Lineage (GTDB taxonomy): Archaea > Nanobdellota > Nanobdellia > Woesearchaeales > GW2011-AR15 > GW2011-AR15. The sequence goes on along the minus strand of CP010425.1, from coordinate 56,765 downwards.
CTGAGAGAGTCTCAACAGCAATATGAGGCACGAACTTGCTGGCTATCATGCTGTAGGCTGCCAGCGGAAGGAACATCGCAACAAGGATGAGCACCTTGAAAAAATCAGTGTACAGCGAGAACAGGAAAATAAGGATTACCCCGATGAGTATATACCTTATCTTAAAATATTTATCAAAGAGCCTCTGGTATCTCTGGTTCTCCTTTTTTATTGTATTTGGATTCTTCATTATCTTCACTTGCTTATGAGCATTGCAACCAGTACGGCTATTATTATGAACTGCAGGGTTATTACTGCTGCAACCCAGAGCAGCCTCCTGTTCTGCCTGTAGATCTCGTTCAGCTCCTCAAGCAGGTCGGACTTTGTGACCATGCCCAGTATTTCTTTATTTTTGACTACAGGAAGCCTGCTTATTCCGAGCCTCTTCATCATCAGCGCAGTTTCCCCTATGCTTTTCTCAGGGGGGATTGTCTCAAGGCCGCGCGTCATAATTTCGCTGATTCTAACTTTGGCAGGGCTTTTTTTCTTAAGGAAAACTTTCTTCAGGAGGTCGCCTTCGCTCACTATCCCTATTGTCTTTCCTGTCGTGTCCTGCACAATCAGCCCCGATACTGAGTGCTTTGACATCAGCTCAACAGCCTTCTGGGCAGTTTCTGTTTCATTTATTGTCTTGATATCTTTGACCATTATTTCTGATGCAGGAATATCCGTGGCGATCTTGTCAAGTTTTTTGAACAGGTTTTTCATTTTTTATGCCTCCTCATGCTATGAAAGTGAGTATAGTATATATTAGTTGCATTAATTGGAATGTTATGAGCATGTTGAAAATAGGGTCTCCGAAAGAGTGGATGAAGTTTTCTGTCATGTTTGATTCCACAAGGGGGAATATAATCTGGTTGAGCCCCATCTTGATAAGGAAAGTCAGCAGGTATGCAGAGGCAAAAGAGTAGCCGAGAGAGGCGAATATCGCAGCGATGACGCCGCAGATGCCCATCAGCATTGCTGCAATAATTGTCTTCAGCTTTATCAGCGAGATTTTCATGTAGCCGTAGAGCCCGAAAATGACTCCGAATGCAAGCCCAAGCTTCCATCCCCACAGATAGCCTAATAGTATTGATGATGCCGAGATTGTCTCTATTGAGACATGGGGGATAAGCCTTGTCACCTGGAGGCTTATTATGCCCAGGATGCCGAAGAGTATGAAGACGCCGATTATTATGATATACTTGTTGAAAATTATAAGTGAGATAACAGCAAGGAGAAGCATCTTCCCGTTCTGCTTTATGAATTCAGTGATTGTTGTCTTTTTCATCCATGCTCCCTTAGATTATTGTTGCTATGTTATACAGCATTATCATGAAAGTAGGGAAAATCAGCATGTTGGTGAGGGTGGCAGTGATTGTATGCATGGTGTTTTCCACAGGATTGCCGCCTATAAGAAGGCCTATTGTGAAATATAGTATGTTTCTTATGCCCATTGCCAGAAGATATGCGAATGTAAAGCTCCATCCGAAAGAGGTGCTGAAGTAATGGCCCATAAATGCGGAAACGCCGTTCAGGAACAGCGACATGACGACGAACTGGGAAATGCTGTATGCGGTTGACCACATGTATGCGCCCAGGATTACGCCGTAAAAGACGCCCACGGGCCAGCCATAGAGGTAGCCGAGGAAAAAGCTGCAAGGCGTTATGACCTCGATGTTTGCCTGCGGCAGCAGCCTGGTTACCTTGATGGAGACTGTGCCGAGCGGGACAAAGAGGGCTGTAAATAATATTGCCTTTGCCAGGTCTGCAAACATAAGGTAGATGATAAGGGCTATGCCCGCAATCAGGAAATTCCTCAGGGTAAGATGCTTCTTTATGCTGTCAAAATATATCTTCTTTTTCTTAGTCATCCAGCACAGCCGCCCCCAGAAGCAGAGAATTTACAATAAAAGCAACCCTTCATAAAATCGGAAAGATGTTTACACTATTTAAAAGTTTCTGAGGGAATAAACTCCCTTATCAGAATATTTAAAAAGGAAGGCATTTTACTCTGTTTTTTAATGAGCAAAAAGAAGATTGATTTTAGGAAATACCTAAATCTCAGAAACGTTCTTATTGCCCTTGTCATCCTTCTTGTGGCGCTTATCTGGTCAAGATATGTCACAGGAATACTCCTTGTCATCGTCTTTGCCCCCATAACTTTCATAACTGTAAGGTATGCAAAGATGGTGCCGCATATCTCGATTGAGAGCAACACGGCAATGTCATGCTTTATAGGATACATATTCGGCCCTATAGTGGGGTTATTCTACGGCCTTGCAGTAGGCGGGTTCTCTTATGTGATGAACAGCTTTGTCTCAATAACCTATGTCTCCACCATAATACTTGCAGGAGTGGCAGGCTTCCTTACAGGGACAATGCACAGCGCCTTCGGCATGCCCTTTGCGACCGCTTACTTTGCTGCCATAATAATAAGGACAGTAATCGCCTTCCCCTGGTTCACGATGGTCGGGATATCGCCTTTCGAGAGCTTTACCCACCAGACTTCCCAGATGTTCTTCAACCTCGTGATCTATCTTCCCCTGCTCAGCGCACTCTATGATCTGCTTGCTCCGGTCATTTAGGCAATCTTTAAATACTAGGGGTTTTTGCTTTTAAGCAAATGATTAGCAACCTAAAGACATTTATCATAGAATGCAAAAGGGTCCTGGCTGTTACAAAGAAGCCGGACGGGACTGAATTCAAGAACATATTCAAGATTTCAGGGATGGGTGTACTGCTGATAGGTGCAGTAGGTTTTTTGCTTTTCATAGCAAAGGAGATGCTTATATAAAATGCCGGAAGAAACAACAGAAAATGCAGCAGCGCCGCAGAGCAGCGAGCCGAACATATTTGCACTAAGGACAACTGCCAACAGGGAAGACCAGGTCATGGATTTCGTGACAAGCAATGCCCAGAAAAAAGGGCTTGAAGTATATGCAGTCGTAAGGCCGCACGGCATGAGAGGCTACATTTTCCTGGAAGCTGCCACAAAGTCAGATGCAGAGCAGGCAGCATTCAATATACCTTATGCAAGGGGGATACTTCCGAAGCAGGTCCAGTACAAGGAGATAGAGCATATGCTTGAGCAGGTCAAGAAGGAAGTTAATATACAGAAGAATGACATTGCCGAGATAATAAGCGGGCCGTTCAAGAGGGAGAAGGCCAAGATCATAAGGGTTGACAAGCTTAAGGAAGAAGTTGTTGTCGAGCTGCTTCAGGCAGCAGTCCCTATTCCTATTACAGTCAAGATGGATGCTGTCAAGGTTATCAGGAGAGACAACGACGACCAGATACAGAATGTTGAATGATTTCTCCTTGTCTGTCCGAGAGCAAAATCTTTATAAACAGTCGGAATTTTCATGAGGAAAGATGACAGAAACAGGGTTGGAAGAAATAAAAAAGTACCTGAAGACAAAGAAGCTTGTAATAGGTACTGACAGCACCATAAAGAATCTGAAGCTCAGGAAGCTGAGCAGGGTTTTCATATCATCAAATGCGCCAGCAGAAGTAGTCAGGGATATCGAGCATTATGCCAGGCTTGCAGGTGTGCAGGCAGTGATGCTGGAAGTTCCCAACGACGAGCTGGGCGTCCAATGCAAGAGGCCCTATTCAATTTCAGTAATCGGGTTACTGAGCTAACATGTCCCGTATCACATATAACGCAGACAGTTTAAAGGTGATGACCCTGTTTGAAAAAATAACAAGGACAAGGGTAAAGGATTATTTCATAGACAGCAATAACCTGATGAACTTTGTTGTCCCCCAGGAGATGCTGGGCAAGGCAATAGGCAAGCATGCGGCAAACGTCAGGAAGATGGAGTCCATGCTAAAAAAGAAGGTCAGGATCATAGGCTTTACGGAATCAGAGGCAGAGTTTGCAAAAAACCTTATCCACCCGCTTAGGGCAGAGGTGGAATTTAAAGAAGGGGTCATCACCATGAAGGCTGATGACACCAGGACAAAGGCCTTCCTCATAGGAAGGAACCAGTCGAACATAAAAAACAACCTCGACATCATGCGAAAGTATTTTAAAGATGTTCAGGATTTGAAGGTAATTTGATATGGGAAAAAAACCGTCAGGGATAAACGCAGCAAACAAGCTGGTAAGCAGGAGAATCAACTCCAGGTGGCAGGATATCAGGTATAAGAGGAAGCTTCTTGGCCTGAGAAAGAAATCCGACCCTCTGGGAGGAGTCTCACAGGCAAACGGCATCGTCATAGAGAAGACGCAGATTGAGAGGAAGCAGCCTCACTCAGGGCTTATCAAGTGCGTAAAAGTGCAGCTTATCAAGAACGGGAAGCAGGTCACTGCATTCCTTCCGGGAGACGGGGCAACCAAATTTGTAGACGAGCACGATGAAGTAATGATTGAATGCATCGGAGGAGCAAAGGGAAGGTCAAAAGGAGATATTCCCGGCGTCAGGTGGCAGGTCATCAAGGTGAACGACCAGTCGCTCCATGCACTGCTTCACGGAAAACTGGAGAAGGCTAGAAAATGAGCATTAAGGCATTTAACAGGTGGGGTGTGGAAGGCATTGAGATAAGTGATCCCGGCCTTAAGAATTACATCTCGCTGAAGCCAAGGATAGTCCCAAGGACAGGCGCAAGATATGCAGGCAACAGGTTCCACAAGTCAAAGACATTCATTGTTGAAAGGCTTATGAACAGGCTTATGGTTGCAGGCCACAAGGCCAAGAAGCACGTCATCTCTTCAGGAAGGAACACAGGAAAAGCGCTTTCTGCATATGACCTTGTGGAAGAGACATTTAAGAGAATCGAAAAAAAGCTTAACAAGAACCCGATTGAGGTTTTTGCAAAGGCAATTGAGAATGCAGCTCCGAGGGAGGAGATTATCACAATCGAGTACGGGGGAGCAAGGTATCCTAAGGCAGTTGAAGTCGCCCCGCAGAGAAGGGTTGACCAGGCTATGAAGTACATGGTACAGGGCGTCTACCAGGCATCATTCAACAACAAGAAAGATGCAGTTGACAACTTGGTTGAGGAGATTATAAGTGCATACAGCATGAGCCCGACCTCAAAAGCCATTTCCAAGAAACTGGAGATGGAGAGACAGGCGGATAGTTCCAGATAAGCATTCTGTTTTTTTTATACAATCCCAACCTTCTTCCTGTGCCTGTGCGCTTTGTAATGATTAGCATGATTGACAATCCCGTAGCCCTTCATTGCAAGCATCTTGAAGACAACAGGGGAGATGATTGTTGTTACCAGGGCCATGAAAACTATTGCTGAGAAAACTCCGAGGGAGACAAGCCCGACATTCTTTGCTATAAGCAGGGCGAACAGCCCTGTCGCTCCCCTTGCATTCAGGCCCCAGCCTATCAGCATCCCCTCGCTCGCAGGCTCGTTGACAAGATAATTCCCGAATACACTTCCAAGCAGTTTCCCGCCAAGAGCAAGGAAAGTCAATAGCAGCCCGAACCCGATGTTATTGTAAATTATGCTGAAATCAATGCTCAGCCCGATCCAGATGAATATAATCGGATGGAATATCCCGAAATTGAAAACCTCGAGGGCTTCTGTTATCTGGTATTCCTCGTAATAGAGCTTGTCTTTTACGAGCTTGTCTTTCAGCAAAATCCCGGCCAATAAAGCGCCGAGGACCATGCTGAAGTTAAGCAGCTCCGAAGCCACAGTCATTACCAGCAGTGTAATAAGGGCAACGCCGAAATAATCAAAGCCCCTTTTTGTCTTTTCTGCAATCCTGAGCAGCATGTCAATCACAAAATACCTCATCAGGAGTATGACTGCCAGAAATACACCTATCTCCAGCAGCATAGTGAAAAGGGCAGAGCCCTGCATGGAATTATACCTGATCAGGATCCCCAGGAGCGCGATTATGCTTATCTCGAAAATATCGCCTATTATGCCTGCGTCCAGTATGAGCTGCCCGATTCTTTTCTTGAGCATTTTCAGCTCATCAAGTATTCCGACGGATACTTCCTCTGCCGTGATTGCAAGCGCAACTCCCACGAACAGGGATTCAAAGAGGTTGCCGGTGTACAGGAAAGTTGCAGCAGAGCCAAGCAAAAAAGGGATAAGCCCGGAACTGAGGGCTATTACTGAGGCGCTCCTTGACAGGTCCTTCATATATCTCAGATCGACTTTCAGGCCGATGAAGAAAAGCACAACAGCAACACCCATGTTGGCGAACACAGAAATTACTGTCCTGAAATCAGGGACAAGGTAGCGGTAGTCAAAGAAATTATAATTCAGCAGCAGGCCGACTATAAGCGGGGCAATCATCAGCGGAAGCTTAAATTTTTTATTTAACACAAGGTTGAGAAGATACGAGGACACCAGACAGAGGCCGATAACAACAACTATCTGGCTTTCAAAACCAAGGCTCACCATCTTTTTATACTCTTATAGCCGTCATGATATAAAAAATGTTCGGTCTGGGAAGCATTTAAATATAAATTATGCCTACTAGTATTAATGCCAGAAAAAAAAGCAATGGACAAGAAACTGGAAGAAATTATGCTTTCGATCCCTGCACTCAGGGAATGGGAAGTCCCGGAACATGGGATTCTTGTGGAGCTGCAGAAATATTTTTCAGAAAATCCGGTGTTTCATCTTTATTATGGGACAGGATCAGGGCAGGAGGAGACTCTCTGGGAAGAGCAGGACTCCAACCCGGGAGTTTATACAATAGCATACATGCTTTCGCCGACTGCGCAAAGAGCTGAATATGGGGACGGGCTCCAGAAGCCGGTAGCAAGGGTTATGTGGAAGGACTCTGGCGATAAGATGAAGGTAAGTGATTTTTTTCTTGACTATCATCCTATGCTTTGCTTCCTGGAGCAGGGATTTTACATTTCCCAGATTAAAGGAGAAAGCCTGCAAAGGGCAAGATATTTCTTTGCAAAGGAAAAGATGTAGGATATCCGGGATTTTGCTTTCTTTTAATAAACCTTAAGTATATACAAAACATATTAAACTTTAAATAAGTACGTTAAATATATATTTTTTGCTTTCCATCTATTATGCTATGAAACCAGGTACAAAAGTCAACTACTATGATGTTCTGGAAGTCAGCCCAAGAGCCAGGCCCGAGGTTATTTCTGCAGCATACAAAGTCCTGATGAAGCTCTACCACCCTGATGTAAATGAAGGGAAAGGCGATATTGCCCAGCTTCTCAATGAGGCAAGCGGCACGCTGCTTAATCCTGCCAGCAGGGCAGATTATGACAGGGACAGGTCTTCTCTAGAGGGCAAGATAATAAAAGATTACAGGGTGATAAAGGAAATTGCAGACGGAGGATTTGGAAAAACATATTACGGGGAGCATGTGATGCTTGGCGCTCCCGTATGCCTCAAGCACGGCCATTATGTTTCCCCGCAGGATGAGAGGATACTGATGGAAGAGGCAGCATCCATCTGGGACCTGAGGCACTACAGCATCCCTACTATGAGGGACTTTTTCAAACTGGAGGACGGCTCGCCTGTGCTTGTGATGAGCTATGTCCCGGGCCCTACTCTTGGCAGGATAATAGAAAAAAACAAGAAGCTGGACCCTGAAAATGTCGCATGGATAACTGAAAGGTCGCTTAATGCCCTGAAATACCTTCATTACAACGGTGTTGTGCACGGCGATGTGAAGCCCCAGAACTTCATTGTCCAGCCTGACTCCCACATGGTTGTGCTTGTTGATTACGGCCTTTCTCTGATAAGGCCTTCTGAGAATTCATCCAGCAAGGGATATACACCAATGTTTGCCTCTCCTGAGCAGATATCAGGCAAGCCGCTTGTCCCAGAGTCAGACTTTTACAGCCTGGGGATGACCATGCTGTATGCCCTTGGCGGCGACCCGCTGACGAGAAGAGTCCCTGCTGATGTTCCCGATTCACTCTGCGATTTCATAAAGAAGCTTATTGTCAGGGACGTCATCCAGAGGCCGAACTGGAGAAAAGAGGACCTGGCAGAAACAATTTCAAACATAAGGCAGAAAGAATTCGGAAGAAGGAGATCAGGCATGAAGCCCATACCGGGCTTCTAGGAGGTAGGAAAAATGAGCGAAGCAGGAGATTTTGACCCGGGGCCTTGGAAGGGTTATGATTTTGGCAAGGCAAGAAAAGTATACGACGTGCATGTCGGAAGGAGCTATGACAGCGCCCTCAAGAGCAACAAATCTTTGGAGGACGTGCTCCCGAAAAACATAAGCACCAGCAGCACAACCCCGCTGGTGATAATATCTGATGTGACAGGCTCGATGGGGGAGTGGCCCGCAGTAATATTTTCAAAACTGCCGTATCTTGAGCTCGAAGGCCAGGAATATCTCGGCAAGGACATGGAGATAAGCTTTGCAGCAGTAGGGGATGCATACTCAGATAATTATCCTCTGCAGGTAAGGCCTTTTACAAAAGGCACAGAGCTGGCGGACAGGCTGAAAGAGCTTGTGATTGAAGGCGGCGGGGGCGGGCAGATTATGGAAAGCTATGACCTGGCGGCAATGTATTATTCAAGGAATGTCAGCATGCCAAATGCAGTGAGCCCGATATTAATATTCATAGGGGATGAAGGGCTTTACGATTTTGTCGATAAAGACCAGGCAAAAGACATCTGCGGCCAGAACATCGAGGGCAGGCTCTCATCAAATCAGATGCTCAGCGAGCTCCAGAACAAATACTCTGTATATCTTGTCAGGAAGCCGTATAATGTCTCATCAGGAGATTCCATGAGTTCCGAGGACAAAAAAGTTTATGCCCAGTGGGAGGGGCTGCTTGGGGCAGACCATATCTGCAACCTTCCTGAAGCAGGCAGGGTAGTCGATGTGATATTCGGCATCCTCGCAAAGGAAACAGGCAGGGTAGATTACTTTAAGGGAGAGCTTGAAGGGAGGCAGAAGCCAAACCAGGTAAAGACAGTGTACAAGTCGCTGCACGATGTCCATCTTCTTCCGGACAAAATAAAGGGGAAGGATGCAGGAAAGTCAGTGATGCAGAGGGACGGAAATGAGGAATTATCTAAATCACTTATTTAAGAAGGAGAGGGACCTGGAGCTGCTTGTGACGCTCTGGCCCACGTTCCCCCATTTCCGGAAATTTGCAACTGATGAGAGGCTTGCAGGGATAAGACTGAACACAGCCATGATCAAGGCAGCAGAGATAGGGACAGAGCTGAAGGATGCCCAGGCGCTTGCCGGGCATGTCCCTCTTTATTTTGATATAAAGGGAAGGCAGCTCAGGGTGATGGAAGTGGTCCCGAACAATGACCATCTTGAAGTTATACTCAACCACCCTATTGAAGCCAGGACGCCTACGATGGTCCTCTTTAAAGGAGGAGAGGATTATGCGCTGCTGAACAGGATTGAAGGCGGGAAGAGGCTCGTCTTTGAAGGCGGGTCGCAGTACATGGTCTATAGGGGAGAGTCGCTGCACATAAAAGATCCGAGCTATAATATGATAGGTCCGACTTTCCTTGACTATGAGATAGAAAAAATAGAGAAGGCAAAAGCAGCGGGGTTTGACAGGTATTACCTTTCATTTGTCGAATCCCAGAAAGATGTTGACCAGTTCAGGGAGATAGTCGGGGATTCCGAAATTGTGCTGAAGATTGAGAGCAAAAAAGGCCTCCAGTATGTAATGAACGAGTATAGGAAGCAGAAAAACGTCTATCTCTGCGCAGCCCGAGGAGACCTTTATGTGGAAATTGACAAGCCGCATCATATGATGGAAGCCATGAAACTGATTATCGCAAAGGACCCTGAAGCAGTTATCGGTTCAAGGATGCTCCTTTCTGTAATCAATCATCCTGTCCCTGCAGCTGCAGACTTGTCAGAGCTTTCATGGATATATGATATAGGCTACAGGAAAATGCTATTGTGCGATGAGCTCTGTCTTGACGGAGACAAGCTTGGAAGGGCAGTCAATGTGCTGGAGTCCTTCAGAAAAGATTATGCCGGCGAAGGCAGGGTGCATCCAGAATGGTTTTATAGTTAGGAGGTTATTCAAAAATTATATATATACAAATATGTATTTCAAAAGCATGTATATCAGGAAACTTGTAAAAAGCGGGCTCTCTTCTCTGGTAGTCGCCCTGCCGAAAAGCTGGATAAAAGATAATTCTATGAAAGGCGGGGATGAGATATATATTGAGGAAATTGATAATTATCTCAGGCTGACGGCAGATATTAAGAAAAAGGGCATCAGCGACAGGGTAAAGACTATTGATGTGGACAACAAGCCACTTGATTTTATCTTCCGCGAGATTACCTGCGCCTACCTGAATGATTACATGCACATAGTCCTGAAAGGAGAGACGCTCCCGAAGAAAATAAAGAGTTATAAGAAAAGGATAGCGGAGTTCATAGCCCTTGAAGTGGTTGAGGAAGAAGCAAAAAAAATAACCGCAAGAAGCTTCCTGAATATACATGACATTGACCTCCAGGTCCTCATGAGGCGGATGGATAACATTGTCAGGTCTATGATTGCAGATACAAAGTCCGTTGATGACAAAGAACTCCTGCTTGCAATCGGGGACAGGGACAGGGAACTCAATAAGCTGCACTATGTAGTTATAAAGATTCTCAAATCCGCCCAGGCGAGAAGGGATGTCCAGGAATCCCTGAACCTTGAAAGGCTGAATATAATGAAGTACTGGGAGCTCAACATGATGCTTGAAAAAATCGGGGACAGGATAAAATACATTGCCAGTGAAGTATCAGGGCTCAAAAAATCAGAGCATGGGGATTTCCTCAGCCTTTTCACCGAGATCAGCGCATTTTATGTGGAAGTCATGAATGCATTTTATTCAAACTCCACAAAGGACGCGATTGAGGCATCTATAAAGCGCGAGGCGCTCATGAAAAAAATAGAGGATTATGACAAGAAAAGCCAGAGCGCAAGCTCAACCCGGCTGACAATAGATATTTTTAACATGCTCTCCCATATAGGGGACATAACCAAGATTGTTACTTTTATACAGGATGAATAAGTCTATCAGAATCTTCTGTTAAATTTATAAATAACTTTTTTCTTTCAGGGCTGATGAGCTTAATTAAATCGGCAATGAGAGCAATAGGAGTTACATTAGCAGGAGGTATTTTATATGTAGGGTCCCTTGTGGGGTTTAGCAAACTTGCCAGCTTAAATTCCCCGGAAATCAAATCACAGGGCCAGCTTGAGCAACTATTAGGTGAAGAAAGAGCCAGTCTGGAGATAGGCGAAGATATTTTTATCAATGCCATCTTCAATTCAGACTATATTTACGGATGCTATGGATATGCCACAGTATCATGCTCATGGAAATCAGCTGAAAAAGAGTATACAATTATAATCCCCGTATCAGGAACAGTTTCAGACCTCAAGCATGAGATTTACCATATAGCAGACGGGCATACAGACTGGGGATATGAGCTGACAAGCAGAGCGATGCCAGAAGATTTTGACGGCTTTAAGTTCTGGGCATATTATCTTTTTTATGCAGAGCCCCAGGCAGTAATCTATGAGCTTACAGGGCTCAAGCCCTGATTTTGAAAGCTTTTTTAAACTAACTTTTGTTTCTTCCCATCATGAAATTCCTTTTTATCGAGGCAAAATACGACGGCATAATAAAAGTGCCGAAATCCGTGATAGAAAAGCTCCCGCAGACAATAGGGCTGTTCTTCACAGTGCAGTTCATTGACTCGCTTGAATCAATAAAAAAAGATATAGAAAAGACAGGCAGGACAGTGAAGCTGCTGAAAGGCAAGCACACAAAGCAGCCGGGCCAGATATACGGGTGCAACCTTGAGAAATTTGACGGGGTGGATGCATTCCTCTATGTCGGAGACGGATTGTTCCATCCAAAGGCGCTTGTGCTGGGAAATGAGCAGCATGTTCACATCTGGAATCCTGTGGACAAAAAATATTCTGTTGTGACAAAATCCCTGATGGAAAAAGAAGTGAAGAGGCAGAAAGCAGCCTACTCCAGCTTCCTGATGAAAGAGAACATCGGGGTTCTGGTGAGCACAAAATCAGGCCAGAGCTATCTCCAGCAGGCATTAAAACTAAAAGAAAAATATCCTGAAAAAAATTTCTACTATATTGCATTTGACACCATTGAGTTTGACAAGTTAGAGGATTTCCCTTTTGTCGATGTCTGGGTCAATACAGCCTGCCCCAGAATAGGGTGGGATGACACGAAAAGGACAGCAAAGCCCATGGTGGATCTTGGCACAGTTCTTTAGAAAACAATTTAAACCACTTCCAATTAACAGGGCTGATGGACCTGAATCTTCCCAAGAAAAGGGTAATGACTGCAAACGCTCCTGCATGGAAGCGCACATTGTCTTTTGCCATTGATATCCTGATTATCCAGTTCGTGATTTTCATGCCGTATTCAGGGGTTGTGCAGAGGGTTATTCCCACGAGCCGGGATTTCACGCAGAACTATAATTATATCGCGGCAAATCCTGATGCAATAAATTCCCTGATTCCCGCATTTGCTGTCATGTTCCTTCTGGTGTTTGCATATTTTGTGATATTCGAGCTGAAGTTCGGCCAGACGCCCGGGAAGATGATAATGAGGCTGAAGCTCCAGACCGAGAAAAAAGAGAGGATAACTTTTCTCAATGTGGCAATAAGGAATCTTGCATGCTTCCCTGTTTTTCCCTTGTGGCTGCTCTGGATAGCAGACCCCGCATACCTTTTCATAACAGGCAGCAGGCTTTCAGACAGGCTGACAAAAACAAAAATCATAGAGGAGATCTCAATATGATAGGAACTGGCCTTAAGGAAAAGATACTCCCGGTCCTGAAGATACTTTTGATACTCTGGATTATAAGCTTTGCAACATCCTTCCTGTTCGGCCCTGATATGAGCCTTGGGACAGGTAATGTTGCCATAATCCCGATACACGGAGTCATAGGCGTAGAGGAGAGCAGCGGCCTGACAGGCGACACAATCTCCAGCCAGGCAGTAATAGCAGCCATAGACAAGGCAGAGGGCATGGGTGTAAAGGCGATAATATTTGACATAAACTCACCGGGCGGCTCAGGGGTTGCTGCTGATGAGATAGCCCAGAGGATAAAATCAGCCAACAGGACAACAATCGCCCTGATAAGGGATATGGGAACAAGCGCAGCATACTGGGTCGCGAGCTCGACAGACTATGTGTATGCAAACAGGATGTCATTGACAGGAAGCATAGGAGTGATAGGCTCCTACCTTGACTTTTCCGGATTCCTCGAGGAATACAACATAACCTACCAGAGGTATGTCTCAGGCGAGCTCAAGGACATGGGCTCATCTTTCAAAGAGCCCAGTGAAGAGGAGAGGAGGATATTCCAGGATATAATATACAAGATGAATGAGTTCTTCATAAAGGAAGTCGCAGAGAACAGGAACATGAGCGTTATCAGCGTAAGGAGGCTTGCAACAGGCCAGATTTTCCTCGGAAGCGAAGCAAAAGACCTCGGCCTGGTTGATGAGCTGGGCACAAGGAAGGATGTGCTGGATTTTGTAGCGTCCAGGCATAACATAACAGTCTCTGCTTTTGAGCTGGAAGAGAAGAAAGGATTCCTTGACATTATTTTTTCTGGCATGGGGAAAGAAAATTTTATAAACCTGAACCCATCAGTCCAGTTCAGATAAAAAGGGGTGGTTATCAATGTTTAGCAACAGGAAAATAAATCTATTCGAGAAGCTGCTGCTTCCGGCAGGGATGGCGCTTATATTCATCGGCTTATACCTCATATTCCTTGCAGAACAGGCAGGGACAATACTTGCATGGGTCAGGCTCGGAGCCCTGTTCATCTGGATGCTGCTGCTCTTTGTGGTCATACAGACAGCGATATCAGAGAACATGAAGGAGGAGCTTGCAATGCTGCAGTCTGAGCATATGCTTGAGATAAAGCTTCTCAGGGATGCCATAAAGCAGCATCTTGAGCAAGGCCACAGGAAAAAGAAATGACTAAAAATATATTTTTCATTATCTATTTTCATTTGTAGGAATGTTTAAATACTAATTTTCCTACTTAATTATGATACACAACATATTGTAGATTCTCATATGTTGGGACACAACATATTGTGTGTTTGTATATTTCAAGGATAACAAAAACTAAAGAGAACGGTGAGCGGAAAAATGCAGGATTACAAAACATTTATGGAAAGCATCAGTGAAGAAGAAAAACTGGGGCTGAACGAGAACCAGCTTAGGATAATATTTGCAAAATACCTGAAAAGGGACGCAGACGGGACTGTCGTAGAGACCCCTCTGGACATGTTCGAAAGAATAGCAAAGGAGATTGCAGGCCCGGACGCAGTGTACAGGCCAGACGGGGAAGTTGAAAAGACAGAAAAAGAATTTCTTGACATGCTTACAAAGCTTGAGTTCATCCCTGGCGGGAGGACAATCGCAAATGCAGGCACACCTGTAAAGAATCTTGCGAACTGCTTTGTAATCCCTGTTGAGGACAGCATGGAAGGCATATTCCAGGCAGTCAAGGAGGCAGCGCTTATCCAGAAAAGGGGGGGCGGGGTCGGATACTGCTTCTCAACACTCAGGCCGGGCGGCTCATGGGTTTCAGGATGCAGCGGGATTGCTTCAGGCCCACTGTCATTCATGAGGGTATTTGATGTAATGTGCAGCACAATAATGCAGGGCAACAGGAGAGGGGCCCAGATGGGGACATTCCACATCAGCCACCCTGACATTGAGCATTTCATAACAGCAAAGGATGACCTTACCCAGCTTACAAATTTCAATATCTCAGTCATGCTTGACGACAAATTCATGAAAGCAGTCGAGGCTGACGGTGAGTATGATCTCATAGATCCGCACACAATGCAGGTTGCCAGAACAGTAAGGGCAAAAGAGCTCTTTAACAAAATTGCATATCACGCCTGGAAGACAGGGGAGCCGGGCGTGCTTTTCATAGACACAGCAAACAGGCACAATAAAATCAAGCACATTGGCTTATTCAAGGCTACAAATCCCTGTGCGGAAATATGGCTTCTTGATTATGAGGTATGCAACCTCGGCTCAATAAACCTTGACAGGATGGTCAGGAAAGTCAACGGCAGGATTGAGATTGACTGGAATAAGCTCAGGAAGACAACCAGGACAGCAATCCATTTCCTGGACAATGTCATAGATGCGGGGGAATACCCTACAGAGAAGATAACCAGGATGGCCAAGAAGACAAGGCGCATAGGTCTTGGAGTATTGGGATTTGCAGACCTTCTCTACCAGCTCGGGCTTCCCTATTCAAGCGAGGAAGGCAGGATGGTGGCTTCAGAAGTCATGAGAGTTATTGATGAGGAAGGCTGGAAGATGTCAGAAGAGCTTGCAAGGGAAAGGGAAGTTTTTCCCGCATGGAAAGGCAGCGAATTTGAAAAAGAGGGCAGGAGAGTTAGGAACTGCGCCATAACAGCAATTGCTCCGACAGGGACGCTCAGCATGGTCGGGGATACAAGCGGAGGATGCGAGCCCAACTTTGCCCTTGCCTACATAAAGAACAGCCATTCAATAAAAGAGCAGTTCACTTACGTGAATAAGCACTTCGAGAGGGTTGCCAGGGAAAGGGGATTCTATACTGAAGAGCTTATGAAAAAGATTGCAGAGCAGGGAACGCTTGACGGCCTGGATGAAGTCCCTGAAGATGTGAAAAAAGTGTTTGAGGTTTCTTTCAACATATCAGCTGAGGAGCACATACTTATGCAGGCAGCATTCCAGAAATATGTGACAAACGCAGTCTCAAAGACGATCAATTTCGCCACAAGCGCAACCATAGATGACGTCAAGAAAGGATACATGCTTGCCTGGAAGACAGGCTGCAAGGGATGCACAGTCTACAGGGACGGAAGCAGGGGCAACCAGGTGCTGAACATAAAAGAGGTCAAGAAGGAGGCCAGGAGCTCAGCGGAGCCTGTTGTTGTCGAGACCGAGGAAACAATAGTTGTCCAGACAGAAGAGCTGGAAGTTGAAGGGATGCCTGAACAGGTGATAGTTGTGGAATCGTCAGGAAAAACCGCGCATGACAAGGTGCCGGAAGGCAAAATCATGGTGAGTTTCGACAAAAAGCAGATGACCAACTGCCCGGAATGCGATGCGCCTCTTGTCAAGCAGGAAGGGTGTGTGCTATGTCCGGACTGCGGCTTCAGCGTATGCACTGTATAGCGAAACCCGAACTTACCAATTTTATGATTCGGGTTTCGGAATTGAAAATGCCTTTATTTTCAATAACAACTTTTAAAAATACTTCTATTATTTCTTTATTATATCGGGGGCTGATAGATGGGGATTTCTAAAATAAGGAAAAGGGACGGGACAATAGCAGACTTTGACCCTGCCAAGGTTTCTTCTGCAATAGAGAAGACGATGCTGGCTGTAAATATAGATAATCAGGAGCTCCCTGATATGATTGCCGGAAAAGTCATCCTTGAGATAGAAAAGAAAGCCCAGGACGGCCACATCATCTCTGTGGAGGAAGTGCAGGACATTGTTGAGAAAGTCCTTATGGAGAACGGCCAGTCTGAGATGGCAAAGGCATTCATCCTCTACAGGCAGAAAAGGACTGAATTAAGAAAACTAAAACAGAGCATACTCGGCAGGATGGATGACTCAAGGCTGAGCGTGAACGGGCTGCTGATAGCAAAATCCAGATACCTGGCAAGGGACAGGAAAAGCAATATCATTGAAACGCCGAAAGAGATGTTCAGGAGAGTAGCAAAAGCAGTCGCTTCTGTAGAAAAGAAATATAAGAAAAGCGAGAAGCAGACAGAGGAGATAGAGGAAGATTTCTTTACAATATTGTCTTCGCTTGAATTTATACCTTCAGGAAGGATACTTGCGAATGCAGGCACATCAAACAGGATGCTCTACAGCAGCTTTGTAATTCCTGTTGAGGACAGCATGAAAGGGATTTTCAGGGCACTCTATGACAAAGCCCTTATACAGAGGCTGGGGGGAGGCACAGGATTCTCATTTTCAAGGCTGAGGCCGAAAGGACAGGTGCTCGAGACAACAGCAGGATTTTCATCAGGGCCCATAGCATTCATAAAATTGTTTGACCATGCATCTGACCTTACAGTTGTCCCGGGAAACAGGAAGCCTGCCAACATGGGCTCGCTCAGCGTGGAACACCCTGACATAATAGAATTCATAACTATGAAAGAGAGGGGGGAAATAAAGAACTTCAATATATCTGTCGAGATGACAGACGAGTTCATGGAAGCTGTCAAGAAAAGGAAGGAATATGCAATAAAGAACCCTGCAACCGGCGAAGTAATTGAGATGGCTGATGCCAACAACATATTCCACCTCATTGTTACGATGGCATGGAAGACAGGGGACCCCGGAGTGCTTTTCATAGACAGGATAAATGAAGGAAATCCTTTCCCAGATATGGGGAAGATAGAAACAACCGACCCGTGCGGAGACCAGCTCCTGCTTCCTTATGACGCAGGGAACCTCGGCGCAATAAACCTTTCAAGGTTCGTGCTGAGGAAGCAGATAAGATGGAAGAACCTCGAGAAAGTCATAAGGTCTTCTGTAAGATTTTTGGACAATATAGTCGACCTTGGCAGGTTCCCTGTGAAAAAGATAGAGGACATGGCCAAGGGCAACAGAAGAATAGGGCTGGGAGTGCTTGGATTTGCGGATATGCTCTACAAACTCAGGATTCCCTATAATTCCGAGGAGGGGCTTGCGGTTGCTGAGAAGGTCATGAAGTTCATATCATCAACAGCCAGGAATGAGTCAGAGAAGCTGGCAGAGGAAAAAGGAGTCTTCCCGATGTGGAAGCAAAGCGTATTCTGCAACAAGGCAAAGCTGAGGAACTGCTCGCTGATAGCAATCGCGCCTACAGGAGCAAGGAGCATACTTGCAGACACCTCTCCGGGGATAGAGCCCAACTTTGCGCTCGGATATACAAGGAAAGTCCTTGGGAACACAGAGATAACGCATGTGAACAAGGTGCTTGAGGAAGTCTCAAAAGAGCACGGCATTGATTTCTCAGAGGATATAATAAGGAAGATAATCCAGTCAAACTCGCTTGAGAACCTTGCGCTTCCCGAGGATATGAAGAAGATATTTGTGACTGCCTATGACATAAAGCCTGAGTGGCACATAAAGATGCAGTCAGTTTTCCAGAAGCATGTCGACAATGCAATCTCAAAGACAATAAATTTCCAAAAGAGCTCAACCACCGAGGACATAAAGAAATCCTTCCTGCTGGCATATGAGCTCGGCTGCAGGGGCATAACAGTTTACAGGGAAGGCAGCCTGAGCGAGCAGGTGATAAACATTGGCAGATAGGAAGATAAAAATCTACACTAAAAGAGGGGATACAGGAGAGACTTCACTCTGCGACGGCTCAAGGACACTGAAGGATACAACGAGAGTAGAGGCATACGGAGTGCTCGACGAGACCAATGCATTCTTGGGCCTTGCCATAGTAAAGCTGGAAGAGGAGGACCTTAAATCGCATCTTATGGATATACAGAAAGACCTGCACGCAATCTCCTCAAATCTCGCATACCCCTCTGTGCTTTCACAGTCAAAGATAGACGGAAACCCGATGGCAAACAAGATCCCAAGGGTGACAGAGGATATGGTCAAGAAGCTTGAAAGGCTTATTGACATGTATGAGGAAGAGCTTCCTGTGCTGAAGAATTTTATACTTGCAGGAGGCACTGAAGAAAGCGCACTGCTTCACATGGCAAGGGTCGTATGCAGGAGGGCGGAGAGACAAATAATAAGGCTGATGAGGGAAGAGGAGATAGAAAAGAACATCCTGAAATACATGAACAGGCTTTCAGACTATCTTTTCACAGCAGCCCGTTTAGCCAGCCACAGGCAGGGAAAGGAAGACACCAAGTGGATGCCATAGCAGATATTAGAATATGTCACAATCTTTTTAAATAATTAAAAGTGAAAAATTACAATGGAACAATACCTCAGGCTTGCCAGGCATATCCTCGATAACGGAGTAAAGAAAGAAGACAGGACAGGCACAGGCACGATAAGCGTCTTCGGCTACCAGATGAGGTTCAGCCTCCAGGAGAGATTCCCGCTTCTTACCACAAAAAAAGTGTATCTTAGGGGAATAATACATGAGCTCCTGTGGTTTTTGCAGGGAGACACTAACCTGAGATACCTGGCGCAGAACAATGTCCATATCTGGGATGCATGGCCATACAGAAGGTATAAAGAAAGTGCTGAATTCCGGGGTGAAGATATAAAGGGATTTGCAGAGAAAGTTGCGCAGGATGAGAAATTTGCGGAAAAATGGGGAGAGCTCGGCCCTGTCTACGGAAAGCAGTGGAGGGATTTCAACGGCGTTGACCAAATAAAGTGGGTTATTGATGAAATAAAGAAAGTAAAGAAGGACAGGGAGAGCCCGAACGGAAGAAGGCTTATAGTTTCAGCATGGAACCCCCCTGAAGTTGAGGAAATGTCAAAGGCAGGATTGCCGCCCTGCCATACATTATTCCAGTTTTATGTTGTTGACGGGAAACTGAGCTGCCAGCTGTATCAAAGAAGCGCAGATGTGTTCTTGGGAGTGCCTTTCAACATAGCTTCATACGCGCTATTGACAATGATGGTGGCACAGGTCTGCGGGCTTGAGCCGGGCGATTTTGTCCACACCTTCGGGGATGCGCATATTTACCTCAACCATATTGACCAAGTGAAATTGCAGCTTACAAGGGAGCCGAAGAAACTTCCCGTAATGAAAATAAATCCAAAGGTGAAATCAATATTTGATTTCAGGTTTGAGGATTTCGAGCTCACCGGATATGACCCGCATCCTGCAATAAAAGGCGATGTGGCAGTATAGGTAATTAGAATGGCACTTTCTATGATCTGGGCAATGGGAAAAAACAGGGAGCTTGGGAAAGATCTCCAGATACCATGGCATATCCCTGAGGACTTCAAGCATTTCAAGAAAACAACAATGGGCAAGCCTGTCATCATGGGGCTTACAACATTCAGGTCGCTCGGCAAGCCCCTGCCGGGAAGGAGGAATATCATCCTCAGCTTTGAGAAGATGAATATCCCCGGCTGCGAGGTCTTCATTTCAATACAGGGCGCACTTGCTACGCTGAAGCATGATGATGAGGCTTTTATCATGGGCGGGGCATCCATCTACAGGCAGTTTCTGCCCACTGTTGGTAAATTATACATGACTTACATCGACCATAATTTTGACGCAAACATTTTCTTCCCTGAGTTTGACATGAAAGAGTGGAAACTTATCTCTGAAGAAAAAGGGCCAAAGAACGAGAAGAACCCGTATGACTATTATTTCAGGGTTTATGAGAGGAAGAAGGGAAAAACTATATAAATTCTCGGCCTATGTTTTAATCATGCCTGCAATGCCAGACAAAGACTGGAAAAAGAAGCTGACCAAAGAGCAGTATCACATACTTAGAGAGAAAGGGACAGAGTTTCCCTTTACAGGAAAATTTTATCTCCATAAAGAAAAAGGCTTTTATGTTTGCGCTGGCTGCGGCCAGAAATTATTTTTTTCTGATGCAAAATTCGACTCGGGCTGCGGTTGGCCGAGTTTTTTTGAATCAATGCCTGAGACTGTTGAGCTGAGGAGGGATGAAAGCCACGGCATGGTAAGGACAGAAGTCACCTGCAGGAAATGCGGTGGCCACTTAGGCCATGTTTTTGATGACGGACCAATTTCGACAGGAAAAAGGTACTGCATTAATTCCGCTGCCCTGGAGTTCAGGAAAAAGAAATGACCCTGCTCAGGCAGAGCTTCAGCCAGTGCGTGTAGCTGCCGGGGTTCTTTTTAATATCTTCATGAAGTTTTTCAGGAGCAACCCACTTATAGTTCATGACCTCTTTTATATTAGGCATTACAGGCCCGTTATATTTTCCCTTAAAGACATGGTCAAACTCATGCTCTTTTAACCCGTTCTTAAACTCTATTTCATATATGAAGCTGAATAATTCCTCCAGCTCACAGCTGAACCCCATCTCCTCTTTTAGCCTTTCTTCAGCCTCTTTTTTAGTGTCCTCAGTAACCGGATGGCTGCAGCAGGTGTTGGACCACAGGCCGGCTGAATGATACTTGCCCTGTGCTCTTTTTTGTATAAGAAGCTCTTTTTTTGAGTTGAACACAAAAACAGAGAATGCCCTGTGCAATTTCCCTGATTTATGGGCGCTGAGCTTTTCTTCTTTCCCGATTATGTTGTCATCCTCATCCACGAGAAGAATGTCTTCCATATGGGGAAAGAAAACTGGGGGATTTATTTATGTTGTCCTTATGGCTTATAATATATTCCGGCTTTTAAGATGCTCCTCAACTAAAGATGCAAGGGAACCCTCATCTAACCCATCAACATTTATAATTAAGTCAGCATGCACTTTCGCGGGTTCTATGTATTGGTTATGCATGGGCAGCAGGACTTTCTCAATATAGTCGGATTTTGTCCTCCAGCTCCTTCTTGTGACCCTCAATTCCTCAGAAGCATCAAGGAAGATGCTGTAATCAAAAGACGACCTCACTTCAGGATGCCACAATGCACAGTATCCTTCAATAAGCATGATTTCTTTTGGCATGACTGTGTAAGGGATCCTCCAGCCTCCTTTAGCGTATCCCGGATTCAGGCGCAGGCTTTTTGTCATCAGAGAAACAGGCTCGCCGTTTTTCAGCAGGTTAATGCTGCTTATCAGGCTGTCAAAATCCACAGAGCTCGGATGGTCACGGTTTGGCATGCCTTCAAGGAGAGAAAGCAGCTCATTTGTTTTCTGGAAATCATCTAATTCCAGGACTCCGATTCTTGGAGGGTATCTGCTCTGGAGATTATAGGCCAAGGTAGACTTTCCGCTCCCGGAGCCTCCTGCAATCCCTACGAAATATCTGTTCATGCAGTGTGGAGAAGGGAGTTATTTAAAAATCTGCTTGGAATAAAAATAGAAAATAAAAAAATTATCTCTTTTTGCCTTTCTTCTCTTTTTCGTCCTCTTCTTCGTCAACAACCTCGGCATCGACAACCTTCTCTTTTTTCCTGCCTTTTGCTTTCGGCTGCCCTGAAGATTCAGCTGATGCTTCTGTAGCAGCCTGCTGCTCTGCAGCTGCCTTCTGGTACATCTCAGTGCTCATTTCCTGTACCTTTTTGTTGACTTCTTCCAGCTTTTTCTTTACTGCGTCAACGTCTTTCTTTTCAGGCTCAAGAAGCTTCTTCAGCTCATCGACATCTTTTCTGATGTCTTCAAGCCTTTTGTCATCGACTTTTCCCTTGAAATCCTCAAAAAGCTTTTCAGTTGTATAGACAAGAGTGTCTGCCTGGTTGATTGTTTCTATCTCTTCTTTCTTTTTCTTGTCTTCTTCTGCGTGGACTTCTGCGTCTTTCTTCATCCTCTCTATGTCCTCATCGCTGAGTTTCTCTGAGGCAGTTATCCTTATTGACTGCTGTTTCTTGGTCCCGAGGTCTTTTGCAGAGACATTCACTATGCCGTTTGCGTCAATGTCAAAAGTAACCTCAATCTGAGGTATGCCTCTTGGCGCAGGAGGTATTCCGACAAGGTCAAACTGCCCTAACAATTTGTTGTCATTGAACATGGGCCTTTCCCCCTGGCCAACCCTGATTGTTACGGCAGGTTGGTTGTCAGCAGCTGTGCTGAACACCTGGGATTTTTTTGTGGGGATCGTGGTGTTCCTGTCTATCAGCTTTGTAAATACCCCGCCTAATGTTTCAATTCCAAGGCTCAACGGAGTAACGTCCAGCAGCAGCACATCCTTGACATCTCCTGCAAGCACACCTGCCTGGATTGCAGCGCCCTGCGCAACGCATTCCATAGGGTCAACCCCCCTTTCAACTTTCTTGCCCACTGCATCCTCGACAAATTTCTGCACAACAGGCATTCTTGTCGGCCCTCCTACAAGGATGACCTTGTCAACTTCGCCGAAGCCCAGGCCGGCATCTTTGACTGCCTGCTCCAGAGGCTTCCTGCATCTATTTACAATAGGGTCTATAATCTTTTCCAGCTCTGACCTTTTCAGCTTCCTGCTGAAATGCAGCGGCCCCTTGTTTGTCGCTGTTATGAAAGGAAGGTTCATATCGGTTTCCATAACTGTTGAAAGCTCTATCTTTGCCTTCTCTGCTGCTTCTTTCAGCCTTTCAGTCGCAACAGGGTCCTTGAGCAGGTTGACTCCCTCTTTTTTCTCAAACTCTTCAGCAAGGAAGTTCAGCAGGGCATCATCCATATCTGTTCCTCCGAGCTGCGTATCTCCTGAAGTTGACTTGACTTCAAAGACACCCTCGCCGAATTCCATGATTGTGACGTCAAGTGTTCCTCCCCCTAAATCAAACACAAGTATCTTGTGCTCATGGTTTGCCTTGTCAAGCCCGTATGCAAGAGATGCCGCAGTAGGCTCGTTGATTATTCTTACAACATCAAGGCCTGCAATCTTTCCGGCATCCTTTGTTGCCTGTCTCTGGTTGTCGTCAAAATAAGCAGGCACAGTGATTACTGCTTTCTCAACCTTTGTTCCGAGATAAGCTTCAGCATCCTTCTTTATCTTCTGGAGTATGAAAGCTGAGATTTCCTGCGGCGTGTATTCCTTGCCGTTTATCTTGTACTTGTGGGATGTTCCCATCTTTCTTTTCGCTTTTGTGATTGTCCTTTCGGGGTTGCTCACTACCTGCCTTCTTGCAGGCTCTCCCACAAGCAGCTGGCCGTCTTTTGTGAAGGCAACTACGCTCGGGAAGGATTTCCCGTACTGTGTTGTCCCCTCTGCTGAGGGGATTATTTTTGGCCTGCCTGCCTCAAGCACAGCGGCTGCGCTGTTCGAAGTTCCTAGGTCTATTCCGATTATTTTTGACATTTCATATCATCTCCTTGTTCGGACTACTTGGCTTGCCAATGTAGTCCTTAATTTGTTTTCGTGAACGTTTTCTTAAAAGGTTCATTCCGATTATTTTTGACATTTCATATCATCTCCTTGTTTTTTCTCAATACCATGTTTTATTTTTATCAATGCTCTTCAGCTCTTTGCTGTCAAGCTCTTTTAGTAGCTGATCATGTAACAGGCCGTTTGAGGCAACCAGGTTGTAAAGCTCTGATTTCCCGCCTAGTTTTATTTTATTCCCTTTGAAATCAGTCACTTTCCCTCCTGCCTCTTCAATAATCAGTATTCCTGCAGCAACATCCCACGGATGCTGCCCTATCTTCAGATAGCCGTCTGCCTTCCCTGAAGCAACAAATGCCATCTGTCCCGCAGTGTACCCGTAATCCCTTGCTTTAAGGTAGTGCACTGTGAAATACCTGAACAATTTCAGCGAATCATCAATTGCATCCTTCAGCGGGCTTATGCCGAGCTGTATCATTGCCCTGTCAGGTGTTGAGGCTCTTGAGACACGGACTTTTTTTCCGTTGAGCTCTGTGCCCTTTCCTTTTTCTGCGTAATACATGTCCTTCATGTACGGGAAATTTATGCACGCATATTTCAGCTCCCCATCTTCGGTCACTCCTATTGAAACCACGAAATTCGGGTCTCCGTGCGCGTAATTATGGGTGCCGTCTATAGGGTCAATATACCATCTGTATCTTGAGCCTGAATTTTTATTCGTGGACTCTTCTGCCACAATATTGTGGCCGGGGTATTTCTCCCTGATTTTTTTTATTATGAGCTTCTCTACTGCAAGGTCTGCTTCAGTTATAACATCCTTCGGACCCTTGTCTGAGACTTTTGCCTTTCCAAGGTATTCCATCGCCAGCTCTCCGACCTCTTTTGCGACCTCCAGTATAAACTCTTTCATTTCCATTCCACACTCTTCCTGAGCTCTTCTGCCCTCTCAGGGCTCAGCACTTTCCTCTCCTCTTTTGCCATCTCATCATGGGGCACAATCTTCACAACTTCAAGCAGCTTGACAAGCAGGTTAAGGTTTATCTTGCTCCTGTCATCAACGCTTCCAAGTGCCTCGTAAAGGCTCTGATCTGTAGTTATCAGGTTTACTTCTGTGTTCTGTGTCGTAATCAGCGTGTGAAGCTTTTCCTCTCCCATAAGGTATTTCAGTATGGCTTCTGGCTTGAGGTACATTTTTTGCTTATTTGCGTTTTCCATTTTCTTTTGCCTCTGCGTCTTTTATTCCAAGGATTCTTTCCCAGTCCCTTTCCTGTTTCAGGTCTTTGTAATCTTCTGCCACTGTGTGAGTGAACTTCTCAGGCTCTGCGCCCTCCAGTATTTTCCCGCCTGATTCTGCATATATTTTGTACTGCCTTACTGACTCCGGGTCATCAGGGTTGAAGTAATGGTTCATCATGAACCAGATTATGATGTCCTCCCCGTAATCCTTGCAGCCCATTGCGAGCCTGCATTCAGTAGGCTTTACTTGGTGTATTGTGCATCCCTTTTCGCTGTCGAAAAAAATGCACTTCCCGAAAGGAAGGCCTTCCTTCCTCTCGACTTTCGGCCTCCATAAGGTCGTGTTGAATTTCTCTATTTTCTCGAGGTATTTTTCCTCTGCCTCTTTTTTTGTTATCTTCAAAAATTCAGCAAGCTTCTCTGCCTCATCCCCGATAAAAGCCCCTGAGCCGTAGCTGCAGGGATTCTCGCATTTTCTGCATTTGCACGGGTGCACAAGCTTCAAAACCTGCTCTTTTGCGGTATCATATTTTATCTTCACTCTGACACCTTCACTTTTGAATGCCTTGCCACTTTATTCTTGAACATGTAGCCTTTCTGGAATTCCTCAAGCACGATGTCAGGGCTCTTGTCTGACTTGTCTTTCATCAGCACCTCGTGCCTGTAAGGGTCGAATTTCTTTCCTTCTGCATCTATTCTCCTCAGTCCCTCATGCTCAAGCACATCAACCAGCTGGGCATACACCATCTCCATCCCCTGCCTGAATTTCCCGGCTTCTCCGGTATTTTTGAAGGCCAGCTCAAAGCTGTCCAGCACAGGCAGCAGCTTTTTTACAAGGTCTGCTGAACAGTATTCGTAGGCTTCTTTATTTTCCTTCTCAACCCGGTTCTTGTAGTTGATGAATTCAGCCTGGGTCCTCTTCAGCATGTCAGTAAGCTCGGCAATTACTTCATCCTTGCTCAGCTCTTTTGCTTCCTGAACCTTTTCTTCCTGCTTTTTCTCTTCTTTTTTCCTTGCCATTTTTCAGGGGGTTTTATTGGGATTGCCCCATAATAACTTAAAATAAAAAAGTTAAAACCTCACATCATGCCCATGCCGGGCATTCCGCCCATCTGCGGCATCTGCGGCTTGCTGCCCTCTTTTTCAGGGATGTCTGTCACAACCGCCTCTGTTATAAGGAGCATTGTGCTTATGCTGACTGCGTTCTGCAGCGCAGTCCTTGTTACTTTTGTAGGGTCTATCACGCCTGCCTTGAACATGTCCTCGAACTTGTCAGTCTTTGCATTGTATCCCAGGTGGCCCTCGCCCTTCTGCAGTTTGTCAACCACTATGCTTGGCTCTTTTCCTGCATTTTTTGCAATTACTTTTACAGGAGCCTGGCATGCCCTCTTTACTATCTCAACCCCTACCTGCTGGTCTCCCTCAAGCTTTAATGAGTCAAGCACCCTGGATGCTTTCAGCAGGGTTACTCCCCCTCCTGCAACAACGCCTTCCTCAACTGCTGCCCTTGTTGCGTGAAGCGCGTCGTCAACCCTTGATTTCTTCTCTTTCATCTCTGTCTCTGTTGCTGCTCCGACATTTATGACGGCAACTCCGCCGCTCAGCTTTGCAAGCCTTTTCTTGAGGTCTTCCTTGTCGTAATCTGAATCGCTTACTTTTACCTGGGATTCTATCAGCGAAACCCTTTTCTTTATTGCAGCAGGCTCTCCGTGGCCCCCTACAATCACTGTCTTGTCCTTGTCAACTTTCACTTTCTTTGCCCTTCCGAGGTCGTCAAGCGTAGCTGTCTCGAGCTTCATCCCCTTGTCCTCGCTGATGACTCTTGCTCCTGTAAGGACTGCAATATCCTCAAGCATCTCTTTCTGGTCATCCCCGAATCCGGGAGCCTTTACAGCAACTGCCTTGAATGCCCCCCTTATCATATTCAGTATAAGGGTTGCCAGTGCCTCTCCTTCAATATCCTCTGCTATTATCACGAACGGACTGCCCTCCTGCGCAACCTGTTCAAGCAATGGAAGGAGCTCCTTCATTGAGCTTATCTTCTTGTCATACAATAATATTACAGGGTCGTCAAGCTCTGTCAGCATCTTGTCAGGGTTTGTCACCATGTACGGCGATACGAATCCCTTGTCGAACTGCATTCCCTCGACAACTTCAAGTGTTGTCTCAAGGGCTTTTGCCTCCTCGACTGTTATGACGCCGTTGTTTCCGACTTTTTCCATTGCGTCTGCAATGAGCTTCCCGATTTTTTCGTCGTTGTTGGCTGAGATTGTCGCGACCTGCGCAATCTTTTCTTTCCCTTTCACATCAACACTCTGCTCTTTCAGATAGGCAACAACTTTTTCTGCTGCTTTTTCAATTCCCTCTTTCAGCTCTGTCGGGCTTGCTCCTGCTGTTATGTTCTTGATTCCTTCCCTTATTATGTGGGTTGCAAGAACTACGGCAGTTGTTGTGCCGTCTCCTGCGACTTCCTGTGATTTTTCAGCTACTTCTTTCACAAGCTGGGCCCCGACGTTTTCAAACTTGTCCTCAAGCTCAATCTCTTTTGCTATTGTAACGCCGTCATTGATTATTGTCGGGCTGCCGAATCCGGAGTCAAGCGCAACGCACCTTCCTTTCGGCCCCAGTGTAACTGAGACAGTATCCATTACCTTGTTGACTCCCCTCAACAGCGCCTGCCTTGCTTTTTCATCGAATATGATCTGTTTTGCTGCCATTTTATTTTCCCCCTTTGAGTTTTTCATTCGGACTACTTAACGCAGTTAATGTAGTCCTTGATATTTTTCCATCAATGCTTTTGTTAAAAGGATTGATTTGCTTTGCTGCCATTTTATTTTTCCCCCATGATTTTTTTATTCTATAACTGCAAGGATGTCCTTGACATCCAGGATTATGTGCTTTACACCGTTGATACTGACTTCTGAGCCGCCGAAGCTTTCATAGATTACCTTCTGGCCTGGCTTGACATTGACTTTTTCTCCTTTGCCAACTGCAACAACTTCTGCCTCCAGAGGCTTTTCCTTTGCTGATTCAGGCAGGTAAATGCCTGATTTTGTCTTTTCTTCAGCCTCGATTGGTTTTAGTAAAACTCTGTCTCCCAATGGTTTAATTTTCATTTTTTCATCACCTTTACGCATTGTTTTTCGATTTTGTAGTTAACATTACTGAATTTTCATAGCCTTCAATCTGGCAACCCTCTCTTTTATAGGAGGGTGTGTTGAAAATAAGTTAAGCAGGCCTGCTCCCCTGAATGGGTTGGCTATGAACAATGAGCTTGTAGCCTCGCTTCCCATTGCCATTGGATGAAGCTTGATTCCCTGCTCTATTTTAATGAGGGCATCTGCCAGGTGCACAGGCTTTTTTGTTATTTTTGCAGCTGTTGCATCAGCAATATACTCCCTTTGTCTTGAAATCGCAAGCTGGATTATTGTTGCAATCAGCGGAGTAAGTACTGCAAGCACCAAAAGGCTGATTATATTATTGTCATCCCTGTCCCTGCCTCCGAACCCGCCGAATATTGCGGCCCAGCGTGCCATTGCTGCCACATATGCTATCACTCCTGCTATTGTCGCAGCTATTGTTGTGATTAATGTGTCCCTGTTCTTTATATGGGAGAGCTCATGTGCAATCACTCCCTTCAGTTCCTCTTTGCTTAGCAAATTAAGTATCCCGTCTGTGCACGCGACTGCAGAGTTTTTCGGATTTCTCCCTGTTGCAAATGCATTCGGGTTGTTGGAGGGTATCATATATACTTTTGGCATAGGAAGCCCTGCTTCTTTTGAGGTCTCTTTTACAAGAGCATAAAGCTCTGAATTCTTATGGGCAGGTTTTGCCCTGTACATCGCAAGCACTATCTTGTCAGAGAACCAGTACATTATGAAGTTCATCAATAATACAATTACAAATGCTGCTGTAAGCCCTGATGCTCCTCCCACCAGCTGGCCTACCCATAATAGCAATGCTGTAAGCAATCCCAATAACATGACGGTTTTTATCTG
The DNA here is from genome assembly GCA_000830295.1 of archaeon GW2011_AR15. Classification (GTDB taxonomy): domain Archaea; phylum Nanobdellota; class Nanobdellia; order Woesearchaeales; family GW2011-AR15; genus GW2011-AR15. Next base: position 27,689 of record CP010425.1, on the reverse strand, counting down.
GTTTATCATTGTTATACCCCCAATTATGCCGATTTTCTATGTAAAAACATAAATCCTATATAAAGTTTTCGTTGAGCTTAGTTCAACGAAGTTGAACATTTAATCATTTAATTTATAAATATTTCGGAAAAGTTTATATATTATTGCTGCAAATCTATAGCCATGATAATCAGGAGCAACAGGATTACAATCAACAGGATAAGGAAGCCTGCAGCGGATAACGTGAATGATGAGCTGCAGTGGTTTTTTGATTCTCTCGGCATATTGGGGGAGAGGGATAAGGATAAGAGCTGCTTCAGGACTGCCATAGTTTTATTAAGATCAGTAAAGCACGGAGACGGGCTGACGAGCGACGAGATTTCCGAGAAAGTTAATCTGTCAAGGGGCACAGTTGTCCACCACCTGAATAAACTGATGAAGTCAGGCGTTGTGATAAACCAGGGGAGCAGGTATATGCTCCGTGTCGACAGCCTTTCCAACCTTGTGGAAGAGATTGAGCACGACATCTACAGGACAATGGAGAGCCTCAGAGACGTTGCCAAAGAGATTGATGATAGGCTGGAGTTGTAGAATATAATTTTAAATTAGTTTTTCTAATTCTATAGTTTTTCCCTGATATCTATCTCTAGGTTTTTTATCCTTATATGCTGGACTCGGGAAATACAGTTCTCCCTGATTGCCTGCTAAAATATAATCTATGAGTGTTGTTCCTCCGTCAAAATATCTTCTTACCTTTTGCACCTGAGCTTCTACTAATTCTGCTTCTGCTCCTATATGCAGCCTAAAGGCATCCAAAGAAAACTCCTCAGGCCGGTGAACAACATATAACTTTGATTTGGTTTCAACATCCCTGGCAACATATTCAAGAGTGTGCCCGTCAGGCAGTCCTGTTATGTATACCTGGCCATCTCTGATTTCTGCCTGAACTTCTGACTTTTCAGGTTGCTTTCCCGGAAGAGGAATTGTTACTGTCTGCGGCATATCGACCTATAATAATATCTTATTTTAAAGCTTTTTGATTTAGAACCCTGCTTTTTATCCTGAGAATATTTTTTCCGCATTCCTGTAAGCATATTTTTCCTGAACTTCAGGGTCAAGATGCCCTATAAAATAGCGCGAGTAATTATTGAGGGCAATGGCCACTTCAGGGTCAAGCGACCAGGGAGCGCCGACCCCCCTGTCAGTATCCCAGAGGACCTGGTCAGGATGGCGCTCAATAAATCTTTTCCAGGTATCCAGGTCTTTCTCGAGCAGCGGCTCATAATCCTCAAAATGGGCTAAAAACTCTTCTTTCTTGACTTCGGGGCGTATGAGGAATACATCTCCATACAATTCATCAACCCCATAGTAAACATTAGGATGGTCACTAAGGATATCTTCAACATCATCGAGATTATTTTCGCAGTCCCCGCAGCTTATCAGCTGGTCGCCATGCCAGATGAAAGTAATATCCGGGTTTGCATCCAGCACTTTCTCAAATGCAGCTTTCTGGCCTTCCCCAAGGTGGACATAGACTACCAGCTTGTGCTCGCGAATCATAGGATAAATTTCCAGCAGTCTGGCTGAATTCGGTGGGAGTGCAGGCGCCCCTCCTGAGCGGGCATACAGACCAATTTCACCATACCCTTCAAACAGGCCGGGGTAGACTTCCAGCATCTCCCGCAGTGTTTCTGCATCCACTGTCGGCGAGCCATCAGGACTGCCGTCATCATCTGGAGGCATAATAAATGGGATGAAACGGCCCGGATATTTTTCCATAGTCATCTTTACCACATCCAGCGATTCTTTTCGTATAGGGTCCCACACAGGAAAAAAAGCCAGGGCTTTGCTTGTGCCCTCGTAATCCATCATGCATACCCAGTCAGCCATGCTGAACTCTATCCCAAGATTATCACCCTCATAGTCCTGCCCCGGCGCTCCATCAGGCAGGCTCATTATGTGGATATGGGCGTCAATCATAGGGCCGGTATAATAGTCATCTGAAAAATTGCGCTCTGGAGCTTCAGGGCAGTCTACATCAGAAAATGTTTTGTTGAAAAGTGATTCCCAGTGCCTTTCTTCTTCACTTAACTCAGGAGGAGCCTCCTGCTCTTCTATCTCCTGTCCGCCGGCTGCTACAGGAGCATCAGCAGTCTCCTGGGTGCATCCTGCTATAAACACAAGAATAATTATAGAGAGAATAAATACAGACGGCCACCTCATAGGCTATACTTGAACTATATACTATATAAAACTTTTTGGTATCTGCCCCTGTCCCCAAAAAAATGTTCCATGTCTATTTTATGGCAATAGAAGTGCCAATGGATTAGTTTTAAATATATTCTAACTATCCTGCCATATATGATAGCCGACCTGGTTGAATACATCACATCAGAAGAGCTTCTGAAAGGAGATACTGAACCGGTATACAGAATAAAGAAAGCAGTAGCTGCAAGGGATCTGCAAAAAATAGCGGACAATACACTGGAAATTATAAGGATTTCAGGATACAGCCTGCCTTCCAGGCAGCCGATAGAGGAATGCCTCCAGAACATTGTGCAGCATGCAAGCGGCATTGAATCATCGATAGCTTATTATCTTATGGATGACAGGCTCGTAGGGATCTACTCAACAGACGGGAGGGATTTTCTTCCTGCATTAAGGAAATCCGAGAAGCAGGCTAAAATGTCCGGGGAAGAATTCAGGGAGCTGGTTAGGAAAAAAGACAGGTCACAAGTGCATCTTGGGATGCGCTACGTATTCTTAGGCTCATCAAGACTCGGATTTGTTGACTACAAGGGAAGCTACCAGCCTAAGCAGCTGGCATTCTTTGCCGAGCATGAATTGAAAAGAAATAAATAATAAGCCTCTGAAGGGATTCCCACATAAGGGTAGTCTACCCTTATCAACCTCATTCTCCACCTCAATCAAACTTTTTATGAAAAAGAAAAAGCCTCTGAAGGGATTTGAACCCTCGACCTTTGCCTTACCAAGGCAACGCAATACCACTATGCTACAGAGGCATTTAACAAGTGTGGCTAAGCGAAGCGCACGCCGCACCCGTTTCCGTCAACGCACTGGAAAATCCATAGGATTTTCCGTGCCCCAAAAACCTTTGGTTTTTTAGGGCTTTCTTAAAGGGTTGATGGACTTGTCGGGATTTGAACCCGAAGTCTCCCGACTGCCAGTCGGGCGCGATAGCCAGATTACGCCACAAGCCCTCTCAGACTGCGAAAAGGACAGCAGTTTTTATAGTTTATTGTAATTTCCCTCTTTTGCTCAACAACTTTTTTAAATCCTGCGTTATTACTCTCTCAGGAATGAAAGAGAAGATTCTGGTTACAAGCGCCCTGCCGTATGCCAACGGCCCGCTTCATATAGGCCACATGGTTGAATACATACAGACAGACGTCTATGTGCGTGCTCTTAAAATGGCAGGCAAGGATGTGATTTACCTGTGCGCTGATGATACACACGGAACCCCGATAGAAGTCAATGCAGCCAAAGAAAAAAAGACGCCTGAACAGTTCATAAAGGAATGGTTCAGGAAGCACAAGCAGGAGCTGGAAGCATATCATATAGGCCAGGATTCATTCTACACAACGCATTCAAAAGAAAGCCAGCACTTCACAGAGCTTATATTCAGCAGATTAAAAGAAAAAGGCCTTATCTACACAAAGGACATTGAGCTGATGTACTGCGAACATGACAAAAGATTCCTGCCTGACAGGTTTGTCAAGGGCATCTGCCCCAAGTGCGGGGCAAAAGACCAGTACGGAGACATCTGCGAGAGCTGCGGCACAACCTACACTCCTGTTGACCTTATACAGAGCTACTGTGTGCTCTGCAAAAATACACCGGTAAGGAAGAAATCAAACCATTATTTCTTCAAGCTAAGCTCATTTTCAAAAAAACTTGAGAAGTATATAGGCGGAAACAAGAATCTCCAGCCCGAGATAAAAAACCAGATACTGAACTGGATCAAAGGGGGGCTTGAGGACTGGAACATATCAAGGGATGCGCCATATTTCGGGTTCAGAATTCCCGGAGAAAAAGAGAAATATTTCTATGTCTGGCTGGACGCTCCTGTAGGCTACATCTCAAGCCTGGCCAATTACCTGAAAGGAGACCTAAAGAAAGCTGAAAAGCAGTGGAATGAATCAAAAATAATCCATTTCATAGGAAAAGACATAATCTATTTCCATCTGCTGTTCTGGCCGGCGGTGCTCATGGGGTCAGATTTCACTCCGCCTGAAAATGTTGTAGTGCACGGCTTCCTTAATGTGAATAAAGAGAAGATGTCCAAGTCAAGGGGGACATTCTTCACAGCAGAGGATTTCAGGAAAGCCGCAGAGCCGGAGTTTTTCAGATACTATATAGCAGGCAGCCTTACACATACAATGACAGACATTGACCTTGACATAGAGAATTTCAAGGCAAGGATAAACAATGAGCTTGTGGCGAACATAGCCAATTTTGCCTACAGGACACTCAGCTTTGCGAACAGGGCCTTTGACTCAAAATTATCAAAGATAAGGGACAGGATGCTTCTTGAAGAGATAGAAAGAAAATCAGGAGAGGCAGTCAAAGCGTATGAGTCCCTTGATTTCAGGAAGGCAGTTTCAATAATACTTGATATCAGCTCAATGGGGAACAGGTATTTCCAGGACAACCAGCCATGGGAGCTGGTAAAAACAAACAAAGGGGAGACGCACAAAACGATTACGGACTGCGTTAATATTGTAAAGACGCTCAGCATACTTGTGAAGCCCATACTCCCTGAATTTTCAAGGGAGATTGAAAAGCAGCTCAATATAAAAGAGCAGAATTTTTCAGATTTAAGCAAAAAGCTTGAAAACCACAAGATTGGAGAGGCAAAAATAATACTGAAGAAAATAGAAGAACTGAAGCTGGATATCCCGAAGAAAAAAGAAGAAGAGCCTGAAGAGCCTTTTTCAAGATTAAACCTTAGAGTCGCAAAAATCAAGTCAGTTTCAGAGCACTACAAGGCAGACAAGCTGCTCCTGATAAATGTTGATTTGGGAAAAGAGACAAGGCAGATAGTTGCAGGCCTCAGGCCGTTCTATGAAAATCCGCAGATTCTGGTGGGAAAGCATATTGTGGTGGTGTCAAACCTCGAGCATGCAGATTTAAGAGGGGAAAAATCAGAAGGCATGCTGCTGGCAGCAGAGACAAATGATGTCAAGACAGTAAGAGTGGTTGAAGCCCCCAAATCAAAGCCGGGCGACCAGGTGTATGTAGAAGGCATAGGGACAGGAAAAAAAACAGTCAAGTTTGATGAGTTCATGAAAGTCAGCATCTATGTGCAGGAAAACAAGGTTCTCTACAAGGGCAGCCAGCTCCAGACAGATAAGGAGAAATTAGTATCAGAAGTAAAGGAAGGGAAAGTAAGATAACTCAGGAATACTTTGTAAGCGCAAGTCTGTAAAGGTCTGAAAGGTGCTTATCAGGCCTTAGCCCAACATCCTTTTCACTCGCTTTTATCCCTGCATTTGTAAGGTATTTTGCAACAGCTGTCCTGTGCTTATCATCTGTTGTCTTAAAATCCGAAAGAATATACTGGGCGGATTTCTCCTCGAGATTCCTGTAATGCCTCTGTGTCCTGTCTCTTAAAATATCCATGAATTCTCTCTCACCTACAGCATTGAGAATCTCTCTTTTATGAGGGGTGAATATCTCATCGATAAGCCTTTGTATAAATTCGTCTTTCTTGAGATCGCTGGTTTTCAGATAGGGATTAAGAGGATGAAGCTCATTTTCATACGATAATTTTTTTTCAATGGCATCATTAAGTGCCTTCTTTATTTCATCTTCTTTACCATGGCCTTTTACTTCAAATGCTGAAATGCCATATTTCTTTAATATCTTGGCAACCTCTGCTTTGACCTCCCCCTGCATACCTTCAAGGTAATCAAGGCTTCTCCTTGTCAGCTTGTGCCTTCCGATAATTAAATCATCCAGAGTCTCATGGTTCTCCCATGACGGCTTCTTCTCTTCCTCACCGTGTCCGCCGCCGCTCATTCCATACCCCCAGAAATTTTCATAATCAATCCAATAATGTATATAATCTTAAAGCTTTCGTTTTATCAATATTACTAAATTGGAACTTATTTTAACTATGGTTAAGTAGTAAAAAAGATAATATTTATAAATTAAGCCCATGTAGCAGCCTTCATGACCACAATATATACTATAGGGGATGTCCATTCTGATACGGATACCCTAAGGATATTTGCAGATTATGTAAGAGGGAGGGAAGATTCATATATCCTGTGCAACGGGGATCTGCTGGAAAAGCAGTTTAATGATAAGAGATGGATGCTTGAACTCACTTTTAATCCATCTGGCTTTCTTGAGAGCATGGCTGAATTTACAGGCAAGCAGCTGCATGAATTCAAATCCATACTTGACAGCACAGCCCTTCCATGGTATGCTGTCTACGGAAACTATGAGCCTACAAAAGAGACAGCAGAGGTATTAGAAGAAAGTTTTATGCATAACAGGAAAATTGAACTGGACGGCTTTTCTGTCTTCGGACAGGGAGGGGCAGATGCTTTCCCGGCCCATATCAATGTTGCAAGGGCATTCAGGCCTATTGAGTACGACATAGAGCAGGTGAGGTTAAGAATAGAAAAGGATGATTCAGATTACCTGCTGCTCCACAATCCCCTGAAAGGGCTGCTTGACAATGTTGCCGGCGAGAATACAGGAGCGGACATAACAGATATACTGGAAAGCCATGAATACAATGCAGTCTTCAGCGGGCACATCCATGAAGAAGGCCCGCTCGGAAAAGCCCATGCCGGGCATCACTCAGGCATTGCATACTATGTAAATTCACGCGGGAAAGGAACTTTTGCAATCAATCCCGGCAATCTCGGGGAAACAGGAAGGATAGATCCAATGACGCTTGAAAGAGTGCAGCCGGACCCATATTTCGGCCTGTTTGCTGAGCTGGAAACTGATAAAGCAGGGAACCCGCTGAAGCTTGCCCAGTATACTCTGGCTCCAAATGGCAAAAGAACCAGCGAGCCTCTAAAAATAGCAGAGTTCGACCTGACAAAAGCAGCAGGCCTGGCCCAGGGGATATATCATTCTGAAGACCTCGAACTAATTCCGGAATTTATTGTGGAGAGCATATTAACCAGATCAGAACTTAAAGAGGCTGCACCCCATTAAGCCGGCTCATTAAAAAAGAAAATAATTAAATAGTATACCGGTTCTTTTGTTCTCATGAATATACTTGTTACAGGTGGGGCCGGTTTTATAGGCAGCCATGTAGTTGATGCGCTCATAGAAAAAGGGCATAATGTTGTGGTCATAGACAACCTTTCCTCAGGCTCAAGAGAAAATCTCAATCCAAATGCAGTCCTTTATGAGATGGATGTTGAGGATAAAAGAGTGGGGGAGGTTTTTGAAAGGCACAAGTTCGACATCGTGAACCACCATGCAGCTCAGGCCAATGTGAACATCTCAGTTGAGAATCCTGTCCTGGATGCAAAAAGCAATATACTCGGCCTGGTAAATCTCCTGGAGAATTCAATAAAATATAATGTCAGAAAGTTCATAAACATATCTTCCGGAGGAGCAATATACGGGGATGATGCTGAGCTTCCTACAAAGGAATCCTCAAAAAAAGACCCGAAATCCCCGTACGGCATATCAAAATTCACAGGAGAGCTTTTCCTGCAGTTCTACAGCAGGACCTACGGGCTTGATTATGTCTCACTAAGGTATTCAAATGTTTACGGCCCGAGGCAGAAAGAGGGAGTCATATCAATATTCATATCCAAAATGCTCAATGGCGAGCAGCCCAGGATATACGGGACAGGGAACCAGACAAGGGATTACATATATGTAAAAGATGTTGTTTCAGCCAATCTTCTTGCAATGGAAAAAGGCGAGGGGGAGATAAACATAGGCATGTCCTCGGAGACATCAGTGAATGAACTGTTCACCCTGGTAAAAAAAATAATAGGCTATACAGGCGGAGCCGAATACCTTGATGAGAAGCCCGGGGAAATAATAAGAAGCAGGCTTGACATAACAAAAGCAGAAACAGTTTTAGGGTGGAAGCCAAAATACGCCCTTTACCTCGGGATTAAAGAGACTGCCCTGTGGTATCAGGATTAAGAGACAAGCTCTTTTAGTTCTTTCAGCCTTCCGTTGATGACTTCTATTGTCCTTGAATTGTCCTGCGGGTTCATAAGCGTGCCGCATTCAGGGCATTTGAAATTCAGCTCAATTGCCTTGTCAAACTCAACTCTTGAGCAGGCGTACTTGCACATGTAGAATTCGTTCTGCTGCTCCCTTTCCAGCCTTGTCTTTAGCTCTTCTATCTTTTCCTGCTGTGACCTCTGGTAGAGCTTTATGACATTTGCATCAAGGAAATCCCAGTGGCTTATGTGCCATCCCTTGTGTTTGTCTCTTTTTCTCTCAAAGACAACCACATTGCTCTCGTAAAGCCTGTACAGAAGTGCCCTTGCTTCCTGGATGCTTATCTTGAGGTCTTTTGCAACGACAAGCTCTGAGACATCCTTCTTGCCATGGAGGTATAATGCAACATCAACATATTCAGGCCCAACTAATTCGCCAATGACTTCCCTTATAAGTTTTTTTGTTACTTTCATTTAAACACCCATTATCCGAAATATGTCGGAGAATCCTTGTTTCCTTTTTTTGATGACTTAACAGCAGCCTTTTTTTCGAGCTTTTTCAGCTGGCTGGGCTTTTCTATCTTTCCGAACTCTTTTTCATAGTTCTTTATGTTCTTTCCCAGCACATCAAAAAAGCTCTTTGCAGTGTAAGGGTCCATAAGAATGACATTGTGCCTGAGCACAAGAGTCTGGTATTCCTGGTTCCTTACATCAACTCTCGGAGTTATGCTCCTAAAATCCAGAATTATCTTCAGCGGGTTGTGGATAACGCCGACCTCATCGGCAAAAAAGCTTTGACCGTTCTCAATGTCGAATTTAACCTTGGTATCCTTCAACTACTCCCCACCTGAGGAAAGCGAAACAGAGCAGATTTATAAACTTTTAGATGTCCTTGAGTTTCTTTGTTATCGGAATCTTCTCACTGCATTTGCCGCATGAGAACACGATTGCGTCAGCTCCCTGGTATTTTTTCCTCTTGAAAGGGACCCGGGCCTCTCCCTTATTCCCGCAGTGGGGGCATGTATAAAGAATGCTTGCTGTCAGCGTATCTTCGTATTCCTGTTTTGGGACAGTATGGCTGCATTCAGGGCAGACATATTCAGAAGCCCTTATCTTTACTTTTCCTTTTACTACAGGCTTGCCCATAAGCCCTTTTTCGCACTTAGGGCAGTTCTCCCTTTCAACCCATGCTTTCACATAGCCGCTGTCAATCTTCCTGGAAGTCCAGTACACAAGCTCGTCCATTGAGTCAGGGATTTTGAGTGCCATGGTTTAAACAAAATAAAGAATCTTTATAAATTTTCTTGATGTTAAAATTATTTTCACTACTTAATAATAATATTTATATATAATAACTGCATTACCCTCTCTTATGATTTTACAAAACAACTACCTGAGATATATTCTATTCAGTTTTAAATACAGCTGTTGCTAGTTCTTTCCCATTGTTATTGCTGAACCGATTTTTGAATTTTTATCTATAAACTTCCAGGAGGAATAAAAATGAAAACAATCAACAGAATTGAGATTTTGGTGTACCCGTTTTTTGATAGAATATATAATGTCCACATAAAAGAGAAGATTCCGAAATGGCTCAGCTCAGCCAAAAGGCTGGCGGAAGATGGGATGATGGTTGTTGTTGATGACAGCTGGCAGGGAAATTTTGTCGGGCCAAAATGGGAACACAGGGAAATTGCAGAAAAATTCTTTCACGAGCTGAAAAACTACCTTGTGGACAGGATTGTTGCAGTAGATAACAGGCATAATGTCATGGATTTAGAAGTAAACTACAGGATGCGGGAAGATGAGACAATAAAACAGGCAGTTGAAAAGATAGGAAGTCTTTCTCCGGATATTGAGATTGAGGCATACGGCCAGCACCTCGAGCCCGAGCTTATTGATGGAGAACAGAGAGGGGCATGCGTTGAGACAGAATCTTATAGCATAACCCAAGCGCTTGGATTTGACAAACCACATGTCAGTTTTAACAGAAGCAAGTCTGTGCTGAGCCTGTTTTCTGCTTTGAGGATTTTGCTGAAAGAGCACCATGAAGAATACGAAGAGCTTGAGAAGAGAGCAAGAAAATATGCATGGGAAGCTAGCAGGCAGGTCTCCAAATATCCCGGCGCAAACAGAAAACTCAGGCTGCTGGAAGATTATCTTTATTCAGGCGAGCCTCTGCTGCATCTGAGACACCTGAGCAAAGCCAATCCATCTCTTGACGGAGTGCTGGATGCACTGGGGTATGAGAAATAATCTTTTTATTTTTGTTATTATTGTGAATAATAGATAGGATTATTGTTCAGATGCACCTCAATATAGTGCATCTTGTCGCCTCTCTCGTATAGGATTACAGAAGCGCTTGAGTATGGCTTATGCAGTACTTTTGCAGTTTCATCTGATTCATCAGGCAGGATAAGCTTTCCCAGTTTTTTCTTTGTGGTCCTGTAAAAATTATCAAAAGCAGACAGGCCGTTTATAGTAATAATCGGGTAGGGCAGGGCCATTTTCTCTGTAATCTCATCTGCTTCCTCAAATTCAAACATATCATCAAGAAGCAGGATCCTCATCTGCGGGTCAAAAAACTTTGCCCTTATATTAAGATCATCCAGAAAACATTTATGCTCTTTTAGGTATTCTTCAAAGGGGGAAAATGAGACAGGCACGTCAGAAAGCCTTTCTTTCAGCTCCCTGAGCTCTTTTTCTTCAGAGACTATATATTCCTGAACTAAGGCAGTTAAGTCCATATCTTCAGACATAATCAATGGAATATAAAAATATTTGGTTTAGAACTAATTATTCTATGTCAAGGGCTTTCATTATCTTGTTGAGCTTCATGTTTATCTCATCAAACTCTTTTGCAGAGCCGCCGCTTCCTGGCCTGCCGCCTTCCCTGCTGTCCTCTTTCTTAAAGCAATCCCTGCAGTAGATCGGCTTGCTTGAAGTCGGCTTGAAAGGCACTTCTGATTCCTTGCCGCACTTGTCGCAGATTATCTTATACATCTCCCTGTCCCTTGGGCTTCTTCTTTCAAATCCGCCTGGCCTTCCTCCTCTTGGCCTGTCAAAGCCGTCGCTATCATTATCCCTTTCTCTTCTTCCGCCAAATCCTCTGGGTTTTCTCCTCTCCGGCTTGCTTCCGCGGTCAAATCTTGCCATAATGCTTTTGGATATACACTTCGTTTATAAACATATGTAATCTCATAATCTCTTGATTTCTATACTTATTGCGTCGTCAAGAACCCTTATATAGCGGGGGCATAGAGTGGTATCATATCCCCTGTACTTGCAGTAATCTATAATCTCGGCCTCTTCTTCAGGACCGTGCATCTTCACAATCACGTTTATCCCTTTTTTCTCTCTGTGGATAATGTCATAATCCCTCAGCTCGTGCTTTATCTTTCCGGAAATTTTTTCAAATTCTTTCAGCCTTTTGTGAAGCCCGCTGAGTTTTTCATAAAGCTCTTTGAAGAAATCTTTAACTTCAACTTTGTTCCCTGAAAAAAAATCAGCATGTTCATCTGCTGCAATAAAACCGCCGTATTCTGCATTTACCGGCTTCCACCTGCCGAAGCTCCCCACAATGACGTCGCCGTGCTTTGCTGCATCTGTCCCGATGCTTCCTGAAACATCGTTTATCAGCAGGGCTTTTTTCTTCCTGAACAATTTGTGTATTTCAGCCATGTTTTCCTGCAGGCAGAAATAGCCGGGCATTGAATTTATCAGGAGTGCAGAGTCCTCTGCTGCTTTTTTTTCCAGATCCGCCAGCTTTACAAGCCCGTAGTCAGTCTCAAGGGAGACCATTTCAAAGCCCTGCTCTTTAATATACTGCTCATAAGTGAGCCAGCCGCCCTGGTCCTGGGTAAATATTTTTTTCTTCCCAAGCTCTTTTGCAAGCTTAAGTGCCAGAAGCAGGGAGGTGTTCCCCCTGTCTGTAAAATAGATATGCTTTTTGCCTGTTAATCTCTTAAGGATATCAATGCATTTCTGCTTCATAGGCATAATATTTTAAACCAGGAATAAATATCTTTCTTTTATGGGCTATTACGACGGAATATCAGAAGGATATGAGGAGCTGCATAAAGAGGAGCAGCTGAAAAAGGTAGAGCTGATAAAGACATTCTTCCGGCCTGAAAAAACAGACAGGCTTCTTGATGTAGGGTGCGGGACAGGGGTGACAACAGAGCCATGGGACTGTAAAAGATATGGGATTGATCCGGCGCCCAGATTATTGGAAAGGGCTAGGCAGAAAGACAGGATAGAATACAGGCTGGCGCCTGCAGAATCAATACCCTACCCAGATAATTATTTTGACCACGTGATATCAATAACAGCAATACAGAATTTTCAGGATATTGAAAAAGGGCTGAAGGAGATAAAAAGAGTAGGAAAGAGCAGCTTCATCCTCACTTTTCTGAAGAAATCAAAAAAAGCGGAGTTCATAGAGTCAGAGATAAGGAAATTGTTTGATATAAAGAAAAGAATAGAAGAAGAAAAAGATTATATCTTTGCAACCTAGCTTATTTCCTGCTCACTTTCTCTTCCTTCATTATCATCTTTGCAACCAGGAATATGGCCCATGCTATGATTACAAAATATATAAGATCGCTCAGGAAGGCTCCCAGGTTAATTACAACAGGTCCTAATGTCACTGTTGCAGTCTGCCATGCCCCTCCCGGAATAAACGGGGCTATGATAGGCATTATCACATTGTCAACCATCGACTTAACCATTGTAGTGGCAGCAGCGCCCATCACGAAAGCTATTGCCAGGCCAAGCACTTTGTATTCTTTGAGGAATTCAGCAAATTCTTTCAGCATTCCCATGTAACTCACCCAGCCATATGAACTCCGAGTAAGTTAAATATGTTTTGTTTTGAAAAGATTTTAATATACAATATCCAAACAGGTTCATAATGCAGTCGGGATATCTTGTTTTTATGAACGGGCATTTTAAAGAGCTGTCACTTGCTGAATTGGCAAAAGAGCTTACCCTGCCAGAAGAGATGAAAATCTCAGAATACCGTAATGAGGGGGATTATCTAGATATCTGGTCCGCCAGACTTTCCACAGGGCTATTTGGCCTGCCCAACTGTGAAATCGGGAATCTTGGACCAAAGGGATACAGTGAGGTAATGTTGTTTGTGGGAGATGATGGCCTGGAAAAAGTAATAGAACTTGGATTTATCACATGCCCTGTCTGCCATCCCGAAGGCATTGATTGGTTTTATGAGGCAGCATATAAAGCTGTTGAGAAAAAATATAATCTCAAAACTGAAGAATTCACTGACAAAAACATCATTCCTTTTGATGCGAGAAGAGTTGACTGGGAAACAATACTTCCTCTTACAGGGAAAGTTCCGAACAGGCTCTATATCCCGAGGAATGTTCCAGACAATGAGATGATTGAATTAGAAAACAGGTTTGCAGCAATAGGATTTGGTCTTCCTCCTGCAGGATATTATAACCATAATGTGCCTGAAAAATTCACCGAATACAAAATTCCACGGCATTAAATTTATATAGGACATTGTCCATGATTCTATAAAAAGAGGGGAAACATGGAGATAGCGCTCATAGAGCTTGGCATGATTATAGGGATTACAGTCCTGATATCAGCACTTATGATGTTTCTGAAGCAGCCCTTTATTATTGGCTATATCATTACTGGGATCCTCGTCAATTATTTCAGCCTTATCAAATCGACAGAGTCGTTTGCAATATTCGGGCAGGTTGGTGTTGTTTTCCTGCTGTTCATGGTCGGCCTGGGGCTGAACCCGCGCATAGTCAGCCAGACAGGAAAGGCAGCGCTTGTCACGGGAATAGGGCAGATAATTTTCACTTCAGTAATAGGGTTTCTCATAAGTATGGCCCTGGGCTACTCAGTAGTTGCCTCGCTTTTTATTTCAATCGCCCTGACATTCAGCAGCACCATTATAATAATGAAGCTTCTTTCAGATAAAGGGGAGATTGAATCACTCTATGCCAGGATATCAATAGGCTTCCTTATTGTGCAGGACCTGGTTGCAATGTTCATACTCATGGGGGTTTCCTCTTTTTCATCAGGCCAGGACCTTAAGTCAATACTGTTCACTACCCTTCTTGTCGGCATAGGCCTGGTAACACTGTTCTTATTTTTTGGTAAATATATTCTCCCAAAAGTAATGGGGCTTGTTGCGAAATCTCAAGAGCTGCTGCTTTTATTTTCACTCGGCTGGTGCCTTGCATTAGCATCCTTATTCTATTATCTAAATTTTTCAATTGAGATAGGAGCCTTGCTGGCTGGAATCACCCTTGCAATGTCGCCTTTCAGGTATGAGATAAGCTCAAAGACAAAAAATATCAGGGATTTTTTCATTGTGCTGTTTTTCATCTGGCTAGGCTCACAGATGGTAATATCAGATGTTGTGCGCTATCTTCCGGCAATACTGATATTCTCTTTTTTCGTCCTCATAGGAAACCCTCTGATAGTCATGATACTGATGGGGATGATGGGCTACACAAAAAGGACAGGATTCCTTGCGGGCCTGACAGTTGCGCAGATAAGCGAGTTCTCCCTGATTATAATTGCACTGGGCGTCAATCTTGGTTATCTCGGCGCAGGAGTGCTTTCCATAATGACAATGGTCGGGATAATCACTATTGCAGGCAGCAGCTACTTCATAATATACAGCGAGAAAATTTTTCAGGCAATATCAAAATACCTTAATGTGTTTGAGAGAAAAGCAAAGAAAGTTGATGAGTACAGGTACCATGACCCTGACGGGAATTACCAGGTCCTGCTTTTCGGCTACAACAGGATAGGCCTCAGGATAGTTGAGGCGTTCAGGAAACTGAAAATGAAATTTATGGTAATTGACTATAATCCCGATACTGTGCTTGAGATGGCGAAAAAGGGGATCCACTGCAGGTACGGAGATGCCGATGACTATGAACTGCTGGATGAGTTGAAGTTCCCTAAAATAAAGCTTCTTGTCTCAACAATCCCGGACATGGAAGTCAATGCGCTCCTTATCCACAAAATGAGAAAAGCAAACAAAAATGCCATTGTTCTTACAGTAGCTCACCAGATTGAGGATGCAGTGAAGCTATACAATATCGGCGCAACATACGTTATAATGCCCCATTTCCTTGGCGGAGACTATACTGCAGCACTTATAGAGAATTACGGCACAGACCTTGACAAGTTCATTAAGGAAAAGGTCGGCCATCTTGCCCACCTTAAGCAGAGGCAGGAAATGCACCATACCCACCCCCATATAGAAAAGAATTAAATATCAACTTCTTTTTTTCTTTGTTATGAAAATAGCAATATCAGGGAAAGCGGGCACGGGAAAGAGTTCTGTTGCAAAGCTCCTTGCCGGAAAGCTCAAGTACAGGCATTATTCAATGGGCGACATACAGAGAGAGATAGCAAAAAAGAAGGGGATTTCAATAGCAGAGCTTGGGGAGCTGGAGAAGACAGACCCAGGCATCGATAATATGATTGATGAAAGGCAGAGAGAGATAGGCAGGAGAGAGGGGGATTTTGTGATTGATTCCTGGCTGAGCGCATATTTCATTCCGGATGCATACAGGATATTCCTTGACGGCAATCTGGAGGAGAGGGCAAAAAGGATCACAAAGACAAGGGAGGCAGAGTCGCACAGAACAATTGAGGAAGCAGCTGCATCAATCAGGCAGAGGGAGCAGACAAACAGGAAAAGATGGATGAAATTCTACGGGTTTGATTTCCTTGACATGAAAAACTATGACCTTGTTATTGACACTACAGGGAAGGGCCTTGATGAGGTTTTTGGCATAATATACAAAAATATCAAAGACAAAAAATATTTATAGCCACTTGATTTACGCTTATGCTTCGGGGTAAAATGGAACTTGGACTTAGCTATGATGATGTTCTTCTTGTGCCTAAGCGCTCCCCTATAAAATCAAGAAAGGACGTTTCTACAGAAACATACCTTACAAAAAAAATAAAGCTGAAGATTCCTGTTGTCAGCTCCAACATGGACACTGTGACTGAGTCAGGCATGGCTATTGAGATAGCCCAGCTTGGTGGCATAGGCATAATACACAGGTTCAACACGATTGAGCAGCAGATAAAGGAAGTTGAGCGCGTTAAAAGATACAGGAGCGCACTTATTGAGAGGCCTCTTATAGTGAAATACAGCAGCACGCTGGAAGAGGCAAGGGAAATCATGGATGAAAAAGGGATTACAAGCCTGCTTGTTGTCGATGGCAAAGGGAAGCTTACAGGAATCCTTACAGCCAGGGACATAAGGTTCAAGCCGCCTCTTGACACAAAAGTTTCAGAGCTCATGACGCCGAAAGAGAAGCTCGTAGTGGGGAAAAAAGGGATAAGCCCTGAAGAAGCAAAAAATATGATGATGAAGAGCAAGGTTGAAAAGCTGCCTGTAGTTGATAATGACTGGAACATATGCGGCCTTTATACAGGCAAGGACATTTACAGGAAAACAAAGCACCCGGATTCAACAGTTGACAGCAAGGACAGGCTGATGGTCGGGGCGGCAGTAGGTGTGAAGGAAGATGCTATCCAAAGAGCAAAAAAACTGGTTGAGGCAGGGGCTGATGTGCTTGTGATTGACATAGCGCATGGGCATTCTGACCTGGAGATTGACGTCCTAAAAAAAATAAAAAAAGAACTCCCGGATATTGAAATAATTGCAGGCAACGTGGCAACAGCAGAAGGAACAAAGGATCTTATAGAAGCAGGGGCGGATGCAGTAAAAGTGGGAGTAGGGCCGGGCTCAATATGCACGACAAGGATTGTCACAGGTTCCGGCTACCCTCAGCTGAGTGCAGTGATGAACTGCGCAAAAGAGGCAGCAAAGCACGGCATTCCTGTGATTGCGGACGGCGGGATAAAATTTTCAGGCGACATAACAAAGGCAATTGCCGCAGGAGCATCAACTGTCATGCTTGGCAGCCTGCTCGCAGGGACAGATGAAAGCCCAGGCGATCCGATAATAAAGAACGGCAAGAAATTCAAGGTAATAAGGGGGATGGCGTCATTCGGCGCAAAGTTCGGGAGGGATGCAAAGGAAAAGACGAGCACAGAAATAATGGAGTTTGTGCCTGAGGGAGTTGAGGCCACAGTGCCTTACAAGGGAAATGTCTCTGAGATTGTCCACCAGCTTATGGGCGGGCTGAGGTCCGGCATGAGCTACTGCGGCGCGATGACCATAAAAGAAGTCCAGGAAAAAGGGGAATTTGTCAGGATAACTTCCGCAGGCCTCAAGGAGAGCCATGCGCATGATGTTAATTTAGTTTAGATTTATATATAGCTGCCTATTCTCAGAACAGCATGTCTTTAGCTGACTCTGTAAAAGCCCTTTTCAGTGAGGATGCAATCCTTGATTTCCAGCTTAACAGGAAGAAAACAGAGTTCAGCCAGTTTGACAGGTGGCTGTTCTCAAAAGAAAGGGCATACCACCAGAACTACTTTACCAACGGCAGCCTATACGGGGAATATCTCCACAGGGGAGAAGAAGCAGAGCTGAAGCCTATATCTGAATACCCCAGGCTGGAAGGGGCTGTTGAAATAGCAGGCGCACCCCATATTCTCGGGCTGAAAGAGATAGATGCCCTTATAATATTCCTCAACCAGCTGCCCCAGGACAGATATATATACACCATGAGCAAGATAGAGAACTTCACAGGGATCTACAGGCTGGCAAGGCCGTTATCGCTGAATCTCGGCCTTTTCCCGATAGACAGGGAGAACACGACACGCAGGCAGCTTGAGGCGTTCTACGGCCTTGTCGCTGACCCCGATAAAGCGGTTTTGGTTCTGCTCACAGGGACAAGGATGAGCAGCGGATTCGGTGAAGTCAATATAGGGCTTGAGAGGGCAGTAAGGCACGGGATTGGGGATAAGATAAACCACAATATAATCCCCGTCTCATTAAGCTATGATATTTTCCAGGATAGGTATTGCATGACTGCAGGCGACCCTGTCATAGTCAGAAAAGAAGATTTCAGCGGCAGGTATAAGCAGAAAGGAAGCCTGACATCAGAGCTTGAGTCCGTATTAAAAGCTTCAATGAAAGTAAGCTTTAATCATCTGGCATCTGCTTATATAGTAACTAAGTTTAACGGCAATAATCTTTTTGATGAGAGGGAGATGGAGGAAGAGCTTAAAGAGGCTATACCGAGGTTAAAAGCCAGGGGGATTAATATTGACGCCCGGATTAGCTCAGCTGAGAGCTTTGAATTGCATCTCCACGAGTTTCTGAACAATGCATACCGCTACATTGACAGGAATCCAGAGCCGCTCGGCCCGACATTTGCACAATATGAGGATTACATAAGGAAAGAAATCAGGAAAGACAGATTATGGGGCCTGATAAAGGGGAAGAACTATGACCTCCTCTCCCAAAGCGGGAAAAACCATGCCACAGAAGATTTCAAAAAAGCATCTCCGATCCATTACATGGCTGACATGGTCAGCCACCTGAACCTATTTGACTAATTTGTCAGCCAGCCCGGTGTAATCTTCCGGCTCCAGCTTCAGAAGCCTGTCTTTGTCCTTTTTCTCAATGTCAAGCTTTTTTATGAAATCCCTCAGCTTTTCCATGCTGATATTTTTCCCTCTTGAAAGCTCCTTTAATTTCTCATATGCGTCTTTTTTTCCGTGCTTCCTCAGCACTGTCTGCACAGCCTCTGCCAGGATTTCAGGATGCTTTTCCAGGTCTGCTTTTATTGCGGCCTTATCTGGCCGGAGCTTCTCAAGGCCTTTAAGAGCCGAGATATAAGCCAGGATTGAGTGCGAGAATGCGACCCCGATGTTTCTCATGACTGTGCTGTCGGACAAATCCCTCTGCATCCTTGAGATCTGCAGTTCCTCAAAAGCAGTCAGCAGGGCATTTGCCACTTTTATGTTGCCTTCAGAATTCTCAAAATCAATCGGGTTTATCTTGTGCGGCATTGTTGAGCTTCCTGTTTCAGAGTCTTTTTTTTCCAGCGTGAAATACCCGTATGAGATGTATGCCCATAAATCCCTGTTCATATCAAGGAGGATGTTGTTGATCCTTTTCACATTCTGGAATAGCTCAACAAGGGCATCCCGCGGCTCTACCTGTGTTGTTATAAGGTTAGGCTCAAGCCCCAGCCCGGGAATAAATTTTTCTGAGAATGAAACCCAGTCCCTCTCAGGCTCTGAAAATGCCAGCGCATTGTAATTTCCTGTCGCGCCGTTTAATTTGCCTGCAAGCTTTACCTGCTTTAATTTTTCATACTGCTTCTCAAGCCTTGAATAAAAAACAAAAAATTCTTTTCCGAGTGTTGTTGGGGAAGCAGGCTGGCCGTGCGTCCTTCCAAGCATTGCGACATCCCTGCTTTTCATGCTCAGCTCTTTTAGTTTTTTCAGCAGTGATTCTGCCTTTCCGTAATACTCTTTTTCAAGAAACTCTTTTACCAGGAGGCTGTAGGCAAGATTGTTTACATCCTCGGATGCAAGGCCGTAATGCACGAATTCCCTTACTTTTTCAGGAACCCTCTCTTTTATGTAATATTCCACTGCCTTGATATCATGGTTTGTCTTTTTCTCAATCTCTTTTACTTTCTGTGCTTCATTCAGGCTGAATTTTTTGTGGATATCCAGATAATCCCCCTTGCCAAGCTCTCTGAGATACTTCAGCTCGACAAAAACCCTTTTTTTTATCAAAGCGTATTCTGAGAAGTATTCTGACAATTCTTTTAGTTTCTTCTGGTATCTTCCGTCAACAGGTGATATAGCGGTTAGATTATTTTTCATTTTTATGTATTAAGGGGCTTCCCCTTAAAATCCCCCGAAACCTATTTTCTTCCTGATTATGGTCTCGCTTCTCTTTGGGCCGATTGATATCAGCGATATTGGCACGCCTAAATACTTTTCTATGAACTCAAGATATTCCCTTGCATTTCCATCCAGGTCGCTGTATTTTTTCTCTTTTCCCGTTATAGTGAAGCCGTTGAATTCCTTATAGATGACTTCGCACTTTTCAAGCTGCTCTATTGTTAATGGAAACTCTGCTTCTTTTCCGGCCATCTTATATGATGTAGCAGCTTTTATCTTATCCAGCCCAGATAATACATCCAGCTTTGTTATTGCAAGTGAGCTGAAGCCGTTTAATCTGTGGGAGTATTTCAGCATCACCAGGTCAAGCCAGCCGCACCTTCTCGGCCTGCCTGTTGTTGTGCCGTATTCATTCCCCGTCTCCCTTATCTTGTCTCCCTCTTCGCCGTGGAGCTCTGCAAGGAAAGGCCCTTTCCCTACTCTTGTTGTGTATGCTTTTACTATTGCAACCACCTCAAGCTTCCTTGGTGGAATCCCGACATCAGCAAAAACAGCTCCGCTCAGGGGATGCGAGCTTGTCACAAAAGGGTATGTGCCGTATGCTATATCCAGGAAAACTCCCTGTGCGCCCTCGAATATCACTTTTTTATCTTTTGCTTCGCTGACAAGTTTTGAAACATCCCCCAGATATTTTCTCAGTTTTTCCGCCAGTGCTGTGTATTCTTCAAATATCTGATGCTCGTCCAGTTCAAATTTTTGGTTGTATACATTCTCGACTGTTTTTTTCTTCAGTTCAAAATTCTCATGCAGTTTTTTCCTGAAGACCTCTTTGCTGAGCAAATCTATGAACCTGATTGCCCTCCTGCCGTATTTGTCCTCATAGGCAGGGCCTATGCCCTTTTTTGTTGTTCCTATCATGGATTTTCCCATTGAGGATTCTGATATGCCGTCCAGTACATTATGGTATGGAAGGATTATGTTTGTAAGAGGGTCTATTACAAGATCTGCTTCTATCCCCCTTTCTCTTAATGCTTCTATTTCTTCTATAAGCACTCTCGGGTCAAGCACGACTCCGTTTGCTATCATGCACTTTTTCCCGTGTATTACCCCGGAAGGAAGAAGGTGGAACTTGAACGTTTCATTGCCAACAACGACAGTATGGCCGGCATTGTTCCCGCCCTGGTACCTTACAACATAATCGGCTTTTTCAGCAAGGATATCAGTCACTTTACCCTTGCCTTCGTCCCCCCACTGGCTGCCCACGATAACTAAAATCTTAAATCACCCTGGTTTATTGATTTAAAGAGATTATAAAAAGCTTGCCATTTAAGCCATGTTATATTCATCTGACCAACGGGAAGACCTAAAATTTAGTGCAACGTTCCGAAGGAAAATTTTAGAGTTTTTGGATTACTGATAAATCCGACCGCAGGGAGTGTATATGTCTGAAGGACGAGAGAGGGGCGTCAGATTTTTTGTTTCTTTTTTCTAAAAAAAGAGTGGAACGCCTACAAAAAGAATAAAATTCCATCATAAATAAATTTCAAACTTACTATTGCAATTACTGTCAAAACAAATTTTCTAAATGATTGCTGGGGTATTTTATCAACAATCTTTTTGCCAGTAAATGAGCCGGCAATGGCAATTACAAAAAGCAATGGAAGATACAAATAAAATTGTTGTCCAAGAAATCCGCTCCCAAAATAGATTGGGATTCTGGTTATATCTACAGCAAGTGCGATGGCCGCCGCAGTCGCTATGTAATTCTCTTTTTTTAGGTTAAATGCTGTCAGAAATGCGCCTCTTAAAGCACCTCCAGTACCAATTAAACCTGCCAAAAATCCTGACAAACCTCCGCCGATGACCGCATTTTTTCTTGAAGGTTTGAATTTTAAATCTGGTTTTATCAATGAAGTTATGGAGAATACTAGCAAAAAGATGCCCAAAACAAATTTTAGGATATCCTGCGGGGTGTAGTTTACCAATAGTGCGCCAAAGACAGTTAATAAAACACTGGGTACGCCGAAAACCAGAATTAGTTTTTTATCAAGCCCATGACGGAAGAATGTTATCCTGCCCAAGTTGCCAAAAATGTGAAAAAATGCAACAAGGATTAATGCAGTTTTAAAATCTACAAAAAACAGGGCGAGAGGCAAAAATATAGTTGAAGAGCCAAAACCAGCAATAGTTCCAATTACTTCTGCTACAAAAGCCAAGAGGAAAAATAACAATTCTGCCATGCCAGATATGTTTTAAAGATTCTATAAAAACGTTTTGTTTTGGAATGTGCGAAGCACCCGGACTCCCCCCAGCTACCGTAATTTAGAACTTAAACACAATTGAACATAATTCATGTTATGCGGTGAGCGAAGCGAACGGACAGTATGACGCAGGGTAGGCGTAAAATAGAGTGAAACATAGAACGACAAACATTCATAAAAACAATATTTATATAGTTGTTTTTAAATAGTATACTCAATGGCAGAAATAGTCTATCCAACATCGGATAGGATAATAGAATACAACTACTTAGCTTTGCAGTTCATAAAAGTGAAAAAGGCAGACCAGCCAAAAGTTTTGAGTTACAGCAAGATAAATGATGTCCTTAACGATTGCAAAAATAAAGTTGGAGATATATACGACAAAGCTGCAATTTTGCTAAAAGGATTAGTTCAAAAACATGCCTTTGCAAGCGGCAACAGAAGGACAGCATTTATAACTATGAAAGAATTTATTTTATCAAATAAGGCAAAACTTGGCATCAAAGATGACCCAGCAAATGCGAGAGTCATGACTGGCATCAGGGAAAATCATTATACTGATGAAGAAATAAAGGAGTGGATAAAAAATGGGAAAATCAGAGAGTTCAAACGATAAGGAAAAATTGGAGATTGTATCTGAAGAGATTGAGCGATTTAAGAATCTTGTAAAAGGCCACGAAAAGCTCTTGACTGCCATTGGAGAATTATAATTTTTTGTTGTCTTCTATTTAAACATCTTAGCCCACCCGAGTAATATTGCGCATAATCACTGTTAACCGACCCGACTGAAAGGAGGACGAGGGATAGCCTGCAAGGCAGTTTTTTGCGAAGCAAAAAAATCCCGAAGAGTTTTCGTGCATAGTTTAAAACAGTGAGACCCCTATAGCCTTTATGTGTAATTAAAATCAAATTATTTAAATATTATAAGTTGTTAACTCATGATATGCCCGGCTATTTAGACTCATGTCAATCTGAATTTTGGAGAAAAGTATTCGAACAAGAATTGGATTATCTTTTAGAATCCCTAAAAGGTTGTAAAGACGTTTTAAGTGTAGGTTGCGGTCCGGCCATCATAGAAAGAGGATTAGCAGAGCATGGTTATAATGTAACTGGACTGGATGTTTCTGAAGAAGCTTTAAATGGGGCTCCAGATAGTATTAGGACAGTGGTGGGATCTGCAGAACATATGGATTTTTCAGATTCAAGTTTTGACGCTGCTATTTATGTGGCATCTTTACAATTCATTGATAATTATGAAAGAGCTGTCCGTGAAACAGCCAGGGTTTTAAGACCAAATAGCAGAATTGTAATAATGCTTCTTAATTCCAAATCAGAGCATTTCAAGAGGTGGACTCAAGATCCTGATTCATATATGAGTAAGATTAGACACACTGATTTATCTGGAATTGTGGAGACAATGGCCAAATATTTCTCAGTCAAAACAGAATATTACTTGGGTATTGAAGGAGAGAGAATATTTCCAAGTCAAGATCCAACGTTAGCGAGTTTGTATATAATACAAGGAACAAAAAAATAATTAGAATATTTCTTTAAAAATAAGGTATGCTTTTTGGGTCTCCTTAAAAAAATATATGCACGAAAATTGAATATAATGCATGCATGTTATGCGAGTTTTTCGAAGAAAAACCAAAAATTTAACTCAACTTGTTGAGATTAAATTTTTGAGTATGACGGAAAGCGACCCCCCCTACGTTAGATTTATAGCGTCAATTATATCTTAGAGAATGGCAGAAAAATAGAAATGCTTATATATCTGTTGTATATACAATAGATATATGACTACTGAAATGATAAGTCTAAAACTTGAAGATAGTTTTCTGAACAATATAGATACTATTGTGAAAAAAGAAGGCTACCAGAGCAGGACAGAGTTCATTAGAAATGCCCTTAGAGAGAAAGTGGAAGCTTCCAAATTAAAAGAAGCTATGATGGAGATTTCTAAATTGAAGGGTGCTTCAAAGAAGGAAACAAGCGATGAAGAGCTTGAAAGAATAAGGGAAAAAGCTTTTGAAGAGATTGATAAAAGGATTAGATAAGCTCTTCAGGTTTATGATGCTCTGAAATGTTAGTTAATTCTCTAAAGTGCTTGTCTCTTGATACAAGGATGAATTTGTTATCTCTTGCAAGGATTGCATGAAGAGCATCGCCTTTTGGCACGTTTCTTTCTTTAGCCAATAGTTTAGCCTCATCGCGTTGTTTTTTAGAAGCAACTAGTTTCTCCAGGATGTCTTCGAAAGGCTTCATCATGCCATTTATCTCTTCCATTGAATAATTCATTTCTAATTCTCTGATGGTGAGATCAGTAATGGCAATCTTGTCCTGTTTTGTTTTTATCATCAAGAATAGATTGAAAGCAAAATCGCCTAACGGCTCATTCTGGTAGCCTTTTCTATCTTCATAAAGGTCAACCCAAATTGAAGTATCGATAAGATATTTTTCTGCCATTTGAAACCGATTAGGACTACATCGTTTATATAATTTGCCAATAAAGGTAACAGTTAAGATTTTCTAGGGGGTCGCTTGAGTAATATTGAAACTAATTCATGTTATGCGCCTCTGAAAGGGCCGAGAACATTCAGCAAGCGAATGTTCGCAGGAGTTGAAAAAGGGCAAAAACGATAGATTTAAATAATCAGTAAGAATATTCTTACTTAGGTGAGTTAAATGATAGATGTCGGAATCACAAAAATGAGTACTAAAGGCCAGATTGTTATACCTAACGATCTTAGAGCTGAGTTTAATATAGGTGAAAAGTTGCTTGTTATAAAGAATAAGGATCAGTTAATTATTAAAAAAGCTAGCAAACTGAACAAGAACCTTGAAGAAGATCTGGAATTTGCAAGAAGGACCGAAGCAGCTTGGAAAAGGTATGAAAATGGTAAGTTTGAATCTCTATCAAAAGATGATTTTCTTAAAGAGCTTGAAAAATGCTAGAGATTGAAAGAGAATCAAATTTTATTAAGACATTATCAAAAATTAAAGATAATTCTCTAAAAGAAAGAGTAATTAAACAAATTAAGAAAATAGTTGAAAATCCAGAAATTGGTAAACCTATGAGATATGGAAGAAAAGGGACTAGAGAGTTATATGTGCCCCCTTCCAGAATCTCTTATTCTTTTGATAAACAAGCAGAGTTACTTATTTTTTTAGACATCTATCACAAGGATGAACAGTAAGTTTTTGCCCTTTTTCAATTGCGTATAATTCATGTTATGCGCTCCTTTCCTCCAACGAGCCAAGGACGAACTGCGTGAAGTCACTCTTGGCGAGTTGAGAGATGAAAGGACAAGGAGCGAAGCGACGAAGAGTTGGGTTTTGAGGCACAATTTATTTAAAGAAGTCCTTCTTTTCTTATGAAAGGTGAGTATAATGAAATTTAGAGTCATGTTAGAACAAGATGAGAATGGTATCTTTGTGGCTGAGTGTCCAACATTACCAGGTTGTATCTCTCAAGGTAAAACTAGAAGCGAAGCTATAGTTAATATAAAAGATGCCATGAAAGGCTATCTGGAAAGCCTAAAAAAGCATAATGAACCAATACCTTCATCTATTGATGAAGAAGTAGTGGATATTCATGCCTAAGTTGCCTGTTATTTCTGGACTTGAAGTTGTTAAAGCTCTTAAAAAATTTGGCTATGAAATAGATCATCAAACAGGAAGCCATATTATTCTAAGACAAAATAAAGAACCTTTCAGAAGAATGACTGTTCCAAATCATAAAGAAATCGCTAAAGGAACATTGAGAGCTATTATTAGACAAGCTGGGTTAAGTAGAGAGGATTTCTTTAAACTTCTTTAGTGCCTCAAAACTCAATTGTGCATAATTCCTGTTAGCCGACCCGACAACCGAAGGGAGGAGAGCGCAGCGAGGTCATAGTGAGCGTAGCGAACGGAGAAGTTGAGTTTTCACGTTCATCAAAGGCGATGTTTTATATAAATAGAAACTTTTGTATTATCAATGCGTCAAAAAACAAAAAAGATTGCTACAACAATATTATTCTTTTTCCTAGCTGGACTTTTCGAGATAGGTGGAGGATATTTAGTCTGGTTATGGCTGCGAGAAAGTTATAGCTGGATGATCGGTGTTGTGGGCGGGTTTGTACTATTCTTATATGGAATTGTTCCAACGTTTCAGCCATCGCATTTTCATAGAATTTATGCTGCTTATGGAGGAGTGTTCATTGTTATGGCAATGTTGTGGGGATGGATTTTTGAAGGAATTGCGCCAGACAAGTTTGATGTTATTGGGGGTATCATCGCACTTATTGGTGTTGGCATAATATTCTACTGGCCAAGAAAGGAGGAATCAATATGGCATCAACACTAATTATTACAACATTGGCACTATTTTTTGCAGCAGCCCTATTTGAAATTGGAGGAGGATATTTAGTCTGGCGATGGCTGAAGGAAAAAAGAACGTGGTTATATGGATTGATTGGTGGATTAGTTCTTTTTGTATATGGAGTAATTCCCACACTACAACCAGCTCATTTTGGCAGAGTTTACGCAACGTATGGAGGAATTTTTATTATTTCTTCAATCATCTGGGGATTTATTGTAGATAAGAAAAGTCCAGACCGATACGAAATTATTGGAGCATTAGTAGCACTTCTAGGCGCATTGATAATCTTCTACGCACCACATTAAAAACATTGCCTCATCTTCTGTTAAGTGAAAACTCAATTTTGGCTAATTCTTGTTTGCCGACCCGAACGAAGCGAAGCGGAGTGAGAGCGCAGCGTGGTCGGAGTGAGCGAAGCGAACGGAGAAGTTTTCTTACTGCCGAACACGAGAAAATCAGGGATTTTCTGTGCCCCAAAAATTCTTAATTTTTGTGGGAATCCGATTGGTGCCGTAGTTTTTGGTTGCTTATTTTATCATATTTAGAATATCTTGAAATCTAACATCAACAATCTTCAGATCTTGTTTTTCTAATGGGATACAGTGTCCGATAGCATTCCTAGAAGCAATTGCTTGGTTTATAAATACTGAAAATGAGGTTATATCTTTGTTGTTTAGATGGGGCGTAAAATCATTCCAATTATTTTTGCAAATAATTATCTCTTTTAATTGTCCTAAATGAGTATATTCTAACTCATCTTTTCTCTTGGCTGCGTGGTAAGGGGTTCTTTTGATAGTTTCTTCAACTTCTTTTTGAATTCCAGGAGGGATTTTATTCTTCCACCAATCGACTTCGTTAGATAATACCTTCCTAATTAAATCTCTCAGCGTATTTTCTACAACATATAAGTGTGTGTACGCTTCCGACATCTTCTCTATGGTTGTATATATTTTTCCAGAAACAATCAATTGATTACCTTTTCCTTGTTTAGTCTTTTTTTTAGTAATCTTAGTTAGTAAATCTTTAACATATTTTTGCGATTTAATTCTACCTTTGGATTTGGGCATGTACCCTAAGATGCCAGCTTCTTTTTTATAATATCCATTATTTATCTTT